>JALHOD010000001.1:0-42077 GCA_022843165.1 Pseudorhodoplanes sp.
CGCGCTCAAGCGCCGGCAAGCCGGGGCAACGGGGCGGGTTCAAGAAGCGGGGACGTTAAGGCGTTTTCGACGCGCCCTCACCTCTCCACCGTCATGCCGGGGCTTGACCCGGGCATCCACATTTTAACGGACCCTCCCCAAGCAAGACGTGGATGGCCGGGACGAGCCCGGCCATGACGGCTGGGGCTGCAAAGCCGCATCTTGCATCGACTACGGCAATGCCGTATATAGTGTTTCCATGCACACCGTCGTCGAAACGCCGTCCTATCTCGGCGACGCCGAACGGCTGTTCTCGCGCGAAGAACGCGCCGCCATTGTCGACCAGATGGCCGCCGATCCTGAATGCGGTGTGGTCATTCCCGGTACCGGCGGCGTCCGCAATATCCGGGTCGGTTTCGGCGGACGCGGCAAACGCGGCGGCGCGCGGGTGATCTACCTGTTCGGAGGCGATGACGTGCCGGTCTTTCTGCTGGCCGCGTTCGCCAAGAACGAAAAGGCCGATTTGACGGCGGCGGAGCGCAACGCGCTCGGCAAATCTGTCGCAGCAATGCTCGAAAACTACAGGACACGAACATGACCAAACGCGCATTCGACAAGATCAAGGCTGGCCTCGATGACGCTCGCGCGTTTCTCGACGACACAGCCGACAAGAAGAGCTATCGTGTGCATGTGCCGGCCACGGTAAATGTGAAGAAGATTCGCAGACAGCTCGGACTTTCGCAGGAAAGCTTCGCAGCGACTTACGGCTTCGCACTGTCGGCCGTGCGCGACTGGGAACAGGGCCGCCGCCAGCCCGAGCGCAGTGCCCGCATCCTGCTCAAGATCGTGGAGAAGGAGCCGCAGGCGGTGACACGGGCGCTGGCGCGTTAAACGTGGCAACGACAATGACCAGGAAAACGCTTGCTCCCATTCCGCCCGGCGAAATCCTGCTGGAGGAATTCATGAAGCCGAACAACATCAGCCAGAACCGGCTGGCGCGCGACATCGACATCAACCCGGCGCGGGTCAACGACATCGTGCATGGCCGCTCGGCCATCACCGCGCCGGTGGCCCTGCGGCTGGCCAAATATTTCGACACCACGCCCGAACTCTGGATGAACCTTCAGGCCGGCTATGAACTGCAGATCGAGAAGCGCGTGCGGATCATGGCGGCGGAGTGAGTTATCCGAAAGATATTGCAAGCCCCCGCTTTCGAATGCCAGAAAATCAATGAAACTTGGCTTTGAAGAATCCCAAACCGCCTACACAAACGGCTCGCAAAAAGCGCGTGATTTGACCGAGCGCTGGTTCCACGCATGGGGCTATTGCCCGAATTGCGGAGACCCAAAGATAGTTCGCTTTCCGAACAACAGCCCGGTCGCGGACTTCTTCTGTAATACCTGCAAAGAAGAATATGAATTAAAAAGCAAGAAGGGAAAACTTAGCAATCGGATCGCTGACGGAGCATTCAAAACCAAGTGTGAGCGTCTGGCGGCCAGCAACAACCCGAGTCTTGTCGTTCTCAACTACGACTTGAATAATCTAAGCGTCGTAAATCTGCTTGTCGTTCCAAAGCATTTCTTTGTCCGCGACATTATAGAAGAACGAAAGCCACTTGCGCCAACTGCACGACGTGCAAATTGGGTTGGATCAAATATTTTACTCAATCAAGTTCCGGCCTCAGGCAAGATTCATATTGTTCGAGGCGGCATACTTCGGCCAAAGGAATTGGTGTTAGCTGAATGGAAAAGAACCCTCTTCCTTCGTCAAGAAAACTTAGAGGCGCGCGGCTGGATTATTGAAGTGATGAAATGTGTGGAAGCCATCGGCAAGCAGGAATTTCAGCTTGATGATGTTTATGCCTACGAAGCAAAGCTAAGCGGCATTTATCCACGCAACCAGAATGTTAAACCGAAAATCCGGCAACAACTTCAGTTTTTGCGCGACAAGGGTTATCTGGATTTTGTGGGTCGCGGCACCTACCGCTTGCGATCTCAGGACTGAAATGCTGCAATATTGATGTGCCTGACCAACGGCTCCCGCCAATGGAGGAGCAAATGGCGTGGTTTCTAAATTACTATAAGTGCTACCACTGCGACACTTGCTGGACCGATGAATGGTCCTGCATGTGCGATGACGACTGCCCTCATTGCGGCGCACGACACATGTCGCCCTATGAGAGCGACGAATTGACAGGAATTATCGAGCGTCGCGGCAATACGTTTGTCGTTCTTTGGTCTCCCGACACAGCCGGCCACTCTCCGAACTACGATGAGGTCGCAAGGTTTCGGAGCCAAAAGGCGGCCGATTCATATATTTTCAAGCGTTTGAGCAGCGATCATGAATTTTCTGGCCGCCCTGATCATTGAGGCGGCTCCCACGTCACCCACCCGTGAACGCCCCGCCTCTCCGTCGCGAGAAACACCAAAGCGCGCGCCGGACCGACTCGCATAAGAGCGGCCCCCACGACCGAGCAGACTTGGCCGCATCGCCGCCTTCCTTGCGTCAAACAAACCCGCCGCCGCGCCCGCCGACGTGCTAGCCTGACCGCACCAACCGACAATCCGGCCCGGCGCGTCCGCGAGTCCCTCGCGGGCGTGACTGCAGCTTGCCTGAACCGCGTTCACGGCAGCCTGTCCCTCTCATCGCAGGACGAAAATCATGTTCAAGCTTCCACCCGAGACCATCCCCACGCTCTGGGGCGCGGCCGGCGGCGCGATCGCGCTCGCCATTGTGGGCTTCACCTGGGGCGGCTGGACCACAAGGGGCAATGCCGAGCTGCAGACCATGCGCAGCGTCGACGCCGCCGTGATCAAGGTGCTGGCGCCGATCTGCGCCGACCGCTTCCGGCAGACCGCCAATGCCACCGCCAATCTCGCGGAAATGACCAAGATGCAATCGTGGGATCAGGGCAGGTTCGTCGCCAAGGGCGGCTGGGCCACGATGCCCGGCGCCAAGGAGCCGGGCGAAGGCGTGGCGGAGGCCTGCGCGCGATTGCTCGAGACGCCGAAGACCTGAGGCGGTCGTTGCACTTGCTTCGCCCTCCCCCTCAAGGGGGTAACAGCGCGCAGGGTGGGTTAGCGCCACCCGGATCGGCGCTTCGCGCCGTCCGGGCGCAGGCTCCGGCGCGTAACCCACCGCCTGAATTCGCTGCGGGTCCCGATGGTGGGTTATGGCGCTGCGGCGCCTAACCCACCCTACGGGCTCGGAGAGGGAAGATTACTCCGCGCCCGCGACCGTGGCCTGCTGGTTGCTGCGCTTCAGCCCCTCGGCGACAAAGCCCGACGCCTTCATCTCCTCGACAAAACCTTTCAGATACGCTGCGCCGGCCGCCCTGCCCTGCGGCGTGCCCATGGCCTGGCGGATATCCATGAAGCGGTCGCTCATCACCCGCACCGACGGATCGGTTTTCGCATACGCCTCCAGCGGCTGGCGCACGCCGGCGGCGGCGTCGAGCCTGTCCTTCAGGAACAGCTCGACCATCGCCGCGCCGCCGCCCGCCGCAGCGCGCACCAGCTGCGCGTGTTTCAGCGTGCGGGTGAGATAGAGGTCGTAGGCCGAGTTCGGCCCGACCGCGATGCGGATGCCGGGTCGGTCGACATCGCCGACGCTCTTCAGCGGCGAATCCTTGCGCACCATGTAGGTGCCCTCGATCAGCACATAGGGTGGCGAGAACGCGATCTCGGCGGCGCGCACCGGCTCGATCGCGAGAAAGGCGACGTCCCAGGCTTTCGCGTCATTCGGCCCGGCCTTCAGCGCCTCGAATACTTTTCCGGCGGCGTCGAAGCCGATGAAGCTGACCGGAACGCCGAGACGTTTCGCCAGTTCGCGCGCCAGATCCGCCGACACGCCCCTGGCGTCCTGTTCGTCCGCGCCGCGCTGCGCCAGCACGCCGTTGCCGTAATTGATGGCGGCGCGGAGTTTTCCGGTGGGGGCGAGATCCTTGAGCACGTCAGCGGACACGGGAGAGCCTTTCGGGGTTTGCGCGGCGGCGGGCGCGGTCATCAGAGCGAGCGCAATGCAGACGATGCGGAGCATGACGGACCTCGCGGGCGGTTTTTCTTCCGGTGCGACTTTATATGAAAACCGGAGGACGCGCGGAATTCCCGCAAGCGGTCGGACCGTTCTCGACGTCATGCCCGCGCTTGGCGCGGGCATCCACGTCTTCGCAACAGATCGGCAAGAAAGACGTGGATGGCCGGGACAAACCCGGCCATGACGAAACGGGTGAACGGAGAATTACTTCGGCTTGTATTTCAGCTTGCGCAGCTCGGCGTCCATCTGCAGGCAGGTCAGCAGCTCGACATAGCTCGGCGTGCCCATGCCCGCGAGCGTGGCGCAGTTGGCGCGGTCGGGCGCCGGATACTTTGCCCAGCCGGCGGCGAGCGTCGCCTTCGCCGCATTCTCCTCGTTCAGGCATTGCTGGTAGCGCAGATTGTCGCCGGGATTGGTCAGCCCGCCGCGGCAGCTCGGCTCGACATTGAAGGCCGGCAGCGTGTCGGACACCGCCATCGCAAGCGGCAGCAGCAACAGCGGCAGAATGGGCATGGCCATGACGTCTGGTCTCCGGTTCGCGACGGGCGGAAATCCTGTCGCCAAAAGCTTATCGGAGTGTGACGGCACTCGCTAGGATGCGGGGGAATGCGCCGGCGGCTTCTCCCCGGCCGGTGAATCAGCGATAATCCGCCGCGCGCCGTATCACGGCGCGACGCAACAGCAGGAGGACGTCATGGGAAAAAGTCAGGACCGCCCGAGCAAGGAAAAGAAGAAGCCGAAAGCCGACAAGAACAAGGTCAAGCAGGTCTCGGCCTACAAGGCGGCGCAGCAGACCAGCAAGAAACCCTGACCGGTCTGCTCTCGTGGACGCGCGGCCGGCTGGCCGCGCTTGGGCTCAGTTCGCGGCGGCGACGCGCTCCAGCGGATAGCCGCCGTCGTCGTAGAGCGAGCGGATCTCGAGATGGCCGTAGCGCACCTCGTTCACTTCGAGCGTCGCGCCCAGAAGTCCGCTCGCCGGCAGCACCTCGATCGCGTAGCGCAAGGCTTCCGCCGCGCTGTTGAAGCGCTTGTAGGCGACCGGCCCGCGCGTCCTGCGGCTGCGGCTCGGAAACAGTTCGGCCGGCGCGCCATAGTCGAACGCCTTGGTACGCACCGGCGCCGGAGCGCGGTTGAGGACCTGGGATTGCTGCGACATTTTTTTCTCCTTCACACCCGCGCAAGCTCACACACGCGCCGTCGGTTAAACAACAAGGGCCGCCCGCAAGCGGCCCGATCTCGGTCTGAATATGCACCATATATGGGGTGCCATCGCGTCAAAAACGAGGGGCGCGCACGGGGCCATTCTGAGCCCGAAAATGCCGGTTTTTGGCGGATTTCAGCGATTTCACCGGCACTCTAGCAAAAATGGCCCCGTTGCCGGAGCCATTTCTGCACTCGTGCTGAACGTGCTGTTTACCAGCGGCAGACGCGCACATAGCCCGCATGCGGCCGCCAGACCGTACGGCAGCGGTTCCAGCCATAGCGATGGCCGCGCCAGTGGCGGTGGCCCCGCCAGTGCCGGTGCCCGCGCCACTGCCGGTGGCCGCGATAATGCCGCGCGCTGAACTCGTCGGCCTGCTGCGACTGCGCCGCCGGCGCCTGCGTGTGACGGGCCGCGCTCCCGCCCGCAGCATAAGCCGGCGCGGCGGCCGCCAGCGCGCCGATTGCGGCGACGATCAAAGCCAGTGTCCTCATGGTGTTCTCCTCACGCGTTGGGTGTCCGCCCTCGCGCAGAAGACTGGCCGGCAAATGCGGCGCGGTCATGAGTTACAGGAAATTCACGTTGATAAACAAACGTTTAGAGAGGAACCGGGCGGTCGCGCGCCGGGCCTGATCGCAGCCTCGAACCTTTTCCTGGAAGGCTGCGACCAACAGGCTCACTCCTCGTTCGGGGAGGATCATCAGAAACGGAGAAACCACATGTCGATTCTCAAGACCGCCTTGACCGCCGCGACCTTCGCGCTTGTTGCGGTGTCCGCCAACGCCCAGACCTACACCACCGCACCGGTCGCTCCGGTGAAAAAGCCGGTGATCAGCCAGGACGCCCGCTCGGCTCATGGCTCGGTCGTGATCGTGAAGGACAAGGCGCCGTTCAGCCGTGAAGCGCTCGAGGGCGTCACCTCGAACTAGGCCGGTCCAGACAATGCCGGCAGGCGCGGCCTGCCGGCATTTCTGTTTTCAGGCGTGGACGGTTTGCCGCGCGGGCTGCCGCGCCCTGCCCCGCTTGCTAGACTGGTGCATTCGGTCTCAGGGAGTTCTGTCATGACATTGCTGAAATCCACGATTCTCTCCGGCGTGCTCGGCGCCGGTCTCGGCGTTGCGTTCGCCGCCAGCGTGCTGGCGCAGGGCACCAGCGTGACCATCGAGAATTTCAAATTCGGACCGGCGAGCATTTCCGCCGCCGCCAATGCGCCGATCACTTTCATCAACAAGGACGGCGCGCCGCATCAGGTCGTCGTCACCGGCAAACCGTTCAAGACGGCGGTGCTGCAGAAGGGACAGAGCGGCGCCATCACCATCGCCGACAAGGGCAGCTACAACTACATCTGCGGCCTGCATCCCAGCATGACCGGCAAGATCGAGGTGAAATGAACCGGGCCTAGCGCCGCGCGCTGCCGCCGCTCATGCCGGTGGTGCCGCGCAGCGGCGGGTCGGGCAGCCTGCGTGCCTCTTTCGCAATTTCCAGACAGGTCAGCAGTTCGACATAGCTGGGGATGCCGCCGGCCGTGGTCGAGCGCACGCAGCTGGCGCGATGGTCGCGGTCGAAGTCCTGCCATTGCCGGGACAAGTCGTCGCGCGCGGCCCTCTCCTTGCCGAGACAGACGTCGCGCATCTCGGCCGCGGTGGGAAGCTGGCCGTCCGCCTTCGGCACCGCCATCTGGGCGGCGCCCCGGCAGCTCGGTTCAAGATTGAGCGCCGGCGGCGCATCGGCGGCGGTCATGACCAGATGGCCGACAAGGGCAAAGGCAGCCGGATCGACAAACATGGCGGTCTCCTGTCGTTCCTCCCGCCTGTCGCCAACGCCGGATCATCGAAACAGTTGCGGTCCTGAGAGCCTCCTTTCGTCCAAAAACCCGTCGTCCGGGGAAGCGCCCAAGGATTATGCTGCTATGCAACATAACATTGTTGCTATGCAGCAATTTCGCTCGTTCTACAGGCCGGACTGGTGTAATTTGATTCAAATTGTCGGTGCGGTGGCACATCCCGGATCGGAAAGACGCCGGGGCCGTAGGGCTGCCTGAAAGTCCATTTCCGGAGTCAGCTATGACCGAAGAAGCCGCGCGTGGCTTTGTCCACGCCTTCTGCGATGCCATGACGGCGCGCGACGCCGGGCGGATCGCGCCCTTTCTCGACGACGATATCGAATGGACGGTGTTCGGGCCGGTGGACCTGTTTCCGTTCTTCGGCCAGCGGCGCGGCAAGGCCGCGGTGCTCGCCATGTTCCGCGAACTGCTTTCCACCCTGCAACTGCGCCGCTGCGAGAAGGACAGCTTTCTGACCGACGGCGACAACGTCGCGGCGTTGCTGCGTCTGTCCGCGCTCGACATGAGCACCGATCGCGTGATCAGCCTGCGGCTCGCCAAGTTCGCAAAATTCCGCGACGGCAAGCTGGTATCGCTGAAGGCGGTGTTCGACAGTTTCGACGCCGCCGAACAGGCGATGGGCCGGCACATCGATCTCACCCGCGCCGCCTGATCCGGCGTGCCGCTGCATTGAAAGCGACGCACGAATGGCGCGCCGTTTTTTTTGCGATGGTGGGCCGACGGCGTGGTGTGACAGAAAAGTGTGGATGACCGCAAGCCGGCCGCGTTCGAATTGCGCGCGCTATCAGACGTCCGTTAACTCCGGATGTCCGGGCGGTATCGCGCGCCAAATTCGCCGTATTCGGGCCGCTCGCACGACAATATCGCATGGCGCAATTCCGCTCCCTGGGGACAGCGCACGCTTCGCAAGCGGCGCATCATGGAAGGAGCGCCAGCATGACAGCACTTCGAACCGACCGGCCCGAACGGCAAGGCACAGAGCGGCAGGCCCCCGAAAGGCTTGGCGACATCGCGCAATCTTCGACGCCGGAATTCGAAGGACAGATTCGTGAATTCATCCGCCGCGACGTGACCGGCCGCCGCCGGTCGCGCGAGGACTCGGGCGACCCCGCCGTCGAGAACGTCAATCTCCTGATCGAGCGAGTCTCGGGCCAGACCGTGGCCGAGGTGGAGCGCGTGATCAGCGAACTGAAGACGATGCGCGACATGCTGCGCAGCGAGGGCGAGCGGGTGCAGCGCGAGCTCACCGGTTATGCCGGCCTGAGCCAGTCGGCGATGATGTCGATGAAGATCATCGGCGAAAGCCTGGCGCAGTGGAAACCCGGCGCCCTGACCATGCCGCCGGAAGCCGGCTGAGATCACGGGCGCCGTCCGCGGGAGTTAATCGTTAAGTGCATAGCCGGGTTGGCGGTACTTGAATACGGCCAACCCGCACCGGTTTTCGTATACATGACCCGATCTGGATGCGTTCCGCATTGCCGGAACGTTTATTGTGTTGTGTTGCGTGAGACTGGAAATGACTGACTTTCAACGAACCGAGGGGACGGCGCCGATGGCGACCAGCCGTCCGATCCTGTCCCCCTCGTTCCTTCTGATCGGCGCAGCCATTGTGGTTGTCGTGCTGCTGCTGGGCTTCCGCCTCGCCGTCGGCTGATGCGGGGTGTCATGCGCCCGTGACGGCGACGTGACGAACACTCACCGCCGATTGAACGCCGGGCGCGAAACAAATCCGACCGCAAGAGCGAACTTGTTTGCGAGACGCTTCATGGCGAAGCGATCTTTCGAACACGAGGATCACATCATGTCGCTCATCAAGTCCACGCTCATCGTCGCGTCGCTCGCCCTTGCCGGCGCGCTGTCCGCGAATGCCGCAACCGCGTACGATTCCTCCCGCGTCGAAGCGATGCGCTTCCACGAGACCAAATCGCCCGTCGCGATTTCCAGCGAGGCGCGCCAGGCTCAGGCGCGTGCGATCATCCCGACCCGTCGGGCGGCGCCGTTCAGCCGTGCTTCAGTCGAAAGCCTGACCTGGTAATCACGCGGTTCTGATCGGCAAAATGCCGGCAGCGCCGTGCTGCCGGCATTTTCATCGGCAAGCTCGCCGCGATGGGCAGTAAGTTTTGATTAAGAGCTTCGCCCAACAAACGCCACGCGAGGATGTTCACTCAGTTGCTTCCACGGACCGCAGCCGAGCCATGGATCGGCGGAGAATATGCGAGATGTCATTCCCGGTTGACGGACGTTTGGCGTTTGCGTGTGCGTTGGCAGCGATCGTGAGTGCGCCGATACCGTCCGCTGCGCAGTCGCCCCAGTCCACGATCAGTGATATGGGACTGCGCCCGTCGCAATCGCCGGAGCCGGCATCCGAGGCCGAAGCGCCCGATCCGACGATCGACTGGAGCGTTCTCAACATCGACGCCGCCTCGCTCCTCGGCATCATCCCGGCAAGGAAGAATGTCACCATTGTTCCCACGACCCGCGAGCCGGTGAACTGGAACCGCACGGACAATCGCGACGGCTCGGCCGCCGTGACCGTCAACAGGCCGCTGCCCACCGTCTGGGATACCAAGATCGGCGTCGATCTCGGACTCGCCGCGCCGCGATCTCCGATGATGACTCCGGACCGCCTGCTCGCCGGTGCGGCCGCCGATCAATCCAGCGGCGCGGCCTGGGCCAGAACCACGGCGCCGGCGCTGAACCTTCCGATCGGCTGGGACAAGGCCTCGCTCGACGCACGTTTCGATCCCGTGCAGGACCAGAGCAAGCTCGGCACCCGGCTGAGCAAATCCGTTCCGCTCGGCGAAGACCTGTCGATGACCATGGAGAGCGGTTTCGCGGTCACGCATATCCGGTCGCAACCGCTGCCCGACGCCCTGTCCGGCACCCAGTCCGCCAATGTCTTCGACACCGACCGCATCGCGAAGCTGAATTTTCTCGGGACCGGCACCAGCCTCGGCGCCGGCACGAAAATGTCCACCGCGGACGGGGAATGGCTGCGCTCCCTGAGCGCCGAACAGAAACTTTTTGACGGGATCAGCATCACCGGCACGGTGAGCGAGACGCCGGACGGACAGAACAACAAGAGCCTGACCGCGGGATTCAAGCGATCCTGGTGAGGCGCCGCCGACGCTATTTTTTCGCGTCGGCGCGCGTGATGATCTCGACGATCTTGCGGTTGGCGGGATCGACGATCAGGATCGATTGCCCGCCCTGCACGGTTGCGAACTTGAAATCGCGCAGCACGCCGATCTCGTCCTTCACATGCACCGGCATCGCTTCCAGCATCAGCGAATCCGGAGCCGCCGCGCCGACCGACAGGGCCTTTTCATCCGGCACCCTTTGCTGCCGTTCGCCCGCCGTGTTGTCGTAGATGATCCGCTTCTGCTCCGGCGTCAGCCCGATACCCCGGATGCCCGGCGCGATCTCGTTGCCGGCCCCGCTTGCGGATTGCGCCTGCGCAGAAAGTCCCGCCGCCATCAGAAGAGCGGCGGTCGCGGCGGCACGACAAGCGGCGGCGAGTTCGGACATCGCACAATTATTTGAGCACCGCCACCACGACCGGCAGATGCGGATCCACGATCACAATCCGGTCGCCGATTGCAGCGTACTTATAGGGCTTCACCCACGGCATCTGCGCGACGATGGAATCGGGCACGGGCCTGAGTTCGAGCGAACCTGAAATTTCGGTGCCGGCAATGAGCGAGGCACCGGACTCGGCCGCGGATGAGGGGCCGGACCCGGTCGTCGCGGGCTGCGACGACAAGGCGTCCTTGATCAGCTTCCGCTGGTCGTCGGTGAAGTTGAATGTATGCGCGAGGATGGGAAGCTTGTCGCGCGCAAGGACAGCGGGGTTATGCGCAGCCGCATCCTGCGGCGAGGGGACGACCTGCCCGGCCAGCGACGGATTGGCGTTGTTGAAATAGGGATGATCCACATTCGCGTAGGGATTGACGGCAGGCGCCTGATCGAGGGCCGGCGTGGCCGGCGACATCTCGCTTTGGGGCGCGGCCGGCGGCTGAATCGCGGCCGGCGGCGTCTCGGTCTGGGCGAACGCCAGGCCCGGTCCGGCCAGCATGAGGGCGAGGACAATGAATGCAGGTGTGGGATGCGTTTTTGATTTCATGACGGGCTCCGTTTTGCCCCCGCGCCCCCGCGATTGCAGTCAACACAAGACAACGTGCAAGGCGACAGAAAGTTCGATCGGCAAGGCGCCGGCCGGGCGGTTCCCCTGCGGAAGCGGCCCGGCCTGCCGTGTCGGTCAGCAGCGCTTGATGCGCTTGGTGATGACGGTGTTGCCGCGGCGTTCCTTCACGACCACGGTGCGGCAATCGGCACGGTGGCGGTAATATTTCGAGCGATAGTGATGCCGGCGCGGACCGACGCGCACGCCATCGCCGCTAATGCGGACATTGACATCGGCCTGGGCGAGACGGATTGACGTATCGCTGGTGGCGGTCTGCGCCGAGGCAGGCATGGTGAACAGCGCAGCCGCGATGGCTGCGAGGGCAAGCGTCTTCATCTGGATGTCCTCCTGGAAGGTTGGCGCGGAGGTAACACCGGTCGCGGCACATTCGTTCCGAATGTGAATCAGATGATCGCGTAGGCGCCCGCCACGCTGCCGACCGGCTGATCGTCGGCCACGCTGATCAATGTTGCGCGCGCAAAGATCGTGGTCGGACCGGTTCCCACGATGCGCGCTTCGGCCAGCACATCGCATGTCGCCGGTCGCACGAATTGCAAAGTCTGATCGATCGCGCGCATCGGGCGATAGCCGTTCCATGCCGCCGCGCAGGCGCACATCATCGCGGTGTCCGCCAGCGCCACCAGCGCAGGCGCGCCGATGGCGGAATGTCCGCGGTACAGTTTCTGGGAATACGGCAGGCGCAGCACCGCACCCGGCTGCCAGTCGTTGCCGGCGCCCGACGGCCGCGCCGACTCGATGCTTTCGACCAGCAATCCGAGATCCTGGATCCACGGCACGACGACATCCAGCACCAGCCGGCTTGCGGCCTGCAGGCCGAACCCGCTGTTCTGTGGAGTGAGCTTGATGGCTTGCGCCACCATGTCGTTCTGCCCCGCCCGATCCGCGCGCCGTTGCGAATCACCCGTGTCCCGAGATTACGGCTTGCCGCGCGATCCGCCAGCGGCGCCGATTCCGCGCTGCGCCGGCGGGCCAGAAACCTGTGCATAGCGGGCGTGATCGGATTGCGACAGGTGCGGCGCATCTCGCAAGGCGGCCTTGACCGGACCCGCGGCTCGCGGCACGGTCCGGCCAGCACAGGGGAATACGATGTCCGGTCGCCGTTCGCGTCGCGCGCTTTGGGGTTTGGCCGCGCTGGCCGCTTTTTGCCTGCAGGCCGCGCCGGCCACCGCCGCCAGCTGGTTCGAACAGAATTTCTGGCTCAGCGGTCCGCGCTATTCGGGCCGGCTGCCGGCCTGTGACAGTTCGCTCGCGCTCGCCGAAATCCAGTCCCGGTTCGCGAGCAAGGAACGCATGTTCTGGAATTCGAGCCTGCAACTCGTGGCGTTCGACCGCATCCGCGAAACCGCCAATCGGCCCTGGGCCTCCGACACCATTCCGCGCCGGTTCTGCTCGGGCCGGGTGCAGGTCTCCGACGGCGTCTGGCGCCCGGTGCATTACTTCATCGGCGAGGATCTGGCCGAGATCGGCCTGTCCTGGGGTGTGGAATGGTGCGTGGTCGGCCTCGACCGCAACTGGGCCAACAGCCCGGTCTGCCGTATGGCGCAGCCCTGATCGTTTGATCCCGTTTTATTTTTGTTTTGTTCTTGCCTTGTTCTAATTGGCGGGATAAACATTCAATGGTGCAACGAGCGTAGAAGGGGCGTCCCATGATCCGCGTTGCTTATATTTCCGCCGTCTACCGGCTGGCCGCTGCCGCGGCCTTCTTTGTCATCCTCACCATCTCGGCTTTTTCCCAGGACCAGGTCGCGCAGCGATCGTCCGAGCAGCGGCCCTTTGCGCAAGGCTCCTCGGTCGGCCGCAACGACCCCGGCCAGTTCGATTTCTATGTGCTGGCCTTGTCCTGGTCTCCGTCCTTCTGTGAATCGGCGCGCGAGCGCGCGCCCGACCGCGTGCCGCAGCAGCAATGCGCCGCCCGCCCCTATTCGTTTGTCGTGCACGGCCTGTGGCCGCAGCACGAGACCGGTTTCCCGCGCGAATGCCAGGTTCCGGCACCACGGCTGAACCGCAATATCGTCTCGTCCATGCTCGACATCATGCCGAGCCCGCGTCTGGTGTTTAATCAGTGGGACAAGCACGGCACCTGTTCCGGCCTGAGCCAGCAGAGCTATTTCGACAGTGTGCGCAAGGCGCGCGAATTGACGGTGATCCCGCCGCAATTCCAGGACGTGACATCCTATCTGACCGTCACCGCCGACGAGGTCGAGCAGGCTTTTGTCGCGGCCAATCCCGGCCTGTCACGCACCGCGATCGCGGTGACCTGCGACACCCGGCGGCTGACCGAGGTCCGCATCTGCATGACCAAGGATTTCCGTTTTCGCGATTGCGCGGAAATCGATCGCCGGTCGTGCCGGCGCGACAAGCTGGTGATGCCGCCGGTGCGCGGCGGCTGACCGCGATCGCGCGGCGCTATTCGGCGCCGCGCATTTGCGTGTCCAGATGCTGGACGTAACCCTTCACGGCGCTGACGGCGCGATCATCGTCGAATCGGGTGAGCGCGCGATAGCCCTCAAAGGCCACCGTATTGATGTCGCGGTGAAAGCCCTGCAACGGTGCGTCCAGGGCCGCCGGGCGAAAGACATCGCATGCCGGATGGCCGTAGCCGTAGATCAGAAGGCCCGCAATTGCGCCTCGCAACATGTCCGGTCACGCTGTTGCCCGCCGATGTGGCGGAAATTCGGGGATCGCCGACGCCACGACATGAGCGCCTGTGCCGACGATAGTGCCGGCCCGGCATGACTTTCGTGCTAAATGCGCGGCTGCAATTTTAGCGATAAATCCTCGCGATTCGCCCGCAATCCCGCCCGCCCAGGGTTAACGCTTCGACAACACCGTCCATGGCGCCATGAATTACCGACACAGTTTTCACGCCGGAAATTTTGCCGATGTGGTCAAGCACGCCGCGCTGGCGCGCATCGTTCTTTATCTGCAGCAGAAGGACACGCCGATCCGCCTGATCGACACCCATGCCGGCGGCGGCCTTTACGATCTCGACGGCACGGAAGCCAAGCGCGGCGGCGAATGGCGCGACGGCATCGGGCGCCTGCTGGACAGCGACATCGATCCGCGCGCGCGCGAACTGATCGCGCCCTATCTCGACGCCGTGCGGAGTTTCAACATCAGCGGCAAGCTCAAAACCTATCCCGGCTCGCCGTCGCTGCTGCGCCACTGGCTGCGCCGGGACGACCGGCTGATTGCGTGCGAACTCGAGCCCTCCGCCATCGCCGCGCTCAACCGCGCTGTGCGGACCGACAGCCGCGTCAAGGTGATCGAGATCGACGGCTGGACCGCGCTCACCGCCTATATCCCGCCCCGGGAACGCCGCGGCCTGGTGCTGATCGATCCGCCGTTCGAGGAACGCAACGAATATGCGCGGCTAGCCGCCGCGCTCGGTGCGGCCTGGCGCAAATGGCCGACCGGCATCTTTCTCGCCTGGTACCCGATCAAGGATCCGAAGGACGTCGCCGGCTTCATGAGGAAATTGCTGCAGCACGGAATGGAAAAGACCTTGCGGATGGAACTAATTGTTGCAGCGCCCACAGACACCGCGCGGCTGCGCGGCACCGGTCTGATCGCGGTGAACCCGCCCTGGACGCTGGAACGCGAGATGAAAATTTTGCTGCCGGCCCTGGCAAAGATTTTCGCGCCGGGCGGCCAGGGTCAGACCATCGTCGAGCCGCTGACCTCACAAAGTCGCTGACGCCACCCTCGCAGCCCTTTCCACAGACGCGGCATTGGTGTTGACTTGTTGTGCTGGCTTTGACGTTCCGCCTCCTTAGGGGGGCCGGCGGAGTGACCGAGGCTGTGAAAGGCTGACGCTTTCCCCGATTGTGAATGTTAGGCCGAGCCATCGCGCCGTGGGGGCCGGTGGCTTAGCAATTGTGGGAAGGGGAGTTCCTCGATGGCTCAAGCAGGAACCGTCAAGTTTTTCAACGGTGAGCGAGGCTACGGCTTTATCAAGCCGGACGATGGTGGGCGCGACGTGTTCGTGCACATCACCGCGGTCGAGCAGGCCGGATTGAAGTCACTGACGGAGGGACAACGCATCACGTTCGACGTCGAACCCGATAAAAAGGGCAAGGGTCCGAAGGCGGTGAATCTCGTCATCACCGGATAAATCCGGCGCGGCGGGACTACGTTCTGGGAGCAAAGCGGGCGCGGCAGCGCAAGCAGCCGCGCCTTCTCTTTTTTGAAATGGAAATCACGAGACAATGACATGATGATTCTTCTCAGCGCCCCACCCTCGCCGTTCGGCCGCAAGGTCAAGATCGCGGCCGCCCTTCTCGGTCTGTCGGACCGGATCAAGATCGAAGCGACCGACACCAACAAGGCCGACGGCCCGCTGCGGACGCAAAATCCGCTCGGCAAAATTCCCACGCTGGTTCTCGACGACGGCACGACGCTGTTCGATTCTCGCGTGATCCTGGAATATCTCGATCATCTTGCCGGCGGCGCACAGATCATTCCGCGTGAGGCCAATGCACGCTTCGCGGCCTTGCGCCTGCAGGCGCTCTGCGACGGCGTGCTCGATGCATCGATCCTGCGTGTCTATGAAGCGCGCTTCCGCCCGGAAGAGCATCGTCTGCAATCGTGGCTGGACTACCAGGCCGAGAAGGTGAAGCGCGCGTTTGACGTGCTGGAGAAAAATCCGCCGCAGCTCGATCCGCTGCCCGATGTCGGACAGATCACGCTGGCCTGCGCGCTGGGCTATCAGGATTTGCGCTTTCAGGGCCGCTGGCGCGACACCTATCCGCGGCTGGTGCAATGGCACGACCGTTTCGCGGCGCAGGTGCCGTCCTTCGCCGCCACCAAGGTCGAGCCATAGTCCGAAAAGCAGAAGCCCCGGACCTTGCGGTCCGGGGCTTTCCGAGTTTCACGTGTGGCGCAGAACTCAGAAGCGATAGTTGACACCGAAGCGCAGCAGGCTGGCTTCGAGGCCGTTTGACGTGCCGGTGACGGAATAGGCGCGATCGGCAAAATCGAGCCAGAGATATTCCACCTTGGCCGACCAGTTGGGCGTGAAGCCGACTTCCATGCCGGCGCCCAGGGTGTAGCCGTACTGCGTCTTGCTTTCCGACAGGCCGGCGAGTTCGCCTTCGACCCGGCCATAGGCGAAGCCGCCGGTGACATAAAGCAGCACGTTGTTCATGGCGACGCCGCCGCGTGCGCGCAGGGTTCCGAACCAGGGATTGGAGAATTTCCACGGCGCGAAGGTGTCGTCCGCGCTCGACGCCTGGATGTCGGCTTCCGCGCCATACACGAACTGGCCCGATTGCCAATTGTAGCCGGCCTGCAGGCCGCCCGCGATGCCCGTGGGCTCGGTCGGATTGCCGGTGATCTCGCCCCACTGGAAGCCGAGATTGGCGCCGATATACGGCCCCATCCAGCTATAGGCCGGCGGCGGCGCATAGGCCGGCGCCTTGTAGTAACCGCGGTTGAGATCGGCCGCCATCGCGCTGCCGGTCAACAGGGCCATTGCGAGGCTGGCCCACGTCATCGTCTTTTTCATACCACTCACTCCTCGCGCACCGGCGGGATCTGGCGTGTCCAGACCTCTCGCAGCGGGTTCTCTGCCGTCCAAAAGCAGCGCTGGTGCGCCGCGCAGACGGCCGGAAACCGGCTTTTTCATGCATAGGATTTATCGCAATATTTAAGTTAAACGTTTATGAATTGGTCAGAATTCCGTAACCTATCGCTAATGGTCCGTTTACTCTTGGCGCAATACTTAAGAATACGTTGACTATACGGGGACCTCGCCGAACGCGGCCGGCCGCGCGCGCAGCAGCGTCGGCATTTCCCGGGCCGAGGCGAATGCGGACTTGCGCCATGCCGGGCGCATCGACACTTTAGCGGCCATCCCATGAATGGCCGCAAGACAGACATCGAGCCCGAAATCGAGCTGCCGGAGGACGAGGACGACTCGAACCTGCCGGCAACCGAGGATGCCGGCTCCAGCCCCGACATCGACCTCGCCGAGGTGAAGGCCGGTTCGCTCGCGGCCGGCCGCAACGCCATTCTCGAACACGCCCGCCATGCGCCGGGAGGCCCGGGCGTGTACCGCATGATCGATGCCGGCGGCGACGTGCTTTATGTCGGCAAGGCCAAGAGCATCCGCAAACGCATCACCGCCTATACCCGGGCGGCCGGACATGACAGCCGCATCACGCGCATGATCGCGGCCACCGCGACGATGGAGTTCGTCTCCACCCGCACCGAAACCGAAGCGCTGCTGCTGGAAGCCAACCTGATCAAGCGGCTGCGGCCCCGCTTCAATGTGCTGCTGCGCGACGACAAGTCGTTTCCCTATATCCTCATCACCTCGGACCATCCCTCGCCACAGATCATCAAGCATCGCGGCGCGCGCACGCGGCCGGGCGATTATTTCGGACCTTTCGCGTCGGTCGGGGCGGTGAACCGCACCATCACGGCGTTGCAGCGCGCCTTCCTTATCCGCTCCTGCTCGGACGCGGTGTTCGAGAGCCGCACGCGTCCCTGCCTCCTGCACCAGATCAAGCGATGCTCGGCGCCATGCACCGGCGAAATCGGCGCGGAGGATTATGCCGAGCTGGTGCGCGAAGCGCGGGAATTCCTGTCCGGAAAAAGCCGCGTGGTGAAGGAAGAACTGGCCGCGGAGATGGAGAAGGCGGCGGAGGCGCTCGATTTCGAACGCGCCGCCGTCTATCGCGACCGGCTGGCCGCGTTCTCCGCGATCCAGTCGCAGCAGGGGGTCAATCCGCGCGGCGTCGAGGAAGCCGATGTGTTCGCCATTCATCAGGCCGGCGGATTCAATTGCGTGCAGGTGTTCTTCTTCCGCACCGGCCAGAACTGGGGCAACCGCGCCTATTATCCGAAAGCCGACCGCACGCTCTCGCCCGCCGAGGTGCTCGGCGCGTTCCTGACGCAGTTCTACGACGACAAGCCCTGTCCGCGCCTCATTCTGGTGTCGGAAGACGTCGCCGAACGCGACCTGCTGTCGGACGCCTTCACCACCAAGAGCGGCCACAAGGTCGAGGTCGGCTGGCCCAGACGCGGCGAACGCAAGGATCTGGCCGATCATGCGCTCGCCAATGCGCGCGAAGCGCTGGCGCGCAAGCTTGCGGAAACCTCCTCGCAGCAGAAATTGCTGACCGCGCTGGCGGAAACGTTCGGGCTGCCGGCGCCGCCGCGCCGCATCGAGGTCTACGACAACAGCCATATCCAGGGCAGCAACGCGGTCGGCGCCATGATCGTCGCGGGTCCGGACGGGTTTCAGAAAAACCAGTATCGCAAGTTCAACATCCGCGCCGCCGATCTCGTGCCCGGCGACGATTTCGGCATGATGCGGGAGGTGATGGAACGCCGGTTCAAGCGGCTGATCGGCGAAAATCCGCGCGCCGCGCCCGGCACCGGCCACGCGATCACGGATGCCATCCGCACCATCGCGGAGGCCGCACATACCGCCATCGCCGGCGACGACTCGCCATGGCCCGATCTGGTGCTGATCGATGGCGGGCTCGGCCAGCTCAACGCCGCGCGCGACATTCTGGCCGGGCTCGGCATCACCGATGTTCCGCTGGTGGGCATCGCCAAGGGGCTCGCCCGGGACGCCGGGCGCGAGACATTCTTCATTCCCGGCCGCGAGCCGTTCCGGCTGCCGCCGCGCGATCCGCTGCTCTATTTCATCGAACGCCTGCGCGACGAGGCGCATCGCTTCGCGGTGGGATCGCACCGCCAGCGCCGGAAAAAGGACATTCGCGAATCCGGGCTGCAGGAAATTGCCGGTATCGGCCCCACCCGCAAGCGCGCCTTGCTGCACCATTTCGGGACCCTGAAAGCGATCGAACAGGCCTCGCTCACCGATCTTGCCAAGGTTCCCGGCATCAATGCCGACACCGCGCGCCGCATCTATGACTATTTTCATGAACGGGCGGGCTGACCGGCATCGCCGCGGCGAAAAGGCCCGGGACAAATGGCAAGCATGCGCCGGGGGCTGGTTGACGCCGCCGCAGCGCGGGTGTTCGGTGCCTCCATGAATTCAGTCACCTCCGGCCGGGTCTCGGCGCACACGCTGTCGCTGCCGAATCTGCTGACCTACGGACGCATCGCCGCGGTGCCTCTGGTCGTGGCCTGCATGTATTGGCAGTCCATCCTGCAGGGCGGGCTGTGGCTGCGGCTCGCGGCCCTGCTCATCTTCATCGCCGCCGGCATCACCGATTTCTTCGACGGCTATCTTGCGCGCTCCTGGGGCCAGCAATCCAAGCTCGGCCGCATGCTGGATCCGATCGCCGACAAGCTCCTGGTCTCGGCCTGCCTGCTGATGCTGGCCGCCGATGAAACCATCAAGGGCTGGTCGCTGTTCGCCGCCATCATCATTCTGTGCCGCGAAATCCTGGTCTCGGGCCTGCGCGAATATCTCGCCGAATTGCGCGTCAGCGTGCCGGTGACGCAGCTCGCCAAATGGAAGACGGCGATGCAGCTCGTCGCCATCGGCTTCCTGCTCGGCGGCGAGGCCGTCGACCTTGTGCTGCCGTCCTCCGTCCTGGAGTGGCGCTGGAAGACCGGCGGCGATATCTTGCCGATCGCCACCAGCATCGGGCTGGTGCTGCTGTGGATCTCCGCCATTCTCACGCTCTATACCGGCTGGGATTATTTCCGTGCCGGGCTGCGGCATCTGATCGAGGACTGACCGTGAAGCTTCTGTATTTTGCGTGGGTGCGCGAGCGCGTGGGCAAGGCGGAGGAAGAGATCGCGCCGCCCGCCGACGTCGCGACCGTCGCCGACCTGATGACCTGGCTCGCCGGACGCGGCGAGGAATACGCCCACGCCTTCGAGAAGCGCAAGGTCATCCGCGCCGCCATCGACCGGGTGCATGTCAAGCCCGACACCGCGATTTCCGGCGCGCGCGAGATCGCCTTCTTTCCGCCCATGACCGGCGGATAAGCTCGCCCCTTCGCCGGCGCGCATGACGGCGGCCGGGCAATGGCGCTAGAATAAACAGATGATCACCACGATCCGACTGCAGAGCGAGGATTTCGACGCCGCCGCCGAGGCCGCAAAGCTTTCGCACGGCCGCACCGACATCGGCGCCGTCGTCACCTTCACCGGCATCTGCCGCGATCACGAGGGCGGCCACGGCGTCTCCGCGATGACGCTGGAGCATTATCCCGGCATGGCGGAAGACGAGATCGCCCGCCACGTCGAAGACGCCAAACGCCGCTGGCCGCTGCTCGGCGCCACCGTCATCCACCGCTACGGGCGCATGCAGCCGGGCGACAATATCGTGCTCGTGGTCACCGCCTCCGCGCACCGGCAGGCGGCCTTCGCGGCCGCCGATTTCCTGATGGACTATCTGAAAACCCGCGCGCCGTTCTGGAAGCTGGAAGAGCGTCCCGACGGGACGGGCTGGGTCGAGGCCAAGGAGACCGACGATTCCGCGGCCGCCCGCTGGCAGGCCAAACCCGGCGCGGCGGCGGAATAGAACGACCGGTCGGAGCGGCTCTGTGAGTTTTCTGGTCGAAATCCCGCTTGAGGCTTACCGGCCCGATGCCTTTGCGGATTTTTCTCCGCAGCCCGGTTTCCGCATCGGCACCGCCCGCGCCATGATGTGGATGGCGCAGCTCGCCTACGAAGTGCGCGACGCGCGCCACAAGGTGATGCCGGTGCTGGCGCGCTGGGACCTGCAACGTCATGCGCTGGTTTCGAGGGAACGCATCGGCGCAGTCCCGCTCACCGCCACGCACGGGATTGTGGCGAAGGGACGCGGCGCCACCATCGTCTCCTTTGCCGGCACCGATCCGCTGGCGCTCGCCAACTGGGTGACGAATTTCCATCTCGGCCCGCGCTCGCGCGAGATGCATTACGGCTTTCGCAATGCCGTCGATACGGTGTGGAGCGATCTGTCCGCCGCCTTGCAGACGGCCGATAAAGACATGCCGCTCCTGATCGGCGGACATTCCCTGGGCGGCGCATTGGCAATGACTGTCGCCGAGCGATCCGCGCGCGAACTCGGGTTTACCGCCGCCGCCGTCTATACCTTCGGCGCGCCGCGGGTCGGCGCTGCGCGTTTCGTCGAGGCCTATAACGCAAGTGGTCTGGGCGAGCGCACCTACCGGCTGGTTCACGGCCTCGACATTATCCCGACCGTGCCGCCCACGCCGTTCGGATTTCGCCATGCCGGCCGCATGATCGCCTGCGAGCGCGGGACATGCTTTGCTTCCGACCCGCACTTGTCTGCGACCGACAACAACGATCCGCCCTTCGGCGGCACGATCAGGAACGCTTATCGGCAGCGCTGGCGGGACGTGGTGACGGGCGATTTTCCCGCGTCGTCGCGCCGGGGATGGCTCGGCTGGTACCAGAGATATATCCTGCCGCCAGCGATCGCCGATCATCTGCCCGAGCGTTACCGGCGCGCGTTCGAGCCGTCCGTCCGGACCGCGGAATAAAGCGTAGTTTGCGTTGTTATGTGATCACGCAGCGGGAGAGCGACATGCGCCCAATGATCCTGATTGTGACGATCCTGCTCGCACTCGGCTGGACGTCGGCAAACGCCGCGCAGGTCGCCTATTTCGATGTCCCGAAAGGCTCGCATCCGCACGATGTCGCGGCCGCGCCCGACGGCACCGTCTGGTATACCGGGCAGCATAGCGGCGATCTCGGCCGGCTCGACCCGAAGACCGGAAAGATCGAACGCGTCCCGCTCGGCAAGGGATCGCGACCGCATGGCGTCATCGTCGGGCCGGACGGCGCGGCCTGGGTCACCGATAGCGGGCTCAATGCCAATCTGCGCGTCGATCCGAAAACCAAGGCCGTGCAGGTGTTTCCGCTTCCGAAAGAATTTCCGGACGCCAATCTGAACACCGGCACGTTCGACAACAAGGGCATCTACTGGTTTACCGGGCAGAACGGCGTCTATGGACGCGTCGATCCCTCGAGCGGCAAGGTCGATGCCTGGAAGGCGCCGCGCGGCCGCGGCCCGTACGGCATTGCCACCACGCCCTCCGGCGACGTCTGGTATGTGTCGCTGGCCGGCGATCATCTGGCGAAGATCGACACCGTGAGCGGGGAAGCCAGCCTTGTCGAACCGCCGAAGAAAGGCGTGGGGCCGCGCCGGGTCTGGTCGGATTCCAAGGGCCTGCTCTGGGTCAGCTTCTGGCACACCGGCGAAGTCGGCCGCTACGATCCGATGGCGAAAAGCTGGAAGACCTGGACGCTGCCGAACGCCAAGTTCGGCTGCTACTCGGTCTATGTCGACGACAAGGACCGCGTCTGGCTGACGGATTTTTCCGCCAATGCGATCGTGCGCTTCGACCCGGCGACCGAGAAATTCGAAAGCTTTGCGAGCAACCGCAGCGGCGCGTCGGTGCGCCAGATGCTGGGCCGCCCCGGCGAGGCCTGGGGCGCGGAGAGCGGGACCGACCGGCTGGTCGTGGTCAGGGATTGAACGTTACGCCGCCGCCGATTTCGGATTCACCTCGGCGGTGTAGTCATCCATCAACTGCTTGGTGATGCCGCCGGGATTGAAATTCCAGTCGGCGATCTGCGCCACCGCGGTGACTTCTGCCGCCGTGCCGGTGATGAAGCATTCGGAGAAATCCGTCAGCTCCTCCGGCAGGATGCGGCGCTCGATCACCTCGAACCCGCGGCGCTTGGCCAGATCGATCACCGTGCGGCGTGTGATGCCGTCCAGGAAGCAGTCGGCGATCGGGGTGTGGATCTTGCCGTCCTTGACGAAGAAGATGTTGGCGCCGGTGCATTCCGCGACGCGGCCTTCCCAGTCCAGCATCATGGCGTCGGCAAAGCCCTTGCGCTCCGCGCGATGCTTGGACACCGTGCAGATCATGTACAGGCCGGCGGCTTTCGCAAAACACGGCGCGGTCCTCGGATCGGGCCGGCGATAATCGGCGAGATCGAGCTTGATCCCTTTCAGCCGCTGCGCCGGATCGAAATAGCTCGGCCATTCCCAGGTCGCGATCGCCAGATGAATCGTGTTGCTCTGCGCCGAAACCCCGAGCTGCTCCGAACCGCGCCAGGCGATCGGCCGCACATAGGCGTCCTTCATGCCGTTCTTGTCGAGCACCAGCTGCTTGGCGGCGTCGATCTCGGCCACGGAATAGGGAATCTCGAAATCCAGAATGGTGGCGGATTTCTTCAGGCGCTCGGAATGCTCCGCGCTCTTGAAAATGCGCCCGCCATAGGCGCGCTCGCCCTCGAACACGCAGCTGGCATAATGCAGGCCGTGGGTGAGGACGTGGATATTGGCCTCGGGTCCCGGCACCAGCTTGCCGTCGAACCAGATCAGGCCCGGAAGTTCGTGAAAAGGCACCGCCATGACGTTCCTCCTCGGGGTCAATGGCCGCTCAGGGGGTCTTCCGACCGCCAGCGAACCCGCTTTTTGCCTCGCGGGCCAAGTCCCGATATCTTTTCCCGGCCGGTCCATGAGAGCGCGCTTCGGGAACCGGCGCAATGACCGCCGCCCGCAGGATACGGGCACGATCCTTTCCTTTAGTCGCCGCTCTCGGTAACAATCTGCAGAAAATATGTCAATATAGCTGACATAAACTGGGCCCGGTGCATTGGCTGACATGACGATCTCACCGCTTCGCGACCGCACGGCATCCAAGGATCAGGCCGCCTCCCGCGACAGGGGCGACCCGCTCTGGGATATCATCGAGTTGCTGTTTTTCGCCTATCGCGATTTCGTCAGCGACCCCGACGACGTGCTGTCCAAGCTCGGCTTCGGCCGCGCCCATCACCGCGTGCTGCATTTCGTCAACCGCAATCCCGGCATGAAGGTCGCCGATCTGCTGCACATCCTGAACATCACCAAGCAGTCGCTCGGGCGCGTGCTGAAGCAGCTCATCGACCAAGGCTATATCGTTCAGAAGGAAGGCGCCAACGACCGGCGCCAGCGCCTTCTTTATGCCACGCCGAAAGGCGAAGCGCTGGCCATGAAACTGGCCGGCCTGCAGACCGAGCGGATCGCCCGGGCACTCAATGAACTCGATCCCGGCGCGCATGCGGCCGCGTGCCGCTTCCTCACGGCGATGATCGACGCGGAGGATCGCGGCATTGTGCAGAAGCTGATCGCCAGAGCCGATCAAAGCCGCAGTCAGAAATAAGGTGAGCAGCATGCAAGCCGCGAGCCTGGCTCCTTCGATCCCCGCCGACGATGCGCCGCATCTTCTGATCGTCGACGACGACCGCCGCATCCGCGACCTGCTCTCGCGCTTCCTGGCGTCCGAAGGCTATCGCGTCACCACCGCCGAGAGCGCGGCGGACGCGCGCGCCAAGCTGGAAGGCCTGCATTTCGACCTGCTCATCCTCGACGTGATGATGCCGGGCGAGTCCGGCTTTGAACTCGCCAAGTCGCTGCGCCAGACCTCGGAAGTGCCGATCCTGATCCTGACCGCGCGCGACGAGACCGCGATGCGGATCGAAGGCCTTGAGATCGGCGCCGACGATTATGTCGCCAAGCCGTTCGAGCCGCGCGAGCTGTCGCTGCGCATCGCCAACATCCTCAAACGCGCGCAACCGGCGGCGGCGCCCGCGCCGGAATCGGTGCGCTTCGGCGAATTCGTGTTTCACATCGCGCGCGGCGAATTGCGCCGCGGAGAAGACATCCTCCGCCTCACCGACCGCGAGCGCGACATGCTGACGGTCCTGTCGGCCAGTCCGGGCGAGACCGTTCCGCGTCTGGCGCTCGCCGGCAACGACGCCGCCGCCAACGAGCGCGCGGTCGACGTGCAGGTTAACCGGCTGCGGCGCAAGATCGAAAAGGATCCCGCCAATCCGCTGCTGCTGCAGACCGTGCGCGGCATCGGCTACCGGCTCGTGGTGTCGACATGACGACGCTCGATTCCGGCCTCGCCACCCTGCGCTCGGCGGCGAACCGGATCGGCTATGCCTGGGAAAGACTGGGTCGCTGGCTCAAGCGCTTCATGCCGACGGGCCTCTATGCCCGCGCGCTGCTGATCATCATCGCGCCGATGGTGATCCTGCAATCGGTGGTCGCCTTCGTGTTCATGGAGCGGCACTGGAATTCGGTGACGCAGAAATTGTCCGCCGGCGTCGTCGCCGACATCGCCGCGGTGATCGAGGTCTATCGCGGCTATCCGCAGGATGCCGAGCAGACCCAGATCCGGCGCATCGCGCAGGAGAAGCTCGGTCTGGTTGTGGATTTCCTGCCGGCCTCGGAAATGCCGCAGCCGGGCCCAAAGCCGTTCTTCTCGCTGCTCGATCAGGCGCTGTCGGTGGAGCTGCGCAAGCAGATCAAGCGCCCGTTCTGGATCGACACCGTCGGCCGTTCGTCGCTGGTGGAGATCCGCATCCAGCTCGAGAACGCGGTGATGCGGGTGATCGCGCCGCGCGGCGCCGCCTATGCCTCGAATTCCGGAATCTTCCTGATGTGGATGGTCGGCACCTCGCTGGTGCTGCTCACCGTCGCCATCCTGTTCCTGCGCAACCAGATCCGCCCGATCCTGCGGCTGGCCGACGCGGCGGAGGCCTTCGGCAAGGGCCGCGACATGCCGAATTTCCGCCCGCGCGGCGCGCGCGAGGTGCGGCGCGCCGCCGTCGCCTTCATCGAGATGAAACTGCGCGTGGAGCGCGCGATCGAGCAGCGCACCGCCATGCTGGCCGGCGTCTCGCACGACCTGCGCACCATCCTCACGCGCTTCAAGCTCGAACTGGCCCTGCTCGGCGACACCCCGGAAATCGAGGCGATGAAGAAGGATGTCGACGAGATGGGCCGCATGCTGGAGGCCTATCTCGCCTTCGCGCGCGGCGACATGGGCGAATCCTCGGCGCCCACCGACATGGCGGCGTTCCTGGAGGAACTGAAGACCGACGCCGAGCGCACCGGGCATCAGGCCAGCGTGGAGTTCCACGGCCAGCCGGTGGTCACGGTGAAGTCGGCGGCGTTCAAGCGCTGCCTCGCCAATCTGGTGTCCAACGCCGCGCGCCATGCCAACGCCATCGCCATCACCGGCCATCGCGACCATCGCTGGCTGACGGTCACGGTGGATGACGACGGCCCCGGCATTCCTGCCGGCATGCGCGAGGAGGTGTTCAAGCCGTTCCTGCGGCTGGACGACGCGCGCAACCAGGATGAGGGCGGCACCGGCCTCGGCCTCGCCATCGCGCGCGACATCGCGCGCTCGCATGGCGGCGACATCATGCTGGGCGACAGTCCGATGGGCGGCCTGCGCGCGACGGTGCGCGTTCCGGTCTGATCAGGCGGCGGCGGTCTCGTCGTCCGGCGACCGGCGGCGCTGCGACCGCCAGCGTCCGCCGCCGCGGCACAACGCTTCCGGAATGCGGCACAGGTCGTCGAGGAATCCGGCCCAGCGCGCGCCGCGCGACAATTCACGGTCGAGCGCGGCCATGGTGCGGGCCAGACCCGGATCCTCGTCGTCGACCCAGACGCCGAGCACGCGCCCGAACAGCAGCGCCAGTCCCTGCGCGCGCATCATGCCTTTCGGCCCGGCGGTGTCGATGTCGGCGGCGGCCAGCATGAACAGCAGCGATCGCACGGCGGAGGCATTGAGCGCCATCGCCAGACCGGGATTGCGCGCGGCCGACCGCAGCAGCGAACGCATCGCTGCCTTGTCGGGCGTCAGCGCCTCGAGCCGCCGCATCAGCACATCGAACAGCTTTTCGCGCACGGATTCGCCGGCCATGTCGGAGTTGTCGGCCGCCAGCACCGCGCGGTCGATCCGCTTCATGTGCGCGGTGACGATGGAGACCATCGAGGAAAACTCGTCGCGCAGGTCGGCCAGCGAGACCTCGGCCTGCCGCGCCACATCGCCGAGCGAAATCTGCTCCAGCGCTTTTTCGGCCAGCAGGATCATCAGGGCATCGATGATGCGGTCGCGCACCGGCCCGCCGGCTGCGCCCGCGGTCTGGCCGTGTGTCGGATTGCTTGCGGGTTTGCGCGCCATGACGGACTCCTGACCGGACAAATCGACTGTCTCAGTCTAGGCCCGCGAACGGGGCCGTTCCAAGGCGGTTCGCGGCTCAGCCGGCTAGTTCGCGCGAGCGTTTGGTCGCAGCCGCGACCGCCCTGGTCATCAGCGGCGCGAGCCCGTCCGCACCCATCAGCACCTCAAGCGCGGCCGCGGTGGTTCCGCCCGGCGACGTCACATTCTGCCGCAGGGTGGCGGGATCGTGCGGCGAGCGATGCAGCAACTCGCCCGAGCCTGAAACCGTGACGCGCGCCAGCGTCTCGGCGAGGCGCGGCGGCAGGCCGGCGGCGATCCCGGCTTTCGCCAGCGCCTCGGCGAGATGGAAAATATAGGCCGGGCCGGACCCGGACACGGCGGTGACCGCATCCATCAGCGCCTCGTCCTCGACCCATTCCACCGCGCCGGTGGCGGCCAGGAGATCGTGCGCCAGCTTGCGCTGCGCCGCCGTGACCTTGCTGTTCGGGACCGCGACCGTGATGCCGCGCCCGATCGCCGCCGGCGTATTGGGCATGGCGCGTACCAAGGCGGCGCCCGGCCAGACGCGGTCCAGAAACGCCAGCGTCTTTCCGGCCATGATCGAGACCACCAGCGTGTCGGCGCCGATCAGGCCCGACAAATCCGGCAAGACCTCCGCCGCCACCTGCGGTTTCACCGCCAGGATGACGACACGCACCTTGGACAAGGCGCCCTTCGCCGGATTGAGCGTCACGCCCTGCCCGGCCAGCGTCTGGATCTCGGGTGACGGCTTCGGATCGACCACCAGAACGCTTTTGGGATCGAGCCCAAGCGCGAGCCAGCCGTCCAGCATGGCGCCGCCCATCTTGCCGGCGCCGACCAGCGCGACCGGGCCGATGCCCTGGAGGGAGGTGTTGTTTGTTGTCATGACGCCACCGCTCGTGGTCGCCCCCGCGCAAGCGGAGACCCATAATCACAGAGGATGTAATCCAGCAGGCGGCGGAAACGAATTCTTTTCTTGCAGGACCGGAGGCTATGGGTCCCCGCTTGCGCGGGGACGACCACACTTTAAGCCTCGCCCGATGTTTCGAACATCGCCGCGTCGAGCGCTTCGCGCGACGGCTTACCGGCCCAGAGCACGAACTGGAAGGCCGGGAAATAACGCTCGCAGGCGTCGAGCGCCGTCGACAGCACCGACTGGCATTGCTCGCCGGAGGCTTCCAGACCGCCGGCCAGAACCAGCGCGTGCCGGAACATCACCATGCCGTCGGCCGGCCACAGGTCGAAATGCCCGACCCACATCTGCTCGTTCATCAGCGCGATCAGTTTCTGCACTTCCGCGCAGCGCCGGTCCGGCACCTTCAGGTCGAAGGCGCAGGCCAGATGCAGGGCCTCCAGTTCACCCATCCAGGTGAACGACACCTGGTAGTCGCTCCACTTGCCCTTGATGAGAATGTTGATCTCGTCGTCGCCGGAGCGCTCGAAGCTCCAGTCGTTGACCGCGGCCAGACGCTCGACGGTGTCGAGCGGATTGCTGCGAATCGAATCCGAATATTCTGTCAGGGACATGATCTGTTTCATCCGCCGCGTGCGAGGCCGTCATTGCCGCGCGCCGCCGCAAAGGCGCGGGCAATCTACTTCCCCGACGGGGGACGTCTTACCAGGACGCTGCTTTGTGACGCAGGACGGAACCGGCCCGGCAGGTTGACCGCCGGAAAACGAATCACTTGTGCAACCGAATATAACCGGACCGATTCCGCGCAACAAAGCTTGAATGCATCGTGTGGGAATAGGTCGTGGATTCTTGGAATCGGCGCAACGCACAGCGACTCCGCTGTCCACAATGGCCGCTGCGACAAGTTGACTCGGTTCGGAAAAAAGCGAGTCCGATCAGTCGAACAGGCTCGACACCGACTCTTCGGTGGCGGTGCGGCCGATGGCTTCGCCGATCAGCTGGGCGATCGGCAGGACGCGGATGTTGTGCGCGCCCTTCACCTCCTGGGTGGGCTGGATCGAGTCGGTGATGACCAGTTCCTTCAGCCGCGAACCGGTGATGCGCGCGACCGCGCCGCCCGACAGCACGCCGTGACTCAAATAGGCGTAGACCTCGGCGGCGCCCTGGGCCAGCAGCGCGTCGGCCGCGTTCACCAGCGTGCCGCCCGAATCCACGATGTCGTCCACCAGGATGCAGATGTGGCCCTTCGGCTCGCCGATGACGTTCATGACTTCGGATTCCCCGGCGCGCTCGCGGCGCTTGTCGATGATGGCGAGCGGCGCGTTGATCCGCTTGGCGAGGCCGCGGGCCCGCACCACGCCGCCGACATCCGGCGACACCACCATCAGCTTGGAAATGTCGAAGCGTTCCCTGATGTCGCGCACCATGACCGGCGAGGCATAGAGATTGTCGGTCGGAATATCGAAGAAGCCCTGGATCTGTCCGGCATGCAGATCGAGCGTCATCACGCGGTTGGCGCCGGCATGGGTGATCAGGTTCGACACCAGCTTGGCGGAGATCGGGGTGCGCGGTCCGGGTTTGCGGTCCTGGCGCGAATAGCCGAAATACGGAATCACCGCCGTGATGCGGCGCGCGGAGGCGCGTCGCAGGGCATCGATGATGATCAGCAATTCCATCAGATGGTCGTTGGCCGGAAACGAGGTCGACTGGATCACGAACACGTCGGCGCCGCGGACGTTTTCCTGGATCTCGACAAAGATTTCCATGTCGGCGAAGCGCCGCACCACCGCCTTGGTCATCGGCGTGCGCAGGTAATCCGCGATCTCGCCCGCAAGCACGGGATTGGAATTGCCGGCGACGAGCTTGATTGCCCCGTTCTTGGCCATCGTCTCCTCGCTGGTCACACGTACAAAAGGGTTGGTCTCGAACGGCTGTCTTGGCGGCGTTCCGCCCGCCCCGGAAGGGCGCGAAGATCGATCGCTGGCGGCGTCCTGATAACAAGCCGGCCATGATCAGCGCAACATCCGAAAGTCCGTATCCTTAAGCTTTTTGGCCGCCGGCCTGCATTACCGCGTCCCGGCGGATGCGACGCGCGTGGTCCGTCCTGCCGGCCGGGCCGGCGGAAGCGGCGCAGTGGTCTCGGCCGCCGGACCGGTCACGGCGGGCTCCGGCGCGGAGGCGGCCTGGCTTGCCCCGGAAAGGCGGAAAATGCCCTGCGCCTCGGGGCGGAAATCGTCGGCGGCCGCCACCGTCATCTGGCCGCGGTCCGGAACAGCCGGCGCCGGATCCGATCCGGTTGCCGGCGGCTGGGTCTGTGATGCATTGAGATAGGCCGCCAGTTGCTCCATTCCGCTGCGGGCGACGCGCGCCAGCACGGTGTCATTCGCGGCATTCCAGGCATCGCCGGCAGCCGCGCCGGCCTTCTCTTCGCCCATGAAGCGGGCGGTGCGGCGCGTCTCGCCGTCATAGACATCCCAGACCCAGGAGACGATGGTCTGCTTCCTGACCACGCTGGTCGCGACATAACCGCGGATACGATAGGGCGCATAACCTTCGCGCGTCACCATCGGCACCTGCCGCGCGGCCGCCTCCTCGTTCAGCTTCTGCACGAGCTTCTGAAAAACGGCGGGCGGCGGCCCATCGATGGATTCGAAGGCGACGGTGGCAGGCTGTCCGGGCTGTAGCGCGCCGGTGCGCGAACCGGCGGTCACGCAGCCCGACACCCAAAGGGCGAGCGCGCATATCGCAAGGCCGCGCGCCGCAGCGCATGCCGTCCCACTCTGCATAAAACCCCCGCAGCCAAACCGCGGACTCTATGGTCCGTCGGCCCGCCGGGAGCAGGAGTAGCTTTATTTCATTCCGCGGTCCAGACGCCCGGCCTGCCCGCTGCCAACAACGCTAGCCCATCAGCGCGATCGCATTGACATGACGGCCGTAATCCGGCTCGCCGCGATGCACCGAGCGGCGGTAGCTGAAGAAGCGGTCCGGCGCGGCATAGGTGCACAGCCCAAGGTCTTCAACGCCGGCAACACCCAGGCGTTGAAGACGTGCTGCGATATAGGCCGGCAGGTCGAACAGCGAATGCCTCTCCCGCGCACCCGGCACAAAGAAGCGCGCATTGTCCGGGTCGTCCTTGCAGAAGCTCTCCACGAATTCCGCGCCGACTTCGTAGTTGCGTTGCCGGATCATCGGACCTAGCGCCACGACAATGCGTTCGCGGTCCGCACCCAGTTGTTCCATCGCCGCAACCGTCGCATCCAGAACGCCGGTGAGCGCGCCGCGCCAGCCGGCATGCGCCGCGCCGATCACGCCCGCTTTCGGATCGGCGAACAGCACCGGCCCGCAATCGGCGGTGGTCACCCCGATGGCCAGACCGGGTATCTGCGTCACGATCGCGTCGGCGCGCGGCCGCGTCTGCGTGCTCCATGCTTTTTCGGCAATTACCGCATCCGGGGAATGAACCTGAAAGACGGTCGCGAAACAATCCGCACCGACATCCAGCGCCTTCGCCATGCGCGCGCGGTTTTCCGTCACATGCGCCGGATCATCCCTGGAGCCGACGCCGCCATTCAGGCTGGCGTAAATGCCCTGCGACACGCCGCCGGCGCGCGTGAAGAACGCGTGACGGATGCCTGGCACGGCCAGCAGCGACGGTGCAGTGAGCATCATGTGTCCGCGTGTCCTGATCGCGCTCTCACTCGTCGAAGGCCGGCAGTTTCCCGAGTTTCGGATCGGCGATCGCCATCACCTTGAACAATTCGCCCATGCCAGTCGGACCGGTCTGCGTCAGGCGCACCACGGCGGATTCGATATCGGCCGCCTGCTGCACGGACGCGCTCGACTTCAGCGCCTGCGCGCGCACATCGATGCCAACGCGGCGCAGGAATTCGCCCTGCGTGATCGGTCCCTGCACGCTGGCATTCATGCTTTCGGCAGCGCGGCCGAACGCCTGGAAATCGACATGCGCGGTGACGTCGACGCGGCCGGGCGCTTGCAGCGGATTGGCAAATTGATGACGGCCGATCGCCTGCAGGGTATCGCCCACGCCGCTTTGGCTGTGGCCGTAATCGATGATCAGCGCCGCGCCCTGGTGCCTCACCCTGCGGGCGATATCGTAGGCGATTGCATCCGGCCGCCATTCGTAGATCGACCCCGGCGCGGCGTCGCGCAGTTGGGACGGCAGGATCCGGTCGAAATGCGGAATCCGGTCGGGCGAGACGCCGAAGGCGAAATGGCCGGCGGAATCGAGGCCGACCACGCGCTCGTGCCAGCCGTCCGGCTGCTTCACCGCCTGATAGACCGGCAAGGCGTCGATGAATTCATTGGCGATGACGATCATCGGGCCATCCGGCACTTCCGCGAAACTCGGATGCCACATCACCGGCACGTCCTGCGACTCGAGCGTGTCGCGCTGGATCTTTTCCAGCACCGGACTGACCTCGACCAGATGCAGCGAGATCGCGGTGCGGAAGTCCGGCGCCACGCGCAGCGCACGCAATGCATCCTTCATCAGCGTGCCGCGTCCCGGCCCGAGTTCGACCAGACGCACATTCTCCGGCGCACCCATCATGCGCCAGACCGACAGCGACCACAGCCCGATCAGTTCGCCGAAGATCTGGCTGATCTCGGGCGCGGTGGTGAAGTCGCCGGCGGCGCCGAACGGATCCTGCGTGACGTAATAGCCATGCTGCGGATGGCTCAGGCACAGCGACATGAATTTCCCGACCGGCATCGGACCGGCGACCGAGATCAGACGGCGGATTTCGGTTTCGATCGGAGAGACGGTGTCGTCGGTCATGCGTGTCCTTCGGCCGGCTTGCGCAAAGCGTAGACGACGAACGCGATCCCGGCCAGCAGCAGCGGGATCGAGAGCAGCATGCCCATGGTCAGTCCGCCCCACAGGAAACCGAGCTGCGCGTCGGGTTCGCGGAACAACTCGCAGAACGAGCGCGCCAGCGCATAGCCGATGGCGAAGATCCCGACGATCAGGCCCGGACGCTTCAGCGCGCCGGCGCGGACAAACAACGCCAGCACGATGAACAGGACCAGTCCTTCCAGCACGCCTTCATAGAGCTGGCTGGGATGGCGCGGCAGCGGGCCGGCATGGGGAAACACGAACGCCCAAGGCATATCGGTCGGGCGGCCCCACAATTCGCCGTTGATGAAATTCGCCACGCGGCCGAGGAACAGCCCGATCGGCCCGGCGGCGCAGGTCAGGTCGCCGAGCGACAGCACCGAGATCTTGCGCCGCCATGCGAACAGCACCACAGCCAGAACGCAGCCGGCGAAGCCGCCATGGAAAGACATGCCGCCGTTCCAGAGCTGGAAAATTTCCGACGGGTGCGCGGCGAAATAGGCCGGGTTGTAGAACAGCACGTAACCGGTGCGTCCGCCGAGAATGATGCCGGCCGTCACCCAGACGATGAAGTCGTCATAGTCGGTCACGGTCATCGGCGGCTTGCCCGCCCAGAGGTCCGTCCTGCGGATCATCCAGCGCGCATAGACCCAGCCCAGCAGAATGCCGAGGATATAGGCGAGCGCATACCAGCGAATGGCGAACGGCCCGATGCTGACCAGCACCGGATCGATATTGGGAAATGGCAAAGCCGCGAATGGCATGGTCGTCCGCCCGGGCGCGCGATGCGCCAGCCGGGGCGGTTTGCGGGGAGCGGAGGGCTCAAGTCAAGCGGCGCCCGCCACAATCCCGGTCACGCGCTTGCGAGAGCCCAGCCGACGCGCCATATCTGGACGAGACCAACCGGCCCATGCCAGTCTTGCGGAGACGACGATGACCCAGACCAACAGCCGTTTCTTTGACGAAATTGCGCGGCTGATGAACGACGCGGCGGGCGTCGCGCAGGGCGTGCGGCGGGAATTCGACACCCTGTTCAAGACCCAGGCCGAGCGCTGGCTGCGCGACATGGACCTGGTCAAACGCGAGGAATTCGAGGCCGTGAAGGACATGGCCCGGCTGGCGCGCGAGGAAAACGAGGCGCTCAAGGCCCGCATCGAGGCGCTGGAGGCCAAGGGCGACGGCAAAGGCAAAAAGGCGCCAAAGGCCGATCAGGCCTGATTTTCCCGGTTTTTCGTCCCCGGAGCGCTGTTTTTTCCCGGTTTCCTTGTCAGGGCGAAGCAACCCCGCTATAAGCCCGCGCAACCGCGGCCCCCGCACCCCTGGAGGCTTGCCGCGGTCATTTCCGCAAATTCGCAGGGTTACATAAGGACTCAACGCTATGGCGACCGTCAAGGAATTGAAGGCGACCGCGCGTCCGAAGGCCGGCAAGGGGGCCGCTCGGGCAGTTCGTCGCACAGGCCAGACACCGGCCGTGATCTACGGCGCAAACCAGCCGCCGCTGAACATCACGCTCGACCAGAAGGAAATCCGGGCGCGCATCTATGCCGGCCGTTTCCTCACCACGCTCTATGACGTCGAGGTCGACGGCAAGAAGCATCGCGTGATTCCGCGCGATTACCAGCTCGATCCGATCAAGGATTTTCCGATCCATGTCGACTTCATGCGGCTATCCGAAGGACAGCTGATCCGGGTCAACATTCCGATCCACATTCTCAATGCCGACCAGTCGCCCGGCGTGAAACGCGGCGGCGCGGTCAACATCGTGTCGCACACGATTGCCGTGCGCTGCCCGCCCGACAAGATTCCGGCGTCGATCGACGTCGACGTGGCCGGCCTCGAGATCAACTATTCGAAGCATCTGAGCGACGTGAAGCTGCCCGAAGGTGTGAAGCCGATCGGCAGGGATGATGTGACTCTGGTCACCATCGTGCCGCCGTCCGGCTATGCGGAAGAGCTCAAGGCCGCCGCGGATGCCGCGGCCGCCGCCGCCGCCGCTGCCGCTGCGCCCGCTGCCGGCGCCGCTCCTGCTGCCGGAGCCGCCGCTCCCGCCGCCGGCGCTGCTGCGGGTGGCGACAAGGCCGCCGAGAAGAAGTGAGACGGCGGCGCGTAATCGCGCCGTCCTCCTCCCATGCTTCTCCTCGTCGGGCTCGGCAATCCGGGCGCCCGCCACGCGGGCAACCGGCACAATATCGGCTTCATGGCCGTCGAGGCCATCGGCAAGCGCCACGGTATCACGCCGTGGCGACGCCGCTTTCAGGGCGTCGCGGCGGAAGGAACGATCGGCTCCGAGCGTGTCCTGCTGCTTCTCCCCGGCACCTTCATGAATGAATCCGGCCGCGCCGTCGCGGAAGCTGCGAAGTTCTACAAGGTGGGGCTCGGCGACATCGTCGTGTTCCACGACGAACTCGATCTTCCACCGGGCAAGCTGCGCATCAAGACCGGCGGCGGCAATGCCGGGCATAACGGGCTGCGCTCCATCACCGCCCATATGGGCAACGAGTACAAGCGCGCGCGGCTCGGCATCGGTCATCCCGGCAACAAGGACATCGTGCATTCCTACGTGCTGTCCGATTTCGCCAAAAGCGAGCGCGACTGGGTGGAGACGCTGTGCGACGCGATCGCCGACAGCGCCGGCTTGCTGGCGCGCGGCGAGGATTCGAGTTTTCAGAACAAGGTTCATCTCGCGATGGCAGCAAAAGGTTTCGGCGATCCGGACGGACCGGCCGAAACGCCAGGCCGCGACTAGCAACGCACGGACGCAAGTCATGGGATTCAAATGCGGCATCGTCGGATTGCCGAATGTCGGCAAGTCGACGCTCTTCAACGCGCTCACCGAAACGGCGGCGGCGCAGGCGGCGAATTATCCGTTTTGCACCATCGAGCCGAATGTCGGCGAGGTGGCGGTGCCGGATCCGCGGCTCGACAGGCTCGCGGCCATCGCCAGGTCCGAGAAGATCGTGCCGACCCGCCTCACCTTCGTGGACATTGCCGGGCTGGTGCGCGGCGCCTCGAAAGGCGAAGGCCTCGGCAACCAGTTCCTTGCCAATATCCGCGAGGTCGACGCCATCGCGCATGTGGTGCGCTGTTTCGAGGACTCCGACATCACCCATGTCGAGGGCAAGATCGATCCGGTCGCCGATATCGAGACCATCGAGACCGAGCTGATGCTGGCCGATCTCGACAGCCTGGAGCGACGGGTCGACGCGCTGGAAAAGAAGGCGCGCGGCAACGACAAGGAAGCCAGGGAACTGCTCGACCTGGTCAACCGCGCCTTGCCGCTGTTGCGCGAGGGCAAGCCGGCGCGGCTAGTCGAGCGCAAGCCGGAGGAGGAAAAGACCTTCGCCATGCTCGGCCTGATGACCGCCAAGCCTGTGCTCTATGTCTGCAATGTCGAGGAAGCCGCGGCCGCAACCGGCAACGACTTCTCCCGCAAGGTCGAGGCGCGCGCCAGGGAAGAAGGCGCGGTCGCCGTCGTCATTTCGGCCAAGATCGAATCCGAGATCGCCGTGCTTTCGCGCGAGGAGCGCACCGAGTATCTGGAGGCCGTCGGGCTGAAGGAGCCGGGCCTGGACCGCCTGATTCGCGCCGGTTACGGCCTGCTTGATCTGGTCACTTATTTCACCGTCGGCCCAAAGGAGGCTCGCGCCTGGACCATCACCCGCGGCACCAAGGCGCCGCAGGCCGCCGGCGTAATCCATACCGACTTCGAGCGCGGCTTCATCCGCGCCGAAACCATCGCCTATGACGATTACGTCACCCTCGGCGGCGAAGCCGGTGCCCGCGATGCCGGCAAGCTGCGCCTGGAAGGCAAGGATTACGTCGTCCTCGACGGCGACGTGATGCATTTCCGCTTCGCCACCTGACCGGGCGGCGGGAACTTTCTACCCTCTTGAACGTTGCCGATTTGGCCCTGCTCTGTCCGCCGGACAGGGCTCGGTTGCCGGTGGAATGCGGCGCCCGATCGCGCTAGCGTTTTCCGGGTCACAAGCTGGGCTCTGACATCCACAATCGACTTCCGGGACATCGGTGAACCTTCGGCATATTCAGGAAGGCATCGGGCTTGCCGCCACCGCGGTAATCTATTTCCTGCTCGCAAAAGGTGGGCTGGAATTCGCGTCCGTCAATCCCAGCGCCACCCCGATCTGGCCGGCGACCGGTTTCGCCATCGCCGCCGTGCTGCTGTTCGGCTATCGCGTGGCGCCGGCCATTTTCGCGGGCGCCTTTCTGGCCAATGTCACTACGGCAGGCTCGGTCGCGACCTCGCTGGCCATCGGGCTCGGCAATACGGCGGAATGCCTGCTTGTGGGCTATCTGGTGAACCGCTGGGCCGGCGGCACCGCCACCTTCGAGACCCCGGCGCGCGTGGCGCTGTTTGCGCTGTTCAGCCTGTTTCCCACCGCCATCAGCGCGACGGTCGGTGCCACCAGTCTTGCGGCGACGGGATTTGCCGACGGGTCTGAAATCCTGCAGCTCTGGCTCACCTGGTGGATGGGCGATCTCGCCGGCGCGCTGCTGATCTGTCCGCTGCTGGTGCTGTGGTGGACGCATCCCCGCGACAATCTCTCGGCCTCCGACCTGCCCGAAACGATCGCGATCTACGCCACAGCCTGCGCCGTCGGCTTTGTGGCCTTCACGCCGCAGCTCCAGCAGATCCCGTTGCGCGAGCCGCTTGGCTTTCTGGCGATTCTTCCGCTGCTCTGGGCGGCGCTGCGCCGCACCCAGCGCGATACCATCGGCGTCGCGGTCATCCTGTCTGCGTTCGCGGTCTGGGGCACGCTCTCGGCCGGCGGTCCTTTTGCCCGCCCGGCCATCAACGATTCCTTTTTGCTGCTTCTCGCCTTCATGACCAGCGCCAGCGTGCCGAGTCTTGCGCTCAGCGCTGCCGTGTCGGTGCGCAAGGCTGTCGAACGCGAATTGCGGCTGGCGCATGATCTGCAGAGCGCCCATCTGCGCGTGGCGCAGCAGCTCGTCAAACTCGGCAGCTGGATGTGGGACGTCCGCCGCAACACCGTCACATGGTCGCCGGGCCTTTATGAGATTTACGGTCTCAAGGAGGGAGAATTCGGCGGGACATTCGAATTCTATCTTGAACAGGTGCATCCCGACGATCGCGAACATGTCCGGTCCGTCGTCATGCGGGCCTTCCAGGCACGCACGCCGTTTCAGATCGAGGAACGCATTGTCCGGAGCGGCGGCGACATCAGGCATCTGTCCACGTCCGGCGAAGTCATCCGGGACGACAATGGCGACGTCCTCTACATGATCGGCGCCTGCCATGACGTCACCGAGCAGAAACAGGCCCGGACCGCGCTGCAATCGACCGAACAGCAATATCGCCTGATGGTCGACAGCGTGCACGATTACGCGCTCTACATGCTGGATACGACCGGCAAAGTGACGAGCTGGAATCCGGGCGCCGCGCGCATCAAGCAATATTCGGTCGATGAGATCATCGGCCAGCATTTCAGCCGCTTCTACACGCCGGAGGACCGCAACGACGAACTGCCGGCGCGCGCCCTTCGGCTGTCGCAGACTGCCGGCAAGTACGAAGCCGAAGGCTGGCGTGTACGCAAGGACGGCTCGCGCTTCTGGGCGAACGTGGTCATCGACCCCGTCCACGACGATTCAGGGAAACTGATCGGCTTCGCCAAGATCACCCGCGACATCACCGAGAGGCGTCAGACCCAACTGGCGCTGGAGCAGGCACGCGAGCAACTGGCGCAGTCGCAGAAGTTGGAGGCGATCGGCCAACTGAGCGGCGGCATCGCCCACGACTTCAACAACCTGCTGATGATCATCAGCGGATATATCCAGCTCCTGCAGCGCGGTCTCACCGACCCGAAGCAGATCAAGGCCATCGACGCCATCCGCACGGCGGTCGAGCGAGGCACCAGCCTGACGCGGCAATTGCTCACCTTCTCCCGCCGCCAGACCCTGAATCCCGTAGTCACCGACCTGACGTCGCGGATCGAACCCGTGCGGGAAATGCTGGCGCGGACCCTCCCCGGCAACATTGCGCTCGAAGTCAACATTCCGTCTGATACCTGGCACACGCAGATCGATATCGGCGAGTTTGAACTCGCCCTGATCAATGTCGCGGTCAATGCGCGCGATGCGATGCCCAAAGGCGGAACGATCGCGATTGACGTCCGCAACCGCAACCTGCGGCCGGGCGACGCCGCGGGACTGACCGGAGATTTCGTCGCCATCTCCGTCCGCGACACCGGAGCCGGAATTCCTCCCGATGTCCTCGCGAAAGTGTTCGATCCTTTCTTCACGACCAAACCCACCGGCAAGGGCACCGGGCTTGGCCTGTCGCAGGTTTACGGGTTCGCCCATCAATCCGGCGGCGCAGCCACCATCGAAAGCGGTCCGGACCGCGGCACCACGGTCACCATCTTCCTGCCGCGCAGCCACGCCGAGCGGACGCTGCCAGCGGATGCGCGTCCGCCGGAGGACGTGAAGGCGTTGAGCGGCGTCGCGCTTCTGATCGAAGACAATGCCGACGTCGCGGCCGTGACCGCGTCCCTGCTCGAACAATCCGGCTGCCGGGTGGTGCACACCGACAATGCCGCCGATGCGCTCGAACGGCTGCAGGCCGGCGGCTTTGACATGGTGCTGAGCGACATCGTCATGCCCGGCGCGATGAACGGGCTCCAGCTTGCGCACAGGATCAGGGAAACCTATCCCGACCTCCCCATCCTGCTGATCAGCGGCTACAGCGACGCCATCCTGTCCGCCGCCGCTGCCTTCCCGCTGTTGAAAAAACCGTTCAACGCGGCGGACCTGCACCGCGCCGTGCAGCAGGCGATGACGGACAAGACGGCGTCTGCAGGCCGCGCCGCCGCGGCGGCGCCCGCCGCCGGTGTCACCGGCTAGCGGTCCATGCCGCCGCGCTGGCGGATGGCGTCGAGATTCTCGCTGATTCGGAATATGATCATGATGAATTCGGCGCCGATGCGTGCCGCCATGATCCCGACCAGCACGAACAGCAACGCCGCGAACAACGCCGCCAGCCCGGCAAAAACATTCACCGCCATCATCGCCAGCGCGGAAAACACGCCCGACAGGCCCGCGAGCGCAATCAGGCCGACTGCCAGCCAGTAGAAAATCCGGATGATGGAGAGCGTGACGAAGCGGTCCCAGTTGAACAGATCGCCGAAGTTGAACATGCGCGTGTCTTTCTTGTCCCCGGCGGGCCCTGCGTCGCCGCCCGCCCCCAAAATGCATAGGCGGCATGTCCATTGCCCCGCAAGTTGACGGGATCATGACCGGCCGATACGCAATCGGGAGATATCCCCCGTTTCCGGATCGGCCGTGTCCAAAATCTGGTTCGAAGACTTCAAGCCCGGCAGCGTCACCGAATACGGTCCGCGCGCGATCACGCGCGAGGAAATCCTGTCCTTTGCCGCCGAATTCGATCCGCAGCCGATGCATCTGGACGAGGAGGCCGCGCGTCAGACGATGCTGGGCGGGCTGTCCGCCTCGGGCTGGCATACCTGCTGTCTGGTGATGCGGATGATCGCCGACGGCTTCATTCTCAATTCGAGTTCGATGGGCGCCAATGCCGTCGACGAAGTGAAATGGCACGCGCCGGTGCGGCCGGACGATTCCCTGACGGTGCGCGCGACCGTGCTCGACACGCGCCCCTCCAGAAGCCGGCCCGGCATGGGCATCGTGTCGATGCAGTTCGAAGTCTTCAACGGCAGCAACGTGCGCGTCATGACCATGAAGACGCCGCTGCTGATGGGCCTGCGGGAGCCGGACGCGGCGTCATGATGAAATTCTTCGAAGACCTGGCCGTCGGCGATCGCACCGGGATCGGCACCCACCGTTTCACCGCCGACGAGATCAAGGCCTTTGCGAAGGCGTATGATCCGCAGCTGTTTCATCTCGACGAAGAGGCCGCCAGGCACTCGCATTTCGGCGCGCTCTGCGCCTCCGGCTGGCACACCGCCGCGACCTGGATGCGGCTGATGGTGCATTATCGCCGGCGCGAAGCCGAAGCTCTGGACCGGCGCGGCGAACCCATTCCCGCTTTCGGACCCTCGCCCGGCTTCCGCGAACTGAAATGGTTCAAGCCGGTCTTTGCCGGCGACACCGTCAGCTACGCAACCGAAGTCGCGGAGAAACGCGCCTCGCTCAGCCGACCGGAATGGGGACTCGTCGGGTTTCTCAATACCGGCACGAACCAGCATGGCGAGACGGTGGTATCCTTCCTCAGCACCGCCTTTGTCGGACGCCGACCGCGAGCCAGGGAATGACCGCCATCGCACCGGAGACGGCCGACACCAAGCGCGACGAACGCCGCGCTCTGTCGGTCGCCTCCGGCGCGCACGCGCTGCACGACGGCTATACCGATCTGATCTACGTCATGCTGCCGGTCTGGCAGGCCGAGTTCGGCCTCAGCTATGCCGCGATCGGCCTGCTGCGCGGCGTGTTCGCCGGCACCATGGCGGGACTGCAAATTCCCGCCGGCTTTCTGGCCGAGCGCTGGGGCGCAGCCGCCGTGCTCGCGGGCGGCACCGCCCTGGCCGGCCTTGGCTATTGTCTGGCGGGACTGAGCGGCTTTGCCGGGCTGGTGGCGGCGCTCGTGATCGGCGGTCTCGGCGCCTCGGCGCAGCATCCGGTGGCCTCGGCGCTGGTGGCGCGCGCCTTTGCCGGATCGCGTTCGCTCAAGGCGCTGGGCGGTTACAATTTCGCCGGCGATATCGGCAAGATGACGGTGCCCGCCCTCGCCGCGCTGATGATCACGCTGATGCCGTGGCGGCCCGCGCTCGCCATTCTGGGGGCGCTCGGCTTTGTCGCCGCCGCCGCGATCCTGTTCCTCACGCCACGCTATGCGGACGACGCCGCGCCACAGGACACAACAAAATCCGGCGCGGGCAATCCGCGCGCCGGGCGTTTTGCATTTCCCACGCTGCTGTCGATCGGCGTCATCGACAGCGCGACCCGCATGGGCTTCCTCACCTTCCTGCCGTTCATCCTGACCGCGAAAGGCGCGAGCCTTCCCGTGATCGGCATTGCGCTCACTTTGGTCTTCGCAGGCGGCGCGGCCGGCAAGCTTGTGTGCGCGTTCATCGGCGCCCGCATCGGCGCCGTCGCCACC
>JALHOD010000001.1:42177-182177 GCA_022843165.1 Pseudorhodoplanes sp.
CCGCGAAAGGCGCGAGCCTTCCCGTGATCGGCATTGCGCTCACTTTGGTCTTCGCAGGCGGCGCGGCCGGCAAGCTTGTGTGCGCGTTCATCGGCGCCCGCATCGGCGCCGTCGCCACCGTCTGCCTGACCGAGGCGCTGACCGTCGCGCTCATCCTCGCCATCCTGCCGCTGCCGCTGGAGGCCGCGATCATCCTTCTTCCGCTGATCGGAATCGCGCTCAACGGCACCTCGTCGGTACTCTACGGCTCGGTGCCAGATCTGGTGGCGCCGGCGAAGCGCACGCGCGCCTTCGGCATTTTCTACACCGGCACCATCGGCGCCGGTGCCCTCGCGCCGGTGCTGTACGGATTTGCCGGCGACGCGTTCGGCCTGACCGGCGCGGTGATCCTGATCGCCGTGATCGTGCTCGTCACCATTCCGCTCGCCCTGATGCTGCGCGGCGCGCTGCCGGTTCAGCGCCAGTCGCCGAGCGCGGCCTGAACGATCGCCAGCGCCGCCACCGCCGCGGTGTCGGCGCGCAGGATGCGCGGACCGAGCGCCAACCGCAGCACGTTCCCCCGGCGCAGCAGCAGGGCGCGCTCCTCCTCGACAAACCCGCCTTCCGGCCCGACCAGCACGGCGAGCGGCGGCGTGCCGGTCTCTGTCCGCAACGCCGACAACGCCACAAGCGGATCGCGCGTCTCGGCGTCCTCGTCGCAGAAGATCAGCATGCGCTCCGCGCTCATCGCTTGCAGCAGACGCTCGAGCGGCAGCGGCGCCACGATTTCGGGAATCGCGAGAATGCCGCATTGCTCGGCGGCCTCGATGGCATTGGCGCGCATGCGCTCCAGATTCACCCGCGACATCTGGGTGTGGCGCGTCGTCACCGGCTGCAGCCGGGAGACCCCGAGTTCCACCGCCTTCTGCACCATGTAGTCGAGCCGGGCATGTTTCAGCGGGGCGAACAGGTAATGCAGATCGCAGGGCCGGTCCTGCGGGCGCGACGGGGCGATGATTCGCAGCGCGGCCGCCTTCTTGCCGGGCCGCTCCAGTTCCGCCTGCCATTCCCCGTCCCGGCCGTTGAACGCCAGCACCCCGTCTCCCGCCGCCAAGCGCAGGACATTGCAGAGGTAATTGGTCTGGGGCGGGTCCAGCGGAACGCTGGCACCGGCGGCCAGCGGCACATCGACAAACAGCCGGGGGGTGCGAAAATCATAGCGAGCCATGGTGGATCGTCGCGCCCTTTAACGATATCCGCATCCGGCCGGCGGCCGGCTGGCCAATTCCGGTAATCTCGCAATTCCGGTATAAGGCAGAGGTAATGCCGTCTGCCGCCTTATCGCCGGATTTGACGGGTTCTTATCGGCGGCCGGGCCGATTGTCGAACGGCCGGATTTCGCGACAGGTTGAGGGAGAGGACGGAATGAGACGGGCGCGCGCCCTTTCGCTCGCGATGGTGCTGATGACGCCGGCCGGTCTGGCCGCGGCACAATCGCCATGGCCGAGTTCCCCGACCGAGCCCTCCGCCCCCGCCTCGGCGGCCCCCTGGCCGTCGTCCCCCACGACCCCGCAGGCTGCGCCGGGCGCCGCCTGGCCGTCGTCTCCGGTGGCGCCGCAAACCGGCATGCCGCAGGCCGGCCCCACCCCGTGGAGCGGCGGTGCCGCACCGCGCCGCGATTGCGGAGCCGAATTCACGCCCTTGCGCGCGGACGCGGAAAAACGCGCCGGCATGATCAAGGCCGCCGCCGCCAAGAAGTCGCAGCCGGAGCTGTGCAACGCGTTCAAGAATTTCGCCGCCGCCGAAGCCAAGATGCTCAAATTCGTCGTCGACAACGGCGCCAATTGCGGCATTCCGCCCGACGCGGCCAAGACCATGAAGGCCAATCACGGCAAGACCATCGGCATTCGCGACAGGGTCTGCAGCGCGAATGCGGCAGCCGCCGCGCCGCGCGCGCCGAGCCTGAGCGATGCGCTCGGCACGTCCTCCCGCCTGCCCGATACGTCCAATCCGCAGGCCAAGGGCGGCGGCACCTTCAACACGCTGACAGGCAACGCGATCGCGCGATGAGCGAGGTCACTGGACGCGTCGCGGATGCGACCGGAAACTGGGTCGACAGCCTCGCGCCGCTCTGGACGCGGCCCTATCTGCGGCTGGCGCGTCTCGACCGGCCGATCGGATCCTGGCTGCTGCTGATGCCGTGCTGGTGGTCGGCGGGGCTCGCCGCCATCCACGCCGGTCATCCCTTTCCCGATCCCTGGCATGTGCTGCTGTTCTTCGTCGGCGCGTTCGCGATGCGCGGCGCCGGCTGCACCTGGAACGATCTGGTGGATCGCAATCTCGACGCGCGCGTGGAGCGCACGCGCTCGCGTCCGATTCCCTCCGGCCAGGTGACGCCGCTGCAGGCTTTCGCGTTTCTGGTGCTGCAGGCGCTGATCGGTCTTGCCGTCCTGCTGCAATTCAACTGGTTCACCGTCGCCTGCGGCATCGCCTCGCTGGCCAGCGTCGCGGTCTATCCCTTTCTCAAGCGCGTGACCTACTGGCCGCAGATCGGGCTGGGCCTCGCCTTTTCCTGGGGCGCGCTGATGGGCTGGCCCGCCGTCTTTGGCCGGCTGGATGCGCCGGCTTTCATTCTCTATGCCGGGTCGATCGCCTGGGTGATTGCCTACGACACCATCTACGCCCATCAGGACCGCGAGGACGATGCGCTGATCGGAATCAAGTCGACCGCGATTCTGTTTGCCGAGAACACCAGGCCCATGCTGGCGGCCTTCTTCGCGGCCGCCGTGGTGCTGATCGGGCTGGCGGGCTGGATGGCGGGCGCCGGACTTGTCTTCGCGCTCGGGCTTGCCGTTTTCGCAGCACATCTCGCCTGGCAGGTGCAGCGTCTGGATATTTCGGATCCGGCCCTGTGCCTGCGGCTGTTCAAGTCGAACCGAGATGCCGGGCTGATATTATTCGCCGCGATGATCGCGGACGCGGCCGTCAGATTTTACGCCTAGATCAGTTGCGCGCGATGATCTCGTGCTCGCCGCGATGGATGCCGGCGGCGGCGAGGCTGCGCCCCGGCTTGCGCCGCATCAGGATCGACGGGCGGCGCTGCCTGATCGCGGCGCGGCGGCGGCGGCGCGGTGCGGTCTGGCCGACGGCGAGCGCGCCAAGACGGACGATGGGTTTGCAGGGACGGCGGCGCGGCGCGGTCAGCAGCGGCAGGCGCAGCACCCGGCTCCAGGCTTTGCAGATGACAACGATGTCCTCGTCGTCCGCCGCGACATGGAGCGGCAGCGACAGAGCCGGGTCGCGATGTTCGAGAACGATGGCGATGGCCTGCGGACTACCGTCGCCGAACGACACCAGACCCAGCGTCAGGCCGCGGAACTCGCAGACCGGCACGCCCACGGCCATCGGGATGCCCCGGACCGTGCGCCGTAAGACAACGCGTTCGCGATCAAGTTCCACCTGCCGCATCTGGCCGTCCGCACCGGCGTCATATGCCGGAAACCGGACAGGCAAGGCGAAGGGGTCGGGCCGCAACACGTTGCGGCCCGACCCGGCAGGTGTGGTCCCGCCGGTCTCCATGTGACGCCTCGAATAAGACTCCCCGCGGACTTTTCCGTCCGTTATGCCGCCGAGGATGCCAGAGAGGCGTCGGAAACCGCTTAAAAATGCTGGTTAATCGGATATTCCCGGCTCCTCTTCCGTCCACATGATTGACGTGACGTTGCGAAGAATGATTGACGGGATATTGCCGCGCATGCGCAATGTCGTCTTGCGCCGCATCTCCGCCCCGCGCCGTTCCACGTCCTGCCTGTTTCGAGTCATTCCATGTCCGACCTTCTCGACCAGTCCGCGCTCATCGCCATCGCCGAACGGCTTGTGCAAGCTGCCAAGGCGGCCGGCGCCGACGCGGCCGATGCCGTGGCGGTGCGTTCGGTGTCGCAATCCATCGAGGTGCGCGACGGTGCGCTGGAAGAATCCGAACGCGCGGAAAGCGACGACGTGGGCCTGCGCGTTTTCATCGGCAAGCGGCAGGCGATGATCTCGACCAACGACATCGCCAGCACCCAGCCGCAGGTGCTCGCCGAGCGCGCGGTCGCGATGGCGCGCGTCGCACCGGAAGACGACTATGCCGGGCTGGCCGACGACGACAAACTGGCGCGCACGTTTCCGGACCTCGATCTGATCGATCTGCACGTGCCGGGTGTCGCGGCGCTTGAGCAGAGCGCGCGCGAGGCGGAAGAGGCCGCGCTCGCGGTGCCAGGCGTTTCAAAGTCCGGCGGCGCGTCCGCCTCGTTCGGAATCGGCGGGATGGTTCTGATCACCAGCCGCGGCTTCAAGGGCACCTATCTCGCCTCGCGCCGCGGCCTGTCGGTGATGGCGATCGCCGGCGAAGGCACCGGCATGGAGCGCGATTACGAATTCAGTTCCGCGTTGCATGCCAGTGATCTCGAATCCGCCGCCGCCATCGGCCGGCGCGCCGGCGAACGCACCGTCAAGCGCATCAATCCGCGCAAGGTCGCGACCCAGTCCGCGCCGGTCTTCTTCGATCCGCGCGTCGCCAACACCCTGGTCGGGCATCTGGCCAGCGCCGCCAACGGCGCGTCGGTCGCTCGCAAGACCAGCTTCCTGAAGGACAAGCGCGGCGAAAAACTGTTCGCTGACGGCATTCGCATTGTCGACGATCCGCTGCGCAAGCGCGGCCTGCGCTCGCATCCCTTCGACGGCGAAGGCGTCGCCGTGCGGCCGCTGGTGATCGTGGAGAACGGTGTGCTGCAATCCTGGCTGCTCGACAGCGCCACCGCGCGCGAGCTCGGGCTTGTCACCACGGGACATGCCTCGCGCGGCGTGTCGTCGCCGCCCTCGCCGAGCCCAACCAATCTGCATCTCGCGCCCGGCACGCTCACGCCCGAAGCCCTGATCGCCGAAACCGGAACCGGATTTTACATCACCGACCTGATCGGCATGGGCACCAATCTCGTCACCGGCGATTACAGCCGTGGCGCCTCCGGTTTCTGGATCGAGAATGGCCAGCTCGCTTATCCCGTCAGCGAAGTGACGATCGCGGGACATCTGTTCGACATGTTCCGCACCCTCACGCCGGCCAACGATCTCGCATTTCGCTACGGCACCAACGCCCCCACTCTGAGGGTGGAAGGAATGACGATTGCGGGCCACTGACATGCCGCACGATCACAGGCGCGCGGCCGAACTGTTGCGGTCGGCCTTGCGCGAAGCCGGGGAGCTGGCGCTGAAAACCTTTCGCGGCAACATTCGCAGCTGGACCAAGGGCCACGACTCGCCGGTCAGCGAAGCCGATATCGCGGTCGACGGTTTGCTCCGCCAGCGGCTCGCGCATCCCGGTTATGGCTGGCTGTCGGAGGAAACCCATGACGACCGCGCCCGGCTCAACGAAAGTAGCACCTGGATCGTCGATCCGATCGACGGAACCCGCGCCTATCTTGCCGGCAAATCCGATTGGTCGATCTGCGCGGCGCTGATCGAGGACGGCCGGCCGGTCGTGGGCGGCGTCTATGCGCCGGTGGACGACGAGATGTTTCTGGCCACGGCGGGGCAAGGCGCCACGCGCAACGGACAGCCAATTCGAGCCACCCACGGAGACGAACTCGCCGGAGCGCATGTCGCGGGCCCTGAGCGCTATCTCAAGCGTCTGTCGTCCGGCAGCACCATGACGGCTGTTCCCAAGATTCACTCCCTGGCCTTGCGTCTGACGCGGGTCGCGGAGGGCCGGATCGATGCGGCCATGGCCTCTTTCAACGCTCATGACTGGGACCTTGCGGCGGCCGATCTTTTGGTGCACGAAGCCGACGGCGCGTTGACCGATCTGGCGGGCGACCGGCTGGTCTATAATTTGCATAATCCCGTGCATGGCGCGGTTGTCGCGGCGGGGCGCGCGCGGCACGCTGCGATGCTTGAGTTGATTCGACACAACCGCAAGGATTTCGGCTGAGGAACGGATGATGTCCGATCAAGGTCCGACCAAACAGCTTCTTCATCTTGTCTTCGGCGGCGAACTCGCGCGCATCGACGACGTCGAATTCAAGGATCTGAACAAGCTCGAGATTGTCGGAGTTTTCCCGAACTACGCGACCGCCTATAGCGCCTGGAAAGCCAAAGCGCAGCAAACCGTGGACAACGCCCAAATGCGCTATTTCATCGTCCACCTGCATCGCCTGCTGGACCCCGACGCAACAGTCCAAAGCGCGCCCGGAAAAGGCGCCCGCTAGGGCACGCGGACAGCCGGATGTTGTCGTCACGAAAGCTCGCGCGCGCGCCTTGGGTGCAGAAGACGGTCGGCATCCTGGCCGCCGAATATCTGCGCCTGGTGCATCTCACAAGTTCGCTGGTGACCGAGCCGCGCGACATCTATGAGCGCGTCACACCCGATCTGCCGGTCATTCTCGCCATGTGGCACGGTCAGCATTTCATGGCGCCCTTCATCAAAAAGGACGGTTATCGCGCCAAGACGCTGATTTCACGCCACCGGGACGGGGAAATGAACGCGATCGCCGCCGAGTGGCTGGGTGTTGAGACCATCCGCGGTTCGGGCGATCATGGCCGCGAGTTTCATCGCAAGGGCGGCGTCGGAGCTTACCGGCAAATGCTGCAGGCTCTGGACGAAGGGTATAATGTGGCGTTGACGGCAGATGTTCCGAAAATTTCGCGCGTTGCGGGTGCCGGCATCATCCGGCTGGCGCGCGATTCCGGCCGGCCGATCTATCCGGTGGCGATCGCATCCAGCCGCCGCATCGAATTCAACAACTGGGACCGGTCCGTCATGAACCTGCCGTTCAGCCGCATGGCCGGCGTGGTCGGCGAGCCGGTGCGGGTGCCCGCTGAGGCGACTGACGAGGGTCTGGAAACCGCCCGCAAGCTGCTGGAGGAGCGGCTCAACGCCGCCACCGCGCGCGCTTACGCCATCGCAGACCGCACCGCGGAAGGGCAAAGCCGTGGCTGAACGCCTGCCGTTCACGCTACGCGCCTATCGCCGGCTGATGTCGGCCGCGACGCCGCTCGCGCCATTGCTGCTGTCGCGGCGTCTCAAGCGCGGCAAGGAAGATCCCGAACGCGTGGCCGAGCGGCGCGGCGAGGCGACGCAGCCGCGGCCGCCGGGCGCGCTGGTCTGGGTGCATGGCGCCAGTGTCGGCGAATTGCTGGCGGTGCTGCCGCTGATCGAGCAATTGCGCGCGCAGGATCTGCAGGTGCTGGTCACGTCCGGCACCGTGACCTCGGCGAACCTGGCGAGCGAACGATTGCCGCCGGATGTGATCCATCAGTTCATTCCGTTCGACGCACCGCGCTTCGTGTTCCAGTTTCTCGATCACTGGCGGCCCAGCCTCGGCCTGTTTGTCGAATCGGATCTGTGGCCCAACCTGATCGTCGCCAGCCACAAGGGGCGCATCCCGCTCGCGCTGGTGAACGGGCGCATGTCGGAGCAATCCTTCAAGGGCTGGCGCTCGGTGTCAAAAACCGCCGCCGCCTTGCTCGGGAAATTCGACCTCTGCCTCGCGCAATCCGCGATGGACGGCGACCGCTTCCGGCAGCTCGGCGCGCATGGCGTGCACGTCACCGGCAACCTCAAGCTCGACGTGCCCGCGCCGCCGGCCGACGAACCAAAATTACTGGCATTGAAAGTCGCGATCGGCTCCCGCCCGGTGATCGCGGCGGCGTCCACCCATCCCGGCGAAGAGATCCTCATCATCGACGCGCATCGCCGCCTGCGCCAGAGATTCCCCGGCCTGCTCACCATCATCGTGCCGCGGCATCCCGACCGCGGACGCGGCATCCTCGACTTCGCCGTCGCCTCCGGCATGCGCGCGATGCTGCGGTCGCACCACGTGCTGCCCGACCCGCAGACCGATATCTACGTCGCCGACACCATGGGCGAGCTTGGCCTGATCTACCGGATCGCGCCCATCGTCTATATGGGCGGCTCGCTGGTGGAACATGGCGGGCAGAACCCGATCGAGGCGGTCAAGCTCGGCGCGGCGGTCGCGCACGGGCCGCATGTCTGGAATTTCACCGAAATCTACGCCGCGCTGGACGCCGCGCGCGGCGCCGCCGAGATCGAGAATGTCGATCAGCTCACCGACCGTTTCAGCTATTGGCTGGCGGACGCGACGGCGCGCAAGGCGGTGGCGGAGGCCGGACAGAAAACGGTCGACCGGCTGGGCGGCGCGCTGAAACGCACGCTGGCCGAACTGGAACCTTATCTGATGCAATTGCGGCTGGAACACAGGGCCAGCGATGCGTGAGCCGTCATTCTGGTGGGAACGACCCGGTCTCTGGTCCCGCCTGTTATGGCCCGCAGCTTTCGTTTACGGAGCGATCGCCGCGCATCGCATGCGGCGGCAGGGACAGAGCGTCGGCATCCCGGTGATCTGCGTCGGCAATTTCACCCTCGGCGGCACCGGCAAGACTCCGACCGCGATCGTGATCGCCCGTCTGCTCACGGATGCCGGCGAAAAGCCCTTCTTCCTGACGCGCGGCTATGGCGGCCGTCTGGCCGGTCCGCTGCGCGTCGATCCCGCCACGCATCGCGCCGCCGATGTCGGCGACGAGCCGCTGCTGCTCGCGCGCCATGCGCCGGTGATCGTGGCGCATGATCGCGCCGCCGGCGCAGCATTCGCCAGGGGCGAAGGCGCGAGCGTCATCGTCATGGATGACGGCCTGCAGAACCCGTCGCTGAAAAAGGATGTTTCGCTCGCCGTCGTCGATGGCCGCCGCGGCCTCGGCAATGCCGCGGTATTTCCGGCCGGGCCGCTGCGCGCGCCGCTGCGTGCGCAACTGGACCGCGTCAACGCCATTCTGATCGTCGGCAAGGGCGCCGGCGCGGCGCAGATCGCGGAGATCGCGCGCGCCGGCAAGCGCATCGTGTTTCATGGCCGCCTCGATCCGAAGGCCGACGCCGTCAAGGCGCTCGGCCGCAAGAAGGTGCTGGCCTTTGCCGGCATCGGCGATCCGGAAAAATTCTTTTCGACATTGGCGACCGCCGGCATCGAGGCCACGGCGGAGGAGAGTTTCCCCGACCATCATGTCTATACCCAGGCCGATGCCGAACGGCTGCTCGCGCGCGCCGACACCGACAAGCTCGTTCCGCTCACCACCGAGAAGGACATGGCGCGGCTGGCGGGCGGCGACGGCGCGCTCGCGACCTTGCGGACGCGGGCGAAGGATCTGCCGGTGACGCTGGTGATCGAGGAAGACGGGGCGCTGCGGAAATTGCTGCGCCAGACGCTCAAGGCGTGATCGCGCTCAGCGCGCGCGGCCGGCGGATTGCCGCTCAAACACCGCGGCCGGCGAGACATAGGCCTCCTGCAGATCGACGCTCCAGTATTTCAGTTCCTCCAGCGGAATCGGAACGCCGGTCTGCGCGCAGCGCACGAAGGCCCCCGGCTTCACGATGCGGAAATCGCCGTCGAGGAACTTGACCTCGGCTTCGCCCGCCATGGGCTGGGGACGGTCCATTCGATTGAGCACGCGCGGGTCTCCTCAACTCTCAAAGAAGGGCCGGCACCGGACGGGGCCGCGAAGCGAAGAGCCATAACATAGTGGCTGGGCGACGGCCTTCAAACCCGCCCCGCGCAGCCCTGACCGGGAAATTCCACAGGGCTGGCCGGACAATACCCCAAGGGCCCCCTGAGCGCCCGGACACGGTCGCTGACGGCCTGTGCGGCGGACCTCCCAAGGGCCCCCCCCCCCGCACCGGTCAGCCGAACAGGCTGCCCTGCCCGCCCTTGCCGCCGCCCGGATTACCGCTCCTGGCGCGCGGCCGGACGGGCGCCGGTTCGGAACCCGGTTCGTCGGCGGTGGCGGCGACGCGGCCGTCGGAGAATTCGATCTCCATCCGCATCCCCGCCGTGACCGCCGCCGCCGCGCGCAACGGCGCGCCGTCGGCGCCGCGCACCAGCGCGAAGCCGCGCTCCAGCACGCCGCGATAGGAATAGGCCGTCAGCAACTGGCCGAGCGAACTCAGCCGGTCCCTGCGCCGTCCGAGATAAACGCCAAAGGCGCGACGGCCGCGCTGTCCGAACGCCGCCACCACTTCGTCGCAACGCGTCAGCCGCGACCGCAGCAATTGCGGCGAGAGCCGCGACGCGATGCGCGAGAGCTGGGTATGATGGATCTGCGCATTCGCCCGCAACGCGCGCGGCAGACGGTCCGCCGCCGCGTCGAGCCGTTGACGTGGGATAGCAAGCAGCGCATCGAGGCTCGGCAGCGCGCGCGAAGCCGCGCGCAATTCGCTGCGGCGCGCCTCCTGCCCGCGCGCCCAGCAGGCGGCGAGCCGGCGCACCTGCGTCGCGATGCGCGACAGCAGATCCGAGCGCACCGGCACCGCCATCTCGGCCGCGGCGGTCGGCGTCGGCGCGCGCCGGTCGGAGGCGAAATCGATCAGCGTGACGTCGGTCTCGTGGCCGACCGCGGAGATCAGCGGGATCAGGCTGTCGGCAGCCGCGCGCACCACGATCTCTTCGTTGAACGACCACAGATCCTCCAGCGAGCCGCCGCCGCGCGCGACGATGATCACATCCGGGCGCGGAATCTGTCCGTCCTCCGGCAGCGCGTTGAAACCCTGGATCGCCGCCGCCACTTCCGCCGCCGAGGTCTCGCCCTGCACCCGCACCGGCCACACGATCACATGCGCGGGAAAGCGGTCCTCGAGACGATGCAGGATGTCGCGGATCACCGCGCCGGTCGGCGATGTGACGACGCCGATCACGCGCGGCAGATACGGCAGCAGCTGCTTGCGCGCCGCGTCGAACAATCCTTCGGCCGCGAGCTTCTTCTTGCGTTCCTCCAGCAGCGCCATCAGCGCGCCGAGGCCGGAGGGCTCCAGCGTCTCGATCACGATCTGGTAATTGGAGCGGCCGGGATAGGTGGTGATGCGGCCGGTGACGATGACCTCGAGCCCCTCCTCCGGCTTGACGCGCAGCTTGCCGAACACGCCTTTCCAGATCACCGCGTCGATGCGCGCGCCCTCGTCCTTGAGCGCGAAATAGACGTGGCCGGAGGAATGCGGCCCGCGATAGCCGGAAATCTCGCCGCGCACCCGCACATGGCTGAAATTGTCCTCGACCGTGCGCTTCAGCGCGGCGGAGACTTCGGAAACGCTCAATTCCACAAGATTGAGGCGGGCGGTATCGGTCATTGCAGGCGAATCTCTTGCGGGCGGGTCGCGTCATGCTACACCACCCCGACGTCGTATCTAATCCGGCCTGCCCCTGATGAACATCCTCCTTCTCGGCTCCGGCGGGCGCGAACATGCGCTGGCCTGGAAAATGGCCGCGAGCCCCCTTACGGACCGCCTCTATTGCGCCCCCGGCAATGCCGGCATCGCGCAGGAGGCGGAGCTTGTTCCGATCGACCTCGGCGACCATGCGGCGGTGATCGCCTTCTGCAAGGCCAGCCAGATCGACCTCGTGGTCGTCGGGCCGGAAGCGCCGCTCTGCGCCGGCATCGTCGACGATCTGGAAGCAGCCGGCATCAAGGCGTTCGGTCCGAGCAAGAAGGCCGCGCAGCTCGAAGGCTCCAAGGGCTTCACCAAGGATCTGTGCAAGGCAAGCAACATTCCGACCGCGGACTATGAACGCTTCACCTCCGCCGCGCCGGCGAAGGATTATGTCCGCGCGCAGGGCGCTCCCATCGTCGTGAAGGCGGACGGCCTCGCCGCCGGCAAGGGCGTGGTGGTGGCGGAGACGCTTGAGCAGGCGCTCGAGGCGATCGACATGATGTTCGCCGGTTCGCTCGGCGAGGCCGGCGCGGAAGTCGTGGTCGAGGAATTCCTGTCGGGCGAGGAAGCCTCCTTCTTCGCGCTCTGCGACGGCGTCACCGCCATTCCGCTGGCCTCCGCACAGGACCACAAGCGCGCCTTCGACAACGATCATGGACCGAATACCGGCGGCATGGGCGCCTATTCGCCCGCGCCGGTGATGACCGACGAGATGGTCAAGCGCACGATGGACGAGATCGTGATGCCGACCATGCGCGCCATGAGCGCAATGGGCGCGCCTTACAAGGGCGTGCTGTTCGCCGGGCTGATGATCACCGCCGAGGGTCCGAAGCTGATCGAATACAATGCGCGCTTCGGCGATCCGGAGACGCAGGTGCTGATGCTGCGCCTGATGTCGGATCTGGTGCCGGCGCTGATGGCGTCGCGCGACGGCGTGCTGAAGAATTTCGATCTGCGCTGGTATCCGGAACCGGCCCTCACCGTGGTGATGGCGTCGAAGGGCTATCCCGGCGATTACAAGAAGAACACCGTCATCAAGGGCCTCGATCAGGCGGCGGCGATGGACGGCGTGGAGATTTTCCACGCCGGCACCAGGGCCGAAGGCGGCGTCATTCTCGCGACCGGCGGACGCGTGCTGAATGTCTGCGGCATCGGCACCACCGTGGGCGAGGCCCAGGCCCGCGCCTATGCAGCCGTCGACAGGATCGACTGGCCGGAGGGTTTTTGCCGCCGCGATATCGGGCGCCGGGCGATTGAACGGGAGAAGTCGAGTTCATAACTCTCCTTCGTCATGCCCGGGCTTGTCCCGGGCATCCACGTCTTTACAGTCCGAAAATAAAACGTGGATCGCCGGGACAAGCCCGGCGATGACGACAAGAGAAAGTGTTCTGCATGTCCGATCTCGCCGATCTGTTTCCCGGGTTTGAATCGCACTGGATCGACACCTCGATCGGACGGATGTTCGCGCGCACGGGCGGCGAAGGCGCGCCGCTGCTGCTGCTGCACGGTTACGCGCAATGCAATGTGATGTGGCATCGCGTGGCGCCGAAACTCGCCGAACGCTTCAGGCTCATCATCCCGGACCTGCCCGGCTATGGCTGGTCGGCAGCGCCGCCACCCGGCAAGGGCCATACGCCCTACGACAAGCGCTCGATGGCCAATGTCATGATCGAGATCATGGAGAAGCTCGGCCATGTCCGCTTTCATCTGGCCGGGCACGATCGCGGCGGCCGCGTCGCCTACCGGCTGGCGCTCGATCATCCGGGGCGTCTTGTGAAGCTCGCGGTGCTCGACATCATCCCGACCTTCGAGATGTGGCACCGCATGGATCACACGCTGGCGATGAAGGTCTGGCACTGGCAATTCCTGGCGCAGAAATATCCGCTGCCGGAAACGCTCATCAGCAAGGCGCCGGTCGATTATCTCGACTGGAAGATGGCGAGTTGGACCAAGAAAAAGGACCTGTCGGCCTTCGACCCGCGGGCGCTGGCGCATTACCGCGCGTTCTTTTCCGACCCGCTGCGCATCCACGCCACCTGCGAGGATTATCGCGCCGGCGAATCCGTCGACCTTGCCTATGACGAGATCGACCACGCCGCCCGCAACAGGATCGCGGCGCCGCTGCTGGCGCTGTGGGGCGCCGCCGGCATTCCGAGCGAGAACACCCCGCTCAATGTCTGGCGCGGCTGGGCCAAGGAGGTGTCGGGCAAGCCGATCGATTCCGGCCATTTCCTGGCGGAGGAAAATCCCGACGCCACGGCGGCTGCGTTAATCGATTTCTTCCGGCCCTGACCCGCCATGAAGCGGGAGGCTAAATATTCCCGGCCGCCCTTCATGCCTGAAGGCATAACGCAGCAGATATATAATCGTTGGCTTCATCGAAAGGCAGTGGCTCACTGCAGACGAGATCGAAAACGCGGGAATCATCTCGCAACAATTGAGCAATACAAGATAGCAACTCACAAAGCGGCCGTGAGTTCAAACGGAAAAGATGAATACACGGGCGAATATTTGAATTGGATTCTGATCAGCAAGTACGACAACGTAGAGTCATCAGATAGAAAACGGCATTACAAGGCTGAGTTTGCATTACTTCCTACCGTTGATCATGTCGGTGATGGGCTGGGAGAAGTCGATTTCAAGATTTGCGGATGGCGCACCAACGACGCAAAGAATGATATGAGTTATGCTGATTTTCTGAATTTGTGTCGCAAGGTAATCAACTTTGCAAAGCAAGATCGACGGTGACCCGATCGACCGCCAGACGGCGTTTTCCGGCACCCGCGAGGTGGCGGCGGCGTTGCGCATCGACGTCGCGCAGCTGCAGGATTATCTGCACGCACATGTGCCGGGTTTTGCCGGCCCGCTGACGGTGAAGCAGTTCAGGGGCGGGCAATCCAACCCAACCTATCTGCTGGAGACGCCCGCAAGCTGGTATGTCCTGCGCCGCAAGCCGCCGGGCAAGCTGCTGCCTTCGGCGCATGCGGTGGATCGCGAATTCCGCATCATTGGCGCGCTGCACGCACAAGGCTTTCCGGTCGCCGAACCGGTCCTGTATTGCGCCGACGACAGCGTCGCCGGCACGGCGTTCTATGTGATGAGCTTTGTCGAGGGCCGTGTGTTCTGGGAGCCGTCCATGCCGGACTCCGATCCGGCCGAACGCGCGGCCGTGTACGACCACATGAATGCCACGCTGGCGCGGCTGCACAGTTTCGATCCCGCCGCGATCGGCCTTGGCGATTTCGGCAAGGGCGAAAACTATGTCGCGCGCCAGGTCGAGCGCTGGTCGAAACAATATCGCGCCTCGGAGACCGAGACGATTCCGGAGATGGACCGACTGATCGCCTGGCTGCCGCAGCACGTGCCGCCGCAACAGGCTTTGCGGATCGTGCATGGTGATTACCGCCTCGACAACACCATCGTCGATGCGCGCGCGCCGAGGATCGTCGCGGTACTGGACTGGGAATTGTCCACGCTCGGCGATCCGCTCGCCGATTTTTCCTATCACCTGATGCAATGGCACATGCCGCAATCGGACTCCGCAGCCGGCACCGGCTCGCTGGTCGGCCGCGATCTCGCCGCGCTCGGGTTGCCCTCTCTCCAGCAATATGTCGACGCCTATGCCGCGCGCACCGGCTTCGATCCGCGCCCGCATCTGCCGCATTATCTTGCGTATAATTTCTTCCGCCTCGCCGCCATTTTGCAAGGCATTGTCGGGCGCGTGCGCGACGGCACGGCAACCAGCGACAACGCACCGGCGAAAGCGCAGATGGTGCGCCCGCTGGCGGTGAAGGCGTGGGAGTTTGCGGAAGCTGCACACACTTGAGTTATCCCTCCCCGCTTGCGGGGGAGGAATTAACGTCTCTCTTTGAAAAAATCCCTCAGCAGCGCCGCCGCCTCGCTCTCGCCGATCCCGCCATAGATGTCCGGCCGGTGATGGCAGGTCGGCTGCGAGAAGAACCGCACCCCGCTTTCCACCGCCCCGCCTTTCGGATCGGCGGCGCCGTAATAGAGCCGCCGGACGCGGGCGAAGGAGATCGCCGCCGCGCACATCGTGCAGGGCTCCAGCGTCACATACAGATCGCAGTCGGTGAGCCGTTCGGAGCCCAGAATCGCCGCCGCCTGCCGGATCGCCAGCAATTCGGCATGCGCGGTCGGATCGCGGTCGGTCAGCGTGCGGTTGCCGGTCCGCGCGACGATGTCGCCATTGCGGACGATCACGCAGCCGACCGGCACTTCGCCGGCCGCCGCCGCGGCGCGGGCGGCCTCGAGGGCGACGTCCATGAATGAGGGTGCGGCCAAGCTCGTGTCGGTCCCTGAAAGCTGCTATCAGGCGGCTCCTTAGGCGACTTTCACAATGGCCCGCAAGAGCAGCTTCAAACCCCGCAAATCCGCGCCGTCCGGACCCGCTCCGGAGGCCGCCAGCCCCGAAGGCGAACGCATCGCCAAGGTGATGGCGCGCGCCGGGCTGTGCTCGCGGCGCGAGGCGGAGAGCTGGATCGCGGACCGCCGGGTCTCGGTGAACGGGGCGGTGATCTCCTCGCCGGCCCTGAACGTGACCCCGGCCGACAGGATCAGCGTCGACGGCAAGCCGCTGCCGCAGGCCGAGCGCACCCGGCTGTTCCTGTATCACAAGCCGCGCGGGCTGGTGACCACGCATGCCGATCCGGAAAAGCGCCCGACCATTTTCGAGAAACTGCCGAAAACCCTGCCGCGCGTGGTCAGCGTCGGGCGGCTGGATCTGAACACCGAGGGCCTGCTGCTGCTCACCAATGACGGCGGCCTCGCGCGCGTGCTGGAATTGCCCGATACCGGCTGGCTGCGGCGCTATCGCGTGCGCGCCAACGGCAAGGTGACGCAGCCGCAGCTCGACGCCCTGCGCAAGGGCGTGACCGTCGACGGCATCCGCTACGGCGCGATCGAGGCCACGCTCGATCGCGAACAGGGCGCCAATGTCTGGCTCACCTTTGCGATCCGCGAGGGCAAGAACCGCGAAGTCCGCAACGTGCTGGAGTATCTCGGGCTGAAGGTGAACCGGCTGATCCGGGTGTCGTTCGGCCCGTTCCAGCTCGGCGATCTGCCGGAGGGCGGCGTCGAGGAAATCCGCACCCGGCATCTGCGCGAGCAACTGGGCGAGCGCATCGCCGTCCAGGCCGGCGTGGACTTTGAAGGGCCGATGACGGTTATCCCTCCCCCGCTTGCGGGGGAGGGTGGGCGCGAGCGCAGCGAGCGGCCGGATGGGGGCAAGCGGCCCAGTGCTCAAGCATCGAAGCCAAGTAAAACGTCCCCCACCCGCTCGCCTTCGGCGAGCACCCTCCCCCGCAAGCGGGGGAGGGATGAAAGCAACGGGCGCCGCGAAAAGACCTTCGACAAACCGACCCACGCGGGACCGGGCGGCAAACCGAAACGCCGTCCGCCCTCCCGCTACAAGGGCAAGCGGGACCGCTGATGCGCATTGTCGGCGGACAGCATCGCGGGCGCAGCCTCGCCGCGCCGAAATCGCAGGGCGTGCGGCCGACCGCCGACCGCCTGCGCGAATCCCTGTTCAACATTCTCGCCCACGCCTATGACGACCCTGTCAGCGGCGCGCGTGTGCTCGATCTGTTTGCCGGCACCGGCGCGCTCGGGCTGGAAGCGCTGTCGCGCGGCGCCGCTTTCGTGCTGTTCGTCGATGACGGCGCGGAGGCGCGCGCGCTGCTGCGGCAGAATGTGGACACGCTGGGCGCCGCCGGCGCCACCCGCATCTTCCGCCGCGACGCCAGCAAACTCGGCCCCGCGCATCCGCTCGAGCCGTTCTCGCTGGTCTTTCTCGATCCGCCCTATGGCAAGGGTCTTGCCGAACAGGCGCTCGCCGCCGCCCGCGACGGCGGCTGGCTCGCGCCGGATGCGCTGATGGTGGTGGAGGAAGCGAAGGACGCCGACTTCACCGCGCCGGAGGGTTTCGAGGAGATCGAGCGGCGTGCGTATGACGATACGGAATTCGTGTTTCTTCGCCACAAGCACTGACCGACCCTCTCCCCTTGTGGGAGAGGGTGGCGAGCATCGAACGAAGTGAGATGCGAGCCGGGTGAGGGGTTACAACTTCCCCGACAATCTCGGGAAACGTGAGTAGGTCCTGGCCCCTCACCCGGCTTCCTCGCTCTCGCTCGGAAGCCACCCTCTCCCACAAGGGGAGAGGGTTTTTGAGTCACCTTCTCCCGAACAACCGCTCGATATCGCTCAGCTTCAGTTCGACATAAGTCGGCCGGCCGTGATTGCACTGGCCGGAATTGGGCGTGGCTTCCATCTCGCGCAAAAGCGCGTTCATTTCCTCCGGCTTGAGCCGCCGCCCCGCCCGCACCGAGCCGTAACAGGCCATGGTGGCCGAGACATGCATCAGGCGGCGCTCCAGCGGCACGCTGTCGTCCCATTCCGCCATGTGCTCGGCGAGATCGCGCAGCAGCGCGCCAGCATCGATCTCGCCCAGAAGCGAAGGCGTCTCGCGCACCGCCACAGCGCCAGGCCCGAAGGATTCGATCGTGAGGCCGTAGCGCGCGAGTTCGTCCGCCCGCGACAGCAGCCGCTCCACGTCGCTCTCGTCCAGTTCCACCACCTCCGGAATGAGCAGGATCTGCCGCGCCACGCCATGCGCCGCGACCGCCGCCTTCAGCCGCTCGTAGACGAGGCGCTCATGCGCCGCATGCTGGTCGACCACCACCAGCCCGTCGCGGGTCTGCGACACGATATAGGTCTCGTGAATCTGCGCGCGCGCGGCGCCGAGCGGCCGGTCGAGCAGGTCCGGCGCCGCCTCCGCCATGGCGGCGCGCGCATCGGCGGAGGGTGTGACGACATCGAACGCCGCCTGCGCGGCTTCGGCGAAACCGGGCATCGCCGGCCCCTGCACCGCCTCGAAACGCGGCGCCACCACCGGCATCGCCGGCGAGCGCCGCCAGTCCCAGCCGGTGCGGCGCGGCGGCGCAAAGGACGAGCCGGTGCGAAACGCCGCGACCGTGGCATCGCCGCCGGTCGAGGCCGCCCGCTGCGCATCGCGCGCCAAAGCCTCGCGCAAGGCGCTCACAATGCTGGCGCGCACAAGGCCCGCGTCGCGGAAGCGCACTTCGGTTTTCGCCGGATGCACGTTCACGTCCACCTCGCGCGCATCCAGCGTCACGAACAAGGCCAGCACCGGATGCCGGTCGCGCGGCAGATAATCGGCATAGGCCGCGCGCACCGCGCCGAGCAGCAGCTTGTCGCGCACCGGCCGGTCGTTGACGAACAGATATTGCCCGAGCGCATTGGCGCGGGTGAAGGTCGGCAAGGCGGCATAGCCTTCGATCCGCAATCCCTCGCGCCCGCCCTGCACCTCCACGGCATTGGCGCGGAAGTCCGCGCCCAGCACGTCGCCGAGCCGCGCCAGCCGTCCGGCCGCCCCCGGCAAGGCCGCAGGCCATGTCACCGCCGCGCGCTCCTCGCTCGCCAGCGTGAAGGCGACGTCGGGCCGGCTCATCGCCAGCCGCCGCACCACCTCGCGCACCGCCTCGCCTTCGGCGCGATCCGACTTCAGGAATTTCAGCCGCGCCGGCGTCGCATAGAACAGATCGCGCACCTCGACGCGCGTGCCGCTGTTCAAGGCGGCGGGTCCAATCTCGGATTTCGTCCCGGCATCGACCGTCAGCGTCCAGCCATGCGGCTCGCCGGCGTGGCGCGTGGTGATCGAGAGTTTCGCGACCGAGCCGATCGACGGCAGCGCCTCGCCGCGAAAGCCGAGCGTGGCGATCGCCAGCAGATCCTCGTCATCGAGTTTCGAGGTGGCGTGCCGCTCGACCGACAGGTCGAGATCGGCGCGTGTCATGCCCGCGCCGTCGTCGCTGACCCGGATCAGCCGCCGTCCGCCGCCGTCGATGACCACTTCGATCCTGCGCGCACCGGCATCGAGCGCGTTCTCCACCAGTTCCTTCACGGCGCTGGCCGGCCGTTCCACCACCTCGCCGGCGGCGATGCGGTTGACGAGCGATTCGGAGAGCTGACGGACAGGCATGTGACAATCTACGAGATTCGGAAGCGGCAAGGACTCTCAGTCACGTCGTCCCCGCACAGGCGGGGACCCATAACCACGGCTCTGGACTATGGGCCCCCGCCTGCGCGGGGGCGACCAAAAACTGAGCTCAATCGTCGAACGATTTCCCGCGCATCTTCTTGATATTGGAGCGTATTTTCTTGCCTTCCACGCGCTTGAGCCTGGACGCCCGGGTGGGCTTGGTCGCCCGCCGCTGGACCGGCTTCACCGCCGCCTCGCGGATCAGCTCGAACAGGCGTTCGCGCGCGTCGTCGCGATTGCGTTCCTGCGTGCGATGCCGCTGCGCCAGGATCACGATGACGCCCTCTTTGGTGAGCCGCTTGCCGGCCAGCCGCATCAGCCGCAGCGCCACATCGTTGGGCAGCGACAGCGAACGGCGCACGTCGAACCGCAGTTGCACGGCGGTCGACAGCTTGTTGACGTTCTGCCCGCCCGGACCGGAGGATCGCACGAAGCTTTCCTGCAATTCGTCGTCGTCAAGGCTGATGGTGTCGGTGACGCGGATCATGACCAGTGAATCTCAATCGTCATGCCCGGCCTTGTGCCGGGCCATGACGCGCTATTTCTTTCCCGCCAGATACCGCTTCGCCAGCACCTTGCCCTCTTCCACCGCCGGCTGGTCGAAGGCATCGACGCCGAGCAGATGCGCCGCGACGATCGTTTCCAGCATGAAGTGCATCAGCAATTCGCCGAGGCTGCGCTCGTCGATCGTCTCGAGATGCATCGTGCGCACCGGACAGCCGTTCTTCGCCAGCGTCTCGGCGGTGGCGCGGCCCTGCGCCGCCACCAGATCGCCGATCCGCCTGCCCGCGAAATCCGGCTCGCCCGCAAGCTTCGCCAGATCGGGCGCGATCTGCGGTCCCTTGCCCGCGACGCCGGTCGTGATCACCGTGAACAGCTTGTCGCGCGGACCGGCGATGAACAATTGCAGCTGGCTGTGCTGGTCGACCGGGCCGAGCGCGGCGAGCGGCGTCGTGCCCTTGCCGTCCTTGCCCAGGCTCTCGGCCCAGAGCTGCACATACCACTTGCTGAATTTTTCCAGCTTGTCTGCATAGGCCATCACCGCGGCAATGCTCTTGCCGCGCCTCTCGGCCAGCGCCACCGACAAGGCCGCGCCGAGCGCGGCGGGTACCTCGCCGGGCGCCTTCTTCGCCAGCACGGGCGCCAAGGCTGCCGCCGCGCCCTCGCGGATCGCCGCGATGTCGAGGCCGAGCACCGCCGCCGGCAGCAGCCCGACATTGGTCAGCACCGAGAAGCGCCCGCCGACGCCGGTATCATGCTCCAGCAACGGCACGCCGAAGGCGCCGAGCAGGTCGCGCAGCCCGTTTCTCTTGCCCGGCTTGGCGGGCTCGCTCAGGCCGAGAAAGAGTTGCGGGATCTCGCCTGTCAGCCCGGCATCCTTGCACGCGGACAGCGCAGCCGCCGTCTGCATCAGGGTTTCGCCGGTGCCGCCGGATTTCGAGATTGCAACGAAGCGCGTCGTTGCGAGCGGCAGCCTGGCCAGCAATCCGGCAAAAGAGTCGGGATCGAGATTGTCCATGAAATGCAGGCGCGGTGCGGCGCGCAGGGCGCCGATGCCAGGCACGGCATGGCCGGCCAGTTGCGCCAGGGTCTGGCCGCCGAGACTCGATCCGCCGGTACCCAGAAAGACGATGTCGGTCGCGCCGGCCTTGAGCTTGCGCGCGGTTTCGGTGATCTGCGCGATGTCGCCGCGCTCCGCCGGCAATTTCAGCAGCCGCAGGCCGCCGTCGTCATGGCGCGCGCGCAGCCAGTCGAGCGCGGCCGCGCTGCGCGTCAGCGCATCGCGCAGATCGCTGTCGGCGACACCTTCGCCGCCGATCGCGGCTTGCGTCGCATGCGTGATGGACTGGAGAATCGGCATCCGCTTATCCATAACCCCTCTCCCGCCAAAGCGGCAGAGGGATTTTGGTTCCTCAGCCGCCCTGCTTGGCGGCCTTGTCCTGCTGCGGACGTCCGACCACGGTGACCAGGATGCCGCCGTCGAGCAGGCGCTTCGCCACGCGCTTGACGTCGGCGAGCGTGACCGCCTCGATCAGGCCGTTGCGGCGATCGATATAGTCGATGCCGAGATCGTCGAGCTGGATCTGCACCAGCAGACTGGCGATCTTGGTCGAAGTGTCGAAATTCAGGGCATAGGAACCCTTCAGATAGGATTTCGACTTCTCCAGCTCCTCGTCGCTCGGGCCGCTTTCCGCCAGCCGGCGGATTTCGGACTCGATCAGCCCGACCGTCTCGTCCGCCTTGTCGGCGCGGGTCTGGGTGCCGCCCATGAACAATGCGGTGACATCGAGCGGCAGGAGATAGGAATAGACCGAATAGGCCAGGCCGCGCTTCTCGCGCACTTCGCGATAGAGCCGCGAGGAGAACGAGCCACCGCCGAGAATGTGATTGACGATATAGGCCGGAATGAAATCGGGGTCCTTGCGCGGAATCCCGATGCCGCCGAAATTCACCACCGCCTGCGGCACGTCGAGCGGCACAAAAAGCCTCTTGCCGACGGCGTCCATTTTCGCCGAGGGAACGGGCTGCAATTCCGCTTTCGTCGGGAGCGCGCCGAAGATGCGGTCGAGCACCGGCCCCAGCGTCTTCGCATCGATATCGCCGACGACCGCGATTTTCAGCCGGTCGCGGGCGAAGACGCGGCGCGTATAGTCGCGCAGATCGTCGCGCGTCAGCAGCGGAACGGATTCCAGCGTGCCGTTGGTCGGGCGTCCATAGGGATGTTCGGGAAAGGCGGTGCGCCACCAGAGACGGCTGCCGATATCGCTGGGATTCGTGGTTTCGCGGCGCAGGGCGGACAGCATCTGTGCGCGCACCCGCTCCATGGCGTCCTGGTCGAAGCGCGGCGACGTCAAGGCGAGGCGCAGCAGATCGAAGCCCTCATCCTTGCGGTCGCGCAGCACCTTCAGCGAACCGCGCATCTGGTCGCGCTGCGCGGAAAAACTCATTTCGACTGCGTTGCGTTCGAGGCGGCCCTGAAAGGCCTTGGCGTCGAGATCGCCCGCGCCTTCGTCCATCATCGCCGCAGCCATGTAGGCGGCGCCCGGTTTTTCGGCCGGATCCTGGTTGGTGCCGCCGCGGAAAGCGAAGTTGATCGCGATCAGCGGCACCGACGAGTCGCTGACCAGCCAGGCTTCGATGCCGCCGGGCGAAACCACGCGCTCGATCTTGGCGGCCGCTTGCGCCGGCAAGGCCAGCGCGAGGCTGGCTGCGGCGAGCAGGAAGACACGCGGAGCAAAAGACATCATGAGCGCTTCTCCTGCGGTGTGGTTTCCTTCACCAGAAAACCGGTCACCGAGCGTTTTTTGTCCAGCCAGGTGCGCGCGGCATTGCGCACATCGTCTGCCGTCACCTTGGCCACGCGGTCGGGCCAGGTGGTGACTTCCTCCACCGTGGCGCCCGAGGTCAGCGCCGAACCGTACCAGCGCGCGAGTGTGGCCTGGCTGTCCTGCGCATAGACCACGTCGGCGATCAGCTTGGTGCGCGCGGTTTCCAGTTCGTCGTCGGTGACGCCGTTGGCGGCGACATCGGCAAGCACCTGATCGATCGCGGCGTCGAGTTGCTGCAACGTGACGTTCTGCTGCGGCGTGCCATAGACGCCGAAACGCGTGTCGTCGAGCGCCATGCCCTGGTACCAGGCGCCGACGCTGATCGCGACCGGGTTTTCCACCACCAGCTTGCGATACATGCGGCTGTTGTTACCGCCGCCGAGAATCTGGGCGAGGATTTCCAGCGCCTCGGACTGTCCCGGTTTCGCCGTGGTCGAGGACGGCACCAGATAGCTGCGCTGCAGGTTCGGCTGCGCCACGCGCGGATCGGCGAGCGTCACCGTGCGCACCGCCCGCTGTTCCGGCTCCTGCGGGCGCACCCGCTCCGGCACCTCGGCCACGCGCGGCACCTTGCCGTAGGTCTCTTCGGCGAGCTTCTTCACTTCGTCGACGCCGACGTCGCCGGCGATCACCAGCACGGCGTTGTTGGGCGTGTAGTATTGCTTGTAGAACGCGAGCGCGTCGGCACGGTTGAGTTTCTCGATTTCGGGCCGCCAGCCGATGATCGGCCGCCCGTATGGGTGATTGAGATAGAGCGCGGCCTGCACTTCCTCGCCGAGCTTGGCGCCGGGATTGTTGGCGACGCGGGAATTCTGCTCTTCCAGCACCACGTTGCGTTCCGGCAGCACCACTTCGTCGGTCAGCACGAGGCCGGTCATGCGGTCGGCCTCGAACTCCATCATCTCCTTCAGCTTGTCTTTCGTGACGCGCTGGTAATAGCCGGTGTAATCGCTGGAGGTGAAGGCGTTCTCCTGGCCGCCGATGGTGGCGACGACCTGCGAGAAACGCCCCGAGGGATTTTTCGCGGTGCCCTTGAACATCAGGTGTTCGAGAAAATGCGCGATGCCGGATTTGCCCGGCGGCTCGTCGGCGGCGCCGACCTTGTACCACATCATGTGAGTCACGACCGGCGCGCGGCGATCCGGGATCACCACCACTTCCAGCCCGTTGGCGAGTTTGAAATGCGAGACTTCGGGCGCGGCCTGAGCCGGAGGCATGGCCAGCACGGCGGCGACGCCGGCGACGACACCCGCCGCGATCATTCGATTCAGCTTGTTCATGTCGGATATCTCATGCGGCACAGCGGCCGCGGCCAGGAAATCACAATTGCGATATAAGCACGTCATCCGGACCGGCAACGGCATCGATGCATCACTGCTGCGACGTGCCGCGATCTTCCAGCTTGTAGGGCTTCGGCGCCTCTTTCTTGCCCGACAGTCCGTACGGATGGTTCGGCGAGGGCGTCCGGTAGCCGGGCGGCGGCTCGGTCAGAGCCGAGCGCGTCGGCTCGCCGGCGAACACCGCGGCTTCCGGCTTGCCGTCCTTCTTGAACAGCGAATTGAACAGGCCGCCCTTGTAACCGAGTTCGCCCGGCCGCAGCGGACGCTGGCCTTCCTGTTCGGCATTGGCGGACACGTCGCCGCCCGAGGAGCGCCGGGCGCGGCCCGCGACGTCCAGCTCGGCCGGCGTCAGCCGCCGGGCGGCTTCTTCGGGGTCCTGGTTGCTTCTCTTGGCGGCGGCTTTCTTCTTCTTGCGCTCGACCAGGTCGGCGTCTTTCGGCCAGGCCGGATTGTCGACCTTGGCCTGTTCCGGCGGCACCAGATTCATGGTGGGCGGCACCACCAGCGGCGCGCGCTCGCGGTAATCGATCGAATCCTTGTCGTTGATGCCCAGGATCGCCTTCATGATCTTGGTCTCGAACGGCTCGTCGTCATTGCCCTCGTCGGCCGCCCGCGCCGACTGCGCGGCCGCGACCAGGCAGGCCGCCGACAGCGTGCAGACCAGCGCCGCGCGCGATACGCGCCGGACGATCGAAAGGTCTCCCGCAAAGGCCGAGATGATGTTCAGCACAGAAGAAGCTCCACGCGCATTCGATGCCGCCGACCCGGCCCTGCTATCCGCAGGAATCAGGGCGCTTTTGCGGCGCGGTCGCCGAGGAGGGAGTCATACAGGAGTCCCGCCACCCCGGCAACGATGGCCGTGTCGGCGAGGTTAAAGACGTACCAGTTGAAGGTAAAACTGGCCGTTGTGATGTGAAAAAGCGCGAAATCGGCCACCGCCCCATAGGCCAGCCGGTCGACGGCATTGCCCAAGGCCCCGCCGATGATCAGGCCGAGCGACAGGGCGGTGAGACGGTTTGCCGCCCGCGCCAGCCAGATCCAGAGCAGGATCACGGCGATGATCTTGAGCGCCAGCAGGACATATTGCCCGAACGGCCCGTCCTGCTGGAACATGCCGTAGCTGATGCCGCGGTTCCAGGTCAGCACCAGGTCGAAAAACGGCAGCACCGCCACCCGCCCCTTGCCGGGCAGGTCATAGCCGAACAGGAGCCACAGCTTCAGCGTCTGGTCGAGCAGCAGGACCACCAGCGCGGCGGTGAATCCGTCGCGGGTCAGCGGCCCCCAGGCATAGCCGGCGGGCTTCATCTATTCCGCCGCCTTGCGCAGCGCGTCCCATTCGCGCAACGCCTGCGCGTCGCGCGGGGTGACGTCGGGATATTGCGGGTCGCTGCCGACGCTCTCGGACACTTTCCAGGAGCGCGCGCATTTCTTGCCGTCGGCGCGATGCGGCAATACCGCCACGCCCTTCACGTCGTCGAGCCGGAAGGCGTTGGCCGGGCCGTCGGTCTCCACCAAAGTCGCCGCCGAGGTGATGCAGATTTCCGCGAGATCGGCATCCACGATCGCGGCGAACAGATCCTTGTCGGCGACATGCACGATGGGGGCTGCTTCCAGCGAGGAGCCGATGCGCTTCTGCGCGCGTTCCAGTTCCAGCGCGCCGGTGACCACGCGCCGCACATTGCGGATCCTGCGCCACTTCTCCGCCAGCGCGTCGTCGCGCCAGCTGGCGGGCACATGCGGGAACGTCTGCAGATGCACCGAGGGCGCGGTGTCGCCGTAACGCGACAGCCAGCATTCCTCGGCGGTGAAGCAGAGCATCGGCGCCAGCCAGGTCACCGTGCAGCGGAACAGATGGTCGATCACGGTGAGCGCGGCCTTGCGCTTGCCCGACGAGATCGGGTCGCAATAGAGCGTGTCCTTGCGGATATCGAAATAGAAGGCCGACAAATCCGAGGTCATGAACGCATTGAGCAGCGCGAAGATGCGCTTGTAGTCGAAATCGGCATAGGCCTGCCGCACAGCTGCGTCGAGTTCGGCCAGGCGGTGCAGCATCAGCCGCTCCAGCTCCGGCATCTTCTCGGGCGCAACGCGATCCTCTTCATGGAAATGCGCGAGATTGCCCAGCATCCAGCGGAGGGTGTTGCGCAGCTTGCGGTAGGTCTCGACATTGGTCTTCAGGATTTCCGGCCCGATGCGCAGATCGTCGGCGTAATCGGTGGCGCAGACCCACATGCGGAGAATGTCGGCGCCGGCCTGCTTCATCACGTCCTGCGGCGCCACCACATTGCCCAGCGACTTCGACATCTTGCGGCCGTTCTCGTCGAGCGCGAAACCGTGCGTCAGCACCACGTCATAAGGCGCGCGCCCGCGCGTGCCGCAGCTTTCCAAGAGCGAGGAATGGAACCAGCCGCGATGCTGGTCGGAGCCTTCCAGATACATGACGGTGTCGTTGCCGCCGTCCGCCTTGCGCCTGATGCCGGCCAGCCCCGGAAAATGTTTTGGATCGTCCAGCACGAAGGCATGCGTGCAGCCGGAATCGAACCAGACGTCGAGAATGTCGTCGACTTTTGTCCAGCCTTCCTTGGCGCGCGGGCCGAGGAAACGTTCGGTGGCGTTCTTCTCGTACCAGGCATCGGCGCCTTCCAGCTCGAAGGCCGAGGCGATGCGGCTGTTCACCGCCTCGTCCTGCAGGATATCGACCGAGCCGTCGCCCTTCTCGCGCACAAAGACCGTGATCGGCACGCCCCAGGCGCGCTGGCGCGAGATCACCCAGTCGGGGCGGCTCTCGATCATGCCGGTGATGCGGTTCTCGCCGGCGGCCGGCACCCAGCGCGTCACCTTGATGGCGTCGAGCGCGCGATGGCGCAGCGTGTCGCCCTGCTTCACGCCGCCTTTGGCGTCGGCGATGTCCTTGTCCATCGCGATGAACCATTGCGGCGTGTTGCGATAGATCACCGGCTTCTTGGAGCGCCAGGAATGCGGATATTGGTGCTTCAGGCGGCCGCGCGCGATGATGTTGCCGGCCTCCGCCAACGCCTTGATCACGGCGTCGTTGGCGTCGCCCTTCTCGCCCTTGTCGTTCAGGACACGCTTGCCGGTGAAGCCCGGCGCCTGCTCGGTGAAGGCGCCGTTCTCGTCCACGGTGTAGGGAATAGCGGACGAGATGCCGCGCGCTTCAAGCTGACGCGCATTGGCTGTCCAGACGTCGAAGTCCTCGCGGCCGTGGCCGGGCGCGGTGTGCACGAAGCCGGTACCGGTGTCGTCGGTGACATGGTCGCCGGGGAGAAGAGGCACTGTGAAGTCGTAGCCTTGACCGGCGAGCGGATGCGAGCATGTCAAGCCTGACAACCCGTCCGCGACGATGTCACATACTTTCTCGTAACTGGTGACCTTAGATTGCTTGAAAACATCGGCAGCGAGTTTGTCAGCAAGGACAAGAAAATCACCTACCTTCGCCCAATTTTCTGGCGGAGCACTGGTCACTTTATAGAGAGCGTATTGGATTTTCGGCGAGAACGAGATCGCGCGATTACCAGGCAACGTCCACGGAGTCGTTGTCCAGATGACGACAGATGCACCTGCTAGATCGCTGTGCCAATCGGGGACGTTCGCAGCCGGCTTGGCATCGCCAATAATCATGACCTTTGGGCCGACGTACTTAACAGGAAACTTCACCCACACCGTGTCGCTGGTATAGTCCTCGTACTCGACCTCGGCTTCCGCCAGCGCGGTCTTCTCCACCACACTCCACATCACCGGCTTGCTGCCGCGATACAACGTCCCGTTGGCGGCGAACTTCATCAGCTCGCGCGCGATCTGCGCCTCGGCCGGAAAGCTCATGGTCGAATAGTAATTGCCCCAGTCGCCCTCGACGCCCAGCCGCTTGAATTCCTCGCGCTGCACCTCGATCCATTTCTGCGCGAAGGCGCGGCACTCGCGGCGGAATTCGTTGACGGCGACCTCGTCCTTGTTCCGGCCCCTGGCGCGATATTCCTCCTCGATCTTCCATTCGATCGGCAGGCCGTGGCAGTCCCAGCCCGGCACGTAGTTGGAATCGAAGCCGAGCATCTGCTGGCTGCGCGTCACCACGTCCTTGAGGATCTTGTTGACCGCATGCCCGATGTGAATGTTGCCGTTGGCATAGGGCGGCCCGTCATGCAGCACGAATTTCGGGCGGCCCTTGGCGGTCTCGCGCAGGCGCTCATAAAGCTTCTGCTTCTCCCAGCGCGCCAGCAGCATCGGCTCGCGCTCGGGCAGTCCCGCGCGCATCGGGAATTCGGTCTGCGGCAGGAACAGGGTCTCGGAATAATCGCGGTCGGGCTTGCTCATGGCCGGGTTAGTAGCAGGCGATGGGCGGGGCGCAAGTCCGGCGATCGCCCAACCTTTGTCCGCCTCATCCTGAGGAGGGCGCGAAGCGCCCGTCTCGAAGGATGGGGCGCCCCCATGCTTCGAGACGCGCCTGCGGCGCTCCTCAGCATGAGGCCGAAAAAGATTTAGGATTTTAATCACAAATTTGTGACTGGCGTGCCGCCCCATAATAGGATTATATTCAAATTGCCCGCTCACGAGGGGCGTCTTCCGGAGACGTCTTGAGGATGGAACGGGTGCGGCGCCTGCGGGCGGGTCGTGACGGACGATCCGCACTCGGGTGGCCCCGGGGCTCCGCCCTACGGGCATTACGACCCGTGTGCGAGGAGCTCGCTGTGGCGGCGCAGGGCGCGAATGCCTTGCGCTCGTAAGCGCGGCCCGGGGTTGGCGGATCAAGGCCCGAAAGCCTCCGCTCAGAACGCCGCGACGGTGCGCCGAGAGGCGGCTGCGTCCGGAAACGGCCGCAGCGACATCAGGACTGGCCTGCGTCTGTCGGCGCGCCGTCCCCCTCACGCGCATGTCGGGCCTGCCCGATATGCGCAACGTCAAAAGCAGCCCGGGCGCGATCGCGCCGCGGGGATAGCGGAGCTTTGGCTGGATGGGAAATCTCTCGACTATCGTCCCCGCGAAAGCGGGGACCCATATCCAATGGCAGTGGTTATGGATTCCCGCTTGCGCGGGAACGACCTCAAGATGGGATTGCGCCCAGCTCCGGAAACGCATCCCCCGCCCGCGCCAGCGCCTCGCGCGCGCGCTGCGAGTCGATATCCATCTGCGCGGTCAGGGCCGCGAGCGAAGAGAATTTTTCCTCCGCGCGGATCCAGCCGATGAAGGCGACATCGAGATGGCGGCCATAGAGATCGCCGGAAAAATCGAACAGGAAGACTTCGAGCAATGGCGCACCGTTGTCGAACATCGGCCGGCGTCCGAAGCTGGCGACGCCGTCATGCCGCTGGCCGCCGACCGCGACACGCACCGCATAGATGCCGTGCTTCAGCCCGCAGGCCGGATCGAGCCTGACATTCGCGGTCGGATAACCGAGATCGCGGCCGCGCTTCTCGCCGTGAATGACTTCACCCGACACGAACCAGGGATAGCCGAGCAGTTCGGCGGCCTCCACCACGCGCCCGGCGGCGAGCGCGGCGCGGATCGTGCCGGAGGAGACCGGACGTCCCTCGTCCTCCAGCGGCGCGACGATCTCGACCGGAAAACCGCGGCGCGCGCCCTCCTCCTTCAGGAAGGCCGGCGAGCCGACGCGGTTCTTGCCGAAATGAAAATCGAAGCCGACCGCCGCGCCGCCGACCGCGAAGCGCTCGACCAGAATCTTCGCCACGAAATCCTCGGCCGGCAGACCGGCGAGCGCGGCGTTGAAGGTGAGCACGATCGCGCCGTCGGCGCCGGTCGCCGCCAGCAGCCGCAGCTTCTGCGTCTCCTCGCTGAGACGGAACAGCGGCTCCTGCGGACGGAAGAAGACGCGCGGATGCGGCTCCAGCGTCAGCACCGCGGTCGGGCGGCCGAGCTCCCGCGCCTTGTTCATCGCCGCGCCGATCACCGCGCGATGGCCGCGATGCACGCCGTCGAAATTGCCGATCGCCACCACGGCGCCGCGCAGCGCCGCGACGTTCTGCTCGTCGCGCGCAATGGCGAAGGGTTTGCGGGGGCTGGACTCGGGCATGCGGCGGCTGGTGTCGGGTTCGCGCACCGTGTCGGCCGGTGCAGGCGTCAAGTCAAGCGGCAAGCCTCACGCCGGCTGCACGGGCCGGCCCGGCACCGACACGATGGCCTCGCCGTCCAGAACGGTCTTGCCGTCGACCGAGGCCTCGCAATGCAGCCGCACCTTGCGGCCCTCGGGCACCAGCTCGACCACCTCCACGGTGACGATCACCACATCGCCGATCTTCACCGGTCCGAGGAAATTCAGGGTCTGCGAGCGGTAGACCGCCCCCGGCCCCGGCAGCCGCGTGCCCAGCACCGCCGAAATCAGGCTCGCGGTATAAAGGCCGTGCGCGATGCGCTGCCCGAACCGGGTGCCGGCGGCGTAGTCGTCGCAGAGATGGATCGGATTGTCGTCGCCCGACAGGGCCGCAAAACCGATCACGTCGTTATCCATGACCGTCTTCATCAGGGTCTCGCGCATGCCGGCGCGCAGATCCTCGAAATACAGGGCCCGCACCATGCGGGGGTCGACGGGGGGTCTGGAGGCGGCTGGCGGCATGGCTGTGGCTTACTCAAAGACGGGTGGCGTCACAATCGCTGCACTGCAAAAGACCCGCAATTCGCCTTTCGGATGCGCGATTCCGGGCGTTTTGCGGCGGTTTGGCCGGTTAACGGGCCGTTCAGCAGATTTTACTACCGTTGCGGGCAGTGGAATGGGTCCGGGACTTTTTGTTCCGGGCCCTTGGCATGGCCGAGCCGAACCCGGCCTTTCGCGACGCGGAGCCGAATTATGGCAGTCGATCTTTCGATGCCCGTTCTCGTGGTCGATGATTATCAAACCATGATCCGCATCATCCGCAATCTGCTGAAGCAGATCGGCTTCACGCAGATCGACGATGCCAGCGACGGCGCGCAGGCGCTGAAACGGCTGCGCGAGCGCCAGTATGGCCTGATCATCTCGGACTGGAACATGCAGCCGATGACCGGCTTCGAACTGCTCAAGGAAGTGCGCGCCCATCCGCAGATCGCGGCGACACCGTTCATCATGATCACGGCGGAATCGAAAACCGAGAATGTGGTCGCGGCGAAACAGGCGGGCGTCAACAATTACATCGTCAAGCCGTTCAACGCGCAGACGCTGAAAGCGAAGATCGACGCCGTTTTCCCGTGAGCGTCACCACGCCAGCCGGTGCGTGACCGCTTTCGGCTCCGCGCCGGTCTCGGCAAAAATCTTCCGCACCGCGTCTGCATCGGGAATATCGCGCCCGCCCAGTTCGCCGGAGTGGATGCCCGAGGTCACGAACAGGCAATCGATCCCCTGCTTGAGCGCGCCCCTGAAATCGGTGCGCACGGAATCGCCGATCGCCAGCACGCGCGGACGCGGCGTCGTCTGCTTGCGGACGCTCGCCGCCTTGGCCAGCGACATGTCGTAGATCGGCGCATAGGGCTTGCCGGCATAGAGCACCTCGCCGCCCATCGATTTGTACAGATCCGCGATCGCGCCGGCGCAATAGATCATGTCGGTGCCGCGCTCGACCACCACGTCGGGATTGCCGCACACCATGAACAGATTGCGCCGCCGCATGACCGCGAGCATGTCGCGGTAATCGTCCGGCGTCTCGGTCTCGTCGTTGAACAGTCCCGAACACACGACATAGTCGGCGGTCTCCGCATCCGCGAAGCGGATATCGAAGCCCGCGAAGATCGAATGATCGCGGTCCGGTCCGAGATGAAAGATGCTCTGGCCCGGCCGCTGCGCAATCACGCCGCGCGTGACGTCGCCGGACGTGGCCAAGCCGTCATAGACCTCGTGCGGGACTTGCAGGCGATCGAGCTGGCGGATGACAGATTCGCCCGGGCGCGGCGCATTGGTGATCAGGATCACCGTGCCGCCCGCCTGCCGGAACCGGACAAGCGCGTCGCAGGCCGGCGCGAACGCCGCGACGCCGTTATGGATCACGCCCCAGACGTCCGACAGCACGACATCGTACTGCGGGGCCAGCGTGGAAAAACGGTCGGTCAGCACGGTCACGGCGATGAATCCGGAGGGAGAGATGCGAACGGGTTTCCGTTTAGATCATCGGCCCGGAGCCGTCACCTATCCTGTCGCGCGCGCACCGAGAAGGCCCGGCACGACGTCACGGGGATCGGGGGCGGTGTCGCGCGCCACCACGTCGTTGCGGTCGCCGACGCCCTGCAACGCCTCCGCCCGCACCGGCCGCGGCGGGGAGAACAGGAAGCCCTGACCAAACCGCACGTCATAATCGAGCAGATCGACCACCACGGCTTCGGTCTCGATCCGCTCCGCGACCAGGCTGATGCCGTGGCGACCGAGCAGATCCGACAGATCGGCGGTGTGAATATCCGCCGTTTCCGGAGTCCGGTTGAGCAGCAGGGCGGCCGGCACCTTCACGAAGCGGATGCCGCGTTCGGAAAGGTCGCGCGGCCCGAATTCGAGATCCTTGACGTGATCCATCGAGAAGCGGAAGCCGAGCTCGCGCAGGCTGGCCAGGCTCTCGCTTTCCAGCGGCCCCATCGCGCGGAACGAGTCCTGGGTGAATTCCAGCGTCAGCGACGGCGTCAGCGCCCGGTTCGCCTCCATGAATTGCAGGAATTGCGGGAAGATGACGGGGTCGTTCAGCGTCGTGCCGGAAATGTTGCAGAACAGCCCGATCTCGCGGTTCTTCATCAGCAGCCGGCGCAGGACCTGCACGCAGCGGAACAGCAGCAGATTGTCGATCTTGGGCATCAGCCCGGCGCGTTCGGCAATGCCCAGGAAATCGCCGGGCAGCACCAGCGTGCCGTCCTCAGTGCGCAATCGCGTCATCGCCTCGTAATAGCGGACCTTGCGCTGGGGCAGCGTGAGGATCGGCTGCAGATACAGGTCGATGCGATTGGCATCGACCGCACTGCGGATAATCGCGACGATGTCCTCTTCGGTCTTGCCCTTGAAAATGCCGGTCGTGAGCGGCCTGGTGTCCGGCTTCGTGTCCGCCGCCGGCTCGGCTGCAGCGACAGCGGCCGGTGCGCTGGTGTCCGCCACCGGTCCGGACGGCGTCAGCGGCACGAGTTGCGGGGCCGCGGACACGGAGGCCGCGAAAGAACCGGGGCCGGTTGCGGCCAGCCTGGCCTCGTGCATGGCGACGGTTTCCGCCAATTGCCTGAGCAAGCCGCCGAGCTCACCGATTTCCACGGCCAGCGGATCGTTCATGCCGCGCACTTTCGGACCGCCGGACGGCTCGTTTTCAAGCGCGACGACACGGCGGCCCAGTTCGGCGACCTGTTTGGCCAGATCGGCGGTGCCGCGCGACAGATCGGCGATCTGTTCGCCGACATCGGTGCGGTCGCGCACCCGGGTGGACAGCGTGTTGTAGAGCGCCAGCGCGGTGAGCGCGGCCAGAGCGACGATGCCGGATTCGGCGACGGACAGCCCGAGCACCAGATAAACGAGCGCACCCAGCGAGGCGGCGATCAGGACCACGCAGACCGCGATGAAAATGGCAGTGATGCGTAACATCCGGACGTCCCTGGACGGCGCGCAAGGTGATTCGGCAAGCTGCCGCATACTGTCCAACACCTGACGCGATCAGGCAAGCAGATGCGGCGGCGGCGGTTCGAACGGGGACATATCGGACCGGCGTCAGGGCCGAGGCGGCACGATCACATAGCGCAGCCGAAGCATCTTCCGGCGGGCGTGAAACGGGATTTCGACCACCGATGCCTCGCTCTCGGCAAAGCCGAACATTTTTTCCCAGCGGCGCAACAGCCAGTCCACGCCGCGGCCGTCGGTCCAGACAATGAGAACGCCCTTGCGGCGGACGTCGTCCATGCTGATCCAGGGAGAGCGCTCGAGGAAGCCGTGCACGATGACGTGCGGCCGGTCCTTGGAATAGACTGAGATGTTGTTGACGGTGAATTCCTCGCCGGTCACATAGACCAAAGGCGCCTTGGTCTTTTCGTGCCAGATTCGGGTGAAATATTCCGCCGTCGCCTGGCCGGGAAACTGGACCGCCAGGGTGCGGTCGCGGAACACCGATTCGACCGCCGGCACAGCCGCATAGAGCACGGGCATGGCGACGAAGATCGCGGCGAGCCCGGCCGCAAAAGATTTTTGCCGGGCGATGTTGGTCACCGGCCCGAACCAGACCAGAGCGGCCAGCGGCAAGAACGACCAGAGCGGATAGCCCCAGAGCAGGACGGGGAGCCGTCCTGACAACATCGCGACCAGTGTGACGATGGCAAACGGACCGAAGGCGAGCATTGTCACATAGCGGCGATCGAAACCCGACTTTCCATCGGCGGGTTGAATCACCGCACGCGGCACATAGGCGAGCGCCAGCAGTCCAAGCGCCGGCAATACGAAGAAGATCTGTCCGCCGATCCAGCGCAAAGGATAGACGATGAAGTCGTGCCAATGCTCCGCCTTGCGTGCGCGCAGTTCGGCATAGACGAACGGACTCTCGCCGATATTGTCGAGCAGCCAGAGCAGATGCGGACCGATCGCCGCGCCGAAGGCCAGGGCCATGAGATAGGGGCCGGGTGTCCGCCAGCAGCGACGGGCAACGGGATCGAACAGCAGAAACAGGCCAAGGCTCAGCCCGAACACAACGGCGGAATATTTGGTCCAGAAGGCCAGCGCCACCACCGCGCCGGCGCCCATCCAGTAAAGGGCATGACCGCGCGTCAGCGCCCGATACAGCAGAAAGCCGGCCCAGGCCCAGATCGGCAACTGCATCTGGTCATGCGCGAACTTTACCGCCGAGTAGTTGTAATAATGGATGCCCTGCAGCGCGAAAACCGGGATCAGGGCCTGAACCGGTCCGACGATATCGCGTGCAAGGAAATACACGCCGAGCATGCAAACCACGGCCGCGAGCGGCCCGAGCGCGTAGACGGCATGAATATCCCCGACGGCGCGATAGATCAGGTCGGTAATCCACCAGGGCAGCGGAGGATGCTTCCAGTAGCCGATCTGCCATTCCTTGCCCAAAGCCAGCCCTTCCGCGAGGTCGAGCTGCAGGTTCGGGCTGAGCGCCATCGGCAGAAAGGTCCACAGGACCAGATGGGCTGCGAGCACGGCCGCAAGCGCCCGAAAAGGGTGCTGTTTTGCGTACCCGACCGCCGCCCCCAGGGCGTCCGCCGCTCTGGTTGCGGTCGCCGCCATAAACCCTCCCCGTTGAACGCACTTGGCTTATCGGCCAGAATTTGCGTTGGTGCGCGGGCTTAGTGCCCGGCAGGTCCGCTGCCGTCAATGGCTTGAGCGGCACGTATGGACGAGTGATGGCGAACCCGGTCCCGGATATTTCGGTCGTGCTGCCGGCCCATAACGAGGTCGGCAATATCGGACCTATCGCCGCCGCGCTGGCCGGCATTCTAAAGCCGTTCGGACGCTTCGAGATCGTGTTCGTGGACGACGGCTCGAGCGACGCCACGCTCGCCGCGATCCGCACCGCCGCCGCGGGCGATCCGGCGATCCGCTATCTGTCCTTCACCCGGAATTTCGGCCATCAGGCCGCCCTCCGGGCCGGCCTGCGCCATGCGCGCGGACACGCGGTCATCGTGATGGATTGCGATTTCGAGCATCCCCCGGAACTGATCCCGCAATTGCTCGCGGCCTGGCGCGACGGCGCCATGATCGTCGTCACCCGCCGCGACGACGGCGAAGCCGATTTGCCGGCAGTCAAGCGCGTGACCTCGCGGATGTACTACCGCTTTCTCGACGCCATCGGCGATGTTCGGATCGAGCCGGGCAGCGCGGACTACATGCTGCTCGACCGCACCGTGGTCGACACCGTCAACGGATTGCAGGATCAGGATGTCTTCCTGCGCGCGCTGGTGCGCTGGCTCGGTTTTCCGATGACCTCGATCGCGTTCTCGCGCGGGGCGCGCATTCACGGCGACAGCAAATACACACTCAAGCGCATGATCGATCTCGCCGTCACCGGCATCGCGGCGCACAGCGTGCGTCCGCTGCGGCTCGCCATCTGGCTGGCGCTGGGATTGGCGGCGCTCGGATTTCTGCTTCTGGTCTACACCGTGGCCAGCTATTTCTTCGTGCCCGGCACGATCACCGGCTGGACCTCGGTGATGGCCACCATCGCCATCCTCGGCGCCGCGCAATTGCTGGTGCTCGGCATCATCGGCGAATATGTCGGACGCATCCTGCGCGAGGCGCGCGGACGCCCGCCCTACATCATCGCCGAGACGGAGGCCGACCGCGAGCGCGGCACCGTCACGCCGCTCAAGCAGCCGGCGGAATGATCAACTCACCGACCTGATCACCCGGCCGACCTTATCGAAAATTTCCTCGATCTGTTGTTCGCTGACGATCAGCGGCGGCGACACCGCGACCGAATCCCCCACGATGCGGAACATGATGTTCTCGTCATGGAAGCCGCGCTCCATGGCTTCGAATCCGCGCTTGCCGACCGCATCGGGCTTGGAGGCAAGATCGATTCCGGCGGTAAGACCCACGCAGCGGATGTCGAGGACATTGGGAAGACCCTTGAGGCTCATCGCCGCGTCGCACCAGAACGGCTCGAGTTTCTTAGCGCGCGCGAACAGGTCTTCCTCGCGATAGAGATCGAGCGTGGCCAGCCCCGCGGCGACCGCGAGCGGATGCGCGGAATAGGTATAGCCGTGGAAGAATTCCACGACATGCTCGGGGCCGTTCATGAAGGCGTCGTGGATACCCTTGCGCACCAGCACGCCGCCCATCGGAGCGGAACCCGACGTGACGCCCTTGGCAAAGGTGATCATGTCCGGCACCACGCCATAGCGTTCGGCCGCGAAGGCATGGCCGAGACGGCCGAAGCCGGTGATGACTTCGTCGAAGATCAGCAGGATGCCGTATTTGTCGCAGATCGCGCGCAGCCGCTGCAGATAGCCTTTCGGCGCCGGCAGCACCGCCGTGGAGCCCGCCATCGGCTCGACGATGACGGCGGCGATCGTGGTGTCGCTGTGCAGCGCGACGATGCGTTCGAGTTCGTCGGCGAGATGCGCGCCCCAGTCCGGCTCGCCTTTGGAAAAGGCCTGCTGTTCGCGGTTATAGGTGTGCGGCAGATGGTCGACCCCGGCCAGCAGCGATCCGAACGCCTTGCGGTTGTTCGCCAACCCGCCGACCGACATGCCGCCGAAGCCGACGCCGTGATAGCCGCGTTCGCGGCCGATGAAGCGCACGCGTTGCGCCTGCCCGCGCACATTCCAGTAGGCGAGCGCGATCTTCAGCGCGGTGTCGACCGCCTCCGATCCGGAATTGCAGAAGAACACGTGGTCGAGATCGCCGGGCGCGAGCGCCGCCACGCGGCTCGCCAGTTCGAAGGCGCGCGGATGGCCGAACTGGAAGGTCGGCGCGAAATCGAGTTCGGCGGCCTGGCGCTGGATCGCTTCCACAATCGGCGCGCGGTTATGGCCAGCATTGGTGCACCACAGGCCCGCCGCGCCGTCCAGCACCGCCCGGCCCTCCGGGGTGTAGTAATGCATGTCCCTGGCGCGGGCCACGAGCCGCGGCCGCGCCTTGAACGCGCGATTGGCCGTGAACGGCATCCAGAAACTTGCAAGATCGTTCGGGACGACGGGGGCGGCGGCGGTCTTGGCGGACATGGCTCTCTCCTGCTGGCAAGCTCCGCAGAGACGGGAGCGGCCATGGCGACTGGATTATCCGCTTTCGCGGATAATGACAAAAACGGGGGCGGCTGCTACCACCGCGCCCAATCCTGACCCTGGAATTCAGACATTCAATGGCGAAGCCCCAGAAGCTGAGAGCGCGGCTGCCGCGCGGCCTGTCCGACCGCGGGCCGGCCGAGATCGCGGCCACCCGCCGCATGACCGACACCATCCGCGAGGTTTACGAACTCTACGGCTTCGAGCCGGTGGAGACGCCGGCGATCGAATATACCGACGCGCTCGGCAAGTTTTTGCCGGATCAGGACCGGCCGAACGAGGGCGTGTTCTCGTTCCAGGACGACGACGAGCAGTGGCTGTCGCTGCGTTACGACCTGACCGCGCCGCTGGCGCGTTATGTGGCGGAGAATTTCGACGCGCTGCCCAAGCCCTATCGCAGCTATCGCTTTGGCTGGGTGTTCCGTAACGAAAAACCGGGTCCGGGCCGCTTCCGGCAATTCATGCAATTCGATGCGGATACGGTGGGCTCGGCTTCAATGGCTGCCGATGCCGAGATGTGCATGATGGCGGCGGACACGATGGAGAAGCTCGGCATCCCGCGCGGCAGCTATGTTGTGAAGGTGAATAATCGCAAGGTGCTGGATGGTGTTCTGGAGTCCGTCGGACTCGGCGGCGATGAGAATGCGGGCAAACGACTGACGGTCTTGCGCGCGATCGACAAGCTGGATCGTTTGGGAACAGAAGGCGTGAAGCTGTTACTTGGAAAGGGCCGCAAGGACGAAAGCGGCGACTTCACAAAAGGCGCCGAGTTACATGACGCGCAGATTTCCAAGGTCCTGAATTATGTCGAGTTTCAACTCGCTGAAGAGGTGGGAGATCTTGAGTCCGTTCTCGACGATTGGCGACGGAATATCGGAACAAGTTCACTTGGAGAAGACGGCATCAAGGAACTCGGTCTGATTGCCCAAGTGGTTCGTTCCGCCGGCTACGGACCAGATCGCGTTAGTTTTGACTCTAGCGTCGTCCGCGGTCTCGAATATTACACCGGCCCGGTCTACGAAGTTGAACTCCTGATCGAGACCAAGGACGAGAAAGGCCGTCCCGTGCGCTTCGGCTCGGTCGGCGGCGGCGGGCGCTATGACGGACTCGTCTCGCGCTTCCGCGGCGAGCCGGTGCCGGCCACCGGCTTCTCCATCGGCGTCTCGCGCCTGCAGGCGGCGCTGACGCTGATCGGCAAGCTGGATTCACAACCGGACTGCGGCCCCGTTCTGGTGACCGTGTTCGGCGGCGAGATCGCGCATTACCAGACCATGGTCGCGACGCTGCGCAATGCCGGCATCCGCGCTGAGCTGTATCTCGGCAACCCCAAGCACAGCATGGGCCAGCAGCTGAAATATGCCGACCGGCGCAACTGCGTGTGCGCGGTCATCCAGGGCTCGGACGAGAAAGCCAGAGGCGAAATCCTCATCAAGGATCTCGGGCTCGGCGCGACGCTGACCGACACGAGCGACCGCGACGAATATCTGAAGAAGCAGGCGGGCGCGCAATTCGCGTGCAAGGAAAGCGAACTGGTCGAAAAAGTGCGCGGCGTGCTGGCGCGGCACGGGGTGAAGTAACTACTACTGCTTCTTCTGCGGCGCTGCGGGCGGCGCGCCCTGTCCGGCCTGCATCTTCTGCATGTCGCGCACATTGAGCTTCACGCCGCCGGGCATGACCATGTCGCCGGGCTTCTGGCCCTTCTTGCATTCGCCCGTCCAGGTCGCCGCGATGGTCATGTTCATCTCGGCGGGACCGGGAATCTTTTTCGCCGCCGGGCTGTCCGCGCGCTTGGACGCCACCTTCACCGTATAGGCACTGTCGAAGCTGCCGGTGATCTGCGCGCGCGTCGTGGTGGTGACGCCACCGATATCGCAGACCGAATCCACCACCATGCCGTCGCCGGTCTTGGTGATCTCGTTCTTCGAGCACATGTCCTTCTGCATGCTGCCACCGATGTCGTTCATGAGCCTGTCGGTCTCGGCATCCACGCAATGCTGGACGACCTGCGCCGGCATCTTCACGCCGTCCATCGTCATCCGCATCTCCCAGAGGCCGGCCTTGCGGGGCGGGATTTCGGCCGCGAGCGCGGGGGCGGCAAGGGACAGGCTCAGGGCGATCAGCGGCAGCCGGCGCATGCAGGATTCCTCTATGACCGGGACAGGATGCCATGTTCCCGCGCGCGCCGCCAGTTCGGGCCGCGCGGCAGCGATCGGATGCGAGGAAGGATCGATCAGACTTCGATCAGATCGCCATCGGGCGCGATCGAGATCACGTCCGGCGTGTGTTCGAGGTCGAGCTCGTGGCCCATGAACTGTTCGGTCGCGCTCAGGCTGTCGATCAGGCCGCGGAACCAGATCAGCCTGTCGCTGCGGAACCGCATGAAATGCGCGCTGCGGTAGCTGATCGTCCGCTTGGTGGCGGTGTGCGTCGCGTGGAAGCGGCTCATCGTGGCGGCATAGTTGCCCTGCACGAGCAGATGCTTGATCTCGAAATTGCGCGCCTCGAACGTGTCCGGCGCGATCCGGCACACCATGTCGATGACCGCCGCCTTGCCCTTGCGGTGGCCGCAATGCGGCAGAAAATCCACCGGTCCGGAAATCAGCCAGTCCACGTTGTCGTCAAGAAATGGCTCGAGTTTCTCCGCTTCGCCGGCCTGGCGTACATGGAGAAAATCGAGAACGAACTGGTGCGTGATCGCCATCGTCAGAGCTCTACAACGGCTTTCTGGGGATCGATCGCGGCCGGGACCGGCTCATGCATCGGATCGATGTAGTGGCCGAGCGCCTGTTCCGCGGCATCGAAACTGTCGATGATCGAGCTGTAGCAGACGACCTTGTCGTTCTCGAAGCGGATGAATTGCCCGCAATGATAGGTGATGATGCGGCTGCTCTTGTGCAGATAGCCCGTGAGCTTGAGATACGCCGCGGCGCGATCGCCGTCGATCAGCAGCACTTCGGGCTCGAAGCTGCGGAACTGGATGATGCCGGGAAAAATCTCGGTGAACAGTTTCAGCACCGCCGCCTTGCCGTGATGTTCGCCGCAGAATGGCAGGACCTGCGAGGGGCCGATGATCGTCCATCTCACATGGTCGACGACAAGCGATTCCATGCGCGCGGCATCGCGCGTTGCATAGGCCTGGTAAAAAGCCTGCACCACAGCGGGCGAAACGGGGTTGGTCATCAGCCGCCACTCCGGAACTTGGCCCGCAGGGTGCCCGGAAATCCTTATCTTTCCGTGAGTTTGGCGTTTGGAGGTCGTTAACGGGCTCTTTGGAGGGCGTTAACGCTACGGTCCTTGCGGGCCGCTCCAGTCGGCCGGAATTAAGTGCGCTGCCCGAACGGCGTCGAATCCTTAAAGAAGCCGTGCTAAAGGGCGCCCAAATTACGGAAAAGCAGAAGAAGCAGCGCGACGACATGTCCCAGGTCCCGACACCTGATAACGGCTCCGATCCGCGGGCGGAGGCCCTCGTCTCCGCCTATGAGCGGACTGGCTACAGCCGGGTTGCGCCCGCCATCCTGCAGCCGGCCGAGCCGTTTCTCGACCTGTCGGGCGAGGACATCCGCAAGAACATCTACCTGACCTCCGACGCCGAGGGCCGCGAATATTGCCTGCGGCCGGACTTCACCATCGCGGTGTCGCGCGACTATCTCGCCTCCTCGGCCGCCGGGTCGGCGGCGAATTTCTGCTATGCCGGGCCGATCTTCCGGCAGTTCGAAAGCGGCCCCGGCGAATTGCTGCAGATCGGGATCGAATCCTTCGGGCGCAGGGATATCGCCGCCGCCGACGCCGAGATCCTGTCGCTCGGCCTGGAAGCCACCGCGCAATATGGCCTGAACAATCCGGACATCCGGATCGGCGACGTCGGCCTGTTTTCCGCGCTTATCGGCGCGCTCGACCTCGCGCCGGCCTGGAAGCGGCGGCTGGTGAAGGATTTCAATCGCAAGACCTCGCTCGCCCAGGATCTCGAACGGCTGACACTGGGCGCGGCCAGCAAGCGTCCGGAATATCAGGGCGTGCTGGCGGCGCTGGCCGGCTCCGATCCCAAGGCCGCGCATGCCCTCGTCACCGACCTGCTTTCGATCGCCGGCATCACCGCCGTCGGCGGCCGCTCGGTCGGCGAGATCGCCGACCGCTTCCTGGAGCAATCAGCGCTCGGCGCCTCGGCATCATTGCCGCGCGAAACGCGGCTGCTGATCGAAAAATTCCTGGCCATCGCCGGCGATCCCGATGAAGCCGCGGCCGACATGCGCACGCTCGCAGGCGACGCGAAGATCGATCTCACGGCCGCGCTCGATCTGTTCGAGAGCCGGACCGGCTTTATCGCCGCGCGCGGCGTCGATGTCTCCCGGATCAGTTTCTCCACCGCCTTCAGCATCGGTCTCGACTATTACACCGGCTTCGAGTTCCGGCTGCACGACCCCGCGGGCCGCATGGATCGCACGCTCGTCGCCGGCGGACGTTATGACGATCTGCTGACACGGCTTGGCAGCAAGGCACCCATTCCGGCCGTCGGTCTCGGCGCCTGGATCGCACGGCTCGCGGCCTGCGGAGGCCGGCCATGAGCACGCCGCTTGTCATCGCCGTTCCGGCCAAGGGCCGCCTGCAGGACAACGCCGAAGCCTTCTTCGCACGCGCCGGAATGACGCTGGTGAAGCCTCGCGGCGTGCGCGATTATCGCGGCGCGATCGCGAATTTCGACGGCGTGGAGATCGCCTATATCTCGGCTTCGGAAATCACCGCGCTGCTGGCGCAGGGCATCGTGCATCTGGGCGTGACCGGCGAAGACCTGGTGCGCGAGATGATCCCGAAGCCCGACGACAAGGTCATCCTGCTGCAAGGTCTCGGCTTCGGCTACGCCAATGTCGTGGTGGCGGTGCCGCAGGCCTGGATCGACGTGCGCAACATGGCCGATCTCGATGACGTTGCAACCGCCTTCCGGCTGCGGCGCGGCAGCAAGATGCGGGTGGCGACAAAGTATGTGAATCTCACGCGCGGCTATTTCGCCGCGCACGGCATCACCGACTATCGCATCGTGGAAAGCCTGGGCGCCACCGAGGGCGCGCCGGCGGCGGGATCGGCCGAACTGGTCGTCGACATCACCACCACCGGCGCGACTCTGGCCGCCAACGGTCTCAAGGTGATCGAGGACGGCACCATGCTGCGCTCGCAGGCCAACCTCGTCGCATCTCGCAATGCCAACTGGCTGAACGGCGAACTCGACATTGCCCGCCGCGTGCTCGACCGTATTGCGGCGCAGGATCGGGCCCGCGCCGTGCGGGAGGTGCGCACCCGTTTCAAGGGCTGCGATGACGCCATGCTGGCGCTGGCGAAGGAACGTTTCGGCGTGTCATCGCCGCTTGGCGGTCCGACCTCGTCCGGCATGGTGACGCTGCATTGTCCGCCCGACCAGGTCTATGCCCTCGCAGACTTCCTGAGGGACAAAGGCGCGGCCGCGATCTCGGTCGCCGACATCGACTATGTCTTCTCGCTCGAGAATCCGCTGTTCGAAAAGCTGAAGGCCGGGCTCTAGGTCCCGCCTGACTTTCCGGCGCCGGCCTTGCGCGGCCGGAACACGACAAAATGCGACATCGAGAAATTCACCACAAAGCCGGCGCCGATGGCGACCAGTTTCGCCAGCATGATCGGGAGAAATTCCTTCGCGACCAGAAGCGTCGCGGTATCGGCGACAAGGCCCAGAAGACCCGACGCGGCAAAGGTGAGGTAAGCCCGCCAGGTCAGTCTGCGTCCGGACTCGGCGGCGAATGTGATCAGCGAATTCATCACATAGGAGCCGGACACGGCGATCGACCACGCCACCACATTGGCGAGAATCACGCCCGCATTCTCCGCCGTCACGCAGCCGCATGTGGCCGCGGCCAATGCCACAGCGCCGGCCAGCGACGGCACCCCGTCCAGCACCCGCAGCAGCAGCCAGAAAATAACGTAATTCACCGTCGCGTTAACAACGCCGATCGAGGCAAAACTGATGGCTTTCAGCATCACGGCCCGCTGCCGCAGCAACGGCACGATGCGGTCCGCGAAGCCGGACGAGGATGGCGGCAGGTCTGTCATCGCGGCTTCGTTAACACGTCCGGGCGAACGCGCCACCCCCTCTTCGTTAACGTCAAGGCCCGAACGTTTCGCCTTCCGCGCGTTGTCGGGCGACAGAGGTCACAGGTTGCGCTATAGATCAACCGTTGCGTATGCGTGAGACGAGGAAGCAGATGGCGGCGACAGCCGGTCGGAAGACGACGAAAGCCGTGGAGCCCCGCGGCGGCCAAGGCCTGTCCATCGTCGTCCCCTGTTACAATGAAGCCAATGGACTTCCGCACTTTCACGAGCAACTGAGCGCGGCCGCGCGCGCCCTGACGCAAAAGCGCGGACTGCATTGCGAAGTCGTCTATATCGACGACGGATCGAAGGATGCGACCTTCACGGTCGCTCGCGCACTTCCGGCCCAATCGCTCGATGTGCAGGTCGTCTCCTTGTCACGCAATTTCGGCAAGGAAGCTGCGCTGATGGCCGGCCTGCAGCATGCCCGGCATGAAGCGGTTGTGTTCATGGACGGTGACGGACAGCATCCGACAACATTGATCGATACGCTGGTCGGTCACTGGCTCGATGACGGCTATGACGTTGTGTACACGGCCAAGGCCCATCGCGAATCCGAATCCTGGCTGCGCCGCTTCGGCGTCAAATCCTTTTATGCGCTGATCAACTGGCGCTCCCGCCACAAGATACCGGAAGATGCCGGTGACTTTCGCCTGTTGTCGCCGCGCGCTGCCAATGCGCTCCGGCAGATGCCGGAACGCAACCGTTTCTTCAAGGGACTGGCAAGCTGGATCGGCTTCAAGCAATTGCGCGTCGATTACGAGCCGGAACAGCGCGCGCACGGCAAGACGAGCTGGAATTTCGCCTCGCTGATCGGCCTGTCGATCGAAGGTCTGACGTCGTTCTCGGTTGCGCCTTTGCGCTTTGCCAGCATGCTCGGCATCATCATGGCGACTGTCGCCTTCATCTTCGGCGTGATGATCCTTTACGAGACGATTTTCTACGGCAAATCCGTTCCGGGTTATCCCTCGGTCATGGTCGGCGTGATGGTGCTCGGCGGCGTGCAGCTGATCATGATCGGAATCGTGGGTGAATATATCGGCAAGATCCTGTCCGAACAGAAGGCACGGCCAATCTATTTCGTGGCCGAGCATATTGTGAAATCCGCCGGACCGCGGAATCCGGCCGCCAGCCGAAAACGGGGCAGCCGGTAGCGCGGGTTTGACAGAGCGAACGTTGACGCGGCGTCGGGATTGGCGCCTTTGATTTCAGTAGTGTGTTGGGGTCGAGACGTGTCGTCCGAAGCAGCGAATGCATCATCACCCGTCGAGGCCATGACGGCCACGCCGCGCCGCATCTGGCTCTGCGCGGACGATTATGGCATTTCGCATTCGGTCAACGCGGCGATCCGCGATCTCGTCCTGCGCGGCCGCATCAACGCCACGTCCGCCATGGTGGTCGCGCCGACATTCCAGCGCTCAGAAGCGCTCTCGCTGGCCATTCTCAATGCCGGCACGCAACGCGTCGCGATCGGGCTGCACGTCACGCTGACCGCGCCATTCCGGCCGCTGAGCGAGGGTTACCGGCCCGTCCGCAAGGGCGCGTTCTTGCCGCTCACCTCCACGTTGCGGGCGGCCATGTTGCGCCTCCTGAATCCGGAAAAAATCGCCGTCGAGGTCGCCGCCCAGATCAAGGCATTCGAGGCGGCCTTCGGAAAGCCGCCAGATTTCATCGACGGTCACCAGCATGTTCATCTTTTTCCGCAGATCCGCGACGCGGTGCTGAACGTCGCGAAGGACCGGGCGCCCGATGCCTGGGTGCGGCAATGCGGTCATCCCGGCCGTTCGAAGGACCGGACACGCGACCGGAAAGCGTGGCTGCTTGATTATCTCAGCCGGGGCTTTCGCAAGCGCGCAAAAAGGCTGGGTGTAAAGGTCAATCCGGCCTTTGCCGGTACTTATGATTTCAATGCCAGTCCCGATTTTGCCGCCCTGTTTCCGGCATTCCTTGAGGATCTTCCGGACGGCAGCGTCGTGATGTGCCACCCCGGCTTCGTCGATGACGAGTTGAAACGGCTCGATCCCCTGACCACGCTGCGCGAAGCGGAGTATAATTATTTCTCCGACGACGCCTTTCCCGGCAGACTGTCCGCCAAGGGCCTAACACTGGGCGTCACTTAAAGATCACATTGGCGTGGCCCCCTCCCGACCGGGCAGCGGCCTTCCTACATGCCCGTCTGCCCTCACGGCAAAAGGAGATATCCAATGACACCGCAGGAAGCCGAGCGCGTCAATGAGCTGTTCGACCGGCTTGCCAGCCTGGAAAGCCGGCCGCGTGATCCGGAAGCCGAACGCTTGATTGCCGCAGGTCTGGAACGCGCGCCCAACGCCATCTACGCGCTCGTGCAGACCGCGCTTGTGCAGGACGAGGCCTTGCGGGCAGCCGATGCACGCATCCGTGAACTGGAAGGCGGACGTGGTGACGACGCGCAATCGGGGAGTTTTCTCGACACCATGCGCGAGACGCTGTTTGGGGGCGGCGAACGCCAGCGCGGATCGGTGCCGCAAGTGCGTCCGCAAGGCGCCTCGATGGGTGTGCCGGCGGATTTCGGCAACGGCGCGGCACGCGCGGATATCCCTCCCGTCGCGCAACAGGGGCCGCAGCGGGGCGGCTCGTTCCTGGGCACTGCCGCAGCGGCCGCAGCCGGCGTGATTGGCGGTTCGCTTCTGCTGGACAGCATCCGGTCGATGACCGGCGGCAACCGCCAGGGCGTCGCCGATACCTCGGCCTCGTCAGGCAATTCACCCTGGAGTGGCGATGCGTCGTCGAGCGACCTTGCCAAGGACGCGGGCGTGAGAGACGTCGGGCATAGCGGCGGACGCGACCATGCCGATGCCGGCGGCGAGCGCAGCGGCTTGTTCGACACGGCGGAAGCGGATTTCGATGATGACAGCGAGATCGATTTCGATATTGGCGGTGATTCCGATTTCGGCTGATCTTGCGCCGATGAAAGCAAAAGGCCGCCACAATGTGGCGGCCTTTTTATTTTCAGAACGGATGAGCTAGATCACCACGACCCTGGTGCCGACTTTGACCCGCTCATACAGATCGATCACGTCTTCGTTGCGCATGCGGATGCAGCCCGACGAGACCGACTGCCCGATCGTCCAGGGTTCGTTGGAGCCATGAATACGGTACAACGAAGAGCCCAGATAGAGCGCGCGGGCGCCGAGCGGGTTGTTCGGGCCGCCGGCCATGTAGGTCGGCAGATCGGGTCTGCGCTTGAGCATCTCCTCTGGCGGGCGCCAGTCCGGCCATTCGCGCTTCTGCGAGACGGTCTTCACCCCTGACCATGTGAATCCGGGACGGCCGACGCCGATGCCATAACGCAAAGCCTTGCCGCCCGGCTGCACGAGATAAAGGTGCTTGCTCGGCGTATCGATGACGACCGTACCCGGCTTTTCAGCCCCGTTATACTGGACCATCTGCTTCAGATAGCGCGGGTCAATCGCCGGTTGCGCGGGTTCGGCGCCCCCCGGATTGCCGTGCGCATACATTTGCGGAGGCGGCGGCGCCGGCTGCAGCAACGGCTCGTTCTGATAGCGCGGATAAGCCCCGGGCTCCTCGTTCAACGGTCCATAATAATTCGGGTCCTGCCGATAGGCTGGCGGCTGCTGATAGCGCGCGCCCCGCCCCTGATTGCCTCCTCCGAACAGGAACTCGATGAAGCCGCCGCCGAGCGCCTGATCGCCGGCGCCATAGCGCACCGGCACCGCCGGTGCCGCGGCCATATTTCCATATTGAGGAGGAGAAATCGGCATCGGCTGGGCCACCGCGCCAGAGAGGCCGGCTGCGCTCGCGAGGAGCGCCACATACATAATTCGCTGCATCGACGTACTCGTCACTAAATCGCCGACGAAGAACGCGGAACGCCGTTCTCCGTTTCACAATCCGAGTACATGGTAAAAAATAATCTGTTTGGTAAAAATCGCCGCGCTGGTCCGCCCTGATCGCAGGCTTCCGGGGTTTACGTTGGATTAGCGTTTATTTTGAGTGAATACCGACCCTTCATGGTTAACGAACTGCGCGTTGCCGCATGAACCGGGTGTTAAGCCGCTCCCGCTACAAGACAACGAAAATCCACGCCAAGGATCCGGAAACAAGGTGCGGGGCGGACCATGCCGGAACAGCGCAAGGTATTTCGTATCGAGGAATTGATGGGCGGCAAGCCGCCCGAAAACCTGTCCGCCGAGCAGGCGGAAGCCGCCATGCGTCACGTCGAGATGATGACGGAACTCAAGGCCTTGCGCGCGGCCATTGCGCAACGCGACCGCGGCGGCGAGCCCCTGGACGCTCAGCAGGCGCCGATCTCCGATGCGCGCAAGCTCAAGATCGAACTCGACGTCATCGGCGAAGCGATCAAGCAGACGAAGGAAGAAATCGTCTCCCTGCAGGACCAGGGATTCGACAGCAGCCGGATCGCCCGTGTTGCGAACGAACTGGAAGCGGTGATCAAGGGGACCGAACAGGCGACCAACCAGGTTCTGAAATCCGCCGAGGATATCGATGAGGCGTCGCGCACATTGTCGGCGCTGCTCAAGAACAGCTACGAAAAGGATCTGGTGCAGGATATCCAGGATCGCGTGACCCAGATTTTCGAGGCCTGCAATTTCCAGGATCTCACCGGGCAGCGCATCAGCAAGGTCGTGGCGACATTGACCATGGTCGAAGACCACTTGGCCCGCATGACGGAAATCTGGAATGTGATCGAACGTTTCAACACTGAATCAATCCAGTCCGCGTCCACCAGTCTCGACGGCTTGCTCAATGGGCCGAAGCTTGAGGGCGATGCAGGCCATACCTCGCAGGACGACATCGACAAGCTGTTCCACTGAGACCTGTCGTCAAGCCGCCTCGGCCGGACGCCGGATCGCAATCAGACAAACCAGCGCAACCAGGGTAAAGGCCGCGGCCACGACCAGCGCCGCATGATCGGATCCCCGCTCGATGGCAAAAGCCAGGATGACGGGCGCCACCGCCTGCATGATCTGGAACGGCTTCGCAATCCGGCCCAGAACGCGACCGTAGCCGGCCGCTCCGAACAGGGACAACGGCACCGCACCCCGTGAAATCGTCATCAGCCCATTGGCGGCGCCGAACATCACGGCAAAGGCGACCGCGACCGGAACCGAGAATCCGAACACGATGACGAGCAGAAAACCCGCCAGCAGAAGGCCGAGCGAAAATCTCGCGATATTGAGGGGATGCACGTTGCCGGCGAAGGTGAACTCGCAAAGCCGTGCGGCAACCTGTGAGGGACCGAACAGGGCGCCGATCATTACGGCGGTGGAGGCGTCGATCCCCGCGCGTCCGAACATCGCCAGCAGATGCGCGGCCAGGCCGGACGGCACGAAGGCGTAGATGGCGAAGCCGGTCGCGACCAGCAGGAAGGCGAGGCCGCGCGACGGCAACACCGCTTTCGGCAACGGCGCCTGAGCGTCCAGTGCCGGAGCCGCCGCGACACGGCTGCGCGGCAGCCCGAAAGCGTGCAACGGGGCCGCCACGAAAGTAAGCAGCGCCGCATAGACGAAATAGGTGGTGCGCCAATCGGTGATGCTGAGCAGGAACTGCGTCGCCGGCCAGCTCACCGTCGACGCGAATCCGCCGGCCAGCGTCAGCGCCGTGATCGGGCGGCGGGCGGCCGCGCCAAAAATGCGCCCCAGGCTGGCAAAGGCGGGATCGTAGAGATTGGCGGCAATGGCCACGCCAAGAATGAGCCACACCGCCAGATAGGCATAGGGATTCGCAGCGTAGACCAGCAGCACCAGGCCCAAGGCACCGACCAGCGATCCCGCCGTCATCACCACATGACCGCCATAGCGATCGATCCAGCCGCCGATGGTCGGCGCGACCGATCCTGCCACCAGCAGACCCAGCGAAAATCCGGCCATCGCGAATGCCAGCGACCAGCCGCGATCCGCCGCGATCAGCGGCATCGTCAGGACGGGCGGATAGAAGAGGACGCCCCATGCGAGAATTTGCGTGACACCGAGGACGGGCACGGCACGCCATGGACCAAAGACGAAGTCGCGGGGATGAGGCATTGGCAAGATCGGTTTCGATAAATCTCTAGCACGATCCCGCTGTTGTCAGTCCAAGTCTTAAGCCCCAGTCACCCGGCGCTGCCGCCTTGCGTGTCGCGCTCGCGATCCAGTCTGTGGCTCAAATTCGGCGCGACGGAATCGCCGCCTTCCAGCAGCGGCGCTAGGCATCCAAAACGGCGGCATCGCTGTGCGTGCGCCGAGCCCGCTCCTTTTTGGACAGACGCTAATCAGATCGGCGCCGAGACACCTTGACGTTCTTACGCGCGCGGTGCGCAACGCACATAAACCTGCGTGCCGTAGCGCCCCGAGACTTCCGGATCGATGAAGCGGACCGTCATCACGCGCCCGTCGAACGACGTGATCTCGCGGTCCTGGATGCCGCCAGGCTCTCCGGCCGGACCGATGAAGGTCTTGTTTCCGGGCGCGCCCTTTACCCGCAATTCCTGCGGCTGGGCGGTGTCAGGCATATGCATGATCACGCCGCCATTCGATCCCAGTCCGATCACGTAGGGCTGCTTGCAGCCATTGCGGGCGGCGGCTTCGGTGCGGGGACGGTCGTCCGGCTTGTGGAAGGCGGCGAGCCCCCAGCGGCCGGCGATCTCCTGCGGCTTCACGGTGGGTGGAATTTCGGGCGCAACCGCCGGCGCCATGGCCGTCGGACCGGTTCCCTGGCTCGCACAGGCCGCCAACAGCAGGCCCGACACGAGCACCCCGATGGGCTTCAACGAAAAAGTTGACGCAACTGGCGACATGACCCCGACCTCGCTCCCCAGATTCCTACTTTGCGTGGCTGTCCAACTTCATGCAAGCGGGGCGTGCCGCGCCCAGACGATCCGACCGGGTTCCCCGTCCGCCGGTAGGCCGCACTTCCAGCATTTACCCTTCAATTATGGTTAATTTTTCATTTATTGCGGGGACCCGCCCCCGGGAGTAGTTTAGTTGCAATTCCCGTGGGGGTTCCAGTTTGTCTCGTCGCTCGACCCTGCTCGCTGCGTTTGTAGCGTCGCTCCTGCTGACCGGCTGCCTTCCTGTGGAGCGCAACCTGTCCGAGGAAGCTCGCTCCAGCACGCATTGGGGCGCGGTCGCATTGTTCGACAACCGCACCCGGGTCCTCACCCCCGGCGAGCGCGCCCAGGTCGCCAAGCAGGATTTGAACGTCATCGCCCTGTCTGGCGGCGGCGCCGATGGCGCCTTCGGCGCCGGCTTGATGATCGGCTGGACGGAGGCCGGAACCCGGCCGCAATTCGATATCGTGACCGGCGTCTCCACTGGCGCCCTGATGGCGAGCTTCGTGTTCATCGGCCCGAGCTTCGACCAGAAGCTGACCGAACTCTACACGACCATGCGGACGACCGACGTCTTCACGGCCCGGATCGACGGCCTGTTCGGCGACAGCCTGAACGACACCGCGCCCCTGCGCGCCCGGATTGCCCAAGCCATCACCGAGGAGACGCTGGACGCGGTCGCGGCCGAACACAACAAGGGCCGCCGGCTCTACGTCGCAACCACCAATCTGGATTCGGGAACGGTCTCGGTCTGGAACATGGGCGCCATCGCGGCCAGCGACAAACCGGAACGCATCGAACTGTATCGCGACATCCTTCTTGCATCCGCCGCGGTGCCCGGTTTCTTCAAGCCAGTCATGATCCCTGCGGCCACCGGCAAAGGTATGCAGATGCATGTCGACGGCGGCGTGAAGGCGCCTGTCCTGCTGCGGACCTTCATGTTGAGCGGCCCTTACAAGCGCAAGAATGTCTATATTCTCGTCAATGGATCGCTGCGGCTGCGGTCGTCGGACAGCGCCGGCGCGGTGACCGCCAATCTCACCGGCATCGCCAAACGCTCGATCACCGAATTGCTGCGCGGCTTAATGTACAAGCAGATCTATCAGATCTACGTGACCGTCCAGCGCGCCGGCGCCAGTTTCAATCTCGCGTTCATTCCCGACGATGTCGAGGAATCGAAAGACCCGCTGAACTTCCAGCCCGAGGAAATGAAGAAGCTGTTCGAGGCCGGCCGCCGCATCGCCCGCTCCGGACGTTATTGGCAATCCGAGCCGCCGCGCCTGGAAAATCTTGAGCGGGTCGCAAATGCCAGCCGTCAGGCCGTCCGAACGGTCGAGACGTCGAATCGTCCGAAACCAGCCGTCAGCCGCGGCGCAGACGCGCGCACCGGCCATTCGCCTTCGGTGTTCGATCAGGCCGAAGCAGCACTGATGGAAGCCGCCAAGCGGTAGCCTGGCAGCGTCCGGTATTTGGGTGACTGTATCGTCTGCCGGGCCTCGGCTTGACTCCCCTCGCCCCTTTCCTTATCTCGACGGCAGATTTGGCACTCAGCGTTTCTGAGTGCCAAAATCCGCAAAAATCAACAATTTCTGTCCGCATTGCGCAACAGCGCCGACGAGGAGCCCATGGCCAAGACCCAATTCCGTCCCCTGCATGATCGTGTGGTGGTTCGCCGCCTGGAAGCTGACGAGAAGACCAAAGGCGGCATCATCATTCCCGACACCGCCAAGGAAAAGCCGCAGGAAGGCGAAGTCGTCGCCGTCGGCCCCGGCGGCCGCGACGAGGCCGGCAAGCTCGTCCCGCTCGATGTGAAGCCCGGCAACCGCGTGCTGTTCGGCAAATGGTCGGGCACCGAGGTGAAACTGAACGGCGAGGAACTCCTGATCATGAAGGAGTCCGACATCATGGGCGTCATCGCCTGACACCTTCGCTCCTCATCCTGAGAAGCGGCCGCAGGCCGCGTCTCGAAGGATGAGGCCCTGACATTCATCGATCTCGCCCTTCGAGATGCCCGCTGCGCGGGTTCCTCAGGGTGAGGATCAAGGAAACGGAGCAAATTCAATGGCTGCCAAGGACGTCAAATTTTCAGGCGATGCGCGCGAGCGGATGCTGCGCGGCGTCGATATGCTTGCCAATGCCGTGAAGGTTACGCTCGGCCCCAAGGGCCGCAATGTCGTGCTCGACAAGTCGTTCGGCGCCCCGCGCATCACCAAGGACGGCGTGACGGTCGCCAAGGAAATCGAGCTGGAGGACAAGTTCGAGAATATGGGCGCGCAGATGGTGCGCGAAGTCGCCTCCAAGACCAACGAACGCGCAGGCGACGGCACCACCACCGCCACCGTGCTCGCCCAAGCGATCGTGCGTGAAGGCGCTAAGTCCGTCGCCGCCGGCATGAACCCGATGGATCTGAAGCGCGGCGTCGACCTCGCCGTCACCGCGGTCGTGAAAGACATCGAGAAGCGCGCCAAGCCGGTCGCGTCCTCGGCCGAAGTCGCCCAGGTCGGCACCATTTCCGCCAACGGCGACCAGACCATCGGCAAGATGATCGCGCAGGCGATGCAGAAGGTCGGCAACGAGGGCGTCATCACCGTCGAGGAAGCCAAGGCGCTCGACACCGAAGTCGAGATCGTCGAGGGCATGCAGTTCGACCGCGGCTATCTCTCTCCCTATTTCATCACCAACGCCGAAAAGATGGTGGCGGAGATGGAAGATGCCTATGTCCTTCTGCACGAGAAGAAGCTGTCCGGGCTGCAGGCGATGCTGCCGCTGCTGGAAGCCGTCGTGCAATCAGGCAAGCCGCTGGTGATCATCGCCGAGGATGTGGAGGGCGAAGCGCTCGCCACTTTGGTGGTGAATCGTCTGCGCGGCGGCCTGAAGGTCGCCGCCGTCAAGGCGCCCGGCTTCGGCGACCGCCGCAAGGCCATGCTGGAAGACATCGCGATCCTGACCGGCGGCCAGTTGATCTCCGACGATCTCGGCATGAAGCTGGAAAGCGTCACGCTCAACATGCTGGGCCGCGCCAAGAAGGTGATCATCGAGAAGGAAAAGACCACCGTCGTCCACGGCGCCGGCAAGAAGAAAGACATCGAAGACCGCGTCAACCAGATCAAGGCGCAGATCGAGGAAACCACCTCCGACTATGACAAGGAGAAGCTGCAGGAGCGCCTGGCGAAGCTCGCCGGCGGCGTCGCGGTGATCCGGGTCGGCGGCGCCACCGAGATCGAGGTCAAGGAGAAGAAGGATCGCGTCGAGGACGCGCTTAACGCCACCCGCGCCGCGGTCGAGGAAGGCATCGTTCCCGGCGGCGGCACGGCCCTGCTGCGCGCCAAGAAGGCGATCGGCCGTCTGCACAATGAGAATTCCGACATCCAGGCCGGGATGAATATCGTGCTCAAGGCTCTGGAAGCGCCGATCCGCCAGATCGCGGAGAATGCCGGCGTCGAAGGCTCGATCGTGGTCGGCAAGATTCTTGAGAACAAGTCGGAGACCTTCGGCTTCGACGCCCAGAACGAGGAGTATGTCGATCTGGTGCAGAAGGGCATTATCGATCCCGCCAAGGTGGTGCGCTGCGCCTTGCAGGACGCCGCTTCGGTCGCGGGCCTGCTCATCACCACCGAAGCCATGGTCGCGGAACTGCCGAAAGAGCCGGCACCGGCCATGCCGGGCGGCGGCGGCGGCATGGGTGGAATGGGCGGCATGGGTTTCTGAGCTTTCAGAACCGCCGGAAAGAAAAAGGCCCCGGATTTTTCGGGGCCTTTTGTTTTAGGCGGAGCGCGCGGCCGCTATTGCCGAAAGCCCCTGGATTCGTTTGAAAAACGTGGCTGCAGCGTCGCGTTTCATGTGAAACAATTCCTATCACGATTCCGCCCGTGCGCGCAAAACCGCGTTTGTCATGCTCACAGAAACCCGCTTGCTCGCGCGCGAGCATGGTGTTGCTCGGCGGTGAGCCGGGATCTCGCGCCCGTCGTCTACGAAGATGTGTTCCAGCATCCGGGACGTGCAAATTGCGGATCCGTTGCGCGCGAAAATCCACGTCGCCTTGCCCGCATCGGCGGTCGAGGCGTGCCTCAAGCAAACGGGTTGCTGTCAGTTCGACGTCGGCCGATAGCGCAAGGGCGCAGGCCCCACCAGCACCAGCAACTGGCCTTCCCAGCGCCAGGCGGTCACTTGCGTCAGCTTGACGAGCAGGTCTTCGTCCATTTTCAGCCGCTCCGGCGGGCATTGATTGTCGCGCATCGCGGTCGGCACGATGGTGATGCTGCTGTCGACTATGACCGCCTGGCCCGTGCCGCTCACGCACCACAGATCGATCTCGACCGCGCCCTTCTCGGAAATCTGCAATCCGGGCACCCGCTTGGATCCGCGTACGGGATCGGCATCGAAGCGCAGTTCCTTGTCGAACGGAAACGGACCGGCGGCAACGGCCTGCCCGACCGCCATACCCAGAAAGACGATCCCGAAGATCACACTGACGCGGCGCAAAAATGCCCCGGAGGCGACAGACAGATGGCGGCGCTCAAACATCTTTCCTGGCACTCCGTTGCGCGGCATACAGCGATCCACGATGGCAAGAACGGCGATGGGCCCTTATACTGGCCCATGGGGTAGGGTCATGAAAAGACTTGCATTTCTATTCGTTTTTCTGTGCACGTCCATATCCACAGGCTGGGCGCAGGACCGCCTGCGGGTGGTCACCACATCGGCCGATCTGCGCAGCCTGGTGAAGGCCGTCGGTGCCGAGCGCGTCATCGTGTCCAGCCTGGTGCCGCCCGGCGAGCGGGTGGAGAATTATCAACCCCGCCTGCAGGACGTCGCGATCCTGAAAGGCGCGCGCGCGGTCGTGCGGGCCGGCTCCGGCATCGACCCCTGGTTCGACAAGCTGCTCACCCGCGCCGCACAGAAGAACGGACGCACCGGCATCGAACGCGGAGAAGGCGGCCATATCGACGCCTCGATCGCGATCGCCAACGATCCGCGTGGCGTGGCCGCGGGCTTCGCGCAAACGCGGCGCGCCTCCCGCGGTAGCCCCAATCTGCATTACTGGCTCGACCCGAAAACGGCCGAGCCGATCACCGCGGAAATCCTGAAGATCTTTTCCGCGCTCGATCCCGTCAACCGGCAATATTACGAAAACAACCGCCGTGCGTTCCTGGAGCGGCTGAACGCCAAGCTCGCCGAATGGACATCGCGGCTCGCGCCGCTGCGCGGCGAGCCGATCGTGGCGTTCTGGGACGACTGGGACTATTTCGCCGACCGTTTCGGGCTCAACATCGTGGAGTTCATCGTGCTGCGCGACCGGGCGCATCCCAAGCGCTGGCACATGCGCGACGTGACCAACCTGATGAAGGACAAGAAGATCAAGCTGATCATCAGCGAAGCGGGCCAGCCGGAGCGGCACGTGAACCGTATCGCCAAGCAGACCGGCGCCAGGGTGGTGGAGCTTGCCGGCTCGGTCGGCATGCTGCCGAACACCGACGATTACATCTCGCTGTTCGACGCCAACGTGCATGCGCTGGTGACGGCGCACGAGAAGAAGTAGCGCCGCAAGCACCTTGTCCGGGTTGACTCAAGACTCGGGATAAGCGCAGGCGCTGCAAGCGCGGTGCCGACGCGAAGCCAAATTCAAGCCGGCCGGTATTCGGCATAAAGATGCTTCGAAAGCAACCAATGGGCGTGGGATTACCTTTCGATATATTGGTCCGAACGGAGCTACCAATATGGATTTTTTGAGGTTCTACGCGCTTGTCATCCGGGAAGCCTCCCGGCACTCTCTTGGAGCCACTCAGGGCATTTTATTCCTGTTGCTTATCCTAGCCGGTGCCGTTGCGTCTCAAAATCCTGCAACTAAGCCCATGGTCGAATCATTGGACCTTGGAGGGTGGAAGGTTGCTGCGATTATATTTGTGAGCATCATCGCTATTCGTCTCGTGCTTGCCCCGTATTGGCTGTGGAGGACAGCGCAAAGCCGAAGTGTCATGGCTCCTGAGCGGTCCATAGACTACAAATTGGTTGTGACTGCGATCACCAACCGGAAAGATATAAGAGCGAAAGCAATCCAGATAATTTTTGTCTTGCACAACGGTTCGTATTTTCATTCGCTCCGATACGAAGTTGAAGAAGTGTATGCAGAGGTCGATGGGAATACGGTCGAAGGAGAAATTGTTTGGGCGAACAAGGGTGAAATCATTCCCCCTGCGGCAAAATACAACTTCGACTACCCATGGATTCATTTAAAGTCACGAAAATGGATAAAACCAGGAACCGAAGGTCACGTTAGAATTGTCTATAAATATGGAACGGCGGGGCAGCCATTCAGTCGGCGCGTGACATACGCTTCGCCAATCGTCATTGAAAAAAGCTATATCCGGTCCAATCCGACAGAGAATAGAGATGAGGCTCTCTAGATATCTAGTCTGATAGTCTCATTTTAAGCAGGCACGTGAGTGGTCTTACAGCGTAATGCCACAAAGCGTACTGGCCTGTCCCCAAATTTGCCGACGGGGACTGGCTTGCTAGTTTAATCTCTCAAGGTAGTTGAAGCGGCGAAGACCAGAAAATATTTCGGCGGGCGCATCCCAATAGTCTCTATCAATCGGTGCCTCGGGGAAAGTGAAATCGAGCGTCATGTCACCAGAAGAAGCCATCTTCAAGCCATAGCGCGATGTGATAATTATCCGATAGATGCCCTTGAAAACATCCCGGTAGTGAAAAGTGAGACGGGTATAGGCAGCGACCTTACCTTCACGGATACTAGCGAACTGACCCGCTCTGATGTCGTCAATAAATAGAGTGGCTTTTTGCGAGTCACCGGCTCCCAGCATTCCAGGGATATCGACTTGGCCAGATGCCATGAACGTATCCGGCAGGGATGAGTTGATAGTGAATTCGTATTCTGCACTAAGAATGTGAATCGGGGATTTTCCGAGATTCTCAATCTGAAATCCTACAACGATCCCCTTTTCTGCAACTATGGCTGACCAGTTTTTCGTTCCGAGATAGCCTCGCTCACTGATCACATAGGATTGTTGAGCGGTGTCGGCGGATTGTTTGGCGGCATTGGCACTTTTTTCCGCAACAGTTTCCGCACGCTGCAGCAGAATTATCTGAATCGCAGCCGTTATACAGAGCGCAATGGTTGCGATCATCAGCCAAAAAGTGAAGATCGAAATTGCATCAGGAAAGAGAAAGCTCAGGAACCCGCGCGGCGCGCGATAATTCTCATGATAATTTTTACCACCGATTTCTGTGTGTTCTATTTGTTGCTTTATCCCGGGAGCTGAGTAATACGCGGCGCCGGCTAGTGAAAGAAAGAAAACCAACCCAGAAACTACTGCGGCGACAAAGAGCGGCTTAGCCATAGTTTGCCCCCTAGACATCCCTCATTTTGATTGTCCCCGCGCTGGTTAAAGCAAGCAAGCTTGAAAAGCTGGATAGCGCAAATATCAGCGGTTGCTTGCCCTATCAGAGTGGGCTTCAAACACCTTGTGGATTGGCTAAAGTACTTTTAGCGCGAAGATTTCACGAAATCGCGCTTGTCACCTATAGACCGCACTGATCATTAATTCTCCGAACGCGCCAATTTTGTCTCGCACACGGTCGGCGCAGCGAGCTAAGCGCGGCGCCAGCGCAATCGTCCGCGTTGGCGTGCCGAACTGCCACCGACCCCCACCCGGCGCTAACGCGCCGACCTCCCCTTTCAGGGGGAGGTCGCCCGCGTGCCCATCACTTCCCTTACCGCCCGTTCCGCCTGATCGATCGCGGTATGCGCATAAGCGTGCCAGTCGGCATCCGAATTGGCGATGGCGACGCGACCCATCGGCTTGCGCGCCTCCTTCGCGGTCGCTTCGTGATCGCCGTCATCGAACAGCGAATTCACGCCGTAGGAATAGCCGTGCGACCAGCGGTTCACCGTGATCGCGGCAATATCGCGGCCGCTTGAGAAACCGCCCGGCCCCAGCATGCGATCGAGATCGCCGCGGATGCGCGTTTCGAAATCGGCAAAGGTCATCTCCAGCAATTGCATGCGGCCGAGCCGGAACTGGTCGCGCGCCTCCATGCCGGGATTGGATTCGTTCGGCACATGCACCATGTGCAGGCACATCGGCTCCGACGGCTTGCGCGGATGTTTGTAGCCGCCGAGGCTGACGGGGTAATCGAGCTTGACGCGGCAGTGAAACGACATCGGCGCGGAGATTTCGTGCACGCCGAGTTTTGCAAAGGCCTGCCAGTCGCGCAGCAGCACCTTGGTATAGACCAGCGGCGCCTTGACGTTGCGCGAGAGCGCATTGCGCTGGGCTTCCGGCAATTCCGTCATCATGTAGGGGATCGCCATGTTGAAGCAGGCGAGGATGGCGTGCCGCGCCTGCACGCGATGCGGCTTGCCGTTGCGGAGATAGACCAGATCGACCGCGCTGCCGCTGTTCTTCACATTGATGCAGGTGCTGTCGAGGCGGACACGCACCTTCCGGTCGGGCCGGTCGAGGCGGTCATACCTGAAGCGCGCCAGCACGATGTCGTCCATCGTCCTGCCCGGCGCGACGCCCGGAATCAATGCGCGCACCAGAAGCCGCGCCAGCGACGCATTGCCGTCTGGGAAGTGATAGATATAGGGCTCCTCGCGCTCGGGGCTTGCCTCCTCCGGGAGACCAAGACCGGCAAAGCCGGGCAAGCCCATCTCGCGCGCGAACGAGGCCGGGATCATGTCGCTGGCCAGCGCGGTGAAATCGAGACTGCGGCCGTGGAAGCAGTTGGCGACCTGCTCGCTGCAGCCGCAGACCTTCATCAGGTAATCGCGGTAACTGGTCTTCTCCAGAAGCGCGAGCTTCTCCTCATGTGACTTGCCCGCCAGCGGGTCATTTTTTGCATCGTATAGCGCCAGCAGTTTCGCCTTGTCCGCGTCCGGCAGCGGAAAGCCCGCGACGAATTCGGCCAGCGGCTTGGCATTCAGCAGATCGGGCGTCAGCTCGTCGGCCACCATGCTGGCGGGATCGCCGGTAACCAGCACGTCGCGGCCAAACGACTCCTTCGGAAAGAACACGCCGCGCGACAGCCCGAGCGAGGGATAGAGCTTGCGCTCGAAGGCGGTCTCGAAGCGGGCGATATCGACGCCGAGGTCCTTCAGCAATCCTTTCGCCACCTCGCTGTAGAGCGCCTTGGGCGATTGCAGGGATTCGCTGCCGCCATAGCTCAGCAGCAGGCGGCGATTGAAGGTGAACTCGTTGCGCTTGGCGTGGCCGCCGAAATCGTCGTGGTTGTCGAGGATGAGGATGCGGGCCTGCGGATTGCGCTTGCGGTAGAAATATGCCGCCGACAGCCCGCTGATGCCGCCGCCGACCACCACCAGATCGTAGCGCTCTTCGACAGACAGGGCGTCGAAAGCGGGGATTTCGCCGTCCCGCAGCTTGTGGGCGGCCTCGAACGAGCCGTCGTGATGGCCGCGCATCCCGGTCAGGGCCGGCGGATAGCGGCCGGGCGCCGCCGCGAGCTGCGCAGCGGGCGTCAGGCCGGCGGCAACGGTCAAGGCCATGCCGTTGAAGAAATCGCGACGCGTGATGTGGGGCATTCGAATCTTTCCGCAGTCTGTCCCCCTCCCCCCGCGAGCGACGCGCGCGGTGGGGGGCTAGGGGTGGGGGCCGTTTCGATGCGTGTGACTGTATCGCCCCCACCCCCAACCCCTCCCCGCCATTCGCTTACGCGAATGGGTGGAGGTGAGCGCGCCGAGTCTGCGGCGCGTCTGTGCCTCGAATGCAGAATCCTATCATTCGCAACACGAATGCGCGATTAGCCCGCTACCACCCGATCGCCTTCGGCAGCCAGGTGGCGAGGCCGGGAAAGAAGAACACCAGCGCCAGCGCCAGAATCTGCATGAGCACGAACGGGATCACCCCGCGATACATGTCGCCGGTGGTGACCTCGGGCGGGGCGACTCCGCGCAGAAAGAACAGCGCCCAGCCGAAGGGCGGCGTCAGGAACGAGGTCTGCAGGTTCACACAGATCAGCGCCGCCAGCCACACCATGTCCACATTGGCCTGCAGGAAGACCGGCAGGAACAAGGGCACGGCGATGTAGGAAATCTCGATCCATTCGATGAAGAAGCCGAGGATGAAGATGATCAGCATCAGGAACCAGATATCGGCATTGATGCCGCCGGGCAGGAAGGCGAAGAGATCGTGAACGATCTTCTCGCCCTGCAACCCGCGGAAGGCGAGCGCGAAAGCCTGGGCGCAGATCAGGATGAACATCATCATCGCGGTGATCTTGGTGGTGGCCTGCGCGGTCTCGCGCAACACGCTCCAGCTCAGCCGGCGGCCGAGCGCCGCCACCACGATCGAGCCGAGCGCGCCCATGGAGGCGGCTTCCGACGGCGCCGCGATTCCGGCGATGATCGAGCCCAGAACCGCGCCGACCAAGCCGACCGGCGGCGCGACGACCTTGAACAGCTTGATCATCAATTCGCGCTTCGAAACAAGGTCGCGTTCCTCCTGCGTGAACGCGGGCACCATGTCCGGCCGCAACATCCCGAGAACAAGGATGTAGGTGACATAGATGCCAGAGAGCATCAGGCCCGGAATCATCGCGGCGGCGAACAGCGTGCCGACCGACTCGTTCAGGATATCGGCGAGCAGGATCAGGATCAGGCTGGGCGGGATGATCTGCCCGAGCGTGCCGGAGGCGCAGATCACCCCGCAGGCCAGGCCCTTGTCGTAGCCCCGGCGCAGCATCCCCGGCAACGTGAGCAGGCCGAGCGTGACCACGGTCGCGCCGACAATGCCGGTGGTGGCGCCGAGCAGCACGCCGACCATCACGATGCCGATCCCGAGGCCGCCACGCAGCGAACCGGCAAGATGGCCGATCACCTCCATCAGGTCTTCGGCCAGCTTGGATTTCTCCAGCATCATGCCCATGAAGACGAAGAGCGGGATGGCCAGCAAAGTGGAATTGGTGACCACGCCGAAAATGCGGCTGGGCAGCAGGTTGAACAGCAGGCTGCCGAAGCCGAGATAGCCGAAGAAAAGACCGGCCGTGGCCAGCGTGAGCCCGACCGGAATGCCGGCCAGCAGCAGCACGAAAAACGACGCCAGCATCAGAATGGCGAGAATCTCAAGCGAAGGCATCAGGCTCTCCGCATCGCAAAATAGCTTTTGATCGCCTGCGAGAACGATTGCAGGAACAGCACCGCGAAGCCGATCGGGATCAGCGATTTGACGATGTAGCGATAGTCGATGCCGCCGGGATTGGCGGTGCCCTCGCCGATCGACCAGGACTGGTAGACATAAGGGATGGAGAGCCAGATCACGATCACGCAGAACGCCATCGACAGGAAGTCGGCAAGGAGATCGATGGCGTGTTTGGTGCGCGGCTTGAACGACGCATAGAGCACGTCGACGCGCACATGCTCGCCGTGCAGCAGCGCGTAGGACATGCCGAACAGACAGATGGGAATGAAGATGTGCCATTCCAGTTCCTGCGCCCAGATGAAGCCGAGCGAGAAGCCGTAACGGAACAGGACATTGGCGCCCATCACCAGCGCCAGGCCGAGCGCCAGCCAGGACGTCATGCGGCCGACGAAATCGACGAAGGTGTCGATTCCGCCGGCCAGTTTCTCGGAAGAAGTCAAATCAGGCCTTCCGGATCTTGCTGTGGTAGACGGCTTCGCTCAAATCCGCCCAGGCATCGTATTTCACCTTGTAGGCCATGTAGGAGTCATGGACCTTCTTGGTGACGGGATCCTTCGCCACGGCCTCCGCCAGAATCTTGTCGGTGGCGACCTTCAGCGCTTTCACCACCGAATCCGGGAGCGGCTGCGCGATGACGCCCTGGTTCTTCACCAGATCTTCCATCGCCTCCGCGTTGTTCTTCTGGCACCAGGCCTCGCTGATCGTGTTGCAGGCCGCGCAGGCATTCTCGACGATCGCCTTGAGATCCGGCGGCAGGCTGGCCCATTTCGCCTTGTTGATGGTGAGTTCGCTGGCGGTCGCCATCTCATGCCAGCCGGTCGTGTAGTAATATTTCGCGACCTTCTGCAAACCGAGCTGCCGGTCGAGATAGGGACCGACGAATTCGGCGGCGTCGATCACGCCGCGTTCCAGCGAGGGAAAGATTTCACCGGGCGCGATCAGGCGCGAATCGACCCCGAGTTCCTTGTAGACGCGTCCGGCGAGACCCGGGATGCGCATCTTGATGCCCTGCAGGTCTTCGGGCTTTTCGATTGGCTTGCGGAACCAGCCGGTCATCTGCACGCCGGTATTGCCGCACACGAACGGCACGAGATTGAAGCGGTCATAGACCTCGCGCCACAGCTCGAGACCGCCGCCGTCATACATCCAGCCGTTGAAGCCCTGGAAGTTAAGGCCGAACGGCACCGCGGTGAAATACTGCGCGGCAAAGCTCTTGCCGGTCCAGAAATACGAATTGGCGTAGTTCATCTCGACCGTGCCGGAGGAGACGGCGTCGAATCCCTCCGCCGCCGGGATCAGTTCGCCGGCGCCGTAGAACTGGATCTTGATGCGGCCGCCCGACATCTCCTCGATGCGCTTGGCGAGGTCCTTCGCGCTGCCCGGGCCGGTCGAATAGAAGGCGGCATTCGGCCCGTAGAAGCTCGTCATCTTCCAGTTGAACGTGGTCTGGGCTCGCACCACCGCCGGAGCCGCGACCGTTGCAGCCGCGCCAGCCAGCGCCATTTTGGTGAATTCGCGACGTCGCATGAACGCTCTCCCGCTTACAGGTTGAAACCCATGTGGAAGCAAAGAACGGGCCAGCGCATGGAAACTCAGCCGGCTCGCGTATTGTCACGTCTCGCGAAAAATATGATTTTTCGTGCCCACATCTTAGGCAGGACTGCGGGCGAACTGCAATCTGTCTCGGCGATTCCGTGAAACTGATTTGCTGGAATAATGCCGCATGCACGGTGTTTTCACGCTGCGAAAAAAGGGAGGATGCGATGGATCAGCGGATCATCAATATCTACGACCGGTTCACCCACGGCGAGCTGAACCGCCGCGACTTTCTCGCGCGCCTGAAGGATCTTGCCGGCTCCACTGCCGCAGCGGCGGCCCTGCTGCCGCTGTTGCAAAACGATTATGCTCGCGCAGCGATTGTATCCGCCGACGATGCGCGGCTGGCGATCGATCGCACCGGTTATGAGTCACCGAAGGGACCCATCAACGGCTATCTCGCTCGCCTGAAGGCCAAGGGCCGGCGGCCGGTGGTGCTGGTGATCCACGAAAATCGCGGTCTCAATCCGCATCTGGAGGACATCGCGCGCCGTTTCGCGCTCGAGGGCTTTCTCGCCTACGCGGTCGACCTGCTGTCGCTGGTCGGCGGCACGCCCGCAAGCGAAGACCAGGCGCGCGAACTGCATGGCAAGATGAACCAGGACGACGCCGTCGCGGCGCTCGTCGCCGCCGTGCCGTTCCTGAAGACACATCCGGAATCGAGCGGCAAGGTCGGCGCGGTCGGCTTCTGTTTTGGCGGATTGATGGTGAACCGGCTGGCGGCCGCAAGCCCGGCGCTCGATGCCGGCGTGGCCTATTACGGACGGCAGGTTCCGGCCGAACAGGTGCCCCAGATCAAGGCGGCGCTGCTGCTGCATTACGCCGAGAACGACGACGGCGTGAATGCCGGCATCCCGGCTCATGAAACCGCGCTGAAAGCCAGCGGCAAGACTTTCGCGATCTACCGCTATCCCGGCACCCAGCACGCCTTCAACAACGACACCGGTGCCGCCCGCTACAACAAGGCGGCCGCCGATCTGGCCTGGGCGCGCACCCTGTCGTTCTTCCGGGAATATCTCGGGCCGACGCCGCGCTCGTGAACGGTCAGCGGCGCTGGGAATAATTCTCGCCGAAGCGCACCGTTTGAATGAAATCGTAAAGCAGCAGCGACATCACGCTGATCATGATGATGATCAGCGGCAATGCCGGAACCCAGATCACCATGATGCCAAGGAACGTGCCCACCATCACGATGGCGATCAGTCCCGTGATCAAGTTCAACAGCATGACGCCGCTCCCGTTATCTCGGCCGGATGGCAGTTTTCAGCCGCCGCCCGCCTCGTCGTTCAGTGTTGTGACAAGCCAGCGCGCGGTGCGCAAGAGCCGGGCGTCGTTGCCACGGCGCCCCACAAGCTGGACTCCCAGCGGAAGGCCGGCTTCCGACGTCAGCAGCGGCAGCGTGATCGCCGGCACGCCCAGATAGGTCCAGATCGTGCAGAAAACCGGGTTGCCGGTGGTTTCGATCCCCGGCGCCGGGCCGGGCGCCGCGGGCGTGAGGATCGCGTCATATTCGTCGAAAATGGAATCCAGCCCGGCATTGAATGACGGAATGCCGGCCAGGGCCGCGCAATAATCCGTCGCCAGATGGGCGCGCCCGCGCTCGATCAGCTGGCGCAGCTGACTGCTGAGCTTGTCGCCGCCCTGTTCGTAGTCCCGGCGCAGATTATGCGCCATCTCGACTTCCATGATGGTGCGGTGCAGCTCGATGACCCTGTCGAAGCTCGGCCCAAGCTCGACATCGCTCGCCGCCTCGCCCAATGCCTGAACCAGTTCGTCGAAGGCCTCGCGGGTCACCGGTTCGGCCTGGTCCCAGACCGGCGAGCGCACGAATGCAAAACGCGGCGGCAAGGGCGGCTCGCTGGCGGCGACCGAGAATAATGGCGGGCGCGCGGTCGGACGGGTATCCGGATCTTCCTTGTCGAAGCCCGCCAGCACCTCGGCCAGCAGCGCCACATCTTCCACGCTGCGCGCAAAAACGCCGACATGGTCGAGCGCACGCGACAATTCGAGCGCCCCGCTGCGCGGAATCAGTCCATGGCTGGGCTTGTAGCCGACCACGCCGCAAAAGGCCGCCGGCCGGATCACCGACCCGTTGGTCTGCGAACCGATCGCGCCCGGCACCATCATGGCCGCCACCGCCGCCGCCGAGCCGCTCGACGAGCCGCCCGGCGTGCGCGTGGTATCGCGCGGATTGCGGGTCTTGCCCGGATGGAAATAGGCGTATTCGGTGGTCACGGTCTTGCCCATGATCACCGCGCCCGCGGCGCGCAGTCTCGCCACCGCCGCCGCATCCTGACGCGGCGTGCGCCCGGACCAGAGCGGCGACCCAAACTCCGTCGGCATATCGCCGGTATCAAAAATATCCTTGATGCCGACCGGCACACCATGCAGCGGCCCGAGCGCCCTGCCATGCTGCCGATGATCGTCAGCCATCTGGGCCTGCATCATCGCATGATCGCGATCCAGGAAGGTCCAGGCCCCGACGTGGGAATCGACCTCCGCGATCCGGGCGAGGCAGTCCGCGACCAGTTCGGCGGAGGTGATGCGCCCCTCGCGGATATCGGCAGCGGCCTCGCTCAGGCCAAGCGCACACAGACTCATTCGCACCAGTCCCCGGCTGAGAAAGGCGCGCAGGTCATCGCGGTGTATAGAGGTAGTCCGGGAGCCACAACGCAATGCCCGGGAAGATATAGACCAGCGCCATGACCGCAAACACCATGAACACGAACGGCAATGATCCGCTGAAAATGTCGGTCAGTTTCACATGCGGCGGCGCGACGCCCTTGAGATAGAACGCGGCCATCGCGACCGGCGGCGTGTTGAACGCGGTCTGCGTGTTGAGCGCCACCAGGATGCCGAAGAAGATCGGATTGACATTGAAGTCATCCAGCAGCGGCAGGAAGATCGGCACGAAGATGATGATGATCTCGGTCCATTCCAGCGGCCAGCCGAGCAGGAAGATGATGAATTGCGTGAGCAGCAGGAATCCCGTGGTCGACAGATTGAGCGACAGGAAGAACTGCTCGACGACCGATTGCCCGCCCAGCACCGCGAACACCGCCGAGAATGTCCACGAGCCGATGAACAGGTAACATACCATCGCCGTCGCGCGCGCGGTCAGATAGACCGAATCCCTGAGCATGGTGTAGTTGAGCGCCTTGTAGGCGGCGGCCAGCACGATGCTCGCCAGCGCGCCGGCGCCGGCGGCTTCCGACGGCGTGGCGAGGCCGAACAGGATCGCCCCCAGAACCGAGACGATCAGCAAGGCCAGCGGAAGGAACGACGTCGCCAGCGCCCAAAGAACCTCGCGAGTGGGGACATTGGTCTCCTCCGGCGGCAGCTTCGGGCATAGCGCCGGATTGAGCATCGCCCGCACTATCACGTAGAGCACATACGAACCGGCCAGCATGAAACCGGGAATGAAGGCCGCAGCGTACAGTTTGACCGCCGACACGCCGGCGGTTGCAGCATAGACGATCAGCAGAATGCTCGGCGGAATCAGGATGCCGAGGCAACCGCCGGCGCAGACCACGCCTGCCGACAGTTTGACGTCATACCCGGCCCGCAGCATGACCGGAAATGCGAGCAGTCCCATCAGCGTGACCACCGCGCCGACAATGCCGGTCGCTGTCGCGAACATCGCGCAGGTCAACAATGTCGCCACGGCCAGCGAGCCGGGAACGTTCTTCATCGATATCTGCAGCGAATGAAACAGCCGGTCGAGGATATTGGCGCGCTCGACGAGATACCCCATGAACAGAAATAGCGGCACCGCCACCAGCACGTCGCTCGACATCACCTCGAACGCCTTCTGCACCAGTAGCGTGAATACGCGGTTCTGAACGATGTCCTGGCCGGGCGTGAAATACGCGTAATAGCCGAATCCGACGCCCATCGCGATCAGCGTGAAGGCGATTGGAAATCCCAGCATGATGATGAAGATGAACAATCCCAGCATCAACATGCCGACCTGCGGGTCAGTCATATCAAGTCCCCCTCAACGACCCGCTTGCGGCTGTTGGCCCTGCTCGGCGGCGTGAATTCGCTGCTCTTGGAGTATCAGGCTTTCCGTTTCCTCGACGTCATGCAGGCGCTGCGGCCAGGCGCCGAGGCGAATGCAGAGGATGCAGCGGATGATCTCGGCGATTCCCTGCAACAGCAAGAGGACGCCGGTGACCGGCACCAGCGCCTTCAGCGGAAAGACCGGAACACCGGCGGGACTGAAAATGCTGACCTCGCGGAAACGGACCGACATCGCGGCATAGTTCCAGCCGGAATAGATCAGCGCCGCCACGGCCGGCAGGAAGAAGATGATGTAGAGGGTGATATCCATCATCGCCTGCGTCCGCGGCTTCCACAGACGATAGAGCACGTCGCCGCGCACATGCCCGTTCCGCGACAGGGTGTAGGCGCCCGCCATCAGGAACATCGCGCCGTAGTTGATGTAGCTGAAATCGAACGCCCAGGTCGTCGGGGCACGGAACAAGTAGCGGACCAGCACTTCATAGCTGACGCCGAGCGTCAGCACGAGAATCAGCCATCCGAATGCCTTGCCCACCCACGCGCTGAGCGAGTCGATGAAGAACAGAAACCGGTCCATGTGCGAAGAGTCCGTGACTGCCAATCTGACCTGACGCCGCCGACGCCTGATCCCGCCCCGAAGCGGGTCGGGCGGTGCATTCGCACCGCCCTACCCATTATCTACGGGCGCATGCGCCCCTCAATCAACAATCAGAGCTTCATCGTGCCCGGGAAGTGATGATTGTAGGCGCCCTTGTAGTCGGTCGAGTTCATCATGTTGTAGAACACGACGCGCCGGACCCACGCCTTCTGCGAGTCCATGACCTTCTTCATGAAGGCGTCCTTGCCGAGCGTATCGATCAGCCCGTCCCAGGCCTTGATCTGCGCATCGAACACGCTCTGCGGCGTGCGGATGACGGAGACCTTGTCCTTTTCGATCAGCTCCTGGAGATCCTTCGAGTACTGGTCCATCGCCTTCCACTCGCTGGCGGAGGACGCCGCCTCGGCGGCATATTGCAGGATCGCCTGGTGCTCCTTGGGCAGGGCGTCGAACTTCGTCCTGGTGATCATGATCTCGAAATACTCGGTCGCCTGATGGTGGCTGCCCAGCATGTAGTTCTTGGCGACGTTCGCCGAACCGAAGCGACGGTCCGAGGTCGGGTTGTTGAACTCGAAGGCGTCGATCACGCCGCGTTCCATCGCCGGCACGATTTCGCCGCCCGGAAGCTGCGCGACGGACGTCCCCATGGCCTGGAACAGATCGGCCGCCAGACCGACGGTGCGGTACTTGAGGCCTTTCAGATCGTTGGCGTTGGTGACGGGCTTCTTGAACCAGCCGAGCGGCTGGGTCGGCATCGGCATGGAAAAGAAGCTCTTGACGTTGAGCTTCATGATCTGGGTCTGAAGCTCTTCGAAGAGTTCCTTGCCGCCGCCATTGTGAATCCAGCCGAGACCTTCATTGGCGTTGAAGCCGAAGACCGGGCCGGTGCCGAACAGCGAGGCCGCCTTGTGCTTGCCGTACCAGTACACGGTCACGGTGTGAGCCATGTCGATCTGGCCGCCGTGCACGCCGTCCAGCACCTGGAACGGATGGACCACCGCGCCGCCATGCAGAAGGTCGATCTTGAGCCGCCCCCCGGCCATGGAATTGACGCGCTCAACATATTGCTGAGCCATTTCGGTGAAAATGTCCGTGGCAGGCCACGAGGTCTGCAGCTTCAGCGTGGCGGTCTGCGCGCGCGAGACCTGCGGCATGGCAATGGTGGCCGCACCGGTGGCACCGGCCGCCAGCAGGAATTTACGACGAGTTGTATTGGTCTTCTCAGACTTTGTGGTCATGGAGGTCCTCCCTAGCGACCTGTTTTTTGAACGGCACTTGAGTGCGCTTTTCGTTATTAACCGCCGGACGTATATCGTATTCCAGCGATCCCATCACAGTTTGGACGGGTTGCCGGCATTCCACAAGCCTTGAACGTCGTCTGCAGACGGTGGCGGTGATTTTTTGATGCGTTTTTCCGATGATTTTTCAGCCCTCTGCTGTCCCCGCCGGGTCCGGCGGCGGTGGAACCGCTCCTTCGCCAATATCCGTCTTTCGTCTAATGCCGGCTCTGGCCACAGGAGAGCGCCGTGAAGGGGCTATCTGTTCTACTTGCAACCATCTGGCGGCTCGCCCTTCCCTATTTCCGCTCCGAGGACCGCTGGCCGGGCCGGCTGCTGCTGGCCTCGGTCATCCTCATCGAACTGGCCATCGTCGCGATCAACGTGCTGATCAATCGGTGGAACGCCCGATTCTACAACGCCCTGCAGGATCGCAACTGGGACACGTTCATCAGCGAATTGCTGTTCTTCTGCATGCTGGCCGCCGCCTATATCGTGCTCGCCGTCTACCAGCTCTATCTCAATCAATGGCTGCAAATCCGCTGGCGGCGCTGGATGACCAAGCGCTATCTCGACCGCTGGCTGAGCCGCTCAAACCACTACCGCATGCAGTTGCTGGGCGACGCCGCCGACAATCCCGACCAGCGCATCGCCGAGGATGTCAACCAGTTCATCGAGCGCACGCTCTATGTCGGCGTCCGGGTGCTCGGCGCCGTGGTCACGCTGCTGTCGTTCGTGGCCATTCTCTGGTCGCTGTCCGCGTCGGCGCCGCTGACCATCAGCGGCGTGGTCTGGGCGATCCCCGGCTATCTGGTCTGGGCCGCGCTGATCTACGCTCTCGCCGGCACGGTGCTGACGCATCTGATCGGCTGGCCGCTGGCGCAACTGAATTTCCAGCAGCAGCGCTATGAGGCCGACTTCCGCTTCAATCTGGTGCGGGTGCGGGAAAACTCCGAACAGATCGCGCTGCTGCGCGGTGAGGACGCCGAAACCGGCCGCCTGCTCGACCGGTTCGGCCGCGTGGTCGGCAACTGGATGCAGATCATGTCGCGGCTGAAGAAGCTGACCTTCCTGACCGCCGGCTATTCGCAGATCTCGGTCATCTTTCCGTATGTCGTGGTCAGCCCGGCCTATTTTTCCGGCGCGATGCAGCTCGGCGGCCTGATGCAGACGGCGAGCGCCTTCAACAGCGTGCAGACCTCGCTGTCGGTGTTCATCGACGTGTACCGGCAACTGGCGGAATGGACGGCCGTGGTCGAACGGCTGGCGGGATTTGACCGCGCCATCGACCAGACCCGCCGCGTCGCCGAATCCTCGTCAGTCACGGTCACGCAGGACGGGGGCAAAGACCAGGTCGTCATCGCGAATCTCGATCTTCAGCGTCCCGACGGAAAATCGCTGATCGCAGCCGATGACGTCGCCTTCGCGGACGGCCATCACACCCTGCTCACCGGCCCCTCGGGCGCGGGCAAGTCCACCTTGTTCCGCGCCATCGGCGGGTTGTGGCCCTTTGGCAGCGGCCAGATCCGCATCCCCGAGGACGCGCGCGTGATGATCCTGCCGCAGCGGCCCTATTTTCCGGTCGGCCCGCTCGCCGCCGCGATCGCCTACCCGGCCGAGCCGGATGCCTTCGCCCCTGCCCGGCTCGCCGAGGTTCTCCGCAGCGTGGGCCTGCCGGCGCTCATCGCCCGGCTGGACGAGGACGCGCACTGGAATCGCATTCTCTCGCTCGGCGAGCAGCAGCGGCTGGGCGTCGCCCGCGCGCTGCTGCAGCAGCCGGACTTCCTGTTCCTCGACGAGGCGACGGCCTCGCTGGACGAGGCGTCGGAAGCCGCGCTCTACAAGCTGCTGCAGGAGCAGTTGGCAGACACGACAATCATTTCCATCGGCCATCGCTCGACGCTGGCGGCGTTTCACCGGCGCCGGCTGGTTCTTTCGCCGGAGCAGGACCGGCACCGGCTGGGCGAGGTGACCGATCCGGCCAAAGCGTGAAGGCCTGCGACCAGCTTTCTTCCGGCCAGGAACCGCGCCGCGCCGCATTGTGCCAGAGCCAGGCGAAAGCCAGCAGCAGCAGCGCTCCCGCCGTCACCGGAACGAAGAAAAAGCTCCACGGCATGTCGCCGAGCACGATCAGCAGCGGATTGATTCCGGCGGGCGGATGGAAGGTCCGCGTCAGATGCATTGCGGCGATCGCCACGCCGACCGAGAAAGCCGCCACGTAAGGGCCGGGACCGGCTGCCTTCAGCAGCAGCAATCCGACCAGCGCCGACACCAGATGCCCGCCGACCAAGGCGCGCGGTTGCGCCGGCCTGGCATCGGGCGAGCCCATCACCAGGACGGTCGAGGTGGCAAAGGGGATCGAGGCCAGCGGAAAGGCCAGCTGCGCCGACAGCGCTTCCATGATGGCGATGGCAATGGCGCCGCCCAGGGCGCCGGCGGCGATGGCGAACCAGTCTGTCCGTTCTTGCATCATGTGCTTCCGATCTCTCGGAACCGTCTGTGCAACAGCAATGCCAAGCCCGGCCATCGCAAAAAGAAACGGGCGGCAGTCCTGCAACTGCCGCCCGTCCGGTGCGTCGTACTTGGAGTCTGGTGACCGAGTTTACTTGAGCGCGTTCAAAGTGGTGTCGAACTTGCCGGAGACGATGAACCTGTCGCCGCACCACTTGTTGGACGGATTGCCGATGGCCGACACCAGGAAGGCGGTGCAATCGGCGGCGTCCTGATCGGTGCCGTGATAGCGCAGATCGAGGGTCAGAGCCTTGTAGGTGAATGCGGCGCCGATGTTGTAGTAGGTGTAGCTCGGATCGACGTAGCCGGCCGCGACATACGGGGCATCTTCGATGAACCAGTGACCGAGTTCACCCGAGAAGTACAGACCGAGGTCGCCCGACTTCCACGGGGTCACCCACTTGAAGACGCCAGACAGGTAGAATGCATCTGCATCTCCCCGGATGCCGGTGCCCGCCAGAGCGATCGTGTTGAAGGTCTCGCTGTAATTCAGCAGATCGGGCGTATAGAAGAGATTGGCGCCGACGGAGAGATCGGGCGTGATCTGGTAACCGACCTTGGCGTAGATTTCCCAGAAATCGCTGTCGTTGGTGAAGCCGTTCCAGAGCTCTTTCGGGTAGTAGTAATAGATCGCGCCGAGATCGAGCGAGAGCGCGCCCCAGGTGTTGCGCCAGCCGCCGTAGAGATCGATTTCGGCCGACGGATCGGTGAAGCCGTAGCCTCCGCCGCTCGGCCAGTTGATGCCATAGCCTGCGATGCCGGCATACCAGGTGCCGTACGAACCGATGTTGTACTGGCCTTCGATATAGGCGCCGGCGGACGCACCGTTATTCGACTGCGATACGCCACGGAAATTGTAATCGGACATGATGACGCCGCCGAAGGCGACATCCCAAGGCGACACGACGACGGGAGCAGCCGCCTTGTAAACAGGCTTGGAGATATCGGCGGCGAGCGCCGGACCGGCGGACACGGCGAGAGCAAACATCGCCGGCATTACAAACTTCTTCATGGCTAGCCCCTTCATTCTTGACGCCCTCGGTGGGAGAAACTCGGCGGACCGTTTGCAACCAGTTGCGCGGAGCCCCGAAACGCCACCCCCTGCCTCATTGCAGTTGCAGGCATCACACCTATCGCGCGTGGAGCCGACAACGCGAAAAAATCGGCATCTGCTGCCTTTTTGAGCGAATCCGCTCCAAATCGGCCTAAATCCACATATTGCTGTCACAATCCCTTAACGTGTTGCGCGAAAGTCACGCCGCGGGATCACACAAGAAAGCCCGGTAAAATGGGGATGAATCGCGTGATCGCGCGCCGGCATCCGGACCTGCGCGTCGCCCGCTTTTTTTGGGCTGGCCGGCGAATCAGCCGCGTGGGGATCCGGGCCGGGCGTCTGACTCCTCGGCGCCGCATCGGATTTGAAGCTGCCGGACGCCGCCGGGACGGTCCGTCCCGGATGTCCAGACGCTACTTGATCTTCTGATAGGCCGGGATGGTGAGGAAGTCGGCGAACTTCTTCGACAGCGACAATTCGCTGAACAGCCTGATCGCTTCCGGGAAGCGCCCGCTCGCATACGCCTTGGCGCCGATTTCCCTTTTCACCCGCTTCATTTCCTCTTTCAGCGCCTTCCTGAAGAACGCCGGCGTCACCTTCTGGCCGTTGTCGAGCGTGGCGCCGTATCTCAGCCATTGCCAGATCTGCGCGCGCGAGATCTCGGCGGTGGCGGCGTCCTCCATCAGATTGTAGATCGGCACCGCGCCGCGCCCGCCCAGCCAGGCCGCGATATACTGCACGCCGACGCGGATGTTGAGGCGGAAGCCGGCCTCGGTCTTCGCGCCGTCGTGCAATTGCAGCAGCGCGTCGCGGGTGACATCGACATCCTCGCGCAGCTTGTCGAGCTGGTTCGGCTGCGGCATCAGCCGGTCGAACACCTCCTTCGCCACCGGCACCAGGGCCGGATGCGCGACCCAGGTGCCGTCATGGCCTTCGCGCACTTCGCGCTCCTTGTCGGCGCGCACTTTCGCGAACGCTTCCCTGTTGGCCTTCTCGTCGTTCTTGACCGGAATCTGCGCGGCCATGCCGCCCATGGCGAACGCGCCGCGGCGATGGCAGGTCTTGACCAGCAGGGCGGCATAGGCGCCGAGAAACGCCTGGCCCATCACCACCTGGCTGCGGTCGGGAAGAATATAGTTCTTGTTCTTCGCGAATTTCTTCACGAACGAGAAGATGTAATCCCAGCGGCCGGCATTGAGGCCGGTGATGTGGTCGCGCATCTCCCACAGGATCTCGTCCATCTCGAAAGCCGCCGGCAGCGTCTCGATCAGCACCGTCGCCTTGATCGTGCCTTGCGGAAGGCCGAGCTTCTGCTGCGCATAGACGAACACATCGTTCCACAACCGCGCTTCCTGATGCGTCTCCAGCTTGGGCAGATAGAAATACGGCGCGGTGCCGGCGGCGCGCAACGCGGCGTGATTGTGGAAGATGTAAAGCCCGAAATCGAACAGGGCGCCCGCGATGGGCTTGCCGTCGACGCTCAGGTGTTCCTCGAGCAGATGCCAGCCGCGCGGACGCGGCAGCATCACGGCGAGTTTGCCGCCGAGCCTGTAAGCCTTGCCGGTGTCCGGGTCGGTGAAGTCGAGCGTGCCGTCCCAGCGATCCTTCAGATTGAGCTGGCCTTCGAGATTGTTGTCCCAGGTCGGGGAATTGGCGTCCTCGAAATCGGCGAGATAGACGTTGGCGCCGGAATTGAGCGCGTTGATCACCATCTTGCGGTCGACCGGACCGGTGATCTCGACGCGGCGGTCCAGCAGATCGGCCGGGATCGGCGCGATCTTCCATTGCCCGTCGCGCACCCATTTGGTCTCGGGCAGGAAATCCGGCAATTCGCCGGCATCGAAACGCTTCTGCCGTTCGGCGCGGGCGGCCATCAGCTGCTTGCGCCGGGATTCGAAATTGCGATGCAGGTCGGCGAGGAGGGCGAGCGCCGGCGGAGTCAGGATCTCGTCGTAACGCGGCTTCAGCGGCGCCTTGATCTGCACGCCGCGCACGCCGGACGGCGGCTTGGCTGCTCCTGCGCCCACGATCTTGCGGGCCACCCGTTTCAGCGTGCCCAGCAACCCGGCCGGCTTGCGGGCGGGCGCTTTCGCCCGGCGCGCGGAGGCGCGGACCGCGCCTTTCGGCACGGTCCTGCGCTTCGCAGATTTGGATTTCTTCGCCTTGGTGGAGCGGCCGGATGTCGTCGCCTTGGCCCGGCGTTTGGCCGTGCGGGCTCGCGTCGTCCGGCCAGCTTTCGCGCGTCGCGCCGGCTTTTTGGCCACTCGTTATCTGTTCCCGTCGTTGTCGCCGCCGCCGGACCCGAAAGGCCGGAAGCCGCTGCCGAATGTCGATCCAAATCCCGATCCGAAAACGCCGCTCGCGGGCGCGGCCGGCGCGGGAGCCGGTGCCGGGGCGGGCGCGGGTTTCGGCGCCGCCTTGGCTTTCGGCTTGCTCGCCTTGCGCTTCACGGACTTTTTCGCTGACTTTTTCGCAGGCTTTTTCTTGGCGGCTTTCTTCGCGGTTTTTTTCTTGGACGTCTTTTTCGCGGATTTTTTCTTGCGGGCGACGACCATTTTCTTCGCCTTCTTGCCCTTTGTCTTTTTCGCCTTCTTGGACTTCTTCGCTTTCTTCGCCATGACCAACCTCCAGAATGAATACACTACGACGATGTCATCACTGTAAAACGGCCAACCCGGATGTTTGCCTCTCGCCGGCCGCCGCATCCCGACCGCTGTTCTTGCGGTCGGCCTCCCCTAGTCCGGCAGGCTTCGGACCTCCCGTCGCCCAATCCAGCAACTCGACCGGATGCACCACCGGAATGGCCGTGCCGGTCGCGATCTGGGTCATGCATCCGATATTGCCGGCCGCGATCACGTCGGGTGCGAGCTGCTCGATCCGTGCAATCTTACGATCCCGCAATCGCAACGCAATGTCTGCGTGAACGATATTGTAGGTGCCGGCCGAACCGCAGCACAAATGACCTTCCGGCACATCCTTGACCGTGAAGCCCATTTTGGACAGCAAGTCCTTCGGCTGGCGGACGATCCGCTGTCCGTGCTGCAGCGAACAGGCCGCATGATAGGCAACCACCAGGCCCTTGCGCGCGGGCTCGGCGAGCGGCAGCGTCGCCAGATATTCACAGATGTCGCGGGCGAGACCCGACACCCGCGCCGCCTTGGCGGCATAGGCGCCGTCGGTGCGCAGCATGAACCCGTAATCCTTCACCGTGGTGCCGCAGCCCGACGCATTGATCACGATGGCGTCGAGCCCCCCGCCCTCGATCTCGGCCGTCCAGGCATCGACATTGGCCCGCGCCCGGGCATGCGCCTCGTCCTCGCGGCCCATGTGATGGACCAGCGACCCGCAGCAGCCCTCGCCCTGCGGGATCACCACCTCGATGCCGTGCCGGGTCAGAATTCGCACGGTGGCCGCGTTGATTGCGGGATCCAGAACATCGTTGGCGCAGCCCGACAGGAGTGCGACGCGGCCCCTGCGCGGCCCCTCGGGCGCGAACACGCGCGCGGCGCCGAGCTGCGAGCGCCGCGGCCGCCGCGACAGCCGCAGCATGGCCGCCACAGGTCCCAGTCCGAGGGCGCCGAAGACAGGCGCCAGCGGCCTGGCCAGCCAGCCCAGAAACAGCGCGCCGCGGAAGAGCGCGGGGTTCGGCAGCAAGGTGGCCAGCAGCCCGCGCAGCAGGCGGTCCGGCAGCGGCCGCCGGTAGGTCTTTTCGACATGGGCGCGGGCGTGATCGACCAGATGCATGTAATGCACGCCGGAGGGACAGGTGGTCATGCAGGCGAGGCACGACAGGCAGCGGTCGACATGCTTGACCACGTCGGCCGTCGCCGGACGCTCGTTCTCCAGCATGTCCTTGATCAGATAGATGCGCCCGCGCGGGGAATCGAGTTCGTCGCCGAGCAGCACATAGGTCGGACAGGTGGCGGTGCAGAAGCCGCAATGCACGCAGGCGCGCAGGATCTTGTTGGATTCGGCGATATCGGGATCGGCGAGCTGGGCGAGCGTGAAATGAGTCTGCATGCTACACGCCCGCCCACATGCGGCCCGGATTGAGAATGCCCCTGGGATCGAAGCTCTCTTTCACCCGTTTGGTGAGCGCCGCCACGCCGTTGTCCTGCGGCTCGAACACATCGACGGCTGCGCGCATGGCGGCCGGCGCCCGGATCAGGGTCGCGTGCCCACCCAGGATCGCGACGGCATCGCGCAATTGCAGCGCGCCGGCATCCTCCGCCTGCGGCATCCCGATCCAGATCAGGCCGCCGGCCCAGTCATAGAACATCTGCGCGCCGGTCGAGACCATCTCGCCCAGTTCGAAACCGCGCGCGGGCGGAACCGACAGGCGCCAGAGTGCGCGGTCGGCCTCCAGGCCATGCCCGAACGGCGCCGCGTCGCGGATGTCGCGCCACAGCCTGCGGGACGCGGTTTCATCGAGCGTCTCGACCTGTCCATGGCGTTTCATCATGGCGGCGAGCACGCTCTTGCGATGTGCGATGGAGGGACCGACGCCCTCGAGGCGGAGCACGGTGGCCGCCTGGCCTTGCGCTTTCAGACCCTCGAAATGCATGACGAGATGCGCCGGCAGATGCGCCGCGCCCGACACCTCGCAGGAGGAGCCCATGGCTTCCGCCATCGCCACGCAGGCCTGCCGGTCATCGAGACCCAATACCATCACGCTGACCTCGCTCTCGGCGCGCGGCAGCGTCTTGATGGTGACGTCGGTCATCACCGCCAGCGTGCCGAACGAGCCGGCGAGCAATTTGCATAGGTCGTAGCCGGTGACGTTCTTCACCACCCGCCCGCCCGACTTGAAGGTCTCGCCGCGGCCGGACACCGCGGAAAAACCCAGGAAATGATCGCGCGCGGCGCCGGCCTTGATGCGGCGCGGGCCCGCGAGATTGGCCGCCAGCACGCCGCCGATGGTGCCGCGACCGGAGGGCAGGCCGAGCATGGGTCCGTAATCGAGCGGCTCGAAGGCCAGTTCCTGGCCCTTGTCCGCCACCAGTTTTTCGATCTCGGCGATCGGCGTGCCGGCGCGCGCCGACAGCACCAGTTCCTCCGGCTCATACAGCGTGACGCCGGACAGCGCCGACAGATCGAGCGTCAGATCGGTCTGGCTCGGGCGGCCGAGCAGGCGCTTGGAGCCCTGCCCGACCACGTCGAGACGCTTGCCCTCGGCCAGGGCCCAGACCACGGCATTTTCGACGTCCCTGGCGTCACGCGGTTTCAACACATCCGGCATGGAGGGACTTCACCCAATCGGGCGGTCGTCGGCAATGACTTTTCCATCATTGGCGAGGCTGCCGGGTAACACCAGCGTCACCGCGCCCTTGAGCTTGGTGACCGATTGCAACGTCGCCGCCACCGCCTCGGCGAGCCCGTCCGGCGATGACGCGCATTCCGCCTGCAGCGTCATGGCGTCCTGCTCGCCCGCGCGCGCGATCACGAGCCGCAGCCGGCCGAGTTCGGGATGGCGCTTGCCCACCTCGGCGATCTGCTCGGGCCGCACGAACATGCCTTTCACCTTGGCGGTCTGGTCGGCGCGGCCCATCCAGCCCCTGATCCGCATGTTGGTGCGCCCGCAGGGCGAGCGGCCGGGCATGATGGCCGAGAGATCGCCGGTGGCGAGCCGGATCATCGGATAATCCGGACTGAACGACGTGACCACGATTTCGCCGACGTCGCCGTCGGGCACCGGATCGCCGGTGCCGGGGCGCACGATCTCGACGATCAGATGCTCGTTCACGACCAATCCCTCGCGCGCCGGCGTCTCGTAGGCGATCACGCCGGTCTCGGCGATGGCGTAGCATTGCAGCACCTCGACGCCGCGATCCGACAATTCCTTGCGCAGCGACGGCGGAAACGCCGCGCCCGACACAAGCCCGCGCTTGAGCGAGGAGACGTCCTTGCCGGAGGCCTGCGCGGCATCGAGCAGGACTTTCAGAAAGTCCGGCGTGCCGACATAGCCGTCGGGCCTGAGATGCGCGATCGCCTCCACCTGCTGCTCGCTATTGCCGGTGCCGCCGGGAATGACCGCGCAGCCGAGCGCGCGCGAGCCGGCCTCGAACATCCAGGCGCCCGGCGTCAGATGATAGGAAAAGCAGTTGTGCACGATCTGGCCCTTGCGGAAGCCGGCCGCGAACATCGCGCGCGCGACGCCGGCGAAATCGTCCTCATGGCCTTCCGGCTCGAAGATCGGACCCGGCGACATCAAGAGCCGCTCCATCTCGCCCGGGGGCGTGACATTGAAGCCGCCGAAGGGTGGCGCCTCCTTTTGCAGGGCGACGAGATCGGATTTGCGCAGAATCGGGAGCTTCGCGAGCGCGGCGCGGCTCGTCACCGATTTCGGATCGATGCCCGCAAGCTGGTGCTTCCAGCCGGACGCGCGCAACGCGCGCTCCAGCACATTCGGCAGGCCGGCGAACTCATCTTGCTCGCGCTGCGCGGGATCGCGGGTTTCGAGAGAGTCGTAGTGGTCTTGAGGCATGTACTCACATCCAACACACCGTCATGGCCGAGCTTGTCCCGGCCATCCACGTCTCGTCAGTCAGCAAAAAAGACGTGGATGCCCGGCACAAGGCCGGGCATGACGAAACTAAATTCACGCCAGCCACCGCTTGCGCCGCTTGTAATGCTTGCCCTCGCGGAACGACTTGCGCTTGCCCTCGGCGATGCCGAGATAGAATTCCTTCACGTCCTCGTTCTCGGCCAGCGACCTGGCGTCGCCGTCCATGACCACGCGGCCATTCTCCAGGATGTAGCCGTAGCGCGCGAATTTCAGCGCCATGTTGGTGTTCTGCTCGGCCAGCAGGAAGGACACGCCCTCCTTTTCGTTCAGGCTCTGCACGATGCCAAAGATCTCCTCCACGATCTGCGGCGCCAGCCCCATCGAGGGCTCGTCGAGCAGGATCATCTTGGGGCGCGCCATCATGGCGCGGCCGATCGCGCACATCTGCTGCTCGCCGCCCGAGGTGTAGCCGGCAACCGCGTCGCGGCGCTCCTTCAGGCGCGGGAAATAATCGTAAATCCGCTCGATATCGGCCTTGATCGCGGCCTTGCCGTCGCGGCGGGTGAAGGCGCCGGTCAGCAGGTTCTCCTCGACGGTGAGATGGCCGAAGCAGTGCCGGCCCTCCATGACCTGCACGCAGCCGCGCTTGACGAGCTGGTTGGGAGACAGGTTCTGCACCTCCTGGCCCTCGAACACGATCGCGCCCTTGGTGACCTCGCCGCGCTCGGAATGCAGCAGGTTGGAGATCGCCTTCAGCGTGGTGGTCTTGCCGGCGCCGTTGGCGCCGAGCAATGCCACGATCCCGCCCTTCGGCACGTCGAGCGAGACGCCCTTCAGCACCAGGATGACGTGATCGTAGATCACCTCGATATTGTTCACGGACAGGATGATGTCCGTGGCGCTCGAGGGAGTGGGATCTGATTGAGCAGCGATGGACATCGATCTCTCGGCTTGCTCCGTAACCCTCTCCCCTTGTGGGGAGAGGGTGGTTCGAGCCGGACAACAGTTCGGCTCGAACCGGGTGAGGGGTTAAGCGCCAAGATGCGAGGTCGAGACCCCCCACCCCGCGCTACCGCTTGCCCCCTCTCCCACAGGGGGAGAGGGCGCTGTTTTCACGTCGACTTGTCGCAAGGCTCCGTGCGCTTGGGCCAGGGCTGGTTCTTGGTCACATAGTCCTTGGCCGCGGCTTCCAGCAGCGGACGCACTTTCTCCTTCATGGGCACGATCCAGTCGGAGACCTTCACCCATTTGGTGCCGTCCCATTGCTGCATGTAGGCGGCATGATGGCCGTTGTGATCGGTGCAGGACACCGCCTCGATCGGCGCGCCGAACTCCGGCAGGCCGAGCTCCTTCCAGCGCGCCGCCGAAATCTTCAGCGACTCGAAGCCGCGCCGCACATCCTCGCCGGTCACGACCTTCTTGCCGGTGATCTTCTGCGCGTTGCGGATCGCTTCCGCGATCAGCACGGAATTGTAGACGCCGCGGTTGTAGAGATTTTCGCCGATCTTGTCCTTCGGGGTCTGGCTTTTGCCCTTGTCGACGACGGTCTTCACGATGTCCTGGATCGCGGGGTAGTTGGTTCCGACGCCGTTGAAGTTGAGCGTCAGATAGCCCTTGGCGTCGGCGCCCGCGGGCCTGGCGTCGTCGTCGCCGCCCGACCACCAGATGCCGATGAACTTGTCCATCGGATAGTTGATCTTGGCGGCTTCCTTCACGGCGGTCGGGTTCATCGCGCCCCAGCCCCACATGATCATCCAGTCCGGCCGGTCGCGCCGGACGTTGAGCCACAGCCCCGACTGGTTCTGCATCTCGGCCGGCGGCACGGGATATTTCTTCACCGTGAAGCCGTAATCCTTGGCGAACTGCTCGAGCAGCGGGATCGGCTCGAGGCCGTAGCCGCCGTCGAAATAGATATAGCCGATGGTCTTGCCCTTGAGCTTGTCGAGGCCGCCCTCCTTGCCGCCGATATAGCGGAACATCATCGACAGGCCGTCCCAATAGGTCGCAGGCGGATTGAAGATCCACGGGAACTCATTGCCGACCGCGGATGCGGACAACCCGTACGCCATCGACAGGATCGGGATCTTGTCGACCGCCGCCTTCGGGATGATCGCGAGCGTGATGCCGGTCGAATAGGGATTCACCACCACCGGCTTCTTGCTCTTCACCGCCTCATAGCACTCGACGCCCTTGGCGTTGTTGTAGCCGGTCTCGCATTCCTCGATGACCAGCTTGACGCCGCCGATGCCGCCATCGCGCTCGTTGAGCATGGCGAGATAGTCGTGCATGCCGTTGGCGATCGGGATGCCCGAGCCGGCGAACGGTCCGGTGCGGTAGGTCAGGAGCGGCACAAAAATGCTCTCCTGTGCTTCGGCTCTGGAAGCGAGGACGGACGCGCCCACAAGACTTCCCACAGCCGCGCCGAGAACGAGATATTTCAAGCGCATTGCGTTTCTCCCTTTTTGTCACCGGCGCTTGCGCACCGGCATTTCTTGTCGCCCCGTCGGGGCCTCCCCGCCTGAGAACGCCCCGGCCGGGGAATTGGGGCCAAGTGTGCACCCTCAATAGGGGAAAGGCCACACTCGCAATTTCTGTTTCGCGATCTGCCAGAGCCGCGCCAGACCGTGCGGCTCGACTATCAAAAAAAAGATGATCAACGCGCCCACGACCATAAACTGAAGATGCTCGACGGTGGCGGCGCGCACGGTGACGCCAAAAAATTCCGGCGCGGCCCGCAGCACGATCGGCAGCCCCCAGATCAGCATGGCGCCAAAGAACGATCCCATGATGCTTCCCAGACCGCCGATGATCACCATGAACAGGATCAGGAACGACTGGTTGATGTTGAAGCTCTCGGATTCCGCCGCGCCCAGCCAAAGGAAGGCGAGCATGGCGCCGGCGACGCCGCAGTAGAACGACGAGATCGCGAATGCGAGCAGCTTGGTGCGGTACAGGCGGATGCCGATCAGCTCGGCCGCGATGTCCATGTCGCGCACCGCCATCCAGGTGCGGCCGATGCGCCCGCGCACGATATTGGAGGCGACCCATGTCATCGCCACCACGATCGACAGGGCGACCAGATAGCGCGTCACCGAGGTCGCATTGGGGCCGGTCACCGGGATGCCGAAGGCCGTGCGCGTGGGCACCTCGATGGCGGCCGACACATTGTAGTTGTAGAGCCAGGGAATGCGGATGAAGCACCAGGACAGGAAGAACTGCGCCGCCAGCGTCGCAACGGCGAGATAGAACCCCTTGATCCGCAGCGACGGAAGGCCGAACACGCTGCCGACCGCGGCGGATGCGACGCCCGACACCACGATGAGCAGGACGATATTGGCGTCCGGAAAGATCGACGTCAGCTTGTAGCAGGCGAAGGCGCCCACCCCCATGAAGCCGCCGGTGCCGAGCGACAGCAGGCCGGTATATCCGGTCAGCAGGTTGAGGCCGATGGCGGCCAGCGACAGCACGAGAATCGGAATCAGGAAGGAATTGAGCAGGAAGTCGGACGCAAACAGCGGCACCACGACAAAAGCGATCAGCAGGATCGCGGCGATTCCGATGCGGTCCTGCAGGATCGGAAACAGCGCCTGATCGGCGGCGTAACTGGTCTTGTACTGGCCGGCTTCACGGTAAAACATCAGTCAGACCTCAGATCCGCTCGATGATCCGCTCGCCGAACAGGCCTTGCGGACGGAACAGCAGGAAGACGAGTGCGATGACATAGGCGAGCCAGCTCTCGATGCCGGAGCCGAGCAGCGGCCCCCAGTAGAATTCGCCGACCTTCTCGCCGACGCCGATGATGACGCCGCCGACAATGGCGCCGGGGATCGAGGTGAAGCCGCCCAGGATCAGCACCGGCAGCGCCTTCAGCGCGAGAATCTGCAGCGCGAAGGACACGTCGGACCGCGCGCCCCACATGATGCCGGTCGCCAGCGCCACGATGCCGGCGGTGAACCAGACGATCACCCAGATCTGCTCCAGCGAGATGCCGACCGACAACGCCGCCTTGTGACTGTCGGCGACCGCGCGCAGCGCACGGCCGATGCGGGTCTTCTGGAAGAAGACCGCCAGACCCGCGACCATGACGGAGGCGATGATGACCGCGGCGATGTCGATCTTCTGGAATGCGACGAAGCCGCCGAACGCCTTCCACTCATAGGACCCGCGCGGCAGATAAAGCGCGTCGGTGATCATGGTCTTGGGCTCGCCGCCGAAGATCACCTCCCCCAGCCCGATCAGGAAATAGGTGAGGCCGAAGGTTGCCATGAACAGGATGATGTCGGGCTGGTTCACCAATGGCCGCAACACCAGCCGTTCGATGCCGATGGCCAGCACCAGCATGACCACCACGGTCAGCGCCAGCGCGAGAAAGGCCGGCACGCCCTTGGCGTGCAGCCCGACCAGCGTGAGCGCGGCGAACACCATCATGATGCCCTGCGCGAAATTGAACACCCCGGACGCCTTGAAGATCAGCACGAAGCCGAGCGCGATCAGCGAATAGAGCACGCCGGCGACCAGCCCCTCCCACAGGGTCTGCACGAACAGATCAGGCGCCTGCCCCATCTGCAGGAACGGATCGATCAGGATCTTGTAGAGGATGTCCATGCGTCCCCTCAATGCGCCACGCCGAGATAGGCGTCGATCACGCCCTGATCCTTCTTCACCTCGTCGGGCGTGCCGTCCGCGATCTTGCGGCCGTATTCCAGCACGACCACCCGGTCGGACAGATCCATCACCACGCCCATGTCATGCTCGATCAGCGCGATGGTGGTGCCGAAATGCTGGTTTACGTCGAGCACGAAGCGCGACATGTCCTCCTTCTCTTCCAGATTCATGCCCGCCATCGGCTCGTCGAGCAGCAGGAGGTCGGGCTCCATCGCGAGCGCGCGCCCGAGTTCGACGCGCTTCTGCAGGCCGTAGGGCAGGCGGCCGACCGGGGTCTTGCGGATATGCTCGATATGCAGGAAATCGATGATCTCCTCGACCGCGCGGCGGTGCTCGACCTCCTCGCGCAGGGCCGGTCCGAAGCGCAGCATCTGCCAGAACAGGCCGCGATGCATCTTCAGCGTGCGGCCGGCCATGATGTTGTCGAGCGCGGTCATGCCGCGGAACAGCGCAACATTCTGGAAGGTGCGGGCGATGCCGCCGCGGGCAGCGTCATAGGGACGCATCTTGGAGCGGGTCTTGCCCTTGAAGCGGATGCGGCCCTGCTGCGGCGTGTAGAAGCCGTTGATGACGTTGAGCATCGAGGTCTTGCCGGCGCCATTGGGGCCGATGATGGCGCGGATCTCGCCCTTGCGGATGTCGAAGGAGACGTCGCGGATCGCCTTGATGCCGCCGAAGGACAGCGAGACGTCCTCGACGGCGAGCAGCACGTCGCCCGCGGCCACATCCTTTTCGCTGGGCGCCCTCATGCCGCCTGCTCCAAAACGGCGGCGGGGATCTTCTGCATGTCGCGGATTTTCACCCGGGCGGCGATCACGCCCTTGCGGCCGTCCTCGAACGTCACCTCGGTCGAGATGTCGGCTTCCGTGGAGCCGTCATAGAGCGCGTTGACCAGCGGCGCGTAACGCTCGGCGATGAAGCCGCGCCGCACCTTCTGGGTGCGCGTCAGTTCGCCGTCATCGGCGTCGAGCTCCTTGTGCAGGATCAGGAAGCGGCGGATCTGCGCGCCGGCCAGCACGCCCTCCTCGGCCAGCGAGCGGTTCACCTCCGCGACATGCTGCTCGATCATGTCATAGACGCGCGGATGGCCGGCCAGTTCCTGATAGGAACCATAGACCACGTTGTTGCGCTCCGCCCAGCTGCCGACCGCGACCAGATCGATATTGATCATGACGCAGACCATGTCGCGCTGATCGCCGTAAGCCACGGCTTCCTTGATGTTTGGATAGAATTTCAGCTTGTTCTCGATGTATTTCGGCGCGAACAGGGTGCCGTCCTTCAGCTTGCCGACATCCTTGGCGCGGTCGATGATTTTGAGATGCCCGGTCCTGGCATCGAAGAAACCGGCGTCGCCGCTCTTCACCCAGCCGTCCGGCGTCTTGGTTTCGGCGGTCTTTTCCGGGTCCTTGTAATAGCCCTGGAACACGCCGGGCGATCTGAACATCACCTCGCCGTTGTCGCCGACCTTCACTTCGACATCGATATTCGGCTTGCCCACGGTATCGGCATAGATCTCGCCGTCCGGCTGGGCGGTGATGTAGACCGAAGCCTCGGTCGAGCCATACAACTGCTTGAGGTTGATGCCGATCGAGCGGAAGAAGCGGAAGATTTCCGGACCGATCGCCTCGCCGGCGGTATAGGCGACGCGGATGCGCGACAGGCCATAGCGGTTCTTCAGCGGACCATAGACCAGTATTTCGCCGAGCGCGTAGACCAGGCGCGCATGCAGCGGCACCCGTTCGCCGTTCAGGATTTTCTCGCCCCATTTGCGGGCGAAGCCGATGAAATAGTGAAACACCCGCCGCTTCAGCTTGCCGGCGTCTTCCATCCGCACCATCGTCAGCGTGAGCAGATTCTCGTAGATGCGCGGCGGCGCGAAAGCATAGGTGGTGCCGATCTCGCGGCGGTCTTCCACCACCGTTTCTCCGGCTTCCGGGCAATTCACGCAGAAACCGGCGACGTAGGATTGCGCATAGGAGAAGATATGATCGCCGACCCAGGCCAGCGGCAGATAGGCGATCACCTCCTCGTTCTCGTCCAGATGATCGAACAGGTTTCCGTTGCGTGCGGAGATCAGCACATTGTCGTGCGAGAGCATGACCCCCTTGGGGCGGCCGGTGGTGCCGGACGTGTAGAGAATGATGGCGAGATCGCTGCCCTTGCCCTGCGCGACCATGTCGTCCCAGTTCTTCTGCGCCCAGATTTCCGACAGGACCTTGCGGCCCCTCTTCTGCACCTCGTCGATCGAGGTCAGCCGGGAATGATCGTAATCGCGCAACCCGCGCGTCTCGTCGTAAACGATATGCGTCAGCTTCGGGACGCGGTCGGAAATCGACAGCAGCTTGTCGACCTGTTCCTGGTCCTGCACGATTGCGACCGTGACCTCGGCATGTTCCAGCACATAGGCCATCTCGTCGGCGACCGAATCCGCGTAAAGCGGCACCGGCACGGCGCCGAGCGCCTGCGCCGCGCACATCGCCCAATAGAGCCGCGGCCGGTTGGCGCCGACAATGGCGAGCTTGTCGCCGCGCTTGAGCCCCAGTTCCTGAAGCCCGACCGATAAAGCGCGCACCTCGTCCAGAACCTGCATCCAGGTCCAGGTCTGCCAGATTCCGAGATCCTTGTGGCGCAAGGCCGGACGCGTCCCGCGCACGCGGGCATTATGAATCAGGAGCTTCGGAAACGTATCCGAGTCGGCAGCGGCTTTGATCGCCACAGCGCAGTCTCCTCCCGGTTTCCCCTGCGCGTTGATCGCGCTTGTCTTTCATTTTAGCCGATGACCGTCCGGTCATGGTGATCCCTGGCCCTAAGGTTTGCAATGAAACCTTGGTTTCGCAAGGGACGGCTTGACAGACAGAGGGGGGAATTGTTCGCTAGGGAGGGCGCAAATATTGCTCCCGGGAAACAGGGCCTCCTTCGCAGTTGCGGTAAGCCCTGCGGGCGGCGTTTCTTTTGCCAGCACATTTGCCGGCACATGGGCGTCACTCGCCGTAGCGGCTCAACGCCTCCAGGTTCAGGACGGTAATTCCGCCGCGGTCGAGCCGCAGCAGCTTTTCGTTCTCCAGCGTCTTGAGGCTCTGGTTCGCGACCTGACGCGACACACCCGACAGCGCGCCGATCTCCTCCTGCGAAATCTCGAGATGCAGGCCGGGATTCCGATACAGCACCGGGTTGAACAGCCAGGCGATATTGCGGGCCACACGCGCGGTCGAATCCAGCATCCGGTCGTATTCCACCAGCGCAATGAACTGCCCAAGCCGCTCGTTGAACTGGCGCACCAGATAGCGGTTGAAGGCGGCGCTGTTGTCGAACAGCCAGAAGAAGGTGGCGCGGTTCATATAGGCCATGGCGGTGTCGCGCAAAGCGACCAGGTCATATTGACGGGCTTCGTCCTTCAACAACGTGCCTTCACCGAACCAGCCGCCTTCGCGCAGGCCGGCGAGCGTCACTGCCTTGCCGGTTTTCGACACCGTGCCGAGCTTGATCAGACCGGCGGTGACACCGGTCCAGGAATCGAGACGGTCGCCGCGATGACAGATATAGGCGCCGCCGGAAAAGGATTTCTCGACAATTCCCTTGCGCGCCCGTTCGAACTCATCCTCGTTCAGGTCATGCGACCAGAATGCCACGCGCCGCAGATGGTCCGCAGAGATCACAGATGGTGTCCGCCCTGGTAAACCGTCGCCGGCTATTCCGCCGCTTTCAACAGCGGCGCCGCACCGGCCCGGAACTGTTCGAACAACGCGGCTTCGTCGGCCTTGGCCGCCTTCAGATGGCGCGCCTTGACGTGGCCGAAGCCGCGGATCTTTTCGGGAATAGCGGCGAGGCCAACCGCGACCGAATGATTTTCCGGCGTCAGGTTGTCCAGCACTTGGCCGAGCATCTTCTCATAATCGGCGATCAGCTGCCGTTCGGTGCGGCGCTCCGACGTATATCCGAACGGATCGAGCGGCGTGCCGCGCAGCCCCTTGAAGTGCTTGAGCACGCCGAAGGCCGTCAGCATCCAGGGTCCGAAACTCATCTTCTTCGGCTCGCCCGTGGTTCTGTCGGTCCGGGCGAGAAGCGGCGGCGCGAGGTGGAATTCGAAGCGCAGGCTGTCGCCTTCGAATGTGGATGTCACCTGCTGGCGGAAGGTGCCGTCGGTATAAAGCCGCGCGACCTCATATTCGTCCTTGTAGGCCATCAGCTTGAACAGATAGCGCGCCACGGCTTCAGCCAGCCCCTGCTTGCCGGGCGCTTTCAATCGCTCGGCTTCGCGAGCTTCTTCCACCCATTTGCGGTAGCGCGCCGCATATGGCGCATTCTGATAATCGGTGAGGAAAGCCACGCGGCGCTGCACGGTCTCGTCGAAGTTTTGCGACAGGCGGCGGTTGTCGTCCTGCGCCGAGGCCGGCGGCACCAGCTTTTCGACCACGGCGAGATCGAACGCGGCTCTCCGGCCCCAGCGGAAGGCGGCCTGGTTCATGGCCACCGCTTCGCCGTTCATCTCGATCGCCTTCTCGATCGCCTCCGCCGAAAGCGGCAAGGCGCCGATCTGATAGGCATAGCCGACCAGGAAAATATTGGCGGCAATGGAATTGCCGAGCAGCCCGACCGCCAGCCGTCCGGCATCGACGAAGCTGACATTCTCGCGCCCCGCCGCCCCCAGGATCGCGCGCTTCAGGCGTTCCATCGGCAGCGAGAAATCGGCGTTGCGGGTGAAATCCCCGGGCAGGAATTCGGCGAGATTGGCGATCACCCTGGTCGCACCATGCTTGACCGCCGCCAGCACCTTCTTGTTGCCGGCCACGACGATATCGCCGCCCAGCACGAGGTCGGCGCCGCCCGCCGCCATGCGGATGGCGTGGATTTCGTCCGGGTTGTTGGAAATGCGGATGTGGCTGTAGACCGCGCCGCCCTTCTGGGCGAGGCCGGCCATGTCGATGATGCCGACGCCCTTGCCTTCCAGATGCGCAGCCATGCCGAGCACGCCGCCGATGGTGACGATGCCGGTGCCGCCGACGCCGGTGACGATGATGCCGAAGGGCGCGCCGATCTGCGGCAGCCTCGGCACTGGCAGCACCGGCAGGTCCGCCGCTTCCGCAACCGCCTTCCCTCGCCGTGGCTTGGCCCCGTGAACCGTGACGAAGGACGGGCAAAAGCCCTTCACGCAGGAATAATCCTTGTTGCAGCTCGACTGGTCGATGGTGCGCTTGCGGCCCCATTCGGTCTCCAGCGGCTGCACCGAGACGCAATTCGATTTCACGCCGCAATCGCCGCAGCCTTCGCAGACCAGTTCGTTGATCAGCACACGCTTGTCGGGATCGGGGAAGGTGCCGCGCTTGCGGCGGCGGCGCTTCTCAGCGGCGCAGGTCTGGTCGTAGATCAGCACCGAGGTGCCGGGAATGGCGGCCAGGTCCTTCTGCACCTCGTTGAGATCGTCGCGGTGATGGAAGGTGATGCCGCGCGGCCATTCAATGCCGCTGGGATATTTGTCCGGCTCGTCGCTGACGACGGCGATGCGCTTGACGCCCTCGGCCGCGACCTGCTGCGCAATCTGCGGGACGGTGAGCGTGCCGTCGTGATGCTGGCCGCCGGTCATGGCAACGGCGTCGTTGTAGAGGATCTTGTAGGTGATGTTGACGCCGGAGGCGATGGCGGCGCGGATCGCCATGTAGCCGGAATGATTGTAGGTGCCGTCGCCGAGATTCTGGAACACGTGCTGGCGGCTGGAGAACGGCGCTTCGCCGATCCAGTTGGCGCCCTCGCCGCCCATATGGGTGTAGCCGAGAGTGGAACGGTCCATCCACTGCGCCATGTAATGGCAGCCGATGCCGGCATAGGCGCGCATGCCTTCGGGAACCACCGTCGAGGTATTGTGCGGACAGCCGGAGCAGAAATACGGAATGCGCGCTGCGACTTCCTGGATCTCGGCGAGCGCATGCTGCGCCTGTTTCAGGCGCGAGACCTTGGTGGCGATCGCGTCATTATTCCCGCGCGCCAATAAACGTTCCCCGATCGTGATCGCGACTTCATTGGGATCGAGCGCACCCTTGACCGGGAACAGCCAGTTGCCGCGTTCATCCTTCTTGCCGATGCAGACCGGCTGATTGGCGGTACCGTAAAGTTCCTCGCGCACCTGTACTTCCAGCAGCGAGCGCTTCTCCTCGACCACAATGATGAGATCGAGGCCGTCGGCGAACGCGATCAGTTCCTCGCGCGGAATCGGCCAGGGACAGCCGATCTTGAACAGGCGAAGTCCCAGATTGTTGCAGGCGACCTCGTCGATGCCGAGCTCGTCAAAGGCCTGGCGCACGTCCAGATAGGATTTGCCGGTGGTGATGATGCCGATCTTCGCATTGCGCCCGCCCGACGTGATCATCCTGTTGATCTTGTTGGCGCGGATGAAGGCGAGCATGGCGTCGCGCTTGTAATCGTAAAGCCGCGCCTCCTGCCCGAGGATCGTGTCCTGCAGCCGGATGTTGAGACCGCCGGGCGGCATCGCGAAATCGGTCGGCATCACGATGTTCACGCGGTCGAGCGCGCCGTCGACCACGGCGGTCGACTCCACCGTATCGTGCATGCATTTCAATGCCGCCCAGGTGCCGCAGAAACGCGACATGGCGAAACCGTAAAGCCCGTAATCGATGATCTCTTGCACACCGGCGGGGTTCAGGATCGGGATCATCACATCGACGAAGTGATATTCCGACTGATGCGCGGTGGTGGAAGATTCTGCGGTATGATCGTCACCCATCAGGGCGAGCACGCCGCCATGTTGCGACGTGCCGGCGAAATTGGCGTGGCGGAACACATCGCCGGTGCGGTCGACGCCCGGTCCCTTGCCGTACCAGACACCGAACACGCCATCGAACTTGCCTTCACCGCGCAGTTCCGCCTGCTGCGTACCCCAGAGGGCGGTGGCGGCAAGATCCTCGTTGATCCCGGCCTGGAACTTGATGTCGCTGGGCTCGAGGAATTTCCGCGCCCGGATGAATTGCTGGTCGAGGCCGCCAAGCGGAGAACCGCGATAGCCCGTGACGTAGCCAGCAGTGTTCAGCCCGGCGCGCCGGTCGCGCTCCTTCTGCATCAGGCAGAGCCGGATGATCGCCTGATAGCCGGTGACAAAAATCTGCCGCCGGCTCAGGTCGTATTTGTCATCCAGACTGACCTGCCGCAGGGTCATGCCTTGCTCTCCGGCTTCAGACATGTATCGAAACGAAAATGCCCATCTGTCTGATACTTTAGGCTGGTCCAAGTCTCATATGTAGTCTGATGTTAATGTGTCAGCAATGCTGACCGTTCAGGGCCGGGCCGGTCAATTTCCCGCGACGGGGTTTCCGGAGCAGGAAATTGCGAACCGGCAGGCCCAAACGACATTTGGCGCATTGCACACAAATTAACCGCGCAGCCCGACCGTCTGGCCGCCGTCGACGGCAATGGTTTCGCCCGCCATGAAGCGGCCGGCCTGCGAGACAAGGAGCAGCAGCGGACCGTCGAGATCGCCGTCCTGGCCAAACCGTTCCATCGGGATTTCCTTGCGGATCGTCTGCCCGCGCTCGCTCTCCAGGAACTCGCGGTTGATATCGGTGGTGAACCAGCCGGGCGCGAGACCGTTCACGCGAATCCCCTTGTTGGCCCATTCCATGCCAAGCGCCTTGGTGAGTTGCACCACGCCGGCCTTCGCCACCGCATAGGCGACCACGCCCTTCGACGCGTTGAAGCCGAGCACGGACGCGATATTGACGATCGCGCCCCTCCTGTTTGCCGCCAGCATGCGGCGCGCGGCTTCCTGCGACCAGAAGAAGACCGCATCGAGATCGATCGCCAGCACGTTCTTCCAGGTGTCCTCGGACAGATCGACGGCGCGGTCGGTATGCGCGATGCCGGCATTGTTGAGCAGGATGGTGACGGTGCCGAACGCCTTCTCGGCCGCATCATAGGCCCGCCGCATGGCGCCGCGGTCGAGCACATCGGCCTCGATCGCAATGGCCTGGCCCCCGGCCTTTTCGATTTTCTGTTTCAGATCGTTGAGCCGGTCGGCGCGGCGCGCCACCAGCGCGACCCTGGCGCCGTTGGCCGCCAGCACTTCGGCAAAACGCAGGCCGAGCCCGCTGGAGGCGCCGGTGACCAGAGCTACCTCGCCGGTGAGATCGAAAAGTGTGTCGGCTTTCATGACATCTCCTGCCCCATAAAGCGCAGGCCGCGGGCGGTTCGCAAGTCCGGAAGGGTCAGGCCGGGAACATCCGCTCATTGACCATGTAGCCGGCCAACAGCGCGAGACCGAACAGCAGGACAAACAAGGCGGCCGCCACCTCGAGGCCGCGCATGGCCAGCGTGCCGCTGCCGGGCTGCGACGACGCCAGCTTGCGCGCCCAGCCCTGTGCGCCGACGGTGATCGTGGCGATGACCGCGACGGTGATCGCGGTGCCCAGCCCCATGATGAAGGTCGCACCCACGCCGGCCCAGAAGATGCCCTGCGCCAGCGCGAAGACCAGCACCAGAATGGCGCCTGAACAGGGGCGCAAGCCGACGGCGACGATGGCGGTCAGGCCGCGCTTCCAGCCGCCGGGGCCGGCCAGATCCTTCGGCTCGGGTCCATGCGAATGGCCGCAGGACTCGTCGTGGGCATGATCGTGCCCGTGATGCGCATGGCCGTGATGGTGATGATGACCATGGGCATGGCCGTGCGCGTGCTGGAAATGCTCGTGCTCGGTCTGCAGACCGCGGAAATCCGCGATGGCCGCGCGGCCCTTCACCCAGAGCAGCCGCGCACCCAGGAGCGTGATCAGGGAATAGCTGATGATCTCGATGTAACGGACGATGTCCCCCATCACCCGCGCGGTCGCGCCCAGCAGGATCGCCACGACGCCGACCAGAGCCACCGCCACCAGCGCCTGCAGGAAGGCCGAAGCGAAGGACAGGATCACCCCACGCCGCCAGGTTTCGTCATTGGCGACCACGTAGGACGCGATCACCGCCTTGCCATGCCCGGGACCGGCGGCGTGGAAAATGCCGTACAGGAACGACAGTCCGAACAGGCCCCAGACCGCGGTGCCGTCGGCCTTGGCGGCCCGGATCGCACCCGACAGCGCGCGATAGAACTCCGCCTGCTTGGCAAGCAGCCAGCCGACAATCCCGTCGGAGGGAGCCGCCGGCGCCTGCGGACGCGGCACGCCGAAGGGTGACGATTGCGCAAGGGCGGCATCGCAGACCGCGACCGCGAGAACGGTCACTGCGGCACACAGCATGATGGCGCGCCAGGATGGCTCTCGCCGCAACCGACGCGTCATGGACATTTCACGGAAATCTTGTTGGCGAACTGGGTCCCGAACGGATTCTTCGGATCCATCTGGTTGAAGAAACTCTCGCCGAGATTTTTGGTCTGGGCGCTGCTGTCATTCGGTTTTGCCACCGAGAGCTTGCAGGCAGCCGGTGCGGCCACGAGTCTGATCGGCTCGCTCTCGGCCAGCTCGAAAGACACGAAATAAGCCGGATCGTAAATGTCCAGATTCATGTCCCGCATCCTGACCGGGGTCTTGACCGGCAAGGTGAAATTCAGGGTGAGAACCTGATCCTTGAAATCCAGCCAGTAATCCTTGGGATCGCCGAAGGCGATCTTCTCGCCGTTCAGTTTGCCTTGCGTGAAGAAATCGAATTCCTTCATCGAGGTGACATTCACCTCGGCGAGCGCGGCCAGTTCCTCGCGCGTGAACACGCCCTTCTGTTTCGATTCCAGCCCCTGCGTGGCGTAGGTCGAGAACATGTCGTCGAAGGTCCATGCGTGGCGGATGCCGGTCACCTTGCCCTCGGCGTCATAGACGATCTCGCTCTTGATGGTGACGAAGACATGCGGATGCGCGTCCGCGCCCGAGCTGAAGGCCAGGGTCAGGACCGCTGAGGCGAGGAGGGCCTTGAAGAGACGGGTCATGCGAACTGCCGCTGAATACAGGTGCCGCGAACGATATCACGGAGTGAGGCGGAAAGGAGGCGGACCCGTTTCACGTCTTTATGACATTATGACATTACACCCCGGCCACGCCGGAATCGGCGCGCGGGTCGTGGCCGCCCTCGAACGTCCCGTCGCGATGCAGGATGACCGCCCCGGCATGGCCCATGGTGTCGGAATGGCCTTCGTTAACGACCTCGACATCATGCCCGGCCGACATCAGCCGGTCGACCAGCCCGCCGTCGAACCGCGGCTCCATCCGCAGGTTGGTGTGGCTCGAGCCCCAGGTCCGGCCCAGCAGCCAGCGCGGCGCATCGAGCGCGGCGTCCAGTGGCTGGCGAAACAGAACATGGCGGGAAAACACCATGGCCTGGGTCTGCGGCTGGCCGTCGCCGCCCATGGTGCCATAGGCCATGACGCGCCCGTCCTTCAGCACCGCCAGCGCCGGATTGAGCGTGTGGAAGGGCAGGCGGCCGGGCTCAAGTGGATTTGCAGCGTTCTTGTCCAAGCTGAAGCTGGCGCCGCGATTCTGCATCAGCACGCCGGTCGCCGGCAGCACGCAGCCGGAGCCGAATTCCCAGTAGATCGACTGGATGTAGGACACGACGAGGCCCGAGGAATCGGCCGCGCCCATCCAGATGGTGTCACCCTTGCCCGCCGGAACAGGCCACGGGGAGGCGATCTTCCGGTCGATCAAGCGCGCTTCCCGGTCGAGCAGCGGAGATTCCAGGTATTTTTCCAGCGGCTCTTTCAGCCGGCCCGGATCGGTGACCACGCGGTCGCGAATCCGGAAAGCGCGCTTGGTGGATTCGACCAGGCCATGCACGAAATCGAAGCCTTCGGCCTCGGTCACGCGCAGCCGCTCGAACAGCGACAGGATGATGAGCGCAGCCAGGCCCTGCGTCGGCGGCGGTGTGTTGTAGAGCGTGCCGATCTCCAGTTTTGCCGACAGCGGTTCGGCGACATAGGCGCGATAGCGGTGGAGATCCTCGCGCGTGACCGGCGAGCCGATGCGCTCAAGGTCGGCGGCGATCTCGCGGCCGACATCGCCGCGATAAAAATCCTCGAGGCCGGCCTTGGCGAGATGATCCAGCGTGGCGGCGAACGCGGCCTGCTTCAGCGTCGTGTCCTGCTCCGGCGGCTTGCCGTCGACCAGGAATGCCGCGGCGAAACCCGGCACGTCTTTCAGCTCAGTGAGCTTGTCGGCGGTCAGCGCCGCCTGGCTGCGCGTGACCATGTAGCCCTCGCGCGCATACCGCATGGCCGGCGACAGCAGCACGTCGAGCGGCAGGCGGCCCTTGTGCGCCCTGGCGCCGTCGAGCGCCAGCATCCAGCCGCCGATCGCGCCGGGAACGGTGAGCGCGGCAAAGGGCCCGCGCGGCGGGATCGCCTCAAATCCGTGCTCGCGATAAAACGCCGGCGTCGCTTTCGCGCCGGCCGGGCCCGGCGCCATCAGCGCACGCACGCGGCCGGAGGACTCGCGCACCAGCCAGAAGCCGTCGCCGCCGACATGATTCATGTGCGGATAGACCGCGGCGATGGTCGCCGCCATCGCCACCATCGCCTCCAGCGCGTTGCCGCCTTCGGCCAGCACGTCGCGGCCGGCTTCGGCGGCGGCATGATGGGGCGCGGCACAAACGCCGCGGCGATGTCCGGCGGAGTGGAGGGGCATTCAGATATCCATCGTCATCCCGGGGCGCCTGCCGAAGGCAGGCGAGCCCGGAATCCATAACCACAGTCGTATAAGATGAAATCAGGTCAGTGCAAAACAACTCGTAGGGTGGGTTAGCGCCGCAGGCGCGTAACCCACCGGCTAAATCGAGATGGTGGGTTACGGCGCTTCGCGCCTAACCCACCCTACGAGCTACAAGCTGGAGAGGTTCACGCTTCTCCCGCCGACACGGCGTCGAGCAGGCCGCGCCGTTCCAGCAGCGCGTCCGGCGTCGGCATGCGCCCGCGGAAGGCGATATAGGCCGCCTCCGGGTCGCGCGAACCGCCGGCGGCATAGATATTGTCGCGCAGCTTTTGCGCGGTCGCCTGATCGAAGATGTCGCCCGCTTCCTCGAAGGCGCGGAAGGCGTCGGCGTCCAGCACTTCCGCCCACATATAGCTATAATAGGCCGCCGAATATCCGTCGCCGGAAAACACATGCTGGAAATGCGGCGAGCGGTGGCGCATCACGATTTCCTCCGGCATGCCGATGCGCGCGAGCGCGGCCTTCTCGAATTCCGGCACATCGAGACCGTCCGCCTTTTCCAACGAATGATAATCCAGATCGACCAGGGCCGACGACACATACTCCACGGTCGCGGCGCCCTGATTGAAGGTGCGCGACTTCAGCAGCCGCTCGAGCAGCGCCTCCGGGATCGGCTCGCCGGTGCGGTGATGCACGGCAAAACGGCGCAACACCTCCGGCCGCTCCAGCCAGTGCTCGTAAAGCTGCGAGGGCAGTTCGACGAAATCGCGCAGCACGCTGGTGCCGGAGATCGACGGATAGGTCACGTCCGACAGCAGCCCGTGCAGGCCATGGCCGAATTCATGGAACAGCGTGCGCGCATCGTCGAAGGAGAGCAGCGTCGGCTCGCCATCCGCCGCTTTGGAGAAATTCATCACATTGACGACCAGCGGCCGGATATTGCCGGACAACTTCTCCTGGTCGCGCAAGGTGGTCATCCAGGCGCCGGAATGTTTCGAGGTGCGGGCGAAATAATCGCCGAAGAACAGACCGACCAGGTGGCCGCCCTCGCCCGTCACCTCCCAGACCCGCACGTCGGGATGCCAGACCGGCACGTCCGTGCGCGGCCTGAAATTCAGGCCGAACAGGCGGTGCGCGGTGTCGAACGCCGCCTCGACGATCTTCTCAAGCTGCAGATAGGACTTGATCGTCTCTTCATCGACGTCGTGCAGCTTCTTGCGCAGCTTCTCGGCGTAATAGCGCCAGTCCCAGGGGGCGAGGCGGAAATTGCCGCCCTCTTCCTGCACCAGCTCCTGCAGAGCGTCGCGGTCGGCGAGCGCCCGGGCGCGGGCGCGCGGCCAGACTTCGCCGAGCAGGCCGCGCACCGCCGACGGCGTCCTGGCCATGGAATCGTCGAGCCGGTAATGCGCGAAGGTCGGATAGCCGAGCAGCTTCGCGCGCTCGGCCCGCAGCGCCACCATTTGGGCGATGATCGCCTTGTTGTCGGTCTTGCCGCCGGTGTCGCCGCGCGCGATCCAGGCCTTGAAGATCTTTTCGCGCAGATCGCGCCGGGCGGAAAATTGCAGGAACGGCTCCACGCTCGAACGCGAGAGCGTGATGACGTGCTTGCCGTCCATCCCACGCTCCTCCGCCGCCTCGCGCGCCGCCGCGATGAGGAAATCCGGCAGGCCCGCGAGATCGTCCTTGCCGTCCAGGATCAGGGTGTAGTCCTGCTCGTCGGTCAGTACGTTCTGGCCAAAGGCGGTGCCGAGTTCCGCCAGCCGCTCGCCGATATCCGCCAGCCGCGTCTTGGCGGCCGGTTCGAGATGGGCGCCGGCGCGCCGGAAGTCGGTGACATAGCGCTCCAGAACCCGCTCCTGCTCGGCCGAAAGCCCCATGCCCGCCCGGTTGCGCGCCACCGCCTCGATCCGCCGGAACAGCGGCTCGTTCAGGTCGATCCTGCTGTCATGGGCGGCGAGCTTCGGCGCCATCACGCGCTCGATCTTCATGATGGCGTCGCTGGTATGGGCGCCGGTGAGATTGAAGAAGACATCCGACACTCGGCCCAGCGTCCGCCCGCTGCGCTCCAGCGCCGCGATGGTGTTGTCGAAATCCGGCGCGGCGCCCTGGGCGACGATGGCGTCGATCTCCGCCAGATGCTCGGCCATGGCGTGATCGAAGGCCGGCTCGAAATGCTCGGGCCTGACCTCAGCAAAGGGCGGAACCTCGTCGGGGCCCGGCCATGGCTGGAGAAGCGGGTTGATCGCGGCGGCCTGGGTCATGCTGGAAATCCGGTGCGGGAGGAGGCAATTCCGCCTGAAATGGGGCCTTTGAGGCGGGAAATCCAGACTTGATCGGGCCCGCCGTTTCGACGACATTGCCGCCCGGCGAAGGAGACCTTCCGTGACCACGACGAGCAAACCGGCCCCGGGCCGCCGCATCAACTGGCTGAACGTGCTGACGGTGATCAGCGCGGCGATCCTGATCGGCGTCGAGGTCTTCGGCGCGGCCTTTGCCGGCGGCTGGGCGATCGCCAACCTGTTCCAGCTCGGCGAGCAGGTCGGTTTCATCCTGCAGGGCCTGTTCTTCCTGCTCGGCCTGTTCGTGATGGTGCAGTTCGTGCGCTACGCGAAGACGGTGGAGCCGTTCACCGCCGCCGACTGAGCCCGCCGCACACGCCGCTGTTCAAAAAGCGTTCATCTTCCGGTCAGAAATCCGTGTGCGGGCAAATCAGCGCTTGCACATGACGAATTTATTTCCTATTTGCACTTCGCCCAAATTCGCACGTGCCTGTGGACGTGTGTCAGTCGGTAGGTATCCGGACAAGAGGCCGGACAGCCGCCAAGGGGGAGCGAACCTCCTCCTTGCATGAGTGACTGGCAGCCGGAGGCGAAACCGGCATACCCCGCTCTCAACGGGGGACGCGTCTTAAAGCAACGACGGAGCGGGCTTTTTTGGTCTCTTCCGGCTGTCCAAAAGCCGGAGCGGTTACCGAAGAGGCTTGTCCATCATTGCCAGGTGTGCGGATCGGGTCCTCCCTTTCCAATCCAAGGCAGCATCGTCGGGTCGTGATCACCGACGCTCGTCGCGCCTCCATCGCGCGGAAGCGTCAGCCACGGACCGGCATCTTGCGGGCGGCTTGCCGCCCACGGAGCCGTTTGGAGAGAGAGATGACCGACCGCATCCGCGAATTCCTGCGCCAGCGTCAGGACGATGGGCCTTGCCTCGTCGTCGATCTCGACGTCGTGCGCGACAATTATCAGGCCTTTGCCAAGGCGCTGCCGGACAGCCGGGTGTTCTACGCCGTGAAGGCGAACCCGGCGCCGGAGGTGCTGTCCCTGCTGGCCTCCATGGGCTCCTGCTTCGACACCGCCTCGGTCGCAGAGATCGAGATGGCGCTCGCGGCCGGCGCAACGCCCGACCGCATCTCCTTCGGCAACACCATCAAGAAGGAGCGCGATGTCGCGCGCGCGCATGCCCTCGGCGTGTCGCTGTTCGCCGTGGACTGCCAGGCCGAGGTCGAGAAGATCGCCCGTGCCGCCCCCGGCGCCAAAGTGTTCTGCCGCATCCTGTGCGATGGCGCTGGCGCGGAATGGCCCCTGTCGCGCAAATTCGGCTGCGAGCCGGCCATGGCGGTCGACGTGCTGGAGCACGCGCACCGGCTGGGCCTGTCGGCGCATGGCATCTCGTTCCATGTCGGATCGCAGCAGCGCAACACCGGCGCCTGGGACAATGCGCTCGCCTCGGCGGCGGCGATCTTCCGTGAATGCGGAGACCGCGGCATTGCGCTCAGCATGGTCAATCTCGGCGGCGGCTTCCCGACCAAGTACCTGAAGAAGGTGCCGGCGGTGAAAGCCTATGGCGCGGCGATCTTCCAGGGCCTGCGCAAGCATTTCGGCAACCGCATCCCGGAAACCATCATCGAGCCGGGCCGCGGCATGGTCGGCAATGCCGGCGTGATCGAGGCCGAAGTCGTGCTCGTCTCGAAGAAGAGCGAGAGCGACGAGGTGCGCTGGGTCTATCTCGACATCGGCAAGTTCGGCGGTCTCGCCGAGACGATGGACGAGTCGATCCGCTATCCGATCAAGACGCCGCGCGACGGCGGCAAGGTCGGACCCTGCGTGCTGGCCGGCCCGACCTGCGATTCGGCCGACGTGCTGTACGAGAAGCAGCCGTATCCGCTGCCGTTCAGCCTGGAGATCGGCGACAAGGTGCTGATCGAAGGCACCGGCGCGTATACGTCGACCTACTCGTCGGTCGCCTTCAACGGCTTCCCGCCCTTGAAGACGTACCACATCTGACAGCGACGGGAGCCGGTCTCCGGCTCCCCTTTCCCTTCACCTCTGGACTGAAAACGCTCCGCGACCCGGAGCGGGGAAGGACATGGCCATGATTGCCATTCGTCACGAGAAGATTTCGGATTTCGCCGCCCGCGAGGCCCTGCTCGACCGCGCCTATGGCCCGAGCCGCTTCGCCAAGACGTCCGCGCGCCTGCGCGAGGACCGTGTGCCGGCCGAAGGGCTGTCCTTCGTCGCCACCGCGCGCGGCAGGATCGTCGGCACCGTGCGGCTGTGGAATGTCGCGGCCGGCCCCGGCCAGGCGGCGCTGCTGCTCGGCCCGCTCGCGGTCGATCCCGCGTGCCAGAAGCGCGGCATCGGCGCGGCGCTGATGCAGCGGGCGATCGAGGCCGCGCGCACCCTCGGCCATCGCGCCGTGCTGCTGGTGGGAGATGCGCCCTATTACGGCCGCTTCGGCTTTTCGGCCGCGGCGACCGCGTCGCTGTGGATGCCCGGCCCCTACGAGCAGACGCGTCTGCTGGCACTCGAACTCGTGCCGGGGGCGCTCAATGGCGCGCGCGGCCTGATCGGCGCGACCGGCGCCCTCGCAGCCAAGCCGGGCATCGCCGCGATGGTGGCGGCCGACGCCAAGGCTGTCAACAAGCGGACACGGCGCGCAGCCTAGGTTTGCGCCGCCGGCACTTTGGGGCTATCGCGGAGCGTCTTCCGCGATGGCTCCGCCCTCGTTTTCCAGTCCAAAACACATTGCGACCCCGGAGTAGAGACCGATGACCAACTGGCCTGTGCACGCAAAGATCGACGGTCCCGTCGTGATGATCGGATTTGGCTCGATCGGCAAAGGCACGCTGCCGCTGATCGAGCGGCATTTCGATTACGACAAGAGCCGTTTTGTGGTCATCGATCCCGAGGACAAGGACCGCAAGATCCTCGACGACCGAGGTATTCGCTTCATCCACGAGGCGGTGACCAGGGACAATTACCGGGAACTGCTCACCCCGCTCCTCACCAAGGGCGGCGGGCAGGGCTTCTGCGTCAACCTGTCGGTCGACACCTCCTCGGTCGACATCATGGAGCTCTGCAACGAGCTCGGTGCGTTCTATATCGACACCGTGAACGAGCCCTGGGCCGGTTTCTACTTCAACCCGAAATTCGGCCCGGAGCAGCGCTCGAACTATAACCTCCGCGAAATGACGCTCACCGCCAAGCGCAAGCGCAAGCCCGGCTCGACCACCGCCGTGTCCTGCTGCGGCGCCAATCCCGGCATGGTGTCCTGGTTCGTGAAGCAGGCGCTGCTGGACATCGCCAAGGATACCAAGGGGGCGGTCAAGGAGCCGAAGACGCGCGAGGACTGGGCGCGCCTGGCGAAGAAGCTCGGCGTCAAGGGCATCCACATCGCCGAGCGCGACACCCAGCGCGCCAAGCAGCCGAAGCCGCGCAACGTGTTCGTCAACACCTGGTCGATCGAGGGCTTCACCTCGGAAGGCATGCAGCCAGCCGAGCTCGGCTGGGGCACGCACGAGAAATGGATGCCGGCGAATGGCCGCAGGCACAAGACCGGCTGCCAGGCGGCGATCTACATGCTGCAGCCGGGCGCCAACACGCGCGTGCGCTCATGGACGCCAACCCCGGGCCCCCAGTACGGCTTCCTGGTCACCCACAACGAGTCGATCTCGATCGCCGACTATCTCACCCTGAAGGACGGCCGCCGGACCGTCTACCGGCCGACCTGCCACTATGCCTATCACCCCTGCGACGACGCGGTTCTCTCGCTGCACGAGATGTTCGGACAGGCCGGCAAGAAGCAGGAGACCTTCCACATCCTCGACGAGGACGAGATCGTGGACGGCATCGACGAGCTCGGCGTGCTGCTCTACGGGCACAAGAAGAACGCCTACTGGTACGGTTCGCAGCTCTCGATCGACGAGACGCGCGATCTCGCCCCGTTCCAGAACGCCACCGGCCTGCAGGTGACCTCTGCCGTGCTCGCCGGCATGGTCTGGGCGCTGGAAAATCCGAAAGCCGGCATCGTCGAGGCCGACGAGATGGATTTCCGCCGCTGCCTTGAGGTGCAGATACCCTATCTCGGCCCCGTGACAAGCAAATACACCGACTGGACGCCGCTCACCGACCGCCCCGGACTCTTTCCCGAGGACATCGACAAGCGCGACCCGTGGCAATTCCGGAACGTCCTGGTGCGTTGACGCGTCTGCACTTGTGATTCGTTAACAAACCATCACCAAGCGTGTCTGCAACATGGCGGGCGTGGCGCGAGCCGCGCCCGCTTTGCTGTTCGCATCGTCAAAAAAACTTGCGAGCCGAGTCGAATTATTTTATTTCTCTCTCGCCCAAATTCGCACGTGCCTGTGGACGTGTGTCGGTCGGTAGGTATCCGGACAAGAGGCCGGACAGCCGCCAAGGATGAGCAAGGCTCAACTGAGCGTTCTCTTCCTTGCACGAGTGACCGGCAGCCGGAGGCGAAACCGGCCCACCCCGCTCTCAACGGGGGACGCGTCTTAAAGCAACGACGGAGCGGGCTTTTTTGGAGCGCCGGCGCAAATGCCGGGTCACTGAAAAGGCTTGTCAGTCATTGCCGGCCGTGCGGAGCGGGGCTTTCCCTCATCCGGACCAAGGCAGAGCAATCGCGGTGGTGTTCACCGGGTGCCGCTTTCGCGGCAGCCCGCGCGCATCATCAGACATTCATTGCGGTGGCACGGCCACCATGCCGATGGGGAGCCAGGTCGACATGACCGCACGCATCCGTGACTTTCTGAAGACCCGCCAGGGCGACGGGCCCTGCCTCGTCCTCGATTCCGACATTGTGCGCGAGAACTACCAGGCCTTCGCTTCGGCGCTGCCGGACACCAAGGTGTTCTACGCCGTGAAGGCCAATCCCGCCCCCGAAATCCTGAAGCTGCTGGTCGAGCTCGGCTCCTCCTTCGACGTCGCCTCGATTCAGGAGACCCGGGATGTGCTCGCCGCCGGCGCCACGCCCGACCGCATCTCCTACGGCAACCCGATCAAGAAGGAGAGCGATATCGCCACCGCCTTCCAGCTCGGCATCACCATGTTCGCGATCGACTGCGAGGCCGAGGTCGAGAAGGTGGCGCGCGCCGCCCCCGGCAGCCGTGTGATCTGCCGCATCCGCTGCGACGGCACCGGCGCGGAATGGCCGCTGTCGCGCAAATTCGGCTGCGAACCGGAATTCGCCGCCGACATCCTGGAGCTGGCGCACCGGCAGGGCCTCAATGCCTATGGCATTTCCTTCCATGTCGGCTCGCAGCAGCAGAATGTGCAGGCATGGGATTCGGCGCTGGCCTCGGCGGCCGCGGTGTTCCGCACCTGCGCCGAGCGCGGCATCAACCTGTCGCTGGTCAATCTGGGCGGCGGCTTCCCGGCCAGGTATCTGCGCAAAACGCCGAAGCTGGAATCCTATGGCCGCGCCATCTTCCGGGCGCTCCGCCGCCATTTCGGCAACCGCATCCCGGAGACCATCATCGAGCCCGGCCGCGGCCTGGTCGGCAATGCCGGCATGATCGAGGCGGAAGTCGTACTGATCGCCAAGCGCTCGCCGGAAGACGACCTGCGCTGGGTGTATCTCGACATCGGCAAGTTCCACGGCCTCGCCGAAACCATCGATGAGTCGATCCGCTACCCGATCAGGACCCGCAAGGACCGCGACGAGATGGCGCCCTGCGTGCTGGCCGGCCCGACCTGCGATTCGGTCGACGTGCTGTACGAGAAGAATCCCTACCCGCTGCCGGTCTCGCTCGCCATCGGCGACAAGGTGCTGATCGAGGCGACCGGCGCCTATACGACCATGTATTCGTCGGTCGGCTTCAACGGCTTCCCGCCGCTGCGGCAATATGTGATCTGAGTTTTGATCACTGTAGGGTGGGCTGAGCGCAGCGAAGCCCACCATGACGAGCCGCGGCCCGTACTGCAAGCCGATGCCCATGCGGCAAAAACGGTCTATGCTTTTGCATGTCGCGATACCGGCGTGCGAAAATTGCGGGCGGCACCTTCTTTTTCACCGTGACGCTGGCCGACCGGTCGAGCGATGTGCTGGTGCGTCACATCGACCTGTTGCGGCGCGCCTATCGCTCCGTTCATCAACGACGCCCCTTCGAGACCGTGGCGATCTGCATTCTTCCGGATCACCTGCATGCGATTTGGTCCCTCCCTGCTGGAGACGTGGACTATGCAATGCGATGGAATCTCATCAAGGGCGGCTTTTCGCGCAGCCTGCCCGCGTCCGCAGCACGCTCAGAAAGTAAAATTGCCAAGCGGGAAAAAGGACTCTGGCAGCGCCGCTATTGGGAACACATGATCCGCGACGAGGCCGATCTGGCACGCCATGTCGACTATATCCACTTCAACCCGGTCAGGCACGGATTGGTGGAGCGTGCGCGTGACTGGCCGCACAGCAGCTTCCATCGCTACGTTGCCAGCGGCGACCTACCGCCGGATTGGGGTGGCGATACTGGCGATATCGCGGGTTCGTTTGGGGAATGAGTTATCGATTCGTAGGGTGGGCTGAACGCAGTGAAGCCCACCCTGATCACGTGGGCACGGCGCGTACCGCGCCTTAGCCCACCCTACGCTTGCTGAAGCAGACCGTAGGGTGGGCTGAGCGCAGCGAAGCCCACCGCATTGAATGCAACGTATATCGCGGGGGGCTCGGCGCTACGCGCCTGAGCCCCCCTACAGATCGACAATCCCCGCTTCGCCGTCCTCGCAGCCGAAGGCAAGCTTGCTCCCGTCCCCGCTCCACGCCAGCGCCGAGACCGGCGCATCGCCCGGCCGTTTGGCCAGCACCTCGGCGCCGTCGGCGAGGCGCACGAGCAGCACCAGACCGTCGGCATAGCCGCATGCGACCACCGGATGCTGGGGATGACAGGCCACGACATTCAGCCGCGCCGAATGCGGCGCATGCAACGTCGGCTGCTTTCCCATCGGGCCGTCCTTGGTCGCAAACGGCCACAGAATGAGCTGGTCGGAGCCGCCGGTGGCGAGAAACGACCCGTCCGCGGTCCAGACCATCGAGCGCACGCGCGCGGCGTAGCCCGACATGCGCATGTGCTTGCCGTCCGAGAGCCGCCAGCCATGCAGCATCGGTTCCTGCATGGCGGTGACAACGAATTTTCCGTCCGGGCTGACGGTGATGCCCAGATGCGAGCCCTTCCACTCCAGCACTTCGGGCCTGGCCTGCGCATTCGGAAACCAGAGCGAGGCGCCATTGTAATGCGCGATCGCCAGCCGGAAGCCCTTTGGCAGAAAAGCCAGTCCGCCGACCGTCGAGACCACATCGAGCTGGCGCTGCTCGCCTTTTCTGGTCTGGACGAAGGCGGTCTTGCCGGCGGACCACGCCACGGCGCCGTCGGGGCCGGCCGCAACATGATCGATCCAGCGCCTTTTCTCGTCGGCGGCGATCACCCGATGCTCGCCCGCCGCATCGGTGACGACAACCTTGCCGTCATCGCCGCCGGTAATGACGCGCTCGCGGTCGCCTGTGGCGGCGAGAATGCCGCCGGCATGCGCGGCAACGCGCTGCTCGCTGCCGTCCGGCGCGACGAACAGCAGGGCTTCGTCGTTGGTGACGAACACGGCCCGCTCGCCGAGGAAATGCACGCCCACGACGCCATCACCGGCCTTCACGGCGTGTGTCTTGTCAGTAACGGAGGGAGCGTCTGATCGCTGGTCGGCCATGAAAGTTACTTTTGTCGTCCCGGAAGCCTGAGCGAAGCGAGGGCTGTCCGGGACCCATAGCCACTGAGCACGCGATTTGGAAGGAGCCCGACAGTCAAAGAACCACCGGGGTTATGGGTCCCGGCCCTCGCTTTGCTCGGCCAGGACGACTGGAAAATTATTTCACGCAAGCCGCAAAACCCTCGCGGATTTTCTCTTCCGGTAGCTTGCGGCCGATGAACACGATGCGGCTCTCGCGCGTCTCGCCGTCCCGCCACGGGCGCTGGTGATCGCCGTCCAGGATCATGTGTACGCCCTGGAACACGAAGCGGTCGGGATCGTCGTTGAAGGCGAGGATGCCCTTGGAGCGCAGGATGGCAGGACCGTCCGTCGCCACCAGATTCTGGATCCATGGGAAGAACTTGTCGGGATCGAGCGGCTGCGCAGTGCGCAGCGACAGCGATTGCATGTCCTCGTCGTGATAATGCTTCAGGCCACGGTGATGGTGGCCGTGATTGTGATGATGATCGTGATCATGCCCACCCTCCCCGTGCAAAAAGTCAGGCTCGATATCCAGAATGCGATCGAGATCGAAGGCGTTGCGGCCGAGCACTTCGCTCAGCGGAATTTCGGCGCGCTGCGTGCGGTGCAGCTTCGCATAGGGATTGATGCCGCGGATTCGCGCCTCGACCTCTTCCAGGTCTTCCTTGCTCACCAGATCGGTCTTGTTGAGCAGGATCACGTCGGCAAACGCGATCTGGTTCTTGGCCTCCGGCGCGTCCTTGAGACGGTCCTTCAGCCATTTGGCATCAGCCACCGTCACCACCGCATCGAGCCGCGTCTTCGCTCCGACTTCCTCGTCGACAAAGAAGGTCTGCGCCACCGGCGCGGGATCGGCTAGGCCGGTGGTCTCCACGATGATGGCATCGAACTTGCCCTTGCGCCTCATCAAACCTTCGATGATGCGGATCAGGTCGCCGCGCACCGTGCAGCAGACGCAGCCGTTGTTCATCTCGAACACTTCCTCGTCGGCATTTACCACGAGGTCGTTGTCGATGCCGATCTCGCCGAATTCATTGACGATCACGGCGAATTTCTTGCCGTGCGGCTCCGACAGGATACGATTCAGCAAGGTGGTCTTGCCGGCGCCGAGATAGCCAGTGAGGACTGTAACGGGAGTTTTTTCAGGCTTTGCTTCAGACATGGACGCTCCGGGCGGGTCAGCCCACGAGGGCTGCGCTGAGCGTCCTTATATTGTGCCTAATGAGGTCGATGTAAGTGGGGGCGTCGCCCTTTTCGTCGGTCAAGGCGTCGGAATAGAGGATGCCGCCCAGTTTCGCCCCGGTCTCGGCGGCGATCCGCGACAGCAGGCGGGGATCGCTGACATTTTCGAGGAAGACCGCCGGGATTTTCTGCTTCCTGACCTGAGTGATGATGCGGGCAACGTCCTTGGCCGAGGCTTCCGAATCTGTGGACACGCCCTGGGGCGCGACGAACTCCACCCCATAGGCCGACCGGAAATAGCCGAAAGCATCGTGGGTCGTGATGATACGCCGCCGGTCGGCCGGGATGCGAGCAATGGCCTCCCTTACCTCCTTGTCGAGCACGTCGAGCTTGCCGAGATAGGCGGCGGCGTTCGCTTCGTAGGCGACTTTATTGGTGGGATCCTTGGCGACAAGCGCATCGCGGATATTGGCGACATAGACTTTCGCATTGGCGACCGACTGCCAAGCATGCGGATCGCCGACGTCGTGATTATGGCCGTGACCGCCCGCCGCCTTCAGCGGCTTGATGCCCTTGGTGGCGACAATGACATTCGCCTTGGTGGCCGAAGATTTCACCAGCCGCGCGATCCAGCCTTCGAAGCCCAGGCCGTTGATGAAGACGATCTGCGCATCGGCGAGCTTCTTCGCGTCGGCAGGCGACGGCGAATAGACATGCGCGTCGCCGTTCGGCGGCACCAGGCTGATGATCTCGACCTTGTCGCCACCGACATTCTTCACCAGATCGGCGAGGATCGAGAAGGTGGCGACCGCTTTCAGCTTCTCCTGCGCCACAGCGGGTGTCACGCCAAGGCTGGCGAGAAGAATGGCGGCTATCGCGGTGCGTCGGTTCAGCATGTCAGCCTCCTTGTTTCAATCAAGCTTCGAGATGACGGCGGGGGATGATCTGGTGAATCAGACCGCCGACCCGTCCGAACAAGACCGACAGTGCGTAAAGAACCGCGGCGACGAGAATGACGGACGGCCCGGCCGGTACGCTGGCATGGAACGACAGCAGCAGACCGGCATAGCTTGCGACCAGCCCGCTCGTGATCGCGACCGCGATCATCGTCGTGATGTCGCGCGCCCAGAAACGGCCGATCGCGGCGGGCACCATCATGATGCCAACGGCGAGCAGCGTGCCCAGCGCATGGAAGCCGGAGACCAGATTGACGACCACGAGCGCCATGAAGACAAGATGCGCATAGGCACCGATGCCGCTGACCGACCGCAGATAGTTCGGATCGACACATTCGATCACCAGCGGCCGGAAGACCAGCGCCAACGCAAACAATGTCACCGTCGTGTTCACCGCGATCAGGATCAGGGTCTGGTTGTCGAGCGCCAGTACCGAACCAAACAGGAAATGCAGGAGATCGATATTGGTGCCGCGCATCGACACGATGGTGACGCCGAGCGCCAGCGAGATCAGGAAGAACACCGCAAGCGAGGCATCTTCCTTCAGTTCGGTGTTGCGCGCCACCAGCCCGGCCAGCACGGCGACGACAAAACCCGCGACCAGCCCACCCGCAGTCATGGCGAAAATATTCAGCCCCGAGAGCAGGAAACCCACGGCCGCGCCCGGCAGGATGGCATGCGCCATGGCGTCGCCGACCAGCGACATCCGCCGCAGCATCAGGAACACGCCGATCGGCGCGGCACCGACCGCCAGCGTGCAGGCACCGACCAGCGCACGCCGCATGAACTCGAATTCGGCGAAGGGCGAGATGAAGGCGTCGTACAACATCATGCCGTCTCCGCCACGCATTCGGACGCTTCCTCGTCGAAGGCTTCGCACATGCGGCGCGCCTTCAGAAGGTTGTCCGGCGTCAAAACCCTGGATGTCTCTCCCCACGCCACCTTCTCGCGCGCCAGCAGCAGCGTCTCGGGGAAGTTCGCTTTCACCAGATCGATGTCATGCAAGGCGGCGAGCACGGTGCGTCCCTCGCCATGCCAGCGTTTCACCAGATCGAGCAGGTCGGCGCAGGTCTTGGCATCGATGGCGGTGAAGGGCTCGTCCAGCACCACCACGCGCGCATCCTGCAGCAGGAGCCGCGCGAACAGCATGCGCTGCATCTGCCCGCCGGACAGCGTGCCGATGGCGCGTTGCTCGAAGCCGGTGAGACCGACCGCCCTGATCGCCGCTTCGATCCGGTCGCGGTCTGAATGCCCGATGCCGCCGAAGGAGCCGGTCCTGTGCCACAGCCCCATGGCGACAAGATCGTAGACCGTGATCGGGAATGTCCGATCGATCTCGGCGGCCTGCGGCAGATAGGCGATGTCGCGCGCAGGCATGTTGTTGCGATCGATCCGGCCGGCCAGCGGCTTGAGCGCGCCGACGATGCCCTTGAACAAGGTGGACTTGCCGGCGCCATTGGGCCCGACAACGGCGATCAGCGCGCCGCTTTGCACCTCGCCCTCAAGATGATGGACGGCGGGATGACGGTCATAGCCCAGTGTCAGGTTGCTGAATCGCAGTTGCGCGGTCATGGACTCAGCCCATCGCCCAGTAGACGGCGGCCCAGATTCCAGCGACCAGCACCGCCGCGGCGGCCAGACGCTGCAGCGCCGACAGCCGCAGGATCGACGTCGACAGCGGCGCCGGCGGATGGGCGTGACCATGCGGATGATGGTGATGATGGGCGGCCATAGGGCTCTGTCGCTGCTGCCGGATGCCGTTCTGTTATAGTGTAACAATTCCGGATGCCAAGGGGCATCCCGGACGGTTTGCGGCTATGCTCTCAAGCCGCTGATTCCCTTGATGTCCTGGTTTTACCAGCGAAACGGACAAATCCCGGCCGCGTTTGATTGCCATTGCTGGCCCAGACCGTCATCGTGCCCCGGCCGATCGGCCGGCTCCCGCCCTCCAGTCAGATGAGCCCTTATGAGCCTGTCCCGCACCCGCATCGTCTCGATCGGCGAGGTCATGATCGAGATGGCGCGTGGCAGCGACGGCCGGTTCGGCCAGGCCTGCGGCGGCGACACCTTCAACACGGCGGTCTATCTCGCCCGCCACGGCCTCGAGGTCGCCTATGCGACCGCGCTTGGCGACGATCCCTATTCGGACGGCATTGTGGCGCTGGCCTCGGCCGAAGGCATTGCCAGCGACCTCATCCTGCGGATACCCAACCGGCTGCCCGGCCTCTATCTGATCGAAACCGACGCCGCCGGCGAACGCAGTTTCCAGTATTGGCGCGATGCCTCACCGGCGCGCGAGCTGTTTGAATTCCCGGACTGGAATCGTGTGGCCGAGGCGATGCTGGCGGCGCGGCTGATCTATTTCTCTGGCATCACATTGTCGCTCTATTCCAATGCCGGGCTCGGCCGTTTCCTTGCCATCCTGGAAATGGCGCGGCAGGCCGGCGCCATCGTCGCGTTCGACGGCAATTACCGGCCGCGCGGCTGGAAAGGCGATATCCAGCGTACACGCACTGTGTTCGTGGAAGCACTCAAGCGCGTCGACATCGCCCTGCCGACTTTCGACGACGAAGCCCTGCTCTGGGGCGACATCTCATCCGAGGCGACGGTCGAGCGTCTGCAGGCCTTCGGCATTGCCGAGATCGTGGTGAAGAACGGTCCGAACAGTGCGCTGGTGTCGTCCGCCGCCCAGCAGGAATTTGTCGCCGTTCCCAATGTCGTCGTTCCCATCGACACCACCGCCGCCGGCGACAGCTTCAATGCCGGCTACATCGCAGCCCGTCTGGCAGGCGGAAACCCGGCAGACGCCGCCATTGCCGGCCACAAGCTCGCCAGTGAGAAGATTCTGCATCGTGGCGCCATCATGCCGCGCACCGCGCAAGCGGTTCACTAGCGTTAAGGCCTGCCGATCAGCATGGCGGCAATCGCCGCGATGAACGGGATCGGCAGCGAGGCCACCACCCGCAGCCACACGACATTCGCCGGCATCATCGGCAATTCGAAGGTGATCAGGCGCGGAAACGCGAACAGCGCCCAGGCGGTGGAATAGGCGATCACCTGCGGCGCGCCCGCCCCGCCCTTCAATGCCGCAGCGCCGAGGGCAAAGCCGACCACCGGCCCGCCCGGCGTCAGCGCCCCGGCGATGGTCGCGATCAGAATGCCCAATATGCCGGAGGACTCGCCGAGCCATTGCCCGACAATGTCCTGCGGCAAGGCGGCAGCGATATAGCCCGAGCCCATGACGCCGATCATGATGCGCGGCAGGAGCCGCAAAAATTCTCCTCCGCCCTGGCGCAAGCTGCTCACCAGCAGCGGTCTGGCGCGCAGCGCCGTCATCAGTGCCAGCGCCAGAACGATGAGCCACAACGAGATATTGATCGCCAGATCGATCATGCCGCCTGCCCGCGTTTCGCGAGAGCGCGGGATATCGCACGCGCGGTCAGGCCCACCAGGATCGGCAACGGCAGCGCCACCAGCATGCGCCAGCCGACAAAATCGACCCCGAAGAACGGCATTTCCCACACCAGCACGCGGTTCAGTCCGAGCAGGGTCCAACTGGTGATCAGGGTGATGGCGGCGCTGACATCGGCGCCCACCGCGATGAATGCGCCGGCAATCGGGAAAATGGTGAAGGGACCGCCCGGCAGGATGACGCCGGCAAAGGCCGAAACCAGAATTCCCTTCAGGCCGGACTCAGCGCCGACCCAGCGGCTGATCGCCTCGCGTGGCAGGAGAATGGTGATGAACGCCGCGATCAGGCTCCCGGCCAGAACCTTCGGCAGCATGTCGGCGAAAAGATCGAGGTCGTGCCACATCACCTCGTAAAAGCGGGCCGCCCCATCCCGCCAATACACGTAGGTCGCAGCGGCAACGACGATGAGCAGGATCACCGCCGCCGACCAGTCGAAGGTCTTGCGGCGATGCGGCTGCGGCTTTTCCTCGGACGGGATGTCGCTCACGGACGCAAGCCGGCCGCGTTGCGCGCCAGCGCCGTGATGCGCGTGAAATCGCCGGCCGCGAGCGCCGCGCGCGGCGCCACCCATGAGCCGCCGACCGCGATCACATTCGGCAAGGCGAGATAGGCAGCGGCGTTGTTCATGTCGATGCCGCCGGTCGGACAGAAGCGAAGATCCGGCAGCGGACCGGAGATTGACGTCAGCCATGCCACGCCGCCGGACGCCTCGGCCGGAAAAAACTTCAGCGCCTTGAATCCAAGCGCCGCCAGGGCCAGCGCCTCCGACACCGTGGCGCAGCCAGGCAGCGACGGCACACTGGCCTTTGCGAGCGCCACGGCGAGCGCGGGCGTGGTGCCCGGAGTCACCAGAAAGCGTGCGCCAGCCTTGATCGATGCCTCGATATCGGCCGCGTCGCGAATGGTCCCGGCGCCGACAACGGCGTCAGGCACTTTGGCGGCGATCGCCTTGATCGCCTCAAGCGCTACCGGAGTCCGCAGCGTCACCTCGATGGCCGGCAATCCGCCGTCGCGCAACGCGCCCGCCAGCGGCACGGCATCGTCGAGACGCTCGATCGTCAGAACCGGGACGACCGGAACTTTGGCGAGCAGGGGCAGCGGATCGGGAACAGCCATGGGTGCAGATGTGCCCCATGACCCCGGCCGGTTCAAGGCAAGCCGGCGCATGGCCCGCCTGCTTTATTCAGGCGGCAGGCGTGGAACTCCGCCCCTCAGGAAAAATGCCGAACCAGAAAAAGTCCGGCGAACAGACCCGCGATTGAGAGCGCAACCGACGCAATCACGTAAAGCGCAGCCAGTCCGACCTCACCGCGTTCGTAAAGCAGCGCCGTCTCGAGCGAAAAAGCCGAGAAGGTCGTGTAACCGCCGAGGATTCCGGTGGTCAGAAACAGTTTCCAGTGCTGTCCGCCGCCGTCCTTGAAGGCCAGCCAGGCGATGATCGCGCCCATGAGGAACGAGCCGCTCACGTTGACGAACAATGTTCCGAAGGGAAATGACAGCCCGAACAGCCGTGCGGACATGAGGTTCACGCCGTGCCGCAAGGCCGCCCCCAGCCCGCCGCCAAGGAAAACAATCAGATAGGCCATCGCGTCCCCTTCCAGCGCCGCCGCATCCGCGGTTTAGACGAGAATCAACCTTTGCGTCAAAGGCTTGGCCGGCGGCATCGCAAGGGGTGACATTGCCCGGCCGGGCGCTATGGTGCCGCCGCATTGTCTTTGTGAGTCCAGGATGCGTTCGCTCGACCAATTCGCCCAAGACCGGCTGCAGCAGCGCGAGGCGCGGAACCTCCGTCGCGCGATCGCCGAAACCGAACCGTCCGACAGTGTATGGGTGACGCGCGGCGGGCGCAGGCTTTTGTCCTTCTGCAGCAACGACTACCTGAACCTGACCCAGCACCCGGCAATCAGGCAGGCGGCCAAGGACGCCATCGACCGTTACGGCGCCGGCGCCGGCGCGTCGCGCCTGATCACCGGCAGCCATCCGCTCTATGCCGGACTGGAAAGCCGGCTGGCACGGCTGAAAGGCACCGCCGCCGCCTGCGTGTTCGGCTCCGGCTATCTCGCCAATACCGGGATCATTCCGGCGCTGGTCGGCAAGGGCGACCTGATCGTGGTCGACGAACTGGCGCATTCCTGCATCCGCACCGGCGCCTCGCTGTCCGGTGCCGACATCAAACTGTTCCGCCACAACGATGTCGGACATGCGCGTGAACAACTCGCCGCGCATCGCGGGACACATCAGCACGCCTTGCTGGTCACAGAAGGCGTGTTCTCGATGGACGGTGACCTCGCCCCCCTGCATGACCTCGCCGCTCTCGCCGCTCACCACGACGCATGGCTGATGACCGACGACGCCCATGGCATCGGCATCCTCGGCGAAGGCCGCGGCAGCACCTTTGCCAACGGTGCACCCGCACAGGTACCGCTGCAGATGGGTACATTGTCGAAAGCCATCGGCAGCTATGGCGGCTATCTCTGTGCCTCGCAACCGGTGATCGACCTGATGCAGAACCGGGCCCGCACGCTGATCTATTCCACCGGTCTTCCCCCGGCCGTCGTGGCGGCATCAATCGCCGCGCTGGACCTGATCGAAGCCGATCCCGCTTACGCCGCCCTGCCCTTGCAAAAAGCGCAGCGCTTCACCGCGCTCACCAACCTGCCGCAGGCCACCAGCCCCATTGTACCGCTGCTGATCGGCGACGAGGACAGGACAATGGCCTCCGCAAAACATCTGGAGAAAGAAGGATTTCTGGTCGCCGGCATCCGCCCGCCGACAGTGCCCGCCGGCACCGCACGGCTGCGTTTCACCTTCAGCGCCGCGCACGAAGACTTGGATATTGAGCGCCTCGCCGCAATCGTGCGATCGCACATTCTCGCCTGATGGCCGGCTTGTTCATCACATCCACCGGTACCGGAATCGGCAAGACCTTCGTCACCGCCGGTCTGATCGAATATCTGCGCAGCCAGGGCCGCAAGGTGAACGCCTTCAAGCCGGTCATCAGCGGCTTCGATCCGAGGGCGGCAGACGACAGCGACACCGGCATTCTGCTGTCGGCGATGGGCCGTCCTTTGAATGACGCGGAGATCGAGCGGATCTCGCCCTGGCGTTTCGCCGCGCCGCTGTCGCCTGACATGGCCGCGGCGAGGGAGAAACGCGTCCTCGATTTCGACGCGCTGATCGCCTTCTCGCAATCCGCCATGGCCTCTCCCGGCGATTTCACGCTGATCGAGGGTGTCGGCGGCGTCATGGTTCCGCTCGACCGCACGCATACGATTCTGGACTGGATCAAGGCGCTGGACATTCCGGTGCTGCTGGTCGCGGGCAGCTATCTGGGCGCCATCAGCCACACCTTGAGCGCGGTCGCGGTCCTGCGCCAGAATGGATGCAGCCTCGAAACCATCGTGGTCAGTGAAACCGCCGGGTCCGGTGTCAGTCTGGACGACACCGCTGGCACGATCTCGCGCTTCGCCAGGAATGTCGGGATCGTGGCCGTGCCGCGCGCGACCAACACGACCACGAACGAATCCCCCTTCGGTCTGATCGCGGAAAGCTGCGGCCTGATCTAGCTGCGGTCGCGCAGGACGTCGGCGATCGTCCGCGTCAGGAAGCCCACGTCATCGGCCACCATGGTCAGCGCCGGCGCCAGATAGATCACCGAACTGATCGGCCGGATGAAGGCCCCTTTCGCGACAAAAGCGCCGCGCAGCGCATTCAGGTCCTCGATCTTGTCGAGCTCGACCACCCCGATGGCGCCGCGCACGCGGACATCGACCACGCCTGGCAAATCACGGCAGGCGGCCAGCCCTCGCGCCAGCGACGTCTCGATTTGCGCGACATTCTCCATGGGCGCGCCACCCTGGAACAGGTCAAGCGAGGCATTGGCGGCGGCGCAGGCCAGCGCATTGCCCATATAGGTCGGCCCATGCATCAGCGCCTGAAGCGGGTCGTCGGACCAGAACGCATCGAAGACCGCCTTGCGGGCGACGGTGGCGGCAAGCGGCAGCGTGCCGCCGGTCAGCGCCTTGGACAAGGTGACGATGTCGGGCACGACGCCCGCGCCCTCGCAGGCGAACATCGCACCGGTGCGGCCGAAACCGGTGAAGATTTCGTCGAAGATCAGCAGCGCGCTGAACTCGTCGGCGAGCCGGCGCAGCCGCTGCAACACCTCCGGCTCGTGAAAGCGCATGCCGCCGGCGCCCTGCACCGACGGCTCCACGATGATGCCGGCGATATCCTGCGCCCGCCGCTGCAGCAGCGTGCGCAGCGCCGCCTCGCTCTCCTCGTCCTCCGGCAACGCCGCCATGACGTGCTGATGCAGCAGCCCTTCGAACTTGCGATGGATGCCGGATTCGAAATCCGAAATCGCCATGGTCCCGAGCGTGTCGCCGTGATAGCCGCCGCGGAAATACACGAAGGTGTCGCGCTGGCGCTGGCCTTTGTTGAGCCAGTACTGGATTGCCATCTTGAGCGCGACCTCGACCGACACCGAACCTGATTCCGTAAAAAACACCCGCTCCAGGTCGCCGGGCAGCAGGTCCGCCAGACGCGCCGCAAGTTTCAACGGCTGCTCATGCACCATGCCGCCGAACATGACATGCGGCATGATCTCGAGCTGGCGCTGCACGGCCTCGCGGATATGCGGGTGATTGTAGCCGTGGCAGGCGGTCCACCAGGACGCGATCCCGTCCACCAGTTCGCGGCCGTCGTCGAGAATGATGCGGGTGCCCTGCGTGCGCGCGACCGGCAAAGGCGCCGGCGCGGTCTTCATCTGGGCATAGGGCAACCAGATGTGATCGAGCCCGAGATCGTACCAGCCGCGCTTGTCGAGCATCGCCGCTCCGCTTCAGGCCATCGGCCGCAAGCCGAGACGGTTCATCAGATGCTTGTCGTGGTCAGCGGCCGGATTCGGCGTGGTCAAAAGCTTGGGACCATAGAAAATAGAATTGGCGCCGGCGATGAAGCACAAGGCCTGCATCTCGTCGGTCATGTCCTCGCGGCCGGCCGAGAGCCGCACCATGGAGCGCGGCATGGTGATGCGCGCCGCCGCGATGGTGCGCACGAATTCGATGGCGTCGAATGTCTCGCCGGTGGAGAGCGGCGTGCCTTCCACCTGCACCAGCATGTTGATCGGCACGCTTTCCGGATGCACCGGCAGACTGGCCAATGTCGCGATCATGCCGACGCGGTCGTCAGCGCTTTCGCCCATGCCGACGATCCCGCCGCAACACACATTGATGCCGGCGCCGCGCACATGATCCAGCGTGTCGAGGCGATCCTGATAAGTGCGCGTGGTTATGATCCGGCCGTAATATTCCGGCGAGGTATCGAGATTGTGGTTGTAGTAATCGAGGCCCGACTGCTTCAGCCGCTGCGCCTGCGGGGCGGTCAGCATGCCGAGCGTCACGCAGGTCTCGAGTCCCATGGCGCGCACGCCCTCGATCATGGCGCAGACCTTGTCTAGGTCGCGATCCTTGGGCGAGCGCCAGGCCGCGCCCATGCAGAAGCGGCTGGCGCCGGCGTCCTTGGCCGCGCGCGCTTCCGACAGCACGGCCTCGACATCCATCAGCTTTTCGGCCTTCACGCCGGTATCGAATTGCGCGCTTTGCGGGCAATAGGCGCAATCTTCGGGGCAGCCGCCGGTCTTGATCGACAGCAGCGTGGACACCTGGATCTCGGCCGGATCGAAATAGGCGCGATGCACCGTCTGCGCCTGATAGATCAGATCGGGAAACGGAAGGTCGGACAGCGCCCGCACCTCAGCCCGGGTCCAGTCATGCCGCACGGCGCCGGCCAGCTTGGTGCTCGAAAAACGGCCATTTTCGGCTGTTCCGATGGTCATCGGGCTTTCCTCTCAACCTCGTCCATTGCTTAATGTCATAGAGAGACGACCCTGCCAAGGCGGCGGCCGGAACAGGCCGCGTTCGGCGGGGTTCATACGGCAGACCGCCGAAGGAGCTGAATGATGATGTCCCGCCGGACTTTCGTGGCCGCCCTCGCTACCAGCGCCGCCGCCCCCGCCTTAGCGCAGCATGCCGGACATGATCCGGTTTATTCCCACCTGACCGATCCCAAGATCAAGACCGCGCCCGAAGACGTGATGAAGATGCAGCACGTGTTCGATTCGCCGGCGCCGAAGGCGGCAAGCCAAGGCAAATGGGTGGCGAAAGCGCAGCTCCCGCTGCCGCGCAGCGAGATGGCCTGGGCGACGGTGCTCAACAACCGCATGCACATCGTCGGCGGTTACGGCGAACAGCGCGTCGATCGACCCTATCATCACGTTTACGACCCCGCCGCCGACAAATGGTTCGACGCGCCGCAATTGCCGCGCGGCGCCAATCATGTCGGTGTCGCCGTGGTGGGCGGAAAGCTCTACGCCATCGCCGGCTTTGTCGAGCAGAACCGCAAGCCGGACAATCTCTGCTATGTGTTGGACGGCGAAAGCTGGCGCGCCATCGCGCCATTGCCGAAGCCGTTCGCCGCCATCGCCTGCGTGGAATTGAACGGAATGCTGCACGCCATCGGCGGCGCTGTCGGCGACACGTTCCCGACCAAGAAATCCGTCGACTGGCATCTGATCTACGATCCGCGCATCGACCAGTGGAACGCGCGCGCGCCGATGCCGACCGGACGGGATCACACCGGCACGCTGACGGTGAACGGACTGATCCACGTGATCGGCGGGCGTGTGGATTCCTTCCACACCAACTCGAACCTGCATCACGTCTATGACGCCAAGGATGACAAATGGGCCCCGCGCGCCCCGTTGCCGACGGCCCGCTCGGGGCACGGCGCAGTGCTCTATCGCGGCAAGATTTTCATCATGGGCGGAGAAGGCACCAACCGGGTCTATGGCCAGAACGAAGCCTATGACCCGGCCAGGGATTCCTGGGAATCCTACGCGCCGATGACCACGCCGCGCCACGGACTCGGCGCGGTGGCCATCGGCGACTATATCCATGTCGCCGGCGGCGGGCCGATCATGGGCGGGAACATTCAGAGCGCCGTGCATGAGGCCTTCACGCTCGCATGAGCGGCGATGTCCCCGTCTTTCTTCAATTCCGTTAAACCTTGCGAAACCAAGAGACCGACGATCTGTTGAACATCATCAGAATGCCGGCTTCGCGCGGCACACTGCCGGTCCGGATGTATTAAAAGACCGCTCGATGGATCGGGGGCGGGGATGACCTATCGCATCACACAACAGGGCGAGCGCTGGCTCATCTATGCGGAGGGCCTCTGCATTCTCGATTGCGAGGATCAGGCCACCGCCCTCGCGACCGTGGCCGCGGCCAGAACCTTGTTGCAGCAGCCCCCGCGCGCCAGCAAAGCCCCGGCCTTCACTTCCCTTTCGCGCCCGGCTCACGAACCAGAGGCCATCACAATTGCCGCGCGCTGCGGATGAAGGGCCGTTTCAGCCGGCGACAGCCTCCTAAATCCCAAAAGATCAGGCTTTCACCAACGTCCGCCCGGTCCAGCGCCGGTAGAGCCATTCGGCCACAAAAGAAGCCGCAGCGATGACGGCCAAAACCACCATCGCGGCCGGCTGCTGCTGCCAGGTATAGACGCTCAGCACCGCGAACATCGCGAGACAGGTCAGCAGCGACAGCCAGACAATGACGGCGTTCGCGCCGGTCTGTTTCAGCACCCGCAGATGCCCGGCATTGACGGCGGCATAGACCAGAAGAAATGCGGCGCTGCCCATCATGGCGATGCCGGACAGGTCGAACAGCAATGTCACGAGAATAACGAGGCCCGCGGTCAGCAGCAGGCCGCCGGTGGCCTGCTTCCATTCGGTTCGCGACAGACCGGCCGGCAACTCGCCGTCGCGCGCGATCATGTAGCAGACATTGGCGGAGCCGAAGAGCGTGGCATTGATCGCCGACGCCGTCGAGAACAGGGCTGCAACCGCGATCAGCCGGAAACCGAATTCGCCGAGGAACGGTTTTGCCGCTTCCGCCAGCGCATAATCGCGCGCCTGCTCGATCTGGGCGTTCGACAGATTGCCGGTCACGGTCACCGACACCGCGAGATAGATCGCGATCACCATCAACACGCTGACGTAAAGCGCGCGCGGCAGCATGCGGCTCGGATTCTTCATGTCGGCGGCCGCGTTGGTGACAAGCCCGAAACCTTCATAGCCGATGAACAGCACACCGGCGCCGAACAGGATCGACTTTGTCTCGGGCCACAATTCCGGCGACAGATTTCCCGGCTTGATGAACCACAGACCGGCGGCGGCGAACAGGACGAGGATCGCGACTTTCACCGCCACGATAAAGGTCTCGCCGCGTCCCATGACTTTCGCGCCGAACGCATTGACCAGGGTCAGCGCCAGCACCGCGCCGACGGCGAGCGATTTCAGCAGCAGCGGCGAAGGCGATGCAGTGATGAAGGTCGCGGCGTAGCTTCCGAACGCGGTCGCGTAAAGTGCAAGTGAGATGATGTAGCCCGCCCACATGAACAGGTTGAGCCCACCGGACAAGACGCCGTCGCCGAAACCCTTCACCAGGAAATGCACCGCACCGCCGGCGGATGGAAAAACGGCGCCGAGCTTTGCGTAGGAATAGGTCGACAGCAGCGCGACGACGCCCCCGATCAGGAATGCGATCCACATCGCGTTGCCGGCCGCCTGCGCCACCACGCCGAGAATCGAGAAGATGCCCGCTCCCACCATGCCGCCGATCCCGATCGACACGGCGGCCGCCATGCCGATCTGGCCGGAGCCTGTATTCGCGTTCGATGCGGTGATGGGAGAAGAAGCGGGGGACGTCATGATGCGAGTCTAGACTTCGATTCGCGCGGCGTCCTGTCTGCCGCGCAGACCCGGACCTCTTCTCCCCATCCATGCAGCAGAGCACGCCCGCATCACGGATTCGCCGAATCCTCGCCACGATGAAGTCGCTGATCAGGCGATGAAATCGGCGCTTTTTCCGGAACGCATCCGGGCGCCGGACGTTCACAGCCATGGGCGGAGGCAATCACTGATCGAGGAGCATCGCATGCATAAAACTTTACTCATTCTGTCCGCCGCCATCGCCGTCGGATTCGCTGCGCCGGCTGCGGCGCAGGATCGCTATGCCTATAATCCCACGCCGTGGGTCGCGGGCGCCGCGGTCGGTACGACCGTCGGTCTCGGCCTCTATCACGGCTGGTTTGGCAGCGGCGCATTGGCGTCCAGCCTTCCGGCCTCCGCGGCTGGCGCAGCTGTCGCCGGCGGCGTCGCCGGTGTTGGCACGGTGGCGCTGATCGACGCCGCGACACAGCCCTGCGCCGGCTTCCGTGCGCTGTTCGCTCCATTCGCGGCCGGGCCTTCGGGCTGCGTGAACGGGCAATATGTCGGCTATCGCGTGTCAGAGCGGCCGGCGCCGCGCCGCCGCTACTGACGGCTGAAAGACCAACAAGGTAAAGGGCCTCGCGCATGCGCGAGGCCTTTTCTGCTGCGAATAGCCGTCCGCGCGCCCCTTCACGGCGGCCCGATTAACGATGCGCGAGGGTTAACCTGCGCGGCGGCTGGCGCGGTGGCGTTGTTTCTGTTTTGACACCGGCCTGCGCCTCCACGGCCATCCGGCCATGGAGGCGATGTTGCGTATGGAGAAACGACAGAATGCGTAAAATTGTAATGATTCTTTCCGCCGTTGCGGCCCTCGCCGTGACCACGCCCGCTTCCGCCAAGACCAAGTACGCGCCGGCCTATCCGTGGCTCGCGGGCGCGACGGTCGGCACCCTGGTCGGCGTCGGTCTCTACAACAGCTGGTTCTCCGGCTCGTTCGCGGCCAGCCTTCCGGCTTCGGCTGCCGGCGCTGCGACGGTCGGTTTCGTGGCGGGCGTTGGCACGATTGCCATGATCGATGCCGCGACCCAGCCCTGCAAGGGCTTCCGCGCGTTGTTCAGCCCGTTCTACGCCAAGCCGTCGGGCTGCGTGAACGGCAAGTATGTCGGGTACGCACCGCGCAAAGCGAAGAAGAAGTATCGCGGCTGATTGCTGTTCGTCAGCAAAAAGGCTCCTGCATATCGTGCAGGGGCCTTTTTTGTTTCCGAAGCGGCACTGCGGCGTCGCAGTTGCCAGCCCATCATCGTCGCCGTAAAAGGCCGCACCGACCCGTGCCTTCTCCGGAGACTCCTTGCGATGAGCGACGCCCTGCCCGACCGTTTGTCGAACGATCCCAAGAGTCCCTATTACGACGCCGACATCCTGGCGCGCGATATCGGCATCCGCTTCGCCGGCAAGGAAAAAACCAATGTCGAGGAATATTGCGTGAGCGAGGGCTGGATTCGCGTCGCCGCCGGTACCGCCAAGGACCGTTTTGGCAATCCGCTGACCATCAAGCTCAAGGGGCCGGTGGAGCCCTATTTCAAGGACAAAAAACCCGGCTGAACGGTCGGGCTTTCCGTTTGCGACCTGGTTTGCGGCTTACTCCGCCGCTTCCCGTACCGGAATGGCTTCCAGCTTGGCCGCGCAATATTTGAATTCCGGAATCTTGCCGTACGGATCGAGCGCCGGATTGGTGAGCAGGTTCGCCGCCGCTTCCACATAGGCGAACGGAATGAACACTACGCCATCCGGCACCGCGTCGTCCTGCCGGCACTGCAACTCTACTTCGCCGCGGCGCGTGGTCACGCGGATCATGTCGCCCGCCTTGACGCCGAGCCTGGCGATGGTGCCGCGCGAGACGGCAGCGATCGCGGTCGGCTCGATGGCATCGAGCACCGTGGCGCGACGGGTCATCGAGCCGGTGTGCCAGTGTTCGAGCTGGCGGCCGGTTGTGAGGATGAACGGGTATTCGTGATCCGGCGTCTCGTCCGGCGGCGTGAGCTTTGCCGCGACCAGCTTGCCGAAGCCGCCCGGACGCGGAAACCCCTTGTCGAACACCACGTCGCGGCCCGGCGTGTCGGGCGCGTCGGACGGATAGGTCACTGCGTTCTCGCGCTCGACGCGCTCCCACGAGATGTTATCCAGCGCCGGCATCATCGACGCCATTTCCGGATAGACATCGCGCGGATGGGTGTAGGTCCAGTTCAGGCCCATACGCTTTGCGATTTCGACGGTGATCCACCAGTCCTGGCGCGCATCGCCCGGCAGCGGCAGCGCGGCGCGGCCCATCTGCACCTGCCGGTTGGTGTTGGTGACGGTGCCGTCCTTTTCCGGCCAGGCCGAGGACGGCAGGATCACGTCGGCATATACCGCCGTTTCGGTGACGAAGATATCCTGAACCACCAGATGCTCGAGATGCGCCAGCGCCTCGCGCGCATGGTTGAGGTCGGGATCGGACATCGCGGGATTCTCGCCCATGATGTACATGCCCTTGATGACATCGGCATGGATCGCGTCCATGATCTCGACCACCGTCAGACCGCGCTTGGGATCGAGCTGGATGCCCCATTTCTTCTCGTAGGCGCCGCGGATATCGACATTCTCCACCGACTTGTAATCGGGGAAGAACATCGGGATCAGGCCGGCGTCGGAGGCGCCCTGCACGTTGTTCTGGCCCCGCAGCGGATGCAGGCCGGTACCGGGACGGCCGATCTGGCCGGTGATCAGCGACAGCGCGATCAGGCACCGCGCATTGTCGGTGCCGTGGGTGTGCTGCGAGACGCCCATGCCCCAGAAGATGATGGCATTCTCGGCGCGAGCGAAGGTGCGCGCCACTTCGCGCAACACATCCGCCTCGATTCCGCAGATCGGCGCCATCTCTTCCGGCGTGAACTGCTTCACATGCTCGGCGAGTTCGGCAAAACCTTCGGTGTAGGTCTGCACATATTGCTTGTCGTAAAGGTCCTCGCCGATGATGACGTTCAGCATCGCGTTCAGCATCGCGACATCGGTGCCGTTCTTGAACTGCATCATCTTCCAGGCGTGGCGCTTCAGGGCGTGCCCGCGCGGATCCATGACCACGAGCTTGGCGCCGCGCTTGGCGGCCTGCTTGAAGAAGGTCGCGGCGACCGGATGGTTCTCGGTCGGGTTGGCGCCGATCACCACGATCACGTCGGAATTCTTCACCTCGTTGAAGGTGGCCGACACCGCCGCCGAGCCGACGCCTTCCAGCAACGCAGCAACCGACGAGGCATGGCACAGTCGGGTGCAGTGATCGACATTGTTGGTGCCGAAGCCGGTGCGCACCAGTTTCTGGAACAGATAGGCCTCTTCGTTCGAGCATTTCGCAGAGCCGAATCCGGCGAGCCCCTTTGGCCCCTGCTCTTTCCGGATCTTCAAAAAGCCCTGCGCCGCCTTGTCGAGCGCCTCGTCCCAGGTGGCTTCGCGGAAATGCGTCCAGGGATTCATCGGATCGATGAATTCATGCGGGACTTTCGGCACGCCTTCCTTGCGGATCATCGGCTTGGTGATGCGCTGGGGATTGTGCACGTAATCGAAGCCGAAGCGGCCCTTCACGCACAGCCGGCTCTCGTTGGCCGGGCCGTTCTTGCCTTCGACGAAGAGCAGCTTGTCGTCCTTGACGTTGTAGGTGAGCTGGCAGCCGACGCCGCAATAGGGGCAGACCGAATCGACCTGCTTGTCGGCATAGGCGACGCGCTTGTTGCTGTCGTCGACCAGCGTCGCCGGCATCAGCGCGCCGGTCGGACAGGCCTGCACGCATTCACCGCAGGCAACGCAGGTGCTGTTGCCCATCGGATCGTCGAAATCGAACACGATCTTCTCGTGATGGCCGCGGCCGGCCATGCCGATCACGTCGTTGACCTGCACCTCGCGGCAAGCCCGGACACAGAGATTGCAATGGATGCAGGCGTCGAGATTGACCGCCATCGCCGGATGGCTGCGGTCGGTGCCGGGCCTCTCGCGCTCCGGAAAACGGCCGGTCTCAACGCCCATCCTGTCGGCCCAGCCCCAAAATTTGGAGACCGGGTCGTGCGCGTCTTCGTCGCGCTTGGGCTGGTCGGAGACCAGCAGATCGAACACCATCTTGCGTGCGGTCTCGGCGCGATGGTTCGACACATTCACCTTCATGCCCTGGGCCGGCTTGCGGATGCAGCTCGCAGCCAGCACGCGCTCACCCTCGATCTCCACCATGCAGGCGCGGCAATTGCCGTCGGCGCGATAGCCGGGCTCGGGCGAATAGCACAGATGCGGAATCTCGAGGCCTTCGCGTTTGGCAACCTGCCAGATGGTCTCGCCCTCATGCGCGTGCACTTCGCGACCGTCCAACAGGAACGTGACGCATTTCTCGCCATGCTTGATGTTGCTGTGGTCGTTCATGGTGTCACCAGGCCTGCAGCGGCTTTTTGAGATCATCCGGGAAGCGTTTCAGCACGCTCACCAGCGGGTTCGGCGCGGCCTGCCCCAGTCCGCAAATCGAGGCGTCGCGCATGGCATTGGACAGTTCGTCCAGCAGCGCTTCGTTCCAGGGCCCCTGCTCCATGAGCCTGGCGGCCTTTTCGGTGCCGACGCGGCAGGGCGTGCATTGCCCGCAGGATTCATCCTCGAAGAACTTCATCAAATTCAACGCCACAGCCTTCATGTCGTCCTGGTCGGACAGGATCACAACCGCGTGCGACCCGATGAAACAGCCGTGTTTCTCCAGCGTGCCGAAATCGAGCGGGATGTCGGCCATCGTCGCAGGCAGTATGCCGCCCGAGGCGCCGCCCGGCAGATAGGCCTTGAAGGTGTGGCCCTCGGCCATGCCACCACAGAACTCGTCGATCAATTGCTGCATGGTGATGCCGGCCGGCGCGACCTTCACGCCGGGATTCTTCACGCGGCCCGACACCGAGAATGAGCGAAAACCCTTGCGCTCGTTGCGGCCCTGCGAGGTGAACCATTCCGCGCCGCGCTCCACGATGTCGCGGATCCAGTACAACGTCTCGATATTCTGGACGAGCGTCGGGCGGCCAAATACGCCGACCTGCGCGACATAGGGCGGGCGATGGCGCGGCAGGCCGCGCTTGCCCTCGATCGATTCGATCATCGCGGATTCTTCACCGCAGATATAGGCCCCGGCGCCACGCCGCAGATGCACGGTGGTGTGTGGCGACAGGCCGGCGGATTCCGCCTTGGCGATCTCGTCCAGCAGCATCAGCCGCAATTCAGGATATTCGTCACGCAGGTAAAGATAAATCTGCTTGGCTTCCACCACCCAAGCGGCCAGCAGCATGCCTTCGATGAAGCGGTGCGGATCGAGCGCCAGATAATGCCGGTCCTTGAAGGTGCCGGGCTCGCCCTCGTCGCCGTTCACCGCCATCAGGCGCGGGCCGGGCTCGGCGCGCACCAGCGTCCATTTGCGTCCCGTGGGAAATCCGGCGCCGCCCAGACCGCGCAGGCCGGCATCGTCGACCGCCTTGATGGTGTCTTCGCGCGTGCGCTTGCCCGAAAGGCACTCGCTCAAAAGCTTGTAGCCGCCATTCGCGCGGTACTGCTCGAACGAGACGTCCGGCGTCGCGGCATGGGCGTGCGTGTCGCTCTTCACTGCCTTTGTAACGCTGTCCGTGGTCGCCTTGAAGGTCTGCACATGGCCGACCGCTGCGACCGGCGCGCGCTCGCACGCGCCCATGCACGGGGCCCGGATCACGCGCACATCTTTTCCAAGCCTGGTCGGCAATTCGGCGAGCAGCTTCTCGGCGCCCGCCATCGCGCATGACAGCGAGTCACACACCCGCACGGTGATAGCCGGCGGCGGCGTCTCGCCTTCCTTCACGACATCGAAATGCGCATAGAAGGTCGCGACCTCGTAAACCTCGGCCATCGCCATCTTCATCTCGGCGGCGAGCGCCGTCAGATGCGCGGCGGACAGATGCCCGTATTTGTCCTGGATCAGATGCAGATGTTCGATCAGCAGATCGCGGCGGCGCGGCCGGTCGGTCAGCAGCGCCTGAATTTCGTCCAGCGCCGGCAGGTCGACCTGGCGGCCTTTGGGGGTCTGGCGCGCACGTTTGCGCCCGCCTTTGCCACGCGGACCTGAGGATGGTTTCATCGGGACATGAGTGTTCATGCCGCAACATCGCGGCCTCACCACTTTAGAACAATCCCCAACTCCCGATACAACGATTGAAAAAATCTATCAAAGGGACTAGGCTTTTTTCAAGGAGCTAACCCATTGATCCAACAGCTTGAATACCTGATCGCCTTGGCGCGGGAGCGACATTTTGGCCGCGCCGCAGAGGCTTCCGGCGTCACCCAGCCGACTCTGTCGGCCGGCATCAAGCAGCTCGAGGAAATGCTTGGCGTGCTGCTGGTGCAGCGGGGATCGCGCTTCATCGGGCTCACCCCAGAGGGCGAGCGCACGCTCGACTGGGCGCGCCGCATCGTCGGCGACAGCCGCGCCATGCGGCAGGAAATCACCGCGCTCCAGCATGGCCTGACCGGCCGCCTGCGCATCGCCGCGATCCCGACCGCGCTGGCGATGGTCGCCGCCATCACCACGCCCTATCGCGCCAGGCATCCCGATGTGCGGTTCACCATCCTGTCGCAGAATTCGATCCAGGTGCTGACGCTACTGGAAAATCTCGAGATCGACGCCGGCATCACCTATCTCGACAACGAACCGCTCGGGCGCGTGAACACCGTGCCGCTCTATCAGGAACGCTACCAGCTGCTAACCGCGCCCGACGCGCCGCTCGGCGACCGCGACAGCGTCACCTGGGCGGAAGTGGCACAGGTTCCGCTCTGCCTGCTGACGCCCGACATGCAGAACCGCCGCATCATTGAGGGGCTGCTGCGCGATGCCGGCGGAGATCCGCAGCCAACGCTGGAATCGAATTCGGTGATCGTGCTGTTCGCACATATCCGCACCGGCCGCTGGGCCAGCGTGATGCCGGCCAAGCTCGCAGAGACGCTCGGCCTGACCGACACGATCCGCGCGATTCCGATCGTCGAGCCGGAAGCCGTGCACACCATCGGGCTGGTGGTGCCGGTGCGCGAGCCGATGACGCCGCAGACCGCGGCACTGGTCGCGGAAGCGCGGCGCGTGGCGGCGGTGATGCAAAGCTAGCTGGCCCTCCTTCCGTCAACGCAAAAGCGCCGGTGCAGGGCACCGGCGCCGAGTGAAGCGATCCTCCTCTCGCGAGAAAGACCTGGAATTCTCAAAACAACCCGACGATCCTGCCGTCCTTGACGTCGATCGAGTCGGCCGACGGGACTTTCGGCAGACCCGGCATGGTCATGATCTCACCGCAGATCGCCACGATGAATTCCGCGCCGGCCGAGAGCCGCACTTCGCGCACCGGGATGTTGAATCCCGTGGGCGCGCCCTTGGCGTCCGGATTGGTCGAGAACGAATACTGGGTCTTGGCGATGCAGACCGGCAGCTTGCCGAAGCCCATCTCTTCCCATTGCTTGAGTTGATCCTTCACCGACTTGTCGGCCGTCGCGTCGTCGGCGCGGTAGATTTCCTTCGCGATGGTACGGACCTTCTCGAACAACGGCATGTCGTCGGCATAGAGCAGCTTCAGGTTGGCCTTGCCTTCGTCGCAGATCTTGACGACGGCCTTCGCCACATCGGCCGCGCCCTCGCCACCCATCGCCCAGTGGTCGGCCATCAGCGCCTCGACGCCGAGCGCCTTGCACTTCTCCTTCACCAGCGCGATCTCGGCATCGGTATCGGCCGAGAAGCGATTGATCGAGACTACCGCGGGCAGGCCGAACTTCTTGATGTTCTCGATGTGGCGCTGCAGGTTGGACATGCCGGCCTCGAGGGCCTTGAGATCTTCCTTTTTCAGGTCGGCCTTGGCGACGCCGCCATGCATCTTGAGCGCGCGGATGGTGGCGACGATGACCACGCAATCCGGCTTCAGGCCGGCCTTGCGGCACTTGATGTCGAGGAACTTTTCCGCGCCGAGATCGGCGCCGAATCCGGCTTCGGTCACTACGTAATCGGCAAGCTTGAGCGCCGTCGTCGTCGCCGACACCGAGTTGCAGCCATGCGCGATGTTGGCGAAGGGTCCGCCATGGATGAAGGCGGGCGTGCCTTCCAGCGTCTGCACCATGTTCGGTGCAATCGCGTCCTTGAGCAAGGCGGTCATCGCGCCATGCGCGTTCAGTTCGCGGGCGCGCACCGGCTTGCGCTCGCGCGTATAGCCCACGATGATGTTGCCCAGACGCTCCTTGAGATCTTCGAGATCCTTGGCGAGGCAGAAGATCGCCATGACTTCAGACGCCACGGTGATGTCGAAGCCGGCTTCGCGCGGATAGCCGTTGGCGACGCCGCCGAGCGAACAGACGATCTCACGCAGCGCACGGTCGTTCATGTCGAGCACGCGGCGCCAGGCGACGCGGCGGGAATCGATGCCGAGCGAATTGCCCCAGTAGATGTGGTTGTCGATCAGCGCCGACAGCAGGTTGTGCGCCGAGGTGATGGCGTGGAAATCGCCGGTGAAATGCAGATTGATGTCTTCCATCGGCACGACTTGGGCGTAACCGCCGCCGGCCGCACCACCCTTCACGCCAAAGCACGGACCGAGCGAGGGCTCGCGCAGCGCGCACATCGCCTTCTTGCCGATGAAGTTGAGCGCGTCGGTGAGTCCGACCGTCGTTGTAGTCTTGCCTTCGCCGGCCGGCGTCGGGGAAATCGCAGTGACAAGAATGAGCTTGCCGTCCTTCTTGTCCTTCAGCGACTTCACATAGTCCATCGACACCTTGGCCTTGTAGTGGCCGTAGGGATCGAGGTTCTTCGCGTCGATGCCGAGCCGTTCCCTGGCGATGTCGACGATAGGCCGCATCTTGGCGGCCTGGGCGATCTCAATATCGGATTTCGGGCTCTGATGTTGTGAGGCGGGCATGGCGAGCGTTCCAGTTCGGTTGTGTTTATGAATTCATGTTGAAAGCGGGCGCGTCAGGAGAACCGCGCGCCCTTCTCGATCTTGGTGGCCGCGGCCCATTCGCCGGCACCGACCTTTGGGCCGTCGGCCTGCACGCGGGTGACCTTGAAGCGACCATCAGCGCAAACCACCGTGATGCTGTCGGCGTCGACCGCGGCGATCTCGCCGGTCTTGCCGGCGATGCCCTTGGGATCTTTCGCGGGCAACGGCGTGGCGTCGAAAATCTTGACCTTCGCGCCGTTGAGCGTGGCCCAGGCGCCGGGCGCGGGATTGCAGCCGCGGATCAGACGGTCGATCTGTTCCCACGGCTTGCCCCAGTCGATATGGGCATTGTCGGGACCGCAGCGGCCTTCATAGGTGGCCTTGGATTCGTCCTGCTTGATGCGGGGCGCCTTGCCGGCCTTCACCAAATCGACCGATTCCAGCATCGCTTCCACCCCGAGCGGGAACAGCCGGTCGAAATAGACGGTGCCGAGCGTATCGGTGTTGCTGATTGGGGTTTTCTTCTGGATCAGCACGTCGCCGGTATCCAGGCCGTTGTCGGGCCAGAAGATCGACAGACCCGTTTCCTTTTCACCCTTGATGATCGGCCAGTTGATCGCGCTGGCGCCGCGATAGGCCGGCAGCAGCGAGGGATGGTACTGGATCGAGCCATGGGTCGGGATGTTGAGAAATTCTTCCGGCACGAACAGCGTGACGAAGGCCATGACCTGCAGGTCGGGCTTGAGCGCCCTGAACTGCTCCCACACCTCCGGCTTCTTGTAGGAATCCGGCTGGTGCACCGGCAGGCCCGCCGCCAGCGCCGCTTCCTTCAGCGGATCGGCTTTCTGGCCCGGCTTTTCCGGCGCGACATACACCGCAACGACATTGTCGCCGCGCTTAAGCAAGGCCTCGAGCACAGCTTTTCCAAACGCCTGCTGACCGTGAACGACGATACGCATAGGGGATCCCCCGCTTCTTATTCTTGCGAATTGCAAAACCGATTTGAATGGGCGCGCGCCCGCTTGCGCGGGCGATCGCAATCCTGGTCAGGCCGCCTTGTCTTCCTTGGCGGGCGCGGACAGCGCGCCGGACGTCTTGATCTTGGCGGCTTCCTTCTTGTCGAATCCGAGCACCTTGGTCAGGATCTCGTCCGTATGCTCGCCGAGCAGCGGCGAACGCTTCACCTCGGAAATCGAGTCCGACATCTTGATCGGATTGCCGACGGTTAGGTACTTGCCGCGCACCGGGTGATCGACTTCGACCACCGTGCCGGTGTCGCGAAGAGATTTCTCTTCGGCGATTTCCTTCATCGACAGGATCGGGCCGACCGGAATATCGACCGCGTTGCAGAGATTCATGACCTCGAATTTGGTCTTGGTCATGGTCCACTGCTCGATGCGGGCGAAGATCTGATTGAGCTTCGGCAACCGCGCACGCGGCGAGGCGTATTCCGGATCGGTCTTCCAGCTCGGTTCGCCGATCAGGTCGCAGATCGGACCCCAGACCGGCGCCTGGGTAATAAAGTAGATATAGGCATTCGGATCTTCCGGTGCGCCCTTGCACTTGAGAATGCGGCCCGGCTGACCGCCGCCTGAGTCGTTGCCAGCGCGCGGTACCGAATCTCCGAACGGAATGCCTTCGCCATACTGGCTGTATTCTGTCAATGGGCCGTGCTTGAGGCGCTGCTGGTCGCGCAGCTTGACGCGGGCGAGGTTCAGCACGCCGTCCTGCATGGCGCACAGCACCTTCTGGCCGCGGCCGGTGCGGGTGCGCTGATAGAGCGCCGACACGATGCCGAGCGCAAGATGCAGCCCGGTGCCTGAGTCGCCGATCTGCGCGCCGGTCACCAGCGGCGGACCGTCGCGGAACCCGGTGGTCGAGGCCGAGCCGCCGGCGCACTGCGCTACGTTCTCGTAGACCTTGCAATCTTCGTACGGTCCCGGGCCGAAGCCTTTCACCGACGCGACGATCATGCGCGGGTTGAGCTTGTGGATGTGCTCCCAGGTCAGGCCCATGCGGTCGAGCGCGCCCGGGGCGAAATTCTCCACCAGCACGTCGCACTTCTTGATCAGCTCGTTCAGCACCCGCTTGCCTTCCGGATGCTTGGAGTCGATCGTGATCGAACGCTTGTTGTGGTTGAGCATGGTGAAGTAGAGCGAATCCGCGCCCTTCATATCCACCAGTTGGCCGCGCGTGATATCGCCGACGCCCGGGCGCTCGACCTTGATCACGTCGGCGCCGAACCAGGCCAGCAGCTGCGTGCAGGTCGGACCCGACTGCACATGTGTGAAATCGAGAATGCGGACGCCATCGAGCGCCTTGCCGGCCTGCCCGAAGGGCTTGCGCGAGGGCGGCGGCAGCGTCGACTTCACCGTCTTGCCGTTCTTCTTGGCAGCCTTCAGCTTGACGACCTTGGCGGAGGAGCGCTTGGACGCCGACCTCGACCGCGCTTTCGCCGGCTTTTTCGCTTTTGACTTCTTCGCGACCTTCTTGGCCATCGGAACCTTCTCCTGAATCTCTCTGTCGTACCGAGCCCGGCGCAGCGCCGGGCAGATTATTTCTTCTTCACCACGCTTTGCGGGTTGAGATTGCCGATGCGACCGCTCTCGCTGCCGGCGGCCGGATCGATGACCGCGTTGATCAGCGTCGGCTTGCCGGAATCCATCGCTTCATTGACGGCGCGGCGCAGCTCGTCGGGGCTCGTCGCGTTGATGCCAGTGCCGCCAAAGGCCTCGATCATCTTGTCGTAGCGTGCGCCCTTGACGAACACGGTCGTCGCAGGATCGGAGCCCGCGGTGTTGACGTCGGTGCCGCGATAGATGCCGTCATTGTTGAAGATGACCACGCAGACCGGCAGGTTGTAGCGGCAGATCGTCTCGATCTCCATGCCGCTGAAGCCAAACGCCGAGTCGCCTTCGACGGCCAGCACGGGCTTTCCGGTCTCGATGGCCGCGGCGATGGAGTAACCCATGCCAATGCCCATGATGCCCCAGGTGCCGACGTCGATGCGCTTGCGCGGCTTGTACATGTCGATGACACCGCGGGCGAGGTCGAGCGTGTTCGCGCCTTCGTTGACGAGAATCGCGTCCGGCCGCTCCTTGATCACCTGACGCAGCACGCCCAGCGCGCCGTGATAGTCCATCGGCGAATTGTTGTTCATCAGACGCGGCGCCATCTTGGCGATGTTGTCGTCCTTCTTCGTCTTGACTGCGTTCACCCAGTCGGACGGAGCCGGAGTCCACTTGTCGCCCATCGCATTGAGGAATGCGGCGACGCAGGAGCCGATATCGCCGACGACGGGAGCCGCGATCTCGACGTTCGAATCCATTTCCTTCGGCTCGATGTCGATCTGGATGAACTTCTTCGGCGCATCGCCCCAGGCCTTGCCCTTGCCGTGACTCAAGAGCCAGTTGAGGCGGGCGCCGAGCATCACAACGACGTCGGAATCCTTCAGCACGGTGGAGCGGGCGGCGCCTGCGCATTGCGGATGCAGGTCGGACAGAAGGCCCTTCGCCATGCTCATCGGCAGGAACGGAGCGCCGGTCTTTTCGACGAATGCCTTGATCGCGTCATCGGCCTGCGCATAAGCGGCGCCCTTGCCAAGAATGATAAGCGGCTTTTTCGCGCCCTTCAGCACGTTGAGCGCACGCTTCACCGCCTCCGGCGCCGGAATCTGCGCCGGTGCCGCATCGATCACCTTCACGAGCGACTTTTCGCCCGCGCTCGCGTTCATCACTTGTGAGAACAGCTTGGCCGGCAGATCGAGATAGACGCCGCCCGGACGGCCGGAGACCGCGGCGCGGATCGCGCGCGCGAGGCCGATGCCGATGTCCTGCGCATGCAGAACGCGATAGGCCGCCTTGCACATGGTCTTGGCGACGGCGAGTTGATCCATCTCCTCATAATCGCCCTGCTGCAGATCCACGATCTCGCGCTCCGAGGAGCCCGACATCAGGATCATCGGAAAGCAGTTGGTGGTGGCGTGCGCGAGCGCGGTGAGGCCGTTCAGGAATCCTGGTGCCGACACGGTGAGGCAGATGCCCGGCTGCTTGGTGAGAAAGCCCGCGATCGAAGCGGCGTAGCCCGCGTTCTGCTCGTGGCGGAAGGAGATGACGCGGATGCCTTCGGCCTGCGCCATGCGGCCGAAATCCGTAATCGGAATACCCGGAACGCCGTAGATGGTCTTGACGCCGTTCAACTTCAGCGCGTCGATCAGGAGATGAAAGCCGTCAGTCAGCTCCTGCTCGGCTTCATGCTTTTTTACCGCGGCCTCGGCCATGGCGAATCCTCCCTTATAACTTTTCAATCGAGATAGTCGGCATAGCGCGCGACGTGGTCGGCGAGGCCGAGCGCATGGTCGCGCACCAGAACCTCGGCGCGCGCCGTGTCACGCGCTTCCAGCGATTCGATGATGTTCATGTGATCGCGGATCGATTTGTCGGCGCGGTTCTTCTCGCCGATGGTCTTGCGCCGGATCATGCGCATATGCGTGAACAGGTTTTCGGCCAGATGGATCAGCACCTGGTTTCCGCTCATGCGGATGATCGCTTGATGGAATTCGATGTTGACGTCGGAATACTCGTCGAGATGCGCGCGCACCTCCCCGCCTTCGAAGGTGGCAAACATGCGGCGCAGCGAGGCGATGTCCTCGTTGGTCGAGGTCTGGGTGATGAGGCGGGCGGCCATGCTTTCCAGCGCGGCCCAGGCGGTGATGAGCTGGATCACTTCTTCCTTGGTCTTGCGGACCACATAGACGCCGCGCCGCGGCACCGAGCGCACAAAGCCTTCGCGTTCGAGCTGCGCCATCGCCTCGCGCACCGGCGTGCGGCTGACGCCGAAATCCTGCGCCAGTTGCCGCTCGTCAAGGCGGATGTCGCTGCGGCTGCGATAGATGTCCATCGAGATGATGACGTTCTTCAGCGCCGCATAGGCCTTGTTCTTGAAGCTGAACGAGGTGTCGATCGGTTGGATCACCAGCCGCGGCGTATCGTCATTGGCGGGATCGCTCGCCTTGCGACGCGGACTCGCACCTTGAGATTTTGTATCGTTTTGACTCATCGCCGGTACCGTTCGGATTCTGGTATACAATATACCAGAGCTCGTCCCGCCGCAATCACCCCCTGTTCAGAGGTTTCAGGCCCGCCGCCGGTGAACGGCAGCGGGCCGTGTCCTGATCAGGCAGGTTTCGCCATCATCGCCATCAGCCGGGTCAGCACGTTCTGGATGACCGTCCAGAACAGCGCGATCAGGCCGAGCGCCATGATCGAGCCGACCAGTCCGTTGGAGAAGAACACGCCCAGACCGCCCTGCGAGCCGAGCAGCGCCTGCCGGAAGGATTCTTCGGCCATTTTTCCGAGTACGATCGCGAGCACCAGCGGCGCCAGGGGATAGTTGGTCTTCTTCAGGATGTAGCCCAGCACGCCGAACACCAGCATCATCACCACGTCGAAGGTGGAGTTGTTCACGGTGTAGGCGCCGATCGCGCACAGCACGAGAATGATCGGTGCGATGATGCTGAACGGTATCCGTAGGATCGCGGCCAGCATCGGCACGCAGGTCAGGACAATCAGAAGTCCGACGAAATTGCCGAGATACATCGAGGCGATCAGGCCCCAGACGAACTCTTTCTGCTCGACGAACAGCATCGGTCCGGGCTGCAGACCCCAGATCAGCAGGCCGCCGAGAAGAACCGCGGCGGTCGGCGAACCCGGCACGCCGAGCGACAGCATCGGCAACAAGGCCGCAGTGCCGGCGGCGTGCGCGGCCGTCTCCGGCGCCACCACGCCCTCGATCTCGCCATGACCGAAATTCTTGCCGCGCTTCGACATGCGCTTGGCGATGCCATAGCTCATGAACGAAGCAGGTGTCGCACCCGCGGGAGTGACGCCCATCCAGCAACCGATCACGCAGGAGCGCAAAGAGGTCATCCAGTATTTTGGCAATTCCTTCCAGGTCTGCAGCACGACGCGCAGGTTGATCTTCGCGGATTTGCCGCGGAAGCTCAGGCCTTCCTCCATCGTCAGCAGGATTTCGCCGATGCCAAAGAGACCGATCACCGCGATCAGGAAGTCGAAGCCGGTCAGCAGGTGAGTGAAGCCGAAGGTCAGACGAAGCTGACCAGTGACCGCATCGAGACCGACCGACGCCAGAGCGAAGCCGATCATCATCGACACAATGGTCTTGAACGGCGGCTCCTTGCTCAAGCCGACGAAACTGCAGAAGGCAAGGAAGTAGACCGCGAATTTTTCAGCCGGCCCGAATTGCAGGGCGAATCTCGCCACCAGCGGAGCGACCAGCGTGATCATGATGACCGCGAACAGCGCGCCCACGAAGGACGACGTGAAGGCCGCCGTCAATGCCTCGCCCGCCTTGCCCTGCTGCGACATCGGATGGCCGTCGAAGGTCGTGGCCACCGCCCATGGTTCGCCGGGGATGTTGAACAGGATCGAGGTGATGGCGCCGCCGAACAGCGCGCCCCAGTAGATGCAGGACAGCATGATGATCGCCGAGGTCGGCGACATGCTGAAGGTCAGCGGCAGCAGGATAGCCACGCCGTTGGCGCCGCCCAGCCCGGGGAGCACGCCGATGACGATACCGAGCACGATGCCGACCACCATCACAAGAATGTTGAACGGCTGCAGAACCGTCGCAAAGCCGTGAAAAAGATTGACAATCTCGTCCATACCCAGCTCCCCAGAGCGAAACTTGTGACGCGCGTTTCTTGAGGCTTAAAAGCCCAGCCATTCCTCGATCGGCCCCTTGGGAAGCGGCACGAGAAACCATCTTTCGAATACAACGAAACAGACAAGCGGGACGCTGACCGAGAGCGCGGCCACCATTTTCCAGCCATAGCCTCCGATCCAGCGCATGAAGACCGCGATCAGCACGATCGATGCCAGATAAATTCCGGTATAGGGAATGATGGCCACATAGATCGCCGTCGGCACCACCACCATCAGCACCTGATAGAGCTGGCCCCATTCCGCGAACGGCGTCTTGTAATCCGCTTCGCGAAAGGCGTTCCAGAGGTTCACCAGGCTGCTGCCGACGATGAAGAGGCCCATATAGAAGGGGAGGAATCCGGCGCGCGGACCATCGGAACCCCAGCCGATCCCGACCTGCACGCTGCCGATGATCACGATCAGGCCGAACACCACCATCGCGATGGCGACGCCGATTTCGACCGCGTCATGCGCCGGTCCGCCGATATCACCCTTTGCCTTTGCCATTGTATCCTCGAATGCATGTGATCGCCGGCCGGCGAACGCGATTGTCCGCCGGCCGTAACATCCGTGATGTATTTATTGGCCGGCGAGGAAGCCGGCTTCTTTCATCAGTGTCTGGTGACGCGCTTCCTCAGTGGCGACCCACTTCGCGTACTGGTCGCCGGTCATGAAGGTGGTGTTGAACGCGCCATTCTTCATGAGATCTTTCCATTCCGGCGTCTCGCGCACCTTCTGGAGCAGATCGACATAATACTGCACCTGGTCCTTGGTCGCGCCCGGCACCGTGAAGATGCCGCGCAGCATCAGGTATTCCATGTCCACGCCCTGCGACTTGCAGGTCGGGATATCCGCCCAGGTCTTGCCGTCAGCCACCACGTCCTTGTATTCGAGCTGCTTGCCGTCGAACACGCAGAGCGGACGCACCTTGCCGCCGCGCCATTGCGCCACTGCCTCGATCGGATTGTTCACAGTCGAATCGACGTGACCGCCGACCAGCTGCACGGCGACTTCGCCGCCGCCGCGATAGGGGATGTAGGTGAACTTCGTGCCGGTCGCCTTTTCCAGCGCGACGGTGATGATCTGGTCTTCCTGCTTCGAGCCGGTGCCGCCCATCTTCATGGAACCGGGCGGCGCCTTCTTCACGGCATCAACGTATTCTTTCACGGTCTTGTAGGGCTTTTCGGCATTCACCCAGAGTACGAATTCGTCGAGCGCAAGCATCGCAACCGGAGTCAGATCCTTCCAGCTGAAGGGAATGCCGGTGGCGAGCGGCGTGGTGAACAGGTTGGACAGCGTGATGATGATCTTGTGCGGGTTTCCGCGCGAGGCCTTGACGTCGAGGAAGCCTTCGCCGCCGGCGCCGCCCGCCTTGTTGATGACGACCATCGGCTGCTTCATCAGGTTGTGCTTGGTGACGATGCCCTGGATGGCGCGCGCCATCTGGTCGGCGCCACCGCCGGTGCCAGCTGGAATAATGAATTCAACAGGCCGGGTCGGTTCCCATGCCGCCTGAGCGGCCACCGGTGCGAATACGCACGCAGCCCCCATCAGGGTCGCAGCGCCGAATCCGAACTTCAGAAATGATCGTTTCATAAGCGTTTCTCCCTTGAGACGTTTTGGCCGCGCCAGTCTTGTGCCGGCTTTGGGACTGAACGTGATTGGCTGACGGTATTCAACGTGGTGATTGGACGCCCTCGTCCCCCGGGGCGAACCGAAGCCTAGAACAGATCGAGCGTGAAACGGAAGTGGGGTAATGCATAATAATGGATTAGACAAACACCGGACTCTGTGCCGCGATGTATTGCTGCAATGCAATAAAAAGGCGCGAACCATATTAACGCTCGCTGCTCAAAAACGCAGAAGAATGAGTGCACTACAGCGATCCCGACACCGTCGTGCTGCATTGGCGAAGTCCGTCCGCAGATGGCAGCGAGATTGCGGCTTCCAGGTTGAATCTTCCCAAATTTTTTCACTGGGACTGACCCGCGCCAGCGCCCAAGCCACAGCGGCCTCAGCGCCGCGGTATCCGCAAAAGCATGTCTATGCCGCCGCCAACTCGGCAGCCATGAAGGCTGCGAGGTGATGCTTCCATTGCACGGCCTGCAAGGCCGTATAGTGTCCGCGTGATTGCGGACCTGCCGGGATCAGAACATTGCGACCGTTGCGCAGGCGCGGCATTGCACGCTCGAAAACGCCAAGCTCCGGCGGATTGAGTTCATCATCCGTGAAATTGATGGCGAGCAGCGGCGCGGTGATCAGCTCCAGCTCCGGCGAAGGGTCGTAGTCCATCGACGCCTCAAGCTGATAAAGCCGGTCATTCGCGTCACCTTTGCGCGCGCGCTCGACCATCTGGCGATAGAGCGCGTCAGCCGCTTCACGCGTCGGCGCCAGTTCTTGAATACGCACGACGCTCTGGGTCAGCAGGGCTCCGAACGGTGTCAGCGCATAGCGCGAAGGCTGCGCGTCGTAATCGCCACCTTTCCAGTCGGGATCACTCCGGATCGACTCGATCTGCATGCGGCGCTGAATCCAGTTCCGTCCGCTCATCGGGCCCGGCTGGCTGGCAAGCGGCACCAGTGCATCCATGCTGTCGGGATACATCTGTCCCCACAGCCAGGTGAGCATTCCACCCATCGACAATCCCAGCACAAGACGCAGACGGTCGACATCTAACTCCTCTGTCAGCAAACGATGCTGCGCCACGACCATGTCGCGATAGCGATAGTGCGGAAACCGCGCACGCAAACCGTTGCTTGGTTTGCTCGACCCGCCAAAGCCGATCGCATCCGGCATGACGAGAAAGAAACGACTCGCATCGAGCGGCTGTTCCGGCCCGAACAACTCACTCGCCAGCTCCGGTGCCAGCCAGCCCTTGCTGCTTCCCGTGGTGTTGTGGAGCAGCAGGACGGCGTTGGTGATTCTCCCCTGTCCCTCGCGGCGCGGGGTACCAAGCGTCAGGTAATGCTGGCGCAGTTCCGGTAACGTCTCGCCGCTCTCAAAAACAAAATCCTTGATGACGAAATCATGCTCACTGGGATCGGGTGAAAACATCAGGGTCATGGCCTCTACGTGACATCTTGCAACGCCTCGCGCCATGTATACGACTTTTGCGCCGCGGTGCCAGTAGGCCGCAGATCGATTGCATGCTTTAGCGCTTGCCAATCTCCGAAACTCCCGCCAGAACACCGGCCTTATCAGCCCGGGCTGGAGGAAACGTTGAATCAAGCACGCGTAAAGGTGGTTCGCAGTGTCGATCTTGCGGTGACGAACCTGGGTGCGGCGCAAAACTTCTTCACGAAAGTCTGGAATCTGGATGCCGTCACGGAAGACCGAGGGATCGTCTATCTGCGCGCCAGCGGGCCCTTTTTTCACGTCCTGAGCTTGCGTGCCGCACCAAAGTCCGGACTGATACGTGTCACATTTCATGCCGACAGCCGTGCGGCTACCGATCGCATCTACGAGCAGATATCCCGCGAGGGCGCACCAACCGACGGAGCGCCACGACCACTGCACAGCGCGGGCGGCGGTTACGGATTCGGTTTCCGGGATCCGGAAGGCCGCAATTTTGCCGTGGTATGCGAGGTAGCCGATCACGCCGATCGTGGGGCACAGCCGGATCGCCCGACCAAGATCTCACACGTCAACCTGAATTGCCGCGACAATGACGTGACATTCAATTTCATGGTCAGAGCGCTCGGCTTCGCGCTGTCGGATCAGACGCGTCAATTCCGTTTCATCCGATGCAATTCCGATCACCATAGCCTTGTGCTTGGCTTCAGCAACGATGTCCTGCTCAACCACATTGCTTTCGAGATGCCCGATCTCGAATCGGTCATGCGCGGCATCGGCCGCATGCGCGACCACGGTCATGCCGTCGAATGGGGCCCGGGTCGCCATGGGCCCGGCAACAACGCGTTTGCCTATTTCTGCGGGCCAGAGGAACTGCCGCTCGAATACACAGCGGAGATGCAGCAGGTTGACGACAGTTATCGCGTGCGCGCACCGGAGGAATGGACATGGCCGGCCGGGCGGCTCGACCAGTGGGGCATCACGGCAGGTCCGAGCGCCCGCGTGAAGAGCGCTCAGGCCTTTTTCGGATTTCTGAACGACGGCTACCGGCTCGACGGCTGATCTCCGGGCTAGTTCGCCTGGATGTTGGCCGACTTGATGATGTCGCCCCACTTCTTCCGCTCGTCGCGAATGAGCTTGGCAAACTCATCCGATGAGTTGCCCACCAGCTTGATGCCCGATTCCGTGACGAAGCGCTGCATCGAGGGCTGACGGACA
>JALHOD010000001.1:189677-535013 GCA_022843165.1 Pseudorhodoplanes sp.
GGGGACTTCATCGCCGCGCTCGATTCACGACGAAGAGGCGTCACGGCCAGATTTTGAATGACCGCGCCGGTCATTGACGGACCAGGGAGGCCACGGCATCGTGCCGCCGCCCGTGTCCAGATCGACCGGCGCCGAATTCGTGACGATCTTAAAACGACACGCGCGCTGGCGAGTGCAGGGGACGACGATTGGACCACGGTAAGCGCGCTTCCTATCGGTCAAGAAGCGAACCCGATCTGGTCGATCTGGGGAATGAACCGCCGCTTTCGGTCGACGGCGGCACCGGCGTTACCGTTGATCGCCGGCGCATTTCCGCGCAATGGTTTTCCGGCACGATCCTGACAGGGCTTTGCGGCGCCGCGCTGATGGGTGGCGCCGTTTTCACGTCGCTTGACGGCGAAGCGCATTTCGCCGCCCTGCCCGAGCGCGTGGAGAATGCGCTGCGCGGTGCGATCGGCTCGGGCGACCGCAGCGCCGGCCCGCGCAAGAGCGATCGCCTGCCGCCGGCCGGCGAAGGCAATGCCCGGCGGGTGGTCATTCGCGATTCCATCACCAGCCGCGTCGGCAATCGTGAAGTCGTGCGCGTCAGACCGTTTGTCAGCGTCTCTGCCAATCTCTCGCTGAGCGTCAGCGAGCTCTCCGCGAGTATCCCGCCGTTCAATCCGCAGAAGCTGCTCGCCGAGGGCACCTCCGACGGCGCCGCAACCGGGGAAAACCTGGCCGCCAACGCCGAGCCGGATGCCGAGGTCTCCTTCGTGCAGCGCGAATTGTCGGCAATCATGCCGCGCATGAAGGTCGCCAGCGCGCTGCCGATGGACGATGTCATCACGCGCGTACGTGAGGCGGCGAACTGGTCGGGCCGCGGTAGCCCGTCCTACGCGATTGCAGGCATCCAGCCGACCGGGCAGCTCGCTTACGCCGCCGACGGCGCGCCCGACCCCTATGCCGGCTTCGAGGCCCGCATCGTTCCGGAAAACATCACCCTACTGCCCAAGACCGCGGCCCAGACCACCGGCGGCAATGGCTGGAACGAACGCGCGGTGACGGTGAAAAAGGGCGAAAGCATTTCCACCATTCTACGCGATCTCGGCGTCGCGCCCGACGAGATCAAGGCGGTGGCCGCGACGCTCGGCCCGCGCGGTCGCGACAACGGCCTGAAGGAAGGTCACCGGTTGCGCATCCTCGTCTCCGCCCAGCCCGGCGGGCAGCGTGTGCAGCCGGTGCGCGTCATCATCGCCAATGAAAGCGTGATCGAGGCCGTCGTCGCGCTGTCCGACATGGGCAAATACGTGTCGGTCGACGTCAACAGCATCAACCAGACGGTGGCTGATGCCCGCGACGAGGACGAGGATGACGGCTCGGGCGTACGGCTCTACCAGAGCATCTACGAGACCGCGCTTCGCAACCAGATTCCGCGCGCGGTCGTCGACGAAATGATCCGTGTCTATTCCTATGACGTCGATTTCCAGCGCAAGGCGCAGCCGGGCGATTCCTTCGACGTGCTCTATGCCGGCGAGGAAGAAACGCCCGGTGTCGAAGGCAAGAACGACGTCTTGTTCGCCTCGCTCACGGTCGGCGGCGAGGTCAAGAAATTCTACCGCTTCCAGACTCCCGACGACAATGTCGTCGATTACTATGACGAGACCGGCAAGAGCGCGAAGAAGTTCCTGGTCCGCAAGCCGCTGGCGGACGGTATCATGCGCTCCAATTTCGGCGTTCGCCGCCACCCCATTCTCGGCTACATGAAGATGCATACCGGCGTGGACTGGGCGGCGCAGCTCGGCACGCCGATCTTCGCGTCCGGCAACGGCGTGATCGACCGGGTCGGCTGGGAATCCGGCTACGGCAAGTATATCCGTATCCGCCACGCCAACGGCTACGAGACCGCTTACGGCCACATGACCGCCTTCGCGCGCGGCATGGAGGAAGGCACCCGCGTGCGTCAGGGTCAGGTGATCGGTTTCGTCGGCTCCACCGGCCTGTCGACCGGTGCCCATCTGCATTACGAAATCCTGGTCAACGGCCGCTTCGTCGATCCGATGCGTATCCGTCTGCCGCGTGGCCGCTCGCTTGAGTCCGGCATGCTGGCCAGCTTCGAGAAGGAGCGCGACCGGCTCGACACCATGCTGTCGCGGTCGTCGCCGCGGGTGGCGCAGAACGCGCAAGGCGCCGGGCGGTAATTTCCCCACCGTCGTTCCAAGGCGCGAGCAGAGCTCGCGAACCCGCAATCCAGTCAAGACGCTCTAAAGATGTATCCGGCTTCCGGATCGCGCGCAAAAACGCGCGTCCGGAATGACCATGAAAACTCTTACGCCGCTTCCTTGATCGCTGTGCCGTTGAAGGTCAGGCCTGCCTTGTTGGCGGCGATCTTCACCTTCTCGCCGTCGGTGATCTTGCCCGACAGGATCAGTTCGGCGAGCGGATCCTGCACGTATTTCTGGATCACGCGCTTGAGCGGGCGCGCGCCATAGGCGGGATCGTAGCCCTTCTCGGCCAGCCACTCGCGCGCGGCGGGGTCGAGGGTGATGGTGATCTTGCGCTCGTCCAGCAGCTTCTGCAGCCGCACCATCTGGATATCGACGATGCGTCCCATGTCGCTGCGCTGCAGGCGGTGGAAAAGGATGATCTCGTCCACGCGATTGAGAAATTCCGGGCGGAAGGCCGAACGCACCACCGCCATCACCTCGTTGCGCACCGCTTCGGTATCCTGGCCTTCCGGCTGGCTGACCAGGAATTCGGCGCCGAGATTCGACGTCATGACGATCAGGGTGTTGCGGAAATCGACCGTGCGGCCCTGCCCGTCGGTCAGACGGCCGTCATCGAGAACCTGCAGCAGGACGTTGAACACGTCCGGATGCGCTTTTTCGATCTCGTCGAACAGGATCACCTGATACGGCCGGCGCCGCACCGCTTCGGTGAGCGCGCCGCCCTCGTCATAGCCGACATAGCCCGGAGGCGCGCCGATCAGGCGAGCGACCGAATGCTTTTCCATGTATTCCGACATGTCCATGCGAACCATGGCGGTCTCGTCGTCGAACAGGAATTCGGCGAGCGCCTTGGTGAGCTCGGTCTTGCCGACGCCGGTCGGACCGAGGAACATGAACGAGCCGATCGGCCGGTTCGGGTCCTGCAGGCCCGCGCGTGCGCGCCGCACTGCGGTCGACACGGCCTTCACCGCCTCCGCCTGGCCGACCACCCGCTTGCCGATCTGCTCTTCCATGCGCAGCAATTTCTCGCGCTCGCCTTCGAGCATCTTGTCGACCGGAATGCCGGTCCAGCGCGAGACCACCTGCGCGATATGCTGGGAGGTGACGGCTTCCTCCACCACCGCGCCCTTGCCCTCGCTGTCTTCGACGGATTTGAGTTTCCGCTCGAGTTCGGGAATGCGGCCATAGGCCAGTTCGCCGGCCCGCTGATACTCGCCGCGCCGCTGCGCGTTGGCGAGTTCGGTGCGCAATTGCTCGAGCTCGGTCTTCAGCTTCTGCGCGTCCGAAAGCTTGTCCTTTTCCGCCTTCCAGCGGCCGGTCAGATCGGCGGACTGCTTTTCCAGCGCCTTCAGTTCAGATTCGAGATTCTTAAGCCGCTCCTTCGAGCCGGCATCGGATTCCTTCTTCAAAGCCTCCTGCTCGATCCGCAGCCGCACGATCTCGCGGTCGATGGAATCGAGTTCTTCCGGCTTGGAATCGACCTGCATTTTCAGCCGCGCCGCCGACTCGTCGATCAGGTCGATCGCCTTGTCGGGCAGGAAACGGTCGGTGATGTAGCGGTTCGACAGCGTGGCGGCTGCGACGATCGCGCCGTCATTGATCCGCACGCCGTGATGCTGCTCGTATTTGTCCTTCAGACCGCGCAGGATCGAGATCGTGTCCTCGACCGTGGGCTCGCTGACGAACACGGGCTGGAAACGCCGCGCCAGCGCGGCGTCCTTCTCGACATGCTTGCGATATTCGTCGAGCGTGGTGGCGCCGATGCAGTGCAGTTCGCCGCGCGCCAAAGCGGGCTTCAGCAGGTTCGAGGCGTCCATCGCCCCGTCCGCCTTGCCGGCGCCGACCAGGGTATGCATTTCATCAATGAATAATACAATCTCGCCGTTCGAGGACGTGACCTCGTTAAGGACGGCCTTCAGCCGCTCCTCGAACTCGCCGCGATATTTCGCGCCGGCGATCAGCGCGCCCATGTCGAGCGACAGCAGTTTCTTGTCCTGCAGGCTTTCCGGCACGTCGCCGTTCAGAATGCGCAGCGCCAGGCCCTCGACGATGGCGGTCTTGCCGACGCCCGGCTCGCCGATCAGCACCGGATTGTTCTTGGTCCGGCGCGACAGCACCTGGATGGTGCGGCGGATTTCCTCGTCGCGACCGATCACCGGATCGAGCTTGCCCTCGCGCGCGGCCTGCGTCAGATCGCGGGCATATTTCTTCAGCGCGTCATAGGCGTTTTCGGCGGTGGCGGAATCGGCGGTGCGGCCCTTGCGCAGGGCCTCGATCGCGGCATTGAGCTTCTGCGGCGTGACGCCGGCCTTGGTCAGAATTTTTCCGGCGTCGCTGTCCTTCTCCAGCGCGAGCGCCAGCAGCAGCCGCTCGACCGTCACGAACGAGTCGCCGGCCTTTTCGGCGACCTTCTGCGCCTGATCGAACACACGCGCCAGGGCGGGCGCGAGATAGATCTGTCCGGCGCCGCCGCCGGAGACCTTTGGCATCTTGCCGAGCGCGGCTTCGACGCCCGCGAGCGCCTCGCGCGAATTGCCTCCGGCGCGGTCGATCAGGCCCGCGGCGAGACCCTCGCGATCGTCGAGCAGAACCTTCAGCAGATGTTCGGGGGTGAATTGCTGGTGGCCTTCGCGCAGGGCCAGAGATTGCGCAGACTGGACGAAACCGCGCGCGCGCTCGGTAAACTTCTCAAAATCCATATGTCGCTCCCTCGGCTTGCTCCGCAGCCCGTAACCGGCACTGGCGCAGCAACGTCATTGGGTTGATCCGGCCCGCCCGCATTGAAACAGATCAACCGGCAGGCATTCAAAACTATGCGGCGGACCCCGGAGGCATCCGCCAAAGCAGATGTAGGACGGCGGTCCGAGGGCCGGAAGGGGTGGCTCGCGCAAAATTCGTGGCCAGCATGGCCCCGGGCAGGTTAACAAGCCTTCGCCAAGGGGCCGACCATGACCGCGTCCGTGCACGCCATTTACCGCTATCCAATCAAAGGTCTGTCGCCGGAAAGCCTCCCGCGGGCCGAGTTGTTGCCGGGACAGCCCCTCAAATCCGACCGCCTGTACGCCATCGAGAACGGCCCTTCCAGCTTCGACCCGGCCGCCCCCGCCTATTTCCCCAAGCAGCGTTTCCTGATGCTGATGCGCAACGAGCGGCTGGCCGCGCTCGACACCCGTTTCGATGACACGACCCATTCCCTGACCATCCGCTTGAACGGCGAGGTGGCCGCCGCCGGCGACCTGCGGACGGCCGAAGGCCGCGCGGCCATCGAGCGTTTCTTCGCCACCTACAGCGCCGATGAATTGCGCGGCCCGCCGCGGGTGCTGCAGGGCGACGGCCACAGCTTTTCCGATGTCGCGGCCAAGGTGGTGTCCGTCATCAACCTCGCCTCGGTGGCGCAGGTCGAGACTGCCGTCGGCGCGCCGGTCGATCCCCTGCGCTTCCGCGGCAATCTTTACGTCGAAGGCTGGCCGGCCTGGCGCGAATTCGATCTCATGGGCCAGATCCTGACCGTCGGCGGCGCGCGCCTGAAGGTAGTCAAGCGCATCGTGCGCTGCGCCGCCACCAACGTCGAACCGCGCACCGGGCTGCGCGACATGGAAATTCCCAAAACCCTGATGCAGGCCTTCGGCCATATGGATTGCGGGGTTTATGCCGAGGTCGTTGCCGGCGGGGCGGTCGCGGCCGGCGACCGGATCGGCGAAGCCGCGCCCGCCCTGCCATTCTAGTTGGTGCTTGCCCAGTCGCCTGCTTCCGCGCATCCCTAGACAGGCAAGCGATTCGACCCGCGAGGCGGCGATGACAGGTCGCGTCACACTGATTGTCGCAATGCTGTCGGCGACGGCCGGGCCGATCGCGCTGGCCGCTCCAGCCTATGCCGACCTCAAGCTGTGCAACCGCATGAGCTATGTGATCGAGGCCGCGCTCGCGATCGAGGACCGCGGCATGGCCGCAACGCGCGGCTGGTTCCGGCTCGATCCCGGCCAGTGCCGCGCGGTGCTGCAGGGCACTCTGCCGCCCGGCCAGCTCTTTATCCATGCGCGGGTGCCCGCGCTGTACGGCCCCTCGCCGCTGCCGCAGGACGGCCGGACTGAGTTCTGCGTGGGCACCGACAATTTCACGATTGCCGGCGCCCGCAATTGCCGCGCCGGACAGAAGCCCGCAAATTTCACCGCGGTGAAACCGCTCGAGACCGAAGAGGGCCTCAGCGTCACGCTCGCCGAAGAGGCCGGCTATGACGACATGCAGGCGCGCGACGCCGGCCTGCAGCGTCTCCTGGCGGTGGCCGGCTACGACCCGGGTCCGATCGACGGGGTGCGTGGCGAGAAAACCGAGGCCGCGCTGCGGCAATTCACGCAGGACAACAAGTTATCGGTCACTGCGGCCGCGCGCTCGGACTTCTTCGACATCCTTCTGGACGCCGCGCAGAAGCCGGGCAGCGGCTTCACCTGGTGCAACGATACATCCTATCCGGTGATGGCGGCGCTGGGGATCGAGGACAAGAACGCCGTGGTCACGCGCGGCTGGTATCGCGTGGAGCCAGGCAAGTGCCTGCGTCCCGAAATCTCCGGCCAGCCGCGGCGGCTGTTCTCGTTCGGCGAAGCCGTCGACGGCAACGGCAACACCATCCGCATGGGCGACAAGCCGCTCGCCTGGGGCGGCACCAGCGCGATGTGCACGCGGCCGATCAAGTTCGAGCTGTACGATCATCACGATTGTCTGGGCCGCGGTTTGACAGTGACGGGATTTGCCGCCATCGACTTCACAGGGCGGGTCCCGACGACGATCAGGTTCAAATAGATGTCGCGTTCAGAGAAACTGCAGGCGCCGCAGCGCCGCTTCTCCCACATCACCACCTGGGTGTTCGATCTCGACAACACCCTGTATCCGCATCACGTCAACCTCTGGCAGCAGGTCGACGGACGCATCCGCGATTACATCGCGGATTTCCTGAAGGTCTCGCATGACGAGGCGTTCCGGCTGCAGAAGGACTATTACAAGCGCTACGGCACCTCGATGCGCGGCATGATGATCGAGCACGGCATGAAGCCGGACGATTATCTCGACTTCGTGCACCAGATCGACCATTCGCCGCTGGAGCCCAATCCGGAGCTGGGACTGGCGCTGGAACATCTGCCCGGACGCAAGCTCATCCTCACCAACGGCACCCGCAAGCATGCCGGCGCGGTGATGGCGCGGCTCGGCGTCGACACGCATTTCGAGGACGTGTTCGACATCCACGCCGCCGAACTCGAGCCCAAGCCGAGCGCGCAGACATATGACCGCTTTCTTGCCCGGCACCGCGTCGATCCGAAAACGGCCGCGATGTTCGAGGACCTGTCGCGCAATCTCGCCGTGCCGCATGCGCTCGGCATGACCACGGTGCTGGTGGTGCCGGAGGGATCGCGCGAAGTCTTCCGCGAGGACTGGGAGCTGGAGGGCCGCGACGACCCGCATGTGGATCATGTGACCGACAATCTGGTGGGGTTTCTGAATGTCCTGCCGCGTGCTTGACTTCAGCCGCCCGTCCCCCGACAAAACCGCGCCAGACACCGCCTGAGGACATCCATGTCAGCCACCCTCGCCAAGACCATCGACGACGCCTTCGAGAAGCGCGACGGCATCACCCCGAAGACCCGCGGCCCGGTTCGCAAGGCGGTGGAGCAGGCGCTCGACCTGCTGGACAGCGGCAAGATGCGCGTCGCCGAGAAACAGACCGACGGCAACTGGACGGTCAATCAGTGGCTGAAAAAGGCCGTGCTGCTCTCGTTCCGGCTGAACGACATGAGCGTGATCAAGGGCGGCCCCGGCAAGGCGGTGTGGTGGGACAAGGTTCCCTCGAAATTCGACGGCTGGACCGCCGCGAAATTCAGGAAGGCCGGCTTCCGCGCCGTGCCCGGTTCTGTCGTGCGGCACTCCGCATATATCGCGCCCAACGTCATCCTGATGCCGTCCTTCGTCAATCTCGGCGGCTATGTCGATTCCGGCACCATGGTCGACACCTGGGTCACGGTCGGTTCCTGCGCGCAGATAGGCAAGAACGTGCATCTGTCCGGCGGCGTCGGCATCGGCGGCGTGCTGGAGCCGCTGCAGGCCGGCCCCGTCATTATTGAAGACAACTGCTTCATCGGCGCGCGCTCGGAAGTCGTCGAAGGCGTGATCGTGCGTGAGGGCGCGGTACTCGGCATGGGCGTCTATCTCGGCCAGTCCACCAAGATCGTCGACCGCGAAACCGGCAAGATCCATCAGGGCGAAGTGCCGCCCTATTCCGTGGTCGTGTCGGGCACGATGCCGGGCAAGAAGCTGCCCAACGGCGAACCGGGACCCAATCTTTATTGCGCCGTCATCGTCAAGCGCGTGGACGAGCGCACTCGTTCCAAGACCAGCATCAACGAACTCTTGCGCGACTGAGATGTCCGCCGATCCCGTTGCCCTCACCCAAGGTCTGCTGCGCTGCCGCTCGGTGACGCCGGAGGACGGCGGGGCGCTGGGATTTCTTGAGGCCACGCTGAAGGCGGCCGGCTTCACCGTGCACCGCATGACGTTCTCGGACACGAACACGCCCGACATCGAGAATTTGTACGCCCGTATCGGCACCGGATCGCCGCATCTGATGTTCGCGGGCCACACCGACGTGGTGCCGCCGGGCAATGAGAGCGCCTGGTCGCATCCGCCCTTCGCCGCCGAAATCAAGGACGGCGTGCTCTATGGCCGCGGCGCCGTCGACATGAAGGGCGGCATCGCCGCCTGTCTCGCCGCCGTGCTCGATCATCTCGCGGAGAATGACGGCAAGCCGAAAGGTTCGATCTCGTTCCTGATCACCGGCGATGAGGAAAGCGTCGCCGTCAACGGCACCATCAAGCTGCTCGACTGGGCCCGCAAGCACGGCGAAACATTCGATCACTGCATCCTCGCCGAGCCGAGCAATCGCGAGGTGCTGGGCGACACCATCAAGATCGGCCGCCGCGGCTCGCTCAACGGCACGCTGATCGTGCATGGCCGACAGGGCCATGTCGCCTATCCGGAACGCGCCGACAACCCGGTGACCGGCCTTGTGAAACTGATCTCGGCCCTGAAAGCCCAACCGCTCGACACCGGCAGCAAGCTGTTCGATCCCTCCAATCTCGAATTCACCTCGGTCGACGTGGGCAACAGGACCGTGAATCTCATTCCGGGCGAGGCGCGGGCGCGCTTCAACATCCGCTTCAACGACCTGCACGATCAGGAATCGCTGAAGGTGCTGCTGGAGAAACGCGCGCTCAAGGCTTCCGACGGCAAGATCCGCTTATCGTTCGAATGGGAGCCGTCCAATGCCGACGTGTTCGTGGTCGAGCCCGGCCCGTTCACCGATACGGTGGCAAGCGCGATCACCGAGGTGACGGGCCACAAGGCCGTGCTCTCAACCACCGGCGGCACGTCGGACGCGCGCTTCATCAAGAACTATTGTTCGGTCGTGGAGTTCGGTCTGGTCGGCCAGACCATGCATGCGGTCGACGAGCGCGTGCCGGTCGCGGAGTTGATGGCGCTGACGGCGATCTACCGGAAGATCATCGATCGCTATTTCGCGTCGTAATCCACCTTCACCAGATACAGCCCTTCCGCCGGCGCGACCTGCCCGCAGGCCATGCGGTCGCGTGCGGCAAGCGCCGCGGCGAGATCGTCGGCGCTCCATTTTCCGTCGCCGACATTGACCAGCGAACCGACCATCGAGCGCACCTGATTGTGCAGGAACGAGCGCGCCGAGGTGACGATGCGGATTTCATCGCCGTTGCACGTCACGTCGAGCTGGTCGAGCGTCTTCAGCGCCGACTTGGCCTGGCATTCGGTCGAACGGAAGGTGGTGAAATCGTGCCGTCCGATGAGCCGCTGCGCCGCGTCGTGCATCGCACCGGCGTCGAGCGGGCGCGCCCAACGCCAGGCGCGCCCGCGCTCCAGCGCGAGATCGGGCCGGCGGTTGAAGATGCGATAGAGATAATGCCGCCGAACCGCAGAAAACCGCGCGTTGAAATCGTCCGGCACTTTCTCGGCCGCAAGGATGGCGACCGGCCATGGCCGCAGATGCGCGTTCAGCGCGTCGCGCACGGTGCCGGGATCGAAGTCGCGCATCAGATCGACATGCGCCACCTGCCCGAGCGCATGCACGCCGGCGTCGGTCCGGCCCGCGCCCTGCACGCCGGCCGCCTCACCACTTAGATCCTTGATGGCGGTCTCGAGCGTGCCCTGCACCGTCGGTCCGTCGGCCTGGAATTGCCAGCCCTGGAACGGCGCACCGTCATATTCGATCACCAGCTTGTAGCGCGGCACGATTGATCCACCTCAAGGGACAGAACGTAAAATCCCGGATATTCAATACAAGACGAAGGGAGTTGTCCGATGAAAACCGCCTTCAAGCGCCAGATCATTGACCTTCTGGACCAGCACAGGATCATGAGTGTTGCGACCAACCGGGCGGATGGCTGGCCGCAGGCGACGATTGTCGGCTACGCCAATGACGGGCTGATCATCTATTGCTTCATCGCCCGCGACGGCCAGAAATTCGCCAATCTGGCGCGCGACCCGCGGCTGTCCATCGCCATCGGCAACGACGTTCCGCAACCGCTGCAGATCAAGGGCCTCTCGCTCGCCGCGCAGGCGGTCGTGGTCGAGGATCGCGGCGAGATCGATCATGCCTATGCCCTGCTGCTGAAGCGTTACCCCGAATACAAGATCATGCCGCAGCCCGATCCGGCGGCCGTCCCGCTGCTGCGCATCACGCCGGAGATCGTTTCGATCCTCGATTATTCCAAGGGCTTCGGTCATACCGACCTTGTCACCGTCAGCGACCGCGATCTTGCGGAGTTCGTCGAGAGCCGCCGTCATCACTGGGCCGGCCATCCCGCCGACAGTTTCCAGAGCCGCATGGCTGCACGCGACCATTAACGCCTAGCCGAGCGTGACGCCGCGGGCGACGGGCGTCCCGCGCAAGAATTCTTCCGCCTTCATCGGCTGCTTGCCGGCGCGCTGCAATTCGAGGATGCGGACCGCGCCGCTGCCGCAGGCGATCGTCAAGCGGTCATCGAGCGCCCTACCGCGCGCTCCGCTGCCTTCGCCTTTCGTCGTGCGCAGCACTTTCACGCGCGCACCCTGCAGCTCGAACCAGGCGCCCGGAAACGGCGACAGCCCGCGGATGTGGTCGTGCACATCCTGCCAGGGCTTGCCCCAGTCGATGCGGGTCTCGCCTTTCTCGATCTTGCTGGCATAGGTGATGCCGGCCTCCGGCTGCCGCGTCAGTTGCAGCGCGCCGCGCTCCAGCGCGCCGATGCCGCGCAGCATCAGGTCGCCGCCGATCGCCGCCAGCCGGTCGTGCAATTCGCCCGCCGTCATGTCGGGCGCGATCGCGACCCGCTCGATCATCGCCATATCGCCGGTGTCGAGGCCTTCATCCATCTTCATGACGGTGACGCCGCTCTCGCCGTCGCCCGCCATCACCGCGCGATTGATCGGCGCCGCGCCGCGCCAGCGCGGCAGGAGCGACGCATGCAGGTTGAAACAGCCGAGCGGCACCGCGTCGAGAACGGCTTTCGGCAGAATGAGTCCATAAGCCACGACCACCGCGGCGTCCGCGTGATGCGCGGCGAATTCTGCCAGCGCCTCCTCGCTCTTCAACGTCTTCGGCGTCAGCACCGGCAGTCCGAGCCGCTTGGCCTCGCGCGCCACCGGGGTCTCCTGCAACTCCATGCCGCGCCCCGCCGGCTTCGGCGCGCGGGTATAGACCGCCGCGATCTCGTGCCCGGCGCCGGCGAGTTCGACCAGCGTCGGCACCGCGAAATCCGGCGTGCCCATAAAGATGAGGCGGAGTGGCATGAAAGCTACTCCGCCGCTTGCTTGGCGATCTTGGTGTATTTCTTGATGACGCGGTCGCGCTTCAGTTTCGACAGGTGATCGATGAACAGCACGCCGTTCAGGTGGTCGATCTCGTGCTGCAGGCAGGTGGCGAGCAAGTCTCTGGCATGGACTTCCTGCAGCCGGCCCTCGAGATCGAGATACTTGACCTTCACCTCGGCCGGGCGCTTGACCTCCTCATAATAGTCCGGGATCGAGAGGCAGCCCTCTTCGTGGAGACTGGTCTCGTCCGAGGACCAGACGATCTCCGGATTGATGAAGACCTGCGGCTGCTTCTCCTCGTCCTTCTTGGCGAGGTCCATGGTCACCACCCGCACCGGCTCACCGATCTGGATGGCGGCCAGCCCGATGCCCGGCGCGTCATACATCGCCTCGAACATCTCCTCGGCCAGCTTGCGGATGGACCCGTCCACATTGGCCACGGGTTGCGAGACCAGACGCAGCTTTTTGTCGGGAATGACCAGAATGTCGCGAATTGCCATGGGCGGCGATGTAAGGGGTACAGGGCGAAGGGTCAATCCGTTCGCTCTTCGTTCGCTCCGGCTCCCGAATCGGGGTAGAAGCGCCGGATGGACATGTCTCCGCTTCTGAGCCGGCTCGACGGGCTGGATCCTTTGGTTGCTATCGGCGTCGCATCGGCACTGGCCGCCGTCCTGATCGGCGGCGTCACCGGCCTGATCGTGCTCGCGGTCATGCGCGCCCGCCGGCGCCGCGAGGACGCGGCGGCGGCCGCGCTCGTCGCCGAGGACGCCGCCGCGCAGCGGATGGCCGAACTGCAGCGTCTGCAGGCTGAGACCGCCGGCCAGGTCCGCGCGATGGGACAGATGCTGCATGCCCAGCACGCCGAGTTGCAGCGCGCGGTGCATACCCGGCTCGATGCCGTCACCGATCGGCTCGGCCAGTCGATGCAATCCACCACCAAACAGACCACCGACAATCTGCAGAAACTGAACGAGCGGCTCGCGGTGATCGACGCCGCGCAGCAGAACATCACCCAGCTCGCCACCCAGGTCACCTCGCTGCAGAACGTGCTGACCAATAAGCAGCAACGCGGCGCATTTGGCCAGGGCCGTATGGAAATGATCATCCAGGATGGCCTCGCCAAAGGCACCTATGAATTCCAGTTCACCCTCTCCAACCGCACGCGGCCCGATTGCGCGATCTTCTTCCCCGACCAGCGCCCGCTGATCGTCGATGCGAAATTCCCGCTCGAGGCCGTCACCGCCTTGCGCGACGCCAAGACCGACGAGGAGCGCGCCATCGCCGGCAAGATGCTGCGCCAGAACGTGAGCAAACACATCGCCGACATCGCCGACAAATATCTGCTGCCGGGCGAGACGCAGGATCTGGCGCTGATGTTCGTGCCGTCGGAATCGGTCTATGCCGAATTGCACGACCAGTTCGACGACATGATCCAGAAGGCGTTCCGCTCGCAGGTGGTGATCGTCTCGCCCTCGCTGCTCATGCTCGCGATCCAGGTGATCCAGCAGATTCATCGCGATGCGCGCATGCGCGAGGCGGCCGACAAGATTCACGCCGAGGTCGGCAACCTGATGGACGATCTGCGCCGCCTGCGCGAGCGCGTGCTGAAGCTCGGCACGCATTTTGACCAGGCCAATGAAGATGTGCGCCAGATCCTGATTTCCGCCGAGAAGGTGGAGAAGCGCGGCGCCCGCATCCGCGAGGTCGAGTTCGACGGCGAGCCGGATGACGACGTCACCTCCGTGCTGCCGGCCGCCATTCCCGTGCGCCGGCTCGAGGCGGGGGAGTAGCCACTATTTCGCCTCATCCTGAGGAGGCGGCGCAGCCGCCGTCTCGAAGGATGGGGCGAAGTAGTGTAAAGCCCTCATCCTTAGATGATGAGGACCAGGAGTCGCGATGACTGCAACACAGCAAGAAAAAATTGCGCGCTCCACCTTCCTCGACGCCCTCACCGTCTATCTCAAGCCGCGCGTTCTGATCGTCATCCTGCTCGGCTTTTCCTCCGGCCTGCCGCTGGCTTTGTCGGGCGCGACGCTGGCGGTGTGGATGACCGAGAGCGGCGTCAACATCCGCACCATCGGGCTTTATGCGCTGGTCGGCCTGCCCTACACCATCAAGTTTCTCTGGGCGCCGCTGGTGGATGCGCTCGAGGTGCCGGTGCTGTCGCGCCTGCTCGGGCGGCGGCGCGGCTGGCTGGTCTTCACGCAATTGCTGCTGGCGGCGGCGATCCTGTTCCTCGCCTTCCAGAATCCGACGGCTTTGCTGTGGCCGGTGGCGCTCGGCGCAGTGCTGGTGGCGACCGCGTCGGCGACCCAGGACATCGTGATCGACGCCTTCCGCGTCGAAAGCCTCGACACCAGCGAACAGGCCGCAGGCATGGCGGGCTATGTCGCCGCCTATCGCGTCGGGATGCTGGCCTCCGGCGCCGGGGTGATCGGCCTCACCGCATGGTTCGGCCATATCGGCCTGCCGCTGCAGACCGCATGGACCTGGGGCTTCATCGCCGCCGCGATGCTGATGGGAGTGGGCCTGATCGCCTCCCTGTGCGCGACCGAACCGCCCGCGCCCGACAACCTCGACAGGGATCGTAATGCGATCGCCCGCGTCGCATTCACTGCCTTCGGCGCTTTCAGGGAATTCCTCACCCGCGACGCCGCGATCCTGATCCTGCTGTTCGTCGTGCTCTACAAGTTCTGCGACGCCTTTGCCGGCGTGCTTACCGCACCGTTCGTGATCGACATCGGCTTCGACAAGGCGGTCTATGCGGCCATCGTGAAGGGCGTCGGTTTTGCCGCGGCGCTGATCGGCGGCTTTGCCGGCGGCGTGATCGCGCGCGCGATGCCGCTCTCCACTTCGCTCTGGATCGGCGGCATCCTGCAGATGGTGTCAAATCTGTCTTTCTCCTGGCTGGCCTGGATCGGCACCAGCGTGCCGGCGCTGACCGCCACCATCGTGTTCGAGAATTTCACCGGCTCGATCGGCACCGTGATCTTCGTCGCCTATCTCTCGGCGCTCTGCGGCGTGCGCGCGCATACCGCGACGCAATTTGCGCTGTTGACCGCGCTCGCCGCGGTCGGCCGCACCACGCTCGCCTCCGGCGGCGGCTTTGTCGCGGAGGAAACCGGCTGGGTGATCTTCTTCGCCGTCACCTCGCTCGCCGCCATTCCCGGCCTGCTGCTGCTGGCCTGGCTGCAGGCGCGCGGGCATTTCAGGGAGCTGGGAAAGCGAACCGAAGACTGACACCGGCAATCGATTGAACACGCAGCAAGGCTGTTTCAGATGATATCAGCATGGATTGAAGCCGTGGGCGCCGCACTCGACGTGATCGGCGTCGCATTGATCGCATTGGGGCTTCTGGTCTCCGCCAGCCGCTATCTCGCGGCCTATTTCGGCGGCGCGGAGATCGATGCCTTCCGCCGGCTCCGGTAGGATATCGGACGTGCCATTCTCCTCGGTCTCGAGGTTCTGGTCGCCGCCGACATCATTCGCACCGTCGCGGTCACGCCCACCGTCGAAAGCGTGCTCATTCTCGCCGGGATCGTGGCCATTCGCACGGTCCTGAGCCTCAGCCTCCAGGTCGAGGTGGACGGGCGCTTTCCGTGGCAGCCGGACCGCGCGAAAAGCTAGATCAGCGTCCGCTGCTTCATCGCCGCCGACAGCGTGCCCTCGTCGAGATAATCGAGCTCGCCGCCGACCGGCACGCCGTGCGCGAGCCGCGTCACCTTCACATTGGCGTTGTGCAGAAGATCGGTGATGTAGTGCGCCGTGGTCTGGCCGTCGACCGTGGCGTTGAGCGCGAGGATCACCTCAGTCACCGCCGGATCGTGCGCGCGCGACACCAGCGCGTCGATCGAGAGGTCCTGCGGGCCGACGCCGTCGAGCGGCGACAACGTGCCGCCCAGCACATGATAGCGCGCATTCACCGCATTCGCGCGTTCCAGCGCCCAGAGATCGGCGACATCCGCCACCACCACGATCACGGACGGGTCGCGCTTGGGATCGACGCAGACGGTGCAGGGGTCCTGGGTGTCGATATTGCCGCACGCCTTGCAGATCACGATCCGCTCGCGCGCGGTGTCCAGCGCGTCGGTGAGCGGCGCCATCAACTGCTCGCGTTTCTTGATCAGGTGCAAAGCCGCGCGGCGGGCCGAGCGCGGGCCAAGGCCGGGCAGGCGCGCCAGCAGCTGGATCAGGCGCTCGATTTCGGGTCCGGCAACGGCTTTGGGCATGTTTCTGTCAGTCGATTCGCTGGCAACAGCATTACATATAGGCGCAACGTGCCGCGCGAAAGCGCGCCACCGCCTCCGGCGCGACACAAAAGCCGCTATATTGTGGAGCGCGATGTGAAACCGCAGGGACTGCCATGAGCCATCCGCTCGTCCGCCTCGCCACCCGCCTCGGCTATGGCGCGCGCCAGTTGCCGCGCCTCGCCTGGTATGCCGGGCACGGCTATGCCCTGCAGCAACTGGCAAAGGAAGCGCGCCGGCGCGCCGGCGACAGCCCGGCTCCCGCGCCGGCCCCATCGTCGCTGCCAAGCCAGCGCCGCCTGTATTCGGATATGGCTGCCCTGCTCGCCCGCGATCTCGCCAATGTCGAATCTGGCATCTATCCGCTGCCCGCCGATCGCGACGGCACGCTGCCGATGCTGCTGCATCGCTCGCGGCTGTTCTTCAAGGATCTGCCCGACATCCATCGCCGCCGCGAAAGCAACGGCCATGACGAGGTGGTGACCGAGGAAACCCGCGGCCGGCGCCCGCGCTACTATCTGCAGAATTTCCACTACCAGTCCGGCGGCTGGATGACCGAAGAGTCCGCCGACCGCTACGACACCCAGGTCGAGGTGCTGTTCAAGGGCACCGCCAATGCGATGCGCCGTCAGGCGCTCCCGCAATTGCACGAGATTTTCGCAGGCAAGGATCAGCGCAAGCTGCACCTTCTCGATATCGGCTGCGGCACCGGCCGCTTTCTGGATTTCGTCAAACAGGCCTGGCCGCGCCTGCCGGTGCTGGGCCTCGACATGTCGGAGGCCTACATCCGTCATGCGCGGCGGCACCTGAAAAGCCGCTCATGGACCCGCTTCCTGGTCGGCAACGCCGAAGCGATTCCCTTGCCCGACAACAGCCAGAACGCGGTCACCAGCATCTTCATGTTCCACGAACTGCCGCCGAGGGTCCGCCGCATCGTGCTCAGCGAATGCGCGCGAGTGCTCAGGCCCGGCGGCCGTCTGGTCATCGTCGACTCGCTGCAACGCGGCGACGAGCCTGACTATGACGGGATGCTGGCGCGCTTCCCGCAGAACTATCACGAGCCGTATTTCGCCAGTTACCTCGACGAGGATTTCGCCGGCATCGCACGGCCGCTTGGCCTGACGCATGTGCGCGACGTCAACGCATTCGTGTCCAAGGTGATGGTGTTCGACAAGCGCACGCAGGACGATTAATCGCCGCGTCCACACCTGCCCGCATTAAGCACTTTTTAACCCTCGGACCACGGAAGGTCCGCCAGGTGCGGCGGTGCTTAGCTACTAAGCAGGTCATTAAATTCGATGCGCTACTAATGTCGCACTGACACATCAACGAGCAGATCCGTTTTCGGGCCGACTATGACAGACCGGTTCAGATGGTTCGGATGGCCGGCCATTGCGCAACCTGCGCCGGCCTCCGGTGCATCCACGCAATCGAAGGCCGGATCCAGCGGACCGGTCCGGCTGACGATCATCTGTGCGATATTTCTGGTCATCGCAATTGCAGCCGGAACCGTCGTCTTCCTGTCCGGTCTTCGCAACCGCGTTCTCGCCGAAAACGAACGGGAGCTTACCAACTCCGCATTGATTCTGGCAAAGCACATCGAGAACGTTCTCAAGGCGACGGACGCAGCACAAAAGAGCTTTGCCGAACAGGCGGCCGCTTACACGGCCACCGAGGACGATCGCCTGTCCCTGTCGCAGCATGACGTGCATCTGAAGCTGCGCGACAAGGTCGCCGGCCTTCCCCACGTCGGCTCGCTGTCGATCTTCGATGCGAAAGGACGGCTGATCAACTTCTCCCGGCAGTGGCCGGTCCCGGACATCCGCATCGTCGACCGCGATTTCTTCCAGGCCCTTCAGGGCGATGTGCGACAGCCCTTGTTCGTCAGCGAGCCGGTTCGCAACCGCGCCAGCGGAAGCTGGGTCATGCATCTGGCCCGCAGAATGTCCGGGCCGAATGGCGAGTTTGCGGGCGTGATTTCGAGCGCCCTCGAACTGGACTTCTTCCAGACGTTCTTTTCGGACATCGCGCTCGCTGACGACAGTTCGATCGCGCTCTTTCGCGCCGATGGGACCTTGCTGGTAAGACATCCGCGCAATGAAGCGGATATCGGGCGACGGTATTCGTCCGCGCTGGCACTAAAGCTGGTATCGAATTCCAGTCACGGCATGGGGATCAACGTCGGCGTACTGGACGGCCAGAGCCGCATGGTGGCCGCCCGCCGCGTCGACCAGTTTCCGGTCGTCGTCACCGCGACCAAGGTCATGAATACGATGCTCGCCGATTGGCGGCGCGCGGCGTTCTACATGATCTGCGCCGCGCTTCTGGCGATTGTCGTCGTCGGCGTGCTGACACTTGTCTTCATCAGGCTCTTCAGGAACCACCAGGCCCTGACGGAGGCGCGTGCCGAACGGGAAAAGGCCGACAGGCTGCGCGAACAGAGTCTGCGTTTTGACGTGGCCCTGAACAACATGTCGCAGGGGCTTGTGATGTTCGACGCCGCCGCCCGGCTCGCGGTGTGCAATCAGCGTTACCTTGAGATCTACAATCTGTCGTCCGAGGTCGTGAAGCCGGGGATCAGCCTGTTCGACCTTGTCCGGTACCGCGCCGACACCGGATCGTTCCAGGGCGATGCGCAGGCCTATTGTTCCGGCATCCTCGACAACATCGCCAGGCGCGTTTCGACCACCCAGAGAGTGGAGACGGCGCAAGGCCGCATCATCCATGTCGTGAACCAGCCGATGGCGGACGGTGCCTGGGTCGCCACGCATGAGGACGTCACCGACAAAGTCCGGGCGGAAGACGCCACGCATGCGCAGAAACAGCAGCTCAACGCCGCCCTGGGCAACATCTCGCAAGGCCTGTGCATGTTCGACGCCGCGCAGCGCCTGATCGTCTGCAACAAGCGCTATGCCGACCTGTACGGACTGAGCGAATCGCAGACCCGGCCCGGAACGTCATTGCACACGATCCTGCAACACCGCATTGCAATCGGGAGCGCGCCCGAGGATCAAGAGGGCTATATCCGGGACCGCCTCAACGAGGTGTCGGTCAACAAGCCGTACCAGATCGTCAACCGGCTCAGAGACGGGCGTTATGTGTCGGTCGTCCATCGGCCGATGGCAAATGGCGGATGGGTGGCGACGCACGAGGATGTGACCGAAGCCACGCGGCGCGAGGAATCCTTCCGGCTGCTGTTCGAGGAGAATCCGGTGCCCATGTGGGTCGTGGACCGGGAGAGCTTCCGTTTCCTGGCCGTCAACGAGGCCGCCGTGCGGCATTACGGCTACAGCCGCGACAAATTCCTGACCCTGGTCCTGCCCGACCTTCGGCCGACGACCGAGCGCGGATCGTTCACGCAATTCCTGCAAAATCTGTCGGACGCCGAACTGATCCAGCACGCCGCCAATCATGTGAAATCTGACGGCACCGAGATCCATGTCGCGGTCTATTCGCGCGCTCTGACCTATGCCGGCCGCAAGGCGCGGCTGGCCGCCGTTCACGACATCACGCAGGCCAAGGCGGCCGAAGAGGAGCTGCTCCGCACCCGGCAATTCCTTGACACCATCATCGACAACGTGCCGCTGCCGATCATCGTCAAGGACGTGGACGGCTCCTCCATGGACGCGCGCGATTGCCGGTTCACCCTGGTCAACCGCGCCTGCGAGGAGATCATGGGAATCGGCCGCGACCAGGTCATCGGCAAGACGACCCACGAACTCTATCCGCGCGAGCGTGCCGACCATGTGGTCGCGTTCGACGACCAGACGCTGCAGTCCGATCAGGCGTTGCTGGTCTGCGAGCATTCGCTGGTCACGCCGAACAACGGCACCCGCCTCGTCACGGCGCGCAAAGTCGCCATCCGCGACAAGGACGACAGTCCGAAATATCTGCTGACGGTGCTGGACGACGTCACCGAGCGGCGGCGCGCGGAAGACCGCATCTGGCATCTGGCGCACAATGACTCGCTGACGAACCTGCCCAACCGGGCAACCTTCATCGAGCATTTCGCCGAGACCCTCGCGAATGCGTCCGAAACCGCCGAGCCGTTCGCCATTCTCTGCATGGACCTCGACCGCTTCAAGGAGGCCAACGACGTCTACGGACATCTGGTCGGCGACGGATTGCTGCGCGAGGCGGCGCTGCGATTGCAGAAGGCCGCCGGCGGCGCCTTTGTCGCGCGCGTGGGCGGCGACGAATTCACGCTGATCGTGACCGGCGGCCCCCAGCCGGAGACCGCCGAAGCGCTGGCGGAATGCCTGCTGGCCGCCTTTGAGGAGGATTTCGAGATCGACGGCCATCGGCTGCAAATCGGCCTGAGCATCGGCGGCGCCGTCTATCCGACCGACGGCGCCGACGCCAAGACGCTGATGACCAATGCCGACGCCGCGCTGTATCGGGTCAAGGCCGAAATGCGAGGCTCGGCGCGCTTCTTCGAGGCGGAGCTGGGCCGGCGCTTGCGCGAGCGTCGCGACCTGCAGGGCGACCTGCGGTCGGCCCTCGATCGCGGCGATCTGTTCCTGCATTATCAGCCGCAGAAGCGGATCGGGTCGAACGAAACGCTGGGGTTCGAAGCGCTGACCCGCTGGCAGTGCCCCAAGCGCGGGATGGTTGCGCCCGATATCTTCATTCCGATTGCCGAAGAGAGCAGCCTGATCGTTCCGCTGGGAGACTGGATTCTGCGGGAAGCCTGCCGCGAGGCGGCGTCATGGCCGGAACCGCTGAAGATCGCGGTCAACCTCTCCCCGGTCCAGTTCCATCACGGCGACCTGCCGCGGCTGGTGCATTCGGCCCTGCTCGCCACCGGGCTCGCGCCCGGCCGCCTTGAACTCGAAATCACTGAAGGCGTGCTGATCGAGGATTTTTCCCGTGCGGTCTCGATCCTGCACCGGCTCAAGGCGCTCGGCGTGCAGATCGCGATGGACGATTTCGGTTCGGGATATTCCTCGCTGTCCTATCTGCATTCCTTCCCCTTCGACAAGATCAAGATCGACCGCACCTTCGTGAAGGACCTGGACAGCAACCGCCATTCCATGGCGATCGTGCGCGCGGTGATCGGCCTCGGCCAGAGCCTCAACATCCCGATCCTGGCGGAAGGCGTCGAGACCAGGGACCAGTTGCGCTTCCTGGCGGAGGAAGGCTGCGACGAGGTGCAGGGCTATCTGCTGGGCCGGCCCATGCTCATCGACAATTATGCCGACTTGGTCGGACGGAGCGCGCCCGCGCAAAGCGCAGCGGCAACGGGCTGACTTCAGCCGGGCAGGAACGCCTTGGCCTCGTCTGCCGCGTCGGGAGCCGTATTCCGCCAGTTACCTCGACGGGGATTTCAACGCCGTCGCAGGCGAGGCCGGACTGACGCATGTGCGCGACGTGAGCGCCTTTGTCTCGAAAGTCATGGCGCTCGACAATGCCGCGCCAGCGCGTTCCTGAGGCGCCAACAACCAAACGTTCAGTTTGCCGCCGCCGCCGGCGGTCCACGCAGCCAGCGCCACACGGCGCCGCCCAAGACGTCGTGGCCGGTGACCACATACTCCGCCACGTTTGCATTCTGCATGAGGTAGAACAGGTCGCGCTCGGCCTCAAAACTTCCGGCAAACAGCACCGAGTCGCCGAGCTGCAATTCAAAATCGTCCTCCGGAAGCACGATCAGTTCGGCGCCTCGCCGGACGAGCAAGGCGACTTTGCCGCTGTCGCAAGTCCGGTCAACGATTTCCCGCCGGATATCGGACAGCCTTACTGGTGCCCCAAACCGCGTCATGAAGTCCACAAGGCCCGGCGCCTGTTCCCGCGAAACGGTGATACCCCAGAATTCCGGCGATTGCTCACCGAGATGGCGACGTAACCGCTCAACGATATGGCCGGCCCAGGCGTCGTCCTGCCCGCGCGCGATGCGCAGGAAGTCCGCGAGCAGCGGCGTGCGCAGCACGGCAAGACATTCGTCGGCGATGATCTGGCTCTGCACCATCGTCATGTCGGCTCCGAAGGCCTCGAACAGGCTGCGGTTGCTGATCAGGTTTTGTCTCGCAATGACGAAAAGGTCCGGCCGAATCTGGCGCGCGGCGATTGCGATCGTCAGATTGGCCGTGTCCACATCGGTGCCGGCGACGATCCCGGCTGCGGTCGCGATATCCGCGCGCCGCAACACTTCGTTGTCGGTGCCAAGCCCGCGCACGCCGGGCAGGCCTTCGGCCCCTTCCATGTCCGGATCGACAATCGCCACATCGAAGCCGCCGGCCTTGATCGCCGCCGTCACCTCCGCGCCGAACCGGCCATAGCCGCACACCACCCAATGGCCTGGCGGCGCCGGAATGCGCGGCGACAGATCTGCGCCGGGCGGGCCGGTCAGCCACGACATCAGGCGATAGGTGTCGGGCGCCTTCATCGCCAGCACCAGCCGTTCGCCGAACTCGCGGAAAGGATTGATCACCTCATAGGTGCCGACCGTCTCCATCGCCGCGGTGACGTCCGGCGAATGCGAACGGCAGATTGCCCGCAAGCCCGGCCGCAGCAGGCGCACGGTGAGCGCGACCGCCAGATTGACCTGATCGTCGTTGCACAGCGCCAGCACGCCCCGGCATTCCGGCTTCAGCAGCCCGGCCGCGATCAGCGTCTCGGGCGAACGCGCGTCGGCCGCAAGCGCGGGCGGATCCGCCACCAGTTCCTCCAGCTCCATTTCCTCGATCCGCTGTTCGTCCTGATCGAGGATCACGAAACGTCCGCCGCGCCTGTCCAGCGACCGCACGATCATCAGCCCGGTCTCGCCGATGCCGCAGACGATATAGAACGGTTCGCGCAAGGCCCGAACCGCCCGCTGGAACCGCGCGGCGACGATGGCGCGCCGGAAACCTTTGTCCTGCACCAGCGCCAGCAAGCTGCCGATCAGAAAGGCCCACCCGATGACCGACAGGTAGATGATGACGGTGACCCAGAGCCGCTGCCGGTCGGTAAACGCAAAGGGAATCTCGCCAAATCCGATGGTGGTTGCCGTGTAGCTGACGAAATAAAAGGCCTGGAACGGCGTCATGAAGACGGCGCGGCCTTCGCCGTCGATTCCGGGAATTAGCGTCAGCCCGACAGTCGCAAGCATCACGATGCAAATCATGACGACAAGCGGCGTCCGCAGACGCCGCAATGCGATGAAAAAGACGCCGCTCATCGTCTCTGCATCGTCGTTTCCACCACCATGATGATGACGGACACGATATTCGCCAGCAGAGCGCCGGCGGACAGCGAGACGATGCTCGCCATCGTGTAGGCCGAGACCTGGCCGGCGATCGACTGCGCGGCAAAGAACCAGACCAGGGCGGCCGCGATGAGCTGCAGCAAGGCGACGAGACTGGAGGCCAGATGCACGGCGCCGACATGGGTTCGGTCGCCGAACTTCAACACAGTGGCAATCAGATTCACCACGATCGCCGCGAATAATTCCCAGAAGTGATGATGTTCCGGATTGCCGATATCGCCATAGACGAATCCGAAATTGAGCGTCGCCGCCAGCAGAATGAAGAAGCCGAAGACAACCTTTTCGAGGTTCATGTGACGTGCCGCGTCTGGTGTACCGCGTTGCAGGGACCGCAACACGGCGGCCGTCCGGCCGGGACCGGCAGAATAGCGCGGGCCAGGTGATTCGGGCGAGACGCAGTCGCGGTCCGAAAGCCGTATGACGATGCCCCGGCCCGCCGGCGGTCAGCCCGGCAGGAAGGCCGTCGCCCCGCTTCGCTCGTCGCGGAGTTGTTGCACGGTCGATCTGTACAGCGCCTCAAGACGCTCTGTCGTGACGACCTCCGGCACCGGACCGTCGGCGAGGCATGCCCCCGCCCGCAGAAGGTAGGCCCGGTGCGCCGCGCGCAGGGCGTGATTGGGATCATGCGTCGTGAACAGCACGCCGAGCCCGCTGTCGGCCAGCGCGCGGATTTCCCGCATGACCTTGCCCTGGTTGCCGAAGTCGAGGCTCGCCGTCGGCTCGTCGAGCACGACGAAACGCGGCTCCTGCGCCAGCGCGCGCGCCAGCAGCACAAGCTGCCGTTCGCCGCCGGAGATTTCCGTGTAGGGCCGTTGCGCGAGCGCCGCGATCCCGAAACGCTCCAGGGCGCGCATCGTCACCGCGCGGTCATGCGCGCCGGGTCTGGCGAACAGCGAGCCGTGCGCGGTGCGCCCCATCAGCACCACCGTCTCGACCGTGAATGCAAACGTCCCGGTATGAACCTGCGGCACATAGCCGATCAGGCGGGCGCGCTCGCGGTGTGACAGCGCCGACAGGTTTTGTCCTGCCAGCACGACGTTTCCGGCGCGTGGCGGCAACAAGCCGAGCAATGTCTTGAGCAAGGTGGTCTTGCCGCCGCCATTGGGGCCCAGCAGCGCAAGGACTTCACCCTCGTTGACACGAATCGACAGCCCTTCGCCGACCAGACGGCCGGGATAGCCGATGGAGAGGTTGTGGCCCGCGATGGTCACGACCATGTCCTGCTGACGCTCGCCAGCAGCCAGATGAAGAAGGGCGTGCCGATCACCGCCGTCAGAATGCCGAGCGGAATTTCGACCGGAGCGGCGGTGCGCGCGATGGTGTCGATGAACAGCAGAAATCCACCGCCGAGAATGGCAGCCACCGGCAGCAGCCGCGCGAAATCCGGCCCCACCAGCGAGCGCGCCAGATGCGGCACCACCAGTCCGACCCAGCCGATGATCCCCGCGGTCGCGACACTGGCCGAAGTCACAAGCGTTGCCGCCGCGACAATGGCGATGCGTAACGGTCCGACCGCCACGCCGAGCGCGCGCGCTTCCTCTTCCGGCAACGACATCACGTTCATGCGGAAGCGCAGCAGAATCAGCACCAGCGTGCCCAGCGCCACCGGCCCGAACAGCGGGATCAGGTCGGTGACGCCGGTCGCAGCCAGGCTCCCGAGCAGCCAGAAGGTCATCGCGGGAAGCTGGTTATAGGGATCGGCAAGATATTTCACCAGCCCGACGCCCGCGCCGAGCAGCGAGCCGATGACGACGCCCGCCAGCACCAGCACGAGCACCGGATCGCGCGAACGGATCGCGGAACCGATCATGTAGACGGCAGTGACCGCGATCAGTCCGCCGACGAACGCGAAGCTCTGGATCGCGAACACGCCGAGCGAGAAATAGATGCCGAGCACGGCGCCGAGCGCGGCGCCGGACGACGCGCCGAGAATATCGGGCGACACCAGCGGATTGCGGAACAGGCCCTGAAAGGCCGTGCCAGCAACGGCGAGTGCGGCGCCGACAAGAAATGCCGCCAGCACGCGCGGTCCGCGCACCTGCAGGATCACGACTTCCACCGACGGCGAGGCACCGGACGCGCCGCCGGTCATTTTCGACCACAGCACCGACACGATATCGGCGAGCGACACCGGAAAGCGCCCGACCAGAAACGCCACCGCAAAGCCGGCGGCGAGCACGGCGATGGCAATCAATGTGCCGGGAAGGACGGAGCGGGTCATGACAATGGAAGGAAGCTCACCCCCGCCCCTCCAGCACTTGCGCAATCTGCGCCTCGTTCGGCGTCACATGATAAAATCGCTTGTAGAAATCGCGCGTGATCGCCGTCAGGTCCTCCTTGAATCGCTCCGGATACAGAATCCTCGCCAGCCACCACAATCCGATCAGACGATTGACCGAGGGCGGGAAATCCACCCAGCCGAACGGCAGTTTCGGCGACAGATGTACCCGCCCGCTCTGCGCCGCGGCGACGCCGATCCAGGCCGGGTCTTTCCGTACATTGGCGGCGAAATCCTTGTCGATGGTGATGATCACGTCGGGATTCCACAGCAACACCTGTTCGATCGACACATTCGCAAGCGCGCCCTGCCGTTCCCCCGCGACATTGCGCGCCAGCAATTCGATGGTCTCGACATTGATCGAGCCGCCAAGCCCCGTCTCCAGCCCGCGCGGGCCGCGCGCGTAATAGACGCGGGGACGCTTCTCCGGCGGAGTATCGGCGATACGCTCCGTGATCACCGTCAGCGTCCGATGGGTGTAGTCCGCGAAATCCTCACCCTCGGCCCGTCGTCCGGTCAGTTCGCCGAGCTTGCGGTAGGCCGTCGGCATATGGACAAAACGTCCGTCCAGCAGGGCATAAGGAATGCCGGTCTGCTCCTGCACGCGCGCGGCCAGCGACACGAAGGTCTGGCTGGTGGCGCCGACATCCAGGATGAGATCGGGCTTCAGCGCTAGCACCACTTCCAGATTGGCGGTGTTGCCGCGTCCGGTGATGCGTCCGACCTCCGGGCGGCTGCCGATGTCCGGCAGTAGGAATTCGCGCTCCTGCGGGCGGTTGGCGCGCGGCCAGCCGATCAGCAGATCGGGCGCAAGCGTATAGAGCATGATCGCGGCCGGCGGGCCGGCCGGAAACACCCGCGTCACCTTGTCGGGGATCGGCAAGACCCGACCGGTGGCATCGGTTACGCTCGCGGCGCGCGCAACGCGCGGCGCAGCGGCCATAGCCGAAAGACCGGCAAGCAGGGAGCGGCGGGTGAATGCCAATTCCGACTCCGTCATTCAGGGGGCGTATGAAACGACACACCCGGAACGACTACTCTAATCCACCCCAACCATCACGTCGCTGGCCTTGATCACGGCATAGGCGCTTTTGCCAGCCGCAAGGCCCAGCTCATCGACTGAGTCATTGGTGATCACGGCGGTTACCACCTGCCCGCCAATGTCTATTTTGACATGGGCGGTGGTGGTGCCCTTCTTGACCTCGACGATTTTGCCCTTGAGCCGGTTACGAGCGCTGATTTTCATGCCGTACTCCTGTTGCTGCAGTTGTTCACGCGAGAACATTTCCGTAGCTAATTTGGAGCCGCAAATCCGTGCTTGGCCAGGATCGCCTGCCCATCCGCCGACAGGATATACTTGGCGAACCGGTCCGCATTCGCCGAAGCGCCATTGATCACCGTCAGACCGTAATCGGCGCCAACCGCCAGCGCGGCAGGCAACACGACCACCTGCTGTCCGGGGTTTTCCGTTCGGGCGACGATGGCATTGGTGCAATAGGTCAGGAAGATGTCGGCCTGACCTCCCGCCACGACGTGTCCATAGGCATTGCGACCGGGCGGCGGCGGGGGCGAATTCGGCCCGCCGGTCAGTTGCAATGCCTTCTTCGACAGGATGTCATTGGAGCCAGACCTCAGGGCGTCCGCCTTCCCGAATACCTCGAAGGCATAGTCGCCGGAGGGATCGGCTTTCGGCGTCGAGGTTCCGAGCTTGACCGCGGGATCGAGCATGCGCTCCAGCAGGTTGTCCGGCGTCACCGCAAGGCCCGCCTTCACGAGAGCGCACAGCCTGTTGCGCGCAAACATCACCACCGGTCCGGCTTTGCCGGCTTTCGCCAGCGCCGCCGGATGACTCATGTTGGCGGAGGCAAACACCTCGGCCTTCGCGCCGCCCGCGATCTCGTCGCGCAGCAAGCCGGACGGCCCGTACTTCGCTTCGACCTTCAGCCCGGTGGACTTTTCAAACGCCTGCGCGACGTCCGCGAGCGCCCCACGCAGGCTTCCCGCCGCGTGCAGCAGAACGGCATCGGCAGCATCGGCGGGCGCGGTCATGCTAACCGCGGCCGCCAGTACGAGTACGATGCGGCGCATCACACACCTTGCGCCGTCGCATTCGGGAAGAACAATTGCTGGCCGTTGATCTTGTAGTCGGCGATCGCCTTCTGGCCCTCCGGCGACACGATCCAGTCGATGAACGCCTGGCCTTCCGACTTCTTCACATTCGCGTGCTTGGCCGGGTTCACCAGAATGACGCCGTACTGGTTGAACAGCCTGTTGTCGCCTTCGACCACGATGTCGAGTTCGCCGCGGTTCTTGAACGACAGCCAAGTGCCGCGATCAGCCAGCACATAGGCGTTGGACGCCGAGGCGGTGTTGAGCGCCGCGCCCATGCCCTGCCCGATTTCCTTGTACCAAGGCCCCTTGTCGGCGGCGATGTCGATGCCCGCGACCTTCCAGAGATTGAGTTCGGCGGAATGCGTGCCGGACTTGTCGCCGCGCGAGATGAAGGCGGCATTCTTCGACTTGATGGTCTTGAGCGCCGCGACGATGTCCTTCGTGCCCTTGACGCCGGCCGGATCGCTCTTCGGTCCGATCAGCACGAAATCGTTGTACATGACCGGATAGCGCTTCACGCCGAAGCCGTCGGCGACAAACTTCTCTTCTTGTCCGCGTGCATGCACGAACACCACGTCGGCGTCGCCGCGGCGTCCGGTATCCAGGGCCTGGCCGGTGCCCTGCGACACCACCTTCACGTCGATGCCGGTCTTCTTCTTGAACAGCGGCAGCAGATGGCCGAACAGGCCGGAATCCTGCGTCGAGGTGGTGGAGGACACCACGATGGATTTGTCTTGGGCGAAGGCCGGCGCCCCCGCGATGAAAGCGGCGGCGGTCAGCGCGATCAGAATGCGGCGTGTCAGCATTGTTTCTCTCCCGTTTGAATGGCGTCAGACCAGCAATTCGCCCGCGACGAAGCGGCGGGCGTCTTCCGTTTTCGGTTGCGTGAAGAAGCTCTGCGCATCGCCGGTCTCGACGATGCGGCCGCGATGCAGCAGCACGATCTCGCCGGCCAGACGGCGCGCCTCGCCGAGATTGTGCGTCGACATCACCACCTTGATGCCGCGCGCCGCGACATTGCGGATGATGTCCTCCAGCGCCTTGATCGCGGCCGGATCGAGGCTGGCGGTCGGCTCGTCGAGCAACAGGATGTCGGGATCCTTGGCGAGCGCGCGCGCCAGCGCCAGACGTTGCTGTTCGCCGCCGGACATCCGACGCGCCGGGCGGTCGCCGCGCCCCGCAAGCCCGACCAGGTCGAGCAATTCGTCCGCGCGCGCCTTGCGTTCGGCGCGCGGCACCCGCGCCGCCGCCAGCGCATAGGTCAGATTGCCGGTTGCGCTGCGCATCAGCATGGCCGGCCGCTGGAACACGATCGAGCGCCGCGCCGGCGGCACCTCCTCCCGCCCGCCCCAGGTGACGCGGCCGCGGGTCGGGGCGATCAGGCCCATCGCCGCGCGCAGCAGGGTGGTTTTGCCGGAGCCGTTCGGCCCGACGAGGATCGTCGGTTCTCCGGCAGCGATCTTGAGCGTGATCTTGTCGAGGATCGTCACCTCGCGCGCGAGGATCGACACGTCTTCGAGCATTAACGGCAGGTCGGAGGATGGTGCGCGCATGGTCATCCCGCGTAGCGTTCGGAGGCCCGGCGCGCGCCCCAGGCCAGCGCATTCACCACAATCACCAATGAAATCAGCACCATGCCGAGGCCGATGGCGAGCGGCAGGTCGCCCTTGGAGGTTTCCAGCGCGATCGCCGTGGTCATGGTGCGGGTAAAGCCGTCGATATTGCCGCCGACGATGATCACGGCCCCGACTTCCGCCGCCGCCCGCCCGAATCCTGCAAGCAAAGCAGTGAGTAAGCTGAAGCGGGCGTCATAAATCAGGGTGAATATGCGGCGCACCGGACCGACATTCAGCGCCGCCAGTTCGTCCCGGTATTCCTCCCAGAGATCCTCGATCGTCTGGCGCGCCAGCGCCGCGACGATCGGCATGACCAGAATGGACTGAGCGATGATCATCGCTTGCGGCGTGAACAGGATGCCCCAGGACCCCAGCGGGCCCGATCGCGACAGCATCAGATATACCAGCAGGCCCACCACCACCGGCGGCAAGCCCATGAGAGCGTTCAGTAAAACGATCGCGCCATTGCGGCCGGGAAAGCGGGTGAGCGCGATCAGCGCGCCGAGTGGGATACCGATCAGCGCCGCCAGCACCACCGCCGACAGACTGACCAGAAGCGACAGGCGCACAATGCCGACCAGAGCCGGATCGGCCCGCAGAATAAGGTCGAGCGCGGAGGTATCCGTCGGCATGGCGTTTCCCCGGCGTTTTTTCTTGCACCTGGTACCGGAATGGTCAATTTTAGGAGCATATTCATTCATATGCATATCTATTCATGCCTGAACTACTCACTACCGACGAGGCCGCCACCTATCTGCGTCTGAGCGAGCGCAAGCTTTATGAGTTGGTGGCGGCCGGCGCGGTGCCCTGCAGCAAGGTGACCGGCCGCTGGCTGTTTCCCAAAGCCGCGCTCGACCGTTGGGTCGCCGCCGGACTTGCCTCGCTCCATCTCGCGCGCGCGCAGCCGCCGCCGATTGTCGGCGGCAGCCATGACCCCTTGCTGGAATGGGCTCTGCGCGAGAGCGACTCCGGGCTGGCGAGCCTTCCGGAGGGCAGCGAGTCCGGGCTGCGGCGGCTGGTGCGTGGCGAGATCGCCATCGCCGCCATTCATCTGCACAGACTGGATGGCGACAACCCTCGCGCCAATATCGAGGCTGTCGCCCATGCACCCGGCCTGCATGACGCGGTCCTGATCGCTTTGGCCCGCCGGGAACAGGGATTGCTGGTGGCGCCCGGCAATCCCCTTGGGCTGTCCGATATCGCCTCGGTTGCAAAGGCGAAGGCGCGCATGGCGCAACGGCCGCCGGGCGCCGGCGCCCAGTTGCTCCTGCTCTCGCTGCTGGCAGGCAGCGGCCTCTCCCCAGACGCGCTGCGGCCGGTCAAGGACACCTGCCCGACCGGAGCCGATGTCGCTCAGGCAATTCGGGCCGGCCGGGCCGATTGCGGCGTCGCCACCCGCGCCGTGGCTGCTGCAGCCGGGGTCGTTTTCCTCCCGCTGATCTGGGAGCATTTCGATCTCGTCATGCGCCAGCGCGACTATTTCCTGCCGGAACAGCAAAAGCTGATCGGCTTCATGCGCTCCGGCGCCTTCGCCGGACGGGCGCGCGAACTGACTGGTTACGACGTGACGAAGGCCGGCGAAGTCCGCCTGGTCAATTAAGGCGGTCTTTCCGATAAAAGCCGGCGCCGCGCCTGTACAGCGGACATTGCTTGTCAGGGGGACTTCGATCGCTATATTGCGCGCCAACGCGGGGCAGCCCGCGATGCGGAGAGGTGGCCGAGTGGCTTAAGGCGCTCGCTTGGAAAGCGTGTATACGGGAAACCGTATCGAGGGTTCGAATCCCTCTCTCTCCGCCAGTTCCTCCAACGACCGATTTCTCCGCGGCTTTGTGCGCTCGATTGAGCCGGTGATTTTGCGCTTTTGCTAGATCTAGCTCAGTACTGGTAGACACCGCGCAGATCGCGCGGCACCCGCAATTCAATCTCGACAATTACAACAGGGCGCGCGTCACCGCTGACGTCGCCCTGATCAGGATCGCCGCGCCCGCCGCCGTCACGCCGGTGCCGCTCTCGGGCGCGAAGCTGAACGTGCAGCCCGGCGACCGCTTTGTGGTGTCGGGCCTCGGCCTGTCGGAACGCGGCAACGGCAAGAGCGGCGGCACGCTGCGCCAGGCGACGCTGGCGGCCACCGGCCGGCCGGGCAATCTGCAGATCCGCCTGATGGACCCGGCGACGCGGAACGAGCGCGCGGGGCTTGGCGCCTGCACCGGCGATTCCGGCGCGCCGGTGTTTCAGGACAGCGGCGGGCGCTTTGTCGTGATCGGCGTGGTGAGCTGGTCGACCGGGCCGAACGGCGCCGAGGGCTGCGGCGGCCTCACCGGCGTGACGCCGCTGCAGCTTTATTATCCCTGGATCGTGGAGACCGCGAGGAAGCTCGGCTCGCCGCTGCCGTGACCGGCTGCCTTATCCTTCGCGGCCGTAGGCGGTCACCCGCTCTTCCTGGTTGAAGCGGACCGAGTCGCCGACATAGGCGCCGGCGATGCTCTGCTGCACCGAATTCAGGCCGATGGCCCAGCCCACGGCCAGGATAACGGCGACGAGAACGGACAAAAGAAAAATGCGCATGGCAATGCTCCTTCTCCCCCTCGGGGGCGATATGGGGAGCGCGGCAGCACGGCACCCGTCACATTCCCGCGACCGGGCAGCCCCTCACAGTTTGGAACCACAGGGGTGCCAGTCGCGTTGCCTATCAGCCATCCAGCTAAAGAACCTGAAGGGTTGCCGATGACACGGGAAACCGCGACACGTGCGCGAATTGCCTTGCTGATCTATGTGATGACAAACAGCGTTCTGTTCGGTGCAGGGATCATTCTTGTGATGACATGGCCCGCACTGAGCGTCGATGCCGGCTTCTGGATTTCGGTCGTTGTGGGCACGAGCTTTATTTTGGCAGCGCCCATCGCGTGGTGGATCGCCCCTCGCATGCGCGCTCGTTACTGGCGACAGCGGATGGCCGCAGATCACGCATCCGCAAATCACGAGTCTCATGTCGGTTCCGCGACCGGCGGTACGCGTTGAAACAACCGACCATGTGGCAATTTGTATAATGGTCAAAAGTGAGCAGACATCCACGCCCTAAGGCGCAAGCTGCATGCGGGAGGGTACCTTGGAGTGATGGAAATGGAAAAGTTCGTCCACGAACAAAACCTCGCTCACTATCGAAAGATGCTGTCTGAGAGGACACATGAGCAGCACCGTCCACAGATCCTGAAAATGCTGGCGGAGGAAGTCGCCAAGGGCGACCCGCACCCCGGATAGCGTAGACCGCAATCCCCCCATTCCGGTCTAGGCTTTGATTGCGCGCATGGCGTAATCAGAGAGCCCGGTTGAGCCCCCCTCAGCCGGGCTCTCGTCGTTCTGAAAAGCGACACGCCGCGGCCAGCGAACCACAGGTGCCCCCGGTGGAGGGCCACTGAGTTGGGGCGGCGCGACGTGACGTGAATGGCACATCGCGTCGTTTCGCTGCGCTGTGAAATTTGGTCGCTATCGGACACAGCTGGCAAGCCGTCCGCCGACGGATTTATGGGTTCACCGCTAAGCGGCAGCGTCCTCGCGGCTGCGCTTCAGCAGCGCCTTGATCTGCTCGTGCAGCTCAGGCACCAGCGCCAGTCCGCCGGTCGATTCCGCTTGCTGCAGGATGGATTGCTGTGCGCTCTCGGGGAGATTGCGCCATTGCAGCACGACGGCCGCGCCAAGATATTGCAAGGCGGCCTTGTCACCGTCCTCCAGTGTGATGGTCTGGGCTGTCATGTCCGCCATGCGCATCTCCTGCTGTCGCCGGAACGTAGCGGTCCCGAATGAAGGCAACAGCCGCGCAAAGGAATGGTTCCCTCCATTTCTTCAGGATTGCCGTGCGTGCGTCACTCCCGACACGCGCGGCGCAAGATCGCCGCGCTCAATGAAATGCAGGTGAGGTCGGGCATGCCTGGCTCCAAAGAAAAGCCCGGCGGTTAGCCAGGGCTTGTGAATCGACGAAATATCGTACGCGTCAGACAGCATCGATCAGGGACGCATCCTCGTCGCTGGTGCGCGAAGAATTGACACGGCGCGACACCGGCCATCGCCGCAACATGTTCTCCTGAGCCGGGCGAAGCACCTCCTCACCAGCTTTGCCCGACAACCACACGTCGAATGTCTCCGGCTGTAAAAGAACCGGCATCCGGTCATGGACCTGTGCCGTAAACGCGTTCGACTCGGTGATAATCATGGCGCAGAACTTCAGAACTTCGCCTGTTTCCCTGTTGGTCCATTCGTTCCAGATGCCCGCAATGGAGAGAATCGGACTCTGCGGCTGACGGCAGGCAGGTCGTCGTCCGTCCTGCGTCCGGATGCGGTGACGTTGCCACATGAGAGACGACATCAAGACCGCCTGTTTGAAGCGCCTCAACCGAATTGAAGGACAAGTACGTGGCCTGTCTCGCATGGTGGAGGAAGAACGTTATTGCATCGACATCGTGACACAAGTCGCGGCGGTGCGAGCGGCGTTGCGGCGTGTCGAAGAGGAAATTCTTCGCGACCACGTGTCCCATTGTGTCGAACACGCGATCAACTCTGGCAACAAATCGGATCAGCGCCGAAAGATTGAAGAGCTCATGGCTATCATGAGCCGCGCCGACCGGTAAGGAAACGAGGGCCTTCGACATGACTCAAATGCTCGAATTGACCAGGCGGGCCTTTCTCGTGGGAACCGCCGTAACAACTATGGATGCGGCTTCCGCACAGGAACTAGGCGCTCCGCCGGTCAGGGCGTGAGCAGGGACCCCAATTGTGGTTGCTGTTCGGGCTGGATCGAACACGTCCGAGCTGCAGGATTTCAAACCACAGTCATCGAAATAAGTGATCTGGCGCCTCTGAAGACTCGCCTTAGAGTCCCCAGTCGTCTGGCCTCGTGTCATACGGCGGAAATCGGCGGATACGTCATCGAAGAACACGTGCCGGCTGCCGCTATCAAGCGGCTGCTCTCGGAACGTCCAGTAGCGGTAGGCCTGGCAGTCCCCGGTATGCCGGTCGGATCTCCGGGCATGGAGGTCAGCGGCTCGCCCGATGAACCCTATGAGGTCGTGATTTTTGGGCCATCCGAACGAAGCTACGGGCGTTTCCTAGGGTCGAGGGAGTGTAAGCGTGGCCGTTTGATTTACCTCAACGCGGAAAATCCATTTTCCGCCACGTTTCATATGATATGATGAACGTTATGGCTCTCAAGCGACAGCTTTCAACATTGCTCTGGGCAGCGGTCGTTTTGATCGCCGCACAGTTCTTGCCCGGCGTTGCACACGCTCATGCCGGTCATGATCACGTATCGCCACTTGTCGTGGTCGCTTTGTCCGAGCATGTTGCCGATCCAGCCAAGTCGGCCGAGGCAAAACGGGCAGCAGCACTGGCGGAACTCGCTTCAGTAGATTCCCGTACCATTCCCGCCGCTCCATCCGGTGGCTGTAACGGATCGTGTTGCGGCACAGGGACGACCTGCTGCGGAGCGGTTGTTCTGTTTACGTCCGGGGCGGTATTGCCCGATGTCGGCGTTGCACGGCAACCGATGGGCACTGCCGGCACGGCGCCGCCAGGCAATCACCCGGACGCACTTCGCAAACCTCCCAGGTCCTTCGCGTAACGCACGCGCGCTCCAGCGCGTTCTCTAGCACACTGGGTCGGTCCAGTGAGCGTTGCGGATACGACGAAGGTTTCCATCCATGAAACGTACCAATACGTCCACGCTGCTCGCAGTGGGGGTGGCCCTCGCGTTATGGAGCAGGGTTGCCTCGGGTCACGAGGGCCACGACCACGGCGTGGCGGCGACAGCTATTAGCGTTCCTGCTGCACCGAGGGCCGAGGCAGCCACGGAACTCTATGAATTGGTCGCACTGGCGCGCGCGGGCGAACTCGTCATCTATCTGGATCGCTTCACATCCAATGAACCGGTCGCCGGCGCTGCAATTCAGGTCGAAACGCCTGTCGGCAGCGTCGATGCGCAAGACCTGCAAGACGGCACCTATAAGATCGCGGCGCCATGGTCCGGCCAGCCTGGTCGTTATGATCTGATCTTCACGGTCACCAAAGACGAAAACGCCGATGTGCTGCCGCTGACTCTGGTCATACCGCGGCCCACAGCGGAAAAATTGACCGGCTCATCGTGGTTCACAACCTCGGCTCTAGCAAGCGGCGTCAAGGACCGCATCGTCGGAACAGACCTGACCGTCATCGCCACCGTGATTGGAGCCTTTCTTGCCGGCATGATTGCAATGGCTTTCGCTCGGCGGCGCCGTAAACGAATAGCTGCGGGGCTCGTACTGGCGTTGGCCGCTATCCTAACCAATTCGATCGCGAGTGCACAGGAAGACGCGAATCCCAGCCGCCTAGAATCCACTGCAGTTACCGGCCGAGACACAGCTCAGCGACTGCCGGAGGGCGGCGTCTTCGTCCCAAAAAGTACGCAGCGGATTTTGGCTATCCGAACCTTGGTGACCGAGCCCGCCATGCATCGGCGCACGGTCGAACTGCCGGGCCGAATTATTCCGGACCCCGGTTCCAGCGGCTATGTCCAGGCCTCTGTCGGCGGTCGGCTCTCACCTCCAAATGGCGGATTCCCCCGATTGGGAACGCCCGTCAAGAAGGGCGATGTCCTCGCCTATGTGACTCCGCCGATGCAGGCGATCGATGTGTCGGATATGCGTCAGCGCCAGGGTGAGCTCGACCAGCAGATATCGATCGTCGAGCGAAGACTTGCCCGGTACGAACAACTCGCCCCCAGCGGGGCGGTGGCCAGATCACAGCTGGAAGATACGCGTCTCGAATTGAAAGGTCTCAAGGAGCGCCGCGCGTCGTTAGACAAAGTTCGGCGCGAGTCGGAAGAGCTGGTAGCACCGGTGGATGGCGTCATTGCTGATGGGACGCCCGTAGCGGGTCAGATGACTCAGCCAAATTCGGTTGTGTTCCATATCGTCGATCCAGCTCGTCTGTGGGTGGAAGCCCTTAGCTACGAAGCGCTCGCAGGTGTCCAAAGTGCGACGGCTCGCATCGGTGGCAAGGCTGTGAATTTATCGTACCGCGGTTCGGGCTTTTCCGATCGCAATCAGTCGATTCCAATCCATTTTGCGATTGAGGGTAATACCTCCAGATTGCGTGCGGGCCAGTTCGTGACGGTGCTCGCAACGACCGACGAAGAGCAGAAGGGAATTGCAGTTCCCCGGAATGCCCTTGTCCGAAGCGCGAGTGGCCAAGATGTAGTGTTCGAACATGTCGCGGCAGAGCGTTTCGAGGCGCGGCCTGTTCGCGTGCAGGCTCTTGACGGCAAAAGCGTCCTGATCGCTGCGGGTTTCGATGCCGGGAAGCGCGTGGTGGTGCAAGGCGCCGAACTCCTCGATCAGATTCGCTGAGGAGCCGATCAATGTTTCAATTTCTAGTCACACAATCGCTGCGTAACAGGCTGCTCGTTCTGGCCGCCGCCGCCATGCTTGTTCTTTACGGGCTGTTCACCGTCGCGAAACTGCCTGTCGACGTTTTTCCTGATCTGAACAAGCCCACCGTCACGATCATGACCGAGTCCGAGGGGCTTGCTCCTCCAGAGGTAGAGCAACTCGTCAGTTTCCCGATCGAAACGCAGATGAACGGCGTTCCCGGTGTCACACGTGTGCGCTCGGTGTCCGGCGTCGGACTGTCGATTGTCTATGTGGAGTTTGATTGGGGTACGGACATTTACCGTAACCGCCAACAGATCAGCGAGCGGTTGTCGTTGGTTCGCGACCAGTTGCCCGCGAATACGATTCCGCAAATGGGCCCAATCAGCTCGATCATGGGCCAAATCCTGCTGATCGCAGTGACCAGCGATCAGGCGTCCCCAATGGAAGTACGTGAGGTCGCCGACTTTACGATAAGACCTCGCCTCCTCACGATACCTGGCGTTGCGCAGGTGATCCCAATGGGTGGGGAGGTTCGGCAGTATCGGATCTCTCCAAACCCTCCTGCGTTGCGAGCGCTAGGGGTCGCCTATGAGCAACTCGAAAAGGCGCTCTCGCAGTTTGGAAGCAACGCGGGGGGCGGCTTCACCGATCAATATTCGCGCGAGTTTCTGATCCGAAACATTGGGCGGACCACAAGTCTCGACGACCTGCGAAACGTGGTTGTGGCACGGGTCAACGGGGCCCCGGTTTACCTGCGGCAAGTCGCGGAGGTCGAATACGCAGCCAGAGTAAAACGAGGTGACGCGGGCTACATGGCTAAGCCCGCTGTCATCGTATCGGTCGAGAAACAACCAAACGTCGATACAATCCGGCTGACAGCCGAAATTGAACAAGCTCTCAGGGAGATTTCGTCCTCGCTACCGAACGGAATCAAAACTGACCAGATTCTGTTCCGGCAGTCGAACTTCATCGAGGCCTCGATCCACAATGTCCAGAAGGTTCTTGTTGAAGCGGCTTTGGTGGTCGCCGTGGTCCTATTTGCCTTCCTTCTGAATTGGCGCACAACGGCGATATCTCTGACTGCCATCCCGGTGTCAATCCTGACTACCGCGGTCGTGTTCCATCTGTTTGGGCTGTCCATCAACACGATGACGCTCGGCGGTCTCGCCATCGCAATCGGCGAGCTTGTCGATGACGCGGTCGTCGATGTCGAAAACATCTTCAGGCGGTTGCGGGAGAATAGGGAATCTGGGAACCCGCGCTCTGTTTTCGACGTGGTTGTATCGGCTTCCCAGGAAGTTCGATCTGGCATCGTCTATGCGACGATGATCATCGTGTTAGTATTCGTGCCTTTGTTTGCCCTATCGGGGATTGAAGGTCGGCTGTTCGCTCCGCTCGGCCAAGCCTACATCATATCGATCCTCGCCAGCCTCGTGGTGTCCATCACACTGACGCCGGTGATGGCCTATTACATGTTGCCGCGGCTCAAGCGCTTGCAACACGGCGACAGCGCCCTTGTTCGTATACTGAAGCGTGGAAACCGTGCACTGCTGGGTAGAGCCTTCCAGCATCCTAAAACGCTGATGTTCTCTGCGGTTGTGGCAGTCATTGCAGCAGTGGGCGCTGCCGCACTTCTCCCGCGCGCCTTCCTGCCTCCATTCAATGAGGGCACGTTTACGATCAATATGCTGTTCAACCCGGGCATCTCGCTCGCTGAATCGCATCGGGTCGGCCTGATCGCTGAGCGACTCATTCTGGAGGTGCCCGAAGTCAAGGCTGTCGGCCGGCGAACCGGCCGGGCTGAATTGGACGAACATGCGGAGGGCGTTCACTCCTCCGAAATCGAGGTCGATCTTAAGTCTAGTTCTCGCGCGAAAACCGACATCGTCGCGGATCTTCGATCCCGGCTTGCCGTGCTTCCTGTGTCTGTCAACATCGGCCAGCCGATCTCACATCGGCTTGACCATATGCTATCGGGCGTCCGCGCCGAGATAGCGCTGAAGGTCTTCGGCGATGATCTTGATACGTTGCGAACGACGGCGGAAGGCTTGCGCCAGCGCTTGGCGTCAATCCCGGGCCTTGTCGATCTTCAGGTCGAGAAGCAGGTTCTTATCCCGCAGTTGGAAATTCGTGTCGATTACGCGCGCGCCGGCCTCTACGGCATCCAGCCAGCGGCCTTTATCGATCAGATCAGCAGACTTTCGAACGGGCGCGTCACGTCACGTGTGGTCGATGGCTATCGCCGGTTCGATGTGGTCTTGCGCTTGCCGGATCGGCTTCGAACCACGCAGCGTCTTGGCGACCTGTTAGTCGAAACTCCTGTCGGCTGGATCCCAGCCCGCCAGATTGCCGACATACGCGAGACCGAAGGGCCGAACCAGATTCTCCGTGAGAATGGGCGCCGGCGTGTCGTTGTATTGGCGAACAGCGATGGCCGCTCCGATATGGCGCAGATCGTCAGCGCCATCAGACAGGAACTCGCTGCCACGAAGCTCCCCAACGGTTTCTACACCAGGCTGGAAGGCACATTCCAGGCTCAAGAAGAGGCGAGCCGGACGATCGGCGCGCTATCGATACTCTCTCTCGTGATGATTTTCGCCATTCTCTATAGCCGTTACCGTTCCACGGTCTTTGCGTTCATCGTGATGGGCAACATCCCGCTGGCATTGATCGGATCGGTGGCCGCCCTTTGGATCGCCGGGCAACCGCTATCGGTCGCCTCGATGATCGGCTTCATTACCTTGACCGGGATTGCGGCGCGAAACGGCATTCTCAAGATCAGCCACTATATCAATCTAGCCATACACGAACGGATGCCTTTCGGTCGCGAGCTTGTGGTGCGCGGCAGCTTGGAACGCCTGACGCCGGTGCTGATGACTGCCCTGTCGGCGGGTGTCGCACTCGTGCCGCTGCTGATCGATCCTTCCGCGCCGGGAAAAGAAATTCTCCACCCAGTCGCGGTCACAATTTTCGGCGGCCTGATTACCGCCACGCTGCTCGATACATTTCTGACACCCGTCCTTTTCCTTCGGTTTGGTCGCAAGCCGCTGGAGCGATTGATTGTGGATGCGCAGTCGAAATCGACGACGGCCGAGCGATCCTCGCCGGCGGAATCTTTCTGACGATCCAAAAGGAGAAACTGCGATGCGCCTGAAGACCATTGTGACAGTTGCCGCGCTGCTTTCAGCGCCATCAATTGTTCTGGCACACGGACCCAAGGTCGGAGCGAATGGTGGCGTTCAAGCGGATGCCGGAAGCTTCCACGTGGAGGTCGTACCCAAAGGCACCACTCTCCAGGTGTTTTTGAACGACCACAGCGATAAGCCCGTAACCACCGACGGCTTTAAGGGCACGGCGATCTTCGTCATCGATGGCAAGCCACAGCGCATCTCGTTGACGCCGGCCGGTGAGAATCGCCTGAGCGGGACGTCCTCATTGAATCTCCCCGCCAACCCGAAAGGCGTCGTGCAAATCACGACACCTCCCGGAAGCACCATACAGGCCAAATTCTAACTGAGTGAAACCAGAGAGCGGAGACGACCATGAAAATCCATATGAACTTGCTAGCATCAGCGGTCCTGATCTCGTTTACGGGCAGCGCGCTCGCCCAAGCAACTCAGGATCATCAACAACATCACCCTGGCGGATCTGCGCCGCAGGGCCAACCTGCGCCGACGCAGCCGCCCGCGACGTTGTCCCCTGCAGCACCACCAGCCGGACCGCAGAGTCAAATGCCGATGGGACAGATGATGCAAGGCATGCCCGAACAGTGTCGCGGCATGATGCAAAACATGCAGTCCTGCATGGGGATTATGCACCAGATGATGCAGGGCCGCATGGGTCAAGGTGGGACCATGCCAGGACAGATGGCCCCCGGCGGGATGCAAACCACTCCGGCACAACCCACCGCGGTGTCAGCCTCAACGAAGGCCTATCTTGAGGCTGCCGAGAAGATGCACGCGCCGATGATGCAGGGGGTGCAGGCTACAGATCCCGATGTTGCATTCGTTCGCGGAATGATCCCGCACCATCAAGGTGCGATCGATATGGCGAAGGTGCTTCTGCAATTCGGCAAGGACCCACAGACCAAGAAATGGGCAAATGACGTTATTCGCGAGCAGCAACGCGAAATCGGTGAGATGGAAGAATGGTTAAAGAAGAATGCTCGCTGAACTTATCATGAGCGATCATCCTACTCTGGGGTGATCGCTCATCTCTCGATAGCATTATTGGAAGCAACGTAGATGTGGCCACGGAGGAACGTGCGGGGGCGATGCGGAAAGCAGGTCTCGATGTCGCGGGAAACCTCGGTGATCTGATCGGAGTGAGTGATCTGGTGGTAGACTGCACGCCGAAGCGGATCGCGGCCGTCAACGTCGACACCTATCGACGAAGAATCGATTGCCAAAACTGATGTAGCGCTCGGGATCGGCCTGCTAGCCGAAACACTGGGGCAACGATGATCGCAAGAATGTTCGACGCCCACCTTGGGATTGAAGCGTGTCCGACACGGGCGCAGCCGTGGCTTTGCGATCAATGAGCGATCCAGATCCCACTTCCTCTGGTCCAGCTCAGACCCGCTCAGAGCGGCTCAACCAGAACTGCTTTTGCGTCACGCTCGACCGTGGGTCGCTATGCGAGGCGCTGGAGCACGAGGCTAGCGATCCAGCGTTCTGCGAGACTTTCATCTGCCCGAAGACCCACTTGTTCTCGAACGTGCCGGTGTTCATCTCAGCCGTCGAGGTAGCCAAGATGCAGGAGGTGGTCGCAGCTGTCGAAACGACAGCCCGGCTCGCCGCATATAAAGCCGCGGTTCTCTCGTGGGCACCCGAAATCTCGCGGGAGGATCACGGTCCGGTCGGGGCGTTGATGGGCTACGACTTCCATCTTGGCGTAGAAGGTCCCCGGATAATCGAGATCAACACCAACGCCGGGGGGGCATTCCTCAATGCACTTCTTGCAAGGGCGCAGCGCGCCTGCTGTGCCGAGATGGACATGCCGCTGACGCCGCATACGTTTGAGGATGCGGCGTTCCGCATGTTCCAAAGCGAATGGATGCGCCAACGAGGAACCGGCGCACCACAGCGGGTCGCTATCGTAGACGACAGCCCGGAGGAACAGTATCTCTACCCTGAGTTCGTGCTCGTGCGGCAAGTTCTGGCCGCTCGCGGTGTGGACGCGGTTATCGCGGACGCCAGCCATCTTCGCTATGAGGCGGGCCGGCTCAGCGTCGAGGGGAAGCTAATCGACCTCGTGTACAACCGCCTCACCGATTTCGCGTTTGATCAGCCAGAGCACAGGGCGCTACGAGAGGCCTACCGCTATGGCTCGGTGGTCGTAACGCCGAATCCGCACAACCACGCCCTGCTCGCCGACAAGCGTAATCTTTCGCTGCTCTCCGACCCGGCGATGCTCAAGGCCTGGGGCCTGGGACCAGGACAACTGGCGCAGCTGAAATCCGTCCCGCGCACTGTCGTTGTCACTCCGGAGATCGCCGACGAACTGTGGAAGTCGCGTAAGGACCTATTCTTTAAGCCGACGGGCGGACATGGCGGAAAAGCGGTGTACCGCGGCGACAAAGTGACGAAAGGCGTCTGGGCAGAAATCGAGCGAGGCGGCTACGTTGCCCAGACGTTGGTCCGACCCAGCAAGCGCATGATCAAGATCGACGAGACACCCCAGGCGCGCAAGATGGACGTTCGGCTGTTTACCTACGAGGGACAGGCGCTTCTGGTGGCCGCGCGCCTCTATCAAGGCCAGACCACGAACTTCAGGACGCCAGGAGGTGGGTTCGCTCCGGTATTCGTGATCTGATCATAAAGGCATAAGCGGGGGTCCAAGAAAGCGGAGGTTATCGATGGCTAAAAAGATGAAGGTAACCATTTTCGTGGAGCCCGGCCGCATAGCGCTTGATGAAAAGCCAATCCCCGAGGTCGGTCCGCTCGATGCCCTCGTGCGCGTCACCACCACGACGATCTGCGGCACGGACGTCCACATCATGAAGGGCGAGTATCCGGTTGCGAAGGGTCTCACGATCGGCCACGAGCCGGTCGGCGTGATCGAGAAGCTCGGTTCTGCGGTAGTCGGATACACCGAAGGGCAGCGCGTCATCGCCGGAGCAATCACTCCGAGTGGCTGGAGCAACGCCTGCCTCTGCGGCTTCTGCTCCCAAGACGGTGCTGGCACGAAGCATGGCTGGAAGGCGATGGGCGGCTGGAAATTCGGCAACACCATCGACGGCTGCCAGGCCGAATACGTGCTCGTCCCCGACGCCATGGCCAATCTTGCGCCTGTCCCAGACGGTCTCACGGACGAGCAAGTGCTCATGTGCCCGGACATCATGTCGACCGGCTTCAGTGGCGCGGAGAGGGGAAAAGTCGGGATCGGCGACGCGGTCGCGGTCTTCGCACAAGGCCCGATCGGTCTTTGCGCGACAGTCGGCGCGAAGCTAAGCGGCGCTACCACCATCATTACCGTGGATCGTGTCGCAGCGCGGATGGCAATCTCGCGGAAGCTCGGCGCGAGCCACGTCATCGACTTCTCAAAGGTCAGTCCTGTGGACGAGATCATGCGCATCACCGACGGCCGTGGTGTCGATGTTGCCATCGAGGCGCTGGGCACTCAGGCAACGTTCGAGGCAGCGCTTCGTGTACTGCGGCCAGGCGGCTCCCTGTCGAGTCTCGGCGTCTATTCAAGGGACCTTAAGATACCCCTCGGGGCTTTCGCTGCCGGGCTCGGTGACCATACCATCGTTACAACACTCTGCCCGGGCGGCAAAGAGCGCATGCGGCGGCTGATGGAGGTCATACGATCGGAGCGAGTGGACCTGACACCGCTGGTCACGCATCGGTACAAGCTGGACGACATCGAGGCGGCGTACGACCTCTTCTCTCACCAGCGTGATGGGGTGTTGAAGGTCGCAATCATTCCGTAGCCGCAGGCCTCCCTGCCAGTGAGGCCGTCGCCCGAAGGAGCGGCTCGGTCGCTGATGCAGGATAACGGGGTTACATGTTGTCGGGATTCCCATCCACAGTGAATGAGGAGCTGATGCTGGTGCGGAGAGTTCAACCGACGACGTCCGAGGCTCTACTCCGGCACGATCATCGCGACCGGCCAGGCTACGGGAGTGGCGGCGCCCGCGATCAGGATATCAGCTGAGTCGCTCGACGAATGACTTGCAGATCATGCACCAGGACGCCGCGATGACGATCGTAGATGATCCGGCGCACCCGCCGGTCGCACTGCAACGGTCGCTCACGGTTGGGCCTCTTCTTTTTTACGGGCTCGCCATCATCGTAGGGGCGGGAATTTACGTCGCAATCGCTTCGGTGATTGGCCGGGCCGGTGCGGCCGCGCCGCTGTCGTTCCTGCTCGCGGGCGTCGCCGCGACCATGACCGGCTTGTGCTACGCGGAACTGGCTAGCCGGTTTCCGGAAGCTTCAGGTGCAGTCGCCTACGTCAAGCAGGGGTTCGGCTCGGACCGCGCGGCACAGGTGACCGGAATCGTCTTGACGCTTGCAGTCGCGATCGCCGCCGCCTCGATCGCAAGCGGCGCGGTCCACTATCTCTCTCTGCTCATCGGGCTACCGCCTGCGGCCCTGATCGCGCTGCTGGTCGCAACCTTCACGCTGCTAGCGATGGTGGGAGTGCGGGAGAGCGTCGGGTTCGCCGCGGTCATCGGGGCGATCGAGATCCTAGGTCTCGTCGTCGCGGCCGGGGTGGGCTTCCTCGCCGCGCCTTCCTTCGACATCGAGACCATGTTTCCTTCGAGCTTCATTGCATGGCAGAGCGTCGTGGCCGGTGCCTTCATTGCGTTCTTCGCCTTCATCGGCTTTGAAAGCCTGGCCAATATGGCGGAAGAGGCCAAGGATCCGCGCCGCACAGTGCCCTACAGCATTGTCGGCGCGGTCTTGGTCAGCACGCTGCTCTACGTCGTGGTAGCAGCAGCTCTGGTATTCGCCGGCCGCGGCGGCCAGAGCCCTTTAATCGACCTTTTCCAGGGCCCGTACGCGACGCTGTTCGCCGCCGTGGGCGCACTGGCCATCGCCAACGGTGTCCTGGTCGAGATCATGATGCTGGCGCGGCTGTTCTACGGTATGGCCCGCCGGCGGCAGCTTCCCGCCGTGCTCGGCCGCGTCCATTCCTGGACCCGCACGCCGATCGAGGCCACCGCACTCGCCGGCGCAATCGTGCTGGCGACCGCGCTGCTGGTTCCGTTTGAGCAATTGCTGGCCTTGGCCAACGCTCTGACGCTGGGCATCTTTGCGGTCGTCGATATCGCGCTCTGGCGCATCCAACGGAATCAACCGGCTGGCGAGGGCGTCTTCGCGGTGCCGCGTTGGGTGCCGCCAGCCGCCGCGGCGCTTGCCGTCGGGCTGATCGTGGCAGAGGTTGTTTCGTGACAGCTGCGTTTTGCGACGTAGGGCGGCGGAGCTTAAGTCCGGGATCATGCTGCCATGTTGCGGCAGCGGAATCCAAGCCATCGAGAGAACGATCCAGCATGACGTACGCCGTGCGCACTGAGGGTTTCAAGGCCAAGTTGCGGGATGACCGATGCAAGAGTTGGATCCCAGTCGCGCTTCCATGTGGGCTTCTAGACACACCAACTTAGGAGACCGTTGGATCCCAGGTGCTCCCGCTCCGCCAGCACTCAAGACAACCTAATCTCCGGCTCCCCTATCACCGCTCAATTACCCAAAAAATAAGCATTGGGTTCAGCGTCCACCGTACCTCAGGGCGCGTGAGACCGCCCTCCTCCGCTCCGACAAACCCAATTTCATGGTGACCGATCCGCCTTACGGCGTGAACTATGACCCGACCTGGCGACATCAGCGGGGCGTCAACAAGTCGACCCGGGTTGGAAAGGTCCAGAACGACGAACGCGCCGACTGGGCGGCAGCCTGGGCGCTCTTCCCCGGCAACATCGCCTATGTCTGGCATGCGGCGCTGCGCGCGGCGACGGTCGCGGAAAGCCTCACGCGCGAGGGCTTCACCATTCGCGCGCAGATCATCTGGGCCAAGGATCGCCTGGTGCTGGCCGCGGTGACTATCAGTGGCAGCATGAGCCCTGCTGGTACGCCGTACGCTCCAAGGGCAACTGGACCGGCGACCGCAAGCAAACGACGCTCTGGAGCATTCCGAGCGGCGGCCAGGACACCGACACGGTCCATGGCACCCAGAAGCCGGTCGAGTGCATGCGCCGGCCAATCCTCAACAATACCGAGCCCGGCCAGGTCATCTACGAACCATTCCTGGGCAGCGGGACTACCCTGATCGCGGCCGAGAGCACCGGCCGCTCCTGCCGGGCGATCGAGATCGATCCACTCTACGTCGATCTGGCAATCCGCCGCTGGCAGGCTTTCACCGGCCAAGCCGCCATGCTCGATGCAGATGGCCGGTCATTCGATGTCATTTCGGCCGAGCGTCAGACTAAGGCCGCCGTCAGCGACGCCGATGCCAGCCATAAGGGAGAGTCGGCATGAGAGGCCGCAGACCGAAACCGACGCGCCTGAAAGTACTCATGGGCAATCCTGGAAAGCGACCACTGAACGAGTGCGAACCAAGACCGGAGGTTGCCGTACCCGATTGCTCACCGGAGCTCGGACCCGTCGCGCACCGGGAATGGGACCGCCTGGTCGGCGAACTCACCAGCCTGCGAGTTCTGACCAATCTCGATCGCGCCGCACTCGCCGCCTATTGCGGCGCCTATGCGCTCTGGGCCGAGGCAACAGAGAACATAGGGAAATTCGGCACCATGGTGAAATCGCCCTCGGGATATCCCATCCAGTCTCCGTACGTCTCGATCGCAAACCGCCAAGCTGAAATCATGATGCGGATCGCGTCGGAATTCGGATTCACGCCAGCGAGCCGGAGCAGGATTTCAGCGCCAAGTGACGACGCTTTTTCCTGATCTCTTCGGTCTGCGATCCGGTGAAAAGACATGAACGCCTCGTCCACTTTGCGCCAATAGTGGCCATGGTGCTCCTCAGAAACCTTGCCCTATTCTCGATCGAACCAAGATTGGTCGCCGACCAACCAGCGCTCGCTTCAATGTCATACGGCAATGATCCTCAAGAACAGCAGCGCGAGGACATGGCCAACACAACCCGCTCCTCATCCGTCAGCTTGTCCAGTCCGTGCAAATGATGGTGGTGGCCGTGATGCGCATGATCGTGCGGCTGCGGAACAGGCACGGGACTTTCCGAGATCGGCTCATCCACCGGGAGCCCCTGCTCCTTCATTTTGACACGCCGGGCCTTTGTCGCCGCAGCATCGAGATCGTGGGTGTCGCCGAGAAACACCGCGCCATACAGGTCGATCGCCGCCTGCCGCGTAACATAGCCGCAGCGCACATCGCGTTGCAGCTTCTCGATGTCGCGCTCAAGGGGTGAGCCAAAGCCGCCGCCGCCGCCCGAACGCAGTACATATGCGTCGCCAGGCTTGATCGTCTGGTTGAACGCCTTACCGTTCGGGAAATGCACCTCCTTGTCGCTGCCGAAACGATACAGCGCCACGGAATTCCCCGCGCCTGACAGACCGCCGAACAGGCCCCACGGCTTGCAGCGCACGCGGTCCATCTGCGAGGAGAAACGGATATCGTGCCTCGCCTGGATCACCTGCTCGGTACCGAGGCCGCCGCGGAATTTGCCGGCGCCACCGGAATCGTTGCGCAGCGAATAGCGCTCCACCAGCAGCGGATACTTGGCCTCCACCTGCTCCGACGGGCCGTTATGGGTGTCGCCATCGTTGATCGCGATGGTTGCGCTCATGCCGTCGCTGTTGTGCTTGGCGCCCCATCCGCCGCCGATCAGCCCCCCTGTATAAATGTAGAAGGCGTTGTCTTTCGGCTTGCGGCCGTTGACGCGGGCGACGACAAGATCGGCGTGATGCCCCGCGATGACCTGATCCGGGAGCGCCGGCGCCAGCGCCTTGAAGATCGTGTCGATGACCGTCATCGGATAGGTCATCCACATGCGCATCGCCGCCGGTTTGACCGCGCTGACCACCCGGCCAGGCGGCAGCACGATATCGAGCGCGCGGAACTGACCGTCATTGATCGGTAGATCGAGCGCCGAGGTGATGCACTTGAACGCGACCTGGCAGCAGGATCGCCCCGCGGTCTCGCCCGAATTGTAGAAGCCGGCGACCTGATTGGATACGTCGGTGAGATCGACCTTCATTCGGTCGCCAGAGACCACGACCTTCACCCGGATCGGCACGCGCTGGCCGACATGGATGCCGTCGTCATCCATGAAGGATTCGGCCTCATAGACTCCATCCGGAATTTGCCGCACCCGTTCGCGGATGATCGCTTCGCTCTGGTCCATGATCGCTTCAATGCCATTCAGCACGTCGTCTCGGCCGTATTTGGCAATCAAGTCGAGGAAATGCCGCTCGCCGGTTTTCACCGCTGCGATCTGGGCGCGGAAATCACCCATGGCACGCTCAGGCAGACGCACATTGGTCTTGATCACCGAGATCAGCTCCTCGTCCGGCACGCCTTTCTTGTAGATCTTGACAATCGGCATCTGTAGGCCTTCGGAAAAAATGTCGGTCGTTGAGCCGTCGAGCGTGCCGCCGACATCTGGCCAATGCGCCATGCAGCAGGAAAACCCTATCAGTTCCTCATCGTAAAACACTGGAACGGTGAAGGTCATGTGGTTGAGGTGGCTGCCAGTGATATAGGCGTCGTTGGTGAGCAGGATGTCACCCGGCTCGATATTCTCAGGCCCATAATGCGCGATCTTGGTCTTGACGGTGTCGCTCATGCCGCGAATGAACATGGGCAGACCGAGGCCGATGGAGATGGTGTTGCCCTCCGCGTTGAACAGTCCGACCGTGAAATCCAGAGCTTCATAGATGATCATGTTGTAGGCCGTGCGCATCAGCACGGTCTTCATTTCCTCGGTCGCCGCGATAAGACCGTTGCGCACAATTTCGGTTGTCACCGGATTGATCTGAGCGGCGCCCGCTATCTTTTTGGATTTTGTGATCGCGTCCATCTCAGTTTCTCCAGATCGTAATGACGAGATTGCCGAGCCTGTCCACCTCGACGGAATCCTTCGGATGGACAACGGTTGTCGAGGCATGCTCCTCGATCAGCGCGGGACCGGCAATCCTGTTGCCGGCCAGAAGCCTTGCGCGCGCATAGGTCGGGGTCTCGACAAAGCCGCCGGCACTGGCGAAGTAAACCGGCCGCTTGCCGGTGAACGCCTCGGCCGGAGGTTCCGCATGGCCCTGCGCGACGGGCTCAAGCTGTGGCTTGCGCATCATCCCGATTGTGGCGCTGCGTAAACTGACGATCTCCGCCTTCTCGCCCGGCGCCGAAAAGCCGTACCGGGTCGCGTGCACAGCGTCGAAATGCTTCTTGATGCCGTCACGATCCTGCGTGCTGAACAGTTTGACCGGAATATCGACGGTGACCGCGTGTTCCTGCCCCACATAGCGCATGTCGGCGGCGCGCTCGACCACCAGGCTCGACAGAAGATCGCTGGTGCGCGCGAGATCGTCGGCGCCGCGCCGCTCCATCTCGCTGTAGATGCGCTCCATGTCCTCGAACGAGGCTTCCGCCAGCGGCTTGAACCAGGTGTTGACGAAATCGCGGCGCAGATCGGCGAACAGCATGCCACAGGCGGAGAAATGCCCGGGCGCGTGCGGGATGATGACCGTGCCGATGCGCAATTCGCGCGCGACCATCACCGCGTGCAATGGCCCTGCCCCGCCATAGGCGACCATCGCGAAATCGGCGGCGTCGAGGCCGCGCTCGGTCGTCACCCAGCGCACGACATGCGACATCTTGGTCGTCGCGATCTTGAGGATGCCGTCGGCGGCCGCGACCGGATCGAGACTGAGCGGTCTGGCGACACGTTCCTCCATCGCCTGTCGCGCGGCCGCAAGATCGAGCGGCATCTCGCCGCCGAGAAAACGGTCGGGTGCCAGACGTCCCAGCAGCAGATTGGCGTCCGTGACCGTCGGCTGTGTACCGCCGCGGCCGTAACAGGCCGGGCCCGGCTGCGCACCGGCGCTTTCCGGACCAACACGCAACGCGCCGCCGACCTCCACATGCGCGATGCTGCCGCCGCCGGTGCCGACCTCCTGGATGTCGATCATCGGGATCTGCAACGGCAGGCCGGTGGCGTAGCCGCCGATCAGCGCGCCGCCGGTCATCAGCACCTGCCCCTGATAGATGACTCCAGCCTTGGCGGTCGTGCCGCCCATGTCGAAAGCGATCACATTCTTCAGGCCGAGGCTGTCGGCCATGGTCTTGGCTCCGATCACGCCGGCCGCCGGACCTGATTCCAGCATGCGGATGCAGGACTGCTGCGCTTCCTCGATGTCGAACAGGCCGCCGGTCGACTGCACGATCAGGAAATTCCCGTCGAAACCAGATTCCTTCAGATGCTCGCCCATTTCCGAGAGATAACGCCGCACACGCGGGCCGACATAGGCATTCGCCGCCGCGGTCGAGGTGCGCTCGAACTCGCGGTATTCCTGCGAGAGTTCATGCGAGGCGGTCACGAACAGGTCCGGATGGGCTTCGGTGATGATGTGCTTGACGCGCTGCTCATGCGACGGGTTGCGATAGGAGTGCAGAAACAGGATAGCGATCGCGGTGACGCCTTTCGCCACTGCGTCAGCCGCCGCGGCCCGAACCTGCGCCTCGTCGAGCGGAATAAGCACGCTGCCTTGCGCGTCCATGCGCTCGCGGATTTCATAGCGGCGGTCGCGATCGATCAGAGGCTCGTGCTTCCTGAAAAACAGATTGTAGGCTTCGGGACGATTGACACGGCCGATCTCGTAGATATCGCGGAAGCCCTGCGTCGTCAGCAACGCGCAACGCGCCCCGCTGCGCTCCAGCACCGTGTTGATTGCGACCGTTGTCCCGTGCAGGAACAGCTGCGCAGAAGAAAAGCGCGTACCTGCCCTGCCGACGCCGGTATCAATCCCTTCTACCAGCCGCTGCGGCGTGGTCAGCGTCTTGCCCAGACGCAACGCACCAGTCGCTTCGTCGAAGGCGGCGACGTCTGTGAATGTCCCGCCGACATCGGCTGAGAGCCGGACCTGACTGGCGGCATGCGGGGTCTGTTGCACTTGCGAACACTCCTCGTTTTTCGTTCTTGTCGAGCCTTATGGCAGCATCAGTTTGTGGGCGGGCAAATCGGTGATGAAGCTGTGCGCCGCTGCGTGGGTAATGAAGAGTGGCAGCTTCGCCGCTTCCGCCGCCGATTGCGGGGTGACGCCACACGCCCAGAACACAGCCGCTAAGCCTTCCGGCATGGGTGAAACAGGCCCGCCAAACATTGGATGACCGAGATCGACGCCAATGCCAGCCGGATCGCCGATATGAATGGGCGCGCCGTGATTGAACGGAAAGCGCGCGGTGACCTGCGTCGCGATAATCGCCTGTTCCGGCGTCAGCCAGCGCATGGTGACGACAAGATTGCCGCCAAAGGGACCGGCGCGCTCAGTCGGACGATCGGTCCGCAGCACCCAGCGATGACGGTCCGTCTGCACGCCTGCGCGATCCAGCGCGTCGTCGAAGGTGATGCCGGAGCCGATCAGAAAGGCGACCAGGTCGTCGCGCCACAGATCCTTGATGTCGGTCCGGTCACCCTGCCGCACGCCGTCGACAAACACCGAGTAGCGGGCGCAATCGGTGCGGAGATCCGCCATCGGCGCAAGGCGATGCGGCACCGGGTCGCCGGGATCGCACACCTCCAGCACCGGACAGGCGCGCTGGTTGCGCTGGCAATACAGCATGAAGTCGAAGGCATGATCGCGCGGGAGGATCGCGAGATTGCATTGCACGAAGCTGGGCGCAAGGCCGCGGCTGGTGCCGGTCAGCCGGCCGGCGCGAATCTCGCGGCGCACGCGCTCGCTTTCCAGAATGACGTCGACATTCATGTCGCGCCCCTCTCAAGCTCGACTTCGTAAACTTGCGCATGGCCGGTGCGGTCGGAGGTGAATACGACCCGCGAACCGTCGGGTGAAAAACGCGGATGCGGATGGGTGTGCTGGCGCGCTTCGACCGCGACCGGCCCGTCATTATACGGGAACGGCCCGGCCCAATGCGCGCCTTCCGAGGTGGCTTCGCTCCGGCAGAGCGGCGTGATGCCGTCGCCCGCGACTCCGTTCAAGGCAATCACGTGCAGGCCGCGGTCAGGGAAATTGGTGTCGCAGACGAACCGCTCGCCCCGCGCATCAGCGGCAGCATGCCATGCCGGAAAACGGGTAAGCCAGCTTGCGGCACCGGTTTCCAGATCGATCAGCCGCATGCCGCGTGGCCAGTCGACAAAGGCAATGGCGCGGCGGCCGGGCAACCATGTCTCGTGCGTGACCCATTGCATGCGATCTTCGCGCTCATAGGCGCGGCGGTTTTTCTTTCCGCTGCGGTCTGTCACCCAGACCCGATCCGTCAGCGGACCTGCATAAAGAATGAGGTCGTCATCGTCCGGACAGAATTGCGGATGCCCGATGGTGTCGCGCTCAAGAAAGATTTCGCTGGTGCGATTTTCGGTATCGATCAGCACGAAGCGCGACACCGGCCCGGCCTTGACCGGGATCGCCCACCAGCGGCCGCTGGCGGACAGAGCGGTCGTTCCCATGGCGGCGCCGACCATGCCCTTCTCACGCATCTCGACATCGCCAAACTCGGCGAGCAGCTCTTCCTGCAGTGAACCAAGGTCGATCCGCCACGCTCCCGTTGCCGCGGTGAAGTAGACGAAGCGTCCGTCCGGCGAGGGATAGATCGACCACGGCGCGAGGTCGTCGCGCGCCGTCGCCTGCACAAGTTCGCCGCTGGCGCGATCTTCGAAGAAAATCTGCGGCTTGCCGCTGCGATAGGAGACAATAACCAGCCGCCGCATTGCCGCGTCATAGGCGGGCACAAAAAAGAACGGATGGTGGTGGATGCTGGGGTGATCCGTCACCTGACGCACGCGCAATCCGCTGTCCGGATCGCGCCACGTTCGCTCTTCCCGCGCAAAGACCGCGCCCTTGCTCATCAGGTCTCTCCTGCCTGCGTCACCGGCTTGCGGGGTGCAAGCTGCCCGAGCGTGAAGCGCGGATAGCGCCAGTTGATCAGCAGGAACAACACCGCAACGCCAATGGAGACGAGCCACCACATCGATACCGTCGGAGCCACGATCGCGACAATGCCGCACAGCATCAGCAATACGCGGTCGCCCCAGCCGAGCGGCCGCATGCAATAGCCGGTCAGACCGATGGCCCATACCGCCGTCGAGATCAGCAGACCCGCGCAGGACACGACGCTGTCGAGAACGGCTGCCTGGAACAGCAGAGCCGGATCCATGACGAAGGCGAAGGGAACAAGAAACGCGACGAAGCTCATCCGGAATGCGATGAGACCGGTCTTCATCGGACTGGCGCCGGCAAGGCCCGCGGCCGCGTAGGACGCCAGCGCGACCGGCGGCGTCACCATCGACAATACGCAATAATACATGACGAAGAAATGTGCGCCGAGGATAGGCACGCCGAGTTCGCGCAGCGCCGGCACATAGAGGATCGCACCGATGATGTAGGCCGCGACGGTCGGAAGCCCCATGCCCATGATGATGCAGCCGATCACGACCAGCAGCAGCGATCCAAAGATGGTACCGCCGCCCGCGGAAATCACGCCGGATGCGAACTTCAGCGCGACATTCGACTGGATCGCGATGGCGATGATGATGCCGATCGCGGCGATGGGAATGGCGATCTCCGCCATCTGGCGCCCGAGATTGCGGACCATCTTGAGCAGATCGTCCAGGCCGAGGTAATTTTCACGCCGGATGAAGGCGGTGGGAAAGCAGATCAGCGTTGCGTAGGTCGCCGCCAACTGCGCCGAGGTGTCGAGGAACAGCATGACGATCAGCACGATTGGCGGCAGCAGCAGATGCAGCCGCGGCCAGATCGCCGGCGTGTCCTTGAAATCCTCGCGCGCCAATGTGCCAAGCCCGGTTTTCCGCGCTTCCAGATCAGCGCCGATATAGAGCGCGACGTAATAGGCCAAAGCCGGAATCACGCCGGCGAGCGCGATCGACTGATAGGGAGCGCCAAGCAACTCCGCCATGACGAAGGCCGCGACGCCCATCACCGGCGGCATCAACTGACCTCCGGTCGAGGCAATCGCCTCGGTGGCGGCGGCTTGCTCACCCGAGAGTCCCGAACGCCGCATCAACGGGATCGAGAACACCCCTGTCGCCGTCACATTGGCGACCGCACTGCCGGAGATCGTGCCCATCAGGCTGGAACCGACAATCGCGACCTTGGCGCTGCCGCCGCGACTCGTTCCGACGAGGCGCATGGCCAGATCGATAAAGAGCTGGCCGCCGCCGACCGCGGAATAGACCACGCCGAACGCGACGAAATAGAAAACGAAATTCACCGAGGTTTCGGTCGTGACGCCGAGGATGCCGCTCGTCGTCATGGTCAGGATCTCGACGTATTCCTCGAGACCGAAGCCGCGAAAGCCGAACACGCCGGGCAACACATAACCGAAGGCGCCGTAAAGCAAGAAGGCGATGATGACGCCCAGCAGCATCCATCCGACCGTGCGTCGCACTGCTTCCAGCAGCAGCCCGACAAGCAGAATGCCGAAAAGCACATCCCACCAGAACACGGGTGAGACATTATCGATGCGGGTCTCAAACCGGGGAATGGCGAACCATAGATAGACCGCAACGGCGAGGACGATCACAAGCACAGCAAGATCGATGACGTGACGAACGGGCGCCGGAAGCTTCGGCGTCTGCAGGGGAAACCAGAGGAAGACGAGAAACAGCAACAGGATCAGGTGCACCGGCCGCTCGAATAACGGCTGCTGCGGATGCAACAGGATCCAGTACTGGAAGGCGATCAGAATGGCGGCGATGAACAATCGCGGATCGATCAGCTGTCGCAGCGCATTTGCAAACACGAGGAGCCCCGACGTCCGAGTGAGAAAAAAGCCAGGCTGCGCGCGGCAGCCTGGCTGTCAGGTGTCAAATCCTACATGGTGAAGCCGCGTTCCTTGTAATAGCGCGCAGCTCCTGGATGCAGCGGAATGCCTGTATTCTCCTTCTTGCCAGCCTCTTCGGGCTTGAAGGTGCCCCAAGCCGCGTAGTCCTTGGCCATGTCCGGCATCTTCTCGATGACGGTCTTGGTGATCTGGTAGGCGACCTCGTCGGGCAGGCTGGCATTCGCGATCAGCACCGTGCCGAAATCACCGCTCTTGGTCGGACCGCTCTGGCCCTTGAACCATTCGGGGAATTGCGAGGGCTTCACACCGGATTCCGCGAGCGCCTTCAATGCGCGATCGGAAATATCCATGAATTTCACGTCGGCGGTGAGCGCCACCTCGGTGATCATCGGATGACCCTTCAGGACAGTATCGAACAGCATGTCGGCGCGGCCGTCCCGCAGCACAGCAGGGATCTGCGCAGTATCGACCTGAATGATGTCACCGCCATTGGCCTTGATCTTGGCGCGGTCAAGACCATAAGCGGCGAGGATCGTGTCCACCGCCGGCGGGATGTTGGAGCCCTGCGGCTTCATCACGATGCGGATCGGCTTGCCCGAGGAGAGAATCTTGTCGAGCGTGTCGAGACCGGTTTTCTGGATAAAATCGTTGCGCACCATCGCGCCGATGAAGACCGAATTCAGACCGCCGACAAGCGCACGAATATTACCTGCCTTCTTGCCGTTGTAGAGCTCGTCGCCACGTGCCGCGAGCAGTGAGGTCTGCACGTTGGACAACGCGATCTCCGCCTTGCCCGTTTCCACCACCACCGGATTGGCGACGCCGCCGCCGCGCGGAATGACTTCGATGCTGCGTCCCTGCAAGACCGGCTTCAGGGTTTTTTCAAGCGTGGACGCGGCGACATACCAGCCCGACCCCACCGGCATCGCGCCGATGCGAAGGGGGTCTGCGGCCATTGCCTGCGACGTCAGGACAAGACCGGCGCCGAGTGCGGCGGAGCAAACCAAGCGTGTTCTCATTGTCTTCCTCCCGGTTGAAGTCTTTTGGCTTTAAATGGCAGCCGTGATTGTTCCGCTGGCCTGGATCGCCTTGCCGATCGCAGTCGCGGCGGCGCGCACCGGCTCCAGCGCACGCGCGCGAAAATCCTGCATCGATGTGCGCACCATTGGCGCGGCGACGCTGACCGCCGCAAGCGGATAGCCATCGATGTCGAGAACGGGAACGGCGAGGACGCGCAGGCCGCTGCCGAAATATGAATCGCTCAGTGCGAAGCCGTTGCCGCGCACTTCAGCGAGGATGCGTTCAAGCTCGGTCCTGCCGAGCGGCTTTGCGGAGAATTCTCCGGGTCTCGGCTCCGTGGCAGCCACACGCCTGACATCGGCTGGCGCCAGATAGGCCAGGATTGCTTGACCGATCATGCTGTATGCCGCAGGAATCGTGGTGCCAATGCGGATATCGACGCCCATCCGTGTCAGACCCGCGCGCACGCGTTCGACATACAGAACGTCGCCTCCCTCAAGCACACCAAGGCTCGCCGCTTCGCTGACCTCACCGACCAGCGATCGCAAAATCGGTCGGGCGATCTCACGCAGGTCCGATCGACCGACCGCATGCATGCCAAGGTCGACCACTTTTAAGGTCAGACGGAAGCGACGGCTTTCCGGGATTCGATCAATATAACCGAGCATCACCAGCGTGTTCAGCATGCGAAAGGCGGTGCCGGGATCAAGCTCAGCCACCGCTGCCACCTGGCTGAGCGTCATCTCGCTGCGTTCGGCGGAAAATGCCTCGAGAACGCGCAGCCCCTTGAACAACGAGTTGACGACATTGCGAGAATCATCAGGTGCGCGGCTGCTTGCACGTTTGGTCGCCTTGGCGCGCGGCTGCGCGGCGCCGCTTTTCCCACGTGTAGATCGCGTGCCTATCGGCCGCTCTGCTGCCAAGACGCTTCTCCCTGCGATACCGTCGCGGCAATCCGTTTTTCGGAATGCGAAAATTCTTTTCACAAAGAATAAGCGCGCAGCGGCATTACGTCAATGATGGGGCCGGCGCTTTGCTTTTGCAGAGGCGTTCACGATGCTGCGTTGTAAGGCCATCAATGGTCGCGGCTGTGCATTCAACCGTGTGATGGCGAGTCCGCTCACGGTCGGAGGCGAACATTCACGCAATTTGCACAAGGTCGATTTCGAAGCACGTCAGTTTTGCGCCAAGATTTGACATTGGCGCATCGCGCAACAGGCCGCCCGCCGAAGCCTGAAAATACCTGCGATCGTCCCTCCTTTTGACGCGAGCAATTCCTACTCCGAGCCGGTTTCGCGTGAGGAGTTCCGGGCACGTTGACAATGCGCTTGGAAGCGGGTGAACAGAGGTATGCTTTCACGCCAGCTGACCGCAGCCCTACTAACCGCCAAGCCGAAATCATGATGCGGATAGCGTCAGAGTTCGGCTTCACGCCAGCAAGCCGGAGCAGGATTTCCGCACCAAGAGACGAGTTACCCGATCTCTTTAGCCTGCAATCAAATGAGAAGGCATGCCATTGCGCCTTTACTCCGAAAGCGGCCGTCAGTGAGACGCCGCCTATCTCGATTGGCGTTGCTGCACCAACATTGGTCCCCGGCGCCATTGCTGCAATATGCGCCGCGTAGACGAGGAATGTTCCCGCAGACGCTGCGCGCGCTCCGCCTGAAGACACGTAGACGATCACCGGAACAGGAGACGCCAGAATTTGCTGAATGATATCGCGTGTTGAGGTGACAAGACCGCCAGGCGTGTCAAGCTGAATGACCAGAGCGCGCGCGTTTTCTTGACGAGCCTTAGCGACCGCATCGGTGATCAAACGCGTCGCCGCGACTCCGATCGCGCCTTTGATCTCGGTGACAAGTATCGGACCGCTTCGCTCGGCAGCCCGCAGCGCGGGAATTGAACCGGCCGCACATAAAACGATCAATGCAATTGCAACAAAGCACCCACACGCGAGCGATCGCTTCGCCGCTCCGACTATTACGGACCTCATTGCCAAAACTTACGCCTACATCATTGCTATTCTTTTATATGCATCAATAGTGCCAGAGAACCACTATTGTCCTTGAGCTTCAGAGGCGCTTCGGAGGCGTCCCCATCCTTCTGCGAATTGGCCCGTTCGACCATCTGGTTGCAGATGTGACCACACATCGGGAGTCTCGGTATGCAATCGATTGTCACGATGACCATAAACCCCGCGATCGACGTATCGACTTCTGTGAATCGGATTACGCCGGTTCACAAGCTGCGTTGCGCGACCGCGCAGTACGATCCGGGCGGCGGCGGCATTAATGTCGCTCGCGTCGTTCATAAGCTGAGCGGCGAAGTCACCGCGGTCTATCCGGTGGGCGGCGCGACCGGACAATTTCTTCGTCGCATCGTTGAGAAGGAGGGCATCCACGGCTCGACATTCGAGGTGCACGACGAGACCCGACTCAGCTTTACAGTTTTGGAGGGCGAGACCGGCGACGAGTATCGCTTTGTCTTGCCCGGGCCTCCACTCAGCGAGCCGGAATGGCAGCAGTGCATTGAAAAGATCAAGCGTCTGCCCGATCGACCAGGCATTCTGGTCATGAGCGGAAGCTTGCCTCCCGGAGTACCCGATGATTTCTATGCCAGGGTCGCACGAATGGCGAAAGACTGGGGCACTAAGCTCGTGCTCGATACTTCCGGACCGGCCTTGTCGGCCGCACTGCTGGAAGGCATGTACCTTGTCAAGCCGAACCTTCGTGAACTGCGAGAGCTGACGGAGAAGTCTCTCGACGACGAGAAGTCTTGGGTGGCAGCATGCCGCGGCTTGGTCGAGGCCGGTAAGACCGAGGTCGTCGCGCTGACGCTCGGGGACCAGGGTGCCCTTCTGGTCACGCAGGGCTCTACTTTGCGGGCCCCGGCGCTCCCGATCAAACCGGTAAGCACGGTCGGTGCTGGCGACAGCTTCATGGGCGCCATGGTGTGGGCTCTCGCCTCCGGTCACAGCTTGGACGAGGCATTCCGGTATGGCGTGGCCGCTGGTTCTGCCGCACTCATAACACCGGGCACCGAATTGTGCCGCCGTGAAGACGTGGATGACCTTCACGGTCAGGTTGTGATGCACACCATTTGAAACGCGCGATGCCGAGCCGGTAGTCAACTTTTCTTGGGCACGGGGTCATTTGGCGCAGAGCCTCTGAATTACGTTTGATGTGCAGTAGTGGAAACGCCGGCGCTTTTGCCGGCGGCTTCCGCCGCGGCGACCTTGCGCTTGACCGCGATGAAGCTGTCGGGGCTGACGGAAATGGAGTCGATGCCGCAGGCGACCAGGAATTCGGCGAACTCCGGGTGATCGCTCGGGGCCTGTCCGCAAAGTCCGATCTTGGCGCCGGCCTTGTGAGCCTCGCGGATGACGCTCTCGATCATCCACTTCACCGCCTCGTCCTGCTCGTCGAACAATTCCGCAAGCTCTTCGGAATCGCGGTCGACCCCAAGCGTGAGCTGCGTCAGATCGTTGCTGCCGATCGAGAAACCGTCGAACCGTTCCGCGAATGCCTGGGCCAGAATGACATTCGATGGGATCTCGCACATGACGTAGACTTCGAGATCGTTCTCGCCGCGCCGCAGGCCGTTCTCGGCCATGACGCCGAGGACCCGGTCCGCCTCCTTGATCGAGCGGCAGAATGGGATCATGACAACGACGTTGCGAAAGCCCATCTCTTCACGCAAGCGGCGGATCGCCCGGCACTCCAATGCGAAACCGTCGCGATAGCGTGGCGAATAATACCGCGAGGCACCGCGGAACCCGATCATCGGGTTCTCCTCTTTGGGTTCGAAGGCGGCGCCGCCGACGAGATTGGCGTATTCATTGGTCTTGAAGTCGCTCATGCGGATGATGACAGGCTTGGGATGCTGAGCGGCTGCGATGCGCGCGAGCCCGCGGGCCAGCCGGTCGACAAAATATTCCGTCTTGTCCGCGTAGCCTTGCGTGAGGTCGGCAATGGTTTCCTTGGCATCTCGATCTTCGAGCGTGTCAAAGTGGACCAGCGCCATCGGATGCACCTTGATGTGGTTGCTGACGACAAACTCCATGCGCGCAAGCCCGACGCCGTCCGCGGCAATTCGCCACCAGCGAAACGCCGCTGCCGGGTTGCCGAGGTTGAGCATGATCTGGGTGCGGGTCGGGGGCAGGTTTCTGAAGTCGAGCTTCTCGACCTCGTATTCGGCGAAACCTTCGTAGACGAAACCCTGGTCGCCCTCGGCGCAAGATACCGTTACCTCCTGTCCGTCGGACAAGAGCCGTGTCGCGTCGCCGGTTCCGACAATGGCAGGCAGGCCAAGCTCGCGGCTGACGATAGCGGCGTGTGACGTGCGTCCGCCGCGATCGGTAACGATCGCCGCCGCCCGCTTCATGATCGGCACCCAGTCGGGGTCGGTATTCTGCGTCACCAGAACAGCGCCATCCACGAAGCGATCGATATCGCGGGCGCTCTCGATCAGACAGACAGGCCCGGTCACGATCGCTTCGCCGATGCTCAGACCAGTGACAAGCTTGCGGCCTTTCGATTTGATTCGATAGGACTTGTATTCGCCGGCCTCTTTGCGCGATTGCACCGTCTCGGGCCGTGCCTGAACGATGAACAATTCGCCGCTCTCGCCGTCCTTGGCCCATTCGATGTCCATCGGGCAGCCATAGTGCTCCTCGATCACACAGCCCCAGCGGGCGAATGTGAGGATGTCCTGGTCCGTCAGGACGAACGCGGCGCGTTCCGCCTTGGAGGTCGGCACGGTGCGGGTGGGTCGATCGCCTTCCCGCGCATAGATCATCTTTTGCGCCTTTCCGCCCAGCCGCTTCTCGACGATCGGCGTGAGCGACGGCTCCGACAACAACGGCTTGAAAACCTGATATTCGTCGGGGTCGACCGTGCCCTGGACGACAGTCTCCCCTAGCCCCCAGGCGGCATCGATCACCACGATCTTGTCAAAGCCAGTCTCGGTGTCGATCGTGAACATGACCCCGGCGCTGCCGACGTCCGAGCGCACCATGGTCTGAACGCCGACCGAAAGCGCGACCTTCAGGTGGTCAAAGCCTTTGGTCTGCCGGTAGCTGATGGCGCGGTCAGTGAAAAGCGACGCGAAGCAGCGCCGGCAGGCGTCGAGCAACGCTGGTTCGCCGCGAATGTTGAGAAACGTCTCCTGCTGCCCGGCAAAGCTGGCATCTGGAAGGTCCTCGGCCGTGGCACTCGACCGCACGGCCACAGCGGCATCCGTCTTGCCGACACGGCGGCAAAGCTCCCCGTAGGCGCCGCCGATGGCGATGGCCGTGTCCTTCGGCCATTCGCCGCGAAGGACGGCGCGGCGGATCGTCTGGCCGGCCTCGGGCAGCGGGGTCCGGCCCGCCTGCAGGTCCTGGAGCGTTGTTGCGATGATACCTCTGAGCTGGTTAGAATCGATAAAGTGCCAAAAGGCCTGTGCCACGGTCGCAAAGCCTGGCGGAACGGCGACGCCACGTTCGCCGAGATGGCGCACCATCTCGCCGAGCGACGCATTCTTTCCGCCGACGAGCGCGACATCAGCCCGGCCTAGTTCCTCGAACCAGATCACCTCGTCTGCTCGCGTGGACATCGCATCCTCCTTGGTAGGCGCTGCCGACACCGTGACGGCGAGCAGATCGCGAAAGTGGTCTACAGGCGTTTCATTATCTGCCGAATCTCAGTGGCCAGTTCTTACTCGTTGCGGTAGTTGCAGCCTTGATCAATCATTCGCGTTGCGAACACGACCATAATTATCGATCCGATCATTCGGATGTCTCGACCAGGACAAGATGATCCCTGACACTCTTGACCCCCGGAACATTCTCGCAGGCGACACGTAACGCATCGCGTAGACGCTCGTCGAGGAGCACCCCCCGCAGGTGAACGACGCCGCTCCGCACCGAGATATCCACGGGAACCTGCCCCCAGGCATGACGACCCAGTTCGCTCAGGATTTGCTCGTGAATGCCGTTGTCTGAAGCAATGAATTCGGGAGCGTCATCGGCCAGGCGGGCCAACCCACGCAAGAGATTGGCGCGACTTATGATGCCGACAACCTTGCCTTCCCGCACGACTGGAGTCCGCTTGACCCCGTGGCGCTCCATCTGCTCGACCACTTCGGATGCAGATGTCTCCTGCGAAACCGTGACAACGTCGCGCGACATCACGTCATCGACGCGCCGACTGTGGGTGTGAACGTACTCGTCGGCGAGCTTTCCAGGTCCCAGAACAAATTCCAGCCAGCGGGGGCGTTTCATTGCGGTGCCGCTCTCCGCACGACGCAGCAGGTCACCCTCCGTAACGATGCCAACCAGGTTGCCTGCGGCATCAACGACCGGCAATCCGCTGATGCGGTACTGAAGCATCAATTGCGCGGCTTGCGCGATCGAAGCGTCAGGGCGGATCGTGGCTGCCCCGAACGTCATGATATCAGCCGCTTTCATTTTAGACCTCTCGCTGTTGAACGGACCACATTTGACTGTAGAGAACTGGCTCTGTGCTGCGATGTCTGTTGTAAAACATCAGCGTCAGCAGCTCGAAAATACTCGGCCTGCATGCGTTGCTTCCATCCCTCACACGCTTTCGTCAGCCTTAGCAGAGAGGGCCATTCAGGGTGGAGTGTCGATGAATAAGCGTTATGCATAGTTGTCCTGCCCTTGACCTTTCGGGTGGTGCTCCTCACGCGCAGCTCTCTGAATCACACAGAGCACCTGATGTGTCGTTCCGTCGGTCGGGAATTTCAACGTCTGTCCGACCCGACCCTCCCCATCGACTATGATTGACACGTCACCCGCTCCGAGGCTGTCGGGATCCTCGACGCGAATGATCAGAGCGCCGGTTGGACGAGAGATGCGCGCCTCGAACCCTTTCCATGCTCTCGGTAAGCAAGGAGAGATCAGCAGGTCGCCCTCCACCAGCCGCAGTCCCAATATGTGTTCCACGGCGAAGCGCCAGGTCCAGGCCGCAGCGCCCGTGTACCAGCTCCACCCGCCGCGGCCGATATGCGGCGCATTACCCGCAACATCGGCTGCCAGCACATAGGGTTCTGTCCGATATCGCTCCGCGTCATTTCGATTCAGAGTGTGTGTGACAGGACTGATTCTATCGAACACTTCCTTGGCGCGATCCCCATCGCCAAGATGCGTGAATGCGATACCCAGCCAGGCCGCGGCATGGGAATATTGGCCGCCATTTTCCCGGATGCCCGGCGGATAGGCCTTGATATAACCCGGCTCGCGCGGCGTCGTGTCGAAGGCCGGCCAAAGGAGCCGAACCAGCCGATCGTCATCACGGATCAGGTGACGCGCAGCCGCGCCCATGGCCTGACGGACGCGCTCTGGATCGCCCGCCTTCGACAATACAGCCCACGACTGTGCTATGGAATCGATCCTGCACTCATCATTGGATTTCGATCCCCACGGGCGGCCATCATCGTCTATGGCGCGCAGGTACCACTCTCCGTCCCACCCGGATTCTTCGGCCGCGTGCTGGAGATCCGACGCCCGCTTGGTCCAACGTTCAACAAGATCGCTCCGCTCTTGGCGCTCGCACAGGCCGACGAAGCCCTTGATGGTTGCGATCGTAAACCATGCCAGCCAGATGCTTTCGCCGCGGCCATGCTCTCCCACCCGGTCCATGCTGTCATTCCAGTCCCCCGATCCAATCAGCGGCATGCCGTGCGCGCCCCTGGTGAAGCCGCGATCGAGCGCACGTTCGCAATGCTCGAAAATCGATCGCCGAGAACTCGTCGTTTCAAAACGGGTGAAGCGGTCCTTCTCATCCGCGGAAAGCGCAGCACCACTCAGAAATGGCGCCGTTTCCGACAGGATCGCGTTGTCGCCGGTCGCCTCGACATAGGCGCTTGCCACATACGGCAACCAGAGCAGGTCGTCGGAGCAGCGGGTTCGCACACCTCGATCCAACGGGGGGTGCCACCAGTGCAGCACATCGCCTTCCTCGAACTGGTGTGCGGCTGCGGTCAGAATATGCCGCCGTGCACGATCGGGGTCCGCTTGGAGAAGCGCCAGCACGTCCTGAAGCTGATCGCGAAAGCCGAAGGCGCCGCTCGCCTGGTAGAAACCGGCGCGCGCAAATACTCGGGAGCTCGTTGTCTGATAAGGCAGCCAGCGATTGACCATGATGTCGAAAGCCGCATCCGGTGTTTTGACTTGAACGGCACCTAGACGCTCGTTCCAGGCTTGCCGGTGCTCTTCAAACGCGCGATCCACGTGCTCTCGCCGCTGCCACCGTTTCGCAAGCTCGCGTGCATGCTCTTGATTGTCGCCCTGGCCAAGGATGAAGACAGCTTCACCGATCTCACCCACGCCGATGTCAAGGTGCACCTGAAAGGCCGCGCAGCAATCGGTTGCCGACTGCAGGCGTCCCCCTAGATCCCATCTCAGCAGGGCCTCCGGCCTGTGCGCATCGCCATCGCGGCCGAAGAATTCGGACCGCGACGTCGTCAGGCTGTGAGGCGCGAGGGTACTGGTCAGGAACGCCACGCGGTCGGCAAAATCTGCATTCCAGCGATTGCTGGCCATGAGCGCGTGCGCGCCGGCGTCATATTCAGCCACAAGGATCGGATTGGGCTGCCCCGCCTCCGCCCCCAGTAGCCATTCGGCATAGTAGGTTGCGGTAATTCGCCGTGGTCGCGTTAGGAGATTGCGGACGCGCAGACGCACGATTTTCACCGGGTCGTCGGCGGGTACGAAAGTGAGAAGTTCCTGCTCCAGGCTCTCGCTCGACCGCTCCCAAATCGTATAGCCGGCGCCATGGCGGATCCGGCATGCGCTTCCATTGCCGGCAGGCTGGGGAGTCGGCGTCCACAGCCGCGCGCTCTCCTCATCGCGCAGATAAAGCGCCTCGGTCTGAGGATCGGAGACCGGGTCGTTGCTCCACGGCGTCAGCCGGTTCTCACCGCTGTTACCCGCCCACGTCCAGCCCAGCCCGGCTTCTGTGACGATGGTGCCGAAACCTTCATTTGCGAGCACATTCGCCCAAGGAGCAGGGGGCGGATCGCTCGGTTTGAGATGGACCACATACTCATCCCCCTCCGGAGTGAAACCGCCAAAGCCGTTGTCAAACAGAAGATGATCCGGCCGGGGCGGAGCTGGGACGACGCTTTCGATCTGATCGAAGAAGCCCGTCGGTTCGAACCGGGGGCGTTCTATGGGCGGCACGTCGAGCCGCAAAAGTTGTTGGCGGAGCGGCCCTGCCATCTCGTCAAGAACGACGTGCGCTGCAGCCTCAACAAGCAACGCACGACCAGCGCCGGCTTGATCGGCCAAAACCAAGTGGATACCCCCGTTGCGGCCCAGCATGTCCTGCGCGCCCGCATCGCGCAGAACCTCGATCAACCGCTCGCGTACGGGCTCCAAATAGCCGGAAACGCCGGTATGGAGGATGACCAGTTCGACCGTGATCCCATGGCGCCGCCAAAGCTGGTGCGCGGCCACAAGAATGCGGAGCAGTTCCGTCTGCTGTGCGTCGCTTGCACGCAGCGCGAGAATCGGATGGTCACCGGAGATGCTAAGAGCCCAAAGATCCGACTGGCCGAGGCTATTTGCGGCGATTGTCGCCGGTGCGGTCCGCAAAGCCGGTTGAGGCCGCAACACGGCGGAAAGCAGAGCCTGCAATTCCGGAAGACGATCCGGCGTCAATCCCAGCCGGAAAACCTCGCGTGCCGCCTCGGTTGCCGCGTCGCTCGACGCCCAGTCGAGCGACGAGAGAGTCGCATAGCGTTCCGCAATTTCCAACGCTGATTCTCGAGAGCCCGCGGCAATGGTCACAAAAGCGAGTTCGCGCCGGCTGTAAGGCTCAAGCTCGAGGTTGGCCTGCAGCGCCATCACCGGATCCAGTGTCCATCCGAGGCCTCCCGGCAGGCCTTCCTTCAAAAGAGCCGCGGGACGCGCTGCATGCCCGTAACGTCCAAGGAACGCTCGCCGGTCAGTTTCGAAGCCGGCGATGTCAAGCCCAGCATCATTGGCTACGATGCGATGAAGCATCACCGGCGGACGTTCATCCGGGTTGCGGGGGCGACGCATGAAGAGCAGCCCCTTCATTTCCGGTAGATATTCGCTGCCTACGAAAAGCTTGCTGAAGGCCGGATGGCGTTCGTAGTCGCGCGGAGGCTCCAACACGATTTCCGCATAACTGGTCAAGGTAAGTCGACGCGCCTGGCCAGTTTCGTTGACGACTGTGACGCGACGAAACTCCAGGTCGTCGCCAGGTGGGATTCCGACCATCATGCTGACGGCGATGCCATGTTCGCGGTAATGGAACTCGACCTGGTGCTGATGAAAGACGACGCGCGTATCCTCAGCGAGGCCCAGCGGTTCGCGGCCTATCGACCACAGGCGGTTGTCGTCGTTGTCCTTCAGATAGAGCCATGAACCATCAGCGTCTCGGCTGGCGCCTCTCGTGCAACGGGTCAGTGCATGCTGGTGCCACCAGAGCCCTCCGCCGTTCAATGTCGTTATGCGGCTCGTGAAACGCCCGTTGCTGAGTGCATGCAATTGTGCGTGTCCACCGAGGAGACGTGGGTTCCACGGATGCAAGCCGGGAATCGTCGCCTCGCGTTGCGTGCGGACTTCAAACACCTCCTCACGGGTGATTTCGGGCGGAAGCTCCCAAGGCACACGCTCGTTGAGCAACAGATCGTTGGTTCGGACATGCGGGTCTGCGCGGAACCACCGGACCAGCATGTCGGCGCAGAGTGCGTTGCCCAAGGCGGCAAGGCTCATTCCATGGTGATGGGCCATGTAGGAGCGCACCACCGAGAAACGTTCCCCGGCCGGCACCCGCTCGGGCGTGAAATCCGCCGCTTCGTAGAATCCGTACCGACCCACCAGTCCTAGGCTCGTCAACTCCGCCATATTCCGCAATGCCGTTCCGGCTCTGACCGAAAGGGCCAGCACAGATGCGTAGGGCGCTACGACCAGATCGCGTGAAAGGCCGCGGCGCAGGCCAAGGTCGGGAATACCGAAAGCTCGGTAACGATAGCGTCTTTCATGATCCTGCGACGCAAAACCGGATTCCGAAATGCCCCATGGAATGGCATGCGCGCGACCGTATTCCCGATGCAGGTCGACCGCAGTTCTGTCGCTTTGCCCGAGCAGCGTAGACGGCTCGCTGCGTAAGAGAAGCGTTGGCATCAGGTATTCGAACATCGACCCGTTCCATGAAACGAGCGAAAGGCCCGAGGCTTTCTTGGTGATTGGACGCCCGAGAAAAAACCAATGCTCGGGAGCGACGTCTCCCTTCGAGATTGCGAAAAAGCTCGCTAACCGGGCTTCTGTCGCCAGCAGATCGTAGTGGTGCGGATCGATCCGGTCCGCGCTCACGTTGTAGCCAATAAAGAACAACCGCGTATTCTTGTCGAAGAGCAAGCGGAAATCCATGCCATGCGCCCAGGCAGCGGACCGCGTCGCAATGGCCTGCAAACGATGATGCAGATCCCGATGTGTCACTGCCGTCTGTACCAGAGCCCGGTCGAGTTCCTTAGCCCACGCCACGGCGTCGGGGCCGGCTTCCGATGAAGAAAGCGCTGCCAGCACGGCGCATGCCTTCCGACATCCTGCCTCCATCTCTGACAAGACCAGAGTCGCCGGCAGACACCGCACAATCTGCTGGGCCCATTCCTCGCAACCGGCAGGAGCGCGTGCGATGCACGAGTGCCATGGCAGTAACGCCTGGATGTCGCGCCGCATGCTGATGAGATGATGGTGCACACGTTCAAGCCAGATTTGGATCTCTCGCAACCCATCTGTCGAAGGCGCTTCGGGTTTCCCGATTGACCGGCGGACGCAGGCCTCGAGACGCGGATACTGATCCTCGCACAACTGATCCAGAAGGCGACCCCAGCAGTCCGCGTTGTCACGCCCGATCAGCGCCTCTCCCTCCATTGCCTGCACGATCTCATGGCACTCGCCATCAAAAACGATCTCGCTCGCGGCGAGAGCATCGGAGAGCAGGTGCAGTCCGTCGCACAGACCGTCCCACATGTCGGCGGATAACGCTTGCCCCTGCATGGCTTCGTGGCAGGCTTCCTTCACCACGATCAAACTGACCGCCAGATTCCCACTGTCGACCGTCGACACGTAGCGCGGCTCAAGCGGCCTGAGGAGACGTGTGTCGTACCAATTGAGAAGATGCCCCCGATAACACTCGAGGCGATCCAGCGAATCGAGCGCGTTGCGCATGCGCGTCGTGAGGTCGGTCAGCCCGATATATCCAAGTTTCCACGCTGTAAGAGACGACAGAAACATCATTCCGATATTTGTTGGCGATGTCTTGTGAGCGATCTCCTCCTGTGGAGGCTCCTGATAGTTATCCGGAGGAAGCCAATTGTCCTCCGGTCTGACAAAGGTTTCGAAGAACAGCCAGGTGCGTCGTGCTATGCGGCGCAGAAAGGCGCGGTCTTCCTGTGTGATGTCCTCGACGGGCACCGGCCGGGAACGGCTGACGTGAACCGCGATTTCCGGCGCTAGAAACCACAGCACGATGAGCGGCATCGCCGACGCGAACGCTCCCGGATTGGAAAGCCCAAGCCCGACTGCCACGAGAATCGCCAAGGCGGGCGATGACCACATTTGCCGCCAGGCTGCGGTTCGTTGATCGGCGGCGGCAAATCGGGCGGCCATATGGGCAGTTGAAGTCCACTCCAGGAGATGCAGCCCCGATCTCAATCGCCACAGCGAACGGCTGATGGCGGTCGTTGCAAGCGCAGCGTCATTGATGAGAAAGGTCACGGCCAATGCCCAGCGTCCGACGTGATCGGCCAAGCGTCGCAAGGTGCTTTGAACCACCCCCCGGCGCCGCCCGCGCGCGAGACCGGTGACCAGGTCGGTGAACAGATATGCGCCAGGCGCAGCGACTGTCAGGATGGTCCAGACCCAGGGATTGCCGTGCAGCAGGAACCAACCGGCGAGAGCAAGTGCAACCAAGCTGATTGGCGTAAGGCTGCGGCGGAGATTATCGAGAATCTTCCAGCGATCGAGGAATGACAACCGGTTCGGCAGCCTCGTCCCGTTCCGGCCGGGCACACCTCTCCCGAGCCAGGGTAGAAGCTGCCAGTCGCCCCGCACCCAACGGTGCCAACGCCGTGCATGATCGAGATATCCGGATGGGAAACCTTCATAGACGATGATATCGCTGGCCAAACCAACGCGCCCGTGCAGCCCTTCGAACAGGTCGTGACTTAGGATGCTGTTCTCTGGGACGCGGCCTTCGAGGCTTCTTTCGAACGACGCGACCTCGTAAATTCCTTTTCCGATGTAGATACCAGTCCCAAATAGGTCTTGATAGACGTCCGATACCGCGCGCGAATAGATGTCGATGGCTATATCGCCCGCATAGAAGTGCGTAAACAAGGACCTGCCCATATTCTCCGGCGAGATCTCGATGCGAGGCTGCACGATCGTATAGCCGGAGCGGACTCGACCGCTCTTGCTGTCGAAACTCGCCCTGTTGAGTGGATGCGCCAAGGTGCCGATGAGGCGATTCACCGACCCGGGCGGCAGTCGTGTGTCCGCGTCGGCGGTCACCACGAAGCGGATATTTCGAAGCGCCTCTACGTCTCCCGCGACGACCGGGAAGGCACTCCGGTCGCCATGAAGAACGAAAGCGTTGAATTGTTCCAGCTTTCCCCGCTTGCGCTCCCATCCCATCCAGCATCCCTCGGACGGATTGAAGAGGCGCGGCCGATGCAGCAGGCGAAAGGGAGTGTTTCCCGGCCCGTCACCATAGCGGGCGTTGAGCATTCCTATTGCCTCGACGAGTGCCTGCTCCACAACACCGTCTCCGGGCATCACGGCGTAGGAGCTGTCGGCATGGTCGCTCAGGAGAACGAATTGCAGCGTCGGATCGGGATTTGATAGCCGATGGCTTTCAAGCCGCTGGACTAGCTCCGGCACCTCAGAGGGGCTTGCCACGAGAACCGGTACGACAACTGCGGTACGAGAATCTGGCGGGATCGTGTCTTTGAAATCGAGCTTGGGTAGCGTTCTTGGCGGAACGAGCAGCGTCACGAGCCAATTGACGAATGTCACGCTCAGAACGAAGGCCGGCAGCGCAGTAAGCGCGACGCCAAACAGCCACGAAGAGAGCGTCGCCTCGACGGAGCTAAGATAGAGCGCCGGAACGACCAGCCCCGCCGCGCCTGCCAAGCAGAGCGCCACGCCATAAAGTGCTCCTGCGTTTCGAAAAAGCGTCCGGCGCAGTGAAACAAGACGCAAAGGCCGGGATCCGACGATCTTTTCGAAGCTGACTTGTCCATTCCCGACAAGCCAGTAGCCCACATGGCTTTGCGAATCGTCCGCCGCTTTCGCTTGGCATTGCGCGAGCAGTTCTTCTGCAACCAACCATTCGGACTTACGACTACGAATGGCCAACCCTTCGACGACATGCCGATATGAGTCGCGTGTATCGAAATCCATTTGCGGATAGATACCGCCGGGATCGCGCTGGAGAATCTCTTCGACGCGACTCGTGCTATCGAAAAAGTCCTTCCATTGAATCGAAGATGTCCCGGCGAGATTGGCGAGCGCGCGCGATACGCATTCCGTATCGTCAATCGAAGCGGAGGTGATGGCGCAGGAGCTCGTTGCAAACGGGGCCTTCACATCTGGAAATAGACGCGCAAACGCCGTGGTCAGCACTTCGAGACATGCCAATCTCAGCATCGTCGGAAATGCCCAGAGTTCAGCAATGGTGAGTGGCGTCTGTTCCTGATAGGCGCGGACGAACTGAACAGAGTTAGTTAGCGACAGTTGCAGATGAGACGCATACAGAAGACCGTGAGCCAGCGCGAATATGCGCGGCAGTCCTTCACCGTCGCCGTCGAGGGAAGGGAGGCGTCGATAGAAGCGTCCCGGCAGATCCTCGCCGATCTGCAGGATCGTTCTTTGTACATGGTAGTCGTTGTCTAGCAGCCACTCGGCTGCCAGCGCCCCGTTTGGATCGGACACACTGGCCGCCGCCAATGCCTCGCCAAGCCACTGGCGCACGGATTTTAGTTCGGACCAGACGGGAACAGGTTTTGGCCGGCGGTTGAGAATAACGTGCCGACTGCTCAAATCCCGCGCCGTAGCCACCACTGGCCCAGGAGGTGATACGATATCTACAGCCGTCATGCGGCCGGTCGACCGGTTTCACGCTTTGCTGCCATAGGTATGATGCTCGGTGACCCGGTCGGACGGACGATCAACAGCGGCACCGGCGAGTGCGTCACCAGATATGCCGCAACATTTCCGTAAGGCATATCGGAAATGCGATTGCCGCCACGGCCCCGAGCCGAGAGCACCACCAGATCCACGTGCTCGCTGCCGATGAGATTGGTTAAGCTGGTGCGAACGTCATCGCCGTGCAGCGTCAGCGCCCGAACTTTTGGGCATTCTTCGGCAGCGTAGCCACGAACGCGATCTAGATAGTATTTGGCAACCCGTTCATTGCGATCGACAAGCCGCCCGCGTAACTCCAGATCCTCCGCCTCGAGCGGGCCTGTTTCAGTCAACTCGGGAACGGGTACGACATGTGCGAGAACGAGTTCGGCATCGGCAGCGTGTGCCAGGCGCGCCGCTAGCGGCACGACACTCTCCGACCAGGACGAACCGTCTAAGGGCACCAATATTCGCCGGTAGTGGGGACGAGCCGATGCCGTGAAGACGGGGACAAGCAGGACTGAGCCCACCGCGTGATCCAGGACATTGCGCGCCGTATTGCCGATCGCATACTCACCCGATCCACGCTCGCCATGGGTGCCGAGCACAACCAATTCGGCCGCCTGCTCCCTTGTCCGGCGGCAAATCTCTTCAGCTGCCTGCCCCTCGACAAGATCCGCGTCGACCTCTTCTATGCCATCGGCGCATGCTGCGGCCAGCTTCTTCAAAGCGCTCCGCGCCTCATGGCGCTTTATGTCGCAGTCGATCGGGTCAGGTGGACGGTTGTTTGTCGGACGTGCTTGAAGAATATGTAGCAGGGACACCGGAACGTGCAGGGAGTTTGCGACCGCGAAGGCATGGGCTACGATCTTTTGTGCATGCTCCGACCCATCGACACAAGCAATGATGTGCTTGGCAATGGGACACCTATTCTGCTCCGCATACCGCTGGGAAACGACTGAGGACGCCTGCATGAATCGCCTCCATTCCTCTGCGGGTCAATGGTTCATCCCAACTGTTCCTAAGTCGCATTGCGCCCGGCGCAGAGATTACTCTGGAATTGTGCGCCGCACCGGCACCGGCTTCAACTAATCCGCATTTTACCCCTTTTATGCCGACATCCCAGTCAAAAAATTCGGCAGTTGAAACTGTAGATACTCATCTGTCTTCAACAATTGATTCAAATCAATTTAACCTCGCATATGACCCCGCGCCGGTGTCTGCGGTAGAAGAGGCTGTGGCTTTCACAGTTGCCCTCGGTGCGAGAATTTCGGCCATCGCCTGTGAGGTCAAAATTCGGGCCCCGGGGAGTCTTTTGGCCAACGTACTGATCGATATTCCAGCGATCGCTGCTGCAGAGACCAAAAAGAGTTCGATTAACGCGGAAAATCTTCTGGTCGCATTCCAAGGTGCTGCAGAGAAGCGCGGAGTGTTCCAAGAGCGGATACTGGAGCGTTGTCTGACGTCGGAGGTCCCCGACGTACTAGTTGAATATCCCGACTTCGAGATCTTACGATTGCACCTGTACCGGAAGTTGATTTTGTCGATCAATGTGCCGACCAAGACGATCACAGGTCCCATAAATTTGGTCGGAATAAACCCGCAGAATCGCGTTGCAGTTCCCGTAATCGTCGAACTCAGTGTAAAAGGCTTGGGACCTCTTGGGAATGGTGATGGCGTCAGCGTGATGCTTGAAGGCAAGTACGCCGGTCGAATCCTGATTGCGGCCGGCGGCCGCGCCACGGCAAAACTCAACACGACCAGTAATGGCGGGTCGGCTAGCGTATTAGAGACTTCGGAGAGCCTGATTATCGCGATCGGCGGCGACGGCGCAATTCCTCAGTATCCATCAACGATGCCCTATGGCGCCAATGGTACGCTCGGTGGAAGTGGCGGAGTTGCTATTGCCGCTGGATCGGACGACGGGAATGTCATCTACGCCGCGGGGGGACGTGGTGCCAATGGCAGCCCTGGGCAAATCGGCATACCCGCCACAAATGGTTTTACAATTTTTTGGCTACCAGATTTTCGCTCCCTGGCCACCTGGGCCAGCAGGCACCTGCGGTAGCGATGGTGACGGTGGTGGCGCTTTTGCAATCGGCAAGGATCACTTTGTTTGCGCGGGGTGGGAGAGCTCCGCCGGCGGTCAACCCGGATGCGGTCCATCCGGGAGCACGTGGAATACCAGGACATGCGATTCTTATGACCGGTAAGATCGACTGCAAAGTGCTTGGTGTTAAAAATGGCGACGGTACCGACGGTGTGCACGTTGCCCCCTAAGAGCCAAACCCTCGGGAAGCGAACGGGCGCGCGTTAGTTCGCAATCCTGAGAGAGAACGTTGGAATACGGTCGCTCTCCCTCCGCCAGCTTTCCGCGCCCAACATTCTCTGCGGACTGTTGAGCGCGCAGAAGCCCAATAACCACGGGCGTCGCGCACAAACCTTCGCACTGAGATGCATCGGCCGAGGCCCGAAATTCGTTCTCTCCGGCCGTTGCCGCGCAGACAATCCACCTGGTCAATTATACTTGAATCGTTCGGACACGATCCGGTTTCGGGATATGCCACGGGCGAACAGCGCTCGCTCGACGCTGTTCATCATCGGCGGCGGACCGCAGACAAAGAATAACCATTCGTCGCCCCGAATTTCCGCAAGGCACTTGTCGAGGATACTCGGCGTCAATTCGCCGACCAATCCTGTCCATTCATCGGACGGTTCCGACACCACGTAGTGAACCTCGAAATCGAGAACTTCCCTCAGCGCCTCGATCTCCTGGCGGTAAAGAATTTGCGTTTCGATGCGGTTTCCGTAGATCAGCCGCAGCGGATGTGGATAACGCTCGACCTTGAGCTGGCGCAGCATGCCCATGATCGGAGCAAACCCGACGCCGCCGGCAATGAACACGACGCCCGCGACCTTACGTCCAGCCAGAGTAAAATTGCCATGCGGACCGTCGAGATAAGCGCGCGTTCCGACTGTGATGCTGCCAATGCGGTTGGTGAAATCGCCGCTCTCCTTTATCGTGAAGATGACGTGGGGCCGATCAGCCGGAGCCGAACTGATTGAAAACGGATGCTCGGTCAGGCTGAAGGGCGAATGGCCAAGGTTAAGCCAGACGAATTGACCCGCCGCAAAACGGATAGCTTCATTCCGCTCCGGCTCGACCGTGATTTCCCACATACGGTCAGCGACCTTACGGTTCAACGCCACCCGGTAAGGCGCACTCAGCTGCATCAGGGGCTTGAACACGTAGATGTGAATCATCGCGAGGAGGGCAAGAGCGGTTGCGGCGATCCAAAAGGCAGCAAGCCACGGATCGGCGCTGTAGCTTCCGACGCGCAAGGTGTGATGCGTACCAAGCATTGCGATGGCAATCGCGAACAGGCCATGACTGAGGCGCCAAAGCTCGTATCGGAACGGCAGCCGGTCTCGGAACACGGCCACCGGCACGAGCAGGATCATCAGCCACCAGGCAATGACGCCGCTGCGCAAGTTCGGCGACGAGAACATCCTGTTTAGTGCCACCAGCGCGTCCGCCGGATCGGGAATAAGCCGAGGTGCGGCATAGAGCAGCGGATGGACAACGATGAAGGCAAGAATTGCCCAGGATGCCACCTGATGGAACCGCATGGTGCGGTCGATGCCGATACGGCCGGAAAGCCATTCAAAGCGGCCTGACAGCACGAATTGCAGCAACATCATCACATAGCCGACCATAACGAGGCCGGACGACAACTCGCGGGAGATGTTGCGTAAGGGTTGGCCCTGAAGCGCAGCAAGGATCAGTGGCACGAGGCACAAAACGCCATAACCCGCGAACAGCACCATTGGTGACAGGCCAATTGGAGGCCTTGGATCTCCAAAGCCTGCAGACTCTGAGCCAGCCGCTAAGTGTGCGCGCATGCACGTCTCCACATCAATTCGTGCCTGGAATGGTCATCACAATCTGGAAGTCCAAAACCATCCGCAAGAGCGGCATGCTTGGTGGCGGCGCATTCCAGTACCAGTCGCCCCTATAAGGGCAACTAACTCTGTTGGAACCCGGTCGCCTTTGAGATGAGTCAAATCTGCGCGCAGGGCCATGCGCTAGATGAACTTGTGAAGGTGGTGGTTGGGCAACAACAGGAGACAGTACGATGCGCCAAAGGGTCACAGCCATCCTTCTATTCCTGGTGCCAATGCTTGCAGCAATCGTGGTTGTCCACCCGCCTGTAGCCTTGGCTCAGCAGACGATCCAATTGCCGGCGCCGCGAATAGAAGGCGGCATGCCGTTGATGTCGGCAATTGCGAGACGCCAGTCTATTCGCGCTTACAGCGAGCGGCCTTTGCCCAACGAAATCTTGTCAAACCTGCTTTGGGCAGCCTTCGGCATCAATCGCCGCGACGCCGGCGAACGCACCGCCCCCTCCTGGCGCGGCTCCAAGGAGACTGACATTTACGTGGCAACATCCGAAGCGGTCTGGCTCTACGATCCGGCAGCACACGCTCTGCAGCATATGATGAACGGAGACATTCGAGCGACAACGGGCCGTCAGCCGTTTCCGGCTACAGCGCCCGCTGTCTTGATCTATGTGGCAGACCGCGCACGCATGGCGGAGGCGCCGGAACAGGAGCAATATCTTTATGCTCATGTCGACGCCGCATTCGTTGCGCAGAATGTCTACTTGTTTGCGACGTCCGAGGGTTTGGGCACGGTCGTGCTTGGCAACGTGGAGAAGGCGGAGCTTGCGCAAATGATGAAGCTGCGCAGCAATCAAATTCTGACGTTCACGCAGCCGATCGGATATCCAAAATAGACCTTAGCCATGTATCGGGGCGCAAGGGGTGCGTGAGGGAACGTGCAGCCGCGGCTATCGCGGTGCAGTTGCCCCTGCTATCCTCACCTGAATGTAGCCGATGATGAGGTCCCGTTCAGCTTCGGAGGGCGGGTAGTGTCGGCGAAGAAATTGATCCAGCCAAACCTGGCGCGCGGCGGCATCGGGGCGCTGGCGCCCCCAGAACTGTATGTCGCGCGGTCCATGGCATTCACCGCAGCGGGCTTTAAAAGCGGCCTCCCTATCGTTGGCGGTAGCTGTCGACGTCAACATCATGGGAGCCAAAGCCAATACAAGACTGAGCTTGGTAATGTTGTCAATCGTGCAAGTGCAATGAGATTGCATCTCAGTCTCCCCTTCCCGTGTCACCAACACAACGGAGTCAATCCGGATCCGGTCGTAAAAATCACCGGGCCGACGGCACGGCAAGGATATCGACTTCAAGGCTCCGCAGCACCTCCTCGGCGACGCTGCCGATGAGCATTTTCATAATGCCAGAGCGTCCATGAGTGCCGATGATGACGAGATCCGGCGCGGTTTCCTTCACCACCCGCGAAATCACTTCAAACCCTCCACCCTCTTCGATACGGTACGACCACCGCGCGCCACTGAGACCCAGCGCCTTCAGAAAGGAAAACAACTCCTCGCTGGCCTGCATGCGCTCGCTGGCGACGTAGTCTTCGATTTGATCCTGCGAGGCGTTTGCGACGTACAGCTTTCCTTTCGCAACGGCCATGAAAGCATGGACGACGGTCAGATTAGCATCATCGATCAAGCCCAAGGCTTTGGCTGTTTTTAACGCATGGGCGGAAGGCTCTGACATATCAACCCCCGCAACAACGTATCGATAGGGATGTTCGGAATCTGTATTGACCATCAGGACCGGATAGGGTCCGGTTCGGATGACGCGTTCGATCGTTGTCCCGACGAAGACGTCGCGCAGCAACTCCTTACGGTGCGACCCCATCACGATCAGATCAGCTGATGCCTCCTTCGCGGTTCGCAGGATGCCATCAAAAGCTTCTCCCGTCGTCACAACAATGCGACAACGAACGCCACGCAGTTCGGCAAGCGATCCCATTTGCTCATTAAGGAATTTGTTTGATTCGCGACATTCCATATCGATCCACGACTGCGGTTGGTCATCATCAACAACGCGGATCAGCGTGAGCTCGGCATCGGCTTGCTGCGCGAGCCGCCCTGCGCGCCGCAGCGCCCGTTGTGAGCGCGTAGAGAAATCTGTGGCGGCAACAATGCTTCTAAGCATGTCTTACCCTCGCTGATGTAGACGGCTCATCGATCTGCGGCGCGCGTCCCGCTTGGCTGGCTCCGCCGTCGAGTTGCAGGAGTTCCGCCGCCCGTGTCGCCGCGTCGGAAAATGGCGACAGCACGATATCGCCTCCGGCGTCAACGTCCCGTGCACCATCCATCTGATCCTGAGTGCGCAAAGCAATTTTTCCCTTGAAGCCGATGCGTCTGAGTGCGTCCTTGACAATGAGTCGACTGTCTTCCTGAGGCGTGCCGGGGATCGGCGGAGGCGTCGCAATAATAACGCAAGAGGCTCGCTCCAGGGGAAGCGAGGCCGGAAACTCTGGATCGGTCGCATCTCCAAAGATACCCGGAAAACCGCGCTTCCTCCAGCGAGCGAGTGCCTCGGGGTCGAAGTCCACTCCCAGGATACGTACCCCATGGTTCTGAAGAACCTGCGCCAATGCCGTTCCATATCGACCAAGTCCAAAGAGAATCATATCGATGTCTTCGCGTAGCCCGGGATCAACCTCACCGCTGCGGGTCATCTGCCGCTCGAACGGACCCAGCAACGGCTCCAGGAAACGGTAGAGCTCGTGTGAGTAGATGATCATGTAGGTCGAAAGCGCGATCGTGACGAGCCCGACAAGCGTCACCAGACTGACGGCGTCCTGCTGGACATGACCGAGGGATAGCCCCATGGCGATGAAGATCAGCGAAAATTCGCTGATCTGCGCAACCGTAAGTCCGGCGAGGAACCCAGTTCGCTTGCGGTATCCCATCACGCCCATGATCGCCAACACGATTAAGGGATTTCCGATCAGAACGAAGAGCGAGAGGACGAGCGCCGGGAAAATCTGGCTCCCCAGAACTCCGATCTCCAGTCGCGACCCGAGCATCAGGAAAAAGAACAACAGCAGAAAATCGCGCAGACTGGTCAGACGCGACGCAATTGCGTCGCGGAACGACGTCGATGCCAGCGAGAATCCGGCCATCAATCCACCGAGTTCCTTTCCAAGGCCGATCCAGTCTGCAAGCGCCGCAAGCAGCACGGCCCACGTCAGCGTCGCCGTCACGAGCAGTTCCGGATAGCGCGCGATCCGCGCAACGAGCGGCTCGGCCGCCCATCGCATAAATACGGCGAGTCCTGCAAGCAACAGAATGCTGTTGCCCACCACGGCGGGCATGCTCCATCCAACCGAATCGGCGCTTGTCCCGATTCCAACTGCGGAAAGAGCGATCATGGCGACGACCACGACGATGTCCTGGACAATGAGGAACCCAATCGCGATCCGACCGTGCAGCGAATCGACTTCCCGTTTGTCGGTGAGCAGCTTGACGATGATAATCGTACTCGAGAATGTCAGGGCGACGGCGACATAGGCGCTCGTCAATGCATCGAATCCGAGCGCGAAACAGATCGCGAAGCCCACCACGGACGTGAACAGGACCTGTCCGAGTCCGGTCGCGGTCGCGACCCGACCAAGCGCGCGGATGATGTGCATATCGAGCTTAAGCCCGATCAAGAACAGCAAAACGGCGACGCCGATATCGGCCAACGCGTTCAGGTTACTGGCCGAGCGAATGAGATCGAACGCGGCGGGGCCCGCAAGAATGCCTGCCACAATAAACGCAATCAGAAGGGGTTGCTTCAGCAGCACGCCAACGATGCCGACGGTTGTCGCCAGTGCCAGGATGATCGCCATCTCATGGAAAATCGCAAGATGTGCGTCCGGCAACAGAAATCTCCTTGTTTCGATCGACTTCGGCGTTCTCGCGTTGCGGGTCTCGTTTGGACGCCTTTTAGCGGCGGGACCCCGTCAACCGATGACCGTTGCAATTCGTCGACTGAAAAACATTGAGGCTCTAATTCCACTTTTCGGCCTTGAGCCAGATCAATAGGCCCCTGAACACTGGAGATATTAGCTCTGGTTTTGCAGGAGTTGCTATGGTGCTGTTTATCACTACCCCAATACGGGTCGCATGCGAGCTGGATAACAGGCAGGTTTGTTGATCTTGGAAATTACCACATGTCCGACGCGAACACGCTGATTGTGCATCATGCTGTCCCGGTAGAGGACACCTTCGCCGCGCTAGGTGTGACAGCAAATGGCTTGAGCCAGGACCACGCGGACCTGCGCCTGCGGCAATTTGGCGCCAATCGTCTGCCCGAGGCTAGGAAACGCAGTCCCTTCCTTCGCTTCCTGGCGCATTTCCACAATGTGCTGATCTATGTGCTTCTCGGCGCAGCCGTCGTCACTGCAGGGCTCGGACACTTCATCGACACCGGAGTTATCGTCGCGGTTGTGATTGCCAATGCGGTCATCGGCTTTGTCCAGGAAGGTCGGGCGGAACAAGCTATGGAGGCCATCCGCCAGATGCTTGCGCCGCGCACCTCCGTTTTGCGCGACGGACATCGCCGAAGCCTGGAGGGCGCGCTGGTTGTTCCTGGCGACATTGTACTTCTGGAGCCCGGCGAGAAGGTGCCCGCGGACCTGCGGTTGATCCAGGCGGACGGGCTCCGAATCGAGGAAGCGATTTTGACCGGCGAATCCGTACCGGTCGATAAAGCAACGGACCCTGTTGCAGTAGGCGCAGCACTCGGCGACCAGTCATGCATGGCCTTCAGCGGCACACTGGTGGTAGGCGGCGTCGGGCGTGGAGTGGTGGTTGCCACCGGGGCGGCATCGGAGATCGGGCGGATCAGCGGAATGCTCTCCAGAGTGGAGACGTTGACCACGCCGCTCGTCCGTCAGATGGACCGCTTCGCGCGCTGGCTGACGATCCTGATCCTGTTGATCGCGGCTGTGCTGCTCACTTTCGGATATTTCGTCGAGCATCGTGAGTTCCCCGAGCTGTTCATGGCCGTTGTGGGCCTTTCGGTCGCGGCGATTCCAGAGGGATTGCCCGCCGTTCTGACCATCACACTCGCAATCGGTGTGCAGGCCATGGCACGGCGAAACGCCATCGTCCGCCGCCTGCCGGCGATCGAGACACTGGGGTCCGTCTCGGTGATCTGCACCGACAAGACGGGCACGCTGACACGTAACGAGATGATGGTCGCCTCGGTCGCCGCCGGTCGTGACGTCTTCTCGGTCGACGGCCACGGCTATGCGCCCACAGGCGACATACGGTTGGGCGATGCGATCGCAGACCCGCGCGAGCACGGCATCCTGGATGAGTTCGCTCGGGCTGCGGTGCTGTGTAACGACGCGGCAATTCATGAGCGCGATGGCGTTTGGACGGTCGAGGGCGACCCCATGGAGGGTGCTTTGTTGGCGCTGTCCGGGAAACTCGCGCGCGGGCCGACGGAAATGTCACGATGGATAAGGACGGATGTCATTCCATTCGACGCCCGGCATCGCTACATGGCAACGTTGCATCACGACCATGAAGGCCGCGCCTTCGCGTATGTCAAAGGCGCACCAGAGCAAATTCTCGCGATGTGCTCCACCCAGTGCAATGCATCCGGTGGCGCTGATCCGCTGGACAAGGCCTACTGGCACGGCATGGCAGAGCGCATCGCCGCCAGGGGCCAACGCGTGCTGGCCTTCGCGACGCGGCCTGTGCAGCCGGACCATACGGTGCTCGAAGTAGCCGATCTCCCGGGCCAACTCATTTTGATTGGTCTCGTCGGCCTGATCGATCCGCCGCGTCCCGAGGCTGTCGCTGCGGTGGCCGAGTGTCACGGTGCAGGCATTCGTGTGAAAATGATCACCGGCGACCATGCCGGCACGGCCGCCGCGATCGGCCGGCAGATCGGGCTGCAGAACTCCGACAAGGTTTTGACCGGAACCGAGCTGGATAGCATGAACGATGCGACCCTGGCTGCGGCCGCGCTCGACACTGATATTTTTGCCCGCACCAGCCCCGAACACAAACTCCGCTTGGTCACGGCGCTTCAGTCCCATGGCCTGACGGTCGCCATGACCGGCGACGGAGTCAACGATGCGCCGGCGCTGAAACGGGCCGATGCGGGGATCGCGATGGGCCGCAAGGGCAGCGAAGCGGCCAAGGAAGCATCGGAGCTGGTGCTTGCGGATGATAACTTCGCATCAATTGTATCAGCAGTGCGCGAAGGACGCACGGTCTACGACAACATCAAGAAGGTGATCAGCTGGACGCTCCCGACCAATGCAGGCGAGGCTCTGACAATCATCGTGGCGCTTCTTTTCGGTATGGCGCTGCCGATCACGGCTGTGCAAATATTATGGGTAAACTTGATCACCGGCATCACGCTTGGAATTGCGTTGGCTTTTGAACCGACCGAGGCACACACCATGCGTCGCCCACCCCGACCACGGGATGAGCTGATTCTCGATGCCGGTTTGGTCTGGCAAATCGTCTTTGTGTCCGCGTTGTTTTTCGGCGGCGTATTCGGCATCTATGCCTACGCCATCGACAAGGGGTACGCGCCTGATCTCGGGCGCACCATGGCGCTGAACACGCTGGTTGTGCTGGAGATCTTTTACCTCTTCTTCATCCGCAACATTTACGGAACTTCGTTGACTTGGGAAGCTGTACGCGGCACCAAGGTCGTCTGGGGCGTGGTAATCGTCATCACCGGCGCGCAGTTCGCCGTCACCTATCTGTCTCCCTTGCAGCACGTGTTCGGAACGCAGGCAGTCCCATTTTTTGACGGAGTTCTCGTCGTCGCCGTTGGCGTGGCGTTCTTTGCCATTATCGAGACCGAGAAGCAGCTTCGCTTGGCCTTCACGCGAAACGATGGCGCTTAGGTTGTTATCCGACGCAAATAGGCTTACGTCGCCTTTGGCGGCGACGCAGCCATGGCTTTCAGCGTCTCAAATAAATTGATCGGCATCGGGAATATGATCGTCGAGCTCCGTTCGCCGGCGATGTTTTGCAGCGCTCCAAGGTAGCGTAGCTGAAGCGCCTCCGGACGGCCCGAAAGAATTGCGCCCGCCTGAGCGAGTTTCTCGGCCGCCTGCTGTTCACCTTCGGCATCGATGACCTTGGCGCGCCGCAAGCGTTCGGCCTCGGCCTGCTTGGCGATGGCGCGCACCATGGTCTCGTTGAGATCGATATGCTTCAATTCGACGTTGGAGACCTTGATCCCCCATGCGCCGGTCTGCTCGTCGAGAATTCTCTGGACATCGGCGTTGATCTTTGTGCGCTCCGCCAGCATTTCATCGAGCTCGTGTTGGCCAACGACCGAGCGTAGCGTGGTCTGTGCCAGTTCGCTTGTAGCGACATCATAGTGCTCGACCTGAATGATGGCCTTCTCCGGATCCATGACGCGGTAATAGACGACGGCGTTAACTTGGACGGACACGTTGTCGCGTGAGATTACATCCTGCGGAGGGACGTCCAGCACGCGCGTGCGCAGATCAACTCGAACCATCTGCTGAATGGCCGGAACGACAATCACCAGGCCAGGTCCCTTCACCTTCCAGAAGCGCCCAAGCATAAAGACGACACCGCGCTCATATTCCCGCAGGATGCGGATTGAGTAGAACACGAGGGCAAGAACGACCAGGACCGGAATTACGGTACCAGATAGCAATGGAAGATCGAACGGGAACGGCATAGAAGCCTCCATTCATTTGGATGTGACGAGAAGAGTGAGTTCGTCGCGTTGAACGACCCGTACGGCATCACCGGGAGCAAAGGATTGTTCAGCGCGGGCAGACCAGATTTCGCCGTGGACACGGATGCGCCCCACGAAGTCCTTCCACTCGACCACCTCGCCGATGCTTCCGATCATCTGTTCGGCACCCGTCGTGGCGGGGCGGCTACGCGCCTTCACGGCGGCGCCCAGCACGAACAACGCGAGAGCTCCCGTCGTTAGCGCTGCGGCGATTACGAGCGGCAGAGACACTGAAATATTGATGTCCGCCCCGGCCGGATCGAACAGGAACATGGACCCGGCAATGAATGCGATCACGCCGCCGATTCCGAGAATTCCAAAGCCAGGCGCAAAAGCCTCGGCAATCATGAGGCCGATGCCGAGCACGACGAGGCCAAGCGCGGCGAATTGTACCGGTAGCGTGGACAGAGCCGTTAGCCCGAGCAGCAAGCAGACCGCACCAATGACGCCGGCCACAAGCCCGCCCGGATTCCAGAATTCGAACAGAATCCCATATATCCCGATTAGCAGCAGGATGAATGCGACGTTAGGATCGGAAATGGCGCCCAAGAGCCGAGTGCGCCAATCCGGCTCGAACACGACTCGCGCCACGCCCTTTGTTACGATCGTATGTTCCACTGCGTGGATCGTAGCCTTGCGGCCGTCGATTTGCGTAAGCAGATCGTCGAGATCGCGGGCGACCACGTTGATCACGCCTTCCTTAAGCGCATCCTCTGCGGTGAGGGTCGCGGCGTCCCTGACGGCCTTCTCCGCCCATTCGACGTTGCGGCCGCGCAATTGTGCGAGACTGCGCAGCATCGCGATAGTGTCATTGAGTGACTTGCGCTGAGCGGCGGTTTCGGTCGCAGGAGCACCCTTGTCCTTCTCATCCCGTTTGGGCTCTGCTGGCCGTGGTAGTCCGGGGAGGCCGCCTATCTCGATCGGCGTAGCTGCCCCTACATTCGTGCCCGGCGCCATCGCGGCAACATGTGCCGCATAGACGAGGAATGTTCCCGCGGACGCCGCGCGCGCACCGCCCGGAGATACGTAGACAATCACGGGAATTGGTGATGCCAGAAGCTGCTGGATGATATCGCGCATTGAAGTGACAAGGCCGCCCGGCGTGTCAAGCTGAATGACCAGAGCGCGCGCGTTTTCTTGACGAGCCTTAGCGAGCGCATCGGTGATCAGACGCGTCGCCGCGACTCCGATCGCGCCTTTGATCTCGGTGACAAGTATCGGACCGCTTCGCTCGGCAGCCCGCAGCGCAGAAATTGAACCGGCCGCACATAAAACGATCAATGCAATAGCAACAAAGCACCCACACGCGAGCAATCGCTTTGCAGCTCTGCCTGATACAAACCTCATTTTGAAATTTTACGCCTCCGCCGACGCTATTTTTTGATATGCATCAATAGCGCTGAAAAGCCACTATTGTCCTTGAGCTTCAGAGGCGCTTCGGAGGCGGCTCCACTCTTCTGCGTATTGGCCGTATCGATCATCTGGTTGCAGATGTGACCGCACATTGAGAGTCTCGATCTACAATTGGCTGTCACGATGACCGAAAGCCCTGTGATCGACATATCGACTTCCGTGGGTCGGAGGACGCCGGTTCACAAGCTGCGCTGCGCGGCCGCGCAGCACGATCCGGCGGCGGCGGCATCAATTTCGCTCGCGTCGTTCATAAACTGGGCGGCGAAGTCACCGCAGTAAGTAATCGAGATTTGGGTATGAGCGTACGTCGTGTCCCGACAATGGGGCTATCGCGCAGTCAGGATCGAGAGCGAAAGACATGTCAGAAGTCGCGGAGAGGCGCGCGCAGTGGCGAACCCGAAGTGGCTTCATTCTGGCTTCCCTTGGAGCCGCAATCGGTTTGGGATGAGGGGTCTGGCGATCGCACTGTTCGTCGGTTGGCACTGGCGTGAGGCAGACGCCGCCGAGGCGGTCGGATTTCAGCGATGGTGGCTGGCGCGATTATGGCGGATTTTGGTACGTTATGTCGCGCCAGCAATGGCCTCATCATATTTATGCGATCGCTGTCGATCATCTGAGAACGAGCCCAGATACGAAATCAGATCGGACGGATGCGCCTGTCGACTTCCGACTTGATCGCGAGCGCGATCAGGCGGCCTTAGCGCGGGCAGTCGCGCGCGATTCAGCCTGCGAAGTGTCAGCCTGCTTCTCGCTGCCCATCGGCATCAATGACGGCGCAGCAGCGCCGATGACTGTCATGCATTCTTGCTGGCAGGCCAATCCGTCGGCCATCAATCGCTGGAAAGCACCGCTGGCCCATTCCTGATATTCACGAACCAAGTCAACCGGTGTTTCGGCTTTGCACATCCGTTGCGCCGCTTCGAGCGCGGAATGTGTTCCGGCATGGCGTCGTTCGAACCAGCCGTCGGCAAATACCTGCATGGCGTCGAGAATCTTGTCCTGGTTCTCCCAGAACGAGCACGCATTCTTTCGCATCGCCTCCGACATTTCGGAAGTTGGGAGAAACATGCGTTGCATGGCGTTCAACTGCTCGGTCACATTCAAGGACTTCATGTTGCATTCCTCCATAAGGTTACTTCGCAGCACCCCAACCCAGGTCGGCCAATATGTTCAGCGGTCAAACACGTAGCTGCCAGGCGCAGCCTCAATCGGGCCAAGCCCGATTGCAGGCGCTCCTAGTGTGGGTGGCGCGACAGGCGCCGAGGAGTTTGTCTTTAGCCATTGCACCCACGCGGGCCACCACGATCCAGGCACAGGATCGTGGGCTTCCAACCAGTGATCCGGCGAAACGTAAGCGGCCGTGTGGGGGTGCGTGCCCATTCGATATTCGCGCTTCGAATTCGTCGGTGGATTGATGATCCCGACGTTATGCCCGCCCGTCGTCAACGCGAAGGTGACGTCTACGTCGGCCTGCAGGTGGATCTTGTAAACCGACCTCCACGGTGCGACGTGGTCCCACTCCGTCGCCACTACAAACATTGGCACGTCGATATTGGAGAGTCCGACCGGCATTCCGCCCACGACATAACGGCCTGCCGCCAGATCGTTATTGAGAAACAACCGTCGCAGGTATTCGCTGTGCATGCGATAAGGCATGTGGCTGCCATCGGTGTTCCACGCCATCAGATCGGACATCGGCGTGCGGCCGCCAAGAAGATAGTCGCGCACGAGCCGCGACCAGATCAGGTCGTTCGAGCGCAGAAGGTGGAATGCGCCGGCCATTTGCCTCGCCTCCAATCTTCCGCGTTGCCACATCAGGTCTTCCAGAAAGGTGACCTCGCTCTCGTCAATGAAGAGCGTCAGTTCGCCGGCATCGGCAAAATCCGTCTGTGCCGCCAAAAGCGTGAGCGTCTTGAACGCGTGCTCCTTGCGTCGTCCGAACGCAGCAGCGGCGATCGCGAGCAGGGTGCCGCCCAGACAATAGCCGACGGCATGGATGAGATGGCCGGGGACCACTGCCTTGATCGCAGCCAGCGCGGCTTCGATCCCGAGCGACAGGTAGTCGTCGATGCCGAGATCGTGGTGCTCGGGCCGGGGGTTGCGCCACGAGATCATGAAAACGGTGTGGCCCGCCTGCACGAGATGCCGCACCAGCGAATTCTCTGGCGAAAGATCCAGGACGTAGTACTTCATGATCCAGGCCGGCACGATCAGAACAGGCTCCGGGTGTACCTGATGGGTCGTTGGGCTGTACTGGATCAACTCGATCAGCTCGTTTCGGAAGATGACCGAGCCGGGCGTGCACGCTATGGTCTCGCCGACCCTGAACGCCTCCGCTCCGACCGGCGGGCGGCCGGACAGGGCCCGCTGCAGGTCGTCCGTAAAATTGCGTGCACCGTCCCACAGGTTCTTGCCGCCGGTTTCAAGCGTCTTGCGCAGAACTACCGGATTGGTGGCAACGAAGTTGCTGGGGGCGAACTGGTCGAGAGCCTGCCTGGCCAAAAACGACACCTCACGCGCGTTGTGCGGCGATACGCCCGGCACCATTGTCGTCGCCTGCTCCCACCAATCCTGCTGCATGAGGAACGCTTGCTGAATCACGTTGAACGGCCACGCCGACCATGACGAATCCGCGAAGCGCTTGTCTTGCGGCAGGGATGTCACGCACGTTTCCGCTGGCCCCGCCCCAAGATGCGCACAGTTGGCCGCGTACGCCCAGAGCTGCAGTGAGCGCTTGGTCGCAAGTTCGAGCATGTGTTGCTGAAACCCAGGTGCCACGATGAGATGGCCGAGCCAATCTGTGTAGGCATTCAGCAAAGAAAGCGGCGAACGCCCCGAGGTTGCGCGCATGATTGACGAGCGCACAAGCCGATCAAGATCACTGCGCGCAACCGTGTTAGGCGCTATCGATGTTTCTTCATTCCGAATCTGCGACGACTTGACGCGCTGAGACGCCCTGTCACCTCGGTGCGAAGCAATGCTTACGGCGGTGGTAGCCTGTCGAGCGAGATTGCTCCGCTGCCGCGCCTCTGTCGGAGACTGATTTCTCATGTGATTTGATTATCATTATGAATGACTGCCGCTGTTGATCTGAGTCAATGCGAACAGGTTCACGTTATCGTCTGTCAATCTTCGAAATTTTCGCAAATGACGTTAGGGAGAAAATGAGCTTCAAGGATGCGTTGCTTATGCTGATTAGCTACCCAGAGCCAACGCTGCGTGGGAGCCTTGACCAAGTGGTCGTGTTCGGTGCCGCACACTTATGTCCGCGATTCCTTTGAGATCGGCGTGAGGGTGCCCGACGACAGCAATTTCTTTGCCAATACTTTGTTGAACCCTCCCCGGCATCATCGCTGCCGAGAAACAGTGAGCTGCGGCCAACGCACGTGACCTGCTTGATTCATTCGAAGCTGCGGCAAAGCAGCGCGGCATCTTGGGCAAACGACTTCCTGAGCGGTGCTTGACCGCACTGGTTCCTGACTTGCTAGTTGATCATGCCCGTCTGCATGACCTCACCATTGTCCTGTTCGCGACGGCGACGGCATAGAGCACTGGCATTGACCAGCACCATCACGGGATTTCGATCGCTTTCGCATCTGCTGTTTGAGCCCAGCTTTCGGCCATCGTTTGTGAGGTCGAAGCGATAATTTTTGGTTCCGGCCGCCCCACATTTACTATCCCAAAACCGCAAAAATGCACTGATACATTCGCCCTCGATACGGTGCTTATCGCTTGGGATTTGACCTGGCCTGCATCCCGGACCGTGGCAGATGCCCTTCCAATTCTGCAAAAGACGAAGCGCGTAACCGTCGTTGCAGTTGTAAATAGGGAAGTAATCGATACGCAGCGATCTAGCGCAGAGCTAGCAAAGTATCTGGCGCGTCATGGTGTCGAATCATCCCAGACACCGTCAACGCTGAGGGTTGTCATATTGGAGACATCCTCAGGTCTCGTGTTGCGTCGCGGAGCGCAGATTTTCTTGTTGTGGGAGCGTATGGTCACTCGCTCGGTCGAGATTTTATCTTGGGAGGAGCAACCAAGAGTATGATCGCTTAACCGCGGGGCTGGTGCAGCGGCGCTGCTGGCCCGGCTCATTGAGGCATGTCAACGGTCGGTGACGCATGCTCGGTTAGAATAAAATTTCTCGCCGGCTCCGATCTGTGGGAATCTGTAACCTAGGCCGGCCCGTGTCTGATGGCCGCGGACCGGTCGGCGGAGGCCAATGCATATGTTCGCAACCGTGATGTCCGACAGCAACCACCCAAAGCAGGAAACAACGACGGTGCCGCTCGGGCGGGCACTGTCGCCGTCGGCGCTGCGTCGCCGCACCGACCCGAACCGCCTTTCCGGAGCGTCTGATCCATACGATGCCGATGGGCTGATTGGCCAACACCGCGCCAGCGACGCCATCCGGTTCGGCAGCGCCATCCGGAAGCCCGGATTCAACCTTTATGCCATGGGCCTTGCAGGCACCGGACGACGCACGTCGATCTTGGCTTTCCTAAGAAAACGCGCAAAGGACGAGCCGACACCCGACGACTGGGCCTACGTCAACAACTTCAAGTCGCCGGACAAGCCGCAAGCACTGCGCCTGCCGGCGGGGATCGCGCTGCGTTTCCGTGATGCAATGGATGAAATGATCGCGGACCTTGGCGAAGCGCTGCCGGCCATGTTTGATTCGGACGACTACAAGTCGCGCCGAAGCGCCATCGATCAGGAACTGGAGGAGACCCAGGAAGGCGCGTTCGCGAAGCTCGACGATAAGGCGCGCGCCAAATCGATCACCATTATGCGCACGCCGGTTGGCTTCGCCTTTGCACCGGTCCGCAATGGGCAAGTTATTAAGCCAGAGGAGTTCGAGGTGCTGCCGGCCGATGAGCGCGAGCGCATCCAGACCGACATCAAGCGATTGCAGGAGGAACTCAAAGAGGCACTCGTACGCATTCCGTCGCTTGAAAAGTCCCGGCGCGATCGAATACGCGCCTTAAACAAGGAAATGGCGAGCGTAACAGTCGAAATTGAAATTCGGGAGGTCCGCGACGCGTTCAAAGACATTCCGGGGATTCAGTCATTTCTCGATGACGTTACCTATGACTTGGTCGCTAATGTCGAGGTGTTTCTGGAGTCGGAGGAATCCGCCGCCAGCGCACCGATACCGGTCAATAGCCGGATGTCGCCGGCCAATCCCCGTCTGCGGCGCTACAAGGTCAACGTCATGGTCGGGCATCGGGCCGAAGAAGAAGGTGGCGCGCCGGTCGTTACCGAACCAAATCCGACCTATCAGCAAGTGATCGGCCGCATCGAGCACATCTCGCAGATGGGGGCGCTCGTTACCGATTTCACACTCATTCGTCCGGGCGCTCTGCACCGTGCCAACGGCGGCTATCTCGTCCTCGATGCTCGTGAAATTCTGTTGCGGCCGTTCGCCTGGAACGGCCTGAAGCAGAGCCTGAAGAGTCGCTCTATCACGATCGGTTCGCCCGCAGATCAGTTCAGCATAGTGTCGACGATATCGCTTGAGCCTGATCCGATTCCACTCGACACCAAGATCGTGCTGATCGGAGACCGTTCGCTCTATTATATTTTGACGATGCTCGATCCGGACTTTCCCGAACTATTCAAGGTCGAAGTTGATTTCGACGACGAATTCGATCGCACAGACAAAAACATCGCGGCTTACGCACAACTGATTTCCGCGATTGCGGCACGCGAGGAGATAAAGCCTATTGATCGCAGCGCACTCGCCCGTTTGATTGATGAAATTGCGCGGCTTGCGGAAGACGCAGAGAAACTTTCGCTCCAGGTTGGTACCGTGATCGACATCCTGCGCGAGGCCGACCACTGGGCGAGCGTTGCCGGGCGCATGCAGATCGCGGCCGAAGATGTCGCGCGTGCGATATCCGAGCGCCGCCGCCGTTCTGCTCGGGCGCGCGAACGCGCTCACGAGGCAATCAACCGCAACATCGTGTTGATCGACATCGCCGGTGCGGTGGTTGGCCAGGTCAATGGACTGTCCATTCTGCAACTCGGGATGCACAATTTCGGGCGTCCCACGCGCATAACGGCGCGCGCGAGACTAGGCACCGGCCGGGTCATCGACATCGAGCGCGAGGTCGAACTGGGCGGCCCGCTACATTCAAAGGGAATTCTGATCCTCTCCGGCTTTCTCTCCTCCCGCTACGCGCAGGATGTCCCTATTTCGCTGCAGGCGAGCTTGGTGTTCGAGCAGTCCTACGGAGGGGTCGATGGCGACAGCGCGTCGTCGGCCGAACTCTATGCCTTGCTTTCGGCACTTTCGGGGGTCCCCATCCGCCAGTCCTTCGCGGTTACCGGTTCGGTCAACCAATTGGGTCAGGTGCAGGCGATCGGCGGCGTAAACGACAAGATTGAGGGCTTCTTCGATGTCTGCGCCGCGCGTGGCCTGACCGGGGATCAGGGCGTGCTCATCCCGATCGCCAACGTCAACCACCTGATGCTGCGCGACGACGTGGTTGAAGCCTGTCGCGCGGGACGGTTTGCGGTCATCCCAGTCGCGACCATTGACCAGGGAATCGAGATCTTGACCGAAAGGGTGGCAGGAACGCGGCAAGACGATGGACGGTTCCCGCCGGACAGCATCAACGGCTTGGTCGAGGCCAGGCTACAGGAATTTGCAGCACTGCGCCGGCACTATGGCGTGGACCGCGCAGATGGTGAACGCAATGACTCGTCTACCTGAAACAGGCGGACGCCGGCGACTCGTTCTGTCCGCGTCCACGCGGCATGACGTCGAGACCGGCCTTCCGGTCTTGCTGGAATTGGCCGCGGCGCTGCACTCGGAGCTCACCGCACTGTTCGTGGCGGACGAAGCGCAACTTGCGGCCTGCGCGCTGCCGTTTCCATCCTTGGTCGGTTTCTCGGGCGGTACATTCAACTTTGATCCGGGCCGTTTCGAGGCCGTAGTCCGTCACGAGGCCGAGGCATGTAGGCGGATTTTGGCGCATGCGGCTGAGCGCGCGCGTTTGGCCTGGACCTTCGAGACGCTGCGCGGAGAATCAATGCGGCTTATGCGCGAAGCGAGCACTGCCGGCGACATTCTGGTGATCAACTACGGCCGCTTGGCCCCCTCGTTAGCCGAGATGATCGCGATGGCCCGCGATTTTGTGCCGCACCGTGGTGGCGTGCTGTTTGTACGCGGACGCACCGTACGCCGCGACGGGCCGCTGGTGCTTATCGAGCCACTGGATTCCCCGATGGACGGGCTTGCGCAATTCGCGAGCACGTTGGCGCGTGAGCTTGGCGCTTCGGTGAGCTGGGCTACGCAAGCGGTGGACGAAGGATACGGCGACTTTGCGCGTGCACGACTGCTATTGGGCACGATCGAAAGCCCGTTGCTAGATAATGTGGCGGGATTGCAGCGGATCATGTCCAACGTTCGCCCTCCGCTGTTGCTGATGCGGAGCGATTTCGATGAATAAGGGTCTTGCTTGCGACGGAGCCCGGCTTCCAGGTCGTAGAAAGAGGATACCGGCCTCGTGAACACAGCGCGAGAACAGTGGACCAGTCCTTCAGGCTTTGTTTTGGCGACCGTCGGCGGGGCGGTGGGCCTAGGAAATATTTGGCGTTTCTCCTACGTCGCGGGCGAGAACGGCGGCGCCGCCTTCCTTTTTGTCTATCTCGCGTGCGTGGTGTTAATCGGCATACCATTGATGATCGCGGAGTTGATGATCGGTCGCCACGCTCAGGGAGATGCGATCAGCTCTTTCGAGATCCATCGCAAACCCAGCCCGTGGAATTTAGTTGGCTGGCTCGGCGTCATCGCGGCCTGCTTCTTGCTCAGCTACTACGCCGTCATCGCCGGATGGGCGCTCAAGTATTTCGTCGGCGCCGCGACGGGCGCACTCTGGAGCGCGGCCGCCGCCGATTATGGCGGCTATTTCAGGCAGTTCATTTCCGATCGCGCCGAGCCGGTGGCGTGGCAAGCCGTCGCCCTCGCGATGACGATGTTCGTCGTTGCAGGCGGTGTCCGGCACGGAATCGAGCGTGTCAACCGCCTGCTGATTCCATTCCTTGCTGTCATTGTTGTCGTCCTCGCGGGCTATGCTCTCACACTGCCCGGTGCCAGCAACGGCGTTACATTCTTGTTCGCCCCGGATTGGGCAGTCTTGCGCGAGCCGAAGGTCTACGCGGCAGCGTTGGGTCAAGCGTTCTTTTCGCTAGGCGTCGGGATGGCGTTCTTCGTGACTTATGGGAGTTACATGCCGCGGACCTTCTCGTTGCCTGCGTCTGCGACGATCGTCGCCGTCGGCGATACGCTCTTTGCCATCGTTGCCGGGCTGGCGATATTTCCTGCAGTTTTTGCCCTCGGCGGGAATCCTGCGGCAGGACCTGAACTGGCTTTCATCACTCTTCCGCAGGTTTTCCTCAAGATGCCCGGAGGAACTGCGATCGGCATCGTTTTTTTCTTGCTGCTCGCGACCGCCGCGCTAACTTCAATGGTCGCCTTGCTCGAAATTCCGGTGGCGGCGATGACGCACCGCCGTCGGGCGCGCCGCTGGTACGCCACGGCGATCACCGGCGGATGCGTCTTTCTCATAGGAGTGCCGTCGGCGCTCAGCTATGGCGTGCTCAGTCACGTGCGCATCGGGTCGCACGGCATTCTTGATGCGATCGATTTTGGCGTGTCGAACTTTCTGTTGCCGACAATCGGGATCGGCACGGCATTGTATGTCGGCTGGCGTCTGGAGCGGACGTTCGCCTTGCGGGAGGCGAACTTTGAGGTCAGCCAAATTGGAATCGGCTGGTTATGGCTTGTTCGTCTCCTTGTACCCTGCGTGATCCTGGGGATCCTCGTGCAATCGATCGGGGCCTTTTAGAGATGCGAGCTGACACTGGCGGGTCAGATTAGGCTCAATATGCGGCGGAATCCTTCGAGCTTAGCGTTAGTCAGTCGAGGTGATCGAGCTTTGCCAACGTCACAAAAATTTCTCTTGGAGCTGGCCGGCGGGCGTTTGATCCCCGCAACCAGCGATCCGGTCTTCCTCTAGTCTCAGTACTTGAATGAGGTTGTCGTCACTGTGGCTAGAAAAAGGACGAATGCCAGTGCCCGTTAGACGTATCGTAATCATGGGCGCCGCCGGGCGCGATTTTCACAATTTCAATGTCGTGTTCCGTGACGATCCTTCAACGAGAGTTGTGGCGTTTACGGCGGCGCAAATTCCCGGCATTGCCGAACGCTGCTACCCGGAAGAGCTCGCTGGTCCGCGCTACCCGGGCGGCATTCCGATCGTCCCGGAACAGCAGTTGCCGAACCTGATTGAGAGGGAGCGGATCAATCAGGTCGTGTTCGCGTATTCGGACGTGACGCATTTGCACGTCATGCACCAAGCCTCGATCGCACTCGCAGCCGGAGCGGATTTTGCGTTGCTCGGCCCAAACAGCACGATGTTGAAATCGATATTGCCGGTGATTGCGGTCTGCGCCGTCCGAACCGGGGTAGGCAAGTCGCAAACCACGCGCTACCTGTCCCGGCTTCTCAAGCAACAGGGACGCACGGTCGCGGTCGTTCGGCATCCCATGCCTTACGGGAACCTCGCCTCGCAACGCCTCCAACGATTTGAAACACTCGCGGACCTGGATCGCGCCGAGTGTACACTTGAAGAGCGCGAGGAATACGAGCGGCATATCGAAATCGGCAATATGGTTTATGCTGGCGTCGACTATGCGCAAATCCTGAAGCAAGTCGAACTCGAGTGCGACACGATCCTCTGGGACGGCGGAAACAACGACTTTCCGTTCTATCGCCCGGACATCACAATCGTTCTGGTCGATCCGATGCGGGTCGGTCACGAAACGACTTACCATCCGGGAGAGGCGGTTCTGCGTATGGCTGACGTCGTGGTCGTCGCGAAGGCCAATGCGGCTTCAAACGAGAACGTCGTAGCCGTGACCGAAAGCGCGAAGCGGCTCGCTCCGCGAGCTACCATCGCGCGCGGTGCGTCCAGGATAACGCTGGACGATCCCGCTAAGGTGAGGAACAAGCGCGTCCTCGTGATTGAGGACGGTCCTACGGTCACGCACGGTGGCATGCCGAACGGTGCCGGCCTGGTTGCTGCGCGGGAAGCGGGTGCCGGCGAGGTCGTTGATCCACGCCCCGTTGCCATTGGGCGCATTGCTGAAGTCCTCGCGCAATACGAACATATCGGCAATGTTGTTCCGGCAATGGGCTATTCCGAGCGGGAACTGATCGATCTGCGCGCCACGATCGAGGCTGCGCAACCCGACGCAGTGATTGCTGGAACGCCGTGCGATCTGGCCCGCCTGATAGACACACGCATCCCGATTGTAAGCGTCCATTACGAATATGATGACGTCGATGAGCCGCGCCTCGCTGACATTGTCACAAGGTTCCTTCAGAATTTTTCACCCATGTCCAGAGGTTCAAGCTAATGCGTCTCGTGATCGCACTTGGCGGCAATGCGTTGCTTCGTCGTGGCGAGCCGATGACGGCAAGGGTTCAACGAGCAAACGTTCGCATGGCCGCAAAATCGCTCGCTCCGGTCATCCTCAACCACCAGGTTGTGATCACACATGGCAACGGACCCCAGATTGGCCTGCTTGCGCTGCAGCAGATATCAAGGGGTTCAGCTGTCGATTTGCCGCTCGATATCCTGGGCGCGCAGACCGAAGGGATGATCGGTTATCTAATCGAGCAGGAACTAGACAATATTCTTCCGCCCGCTAAGTCTGTTGTTTCTCTTCTAACTCGGGTGTTGGTTGACCGAGATGACGTCGCCTTTAACAATCCGGTAAAATTCGTGGGTCCCGTCTATGACCGCGAGACAGCCGAGAAAATAGCGCGCCAGCAAGACTGGCTGTTTCGGCCTGACGGACCGCATTGGCGTCGCGTCGTGTCGTCGCCTATGCCGCTGGAAATTCGAGAAAGTAGTGTAATTTCTCTTCTTGTGGAGCACGATGTCACCGTTATTTGCGCCGGTGGAGGTGGTATCCCAGTCATTCGATGCCCTGACGGAAACGAGATCGGTGTCGAGGCTGTAATCGACAAGGATCTTGCCTCGGCACTACTTGCTCGTCTCATCAATGCTGACGCTCTTATCATGCTAACCGATGTCAAGGCGGTCGAGATCGACTTTGGTACCCCAGATGCTCGTCCTATCCGACATGCGACCCCCGCAATGCTTGCCGAGTACTCGTTTCTTCCGGGTTCGATGGGACCAAAAGTGGACGCAGCATGCTCTTTTGTGCGAGAAACCGAAAAATTTGCCGCAATCGTTTCCCTCAATGAGCTATCAGGCATTCTCAATGACGCTGCGGGAACGCGGATTGCAGAGCCAGCGAGGTCGCAATAGTCCAGCTTGGATTTTGAGACGGCGGGATGTCGCGGATAGCATTCTTGGCAGTGTCCGCTCAGCGCACTTGCGTCATTCGCCTAGTAGATGGAAGCAAGCGTGCGAAAATCTGCGAGAGAACGTTGGAATACAGTTCCTTCCCCTCCGCCACAACTTCGAGCGCTCCTTCTGGAATCTACAAAGCTTCTCCAAAAGGGCGCCGCCCGGAAACAGCTTTTCCCAGAACAAGGCGTCCCGATTTCCCGGAACGTCTGCCTGCCATTGAAAGTCACGAACTAGAGATCAGCGCATCGCAACTTCGTGCGAAGGCACGAGGCGCAGATTGGTGCGCGGCTGTAGCGGCGTACGGTGAGCCGGAACATAGGGCTCGAACAGCATCCGCCGCTCGAAGAAAGTGGAGCGAAAGAAAGGATAGCGCCGGTGCACCTGATCAGCCACGCGTGCATGGTCGACTGTCATCAGCGAGATCGGCTTGGTCAGCGTGGGATAGGGCCGCGCGTCGCAAATTGGCTGGTGCAGGAAAGTTCGCTTGTAGAAAGCCTGATGCTCGGTCCGGATCGCCACCAGGAAATGCTCGGCGCTGAAATGCTCAGCGGCGAGCCAGCACAGCCGCAGCGTCACATAGGGCAATCCCGGATAGAGCTTGGAGAAATGCCTGTCGGTGACGAAGCGGGTCGGATCAATGATGATCTTGCCGGACTTGAGTTCCGGCTCAAGAATGTCCGAAAAGACTTTCAGCCCCGGGAAAACCGGATTCTCCTCGGAGGCGACGTGGATGCGGATTGAGCTTGCCAGTTCGCCGTCGATGTAGAGGCCGAACAGCCAGACATTGTCGGTCTCGTCATACTGGTCCGAGAATTTTTTGGTAAAATTCGGCGTGATCGCGCCTTCGCGCAGATAGGCGTCATAACGCAGCCGATAAATCTCGTCGCGGTCCTCGTCCGAATCGATGAGGCGGTAATCGACCTTGTCCAGAAGCTGCGCTACGCGATCGGAAAAATTCGGCTGTGGGACATCATACGCTACCGCACCCATACTCAATCTCCTCGTCGGCAAAAACCCGCGCCAGCAAGGAAAAAGTTAACATTTCATTAACCAAGAAACAATGCGTTAAGGTTAAGCAGGCGTTAACGCGAATTTGCCGCCGACAAAAAGCGAGCGAAAACAGCCCGGTTACTGGCCGTTAACTATAATCTTATCGTGCAAAGAGAATGCGCGGCGATCAGGCACCGAGAGGTGCCCCGTTCCGCCCTATTAACGGAAAAGCGCTGCGGAATGTCGGAAGCCCCGAAGGCACCAGCAAGCAGTGTCAGGCGACCTGCTCAACTCGCGCGGGGGCGGCGTAGAGAATCTTGCGGATTTCCGTGGCGGTGACGGGCCGCCCGAAGAGGTAGCCTTGCACTTCGTCAATAGTGCCTTCGGCCTCCAGCAACGCCAGTTGGTCCCGCGTTTCGACGCCTTCCACGGCGACGCGCAGACCCAGTTCCGCGCTTAGACGCGCCATGCCGCGCAGCAAGGTCAGCATGCGACTGTTCGCCGCCACATCGTTCAAGAACGACTGATCGATCTTCACCTTATGCAGCGGGAAGCTGTGCAGATAGCTCAGACTGGAATAGCCGGTTCCGAAATCATCGAGCGAAACCCGCACACCAAGTGCCTGCAGCTGTTCAAGAGCCAGTCGCGTCCGCCGCGTATCCTGCAGTAAGAGCGTTTCGGTGATCTCGATTTCCAGCCGGCTCGGCGACAGGCCGGTCGCGCCCAAGGTTTCGCACACCAGAGCAGGAATATTAGCGCGGCTGAACTGAATCGGAGACAGATTGACAGCCACACCGATATCACTCGGCCACTTGCGACATTCGAGGCAAGCCGCTTGCAGCACGCGCTTGCCAAGCTCGACGATCAAGCCCATTTCTTCCGCGACGGGGATGAACTCGGCGGGTGAAATCATCCCCCGCTCGGGATGCGGCCAACGCAGCAGCGCCTCGCAGGCAACAATGCGTTTCGACTTCAAATTCACGAGCGGCTGATAATAGACCTCGAACGCGTCGTTCTCGAGCGCGTTGCGCAGATCGAGCTCAAGATTCCGGCGCGCTTGCGCGTCCGAATCCATTTCCGGCTCGAAGAAGCGCCAGGCACCTCGGCTTTCCGACTTTGCCCGATAAAGCGCCATATCGGCATTTCTCAGCACTTGATCGACTTCCGTGCCGTCCATCGGCGACAATGCAATACCGATGCTCGCGCTGATCACGACCTCATGGCCATCGATTTCGTAAATCTGGCCGAGGGCCGCAAGAATACGCTTGGCAAGGTCCGCCGCCTCATCGGACGATTCGATCGGTGATTGCAGGACCACGAATTCATCGCCGCCGAATCGCGAGATGACATCTTTCTTTCTGATAATCGAGCGCAAGCGGTCCGCAACCGCTTGCAGCAGCATGTCGCCGCGGGAATGTCCCAACGTGTCATTGACCTGTTTGAACTGATCTAAATCGATGAAGTGAATGGCGGAAAATTCGCGCGGGCCACACTCCGCCAATGCCTGGTCCATCCGGTCATGAAGGACCATCCGGTTCGGCAGCCCGGTGAGCGCATCGAAACGCGCCATGTGATTGATCTTGGCTTCGGCAATCTTCCGTTCCGTGATGTCCTCGACGAGCAGCACAATGCCGCCGTTGTCCATGAGCTGAAACGTGAATTCTAAGGTGCGATTATTCCGGAATTCGATATCAAAGCTGTCGGCACCTGCGCCAGACAACCGCGAATCCAGGTCCTTGAGCAAGCGCCGGGCACTCAGCTCGGACAGCAACTTCTGCTTCGCTAGATTCTCGACCAGTTGCCGCTGATCCATACCCCTCAGTTCGAGGCTCGGTGAAAGACCCAGAAGCTCGTTGAGTTTTCCATTCGAGACCACGATGCGACCGTCGCCATCAAACATGCACAAACCATGCGGCATATTGTTGAGCGCAGTGTCGAACCGTGTCGCGAGCAGGGTCACGTCGCGCGTCGCGATGACCGCGTCGAGAAGGGTCCGGCGCAGCCGCTCGGCGATGAACTTGACTGCCAGGAAGAAGGGAATGAGAAGGGCTGCAAAGATCCAATGGAACACGTCGCCGTACAGGATCAGCGCCGCGGTCATCGGAATCCACGCGCACAGGATCTGCACGATCACGAAGCGGGCGCTGCCAAAATTGCGTCCGAAAATCCCGACCACATAGGCAATCGTCATCGTGAAGCTGACCAGATGAGCAAACGGGTCGTTGGTCAGCGCAAAAGCGATGTAGCACCAAACCCCAAGCAGAAGGACGGACGTGGCCGCCCCGACGACATAGCGGTGCTCCCAGCGGCGCGCAGCATCTTCATTCTTGATGGTGGGACGCGCTCGCGCATAGGCACGCATCGACACGCCCCGCGCGCAAGCCACCAGGGCGAACAGGAAGGCGCAAGCTAGCAGCAGCGGCTCGCCAGTCTTCAGATAGGTCACCAACACTGACCCGACAATGAAGACCGTACCCGAAAGCAGGGTGCGACCGTCTTTGTACAGAGAATCGACCAGCGGAATGTAGATTTCCGTCGGGACTTTCGGGCTCTGGTCGGTTGCGGCGGGTCTAGGTGCCGGTTTCATCAAACTCTACGTTCAGTGGCGGCCAAGCCAGTAAGTGTCGCTTATTGTCATCAAGGCTTTGTTCACTATTTCCGCTTAATTTTCGGAATAGCGCTCGTTTCAGCATCGCTTTTCTGAGCGACAGGGTCGCCTTTGTCACTTCGGCGTGCGTCCAAAACGCGTGGAGACGATGGCCAGCGCGCCGATATTTGATTGTCCCATAATGCCAGAACGCCTTTAAGAAACTGTTGTTTCGTACAAGTTTACGACGAATCAACTCTTCTTCTGCTCTTCTCGGCCTGAGCGATGGAACGCGAGCCGCGATGACCCGAAACCAGTCTTTGAACAATCCCGCCTACCGGCGCATCGCGCTCGGTCTCCTTCTGCTTGCGCTCTGCACCTGGACACCGTCGCCGGCATTCGCCACCAACAAGACAATCCGCGCGGTGATGCACTCACCGCTCAGGGTGACCGACCCGATCCTCACCACCGCCTATATCACCCGCAATCACGGCTACATGATCTACGATACGCTGCTTGGCACCGATGATAAGTTCGCCGTGCGGCCGCAAATGGCGGACTGGTCGGTATCAGCGGACAAACTCACCTACAGTTTCACACTGCGCGATGGCTTGAAGTGGCATGACGGAACTCCCGTGACGGCTGCAGATTGTGTGGCCTCGATCCGGCGCTGGGCGGCGAAAGACGGGCTTGGTCAATTGATCCTGGACAATACCGAAACGTTGCAGGCGACTAATGACAAAACCATCACGCTGAGACTCAGAAATCCGCTCGGATTCGTTCTCGATGCTTTCGGAAAGCTGTCATCCTATCCGCCGTTCATGATGCCGAAGCGGATTGCCGAGACATCGTCGGACAAGGCGATCACCGAGCATATCGGATCCGGCCCGTTCAAATTTTCTGCGAAGGAATTCCAGCCCGGGGTGCGTGCGGTTTACGAAAGGAACAAGGACTATGTCCCGCGTCCGGAAAAGGTGAGTTGGACGGCAGGCGGAAAGCGCGTGCTGGTCGATCGCGTGGAATGGGTCGTGATGCCGGATCCGCAAACCCAGATCGGTGCACTGCAATCTGGCGAGATCGATCTGATCGAGGACATCCCGTTCGATCTTATCCCGACGCTGGAGCGCAACCGCAACATCCAGGTGCGCGGCACCGATCCGCTCGGCTCGCAGATTGTCGGACGCATGAACTTCCTGTACCCGCCCTTCAACAAGGTCGAAATCAGACGGGCCGCTATGCTCGCGCTCAACCAGAAGGATTTTCTCGACGCGCTGGTCGGAAATCCGAAATATTACCGGCTCTGCGGTGCAATGTTCGCGTGCAATTCCGCGCTTGCGACCGACATTGGCGCCAAGTCGCTTTTCAGCAAAAACATGGATGCGGCCCGCAAGGCGTTGAAGGCTTCCGGCTATGACGGCACCCCGGTCGTCATTTTGCATCCGACCGACGTCGGCATTCTGAAAACGCATCCGGTCGTGGCCGCCCAGTTGCTGCGTCAGGCTGGCTTCAAGGTCGACCTGCAGGCGATGGATTGGCAGACCGTCGTGAGCCGCCGCGCTAGCCAGAAGCCGCCTGCCGAAGGCGGCTGGAACATGTTCTTCACGCTTTGGGCCGGCTCCGATGTTGTCGACCCGCTGGTCAACCAGAACCTGATCGGCCGCGGCAAGAACGGCGGTTGGTTCGGCTGGCCGGACGATCCCAAGCTCGAACAGTACCGCGCCGCCTACGCACAGGCAGTGACGCCGGACGAGCGCAAGAAGATTGCCGCCGAACTGCAAGCCTACGCCTACGACCAGGTGATCTATATCCCGCTCGGACAATTCGCGCGCCAGACAGCGTGGCGCAAGGACCTGACCGGAATCGTCGACAGCCCGATTCCGTTGTTCTGGAACCTGGACAAAAAATAGCCGCCAGTCCGCACGCGGTGTCGGACTTTCTTCAGTACGGCTTGCAATGCGGAGCGCACTGGATTGGTCTTGCCCTATATCTTCCGGCGGCTTCTGGCGGTCGTTCCTGTCATGCTGGTCGTGGCCTTGTTCGTGTTCCTGCTGCTTCGCCTGTCCCCCGGAGATCCCGCGGCCATCCTCGCCGGCGATGCTGCAACGCCGGACCAGCTGGCCAAAATTCGACAAGCGCTCGGGCTTGATCGCCCAATTCTCGTTCAGCTCTGGCTCTGGCTCCGACAACTGCTGAACGGCGATCTCGGCGTTTCGCTCCTGTCCGGCCTGCCGGTCACGCGCATCATCGCCCAGCGCCTTGAGCCGACGCTCAGCCTGACGATTCTGACCATGCTGTTTTCAACACTGATCGCGGTTCCACTCGGCGTAATTGCGGCGTGGCAACACCGAACGATCACCGACCGGACGGTGACGGTGCTGTCGGTCGTCGCCTTTTCCGTGCCGGTCTTTGTAATCGGCTATGTCCTGATGTTGGTCTTAGCAATCAATCTGGAATGGCTTCCGGTGCAGGGCTATCGCAGCCTGTCCGATGGGATCGGCCCTTTTCTGAGGCACCAGATTTTGCCCGTGCTGACATTGTCGATTCCGTTGATCGCGCTGATTGCCCGTATCACGCGCGCCAGCATGCTCGACGTTCTCGACCGGGACTATATCCGCACCGCGCGCGCCAAGGGGCTGCGTGAGAGCGCGGTATTGTCGCGCCATGCCTTGCGCACGGCCTCGCTGCCGATCCTGACCGTGGTGGGAAACGGCTTCGCGCTGCTGATCGGCGGCGCGATCGTGACCGAGAGCGTGTTCAATCTGCCGGGGATCGGGCGTCTGATGGTGGATGCGGTGCTTGCCCGCGACTACCCGGTGATTCAGGGCGTCATTCTGCTGACCAGCGCGCTGTATGTGGCACTCAATCTGGCGATCGACCTGATCTATCTCATTCTGGATCCGCGGGTACGCTATCAATGAGCGCCCTCGTGTCCCGTGCCCCGTCATCGTGGTCCATGGCCGTAAGGTCAAATCCGCTTTCCGTGCCGGCGCTGATCCTGCTTTTCGCAATCGCCGCGGCGTCGCTGTTTGCGCCACTGATCGCACAGCACGACCCAGCCGAACTGGCTCCGGCCTTGCGGCTTCAGCCCGCGAGCGAAACCTTTCCGCTGGGGACCGATGCCTATGGCCGCGACCTGCTTGCGCGAATCCTTTATGGCGGCCGCATATCACTCGCCATCGGTCTCGGCGCTGCAGCATTTAGCATGGCCGCCGGTCTCGCGCTCGGCTTGATTGCCGGCTATTTCTCGCGCGTCGATACCATCGTCATGCGCATCATGGATGGCATGATGGCCATCCCGAATATCCTCCTGGCCATCGCCATCGTTGCCTTGTGGGGCGGCAACCTAGCGGCGGTTCTCATCGCCATCACCATTCCGGAAATTCCCCGCGTCACGCGCCTGATCCGGTCCGTCGTGCTATCCGCACGAACGGAGCCGTATGTCGAAGCCGCCGTGGCGCTCGGCACATCCAATGCCGACATCCTTTGGCGGCATCTGATGCCGAATACACTCGGGCCGCTGATCGTGCAGGGCACATATATATGTGCGTCCGCGATCCTCCTCGAATCGATCCTGTCCTTCCTGGGCGCCGGCATCAACCCGGAAATCCCGACCTGGGGCAACATCATGGCCGATGGCCGGCTGTATTTCGAAATCCGGCCAGCGATGATTTTCTGGCCGGCCTTGCTGCTGTCGCTGACCGTCCTGTCCATCAACAGTCTGGGTGACGCGGTCCGCGACCTGCTCGATCCGAGCGCCGCGCGGCGGCCCGAGATGACATGAGCGGTCCGGCCATGTCCCGTCACCTCCTTGAACTGCGCGATCTCGACGTCCGGCGATCATATCCGAATCTGGACACGCCGATCCTCTCCCGCCTCTCGCTCGATGTGAGAGAAGGCGAAATCTTTTGCCTCGTTGGCGAAAGCGGCTCCGGCAAGACCATGACGGCGCTTGCCATCATGGGGCTACTGCCGCCGCAAGGCCTGAAGATCAATTCCGGCAGCATTCGTCTGGGTGATGAGGAACTGGTCGGCGCACCCGAACACAGATTGCGCCAACTGCGTGCAACGCGCATGGCGATGATTTTTCAGGAGCCGATGACAGCGCTCAATCCGGTGATGCCGATCGGCGTCCAGATCGGGGAAGTGATCAGCGCGCATACTGGCCTCAGCCGGAAGGACCGGCACCGACGCGTTCTTGAAATACTGGAACAGGTCGGGCTGAACGACATTGAACGCATCGGCGCAGCCTATCCCCACCAATTGTCCGGCGGCCAGCGCCAGCGTGCGATGATCGCCATGGCGCTGGTGCTGCGGCCAAAGCTGCTGATCGCCGATGAACCGACTAGTGCGCTCGACGTCAGAACCCAGAAGCAGATCCTGGGTCTGATTCGCGATTTGCGCGAGCGCCATGGTACGGCGGCCTTGTTCATCACGCACGACATGGGCGTGGTAGCCGAGATCGCCGACCGGGTCGCCGTGATGCAACAAGGCCGGATTGTGGAAAGTTCACCGCTCAAGGCGATCCTCACCGCGCCGGCGCATGATCACACCCGAAAGCTTTTGGCATCGGTGCCAAGCCTTGTGCCGCGTCGCGCCCGGGCTGACCTCGCGGGCGACATTGTGCTACGGACGCAATCGCTCTCCAAGACATTCCATACCCAGTCCTGGTTCCGGGCGCGACGGGACCTGCACGCGGTAAGCGACGTGACTGTGGCCTTGGGTCGAGGTCGCACGCTTGGCATTGTCGGCGAGAGTGGTTCCGGGAAATCGACGCTCGCGCGATGCATCCTGCGGCTGATTGAGCCAAGCGAGGGTCGTATCCATCTCGCCGGCGCAGACATCACCTTCCTGCCCCGCGCCGCGCTCAAGTCGCATCGTCAGGACATCCAGATCGTCTTTCAGGATCCATATCGCTCGCTGAATCCGCGGCTGACGGTGGCCGAGTTGATCATGGAAGGCCCGGTGAATTTTGGCGTCAGCCGTGAGCAAGCCTTTCAGGAAGCAGCCGATCTGCTCGCGCTGGTCCGGCTACCGGCTAAAATCGTGCACGCCTATCCGCACCAGTTGTCCGGCGGGCAGCGGCAGCGCATCGCGCTGGCGCGCGCACTGGCCTTGAAGCCGCGTGTGCTGGTCGCGGATGAGGCGGTGTCCGCGCTCGACATGTCGACCCAGGCGGACATTCTCCGTTTGCTCGCCGACATCCAGGACCGGCTCGGGATCGCGATGCTGTTCATCACCCACGACCTGCGGGTAGCCGCGCAGCTTTGCGACGACGTCGCCATCATGCAGGCAGGCCGGATTGTGGAATACGGCCCAGCCGGCAATATCCTGACACGGCCGCGCCAGCCCTATACCCGCGATCTGGTCGAAGCCGCGCCAGGACGGGGCTGGGACTTTGCCAACCTGCGGCCGGCCACCACGTGATCAAAAAGCGGGCCTTGGTGGCCTAGAAATATTCCTTTTCATATAATTTGGGTTTGCTAGCATAAGGAGCCCTCGACGGCCGGATGGGCCCGCCGTCAGATCCTAGGCCAGCCATGATCGAGACAGACCCGCATTCAAAACCCAGCGGTACGGCCGTGGTGTTCCTGCATGGCATCGGCGGTGCCGCGCGGGGCTGGGCGCCGCAAGTCGCGTCATTTGCCCAAGCCGGCTTCGTTCCGGTGCCGCTCGACCTGCCCGGCTACGGCGCGCGCCCGCCGGTCGAGAGCATGACCTTCGATGACCTTGCCGCCGACGTCGAGGCGGCCATCGGCCGGCAACAGCTCCAGTCGCCGATCTTGGTCGGCCATTCCATGGGCGGCATGATCGCGCAAACCCTGCTGCGCCGCCGCCCGGACGGCTATCGTGCCGCCGTACTGATCGGTACCAGTGCCGCCTTTGGCAATCCGGAAGACGACTTCCAGAAGCAATTCATCGCCGCGCGGCTTGCACCGCTGGAGACCGGCAAGACCATGCCGGACCTCGCTGACGACATCGTTGACGGCATGATGGGCCCCGCGCCGGATGCGCAGGGCCGGGCGCTCGCCATCGACCTGATGGGCGCAACGCCGGCATCAACCTATCGCGCCGCCGTGCTGTGCCTCGTCACATTCGATGAACGCGCCAACCTCAATCATATCCGCTGCCCGGTTCTCTGTCTGGTCGGCGAGCACGATCGCAACGCGCCGTCGGCGATGATGGAGCGCATGGCCGCAAAAATTCCTGGCGCAAAATACTCCTGCCTGCCCGGTATCGGGCATCTTCCCAATCTGGAAGCGCCGCAAGCATTCGACAAAGCCGTGCTCGCATTTCTCACATCTCCAGTCGTCGCTGCAGCCTGAAGGGAGCCGATTCGATGACCGCCGCCGCCAAAGCCATCGCGCTCGACGACACGCACGTCGACGCACCGATGTTCCCCGCCGATGCCTTCCGGCTCACCGACGAACAGGCCGCTCTGACCGAGAAGGTGCGCCGCTTCGGCAAGACTGTGGTCGCCCCGCGCGCGGCAAAGCACGACCGTGACGCCACCTTCCCGATCGAGAATTTCCGCGACATGCACGGCGAAGGCCTGCTTTCGCTCTGCATTCCGAAGGCGGATGGCGGCCTTGGGGCCGATTTCCAGACTTATTGCCTGGCCGCCGCCGAACTCGGACGCTATTGCGGGGCGACGACCCTGTCCTGGAACATGCATGTGTGTTCGACATTGTGGTCCGGCCCGCTCGCTGATGAACTGGAAATGACGCCTGAAGATCGCGCCATGCATCAGAAACGCCGGGCGGTCCACTATCAGCGCATCGTTCAAGACGGCGCAGTCTATGCGCAGCCCTTCTCGGAAGGCGGCGCGGCGGCGGCCGGCGTCATCGCCTTCGGCACCGAAGCCAAGCCCGTAGATGGCGGATTCCTGGTCAACGGCAAGAAGATTTTCGCGTCTCTGTCCGGCTCCGCCGATTATTACGGCGTGCTGTGCACCGAGCGCGCCGAAGGCGAAGCGGCGAGCCGCCGCAATACGTTGTATCTGGGCGTGCCGGCGAATGCGCCGGGTGTGACCGTGACCGGCGACTGGGATCCGCTCGGCATGCGCGGGACGGTCTCCCGCACGCTGCTGTTCAAGGACGTGTTCGTGCCGGAAGACGCCATGCTGATGCCGCACGGCGTCTATTTCCAGGCAGCGTCGCGCTGGCCGCACATGTTCATCACCTTGTCGCCGACCTATATGGGTCTCGCGCAGGCGGCTTATGACTTTACTGTCTCCTATCTGCGCGGTGAATTACCCGGCATGCCGCCCATGAAACGCCGCATGTTCCCGACCAAGCAGATTGCAGTCGCCGAAATGCGCATCATGCTGGAGCAGACCAAGGCGATCTGGTTCCAAGCCATCACCGAGGCCCGCGCCAACCCGACCAAGGATCAGGTGCTACGTGCCTACGCGGCGCAATACAGCGTGATGGAGAACGCCAACGCCATCGCGGTGAAGGCGATCCGCACCTGCGGCGGTCAGGCCATGCTCAAGAGCTTGCCGCTGGAACGCATCTATCGCGACAGCCGCTGCGGCGCGCTGATGCTGCCCTGGACTGCGGAAATCTGCGTCGACCGCATCGGCCGCGAGGCGCTGTATGAGGCGGGCGAGAAGGATGAGTGATGCAGGCTGCTTTTTATCACTCCCCTGAAGGCGGAGGTTGGATGCGAGCGCAGCGAGCAGCCGACGCATTCGCCTCCCCTACCCGGTCCACTTTGCAAACCACCCTCCCCCGCAAGCGGGGGAGGTATTAAGAGTTTCGCATGGACCTTTCCGACCTCATCGATCGCAACGCCGCTTTCACGCCGGACAGGGCCGCCATCCGCTTCGAAGGCACGGCGTTGAACTATCGGCAATTCGCCGGTCGCATTTCGGCTTGCGCGCGGGCGCTGAAATCGAAACTCGGCGTCGGACGGGGCGATCGCGTCGCCATTCTGTCCGCCAATCATCCCGACTATCTGGTGCTACTCTACACCTGCGCGCGGCTGGGCGCCATGCTGGTGCCGATCAACTGGCGGCTGGCGGTACCCGAGCAACTCTTCATCCTGTCGGACGCCTCGGTGAAGGCCCTTTTTGTCGAGGAAAGTTTCGCGCCGGTGATCGCGCCGCTTGCCGAGGCGCTGCCCGACGCGCGCGTGATCGGCATTGAATTCAAACCGTCCGGTGGACAAACCTTCGATGAACTCCTCGCATCGGGCAAGGGCGACGACCGTAATCCGCATGTCGACGCGCTCTCGCCGCTGCTGATCGTCTACACCTCCGGCACGACTGGTCGACCCAAGGGCGCGGTGCTGCGCCAGGAGGCGCTGATCTGGAATGCGGCCATGAGCCAGCACATGCATTCCATGACCAGCGACGATCACATCCTGACCGTGCTGCCGTTCTTCCATGTCGGTGGGCTGAATATTCAAACCACGCCCGCCTTGCAGCTCGGCGCGACAGTGACCGTGCATCGCCGCTTCTCGCCGGACGCCACGCTGGCCACGATCCGGGACGACAAGCCGACGCACACGGTGCTGGTGCCAACGACGATCCAGGCCGTGATCCAGCACCCCGACTGGACAAAGACCAAACTCTCCAGCCTGCGCGCGGTTTCGACGGGCTCGGTCACGGTTCCGCAGCATCTAATCGACGCCATCACAAAACGCGGCGTGCCGGTGCTGCAGGTCTACGGATCAACCGAAACCTGCCCGCTGGCGGTCTATACGCGGCTCGGCGGTGATTTCAGCCACGGCAATTCTACTGGCCTGCCTGGCCTGCATTGCGAGGCGCGCATTGTCGACGACGAGGGGCGCGAGGTGCCGCACGGCGTGGCCGGCGAGGTCGTGGTGCGCGGACAGAATGTGTTTTTCGAATACTGGGGCAACGCCAAGGCGACGAGCGAGGCCTTGCGCGACGGCTGGTATCACACCGGCGATGTCGGCACGCGCGACGCCGATGGCTATTTCCATATCCACGACCGCAAGAAAAATGTCATCATTTCCGGCGGCGAGAATATCTATCCGGCCGAACTGGAGCGCGTGCTTGGCGAACATGCCGATGTCGCCGAATGCGCGGTGATCGGCCGCGCCGATCCGAAATGGCAGGAGGTGCCGGTCGCCTTCGTCGTGAAGCGCAAGGATTGTGCCCTTAACGCCGAGATACTGATCGCGCATGCGCGCGCAAATCTCGCCCGCTTCAAGGTGCCGCACGACATCATTTTCACCGATACCCTGCCGCGCAACGCCATGGGCAAGGTGCAGCATTTCCTTCTCAAAGAGCAATTCAAGACGTCCAGCTAGGACAAGGTGGGAGTTTTCATGCGTATTGCCGTCCTGGGCGGAGGCAACGGGTCTTTCGCCGCCACCGCCGATTTCTCGCTTGCCGGTCACGAGGTGCGTCTGTGGCGACGAGATGCGGAGGCCGTGAAGGCGCACAATGCCGCCGGCCGCAAGATCCTGGTGAAGGACTTCGCTGGCAAGCACGAGGCGAAGGTCGCGATCGTGACCAACAACATCGACGAGGCCTTGCGCGGGGCCGAACTGATCGTGTGTCCCGCACCTGCGACCGCGCAGCCGGACATCGCAAGGTTGGCCGCCCCGCATCTCGCCGACGGGCAAGTCATCTATCTGCCGCCCGGCACTTTCGGATCGATGATTTTCGCGAAGGCGGCCTGGGATGCCGGCAATCTTGCCAAGACTGCATTCGCCGAGACCGGGACCCTGCCTTGGCTCACCCGCAAGCACGGCGATTTTGAAGTCGCCATCACGGTGCGTGCCAAGCGCTTGCCGACCGGTGTGTTTCCTCTCATGTTGAAGGATCATGCACTCAAGATGATTGACCGGGCGTTTCCGGGCGTGATCGAGGAATGCGGCGACGCCCTCTCGGGCGCGCTGATGAATGCCGGCCCCATCATTCACCCCCCGCTGATCACCATGAATGCTGGGCCTCTGGAGCATTTCGACCGCTGGGACATCCACAAAGAGGGAACACAGCCCGCGATCCGCCGTGTCACCGACGCGCTGGATGCCGAGCGCATGAAGATTCGCGACACGCTCGGCTATGACGCGCCGCATTTCCCGCTCGCGGACCATTACGCCAAGACCGGACCGGAATGGATGTACGGCCGCGGTTCGCACGACAAGCTCACCGATTCCGGCGACTGGCGCGAGCACATCGTTCTGACCAAGCACCGCTACATGCGCGAGGATACCCGCATCGGGCTGTCGTTCTTCATCTCGGTGGCCGAACTCGCCGGCGTGCCAACCCCGCTCATGCGCGCGTTTGCCTCGATCGGCGGCGCGGTCTGCGGCGAAGATTTCATGCAGACGGGGCGCACGTTGAAAAATCTCGGCTTTGGCAATTATGATCGCGCCGAATTGCAGGCACTGCTGAAAGAAGGGTTCACATGACGCGCGACAAGATCGCCTGTCTCGGCGCCGGCCGCATGGGCCGGGGTATCGCTGCGGTTTTTGCCTATGCTGGCCATTCCGTCGCGATCGTCGATTTCAAGCCACGGTCTGCCGAGGATTTCGCGAGAGTCGGGAGCGAAGCCATCGAGGAAGTGCGCGGCACGCTGCGCATGCTGGCGCAGCTCGGTATGTTTGACGAGAAGGCTGTCGATCTCATTGCCGGACGCGTCACGGTCGTGCCGGAATTGGAGGCGGCATCCGCCTTCTCATCCTCGCCCGTCATCTTCGAAGGCGTTCCGGAAGTGCTCGATCTGAAGCGCGATGCGCTCGCGCGCGCGTCGAAACTCGCCGCACCAGATTCAATCATTGCCTCGACCACATCGACCATTCTCGTCGACGACCTTTCCGGTGCGATTGAAAGACCCCAGCGGTTTCTGAATGCGCACTGGCTCAATCCGGCCTATCTGGTGCCGCTGGTCGAAGTCTCGCCGGGCAAGCACACCGCGCCGGAGGTGACCAGGAAACTCAATGCTCTGCTGGAATCCGTCGGCAAGGTGCCGGTCGTCTGCGCCGCCAGTCCCGGATATATCGTGCCGCGCATCCAGGCGCTGGCGATGAACGAGGCCGCGCGCATGGTCGAGGAAGGCGTGGCCACGCCGGAAGATCTCGACAAGGCGATCAAATACGGCTTCGGCTTCCGCTTCGCGGTACTCGGCCTGCTCGAATTCATCGACTGGGGTGGCGGCGATATTCTCTATTACGCCAGCCGCTATCTCACGCAGGCGCTTGGCAACGAACGCTATGCCGCACCCGAGATCATCGAGCGGAACATGAAAGAGGGCCGCATCGGCCTGAAGACCGGTCGGGGTTTTCTCAATTACGAGAATCTCGATCTCGACGCCTATCGCCGCGAACGGCTGAAGGCCTTTGCCGCGATGCTCGGACAGCTCGGCCTTGTAAAGCCGCCGGTGCTGCCGGAGTAATTATCCGAATATATCCTGCAGCACGCCGTCGCGAATCACGACCGTATTGTCGAGACTGATCGTGGTGTTCATCACCGGGATGTCGAAGTGCCCGGCGGTGTAGCGGCCGGCGAACTCGTTGGCTCCTGTCGAGAACAGAAAATTGCCCGGCACGGCGCGCAACTCGGTGCCGTTGGTGTCGCGCTGATCGTACATGGTGAGCGCTTCGTACCGCGCGCCGGGATTCATGCCCCAGCCGACATGAGACACCGCATAGGCTTCGCGGTCACCCCATGCCGCGAGATAGCGCCGCATCATCTCAGCGTCGGCGCCCTCGCCGATGATGTCGGTGATATAATCTTTTTCCAGGGTCAGCCGGATCGGCGTTTCCAGATAGCGTTTGAAGGTGAGATTGACGTCGCCGCGATCGAGCACGAGCGTGCCGTTGACGGTGCCGCTTTTCGGAAAACTCACCACGATTCCACCCGGCCAATGCGCCAGCGTACCGGGCTTGTCGGTCCAGCCCCAGATGCCGACGGTCGAGGCGCCCTCCATATCGACGTCGAGATCGGTGCCGGCCGCCGAGGTCACCTTCATGTGCTTGGAACCGCGCAGCATCTTTGCCGCCGCCCGTACCTGCTTCTCCAGGCGGTCGTCCGGCCGCATGCGCTCCAGCGCTTCCGGGTGCTCGTTCGAGATGTAGAGAATGCGCGCACCGGCTTTCAGGATCGCCGGCGTTTCCGGCGCATGCATCGGCCCCTCGATCGTACAATCCACGATAAATCCGGCCTGCCCGAGCGCCGAAACGACCGGTGCCAAACCGCCAATGGCGACGCTCGCGCCCGTGGAGCGGATCGGCACCGAATGAGGATTGCGGGGTGTCGGCACCACGATGTGGAACGGCCGCGCCCCCAGCCGCAGCAGGGCGAGTTCCGCCAGATGCACATTCAACTGGCGCGACTGGGTCTCCGACAGGATTGCCGCCACGTCGTCCTTCTTCACTCCGCAGCGTTCAATCACCTCCGCGAAGGCGTCGATCCATTTTCCTTCAATCCGATCGGTCAGCATGAAGCCCTCGCTATTCAGGCGCCCGCAGCCAGACTGGCGCGAACGCGAATTTTCTGTAGGATATATGAAAAAGAATGGGTCGTACAGAAACGGACGCGATTTTCGTGAGCAAGACGCAGCAGCCGGCCAGCAAACGGATCACAAGATCAAAGTCCGCTGGCGGGCTCAAGACCGCGAATGGGCGAGCTTCGGGCGGAAGCTTTGCCGAGAGCTACCTGTCTTATCTACTCTCGCGCGCCAGCCATATCGTGGCCAGCGGTTTTCACAAGAAGCTCAAGACCTACAAGCTAACGGTTCCGGAATATCGCGTGCTGGCCTGCCTCACCGGTGCCGAGGGCCTCGGCGTGGGCGATCTGGCCGCCATGGCGATCATGGAACAGTCGCGCATGACCAAGATCCTGGATCGCATGGAGAAGCAGGGCTTTGTCGAGCGGAGTTCCGACGTCCGGGATCGACGCCGCGTACTCATTCACCTCACCGATGAAGGCCGCGCCCGTGCCGCACCGGTCCTGCGTGCCGCCAAGGAACACGAGGCCAACATGCTGGCGCCGCTCACGCCGGACGAACGAACCATGATCCTGCGCTCCCTCGATCTCCTGATCCGCGAACGCGCCGAGCGAACAAAAAAATAGTTCTTACTTCTCTTCCGGAAAGCCCCGCAGCAGATAGCGGCGCAGGGCGTTGAAGGCTGCGTTAAGCAGAAGACCCAAAATCGAGATCGTGATCAGCGGCACGAACATGTCCACGGTCTGAAAATTGCGCGCCGCACGCACCAGCAGATGACCGAGACCGTCGGTCGAGGTGATCATTTCAGCCAGAAACACCACAATGCAGGAGATGATCAGCCCAATGCGGCAGCCGGTGAGCACCGAGGGCATGGCCGCCGGCAGTATCACCGTAAAAAGTGTCTTGAGCGGGGAAACTCCCGCGGCACGCGCCGACCAAGCGAGTTTAGGTTCCACTGCCAACGCGCCCTGATAGGTCGCGAGCAGAATCGGAAACATCGCATCCGCGATGACCAGCGCGATCTTGGATGCGTCGTCATAACCCAGCGTCAGCGTGAAGGCGGGATAGAGCGCGATCTTCGGCACCGGGGCCAGAACACGCACGATCGGCCGCACGATCGAGGCTACCGCCTTGCTGCCCGTCATCAGAATGCCGAAGGTGACACCCGCAAGAACAGCGATGCCGAAGCCGACGAACAACCGGTAAAGGGTGACATAGGCGTGTTCGAGATAGGCTGGCGAGACAATCTGCTGCAGGAAACGACCGAACACCACGCCCGGCGGTGGCAGCAGGGACGGTGGCGCGGCCCCCGACATGGCGATGCCTTGCCACAGCGCGATCAGCAGCGCGATCGGAATAACGCCGATGGCCATGTCGAAGGTATTGGAGACGCGCGGACTCATGTGGTCCCCACCACGATGGCCTGCGACGGCTCGGCCCAGGCGACCAGCCGGCCGCGCATGGATTCGAAGATGACATCGAGAATAAAGCCGAGTGCTCCGATGATAACGATCATCGCATAGACGCGGTCATAAACGCCGAGATCGAGCGAAACGAAAATGATGTTTCCGATGCCGGTCTGACGCGCGATCATCTCGCTGGTCACCATGGTGATCAGCGCCAGCACGAGACCGGTCCGGCAGCCCACGAGGATTTCCGGCAAGGCAGCCGGCAGCACGATACGGATGAGACGCGCCGGCGCGCTCAAGCCCATCGCGGCAGCCGACCACAACAGTTTCTCCTCGACAGCGCGACTGCCCTGATAACTGTGATAGATCAGCGGCAAGGTCACACCGAGAAAGATCACCAGCGTCTTCGAGGCGTCGCCGACACCAAGCCAGAGCATGATGATCGGCATCAGAGCGGCTTTCGGCACCGGATAGATCACCATCAGAAGCGGATTGAAAAACGCCGCAACATGCTTGCTGCGGCCCATTGCCAATCCCGCCGGCACCGCAAAGATCAGCGCCAGCGCGAATCCGGTGACCATGCGGCGCAGGGAATCCGCGATGTCGATCAGGGATTCCTTGTCGGTGAGGATTTCGGGAATCTGCGGCAGCGCAGCAGAGGCCGGCGGCAGCCCATTGAGGCCATACCAGCGCGCCACGACCTCCCACAAGGCGAGCAAGCCGATACAGGCCATTATGGGAGGCAGGCCGGGAATCGTGCCGGCCGATGACCACCACGGCGCTTCTGCGCGCTCGACGGAAACGATATCCGCCATCATGAGACGCGCGTCTCCGGCTGCTCGTCCATCATCTTTTCGATCTCGACGACATAGTCCTGATAGCGCCGGTTCAGCAGTAAGGCCGCGCGCTCGCGTGGCCGCGGCAGATTGATCTTGATGATGTCCTTGATGCGGCCGGGTGAACTGGTCATCATGACAACGCGATCGGACAGGAACACCGCCTCCTCGACGCTGTGCGTCACGAACAGGACGGTCTTGCGATCCTTTTCCCAAATGCCAAGCAAGTCATTCTGCAACTTGGTGCGGGTATGCGCATCGAGCGCGCCGAACGGCTCGTCCATCAGCAGGATATTGGGCCGATAGGCGAGCGTGCGCGCAATGGCGACACGCTGCTTCATGCCACCGGACAATTCCTTGGGGTAGAAATTCTCATAGCCCGAGAGCTTCACCATCGTGAGCAGTTCCCGCGACCGCGCCAATGCTTCATCCTTTGGCATGCCGCGCTGATCCAGCCCGTACATCACATTTCCAAGGACGGTCTTCCAGGGGAACAGCGCAAATTCCTGGAACACCGGGCCGCGATCGGGGCCCGGCCCGGTTACCGGATTATCGTCGACAATCACCGCGCCCGACGACTGTTCGACGAACCCGCCGACGATATAAAGAAGTGTCGATTTTCCGCAGCCGGACGGCCCGAGGATGGAGACGAACTCCCCCCGGGCCACCGACAGCGAGATGTCGCTCAGAGCCAGATGACGGCGCGCGCGGCTGGTCTCGAATTGCTTCGAGACCCGATCGATCGAGATCATCGCGGTTGCGCTCACGTCGATCGAGCTCCGTTCGGAACGGCCACGGTCCGGTCGATCCAGCATTTTTACTTCAGCGGCGCCGCGATTTTCGGATGCTTGAAGTCTTTCACATTCAGCTTCTTCGGCAGCATGCCGGTCTCGGCATAGATGTCGAACAGCTTCTGGATGCCGTCGTAATTGGCTGCCGCACCCGGATCGCGGGCGAAGTCATAGGCCTTGAAGTAGAACGGCTCGAACACCGCGACCGGCGCCTTGAAGATTTCTGTCACGATCTTCAGCGTTTCGTCGCGGTTGGCGAGCGCCTTGCCCATGCCCGCCGTCAGGTCCTGCACATAGAGCGTGGCAAGCTCGGGGTTCTTGTCCACGAACGCCTTGCTGCAGGCTTCCACGATATGCACGACATTCGGCACTTCGTCGGCGATCGAGAACAGCTTGCGCAGGCCGCCCTTGGCTTCGGCGCGCGAGGCAAATGGCTGGTTCAGCACGCCAACATCGATGCGACCGGAGCGGATCGCGTCCTCCTGGGTGGGGAATGGCGCTTCCACCAGCTTGATGTCCTTTTCGGGATCGATGCCGTTCTTGCGGAGCAGCATCGCCATGGGACCATAAATGCCTGAACCGAGCACGTTGATGCCGACGGTCTTGCCCTTGAGGTCCTTCACGCTCTTGATCGGGGAGTCGTCCTTCACCGCCCAATAGACCGAGAAGCCGCCAGGCTTCTCACCGACATGCTGTGCGACGACATAGGTCTGCAGACCGGCGGATGCGGCGCCTTGGCCGAGCGAGAGTACGCCCTGCGTCGAGCAATCGAGCGCGCCGGCATTCATCGCCTGCACCATCTGCGCCGTGCCCTGGAACTGGGTCCACTGGATATTGTATTTCTTGCCGATATTCGGAAACGCATCGGGCCGCTTCATCATCCAATATTTCGCGTCCTCGGCGGGAACGGTCCAGCCGACGCGGATGGTGGGGATGGTCTGGGCGGATGCGGCGGTCAGTCCGGCCAAGGACGCCACGATGGCGGAGGCCAGCAGGATATGTTTTCCGGTGCGCTTTGGTTCGCTGATCTGGATCATGTACTCGCTCCCTGTCTCTCGAAGAGTGACGTTCAACTCTGCCTCATCCCCGGGGAATGCACAGCCGAGGCCGGCACCAACCCGTTCCGCTGCCGACAATTATGCATGAAATGTCATTTATTTTAAGCTTAAAATAAAGCCGGATCCTGCTTTTCCGGACGGCAGCGGGCGGCCTCTCCTAGGACAGAAGTCCGGCTCGCCGCGCTCAAGCGAGCGCCCGGGCCATCGCCGCGACCGCCTGGGCGATGTCATCGGCGGTGTGGTAGCAGCCGAAACCGAAACGAATGCGATGGCCGCGCACATCGGTCACGATCCCGGCTGCAGCCAGCCGGTCATGAATGCGGCCCGCCTCCGGCGTCTCGAAACTCAGGAAATGGCCATGCTGGGGCATTTTGACCGGCGTCACCAGCCTGGCACTTTCCAGCGGTGCGATCCCGGCCGATGCAATCGCCGTCAGGAATTGCACCTGCAACGCCACCACATGCGTGTGGATCGCCGCAACCGACAGGCCCATTCGGTCCATCCAGCCAAACACGGCGGCCATGCGATACAGCCCGCTCGGGTCGAAGGTCGCACCCATGAACCGCGAACCATCGGCGCCATAGGCCACCTTGCCGACGGCGCTGTCACCGAGCGCCCCGAAGCCTCCGAACCATCCGGTGTCGCGCGGGCGCGGCGCATACCCTTGCGGACAATGCATGAAGCAGGCGCCCTCTCCCGCCATCGCGTATTTGTAGCCGCCGGCCAGATAGAAAATCCGCGATGCGACGGCGGCGAGATCGGTCGGCAATGCGCAGAACCCGTGATAGCCGTCGATGGCGATCAGCGTCTCGCGCGACGCCACCGATTTTACGATCGCGCCGATATCGCCGCAGGTCGCGCCCGAATTGAAAAAAACATGGCTGACAAAGACGAGGTCATGGTCGCCAAGACGCGCGGCCTTGCAGAAACGGTTCGGAAACGACTCCAACGGCTCGGCGGCGATGCGCTCCACCGCAACCATCTCGTCTTCTTCCAATCGCGCGATCTGCCGTGCGAAGGAATGGAATTCCGAATCGCTGGTCAGAATGCGCGAGCGCTTTTTCGCCGGCAGCGCCGACAGCAACCGGCAGACCAGTTCATGCGTGTTGGGCGCAAAGGCGATTGTGGCCGGATCGGGCAGATTCAGGATTCGCGCAATCCCGCGCTGGACCAGCGGGATCAGGTCGCAGAAAACGGACTCCCACTTGTCGTCGGCGAGCCGCGTCGCCTCATGCACAGCCTTGTCGTGCGCGCGGCACGCGACGTCCGGCCAATAGTGATGGCTGTGCGCAGCCAGATGAATGCGTGCAGGCGCGGCATCCCGGAAGATCGAGAAATGCGCATGCAGATCGAGGTTCATTCCGCCGCCCGGTCGGCATAAGCGAAACCGAGCCGCGATTTCAGCTCGGGCGGCAGCGGCGGCAACACTGAACGCGGAATCAGGTAGCTTGAGAGCTGGAACAGGTCGCCGAAAATCTGATGCCGGTCCGAGGTCTGCCGCAGATAATCGTGACCGGAGGAGCCACCGGTGCCGATTTTCACGCCGATCATCCGGCGCACCATCAGGGAATGCCGGTAGCGCCATAGCGCCATCGACTCCTCGACATCCATCAGGGCCGCCAGCAGCCGGAACGGCAGTTGCAGCACCGGTTCGTCGCGATAGACGGTGATAAAGAGCGCGGCCTGAATCGCGGCGAACGACATGCGCCAAGCGGAGCGGCCGGTATGCGGTTCGAAGATCGCGTTGAACCGCTCCAGGGCGCCCGCGATCGCGCGGGTTTCGATCTCGCGCTGGGTTTCACTCATGCCTTCCACGTTTCGCAATTGCTCGGCATCGGAGGTCAGCGAGCGCGTGACGGCCTCACGATAGGCCGTGCTGAAAGTGTAGCCCGACAATTGCACAAAAGGCGTACGCGCGAGCCACGAATCGAGTTGCTCGATCAGTTTGGGGCCGATCTCTGCCCTGTCAACCCGGGCACGGTCGTCGGCCGAGAGATGCAAGTCGAAGCGTTTGTCGCCGAGCCTCAGGCGCTCCTCGCTCTTGAGTCCGAGACGGATTTCGATGGTCCGGAACTGTACCGACTGGAAACCCGACGCTGGACTCAGAAGATCACGGAAATCTAGGAAGTCCAGCGGCCTCATGGTCTCCAGCACATCGAGCTGATGCACCAGCAGTTTCATAATCTCGTTGATGCGCTCGAGGCCATGAACGATGCGCCCGAGGCGATCATCCTCCACCTGTTCATGACCGAAATCCTCCTGGATCCGGTCCAGTTCATGCAGGATTTGCTTGAACCACAGCTCATAGGCCTGATGCACGACGATAAAGAGCATCTCGTCATGCGCCGGAATGCCCAGACGTTCGCTCTCGGGCACCTGCTGGCTGAGCAGTGTGTCGAGCCGCAGATAGTCTGCATAATAGCATGGCCACCGCGCCGGCCGATCCGTGGCCATCAGCCCCTCCACTGACATGTCTCAATTTTGACGCTAGAACATCTCTGCAGCAATTCCCAACTTCTCAAACCCGGCCATCTCATCATTTTTCAGATCGCAACCCCGAGCATTCCGGCATGAACCGTCTCAAGATCTGGCTGTTGCGATTCTGGCGCGGCGAAGTCGCATTGCGCCGCGCCTTCTGGGACTATTCCGTCATCACCGGATCACTGCTCAACCTGACGACGACATTCGCTGCTCTTGCCGTCGTCGCCGCCGGACTGCCGGCCATTCTCGCCATTGCGGTCTTCCTCGCGCCGGCGCCGTACAATTTTCTGGCCGTTGTCGGCGTCTGGCGGAGCGCCGCCCGTTACCAAGGGCCGCAACACTGGGCCAGTCTGGCGCGCATCGCCGTGGTCGTCTGGGCGATCGTTGCAACAACCATCTAGGCCTGAGCAAGCCCTATGCTCTCTGCGCGATGACAGCGACCGGGCCGCCGCCGGTCGGGCCCTGATGCTCGGCGCCGCCGGACACGTAAATTTCCGCATGCCCGACCAGCCCCGCCAACACCCCGCAGACAAACCCGCGTGCATGGCGGGTCGGGGAAATATCGGAGTCATCGAGCATGGTATGGCGAAACTCCCGCAGCTTGCCATCGAAGCCCGGTTCGGCTTTGGCCAGCATTGCGACAAGTCTGGACCGCTGCGCGGCCGGCAATTGGCCAGACGAACCGAGACCGACCCGCGCCAGCGCCGAACGCACTGGCTCGACATCGATGCCGTCCGCCATCACAGCATGATCGATGATCAGCGGGCCCGACCAGGCCGCCGACATACCGAGCGCCACGATTTCATGCCCGAGCAATTCGATCCCGGCCGAGCAACTGGCGCGGCCCGACCATAGATCCCATCGCTGGCCGATCGCGGCATCCGTGATCGCCTTGCGTTCGATTTCGCCCAATGCCTCGGCTACGCCCAGCGCACTCGCCGCGCGCGACAGCCCCATCGATTTCAATGTGTCCGTGGTTGCGACGTTGGTACCGCGCGACCGCGCCTCGCCGATCCGTTGTGCGGTCAATAGAGGGCATTTGATCTGCACAAAGTGGACGTCTTTCGCGCTGTCGATCCCGGCATCTCGCATCGCGGCGGCAATCTCGCGTGCAACCATATCGACCTGTCCAAGCCGGCCGAGATCCACAAGTGGCAGTTCCGCTGTGTGAGCGCGGCCCACAGCCAGTGCCGGCGCCTGCCCTTCCGTGCCGTCGGCACGCTCGAAGATCGTCCAGTGCGGCGCCATGCCGCCTTCGGTGCCGCCCGACATCACGAGACAGATTTGCGCAACCTTTTCGTCGGCCAGATACTTTCTGAGAAAATTGCCGAGCGCGAGCGACGCATAGCCCCGGCTGAAGTCGTTGACGCAGCCATTGCCCTCAGTCTTGCCGAGCACCGCCATGACTCCCTTGGGATCGAGACGGCCAGCATGGATGGCGGCTTCGATACCTGCGACGTCGTCCGGCGCAGTTGCGGAAGTGCGATGGATTTTGGCGATCGGCATGGGCGGTCCTGCGTCTGGGCTATTTCAACAGCACGGCGCATCGGGATCGAAGTGATCCGCGATGCATTTTTCGAGATGGGGCAAGGCGGATGCGAGGACTGCATTCTGTGACATGCCTGAGCGGAATCTCGCCAGCAATTCGCCGCCCATGACAGGAAGATCGATGCCGGTCACATGCCCGTTCTGCACGATGCTGCGCCCGTCGACGATCAGTTCCTGAATATGGCCAGACGTCGCGCGCGCGAAATGGAGATCGCGCGGATCGAGATCCAGACGGAGCCGACTGCGATTCAACGTCGTTGCGGAATCGAATTCGTTCGAGTTTCTCCGCAATCTGGTCCTCCACGACAAGGTGATTTCGTTCCAGACGAGATCGGCACGCTCGACAGCGAACGCGGGGCGCTGAAGGTCAGAACCATCGACGACCGCGACGTGCCGCGCGCCAATCTTGTGCTCGGCCAGTTGCGCGAGCGCAATTTGTCTGTGCCGGCGGCAAAATTCGCTGAGCAGCTGGTACATGTGCTGAGCGAGATGCGGTCGGATTCCGCCCCGTCGAGCGTGCAAGGCAAGTGATAAACGGAATTTCGGCCTTTACCGCGTTCCGTACATGCGATCGCCGACATCGCCGAGGCCGGGCAGAATGTAGCCTTGGTCGTTGATGCTCTCGTCGATCGCGGCGGTCCAGATATGCACGTCGGGGTGATGGGCGCGCACTTTCTCTACCGCCTGCGCCGTAACCAGCAGGCAAACGATGCGCACGGACTTGGCGCCAGCCTCTTTCAGTCGGTCCACTGCCGCCACCGCAGAATTTCCGGTTGCCAGCATGGGATGCAGCACCAGTGCAAGGCGATCCGCCATGTCGTCCGGCGCCTTGAAAAAATATTCCACCGCAACGAGCGTTCGCGGGTCTCGGTAGAGCCCGATATGAGCAACCCGCGCCGACGGCACCAGATCGAGCATGCCTTCGAGAAAGCCCATGCCGGCGCGCACGATCGGCGCGAACACGAGCTTCTTGCCGGCCAGAATCGGCGATTTCATTTTCGCCAGCGGGGTTTCGACCTCAATCATCTCCAGCGGCAGATCGCGCGTGACCTCGTAGCACAGCAAGGTGCCGATCTCGCTGAACAACTCGCGGAAAACCTTGGTCGAACGGCTCTTGTCGCGCAGCAGCGTAAGCTTGTGCTGCACCAGCGGGTGATCAACTATGGTGACGCTGTCCATGGCAAACCTCTTCAGAAAACCGTTCCGTCACTGATAATGTTGAATGGCGGTCCACCGTCCGCCCGCTTTTGTTTTGCAATCCTGCGTCCCGCCGCCCAGGTGCCGCCTTCCAGCAACGCACCAAGCGGAAATTTCTGCGCCGGCAACCCGAGCCTGTCACGCACCAACGGCGCAAGGCGATCAAGCAACGCCACCGTCAGCGCGCGCCATTCCACGATCAATTCGGAGCCGACGGGCTGAGGGCGGGTCGCCTGTTCCGGCTCGCGCAGTGCGATCACGCCCATGTCCACGAACAACCCGCCATTGCGGTATTCGGCCAGCCCGGTAAGCCCGTCGATCTCGCTGACCGCGATGCCGGCGTCGCGCAGTGGTTCAATCAGCGAATAGGACAGCCACTGCGACAGTTTGTGCAGCGGAACCAAGCCGTCGGATACGTCCTTGCGACTGATCGCCGGATGCCGCCAGGTATCGCCCAGCGACACGCCGCCAAGAATCATGCGATCCGGCCAGATCGAAGCGAGATGGACCAGCAGTGCGTGCAGGATGGCAGGGGCAGCCACAATCTTATCCTGCGCCAAAGCGGCAAGATGATCAAATAACCCACCCGGCCGGGCGGTGTCGCGTTTCGCGAAGACCTTGGGATTGGAAAGCATCGTGCCGCCAAATCGGGCGAGCAATGCCGCGCGGCCGTCGAGGCCGGGGAGCGGATTACCGGCACCGGCCTGAAATCCCTTGGCGAGATCATGACCGGTGAGATTTGCAAGCCGCGCGGCATCGGCCCGCAGCGGATATTTCGGATCGCTCGAAAACATCCCGGCTGCGAACATGCGCAAGCTGGCAAGCGCAAGCCCTTCGGAACGCCCGATCATGAGACCGGTCGGCGCATCCTGGTATGTCCATGTTGCGCCGGCCCCGGCATCCAGCAGAACCGAGACAATGGCGAGATCGAAGGCCGCGCGGGCGCGGGTATTCTGGTCCTGCCACTGCGCCTCTTCGTCGATGGTGGCCCAAAGATCGCGGCCCCCGAACCTGAAATGCCGCCAACGCGCATGCAGCGGCACTTTCAAAGCGGGATAATTGTCGCGGATCACGTCCGCAACAAACGCCGCCGTCGGGTCAAGCTGCGACAGGTCGATGCGGAAATTCGGCAATGCATTCGCAAGTCCGGCCGCCAGCATCTCATGTGCGCGTTCGCGCACGGTGGCCGCCGACAGCAAGGACTCCGCGATAATCCGCTCCGAACCGGAGCTATGGGCGGGATCCGAGATGGTCAGAACTCGTCCAGCTTGCGACCGATCACGGATTTGAGGTCGTCCTCGCTCGGGGTGTCATCCGGCGCGTAATAACCGGCGGCCTTCTTGGCCTCGAGCTCGACCTGCGCGTCGGGCGGAATGAGTTCAGGCGGGATCGACACCCGTTCGCCGATCTCGATTCCGGAATCCACGATGGCGTCGTATTTCATGTTCGACATCGACATGAACCGGTCGATGCGCTTGATGCCGAGCCAGTGCAGCACGTCCGGCATCAATTGCTGGAAACGCGCATCCTGCACGCCGGCGACGCATTCGGTGCGCTCGAAATAGGTCGCCGCCTGGTCGCCACCTTCCTGCCGCTTGCGCGCATTGTAGACGAGGAACTTCGTCACCTCCCCGAGCGCACGGCCTTCCTTGCGGTTATAGACGATGAGGCCGGCGCCGCCCTTCTGCGCTTCCTTCACGCATTCGGCGATACCGTGGATGAGATAGGGCCGGCAGGTGCAGATATCGGAGCCGAACACGTCGGAGCCGTTGCACTCGTCGTGCACGCGGCAGGCCAGCGTCCGCCTGGGATCGGCAATCGCCGACGGATCGCCGAAGATATAGAGCGTGATGCCGCCGATCGGCGGCAGGAACACCTGCAAATCTGGCCGCGTGACAAGGTCGGGATACATGCCGCCGGTTTGCTCGAACAGCGTGCGGCGCAGATTGTCTTCGCTGACATGAAAGCGATCGGCGATGCCCGGCAGGTACCAGACCGGATCAATCGCCGCCTTGGTTACCGCGATGTCGCCGCTGGCGCGCACGATCTCGCCGTCGACCGGCACCAGACCTTTGCCGAGCATGTCGAATTCGGGGATGGTCAGCCGCGCCTTGGTGATCGCAATGGTCGGGCGGATATCCAGCCCTTCCGCGATTTCCTGCCGAAAATCCGCGGCCACGCGATGCCCCCAAGGGTCGAGCGAGACGATCCGTCCCGGCTCCGACCATTGCGGGAACGGCCCGACATCGATCACCGGTGCGGTGTTGGTGAGATCGGGCCGCGCAATGGGATTCATCGCACCCGAGGACACCGCCAATGCGCGATACAGCGCGTAGGAGCCGCCATGCGCGCCGACAGCATTGCGGTCGCCCGCCGAAGTGACTGTACCGATGACCGGTCCGCGTTCGCGCGCGGTCGCAGCGCCCCATCTGATCGGGTAGCGCCCCGGCGTCCGATGGCCGGGATGGGAGGTCAGCCGGATATGGCTGTCTCTGTTCGTGGACATCCAGATTGCCCCACAAAAGCAAAAAGCCCTCTCCGGCGGACCGAACGAGTGGCTTCAAAAACTAATACTGACGAAGAGAACGCGTCTAGGCAAGCGCAAACTGCGCGTCAAAATGCCGTGCTTGCAGAATCCATTGGGTTTCTTGCGCTTATACACCGCATCGCGACACTTTATGGCAAACACGGTCAACGCACCGTTTACTGGTCACAACGACGCGAGATAGGCCTCGTACTCGTCCTTCACGGTGCAGATATGATCACGCATGGCCGCCGCCGCGCGGTCGCGGTCGCCGCGCATAATCGCTACCACCACCCGGTCATGTTCGACATAGGACTTCGCCAGCCGGCCGAGATTGCGGAACTGCGCGCGGCGGAACGGCTGGACACGCGCCCGCGTGGCGATCGCGAGTTCGGCGAGATAAGCGTTGTGTGCGCCCGCATAGACCGCGCCGTGAAATTCCTCGTTGATCTCATGATGCCGTTGCGGGTCGCCGGTCTGGATATGGGCGCGCAACTTGTCATGCAGCCCCTGCAGCGATGCGCGCTCATGCCCGGTCATCCGTTCGGCGGCAAAGCCGGCGCACAAGGCCTCGATTTCGGCCATCGCTTCGAACATGCCGATCAGACGCTCATCGCTCGGCCGCGCCACCACCGCACCGTAATGCGCGCGGGTATCAACCAGACCGCTGACCGCCAGCTGGCGCAAGGCTTCGCGCACCGGCGTGCGGGAAACGCCGAAGCGCCCGGCCAGCCCAGTCTCGTCGAGCGGCGTACCGGGCGGCAGTATGCCCTGCACGATCTCGTCGGCGATCTGCAGCCGCAATTCTTCCGCCAATGTAGTCTTGGCCGGCGCCTCACGGCGCGTGATGACAGACGGCGCGCTCAAGAAACAGCTCCATCGGCATCGTCGATCATGCTGACATGCGCGGCCACCACCCGCCACCCGTCCGGAAAACGCACCCAGGTCTGCATCTGGCGGCCGACCTTCCTGGGCGACGTGGTGCGATAGAACAAGGTGGATGCAACCGCGCAGTCGCGGCCATAGGCGGTGATCACAGTTCTCGCCAATGTGCGCATCAGGCCCGCGGAGGGGCGGCCGGCGCGGAACGCCTTGATCTCCGAATAGCCATAGAGATTTTCCGTGCCGCCATAGCGGATGGTGCGCGGATCGTCGCGGAACAGCGCATCCAGAGTCTCGACATCGTTGGCGATCAGCGCCTGTTCATAGCGATCGAAGGCCGCTTTCACTTCGGCCACCACATCCGGCAGATCGATGTCGTTGGGGTTCAAGTCACGTCCTCATCAGGCGGCCGGCGGCGCCGCGGCCACGTTCATTTTTTCCAGAACATAGGCGATTCTGAGCGCTACATCCTCGCGCCAGGGCGCGGCGATGATCTGCACCGCGATCGGCAGCGGCTTGAGCGGCAGTGGCGCCGCCACCACCGGCAGGCCGATGAAGGAGATCGGCTGGGTATAGATGCCGAGATTCGCCCGCACCGGCAGCTCCACGCCGTCCAGCACGAAATTCACCTGCCCAAGCGAAGGCGCGGTGCATGGCGTGGCCGGCGCGATAATGGCGTCAACATCCCTGAACAGCTCGCGCATGCGATCCTGATACCAGCGGCGGAATTTCTGCGCCTTCACCACCAGCGTTGACGGCACCATGGCTCCGGCGATCAGCCGGTCGCGCACCGCGGGATCGAAATCATTCGCACGGGTGCGCAAGCGTTCGAGATGCAGGGCCGCACCCTCGGTCGCCGTGATCACATAGGCCGCCGCACGCGCCCGTTGCGCCTCGGGAAGCTCGATTTCACGGGTGACATTCAGCGCCCTGGCGACGGTGTCGACGGCATTGAGGGCTTCCGGGAACGCCCCTTTGCGGAAATAACCGCCCGCGACCGCGATCCGCAATCCGTCGAGGCCTTTCTCGAGCAGCGGCGTCACCACCACGATGCCGCGATCCTGGCAGACCGGATCATGGGGATCGGGCCCCTGCATGGCGTCATAAGCCAGCGCGAGATCGCGGGTCGAACGCGTCAGCGGTCCGAGATGGTCGAGGCTCGCGACAAAGGGAAAGCTGCGTGCGCGCGACAGCCGGCCGAAGGTCGGTTTCAGGCCGAAAATGCCGCAGAGTGACGACGGCACGCGAATGGAGCCGTTGGTGTCGGAGCCGAGCGACAGCGGCACAAGTCCGCCGGCCACCGAGGCGCCGGAGCCACCCGACGAACCGCCGGTCATCCGCGTGGTGTCATGCGGATTGCGCGAGGGGCCGTCATGCACGTTCTCCCCGGTGAAATCGTAGGCGTATTCGCCCATGTTGAGCGCGCCGACAAGAACCGCGCCCGCCGCTTCAAGCCGCTCGATCAGCGGCGAATCGCGCTGCGAGCGCGGCAGGTCGCGATTGATCTTCGAACCTGCACGTGTCGGCAATCCCGCAACATCGAACAGATTCTTCACCGCGAACGGAACGCCGGCCAGCGGCCCGGCATTTTCGCCGGTCGCGACCTTGGCGTCGATTGCCTTGGCGCGTTTCTGCGCACGATCGGCGGTGATGTCGGTAAAGGCGTTCAGAACGCCGTTATGCCGGCCGATCCGCGCCAGCGCTGCATCCACGGCAGCCGCTGCGGTTGTTTCCTTTCGGCAGACCGCATCGGCGATCTGCGCTGCCGTGGCCCAAGCCATGTCGAGCGCCATGCGTCAGGCCTTGAAGACCGGCGCCGGTTCGGCGTCGTCGGGCAGCGGAAATTCGTTCACCAGGCCCGCCAGCCCCAGCGTGACGTCCAGGTTGGCCCGCACCGCAGGTTTCCAGGCTGGCTCCAGTGGCAAGGACAGTGCCCTGGCTGCAGCATCGATGAAGACATCGAGTTGATCTGTATCGGACATGGCGTTCCTCCCTGCGACCACCTTATAGGGGAGGATGCGGGATGGCCGCCAGCAATTCGCGGGTATAACCGGTCTTCGGATCGGACATGACTTCCTCGGTCAGCCCTTCTTCCACGATTTTCCCGGCGCGCATCACGATCACCCGGTCGCAGAGCAGGCGCACGACATTGAGGTCGTGCGACACGAACAGATAGCTCATGCCGAGCGAGGCCTTCAAATCCTGGAGCAGATTGAGCACCACCGCCTGGACCGAGACGTCGAGCGCTGCCGTCGGCTCGTCGAGAATCACCAATTCCGGGTTGAGTGCCACGGCGCGCGCGATTCCGACACGCGCCTTCTGCCCGCCCGACAATTGATGCGAAAAACGGTCCAGCAAGTCCTCCGGCAGGCCGACCTGCCCCGCCAGTTCCTCGCAGCGCGCCCGCACTGCGGCACGCCCCCTGATGTCGCTCAGGCGCATGATCGGATCCGCGATTGCGCGCACCGCGGTGAACCGCGGGTTGAGACTGTCGGTCGGATCCTGAAACACCATCTGAATGCGCTTGCGCTTCGGAAGCTTTGCGAATTCCTTGGCCGGAATCGCGCCGATATCGTCCCCGTCGAACGTGATCATGCCGCCGGTCGGATCGAGCAGCCGCATCACCATCATCGAGGTGGTGGATTTTCCGCAACCGGATTCACCGACCAGCCCGACGCTTTCGCCCTTCCTGATCTCGAAACTGATGCCGTCCACCGCACGAAACACATCGCTCTGCGGCAATTCGTTCTTGCGCCGGAAGAATTGCGCCATCATGCCGCTGACGCCCTGCCGCGGATATTCTTTCACTAGGTTCGACACCACCAGCAGGGGAGCCTTGTCGGTCGCCGCATCGATCGATGCAACCTGCGCCGCGGGCGGCGGCATATCCTCCGGCAGGAGATCGCGCAGATCGACGCCGATCCGCGGCGTCGAGCGCATCAGCTTGCGGGTATAGGCATGCTGCGGCGACTTGAAGATGTCCCTAGAGGGGGCGGCTTCCACCACCTTGCCCTTCTCCATCACCACCACCTTGTCGCAATAGGCGGCGGCCAGACCGAGATCGTGAGTGATGAGGATGGTCGACATGCCGCGCTCGCGCGTCAGTTCCACCACCAGATCCATCACCGCCTTCTGCGTCGTGACATCCAGACCGGTGGTCGGCTCGTCGGCGATCAGCAGTTGCGGCTGGCAGGCCAGAGCCAGCGCGATCACCACGCGCTGACACATGCCGCCCGACAACTCGAATGGATAGGCATGATAGCGTTCTTCCGGCCGCGCTATGCGGACCCGGCGCAGCGCTTCGATCGCCTTTTCGCGCGCATCCGAGGGGGACGCCTGGACATGCTCTATCAGCACATCCTCGATCTGGTGACCGACCTTGCGAATGGGATTGAGCGCGGCGCGCGGATTCTGGAAGATCATCGAGATTTCACGGCCGCGCAGGTCGCGCATCTCGCTTTCGGGAGCATCGCGCACATCGATGCCGGAAAACGTGATGGCGCCTTCGGCGATCCGGCCGGCGCGGTCCAGAATGCGCATCACCGCATACGAGGTGACCGACTTTCCCGAACCGGATTCGCCGACAATGCCGACGGTCTCACCCTTGGCGACGCTGACATTGACCTGTTGCACCGCGCGCACCACGCCGCGTCGCGTCATGAATTCAACCGTCAGATTCTGGACATCGAGCAAGATGGGAGCGGAGGTCATAGCTGTCCTCACGTTCGGCGTTGCGGGTCGACGATGTCGCGCAATCCGTCACCCAGCAGATTGAAGCAGAACACCGCCAGCATGAGCGCCAAGCCCGGGAAAAACGCGATCCACCATTCGCCGGAGACAATGAAGGCTGCCCCTTCCGCCACCATGATGCCCCATTCCGGCGTCGGAGGGCGTACGCCGAGGCCGATGAACGAAAGACCGGCGGCATTGAGGATCGCGTAGCCCATGGTGAGCGACATCTGCACCACCATGATTGGCATGACATTGGGCAGGATCTGCGTCAGCAGAATCCGGTATTCGCCGTTGCCGGACAGGCGCGCCGCCTGCACGAAACCGGCCTCGCGCCGCACATTGGCTTCCGCTCGCGCCACGCGCACGTAGAGCGGAAAGTTGATGATGGCGGTGGCGATCACGATATTGGTCACCGTGTTGCCGAGCGCCGCCACGATTCCCATCGCCAGCACGAAGAGCGGAAATGCCATGATGGTGTCGGCGACGCGGCCGACGATACGGTCGGTCCAGCCGCCGAAAAAGCCGGCGGCGACGCCGGACAGCCCGCCGAGAACAAAGACCAGCGCGACCGAGAACACCGCGATCGCAAGGTCGAGACGGGTGGCCACGATCACGCGACTCAGAATATCCCGCCCGAGCTGGTCGGTGCCGAACCAGTGTCGCAGCGAGGGCGCCTGCAAGGCCGAGCCGGTGTTGCTGGCCAGCGGATCGTGAGGCGCGATCCACGGGCCGAAAATCGCGCAGAATGCGATCACGAGGAACATGCCGAAGGCGATGCCGGTGACCGGATTATCGGTGATGACATAGCGCGCGTGCGCCAGAAACGACATGTGCTGCGCGGAGGTGCGGGCCGGAGCCGCGGGCGGCGCCAGCGTCGGTAGCGGCGGCTCGGTGACGGCGATGGCCGCGGTTTCCGGATTGGGACGCCGGTTCATCCTTCCAGCCTCACGCGCGGGTCGATCACGCCGTAGAGCATGTCGATCATCAGGTTCAGCAGCACGTACAGGATCGCCATGGTGAGCACGAAGCCCTGGATCGGCGCGAAATCGGAGGCGATCAGGGCCTCGATGGCGTAGGAGCCGATGCCGGGCCAGGCGAACACCTTCTCCACCAGCACATTGGCGCCGAGCAGGAACGAGAACACCATGCCGAGTGTGGTCACTACCGGCAGCATGGCATTGCGGAAGGCATAGGTGACGATCACCCTGCGCGGGGACAGTCCGCTTGCCCGCGCCGTGCGCACGAAATCCGAAGACAGCACCGCCAGCATGGAGGCGCGCGTCATGCGCGTGATCGGCGCCAGCGAGAAGATCGCGAGCGTCACCGCCGGCAGGATCAACTGCGACAGCGCAGCGCGGAAGGTTCCGGGATCGCCCGCGATCAGGCTGTCGATCAGGTAGAAGCCGGTGACATGCGGCGGCGTGGAATAGTAGATGTCGAGTCGCCCGAGCGGCGCCGGCGACCAGCCGAGAATGAAATAGAATACATAGACGAGGATCAGCCCGGTGAAGAAGACCGGCAGCGACACACCGGCGGTCGCCACCACCCGGCAGGCATGGTCGATCAGGGAACCCTGTTTCACTGCCGCCAGAATGCCGAGCGGCACCGCGATCAGGATCGAGATGATCAGACCGAGCAATGTCAGTTCGGCCGAGGCCGGCAGCCGCTGGGCGATGTCGGTGATCACCGGCTGCCCGGTGGTCAGCGACTTGCCGAAATCGCCTCTGCCCAGATCCTTCACATATCGCACGAACTGTTCCGGCAGCGGCCGGTCGAGGCCCAGCGTCTTGCGGATTTCCTCGATCGCCTGCGGCGTCGCGGCCGGGCCGGCGAAATAGGCGGCGGTGTCGCCCGGCAGCACGCGCGTGAGCAGGAAGGTCACGATGATGACCCCGATCACGCTCGGGATCGCGGTCGCAAACCGCTTGCCGATCTGCCGCAACATCGCCATCCTCCCTGCAAGCTAAAGGCGCGCCTCAGGGCGCGCCTTGCCGTCATTACGCCTTGGTCAGCGTGCGGTAATCGAGCTGGCGGTGGAACCAATAGCGATAGCCGGCGACATTCTTCTGCATCGCGACGTTCAAATAAGGCTGCACCAGCGGGATGCGCGGCACCTCGGCGAAGGCCTTGTCGATGAAGCCCTTCACATCCTTTTCGTAAGCCGCCCTGTCGCCTTCCGCGGCCGCTTTGCGGGCGCCATCGATCAGCGCGTCCATCGCCTTGTCCTGATAGGACATGGTGTTGAAGACGGCGTTCTGGCCGTGATAGCACCAGAAGAAGAAATATTCCGGATAGTCGAGCCAGCCGCCGAAGACGTTGACGATCATCGGCAGTTCTTTTTTCAGCAATTCGTTGCGGAAATTCGCGCCGGTGATCTTGTTGATCGTGGCCTTGATGCCGATCTGCGCCAGACTCTCCTGTACCAGAATGCAGAGCGGCTCGCTGATCACGGCCTCACCGAGATTGAACGACAGGGTCGTCTCGAAGCCGTTCGACATGCCGGCTTCCGCCAGCAGCGCCTTGGCCTTGGCGATGTCGGCGGAATAGCCATGCGGCTGCGGCCATGACACGTTGGAGACCGTGTTTGACTTGGCGCCGTAAAGCGGATTGGCGACGCCGTACATCACCGCATCCATGATCTTCTCGTACGGGATCGCGTAGGCCACCGCCTGCCGCACCTTCACGTTGTTGAAGGGTGGATTCTTGCAGTTCATGCCCAGATACCACATCGCGTTGCCGACCGGCGACGACACCATCTGCAGCTTGCCGGCCTGCTTCAGTTCGGCAAAGTCCTTGTTCGGCATATCGAAGGACAGATCGGCGTCGCCGCGTTCGATCAGCGCGCGCCGGTTGCCGGCGGACGGAACGACGCGCCAGATGATGCGCTTGATCGCCGGCAGCTTTCCGCTCTTCCAGTTGTCATGGCGCTCGTAGACGACTTCGGTTCCGGCCTGGAAGCGCGTCACCTTGTAGGCGCCGCCGCCCGGCGTGTTGGTCTTGGTGTATTCGAGGCCCCACGGATCTTTCTCGGTGGCGTTCTTCTTGACCAGTTCCGAGTGATAGACGCCCGGCACCACCACCGCGAGATCGGGGACGGTGAGGTGATCCTTGCGGATGAAATCGACCCGGAAGGTGTAATCGTCAACTGCAACGAATTGCTCCGGCTTTTCCAGCGAGCCGGCTTTCATCTGGAAGGTCGGGAAGCCGCCGACCGTCACTGCGCGATCAAATGACCATTTCACGTCCTTGGCGGTGATCGGCGTGCCGTCATGGAAGGTGGCGTTCTTACGCAACTTGAACGTCATCGACATGTCGCCCTTGGTCCATTCCTCGGCCAGTTCGGGCGTGAAAGTGTCGCGGTCGTAGGTCTCCCCGCCGTCCGCCGTCTTCTTGACGCCATGCGACATCAGCCGGTCGTAGCAGTTCCACGACACCTCATAGCCGGGGCGGTTGGTACCGACGCCGTGAATGTCGAAATTGTTGGGGCCTTCTTCCCGGATCACGAGAAGCGTCTCGTTGCGCGCCTGTGCGCTGGCGGACGACAGGATGGCCGGCGCCGAAACCGCGCTGGTGGCGGCAATGGCGGTGGTGGATTTCAGAAATTCGCGGCGATTCATCGAAAGCCTCCGGTGTCGGTGTTTCTGCGACCTCGGGGCTTTCTTTGCGAAGCTTGTGCCAGAATCGTCTTGGCCAGACGGGATTCGTTGAACTATCTGATTGGAAAAGAAATTTCCGAGATTCGGCCTCTGCAAAAAGATCGGGCTAAAATAAGCATACTGCCTAATTGCATACAATGCGGATATTTATGATTATTTTTTATGCAAATTTGATCTGCCAAGCGGTAGCCACGCCCGTCCGCCTGCCCGCTATAGGCGCTAATTGCAGTAATTGTTCATGTAGCTCGGCATGCAGGCCGGCGGCGTGTAGCGGTTGGTCAGCGCGTTGAGCTGATCGATATTGTCGATCCGGCCGAGGGATTGCGGGTTCTGCGGATCGCTTTGGAAGAACCAGCCGTAAAGCGGAAAGGCGATGTTGCCGAAGGCATGCACGATGGTGCCGTCGTTTGGCAGCGGCCCTTCGATCTTGCCGCCTGCATGCACGATATAGACCGTGCCGGGCCTGGTCAGATTGACGATCTGGCCGCCCGGAATTGTGAGCTGCGCCGAGCCCTGAACCAGGATGAAAATCGCTTTGCCGTTAGCGATCAGATAATCGACGATGGTGCCGCGCACGCCGAGCGTCGCGACCGGTGTCTTGATCGTGTAGTGCCGCGGGTCTTGCGAACCTGACACGAAGCGGAACGCGCCCTTCACCGAATTGAGCACGACCTCGCCCGACCCGCGGTTCGAATTGTACACGAACTTGTCCAGCGTCAACTCGGCCTGCGGCCCGATGCTCAGGCTGGTCTTGTCGAGAAACAGAAGCTGCGCGGTACTGTCGACGCCGGTGCGCACGCGTTCATTGGTGAACAGATCGCTGCCGACCGCGAGCGTGCGATTATTGGAGCCCTGGACCTGGTTTTTGACCGCTGACGCCACGCCGATTTTCGCCGCCACCGCAGGCGGCGCGGCGGCAATGATCGAAACGGCTGCGATCAGACCCATCATGCGTGGGAGGTACTGAAATACGGTCATCCACCCGCCTGTCATGCTCAATATTGCGCACTCTATAGCGACTTGCTCTCCGTTAGTCAGTGCGCAAATGCAACAGGTTCAAGCTGTCGTGAAATTTACATGTAGCCGCTGGTGGTTGATTGGGCTAAGTCTGCTCGCGGTGGAAGATGTTGGAATGACTGTAGAGCGCAGGCGTGAACACATTTGGAATGATGCGGCCAGCCCGCACCAGGCTGGCCTTTCTGTGCGCAACAGTGACGGCCTGTCTTCTCGTCACACCCGCGCGCGCCGATAGCCCGGGCTCCACGCCCGAGCTCGATCGCCTGTATCAGCAAGTCTTGCAGCGTCCGGCCGATCCGGACCTCAATATCCGTTTTGCACAACGCGCGGAGGAAAGCGGCCAGTTGCGCTGGGCCTTGTCCGCCTATGAGCGCGTTCTGCTCAGCGATCCCAACAACTACGAAGCGCAGCGCGGGCTGCAGCGCATCCGCCGCGCCTTGCAGCCGAACGTTACGCTGGTGACTGCGTCACTCGGCACAGCCTACGAGTCCAATCCGAAATATTATTTGCCCGGCCGCGGCGAGATGCAGTTGCTTGGCTCGGTCGACCTGCGCGACGAGCGCAACATCAATGGCACGCGCTGGCGCACATCGGCGCTCGCCGCCGGGCAGGTTCATGCGCGTGAAAGCGATCTCAATTACGGCGTGGCCGGCCTGGATATGGGACCGGTGCTCGATCTCACGCCAGCACTGTCCGTGCATCCATCGATCGGCGCGTCGATCGCGACGTTCGACAAGCATTACTATTACAGCGAGGCCGCCATCGGCGCGCTGTTCGAGGGCAATCTGGAAGGCGCCTACCGCGCGCTGCAGCTGCGGCTCGCCTATCGCTCGCACGGCGATTTCTTTCCCGCCACCGAAGGATTCTACGCCGAGGCGCGCGGCAAGTTCGCCCTGCCCGGCGTCTTTGGCGACAGCAGCGTCTTCATCCTGTCACCGTGGCTGCGCTGGAGCGATATCGGCGGCACCGTGCTGACCAATATCCTGACCGAGATCCAGCCAGGTGCCTACATGGAGTACGGCGGCAAGATCGAAGGCTACAAGACGCTGGCGCCATGGCTGGTCGTCGGCGCAAATCTCGCGGTCAGCCATCGCAATTACCGGCAGGATTTCGTCAGCACCACGACCGAAAAGCGCGACGACACGACCTGGTCGCCCGGCGCAACGGTCGTTTTCCCGAACTTGTTCGCTGCACAAACCGATTTGCGCTTTGACTACCGCTACCTGTCGAACCACTCCAACGATCCGACCAAGGAATTCGAGGATCACATCGTCTCGGCGACGGTGGTGAAGCGGTTCGATCCGACGCTGTGGGGTTTGGCCGCGCCCGTGCGGTAGGCATCCAGCGCCCGTCCGATCAGCACCAGCACAGGCCCTTGCGGCTTCTCGACCGCCATGCGCCCCGCCATGTCGGCGAGCGTGCCTGCAATCACCGTCTGGTCCGGTCGCGTCGCACGCGACATCGCAATCACCGGAGTTTGCGGATCGAGTCCATGCGCCAGCGCCCTCTCCGTCAGCAACGGAAAGGTGCGGATCGGCATGTAGATCGCCGTGGTCGCCGATGGGTCGGCGATGCTCCCCCAGTCGAGATCGCCGGGCAGTGCGCCATCCTGCGCATGGCCGGTGACGTACTGGATGCGCCGCGCCTGCAAACGATGCGACAGCGAGACACCAAGGCTGGCGGCGGCGCCCTGCGCAGCGGTGATGCCGGGAATGACATCAACCGCAATCCCTGCCTTGCGGCAGGCTTCGATCTCCTCGCCGGCGCGGCCGAAGATCATCGGATCACCGCCCTTCAGCCGCACCACGCGTTTGCCGCTGCGCGCGAGCCCGACCATCAATGTATTGATCTCGCTCTGTTTGCAGGAGGGGCCATGCCCACTCTTGCCGACAAGCATTTTCTTTGCCTCGCGTCGCGCAAAATCCAGAACCTCGCGCGACACCAGATCGTCGAACAGGATCACGTCGGCGGATTGCAATGCGCGCACCGCGCGCAATGTCAGCAGTTCCGGATCCCCCGGCCCTGCCCCCACAAGCGTCACCGAGCCGCTATCGACTTCATCGCCGAGTCCTTTCACATCGGACAACAGCCGCGCGAGGTCGGAGTCGTCGGGTTGGTGATTCGGATTGGCGACCGCGAAGCCGGTGAATATCTGCCAGAAACGCCGGCGGCCGCTGAACGACAGCCCGGACGATTTCACGCTGGCGCGCCAGACCTGCGCCGCCCTTGCCCAGAGTGAAAACCCAGCCGGCAGCATCGCCTCGATCCGGGCGCGCACCGCCTGGCCGAACACCGGCGCAGCGCCATCTGTGGAAATGCCGACCACCAGCGGCGAGCGGTTGACAATGGCGCCGAATGCGAAGTCGCAAAAATCAGGTCTGTCGATCACATTCACCGGCACGCCGGCGGCCCGCGCCATTCGCGCGAAGCGCGCAGCCGCCTCGTCGTCCTCGCAGGCGCCGATGGCCATGGCCGCGCCATTCAGATCGTCTGCGCCGCAGGCGCGCATGTGAACCGTGACCGCGCCCTGCGGCGGACAGGCAACAAGCTCCTTCAGTTCCGGTGACAGATCGGACGTGAACACCTCGACATTCGCGCCGGCCGCCGACAACAGCTCGACCTTCCAGGCCGCCGCCGGACTTCCACCCGTGACGACGACGCGCTTGCCGTCCAACGCATAGAAAACCGGCAGCCGCGCCAGCCGGCCCATGCGCGGTGCAGATGCTTCAGACGGTTGCCGTGGTTCGTTCATCGCGCTGCTCGCTCAGATGTTGCGTGACGATTCTCTTCAGTTCGGGCAGGCATGACCCGCAATTGGTGCCGGCGCGCAGGGCCTTGCCGATCGCGGCCACATCGCAGGCGCCACCGGAGGAGATCGCGTTCCTGATCGCGCCCAGCGACACTCCGAAACAGGCGCAGACCACCGGACCGGTCGCGGCCAGCCCGTCGGCCGACTTTCCCGACAGAAGAATACGGCGCTGGCTGTCTTCCAGCGCTTCGCTGTCGAACAGCGCCTTGACCGCATCCCATTGCGGCGCGGCCTCGGCCGGCCCGACAAACAGGCAGCTTTGCAGGCGCCCGTCCCTGAACGCTGCAATACGGTAGATCTGTCGCGGCGCGTCCACGAATTCGGCAAGCTCGCTCCCGTCCGTCAGTTGCCTGGCCCAGACGCGCCATTTTTCCAGAGGCTCGTTGCTGGCGAGCAGATGGCCGTACCCTCCAGCCAGCGCCACACGCGACCACCAGGTGCCCGCGGGAAGCAGCACCGGGTCTTTCGCGAGAACGAATCCGCGCAGGCGATAGGGCTCGGGCGCGATCATGACCGGCGTCGCCTTCGCCTCCGGCTGACCGGAAAACGGATCGGTCACAGGCATGACCAGTTCGCCGATGCGCGCCGACGACGCGGTCTCGTCATTCCAGTGGATCGGCGCGAAGACAGATCCGCGCTGCTGCCCGTCGCTGATCTGAACCTTGAGCACACAGGCACCGTGGCGCGATCTCAGTCGCGCGTAATCGCCGTCCTGCAACTCGTATATTCCGGCGTCGGCCGGATGCACCTCGACATAAGGTTCCGGCAGATGGTTGCCGAGCCGCGGGCTCAGGCCGGTGCGGGTCATGGTGTGCCACTGATCGCGCACGCGGCCGGTATTCAGACGCAGCGGAAATCCCTCGCTCGTCTGCTCCTTCAGGGCAGGGCTTTCCGGCGCGATGAAACGGCCCTTGCCATCGGCGGTGTAGAACCCGCCCTGCGCGAAAAAGCGCGTTTCATCCGCGTTGCGTGTCCGCTGCGGCCATTGCACCGGATCGAGCCGATCGAAATCCTCGTTCCCGATATCCGCCAGGGCGCCAAGATCGAAATCGCGGCTGCCGTCATTCTCGAACGCGGAAAGCGCGGCGTGCTCGCGGAAGATATCGGCGGGTGTCTGGTACCCGAACGCCTCCGCATAGCCCATGCGGCGCGCGACCTGCGTGACGATCCACCAGTCCGGCTTCGCGTCGCCGGGCAGCGGCAGGAACGGACGCTGGCGCGAAATGCGCCGTTCCGAGTTGGTGACCGTGCCGTCCTTCTCGCCCCAGGCGGCGGCCGGAAGAAGAATGTGAGCACCCGAGGATATGGTGTCATTCGCGCGTACATTCTCGCTCACGACCAGTAGATCGAGCTTTCTAAGAGCATGACGGATGACCGACGCGTCCGGCAGCGACACCGCGGGATTGGTCGCCATCACCCACAGGGCCTTGATTTTTCCTGCGGAAATCGCCTCGAACATCTGCACGGCCTTCAGGCCCTCGCGCTGCGCCATGTTCGCGGCCTTCCAGAACCGCCCCACCCGCTCGATCTCCGGCGGCGTGAAATTCATGTGTGCAGCCAACTGGTTGGCGAGTCCGCCGACCTCGCGACCGCCCATCGCATTGGGCTGGCCGGTGAGCGAGAACGGCCCCATGCCCGGTTGCCCGATACGCCCGGTCGCCAGATGGCAATTGATGATTGCGTTGACTTTATCGGTACCTTGCGCCGACTGGTTCACGCCCTGCGAGTAGCAGGTGACGACTTTTTTCGTCTCGGCGAAGAGCGCAAAGAACTCCGCGAGCACATTCTTTGAAATGCCTGCCTGGCGGCTAACGGTTTGCAAATCTGGCGCAATTTCGCGCGCACGCGCGAGCGCAGCGTCCAAACCGTCCGTGTTCGCGGCGACATAAGCACGATCAACCTTGGTGTTGCCGGCGAGAAACGCGAGCAGCGCGCTGAACACGACCGTGTCCATGCCCGGCTTCACCGGCAGGAAAAGATCCGCTTCTTCCGTCGTCGCCGTCTTCCTCGGGTCGATGACGACGATCTTCGCGCCTCTTTCACGCTTATTCGCGACCATCCTCTGGAACAGAACAGGATGGCACCAGGCGGCATTCGATCCGACGAGAACGATCAGATCGGCCTGATCGAGATCCGAATAAGTACCAGGCACCATGTCGGCGCCGAACGCACGACGATGGCCCGCGACCGACGACGCCATGCAAAGCCGTGAATTGGTGTCGACATTGGCCGTGCCGACAAAGCCTTTCATCAGCTTGTTGGCGACGTAATAGTCCTCGGTCAGCAATTGACCGGACAGATAGAAGGCCACGGCGTCCGGTCCATTGCGCTCGATGATCGCGCGGAATCCGCTCGCTATCTGATCCAGCGCGCGGTCCCAATTCACCTGCTCCAGCGAACCATCGCCTTGCCGCTGCATCGGATGCAGCAGGCGCGTTTTCAGCCCCAGCGTTTCACCAAGCGCCGAACCCTTGGAGCACAGCCGTCCGAAATTCGCAGGATGAGCGGGATCGCCGAAAATCGCTGCGCCCCCTCGTCCATCGGGCGCCGCCAGCACGCCGCAGCCCACGCCGCAATACGGACAAGCGGTGCGGATGCTGGGAGGATGTTGGGCGGGAGCGTTCATGCGTCAATACACGTCCATCTGCAGACGGCCCTTTTTCTTAAGGTCGGCGACAAACGTGACCGCTTCGTCGATCGTGCGCGCGCCGTGCTGCACAATGATGTCGACAAGCGTCAGTTCGACATCCTTGGCCATGCGTTTGGCGTCGCCGCAGACATAGAAATGCGCGCCGTCGGCAAGCCATGACCACAAATCGCGGCCGACTTCGCGCATGCGATCCTGCACGTAGAATTTCTGATTGCCATCGCGCGACCACGCCAGCGACAGCCGCGTCAGCACGCCGGACGCCTTCATGGCATTGAGTTCATCCTCGTAGAAGAAGTCATGGTCACGCTTCTGATGACCGAAGAACAACCAGTTCTGGCCCGGAGCTTTGGTTGCCATGCGCTCGTGCAGGAAGGCGCGGAACGGCGCGATGCCGGTACCCGGCCCGACCATGATGACCGGAACTGACGGATCGGCCGGCAGGCCGAAGGCATGCGCCTTCTGCACATAGACGCGCAACGTCTGGCCGGGGTGGATGCGTTCGGCGAGGAACGTGGAGGCGACGCCAAGGCGCGTGCGATCCTCGACCTTGTAGCGGACCGAATCGACGGTCAGCGAAATCCGGCCAGGATTGCTCTTGAGCGACGACGAAATCGAATAGAGCCGGGGCTGCAGAGGCTCGAGCGATTCCACGAATGCTTCCGGGTCGGGATGAATGCCTTTGAACTTCTGCAACGCTGCCAGGACGTCGAACGTCGCTGCATCGCCGTCAGGATCCTCCCCCGCCGCCAGCGCCTTGGCCTTCTGCCTCCGGTCACCGCCGGTAATGTAGGAGATGAGCTGGAACAGGCCGTCCGGCGCCGGGGACAGGGAAACATCGTTGGTCAGCACCTCGCGCAAGGACCTGCCGGCCACGGTCGCATCGGCCGACCCACCGATTGCCGCAATCACCGCATCGACCAACGCTACATCATTGACCGGGAAGATGCCGAAAGAATCCCCGACAACGTAATCAAGCCCGCATTCGGTCAGATCGAATTCCACATGCCAGGTTTCCTTCTCGGAACCGGGTTTGTTCAAGCGCGTGCGCGACATGAACGTCGCCCAAACTGGATTGTCGCGCGAGCGGCCAGCATCGCCCTTCGGCACGGGAGACGTTTCAGCCGCTGCGACCTTCACAACAGGTGTCGCGGCCGAAGCCTTGGCGACTTCCTCATACAGCGACTTCAGCATGCGGGCCGTGTCCTTGCCGCCCGGCACACAGAGATTCAGCCGTTTTTCCTCCTTGAGGAAAATCCTGTTGGCGTAATCCTCGCAATTGTAGCCGCATTGGCCGCAATCCTGCTGTGCCATGGCGGCCATCAGACGGCGCCGCACCGGACGGCCTTCGGCCAGCTTCATGCGTTCCGGCATAGCGAGAAGAGAATCATGCCACGGCGCTTCGCCATCGTCGCCATCGTCCAGCGGGCCTGAAGAGCCCTGCTTGCCCTGCGGCATGACGGCGGCGTTTTGTTCCGGCGACAAGGCGGTGACGGCGGCACCGTCGAGCGAGACGAGACCTGCAAAGAATCCATTCAGCCAGAAGCGCTGCTCGTCCGTGAAGGGCGCGGTCTCCGGTACAAGATTGACGATCGGCGGCGGCAGGGCCTCGCTCATTCCCCTGCCTCCGCATCGAACATCGCCTTCAGCGCATCGACCTCATACCGGCGCGAAAAGGTGAGAAATGTTTCGTCGGACGATGCGCGATGCGCGAGATAGCCCTTCAGCATGTGCTCGATGACCTTCGGCGCGTCGCCCGCTTTCACATTCTGGAATATCTCGCGTCCGATTCCCGCCTCGGGGCCAAATCCGCCGCCGACCAGAACGTGATAGCCGTCGACCGTATCGCCCTCCTCCGACACCGGCACGCGCGCCCCGATCAGCCCAATATCGCCGATATAGTGCTGCGCGCAGGAATGGTGGCAGCCGGTAAGATGAATGTTCACCGGGCTGTCGAGGTCAACGCGGGCCTCGCACCATTGCGCGATCTCGTCCGCGCTCTCCTTGGTATGCGCGGCGGCGAAGCGGCAACCCGTCGCGCCGGTGCAGGCCACAAGCCCTGCCCGGATCGACGTCGCTCTGGTCGACAGCCCGAGCGCCTCGACCCCGGCCTCGGCCTGCGCGATCTTCCAGATCGGTACGCCGGAAATCAGAAGATTCTGCCAGACCGTCAGCCGGATGTCGCCATCGCCGCATTCGCGCGCGATTGTGGCGAGGCCGCGCATCTGCGCGATCGTCATCTTGCCCACGGGCAGGACGACGCCAACCCAGTGCAGCCCATCCTGCTTCTGCGGGTGCACGCCGATATGGGCGAACCGGTCGAACGCCGGACGCGGAGCGATGGCCTCGGCCGGAATGCGGGTGAGCTTGTAGCCGAGCTTCTCCTCGACTGCGGCCAGGAACTTCTCGAAACCCCAGGCGTCGAGCACATACTTCAGTCGTGCCTTGTTGCGGTTGGTGCGGTCACCATGCTCGATGAAGACGCGCACAATGGCGCCGGAAATCGCGGTCGCTTCGCTCGGCTTGAGAATCACTCCGGTGTCACGCGCAAAGTCCTTGTGGCCGGTGATACCGCCGAGCGTCAGCCGGAAATAGATGCCCGGCTCCACATCGAAGCCTTGCTTCACCTCCACGGCCTGGAAGCCGATGTCGTTGGTGTCTTCCAGCACTGCGATCCGACCGGCACCGTCGAAGGCGACGTTGAATTTGCGCGGCAGACCATAAAGCGCCCGCTCGTTCAGAATGTGGAAATGCCACTCCCGCGCATAAGGCCGGGTGTCGAGCAGTTCCTGCGGATCGATGCCGGCGGTCGGTGTACCGGTGACATTGCGGATATTGTCGGCGCCGGAACCGCGCGAGCACAGACCGAGATCCTGGATCGCCTCGACGACATTGACCGCATTCTTCGGCTCGATCTCGCGCAACTGAAGATTGGCGCGCGTGGTCACATGCGAATACGGCCCGGCATATTTCTCCGCAACATCGGCCAATCCTGCAAACTGCCAGTGCGAGAGGATACCGTTGGCAATGCGCAGGCGGCACATATAGGACGCCTGTGCCGGCGCAACGTAAAAGATCCCGTAATAGCGCCAGCGAAAATTATCGGCGGGTTTCGGGGCCTCGTTCTTGTCAGCCTGATCTTTCAACCTGGTATAGGCATCGAACGGATGCAGTTCGCGCTTGAATTTTTCCTGATCCGCCAGCTTGCCGCCGGCCGCGATGATGCGGTCCTGCGCCTTGATATGGATAGCGTCGGGACCGATGGGCTCCCCGCCACCCGACGGCTTGCCGCCGCGTGCGCCGCGCGCCGCCGAGAGGCCGGACACATAACCTTCGAGATAGCGTTTCTGGTCGGGGGTGAAGTCGCCGGACATGTCAGGCCGCCATCCGTTCGACCAGCGCGCGTCCGAAAATCAGATCGTCGCGGAATTTTTCCACCGGCGTGCCGCTGCGGATCAAATCGAGGTACCACAGGCCGTCGGCGGTATCGCCGAACAGCACCGCCCCGACCAGCTTGCCGCCGGCGATCACCAGCTTCTTGTAGGTGCCAAGACCCGGATCGCTGAAGGTCAGGCACTCGCTGCCGTCGCCGCCCATGAAATCGCCGGCCGAAAACACATGTACGCCGCTGACCTTGAGATTGGTTGCCAGCAGGCTTCCGTCGTAACGGGCATCTTTTCCAGCCAGATGAGCGGCCAGCACCTTGGCCTGCTCGTAAGCCGGCTCGACCAGCCCGTAGCAAAGCCCGCGATGCTCGGCGCATTCACCGATGGCGTAGATATCGGGGATGCTGGTCTGGAGGTGATCATCGACCAGAACGCCGCGCCCGGTCTTCAGCCCTGCTTCGCGTGCGAGAGCGGTATTCGGCGTGATCCCCGCCGCGACAATGACGGTGTCCGCCGCAATTGTGCGACCGTCCTTGAGAGCAACGCCTTCGACGCGATAATCGCCGATGAAGCTTTCGGTGTCCGCGTTGAGAACAACATGGATGCCCTTCTCCTCGACCGCGGCTTTCAGCATGGCGGCGGCGCGCTCATCGAGCTGCCGCTCCATCAGTCTGTCCATGAGATGCAGGACCGTGACATCCGCGCCGCAGCGCGCCATGCCATAGGCGGCTTCCAGCCCCAGCAAGCCGCCGCCGATCACCGCAACCTTGCGGCCACGCCTGACGGCGGCCGACATCGCATCGATGTCGGTCACATCGCGGAAGGTCAGCACACCCTCAAGATCGGCGCCCGGCACACGCAGCCGCAGCGGCTTCGAGCCGGTGGCAAAAATCAGCTTGGAGAACGCGAGGACCGTTCCATCCGCCAGAGTCACCATCTTGCTGGCGATATCGACCTGCGATGCCGGGACGCCATAGCGGACGGTCACGCCGCCGTCGCGCCACCAGCGCGCGGACTTCAGTTCGATATCGGCGGAATCGGCCTCTCCGGCCAGCACCGACGAGAGCAGCACGCGGTTATAGGCCAGCCGCGACTCCTCGCCGATCACCGCGACCGCGTAGCGGCCGAGCGACTGCGCGGAAAGCTCCTCAACCAGCCGCGTGGCGGCCATGCCGTTGCCGACAATGACAAGACGTTCGCTCATTTCAGTTCCTGGACCTCGGGTCTTTCGACGTCGCCCGCATCGTTGCGGTCCATGGCTCGCCGCGGCGTTGCGGCGATAGTTGTGGAGCTTCAAAGGGCTATGCGGCCTCCACGAAGCGGTGGCGCTCGTAGAGGAATTCCAGCACGCGCTGGCGGCATTTCAGGTAGACAGGGTTGGCCGCCATCTCGAGCCGTTTGCGCGGGCGCGGCAGCGTCACATCCAGCACCTCGCCGATCCGCGCCGACGGACCGTTGGTCATCATCACAATGCGGTCGGACAGCAGCACGGCCTCATCCACATCGTGGGTGATCATCAGCACGGTGTTGCCGAGCTTCTGCTGCAAAGCCATCACGGAATCCTGCAGATGTGCCCGGGTGAGCGCGTCGAGCGCACCGAACGGCTCGTCGAGCAGCAATACCTTCGGCTCCATTGCCAGCGCGCGAGCGATGCCGACACGCTGTTTCATGCCGCCGGAGATTTCGGAAGGACGCTTGTCCCTGGCATGGCCCATCTGCACGAGATCGAGATTGTGCATGGTCCAGGCGTGGCGCTCCTCGCGCGATTTCAGGCCGGAAAACACCTTGTCGACCGCAAGCCTGACATTGTCATAGACGGTCAGCCAGGGAAGCAGGGAATGGTTCTGGAACACGACGGCACGGTCAGGACCGGGCTCGTTCACCTCGCGGTCCTCCAGCAGGATGCCGCCCTGCGTCGCTGGCGTGAGGCCGGCAACGATATTGAGCAGAGTGGACTTTCCGCAGCCGGAATGTCCGATGATCGAGACATACTCGCCCTTGTTGACCGTGAGCGTGATGTCTTTCAGGACTTCGGTGGTGGCGGAGCCGCGATTGAAGATCTTGTCGACGTGATCGATCTTGAGATAGGCCGTCATTGTCATGTCCCTCAATTGGCCGCGGTGCCGCGCGTGACGATGGTCGCAACGAAGGCGACGATGCGATCGAGGATGAACCCGACGATGCCGATATAGACCAGCGCCACCACGATGTCGGACAGCCGCGACGAATTCCAGGCATCCCAGATGAAGAAACCGATCCCGACGCCGCCGGTCAGCATCTCGGCTGCGACAATGGCAAGCCAGGACAAGCCGATGCCGATGCGCAGGCCCGTGAAAATGTAGGGCGCCGCCGACGGAATCATGATCTTCCAAAAAAACTCGAGATGATTGAGCCGCAGCACGGCGGCGACGTTGCGATAGTCCTGCGGAATGTTGCGGATGCCGACGGCGGTGTTGATGATGATCGGCCAGACCGAGGTGATGAAGATCACGAAGATCGCCGAGGGCTGGCTGTCGCGGAACGCGGCCAGCGAAATCGGCAGCCAGGCCAGCGGCGAGATGGTGCGCAGCACCTGGAAGATCGGATCGAGGCCGCGCATCGCCCAGACCGACTGACCGATGATGGTGCCGAGCATGATGCCGATCACGCCGGCAAGCCCGTAACCGATCGCCACCCGCTGCAGCGAGGTCAGAACGCGCCAGCCAAGACCGATATCCTGCGGACCTGCGACAAAGAACGGATCGACGATCAGATCATAGGCTTCCGACCAGATCTTGGTGGGCGACGGCAAGGTCGCGCCCGGCTTCATGCAGAGAATCTGCCAGACAGCCAGAATCAGCGCGAGCATGACCAGCGGCGGCAACAGATTCGCCGCGACCGCTCCCAGCCTGGGAAGAATTTTCGCCTTGAAGTAACCCGGCTTGACCGGATCGAACCTCAGCACCTCGGCGATCGCGGGCGCCGGCGCGGCGATTTGCGGTTCGGTCTTGAGCAACGGCATGTTCATTGCAATCTTTCTCCGTCTGACGAAACGGGGCGGCGAAGGCCGCCGCCCCGATGCGAAATCAAACCTCGACGCGCTTGATGGACAGACTCTTCAGATAGGCCTGCGGATTAGCAGGATCGAAGACCTTGCCATCGAAGAAGGTCTCCTTGCCGCGCGACGTCGAGGCCGGGATATCGGCGGCGGCGAGGCCGAGCGTCTTGGCCGTGTCGCGCCAGAGATCCTCGCGATTGACCTTGTTCACCATCGCGTCGATGTCGGTGTTCGGCTCGAACTTGCCCCACCGGATGTCTTCGGTGACGAACCAGGCGTCATGGCTCTTGAACGGGTAGGACGCATGGTCCTGCCAGAACTTCATGAACTGCTTAGTGCCCTTCGCGATTCGGCCGTTGCCGTAATTGATGTCGCCATTGGCGCGGCCGATGATGTCGGCGACCGGGACGTTGAACCATTGCCGGCGTCCGACAATCTCCGACATCTCCTTGCGGTTTTCGGGCTTATCGCACCATTGCTGCGCTTCCATGACGGCGGCGAGCAGCGACTTGGCCGCGTTCGGATTCTTGTCGACCCAGGCCGCGCGCAGACCAAGCGCTTTCTCGGGATGCTTGAACCAGAGCTCGCCGGTTGAGCAGGCGGTGAAGCCGATATTCTGGTTGACGAGTTGCTCACCCCAAGGCTCGCCGACGCAGAAGGCATCCATGTTTCCGACCTTCATGTTCGCCACCATCTGCGGCGGTGGAACGACGATGGTGGAGACGTCCTTGTCCGGATCGATGTCGCCGGCGGCCAGCCAGTAGCGGAGCCACAGATCGTGCGTACCGCCGGGGAAGGTCATCGCAACCTTCACTTCCTTGCCTGCGGCTTTCTTGGCAGCGAATGCCGCCTTCAGGGCCGAGGCGTCGGCCGTGACCTTGAGGTCCTTGTATTCCTGCGCAACCGAGATCGCCTGCGCGTCGAGATTGAGCCGCGCGAGAATGTACATCGGCGTCGGCACGTTGTTCTGCGTCACCTTGCCGGCCGAGATCAGATACGGCATTGGTGTCAGGATGTGCGCACCGTCGATGCCGTTGCTTTCCGAACCGAGAACGATGTTGTCGCGCGTCGCGCCCCACGACGCCTGTTTTGCAACTTCGACATCCGGCATGCCGTACTTCGCAAAGAACCCCTTCTCCTTCGCAATGACCAGCGGCGAGGCATCCATCAGCGCGATGTAGCCGAGGATCGCCTTTTTCACTTCCGGCCCGGACGCTTCGGCAATGTGGACGCCGAATGGAAACTGGCTGCTGACCGCTCCCAGAAGCGCGGCGGTCCCGGCGGTTGATTTCAGGAATGTGCGGCGGCTGAGGCCGCGTAATTTCGGTGTTCCTTTGGTGGCGTCGGTCATCTGAACTCGTCGTCCTTTCGGCGTTGCTTGACCCTCTGGAGAGCCCGTCCTGCGTTTTCCCGGCAGCCATAAAAAAAGCCGCAGCCCCGGACAGCGCTCTTGCAAAGCGTTTCCCCAGGACAGCGGCGTTGCTTGTTGGCCCGTCATTGGACCACCGGCGCCTTTCACAAGACGGCCGTTTGATCTCCTCTCTTCAAGCTTTGTGCCAATCGCAGGAGAGATATAATTTATAGTATTTTCAATTAGTTATAATTGTTGCTCAAGAAATCATCGCGCCGTGTCTGCTGCACGTTTCCGCAGCATCCTAGGCAGAATGCCAAAGAATTGTGCATTGCAATATAAAATGGGATCGCCGCCCCCGGCGGTTTAACGACCCGGAATCGCCCAGGTCCGGAGATAGCCGGCGACGTCTTTCGGAGAGAAAGCCGGGCCGGCGAAGGCACCCACACCATCGGCCGGTTCACCGGCCGGCATCGGTCCGGGGACCCCGACCGCCTGGTCGTAAATGTCGGGCCTGAACACCGCCACTGCCTGGGCCAGCAGCGTGTCGCTCAACTCCGTCTGCTTCCAGCGCACCATCTGTGCATAAAGCCAGGCCGCCTGAACCGGATCGGGCCGCGCCGCGTTGGCGCGTCCGACCAGAAGATAGCGATTGCTGGTGCGGACGGCGCCATCCGGCGACACCTTCAGCCGGCCAGCCAACGTCCGCATGATGACTTCCGCATCGACACCGATGCGGTTGGGTGCGGCGAGAATTGCAGCCACCTCCGCGTGATTGTCCGACTCCTCGATAAAGCCGGCGGCCCGGCCATGCGCCCGCACCAGACGCAGCAGCAGATTCGGATTGTCCTGCGCCCAGCGTTCGCGAACGGCCAGCACCTTTTCGGCGGCGCGCGCGAGAATTTCCGACACGAAGTGCAGAATGCGGCCGACGCCGAGATCGACCGCGACCGAATTCCACGGCGCGCCCACACAGAAGGCGTCGACATGCTTGTTGGCGAGGCTCTCGACCATATAGGGCGGCGGCAAAACCACCAGCCGCACATCCTCGTCGGGGTTCACGCCGCCGGCCGCCATCCAGAACCGCAATTGATAATTATGCGTCGAGAACGGGAACGTCATCCCGAAGGCCAAGGGGTCGCGACCCCTGGCGCGGCGCTCCGCGACAACCCGGGCCATGGCCTTTGCCGAATTCATCGGATTGGCCAGATCGCCCTCGACTGACGCAGCCAGAGCTGCATACAGATCGGGGGAGACCGTAATTGCATTGCCATTCAACCCGAGATTGAACGGCGCGAGGATCGGCACGCGCACATGGCCCAGACCCAGACTCGACGCAATCGCCACCGGCGCCAGCAGATGCGCGGCGTCGAACAGGCCGATATTCAGCTTGTCGCGCACATTCGACCACGACACTTCACGCTTCAATTCGACATCCAGCCCTTCGTCGGTAGTGAAGCCCTTGTCGACTGCGACGATCAGCGCCGCGGCATCCGCCAGCGGAATAAAGCCGATCCGCAGCCTCGGATCTTCGTTCATTTGAACATCTCCGATGCCGTGATGACCGATTGGGCGATCTCCGCGATCTTCTTTTTCTCATTCATCGCCGTCTTGCGTAGCAGCGCGTAGGCTTCTTCCTCGGTCAGATTCTTCGCTTTCATGAGAATGCCCTTGGCGCGGTCGATCACCTTGCGATCTTCGAGCGCGGTCTTAGCCTGATCGAGCTCGGTCTGCAGGCGCGAGAAGGCATTGAAGCGCGAGATGCACAGATCGAGGATATTCTTGACACGCTCCTTGACCAGACCACCCACGATATAGGCCGACACGCCGGCATCCACTGACGCCTGGATGGAAGCGGCATCGCTCTGGTCGACGAACATGGCGATCGGCCGCTTCACGATCCGGCTGACCTGGAACATCTGCTCAAGGACGTCGCGGCTAGGATTTTCAAGGTCGATCACGATCACGTCGGGATCGAGCGCATAGATCCGCGCCAGCAGATTGGCCATTTCCTCGATGCGCGTGACCTGCGTGAAGCCGGCCTCACGCAATCCTTCCTCGATGATCGCCGAGCGGACCGGGCTTTCATCGACAATCACGACTTTGAGGAGAGGATCCATTGCCTGATGTAACCGGAATTCCGCTGCTTTGATCGAGAATCGGATGAAGCAAATTTCAGACCGATCCGGACAGAATGGGGCAACCGCGCTCCGCACCAGAGATTTTGGTTAAGGCCCCGATTCAGCCGTCCGAAGCGGTTATTACCCACCTCGCCGGTAACCGCAATGCGGTACGCCTGCGCTCTTGCGCCCGCAATGACGGAATGAAAGTGTACGGCCGCACAGCCTCCTGTTCCGACAGCCGTACCAGAAGAAGTCACCGATGAACGACCGAATTCTGAATCCCGTCTCGACCGCAGAACTGAATCGCCGATGGGACGCCATCCGCCATGCCATGAAGGAGCGCAATATCGATGCGCTGGTCATGCAGAGCAACAACGACTGGCTGGGCGGCTATGTGAAATGGTTCACGGATTTTCCGGCCTATAACGGCTATCCGCGCACTGTCATCTTCCATGCCAACGACCACATGACCGTCGTGGACATGGGCCCGCGCGGCACGCGCCGCAGACTCGAAGGCAAGCATGACGTTCATCGCGGCGTTGGCGAGATTCTCTGCACTCCCGCCTTCACCTCCATCGCCTATACCGGAGGATACCAGGCGGAGCTGGCGCTCGGCGAATTGAAGCGCCGCAGCTACCGCACCCTCGGATGGGTCGGCGCCGGCGCCATGCCGCATCAATTCGTCAAGCAGGTCGAAGACGGACTCAGCAATACAACGTTTGTCGATGCCACCGAATTTGTCGACGCCATCAAAGCGGTGAAAAGCGAGGAAGAGAAAGTCCTGATCCGCAAATGCGCGGACATGCAGGATGAGATTTTCGCGCGTGTGCTGAAGAAGATTCGTCCCGGCATGCGCGATACCGACGTCACCGCGCTTGCACAATATGAAGGGCGCCTGCTTGGTAGCGAGCAGGGCCTGTTCCTCGGCTCCTCCGCGCCGCTCGGCCAGCGCTCGGATTTCGTCGACCGCTACATGCAGGGCCGCACGCTCAAGGCAGGCGAGCACTTCTCGCTGCTGATCGAGAATAGCGGGCCCGGCGGCATGTATACCGAAATCGCCCGCACCGTCGTTCTCGGCAAGGCGTCAAATGAGGTCGTCGACGGCTTCGAAACCGTCAAGGAGGCTCAGGCCAACACACTGAAGATGATCAAGCCCGGCGTGTCCTGCCGCGACATCGCCAATTCGCATGACGAGTTCATGCAGGCGCGCGGACTGCCGAAGGAATTGCGGCTCTATTGTCATGGCCAAGGCTACGATCTGGTCGAACGGCCGCTTGTCCGCGCGGACGAAACTATGTCGCTCGCACAGGACATGAACCTAGCCGTCCATCCCGGCTACGAAACGGCCTCGCTGTTCGCCGTGATCTGCGACAATTATCTGGTGCAGGCGAACGGCCCGAGCGAATGCCTGCACAAGACGCCAAAGCAGATTTTCGAAATCTGATCCTTTCGGATATCGGCCTTTACAATCTCCGGACAACGCGAGACGTGATGAAACCCGACGTGCTCTATATCGGCTCTTTTCCGGAAGCCACGGTCAAGTCGCTGTACGAGACCTATACCATTCATCATTTCCGCGATCTTCCGCTTCCGGCGGATGCCTTCACGCCTGAGACCGCCAAACGCATCCGGGCGATCACCACCGAGGCCAATCGCGGCGCCACGCGCGAGATGATGGATCGCTTTCCCAATCTGGAAGTGATCACCGTATTCGGGGTCGGCACGGATGCCGTCGATCTGAGAGCGGCGCGCGAGAAGAATATCCCCGTCACCAACACGCCGGGTGTGATCGGGCCCGAGGTCGCCGACCTTGCGATCGGCCTGATGCTGGCCTCAGCCCGCCAGATCGTCATGGGCGACCGCTATGTGCGGGACGGCGACTGGGCTGCCAAGGGACCGATCAGGCTCGGCCGCAGCGTGGGGCGCAAGACCTGCGGCGTGATCGGGCTGGGCGGCATCGGCCGCGCCATCGCCGATCGGGCCGCCGCGTTTCGCATGCGCGTGATCTATCAGGGGCCCCGCAAAAAAGCCGATGCACCCTATGAGTATATTGCCGACCCGGTCGAACTCGCGCGGCGCAGCGATTACCTGATGGTCGCCTGCAAGGGCGGCGAGGAGACCCGGCTTCTGGTGTCAAAAGCCGTGATCGAGGCGCTGGGGCCGACCGGGACATTGATCAATGTGGCGCGCGGAACCGTGGTCGACGAACCTGCAATGATCGCGGCGCTGAAATCCGGCAAGCTCGGCTATGCCGCGCTCGATGTCTTCGACAACGAACCGAATATCTCGCAGGACTTGCTGTCGCTGCCGAATGTGATCGTGCAGCCGCATCACGGAACCGGCACGGTCGAAACCCGCACCGAAATCGGCCAAGTGATGCTGAACAACCTGGCGGCGCATTTTGCCGGCAAGCCGCTGATCAATCCGCTGAGCTGACTGAAGCGCGTGCGCGCGAGGAATGGCCTGCGGCTCATTCCGCGGCGGTCCTGGCGGACGATCCGATCGCTGCGTTCACTTTCGGCATCACTTTTTCGGCCAGAAGCTGCATCGATCTCTTGCCGAGCTTCGGATCGAGCCAGTCCTTGCCGGCGTATAGCAGCGTGCCGAAATCGCCGACCTTGTCGCGGAAGGCGAGGATGTCATCCGCCACCTTCTCGGGCGATCCCCAGATCACCAGTTCCTTGAAGATGCCGTCAAGCGTGACCTCGTCGTCGGGCTGATCGCGATAGGTCTTGAACAGTTCGATGCGGCCGTTGGCCTTCAGCTTGGTAAAGAGCTGGCGGTAATAGAAGTGATAGGGAGAATTCCCCGCGGTGGCGTATTCGCGCGCGGTCTTCTCGTCGTCGGCCACGAAAATGCTCTTGGCGACCCGCCAGTTGGCGGGATCGGCCGGACGACCGACGCGCTCGCAGCCTTCGACATATTTCGGCCAGTGGCTTTTCACCCAGGCCGGCATCAGGAAGTTCGCCGAGATCGGCTCCCAGCCGCGCGCGGCCGCCTCGGTAACGCCCTTTGAAAACGGCGCGACGGCGGTGACCACGATCGGCGGATGCGGACGCTGCAACGGCCTGGGCAAATAGCCCTGGCCGAGTTCCGGGATGAACTGCTTCTCGACGCTGATGTTCCAGTACTTGCCCTTGATGTTGTAGGGCGGCTCGCTCGACCAGATCTGCAGAACCTGATTGATGGCCTCCAGGAACATTTCGTTGCGATTGGCATCGAGGTTGCCGAACACCTCGGCATCCGACAGCAATCCGCCGGGGCTGATGCCGAAGATGAACCGCCCGTCCAGCATGTGATCGAGCATCGCGACCTCGGCGGCCACCGCCGCCGGGTGACTGTTCGGCATGTTCACCGTGCCCGTGCCGAGCTTCATCGTCTTCACGGAATCGATCAGCGAGGCGATGAAAATCGAGCAGGACGTGATGTTCTCGGCCTGATCAGTCGCATGCTCGCCCGCATAACCCTCGGCGAAACCCAGCTGGTCCGCCAGCACGAAGGCTTCCCGGTCCTCGCGCAGGGACTGCCGCCAGTCCTTGCCCAGCGGGTGGATCGGCATGGTGAAAAAACCGAGTTTCATTCGTCGCTCCGGAGGCCTCGTGTGGCAAAGAAACTAGCTGCGGACGCCACGCATTCGAAATAATATGCTTTGACCTTCTCTATAAGGTTTACTGATGCAGCACCGGCCGACCTTGCGCCAGATCCAAGCCGTCATCGCCGTTTGCGAGGAAGGCTCGTTCACGCGCGCCGCCGAACGCGAGCATGCCACGCAATCCGGTATTTCCCAGCATGTCTCGGCGGTCGAACGGGCGCTGGGCGTGACCTTATTCGACCGATCCGCCACCGGCGTGAGGCCCACCCCAGCCGGCCTACGATATTACCGTCATTGTGTCGATGCTGTCGGCATGCTGGAAAATGCCGGCGAGGACATGCGCGCGATGGCGGGTGTGGTGACCGGCGATCTGCGGGTCGGGCTGATGCCGACCTTCACCCGCGCGGCGCTCGCCCCGACGCTCGAGCATTTTGTGCCCGCCTATCCGGATGTCCGTCTGCATGTCGTCGAAGGCTATAGCGGCGTGCTGACCGAAAAGGTGCTCGCCGACGAACTCGATTTCGCCATCGTGCCGGCCTTCGAAGGTCGGGTCGGACTGAAGTCGCGGTTACTGCTGCGCGACCGTGAGGTGCTGATCTCCGGACCGAAAAGCAAGTTCACGCCGCTCCAGCCGCTGCGTCTGTCCGACTGCCCGCCGCTGAAAGTCGTGGTGCCGGGACCCGACAACATCCGCCGGCGCAATCTCGAAATCTATTTCCAGACCCACGGCGTCGCGATCGAGCGCATGGTGGAAATGGACGCCATGATCGGCACACTGGAATTTGTCGCCCGTACCGACTGGGTGACGATGCTGCCGGGCCTGATCTGCGTCAACGACATCCCCAAGCGCGACCTGATCATCAATCCAGTCGTCGATCCGCTGCTGTTCGCGGAATTCATCATCATCACCCCGGCGCGGCGCACCCTCAGCATCGCCGCGCGGCATTTCCTCGACCGCTTCGAATCCGATCTCGCGACTATCGAGGCGACGCTGACCGCCACGCTGACGGACGCAGCCAAGTTACCGGCGCGCAAGCGCGTCAACGGTGCCAAGCGATAAAATCCGGAAGCTGTCGGTCTCAGACGGATTGCGGCGCGCCGGGCTGTTTGAGCGGATGGGCGCGCGCGAATGCATCGTTCTGCATGCAGGTCTCCACGATCCGGCGCACGGTCGGGTAAGGCGCGAGATCGAGTTTGAAGAAATTCGCGCCGGTGGCATGGCTGACGATGCAGATATCGGCGATGGTGATCGCATCGCCCTGCGCATAGCGCCCGGTATCGCTGCTGGTCGACAGATTGGCTTCAAGCGCATTGAGCGCCTCGCCCAGCCAGTGATGGATCCATCTGGTGCGCTGCGCCTCGTCGAGCTTCAGTTCATGCTCGAGATAGTCGCGCACCCGCGGGACGATCAGCGGATGCGCATCGGCGGCTACGATCAGGGCCAATGCCCGCGCGCGGGTGCGCGCCCGCGGCTCCGCCGGCAGCAATCGCGGCTGCGGATGGGTCTCGTCGAGATACTCGATGATGGCGAGCGACTGGAACAGGGGTGGCCCGTCTCCGTCCAGCAAGGCCGGCAGCAGCATCTGCGGGTTGACCTTTCTGAAAGCTTCTTCCCGCTGCTGGCCCTGCATCAGATTGACGTCGATCACATCGGGACTCAGGCCCTTGAGATTGAGCGCGATGCGCACGCGGAAACTCGCCAGCGAACGCCAGAACGAATAGAATTGCATGGAAATGTCCCCTGATCGGCAAACGATGCCGGCTACTTCTTGGAACCCCCGGGATCGGCCTTAAGTCCCGCCGCCTCAATACCGGCGATCGCGCAGATCTCGTCGTTGTCCGAAGTGTCGCCCGAGATGCCGACCGCGCCGACGATGTCGCCGTCGGCATTGCGGATCAGCACTCCGCCCGGATTGGTCACCACCCGGCCGTCGCTGGCAGCCGCCAGCGTGGTGAAGAACATCGGAGTCTTCTCGGCACGCTCGAACAGAGTGCGCGAACCAAAGCCGAGGCCGAGACCGCCCCAGGCCTTTCCGAAGGCGATGTCGAACCGCAAGATCCCCGATTTATCCTCGCGCTTGAACGCCACCAGATGCCCACCGGCATCGAGGACGGCCACGCTCAACGGAGCGAATTTGGAGTCGCGGCCTTTCTTCAGCGCCACATCGACGATGGTGCTGGCCTGAGCAAGCGTCAATCCGGACATAATCTCCCCCATTTCAAGTCGACTGAATCAATAACATCACTTTTTGCGCTGCGACCAATAGACCGCCTGGCTTGAGCCGTCACGCTGCCCCCAGCCGGCCTGGCTCGCCTCATCGAAGCAGGCCAGTGTCCGTTCGATCAGCGGCAATTCGACGTCGCGCGCTTTCGCTTCCGTCAGCATGGTGCGCAGATCTTTGCGCCCGTCGTCGAGGTTGAAGGTCACAGCGGCCGACAGATCGCCGCCCAGCATCTTGGCCAGTGCCGGCCCGCGATTCTTGATCGCGTTGTTGCCGCCGGAGGTATCCGCCAGCAAATCCATCATGCGGGCATGGTCGAAGCCGAGATGACGGCTGATGGCGAGCGCCTCGCCCAGAGCCTGCCAGTAGATCATCAGCGGCAGATTGATGGCCAGCTTCATGCTGGCGCCTGCGCCAACATCGCCGCAATGCTCGACCCGCCGGCAAAGCTGGTCGAGGATCGGCTTGGCCCGCTGGAAATCGTCTTCGGTGGCACCCGCCAATCCGATCAGCTTGCCCTGACGCGCCGGACCGGTGGTCCCGCCTACCGGGCATTCGACAAAGGCCGCGCCCCTGGCACGCACTTTTCCGGCCAGCGCGATTTCCGTCTCCGGCCGCACCGTGCTCATTTCCATGAACAGCTTGCCGGTGACATCCCCGCTCAGAAGACCGGCCGGACCGTGAAACACGGCGTCGATCGCATCGGCATCCGTGAGGATCGTGACGATGGCCTCGGACGCGCGGGCCAGATCGGCAGGTGTCGCCGCAGCGACCGCTCCCTCTTTCACCAGAGGCTCGGTCTTGTCGGCGCTCCTGTTCCAGACCGTGACCTGATGGCCGGCCTCGATCAGGCGGGACGCAATGGCCGCGCCCATTTTGCCAAGGCCCGCAACTCCGACTTTCATAATTAGGTCCTCCCTGCGTCCGTTCCTGCGACGCTTGGGCGCCACGCTAGGGCATCCGCGTGCGAAGCAAAAGCCGCATTAGTAAAGCTGATACTCCTGCTCAAAGCATATTATTTGCGACATCCCCCGGTGACAGCGCTACGCTAGATGAGACGAACGCCAAACGGCGCGCACAAAAGCGTCGGCGGCGGGAGGGAAGCTTGAGTTCGGTCCAGAGCACCGACAGATCGGCTGGTGGCCCCGTCGCCGGCACGCATCGGCCGCGCAGCGAAACGCGCGACGGCATGCATATTGACTGGGATGTTCAGATCACGATGGAAGACGGACTGGTGCTGCGCGCGGATGTGTTTCGTCCCTGCAAGCCCGGCCGCTATCCCGTCATTCTAACATATGGTCCTTATGCCAAGGGTCTCGCCTTCCAGGACGGCTATCCGAGTGCCTGGCAACGCATGGTCGATCAGCATCCCGATGTGGCGAAAGGCTCGACCAACGCCTATCAGAACTGGGAAGTGGTCGATCCCGAGAAATGGGTTCCGCACAATTATGCCTGCGTGCGCGTGGATTCCCGCGGCTGTGGTTGTTCGCCCGGTTACATCGACCATTTTTCGCCGCGCGAAACGAAAGACTTTTACGACTGCATCCAGTGGGCCGGCGTTCAGCCCTGGTCAAACGGAAAAGTCGGACTAAACGGCATTTCCTATTACGGCATCAATCAGTGGCATGTGGCATCGCTGCAGCCGCCGCATCTTGCTGCCATGTGCATCTGGGAAGGCGCCGCCGACTGGTATCGCGACATGACGCATCATGGCGGGATTCTGTCGACCTTCTGGGCCAACTGGTACGATATGCAGGTCAAGACCGTGCAGCACGGTGCCGGCGAACGCGGCAAACACTCACGCGTACACGGCGAACTGGTCTGCGGCCCAAAGATTTTTTCGGAGAACCAGCTCGCACAGAATCGATGCGATTTCGGCGCCGAGATTCGCGCCCATCCGCTGGACGACGATTACCACAGGGCTCGCTCGCCGGTTTGGTCGAAGGTCAAGGTGCCCTTCCTGTCCGCCGCCAACTGGGGCGGCCAGGGACTGCATCCACGCGGCAATTTCGAGGGTTTTGTGCGCGCCGCATCGAAGGAAAAATGGCTGGAAGCGCACGGCATCGAGCACTGGACCCACTTCTACACCGACTATGGCCGCGAGATTCAGAAGCGTTTCTTCGACCATTACCTGCACGGCAAGAAGAACGGCTGGGACCGCCAATCGAAAGTGCTGCTGCAGGTCCGGCATATCGACCGCTTCGAGCAACGCGCCGAGCAGGAATGGCCGCTGAAGCGGACAAAATGGACAAAGCTCTACCTGCAGCCGGCCGGATCGCTTTCGGAGAAACGAAGTTCGCAAGCCAGCGTCAAAAGCTTCGCCGCGATGGGCGACGGCCTGACATTCCTCACCGCACCGATGGAGACGGAGACCGAACTGACCGGTCCTTCAGCGCTCAAGCTGTTTGTGTCGTCCTCGACCGCGGACGCCGATCTGTTCGTGGTGCTCCGGGTGTTCTCACCTGATCTGAAGGAAGTTGTCTTCCAGGGCGCCATCGACCCGCATACCCCGGTCGCACAGGGCTGGCTGCGCGCCTCGCACGGCAAACTCGACAGGACCTTGTCCAAGCCCTACCGGCCCTATCACACACACGATGAGAAACAGCCGCTCAAGCGCGGGGAAATCGCCGACCTCGACATCGAAATCTGGCCGACATCGATCGTGATTCCGGCCGGATATCGCTTGGGCGTGACGATCCGCGGCAAGGACTATGAATATGGCGGTGCCAGCGGCGGTAAGCTGTCGAATTTCAAGAACGAGTTGAAAGGCTGCGGTCCGTTCCTGCACGATGATCCGCTCGACCGTCCGGCAAAAATATTCGGCGGCACTACGCACCTGCATTTCGGACACGGGCAGGAACCATTCATTCTGCTGCCGGTGATCCCCGGCAAGAGCAACAAGGAAGGACATGGCCGATGGCCGCGAAAACGAAAAAATGACAACAGAAAACGAGGAGCAAGGCCTGAGGAGAAGCGGCGGACCTGAGCAGCCGAGGCCGTAACACCCGCGAGGACGTTACCGGTTGCGCGAACTGCGAACGAGAAGACGAGGAAAGCGTCAAAGCGAAAACCGCCAGCAAAGGGCGGCCAACATCGAGCAAGGGAGGAACATCACATGACAATCGAACGCAGAACTGTTCTCAAGGGAATGCTCGGCACCACCGCATTGATCGCCGCTCCGGCCGTACTTCGGGCGCAAGGCGCGCCGTTCAAGATCGGCCTGCTGACCGTCAAGACCGGACCGCTGGCGCAGGGCGGCATCCAGATGGAGCAGGGTATCGCCGCCTTCCTGAAGGAAAAGAACGGCACACTGGGCGGACGCAAGATCGAACTGATCGTCGCGGACACCGGTGGAAATCCGGCAGGCGCCAAGACCAAGGCGCAGGAGGTGGTTGAGCGCGACAATGTCAATGTCATCCTCGGACCACTCGCCGCTTTCGAGCTGCTCGCCATTACCGATTATGTGCGCGAAAAGCAAACGCCGCTGATCAGTCTCGCCGCGGCCGAGGACGTCACTCAGCGCAAGGCCAATCCTTTCGTGATCCGGCCGTCCGCGACATCGGCGCAAACCTGCCACGTCATGGGCGATTACGCCGCCAAGGACATGAAATACAAGCGCGCCGCCACGATCTCGGAAGATTTTGCCTTTGGCTACGAACAGATGGCAGGCTTCCAGCGCGCCTTCGAGGACAACGGCGGAAAAGTGGTCAAGAAGCTGTGGCCGCCGCTCGTGACGCCGGACTATACGCCTTACATCGCCCAGATCGGCAACGTCGATTGCGTGTTCAACGGTTTCGCCGGGTCGAATCCGGTAAAGTTCATGCGCGCCTATGCCGACCTCGGCGTGAAGTCAAAAGTTCCGCTGCTTGCGGGCTGGACCGCGATGGACGACGCTTTGCTGCGCAGCCTCGGTGACGAAGCTGTAGGTGTGCTGTCGGCGGCCTGGTATTCGGCCGATTTCGAGTCGCCGAGCAACAAACGGTTCGTCGCGGCAATGCAGAAAGACTACAATGTACTGCCGGGCGGTTACTCGGCCGGCATGTATGTCGCCGGCCAATGCGTGGAAGCTGCGATCGCCAAGCTCGGCAGCAAGGCCGACGACCGCAAGGCGCTTGCCGACGAGTTGCACAATGTTTCTCTCATCGATACGCCGCGCGGGCCGGTCAAATTCGACAAGTACGGCAACGTGATCGGCGATGTATTCATTCGCAAATGCGAGAGAAAAGACGGCAAGCTCGTCAACACCGTCATCAAGCGCTATCCGAATGTGAGCCAGTTCTGGACTTACGACGAGACGGCGTTTCTTGCGGCTCCGGTCTATGCGCGCGACGTGCCGCCGGCGAAGAATCTCGAGTAACGCCATCAGCCCGCGGTTCTTGAACAGGCAACGCCGATGAATCTCTGGCTGACTCTGGCAGTGAACAGCATCGCCCTTGGCGGCCTGCTGTTCCTGCTCTCCGCCGGCTTTTCCCTGATCTTCGGCCTGATGCGCATCCCGAACCTGATGCACGGCTCCTTCTTCATGCTGGGCGCCTATTTCGGGGTGACTTTTCTGGACCGCGGCATGAATTTCTGGCTCGCGGCCATCGCGAGCGGGTTTGCCATGGCGCTGATCGGCGCCATGGTCGAGCGCTTCTTTCTCAAGCGGCTGTCCGGACAGGAGTTGCCGCAGGTTCTGCTCACACTCGGCTTTTCCTTCATCATCGCCGATCTCTGCCTGCTGATCTGGACCGGTGACCCGTGGCAGCCTACGACGCCGGCGCATCTGCGCGGCGCGGTGCAGGCGGCGGGCATGTTCTTCCCGATCTATCGCCTGGTGATCGTCGGCGTGGCGGTGGTGATCGCGATCGCACTCTGGCTGATGGTGGACTGGACCCGGCTGGGCGCCATGATCCGCGCCGGCGTCGACGACGCACCGATCGCGCGCATGGTCGGCATCAAGGTCTCACAGCTCTTCACCCTGATCTTCGCGCTCGGAGCGGCGCTCGCTGCCTTTGGCGGCGTGATGGGCGCGCCGTATCTGTCGGTCTATCCCGGCCTCGACGCTGAAATGCTGCCACTCGCCCTGATCGTGGTCATTCTCGGCGGCACCGGAAGCCTGCTGGGAGCGCTGGTCGGAAGCTTCCTGATCGGATTTCTTTACAATTTCGGCCAGGCACTGTTTCCCGATCTGGCCTACGTCATTCTTTTCCTGCCGATGGTGCTGGTCCTGGTGCTGCGGCCGCAGGGCCTGTTCGGCAAGGTGGTACCATGAGCTTGCGTTCGCCGCGATTCGCGGCACTGGCCATTTCGATCCTGCTGTTGCTGACGCTCCCGGCCTGGGTCGGCAATCCCTACTACATCAATATCGCAAGCCAGATCCTGTTCTGGGCCGTGGTCGCGCTCGCGCTCAATGTGCTGGTCGGCTATGCCGGACTTGTCTCGCTTGGCCATGCCGGCCTGTTCGGAATGGCCGGCTATACGGCGGGATTGTTGCTGCAGGCGGGACACGGACATCTGGTTGCCGACATCGCCGCCATCGTCGCCACGTTGCTGACATCGGCGATTTTCGCCATCCTGTCGCTGCGCTCAACCGGCATCGGCTTTCTGATGATCACGCTGGCGTTGGGCCAGATATTGTGGGGCATCGCCTATCGCTGGGCCAGCCTCACCAACGGCGACAACGGCGTGAACATCACAACGCGCCCGGAGTTCCTGGGCATCAACCTCGCCAATGCCAGCGCCTTCTATTACGCAACGCTTGTTGTGTTCGGACTGGCCGTGATCTCGATGGCGGTCTTTGTCCGCTCGCCATTCGGCGCCAGCGTGCGGGGCACGCGCGATCAGGCACGGCGCATGAATGCGCTCGGCTACAATGTCTGGCTGATTCGTTTTATGGCCTTCCTGATTTCAGGCTTCTGGACCGGCGTCGCAGGCCTTCTCTTCGTCTACTACAACCAGTTCATCAGCCCGCAGGTGATGGCGCTGCAGACCTCTGCCGAGGTTTTGCTGATGGTGATCTCCGGCGGCACCGGAACCCTGCTCGGGCCGGTGGTCGGCGCCGCCATCGTGGTCATCATGAAGAACGTGGTGAGCGCCTATATCGAGCGCTGGAATCTGGTGCTGGGCGTGATCTTCGTCGCCATCATCAGCTTCATGCCGGAGGGCCTCGTGCCGGGTACGGCGCGGCTATGGCGCTATGGCTGGCATCGCCTGACCTCCCGCAAACCATCGGCCGGAGACAAGCCGGGAGACCGCGCACAATGACCGCACTTCACGTCAACGCGCTATGCAAATCGTTCGGCGGCCTGCGGGTGACCGCCAATGTGAACCTGGCGGTGGAGCCAGGCGAGCGGCGGCTGATCATCGGTCCCAACGGCGCCGGCAAGACCACGCTGTTCAATCTCATCACCGGGGAAATCACTCCCGACAGCGGCTCCATCAACCTGTTCGGACAGGACATCACCCACGCGCCCAGCCGCCACCGCCCTCATCTCGGCATGGCGCGGACCTACCAGATCATCACGCTGTTCGGGCGCGACACCATCCTGCGCAACGTGTCGCTCGCGTTGCTCGGCCTGTCGCCGCTGCGCTGGAATCCCTTCATCAATATCGACCGCCGGCCCGAACTCGTGGACCAAGCGCGCGAGGCTCTGGCGCATGTCGGCCTTGAGGCGATTGCGGAACGTCCATTGTCGCAGACCTCCTATGGCGAAAGGCGGCGGGTGGAGATCGCCATGGCTTTGGCGCAGAAGCCGAAAATTCTGCTGCTGGACGAGCCCTATGCGGGATTGTCAATCGACGAGCGGCGCGACGTGCAGCAATTGCTCCGGAAAATCCCGCGCGACGTGTCGATCGTCATGATCGAGCACAACATGGATGTGGCACTCGACTTCGCGGAAAAGATATCGGTCCTGCATTTCGGCGAGGTGATCGTCGAAGGCACGCGCGCCGAGGTGGTCAACGACCCCCGCACCAAGGAGGTCTATCTTGGCCACTAGTGCGCTCTGCCTCAACAATATCGACGCCTTCTACGGCGACAGCCATATCCTGCAGAAAGTCTCGTTCGCGCTGCAGGAAGGCCATTTGCTCGGTCTGCTCGGTCGCAATGGCGCCGGCAAATCGACCTGCATGAATGTGACGGTCGGACTGCTGCCGGCGCGCGCGGGAGAGGTTCTGGTGTTCGGGCAGGATGTCACCGCATACCCCCCGGAACGCATCGCCTCCTGTGGCGTAGCGCTGGTGCCGCAGGGCCGCCGCATCTTCAAGAGCCTCACGGTACGCGAGAATCTGGTGGTCGCCGCCCGCAAGCCTGGCAATGACGGCAAGTCGGCATGGTCGGTCGAAACCGTGTTCGAGATGTTTCCGCGGCTGCGGGAGCGCCGTTCGCAACTGGCCGCGCATCTGTCGGGCGGCGAACAGCAGATGCTGGCGATCGGCCGCGCGTTGATGAATAACCCGCGCGTGCTGTTGATGGACGAGCCGTCCGAAGGCCTCGCTCCGCAGATCGTGCTGGAGGTGATGTCCACCATCCGGAAACTGAAGGCCAGCGGCCTGTCGATCGTGCTGGTGGAGCAAAGCCCGACGCTCGTTTTCGAGATCGCCGACGATATCGTCATCCTCAACAGCGGCGAGGTTGCATTTAGCGGCGCAGCGCGCGATATCAGGCCCGACGATCCGCGCGTCGTGCAGTATCTCGGCGTTTTCTGAATGTGAAAGATCGGAAGGCCTCCATGAGCAGTGTCTGGAATAAGTACGAACCGACCGCCGGCCGCAAGCACGGCAAGTCGGGCCGCGAGATCAGGCCCAAAAGTACGACCATCGATATTCACTCACATGTGGCGATCCCGCAGGCCGGCGCATTTGTTCAGCAATACGCCAATCTGGTGGGCGCGGGCCTGCACCAGTTCCAGTCGCCGGAAACCGCGGCCGTCAACACCAAGCAGGACAGAGATCTCAAGACCCGCCTGACCAATTTCGATGAACGGCTCGCCGATCTCGACGCCATGGGTCTCGACATGCAGGTGATCAAGCCGCCGCCGGGTCAGTGCTATTATACCCTGCCGGTCGATGCGGCGGTGAAGGCCGCCCAGATCGTCAATGACGGTCTTGCAGAATTCGTCGGCCGCAAGCCGGACCGGTTGCTCGGCCTCGGCACCGTGCCGCTGAACGACGGCGCAGAAGCCGCCAAGGAGCTTGAGCGCGCCGTGAAGACGCTTGGTTTCAGGGGCGTGCAGATCCTGACCAATGTCGGCGGAAAGGAAATTTCCGAACCCGCCTATGCGCCGTTCTGGAAAAAAGCCGAGGAGCTCGGCGCGCTGGTGGTGATCCACCCCAACGGTTTCACCCATGGCGAGCGCTTCAAGCGCTTCTATTTTAACAACGTAATCGGCAACCCGCTCGAGACCACCATCGCGTTGCATAACCTGATTTTCGATGGCGTGCTGGAGCGCCATCCGAAACTGAAAATCCTTGCAGTTCACGGCGGCGGCTATCTCGGCGGCTATTGGGGCCGGATCGACCATGTCTGGGGCGCGCGCTCCGACGCGCACACGGTCCCCAAGCCGCCGACTGACTATCTGAAGAAGATCTATTTCGACACCGTGGTGTTCTCGCACAAGCAACTGGCCACGCTGGTCGAGACCTTCGGTGTCGACCATGTTGTCATGGGCACGGATTATCCGTTCGACATGGCCGATTACGATCCGGTCGGGCATGTGGCCTCGGTCGAGAGCTTCGACGCATCGACCATCGCCGCGATTGCCGGCGGCAACGCCAAGAAGCTGCTGGGACTGTCCTGATGAGCGGAGTCGACAATCTTCCGGCGCTCGATCAGGCCGACGCCCAAACCTTCCGCGAGGCCATGAGCCGTCTCGGCGCCGCCGTTCACATCGTCACGACGGACGGCAAAGCCGGTAAGGCCGGTTTCACGGCCACCGCCGTCGCTTCTGTCTCGGATACGCCGTCGACACTGCTGGTCTGCCTGAATCGCAAGAGCCAAATCACACCTCTGATGCAGGAAAACTGCAGCTTCTGCGTCAACACGCTGGCGGCGAGCGAGGAGCCCATCGCCGATGTCTTTGCCGGCCGCACCGGCGTGTTCATGGCCGAACGTTTCAAGGCCGGCGAATGGGACACAATCAAGACCGGATCCCCGGCCCTGAAATCGGCGATCGCAGTGTTCGATTGCCGGGTGCTGGAAGCCAAGGAAGTCGGCTCCCACTACGTCTATTTCGGCACGGTCGTCGCGGTACGGCTGGGACCGGCCGCCAAGGCGCTAGTCTACCACGACCGCGCCTACAAGCACGTGTAACCGGACTCAGAGATCCTGCGCGATCCACTCGCGCTGCACGCCCTCGCACCAGTTTCCGACGTTCCACTGCCCCCAGGCACCGAGCCCGCCCAGTTCGTCCGGACCGCTATAGACCGGCACATGGATGACGGACAGGCCGTCATGCTTGTGCGCCTCGCGCAATGCGGAGCGCAAATCGTCCGCACTGAACCCGCCATGCAGCGCCTTCACACCGCTGACAGCGCCGGCGAGCTTTACGTAGTCGACCGCTACACGATCATTGGTGCGGAATTCCTGGCCGTATTGCGCCATCTGCAGGCCGGTGATCGCAGCCATGCGCCGGTTGTCGAAAATCACGATCGTCCCGCGCACGCCATGCTCGATGCCGTCGATCAGGATCTGCGGGTTCATCATGAAGGAACCGTCTCCGGTAAAGACGATACCGTAGCGCGGCTTCTCGACCATGGCCGAAGCCAAGAGCGCGCTTGTGGCAAAGCCCATGTATGACGCGCCGGTTTCGGTGAAAGTGTCGCCGGTCTGGTCGTCCTCCACCACCTGGAAGCCATTGGCCTGCACGTCGCCGGCGTCGAAGAACTTTGCGGCACTGATCTCTTTGGCGAAATCCGCCACGATCTTGATCGCGGCCGGCTGGCCCAGCACGGGCTTCTTCCAGACCGGATCTTCGAACGGCCTCGCGTCATAACGAACCAGCTTGAACGCCGCCCATTCGGCCTTCTTTGCAAGACAGGCTTTTAGCCACTCGGCCTTGTTGGCCTTGGCCCACGACGCTTCGAGCTTCGCGGCCAGGCGATCGGCGACTGCGCCGATGTCGCCCGGCAGCGCCGTCGTGTTATTGTAATGCGTGACGTCGGCGAGGTCGCCATTGATATTGATGACATGTTTCGCCGACTTGTAGCCGATGCCGGAGCAATCGGCCTGGCAGACGCTGCGCGAACCGATGACGATGACAAGATCGGCATGGGTCATGGCGTGGTTGCCGCTGATCGAGCCTTTCGATCCGCCGACATGCATGTTCTGCGGATGTGCGTCCGGCAAAATGCCGGTCGAGCCCGGAGAGAGAACCACAGCCGCGCCCGCCGCCTCCGCCAGACGACGGATTGCAGCGTCATGGCCGCGCGTCCCGCCGCCGGCCTTGATCGCGACGCGCTTTGCCGATGCAATCAGTTTTGCGGCCGAGTCGATTCCGATATCGCCCACCGGCGCCATCGCCGGCAGATGCGGGCATTCCGGCAAAGTCGCCAGATTCACCTGCATCCGCGCCGGCTGGGTGTTGAGCGGCAGCAGCAGAAAGAACGGCCCGGCCCGATAGGGGTGATTGACTGCCAGAGCTCCACGCCGCAGCGCATCGCGCAGAGCTTCCGGCGTGTGCAGGATGTAGGAGCCGCCCATGAGCGCCGTCATGCGGCCGAACAGCCCCTGCTCCTCTTTCGGCACCTGCTGCATATTGTAGCCTTCGCCGAAAGTCGTCTCGTCGCCGTAGATATGATAGACGCCGACACCATTCGACGCGGCCGCCAGCGAACCGGCAAAAGCCTGCAATGCACCCGGGCCGATCGAGGTGACAACGGCGGGAATCTCTCCGTATTGCCAGCGCAAGGCGGTGGCGGCATGCGCCATCTCCACCTCGTTGCGGCAATTGAAGGTGCGGGTGACGCTTTCTTCCTCATAGATACGCAGGACATCGCCGAGATCGGTCGAGCCATGACCGAATATCGCGAGATACTTGCTGACGCCCTGCTTGAGCAGGCCAAGCACCAGGGCTTCGGATAAGGTGGCTTCAATCAGTTTCGATAGCTTGCCCTGTGCCACGGCAGCATCGAGACCTCCGGCATTGCGAATGGCGGCCGCGCGTGCACGGATCTGCCGCCGCTTCTCGTCTTCCGGAGTCCGTGTCAGCATCGATCGAGCCTCATCTTTACCATCAATTCCGTCAGCGGCGAGCCAGCGGATGCTGGCTCGCCATATCTCATATCTTACTGCGTACACACCTCTTGCTGTGTACGCGTCATTTGGTCTTCGCGGAGGCTTCCTTTAGAATCGGATTCCAGCGGTCGCGTTCCGCGCTGACGATTTTCTCGAACGCGGCCGGATTACGCTCCGCCTTTTTCGGGATCGAGCCGCCGAGATCCTGCATCCGCTTTTGAACCGCGGGATCGTCGAGCGCCTTGTCGAGCGCGGCGGCGAGCTTGTTGACCACGTCAGCCGGCGTTCCCTTGGGAGCAAAGATACCAGACCAGATGCTCATCTGGTAGTTGACGCCGCCTTCCTTGGCAGTGGGGACGTCCTTGATGGCGGACAGACGCTCGCTGGCCGACACACCGAACGCCTTCACGCTGCCGCCGGAGACCTGCGACACCACGCTGACCACCTGCTCGCAAATGAAATCGACATGACCGCCGATCAGATCGTTCATCGCCGGCCCGGTGCCGCGATAGGCGACGAGGCTCGGCTTGACGCCGATTTCAGCGGTGAACATCAAGCACGCCATATGCGAGGACGATCCAATGCCGCCATGCGCCTGCTTCACCTTGTCGCCGTTGGCCTTCAGATAGGCCACGAATTCCTTGAGGTTGTTCGCCGGAATGTCCTTTTTGGCGACTATCGCGGCCGGCGCATGCGCGGTGATGCCGACGGCAACGAAATCCTTAGCGGCGTCGTATTTGAGATTGGGCGTGAGCACGGGCGCCGCGACATGGGAGCCCATGCTGCCGGCGAGCAGCATATAGCCGTCAGGATCAGCCGACGCGACGCGGCCGCTGCCCAGCGTTCCGCCGGCACCGCCGACATTCTCGATCACCATGCTCTGGCCAAGCGTCCGGGACATGTGTTCGGTGACAATACGCGCGACCACATCGCTCGGGCCGCCGGCCGGGAACGGCACGACGACCGTAATCGGCTTGGATGGATAAGTTTGGGCGGATGCTGACCATGGTGCTAGGAACAACCCCAGCGCGGCAAGGCACAACAAACCGCTCGTCTTGATCGAAGATTTCATCTCAAACACCTCCCTATTGATCGAACGCCAGATCGTCTCGATTTTTTCGGACGTTTTTGCATCGTCCTTGTCTCGATTACTGAACCCCCCCCACGACATTCTCGCGCGACAACCTTTCAAACAGATCGTCATCGTGCGTGACCAGCACCGTGACGTTCTTCTCCGTATCGTCGACATGCTTGAGCCAGCGCAGCTGACCGATCACCGCCGACACATTTTCATTTACCCAGGGCGCGGCCTTGCCCTTCACCTGGCGGATATTGTCCATGTTCCAGGCTGCATCCACCGAATGCAGAATTTCGCGGCCCGATTGCAGCCGGACATAGACCATCTGCATGTCGGGGCTGTGTCCCGCAGCCTTGAACAGCACAAGTCCCGGCGCAACGGGATAATAAGCATCGTAATCGAGCGCGATGAAATGCCGCGCATTCTCTGCGCTCAGTCTGAGATGCGGCCGATGCGGATGGCTCATCATCAGATCGAGGGTGGCGCGCGTCGCGATCGTTTTGCAGGCCAGTTCCGCGATATTCGATGCCTGCAAGACGCCGGCGACGTGATCGGCATGGTAGTGCGTTAGCACAATCAGCTGCGCGGCATTCAGAGCGCGCTGCAGTTTCACGAATTCGTCCGGATAGAACGGCTCACCTTCGCCAAACGAGTCGTGCGTGGCCTTATCCATGCCGGCATCGAGCATCACTGTGCCATCCGGATAGACGAGCTGGAAGGCTGTGCGCGGCATAGTCACCGACGTCTCGTCGCCGCCTTCGATTACGAATTTGCGCGACCGGATGCTGGCGGCGAAGCGCACGCCATTGATGGCTGCCGGCAACGCTCCCGGAATGACGCCTGCCATTTGCCTGAGAACGCTCAGATCGGCCGTGAACGGCGTCTCGGCGGTCGCCGCGTTCAAGCTATCCGTCTGTGTGGCCTCAAGCACGGTCATCGCGTCACTCCGCAGCCTGTGCGGCGGCGCGACGATCGTTCTCCGTGCGTTCCTTGTCTTTCAGCGCCATCAGGATTTTCTCCGGGCTGGCCGGAAGCTCGGTCACTCGCACGCCGATGGCGTCGTAGATCGCATTCATCATGGCCGGAATCGTCGGCACCATGGCCGGCTCGCCGATACCTTTCACGCCGAGCGGGCCGATGGGATCGGGATCTTCCACGATCACCGAGGTGATCTGCGGCACGTCGAGCGAGGTCGGCAGGATGTATTTGGCGAAGCCGGGCGTCGAGGTATGACCCTTGTCGATCTTGTAATCTTCCATCAGGGCCTGACCGAGCGCCTGGACGATGCCGCCTTCGATCTGTCCTTCCACGCCTTTCGGATTGACCGCGCGGCCAACGTCATGCGCCGCCCAGATGCCGAGCACCTGCACCTCGCCGGTGACAGTATCGACCTCCACTTCCGCGACCTGACAGCCAAACACATAAGCCTGCCACGGACGCCCCGCTCCGTCGACCGGATGCAGACCCGTGGTGTCGGTGCCGAACGAGGCCGAGCCCAGCGGCACCACGCCGCGGCTCTTGGCGAGATGGACGGCCGTGTCCATGCTCATCTTGTGATTGGTACCCCCGACCCAGATTTCACCGGACGCAGCCTCGATCACATCCGGCGAAACATGCCATTCGTCGGCCACCACCTGCGCCAGCTTGCCAAAGGCCTCGCGCGAGGCGAGCGCCACGACATTGCCGATCATGTAGGTCTGGCGGGTGGCGCCGGCATGGGCGGCCTCCGGCGAACGCGCGGTGTCGTTGTCGCCGATGGTCACGTCTTCCGGACGCACGCCGAGTTCTTCCGCCGCGATCTGCGCCAGCACGGTGAGAATGCCTTCGCCGATCTCGGTCACGCCCGTAACGACCTTGGCAGTACCGCCGTCGTCGATCTCGACCCAGGCACCGGCGCGATCGACCGTCGCCGTACGTGCGATCCCGTACCAGCAACCCGCTACGCCGCGTCCGCGTTTCTTGGCCATAACTATTCCGCCGCCTCCAGCTTGCCGTTGGCTTCGAAGCGTGCGCCGAGGCTGCAGGCCGCACGCACGCCTTCACCGACCGGAGTCAGGTCGGCGCGCCTGTCGCCGCGCGAGACCGGCGCACCCTGCTCCCACTTGCTGGCCTTTTCGGCCGCTTCCAGCACGCGCAGATAGCTCACTGACTTGAGTTGCTGTTTGGTGTGGGTCTCCGCGCCATCCCGCATGGCGTTGATGCGGCGGATTTCAAACGGATCGAGACCGAGCTTCTCGGCGCAGATGTCGAGATGGGATTCAGTGGCAAACTGCGTCTGCAACGCACCGAAAGATCGGAACGCGCCCGAGGGCGTGTTGTTGGTGTAGATGCCGTAGGTATCGACCTGCAGGTTCGGGATATTGTACGGGCCGGCGCCGAGAATGGCGGCCTTGCGCATCACGCCTTCGGTGGAGAGGCCATACGCGCCGCCGTCGCAGATCATCTTCAGCGACACCGCCTTGATGCGGCCCTCGCGCGTCAGTCCCATGCGCAGGACGGTTTTTGAGGGATGCCGCTTGGCGGTGGAAATGATCGATTCCTCGCGGGTGAACACCAGCCGCACCGGCCGCCGCGTCTTCATTGCCATCAGGGCCAGCATGCCCTGATAGATCATGTCTTCCTTGCCGCCGAAGCCACCGCCCACCGGGCTCATTATGAAACGGACCTTGTTGATCGGCTTGGCGATGATCTTCGCCAGCATGTGGCGGTGATGGGTGATGTTCTGGCTGGGCGAAATCACCGTCACCACGCCATCGGGATCGACATAGGCAAGGCCCGCTTCCGGCTCGAGATAGGCATGCTCGATCGGCTGGGTGGAATAGGTTTCTTCCACCACCAGATCGGATTCGGCAAAGCCGCGCGCGATATCTCCCTTGCGGATCGGGATATGCTTGGTGACGTTGTCGGGCGCGTAATCGTGAATGACCGGCGCGCCCGACTGCATCGCGGCCTCCGCATCGAACAGGGCCGCCAACAGCTTGTAGACCACCTTGATCTTCGAAAGCGCCTTGCGCGCGATCACTGCGTCTTCCGCCGCCACCGCCGCCACGGCCTCGCCGACATAACGCACCTTGCCGCGCGCCATGATGGGCTGATCGTGCACGAACACGCCGAAACCATCCTCGCCCGGCACGTCGGCCCAGGTAATGACGCCCTCGACGCCCTCCATGGCTTCCGCTTCGGAGGTGTCGATCGATTCGATCAGCGCATGTGGATGCGGCGAGCGCAGCACCTGCAGATGCAGCATGTCCGGCATCACCATGTCGCCGGCATATTTCAGCGCGCCGGAAACCTTGCTCGGCGCATCCAGACGGCGGACATTGGCGCCGATATATTTGCCGTCCGCAGTCTCGTCCTCGGCCAGAGCGGTGACCGGAAGCTTGCCATTCTGCACGTCACGGGCGAGTTCGACCGCGTCAAAAATCTTCTGATAGCCGGTGCAGCGGCAGATATTTCCGCCGAGACGCTCCTTGATCTCCTCGCGATCGGCGAAGGGATTGATGCGGATCGCCGCCGTCGCCGCCATCACCATGCCGGGAATGCAGTAGCCGCATTGGCTGGCGCCGGCCTTGTGAAACGCCTTCTGCAGCACCGACAATTCGCCGGTCCTAGTCAGCGCTTCCACCGTCTCGATGGTCTTGCCCTGCGCCTTGCCGACCGGAACCATGCAGGACTTGAACAGCACACCATCGATAAACACCGAGCAGGTGCCGCATTCGCCGGCCCCGCAGCCTTCCTTTGCGCCGGTGAGATGAAGATCGTCGCGCAGGAAGTCCAGCAGGCGCTGATGCGGCTTCGCCGCCCGCGCGATCTTGCGGCCGTTGATTGTGGCTTCGATCCGCATCTCAGGCATAGCTCGCCTCCAGTTCAGGCGTGAGCACGGCATGTCCACCGGCGCGCCGCACCGCATTGACCAGTCCACGCATGACAAAGCCGCGCACCACCTCGCGCCGGTATTCCTGCCGCGTGCGCGACTGCACCAGATGCACCGGCATCTCCGCCGCCTGCTCCAGACGCCCCTCATCCAGGGGGCCGGACAGCAGAAACTTTTCGACCTCGGCCAGCCGCAGCGGCACCGGCCCGATGCCGCCAATCGCCAGCCGCACGTCCTCAAAACGCTTGCCGCTGGCGTCCAGCTTGACCAGCGTGGCGAGGCAGACCAGTGAAATCACCAGCGAACGGCGATGGCCGACCTTCTCGAAGCTGCCGCCATAGCCGGGCAACGATTCACATTCGATCGCGGTGAGAATCTCGCCCTCAGCCATCTCGCTGCGGCCGGGGCCGGTGATGAACAGGTCGAGCGGCAGACGCCGCTTTGAAATTCTGCCGTTGCTGCGCGAAGCCAATTCGACCTCGGCCTTGTGCGCCACCAGCGGCGGAATGCCGTCGCCGGCAGGCGACGCGTTTACAATGTTGCCACCGATGGTGGCGGATTCGCGCAACTGGTCGTCGGCGAACCACACCGCACAGCGCGGCATGCAGGGCAATGCCCGGGCAAGCTGCGGATCGTCAAGAAAACGCTGGATCGGCATGGCGGCCCCAAACCGCGTACGCTTGTCGTCGATTTTCTTGTCGTTGAGCTCGGGAATGCCGGCGATGTCGATCAGAACCGGAATCTCGACATCGCCCGCACGGCCTTCCCGCGCCCAAGGATAAATATCGGTCGCGCCGGCCACGAGCTTGTAACGCCCGCGATGGCTTTCCATCGCGGCGAAAGCCTCATCGAGGGTTTTCGGCATCAGATATTCGTCGCAGAACAGCATCGTCTCTCCCTTGCCCATCCCCGCAAGCGAGGATGGCGGTCGCCGGAGGCGGCCGGGGTGGGGGGCGCTCTTGTTCACCCATCCCGGCTCGCTTTGCGCGCAAACCCTCCCCCTGACGGGGAGGGATCACGTCATCACTCCGCCGCGACCTTGTGCGCGGAGGACATTTTCGCTTTCACTACCACCTTGATCGCATCTTCCACGCGATCCTTGGCATAGCGGATCGCGGTCGGCAGATCTTCCAGCGGGAAGGTGTGGGTGTGGATCTTGGTGGCGTCAAAACGCTTCTGCTTCATGAAGGCTTCGGCCCGGTGCGTGGCAGTCTTGCCCTCGCCACGGATGCCGTAGACGTAGATGTTGTTGCGGACGATATGCGCGATATCGACCGGCGCATCCTCATGCGGGAAAGCTGCGAGGCAAACCTTGCCGCCGCGATTGACCATCTTGATCGCATCGTTGAAGCCGTTTGGCGCCGCCGAGCATTCGACAACATAGTCAACGCCCTTGCCGCCATTCAGCTTCTTCACGGCCGCAACGACGTCCGGGTCCTTGCGGATGTTGACGACGTGATCGGCGCCCAGTTCGAGGCCGATTTGCAGGCGGTTGTCACGGGTGCCGGTGAGAATGACCGGCTGCGCGCCGAGCGCCTTGGCAACCGCGACGCCGAGAAGGCCGATCGGGCCGGGGCCCGTGACCACGACGCTTTCACCGGCGACCAGGCCGCCGAGTTCGGTGAGGCCGTACATCGCGGTGCCTGCGGTCACCACAAGAGTGGCTTCCTCGTCCGACATATCGTCGGGAATCGCAACCAGCGTGTTGATGTGGTTGACCTGATACTCGCAGAATCCGCCGTCGGTCGTGAAGCCGTTGGCGCGATGGCCCTTGTCGACCTCGCCGTAATTCAGACCGTAGTTGTGGCAGGACGTGTACATGCCCTCGCGGCAGCGCTTGCACTGGCCACAACCAGCGTGAATTTCGACCGTAACGCGCTGGCCGATCTTGTACTCGTCCACGCCCGGTCCGGTCGCCACCACCGTGCCCATATATTCATGGCCTGGCGTGAAATTCTTGTTGTGCGGCATGCCGCCCTGAATCATTGCGGGCGGACCGTGATAGATGATCTCGAGATCGGTCGCGCAGATTGCCACCGCGTCGATGCGCACCAGCACCTCCGCTCTTTTCGGCACCGGCACTGCCTTGTCCTTGAGCGTAAGCTCGCCCGGATTTCCGAGCACCCACGCCTTCATGGTGTCGGGAATCGGAAAATCCTTGCTCGTCTTCACTCCGGGTGGCGCGTACATCCCCATTCCTCCTGTTGCGATATGCAATGCTTGAATATCAGACGGCGACTTTCGGCTTCAGTGTCGAAACCGGTGTTTGAGAGCTTGGCTCGCCAAGTTCGGCGTTCAGCGCCGATGTGGCGGCCATGATTTCGTTCTGCACGAGCTTGAGATGCTCGTCCGACGCGCGCATGGCCGGGGTCGAGGCGCTGATCGCGCCGACCACCGCGCCGGCATGATCGCGGATCGCGGAGCCGACGCAAATCACGCCGGGCTGGAATTCCTCACGGTCCATCGCGTAGCCGTTGCGCCGGACATGGCGCAGTTCTTCGATGAAGGTGTCGAAATCCGTGATGGTGTATTCGGTGAACCGCTTCATCGTCTGGGCAGACAAGATGCGGCGAATGTGATCTTCGGTCAGCCAGGCCAGCATCGCCTTGCCGGTCGCCGTCGCATGCGGTGCATCGGACTTTCCGAGCACACCGGTATCGACACGCACCGCATGCCGCGCATCGCGCTTCATCAAGGTCACGATCGTGTCGCTCTGCAGCACCGCAAGATGCACGGTCTCGCCGGTGACCGCGTTGATACGGTCGATGTGATGCTGGGCGCGGCGCGGCAGATCAACCTGCCGCAGGCAGGCCTGGCCGAGATAGAGCACCCGCGCACCCAGCGCATAGGATCGGCGACCGGGGACTTTCGCGACGTAACCCCAGTTCACCAAAGTCGATAGCAGATGATGGCAGGTCGACACATTGAGCGACGTGCGCCGCGACAGTTCTGTGAGTGCGGCTTCGCCGCCCGCTTCCGCCAATGCTTCGAGCAGGCCCAGCGCGCGGTCCACCGACTGGATGCTGTTGCGGGCAACAGGCTTCAGCGGCTCCGGCTGCGTCCCAAGCACGATCGGTTCATTGCTGGCTGCAATTGCGTCAGACACGGCGTTTCCCTTTGGCTTTTTATGGCGATCAGGAAAAAGCCGCGGGTGCCCGAAGTCAAGAGTTTTTCAACATCGTAAATCTCAATTTCACATTATGAAATATATTGAAAACCAATGAATTGATTGCACGCCAAGATTAATCAATCTGTTCAATGCGATACCAATCGCAACGCCTCCGGCGCGTAGTTCTCACGAGCTTCAGCGAATAGTGGCTGCACTGCTGCGACGAATTGCGTGTGTTCGACCTCCGTCAGCTCCGCGACCTCGCAGCCCTCGGCGCGGATGACCGCCATCGCTTCTTCCTCCTCGGCAATCGCCAGATCGCGCTGGAACACGACGGCATCCTTCACCGCCTGCTGCATCGCGCGCTGCAGCGGCACCGGCCAGCTCTCATAGGACGCGCGATGCAGGAAGACCGGCCGCGATACATAGAAATGACCGGTCAAGGTGTGGAAGCGATGATACTTGTGCGCACCATAGGTGACGGTGTTGGCGAGCGGATTTTCCTGCGCGTCGATCTCGCCGGCCACGATGGCCTTGAGGGCTTCGGTCAAGTCCCATCGCAGAGGCGTCGCGCCCAGCAATTCGAAAGTGCGCGCCTGCACCTTGCTCGGCAGCACGCGAATGGTCATGCCCGCGATGTCGGCGGGCGTGCGAATGGGTTTCACCTTGTTGGAGACATGCCTAAAGCCGTTCTCGAACCAGCCGAGAATGCGATAGCCGACACGCTCCTCGATCTTCTGCACGAAAAAGGTGCCCATCTCTCCGTCGATGGCGGCGCGCGCCTTGTCGCGGTCGGAGAACAGGAACGGCAGGTCGGCGATGCCGAGTTCGGGCACCCGGTCGGTCAGATAACTTGAAGATTGGTAGCCGAGGTTGAGAATGCCGCTCTCGACCAGCCAGAGAATGTCCTCCGAGCGGTAGCCGAAATCCATGATGTTCCAGACATACTTCACGTCCACGTCGGCGCCGAATTCGGCCTCCAGCCGGTCGCCGATGAACTTGAGCGCCTTGCTGAAACAGGTGGTCGCCGGGCCGTAACCACCCATGCGGATTTGTATCTTCGCGGCCATTCACAGCTTCCTTTCGCACCGATTTTCACCTAATCGAAAGCAGGCCGGTGCCAGAAAGCACATTGCATGAATGATACACGCAATTTCAAGTTGGCCGGAGTGATGGGCTGGCCGGTGGCGCAGTCGCGCTCCCCGAGGCTGCATGGCTATTGGCTCGCTCATTACGGCATTGCGGGCGCCTATGTGCCGCTGCCGGTCGCGCCCGAGCGGCTGGCCGATGCACTGAAAGGTTTGCCCGCGCTCGGATTTGCTGGCTGCAACGTCACCATTCCGCACAAGCTCGACGTGCTGAAGCTGGTCGACAAAGTCGATCCGCTGGCGGCCCGCATCGGCGCCGTGAACACCGTCGTCGTCGAGCAAGACGGTTCATTGTCCGGGTTCAATACCGACGGCTACGGCTTTGTCGAAAGCCTGCGCGCCATCCGCAAGGACTGGACAGCCGGCGCCGGTCCGGTCGTTGTCCTCGGCGCCGGCGGCGGCGCGCGCGCGATTGTCGTTACCCTGGTCGCCGAGGGCGCAAGCGAAGTGAGATTGCTCAATCGCACCGAGGCTGGCGCGCAGGAACTGGCCTCCGCCGTCGGCCCGCAGGTTCGCGTGCTTCCGTGGGATACGCGCACCGACGCGCTCCACGGCGCTGCGTTGCTGGTCAACACCACCAGCCAGGGCATGGTCGGACAGCCGCCGCTCGACATCGCGCTCGACGCGCTGCCGAAGACCGCTCTGGTCAGCGATATTGTCTACAATCCGCTGATCACGCCGCTGCTTGCGGCCGCAAGGGCACGCGGCAACACCATCGTCGACGGGCTCGGCATGCTGCTGCATCAGGCGCGGCCGGCCTTTCGCGCCTTTTACGGCGTAATGCCAGACGTCACGCCCGACCTTCGGAAAGCAGTCGAATCGACGCTGTGATCAGGAGCGACCGAAACTCGGGACGTGCCGCATCAGTCTTTTCATCCGACCGCGTGCCCGCGCCATCCAGACCCCGCGCTTCTCGGCCATAATCGCAATGCCCATCAAGGCCGCCGGCGTCACAATCAGCGTCAGGATGGTCGCGAAGCCGAGCCCGAACACGATCGCCGTCGACAGGCTGATCCACCATTGCGTGGACGGCGCGCCAATATTGATCTCGCGCATCAGGAAATCGAGATTGACGCCGAAGGCGATCGGCAGCACGCCGAGAATCGCGGTGACGGCGGTGAGCACCACCGGCCGTGCGCGCTCACGGCACGTCTCGATGATCGCGTCATAGGCCGCGACGCCCTCGCGCCGCAACCGGTCATAAGTGTCGATCAGCACGATGTTGTTGTTCACGATTACGCCGGCATTGGCAATCACGCCTATGCCAGTCATCACCACGCCGAACGGCTGGCCCATGATCATCAGGCCGAGCAGCACGCCTATGGTCGAAAGAATGACCGCGGTCAGCACCAGGCCGACCGAGGTGAGGCGGTTGAACTGCGCCAGAAGGATCGCGAAGATCAGGAACAGCGCGGTGCCGAACGCGCCCATCAGGAATGCTCCGGCCTTTTCACGCTCCTCGTCCTCGCCCTTCAGCTTCCAGACAACGCCTGTGCCGAGATCGGTCTTGTTCAATTCGGCCGCGATGTCCTGCTGCACTTTCGCTGCCTGCACGCCTTCGGCGATATTCGCCGACACCGTCATCACCCGGTTGCCGGCGACGCGGTTGATATAGCCGACGCGCTGGGCCGGGACGCGCTGCACGAAATTCCCGATCGGGACCTGGCCGGACGGCGTCTGCACACGCAACTCATCGAGCTGGTCGAGGCTGCGCCGGTCATCCGGGAAGCGCACCAGAATGTCCACGGCCTTGTCGCTTTCGGCCGGCCGATATTCCGTGACCTTCACGCCGTTGGTGACAAGCTGAACCGCCGTGCCGACCGTATTGGGACCGGCCCCGTATTTGGCCGCTTCCGCCTTGTCGACATCGATCTTCCAATCGATGCCGGGCAGCGGGAGGCCGTCGTCAAGGTCGCGAACGTCTGCGCGTTGCGACAGGATCCCGGCCACTTTCTTGGCCACACCCGGCAGCACTTCGGGATCAAGCGCGCCGATCTGCACCTGGATGGGCTTGCCGGTCGGCGGGCCGGCACGCGGTGCCGTGACCTCCACCAGAATGCCAGGAATGTCCGCGGTCTTTTCGCGGATAGTGTCCATGATCTTGGAGGCCGGATCGCGTTCCTTCCAATCGGCAAACTCGAACTGGATGACGCCGATTGTGTCCTCGGTGATCTCGTTCGAACCGCGCGGCTGCTCGCCGACGCGAGTATAGACCGTCTTGAGACCAGAGAATTCCAGCACCCGCTTCTCGACATCGCCGAGCAGGCGGTTCTTCTCGTCGAGCGAGATATTCCCGCGCGCATGCACAATCACTTGGCCGTAATCCGGCTCGACATTCGGGAAGAATTCGACGCCGCGGCCGAATTTGCCATAAGCGACCTGCACCGCCACCAGAAGGAAGGCGGCCAGCGCCAGCGTGGTGCCGGGATGGCGCAAGGCCAGCCGCACCGTCCGCATATAAAATCCGCGATCAGACGCACGCTCGTCATGCGCCACTGGCGCCGCCTTGCCAAGCAGAGCACCTAGTGTCGGCGTGAAGAACAGCGCCACCACCAGCGAGGCCGACAAGGTCGCGATCAGGGTGATCGGCATGTATTTCATGAACTGTCCGACCACGCCCGGCCAGAACAGCAGCGGCGAGAAGGCGGCGACGCGGGTCGCCGTCGCGGCGATCACCGGCCCGGCCATGCGCTTGGCGGCGAGCGAATAGGCCTCCTTCGCCGGCATGCCTTCCGACATGCGGCGTTCGGCGAATTCGGACACGATGATGGCGTCGTCGACCAGCATGCCGACCGCCAGGATCAGCGAGAACAGCACGACGATATTCACCGTCAGGCCGGCGAGATACAGCCCAAGCACGCCGGCGAGGAAGGCCGCCGGGATCGCGATGCCGATGAACAGCGAGGCGCGGAATCCCAGCGTGAACAGCATGATGACGGCCACCAGCAGCACCGCGGTCACCACCGAATTCTGCAGCTCCTGCAGCATGGTACGGATGGTTTTCGACTTGTCCTGGGTGAAGGTGACCTGCACGCCCTGCGGCCAGGTGGTCTTCAGTTTCTCGACCAGCGCCTTCACGCCGTCGACCGTCTCGATCAGGTTCGCGCCGGTGCGTTTCGACACCTCGATGGTCATGGCCGTCTGGCCGTTGACCCGCGTCACCGAAGTCGCATCCTTGAAGGTCGGACGCACCTGCGCGACATCGCCGACGGTGATGGTCGCGCCGGAGGTGGCGGCGACCGGGACTTTCAGCACGTCCTGCGGCTTCTCGATCAGGCCGGGCACTTTCACCGCAAAGCGGCCGGTGCCGCCTTCCAGCGCGCCGGCGGCGATCAGGCTGTTCGAGGCATTGACCGTCGAAATGAGTTGATCGAGCGACACCCCATAGCTCTTGAGCAGCATCGGCTCGACAATGATTTCCACGGCCTCCTCGCGCGAACCACGCAATTCCGCCGACAGCACGCCCGGGACCTGCTCGATCGCATTCTTGGCCGCGCGCGCGATCCGCAGCATCGAGCGCTCCGGCATGTCACCCGACAACGCCACGACCAGTACGGGATAAAGGGAGAGATTGACCTCCTGCACCACCGGTTCGTCGGCATCGCGCGGCAGATCCCGCTTGGCCTGATCGACCTTGGCGCGCACGTCCGCGAGCGCCGATTTCGAATCGAACCCCGCCTCGAATTCCAGCAACACGTAGCCACCGCCTTCATAGGCGGTGGAGCGCATCTCCTTCACGTTGCCGACCGACTTCAATTGGGTTTCGACCGGGCGCAGCAGCAGACGCTCGGCATCTTCCGGGCTGATGCCGCGCTGGGTGAGCTGCGTATAAATGATCGGAATCTTGACGTCGGGCTCGGCTTCCTTGGGAATCGCGCGATAGGACACGCAGCCCGCCAGCAGCAGAAAGATCAGCGTCGCGATCGTCAGACGCGCATGGCTGATGGCATAGTCGATAAGCTTGAACATGATGCGCTTCTTCTGCTTGCGATGACGTTCAGCGGCTCGACGCCGTCGTTTCGGGCGCCGGCACCGCCTGTACCACCTGGCCCTCGCGCACGAAATCCTGACCCTGCACAATCACGCGGGCCTGATTGGGAATGCCGGCGACCCACATATAGGCCTGCTCGTCCTCGACGACGCTGATCGGCACGAAATCCACCTTGCCTTCACCGACCACGATGCGGACGCCGAGATCGCCGGCCGACGAGAAGGTCAGCGCCGAGCGCGGCACGCGCGAGGCCTGAACCGGCACCATCGGAATCGCGACTTCCGCCGTGATGCCGTCGGGAATTGTTCCGTCGGGATTCTTGACTTCGACCTCGACGCGATAGGTCCGCGTGGTCGGACTGGCTGATTTCGACACGAACCGGACACGGCCGGTCGCCTTCTGGCCCGTGACCAGCCGGATGTCGGCGGTGTCGCCGAGCTTGATGCCGGCCAGCCTGCGTTCCGATACCTCAACCACGGCCAGCATGGGATCGAGCGCGACCATCTGCGCCACTTCCTTGCCGGCCATCGAGAAGGCCGCGCCGCCGACTTCGGCCGGCGTATCGGTGATGACGCCGTCCCATGGCGCGCGCACGACGCCGCGATCCCGTTCCGCCTCGGCCTGGGCCAGACCGGCTTCGGCGGCTTTGAATTGCGATTCCAGATTGACGAGTTCAAGTTTCGGCAGGGTGCCCTGCTCGATCAGCTTGCGGCGCGCTTCCAGTTCGGTTCTGCGCTGCGTGAAAAGAGCGCGCGCCTGCGCGACCTGCGCCTCGCGCGCATCGTCGGACAGGATGGCGATGATGTCGCCCTTCTTCACGTGCTGGCCGCGCTTGACCCGCAATTCGGTGAGAGCCCCGCCGGTGCGCGCCGTCACCGCCACCTTGCGGTCGGCTTCGGTGCGGCCGGACAGAATGAGCTTGCGGCTGTGCGGAGCGCTTTGCGTTTCGACCACGGCGACACGGAACAGTTTCTGCGCCTCACCGTTGCGGAGCGCGGCCTTGCTGTCGGCGCTCTCGTGCGGAATCAGATGCCCGGAAGCGATCCAGGCGACAGCCGCAACCACAAGGCCGACAGCGACAATACGGCTACCCTTCATCGGGATACTCCTTCGCTCCGGGCCGCGCGCGGCTGAAGCATGAAACGCATGATGTTCATGAAAATCGGTACCGACGTCGCAGGATCGAAATCTGGATGCACCGCCCGCCGCCACCAGACTCCGTCGGCAAACAGAATGATCGTCGTGACGACGGCGTCGAAATCAACGTCGGAAGAAATGTCGCCGCGCTCGGCGGCCGCACGCAGAAGCGCATGCAGCCGCGTGCGAACATCGGTGTCGAAATCGCGCATGATGCGCCCGATGGTAGGGCTGCGCCGGCTTTCCGAGACCAGCTCCGTGCAGAGACCGACATCGTCCATCGAACGCTCGACGAAGTGATGACGCGCCAACTCCTCCAGCGTCCCGAAAAAGTCGGCTGCATGCTGGGCGCTTGCGAGTTCGGCGCCGACTTCGGCGCGATCGCGCTCGGCAATGCCGGCGATGATCGATTCCTTCGACGGAAAGTAGCGGTAGAGATTGCCGGGGCTCATGCCGGCTTCCACACAGATCTGCTGCATGGACGCCTGATGAAAGCCCATGCGCGCAAAACACGTTTTAGCCGCGTCGAGGATTTCGGCGCGGCGATCTTGCTGGAGCTGGACACTGGGGCGGCGCATCCGTTGGGTACCCCGTTGCTGCAATGCGGTAAAAGAGAATGAACGTTCGCTCTCAAGTATTCCGGCAGGCCGTCACAGTCAACGGGAATGCATATCCCGCAAATGAATATTATTGATAAGTGAAATCAAGGACTTATATAGCCGATCCGCTACCGGCAGCCCGCGCCCGAATCTCGTCCACGGCCTCCAGCACCCGCTCCGGGGTCGCCGGGGCATCCAATTTGGCGGCCAGCCGATAATCGGAAAGACTCGAAATCGCATCCCGGATCGCCAGCCAGACCGACAGCGCCAGCATCAAAGGCGGCTCCCCGACCGCCTTGGACCGGAACACGGTCTCTTCCCGGTTGGGTGCATCCGGAAGAATGCGCGCGTTGAAAACCGGTGGCGCGTCGCGGCTGCCGGGAATCTTGTAGGTCGACGGCCCGTGCGTACGCAGCCGTCCCTTCTCGTCCCAGAACAATTCCTCGGTCGTCAGCCAGCCCATGCCCTGCACGAACGCACCTTCGATCTGGCCGAGATCGATGGCCGGATTGAGCGACTGCCCGCAATCCTGTACGAGTTCGGCGCGCAGCACGCGCGATTCACCGGTGAGCGTGTCGATGGCGACCTCGGCGGCAGCGGCGCCATAGGTGAAGTAATAGAACGGCCGGCCGCTATTGGTGGCGAAGTCCCAGTGAATTTTCGGCGTACGGTAATAGCCAGTGGCGGAGAGCGAGACACGCTTCTCCCATGACAGCGCGGCAAGCTCCGCGAACGACATCGAGCGGTTGCCGGCATAGACGCGGTTCTGCTGAAAAACGATCTCACCGGCGGGAATATTGAACTGCTCAGCCGCGACGTCGGTCATCCGCGCCTTGATCCGCTCGGCGGCGTTGAGCGCCGCCATGCCGTTGAGGTCGGAGCCGGAGGACGCCGCCGTCGGAGAGGTGTTCGGCACCTTGGCGGTGGTCGTCGCCGTGATGCGGATATTGTCGATGTCGATCTGAAAGGCTTCCGCAACCACCTGCGCGACCTTGATGAACAGCCCCTGCCCCATCTCGGTGCCGCCATGATTCAGCGTGACGCTGCCGTCGGTATAGACATGCACCAGCGCACCAGCCTGGTTGAGGGCTGGCCGGTTGAAGGAAATGCCGAATTTCACCGGCATCGTGGCGAGGCCCTTCTTGATGATCGTGCTCTGCCTGTTGAACGCGACGATCTCCTCGCGCCAGCGCGCAAGATCGACGTTGCGGTCAAGCTCCTCGAGGACCCGCGCGATGATGTTGTCTTCGACCTTCATGCCATAGGGGGTAACGTCGTTCCGCCCGATGCCGTAAAAATTGCGCTCACGCACGGCTTCCGGCGATGTGCTAAGATGGCGCGCGATCATCTCGATGATGGTTTCGATCGCGAACATGCCCTGCGGCCCGCCATAGCCGCGGAATGCCGTATTGGAAACGATATTTGTCTTGCAGGCATATCCGCGAAAGCGAAGGTTCGGCAGCCAGTAGCAATTGTCGGAATGGCAGAGCGCGCGCGTCAGCACGGCTGGCGTATGGTCGGCGACATTGCCGCCGTTCGCGGCCAGCATCAGATCCAGCCCGTCGATCAGACCGCCGTCGTCGAAGCTGACCTCATAGCGGATCAGGAAGGGATGGCGCTTGCCGGTCGCACGCATGTCGTCGTCGCGCGGCAGGCGAAGTTTCACCGGCCGCCGCGTCTTCCAGGCCAGCACCGCGGCGATGCCGGCGATCATGGTCGCCTGGCTCTCCTTGCCGCCAAAGCCGCCGCCCATGCGCCGCACCTCGCACGTCACTGCATTGAACGGAATTCCCAAAAGATGGGCGACGCCGTGCTGGATCTCGGTCGGATGCTGGGTCGAGGAAAAGACATGCATCTCACGGCCTTCACCCGGCGTTGCAATGGCGATCTGCCCCTCGAGATAGAAATGATCCTGCCCGCCGCAGTTGAATTCGCCCGACAGACGATGCGCGGCCGTCTTCAGTGCCGCATCGACGTCGCCTCGTGTCATGATCTGCGGCGGCGCCACGAATTGCTCTCGCTCGATGGCTTCATCGAGCGAGAGCACCGGCGCGAGTGGTTCGTAATCGACCCGGACGAGCTTGGCTGCCGCGCGCGCCTGATCGAGCGTACCTGCCGCGATCGCGGCCACCGGCTGGCCGTCATATTCCACCATATCAGTCGGCAACAGCGGCTCGTCGGGGCGGATGGGGCCGATATCGTTCTTGCCCGGAATATCTTTTGCCAAAATGGCGGCCACCACGCCCGGCGCAGCGAGTGCAGCGGTCAGATCGATCGCCTTGATGCGCGCATGCGCATGCGGGCTGAGCACCAGCGCAGCCTCAAGGCTGCCCGGCACATTGGGAATGTCATCAAGATAGAGCGCGCTACCGCTGACATGTCCCGCGGCGCTGTCATGCCGGACCGACGCGTGAATGCCACCCGGAACGCGTGCGAGCGGCGCGCTCATAATGCCCACACCTGCGCCGGCTGCCCCGACGTTGTCTCGGCATGGACACGGCGCACCAGATTAGCCGCCGCGCACAGACGGTAAGCGGCCGCGCCGCGATGATCGCTCATCGGCTGGAAATCCTGCGCGATGGCTTGATCGATTCTCGCAATCGAGTCTTCGGACCATGGCTGCCCGTTCAACGCGGCCTCGACATGTTTCGCACGCGCCGCCTGTGCCGCCATACCGCCGAACGCAGCGCGCAGGTCGCGCACCACTCCGCTGGTGACCGACAGACTGAAGGCTGCGACCACGGTTGAAATGTCCTGATCGAACCGCTTCGACAGCTTGTAGGCGGTGAAGATGCGATCCTTGCCAAGCAGCGGAATCCGGACCGCCGCAATGAATTCATCTTGCGCCATCGCGGTCTTGCGGTAGCCGAGAATGAATTGCTCGACTGGCAGCCAGCGTGACCCGGCCTGTGTGTGCAGCTTCACCTCGGCGTTCAAGGCCATCAGGCAGGGAATGGTGTCGCCGATCGGGGACGCAGTGGCGAGATTGCCGGCAAACGTTCCAAGATTGCGGATCTGGCGCGAGCCGATGCGACGCACCAGCGCGGCGAAGGAAGGAAAGTGCTTTTCCAGCAGCGGCAGGGCTTCGGAATATGTCACGGCGGCGCCAAATTCGAGTACGCCATCCTTGTCGCTGACGCGCTTGAGTTCGGAAACGCCGACAGTCCAGATCACCGCAGGAAATGCCTCGCGCTCCTTGCTGACCCGCAGACCCAGATCGGTGCCGCCGCCGAGCAGGATGGCGTCGGGAAATTGTGCCCTTAAAACAGCCAGTTCGTCGACAGACTTCGGTAAATGGAAAATCTGGCCGCCGTTGCAATAATTCGCGCCGGACGACATCGAGCCGCCGGCCACGGGCAGCTCCTTCAGGCACCCGGCCGGGACCGGCTGCAACTTGCGACAGGCATCCACGATCGGGCGGTAGCCGGTGCAGCGGCAGAGGTTACCAGCCAGCGCCTCATGAATGGCGTCGTCGTCCTTGCCGCCCGGCTCCTGCGAAAAAGCGAACATCGCCATGGCAAATCCGGGCGTGCAAAAGCCGCATTGGGTCGCATCGGCTTCGACAAGGGCATGCTGCACCGGGTGCAAGGTGCCGTCGCGCCCCGCCAGTCCCTCGATCGTCAGAACCTCGCGCCCGTCGAGCTGTGGGACGACCATCAGACAGGAATTTACCGCCTCAAATTCCGGGCCGTTCTGGCCGGGTTTGGCGAGCGCCACCGTGCAAGCTCCGCAATCGCCTTCGGCGCAACCCTCCTTGGTGCCCGTCAGGCGTTCGACGCCGCGCAGATAATCGAGCACCGTCATGGTGGGCGAAATGCCCTCCACGGCTCTCGGCATCCCATTCAAACGGAAGCGGATCGGCAATTCGCAAGTCCTTGTCGTAGCCCAGCCGGGGCCGGCTCATATTGCAGCCACTACAATAGATGCAACCTCCGGGCCGGGCGAACCAGCCACCCGGGCGGCGGCGGCCCACACCCGGCCCATCCGCGGCTTTTGGACGCAAACCTGCGTAAAGCCAAGGACCGCCCGCCGCCGCTACGCAAATTGACCTCTTCCCGCATCGCCGCTACCGTTTGAAAAAAAACGTCATAACAAACATCATTTCTGGGAGGATATCGATGCGCAAACTCGTCATCGCATTGGCTGGCTTGACTGCAACCGCAGTCGCCGTTTCGCCTGCGCTCGCACAAGGCACGGTCAAGGTCGGCCTGGTCATGGAATATTCCGGCCAATTCGCGGATGCCGCCACGCAACTGGATAACGGCATCAAGCTTTACATGAAGAAGCATGGCGACACCGTCGCCGGCAAGAAGATCGAGATTATCCGCAAGGATGTCGGCGGTCCGGCGCCGGACGTGTCCAAGCGGCTCGCGCAGGAGCTCGTGGTGCGCGACAATGCCGACATTCTCGCCGGCTTCGTGCTCACACCGAATGCTCTGTCAGCCTCGGACGTGTCAGAGCAGGCGAAGAAGTTCATGGTCATCATGAACGCCGCCACATCCATCATCACCACCAAGTCGAACTATTCGGTTCGCTCTTCGCTCACGCTGCCGCAGGTCTGCGCGACCTTCGGAACCTGGGCACACAAAAACGGCACCAGGAAAGTCTACACGATGGCGTCCGATTACGGCCCCGGACACGATTGCGAGGGCGCCTTCTCCAATGCCTTCAAGGCGGCAGGCGGCGAAATCGTCGGCGCTGTGCGCATGCCGGTGGCCAATCCGGACTTCTCGGCCTTCGTGCAGCGCGCCAAGGATATCAATCCCGAATCCATCTTCATCTTCGTGCCCGGCGGCGCGCAGCCGGCGGCGCTCGGCAAGGCGCTTGCCGAACGCGGGGTCGATCCCAAGAAGATCAAGGTCATGGGAACCGGCGAGGTCACGGACGATTCGGCGCTCAAGAATATGGGCGACGACGCCCTCGGTATCCTCACCGCATGGCATTACGACCACAACCACGACTCCAAGATGAACAAGGAATTCGTCGCGGCCTACAAGAAGGAGTACGGCGGCCTCAATCCAAACTTCTTCGCGGTTGGCGGATATGACGGGATGCATCTGATCTACGAGGCGCTGAAGAAGACCGGCGGCAAGACCGATGGCGACGCCCTGATCAATGCCGCCAAGGGCATGAAATGGGAAAGCCCGCGCGGCACGATGTCGATCGATCCGGAAACCCGCGATGTGGTGCAGACGGTCTATATCCGCCGCGTGCAGAAGGTCGGCGGCACCAACGTCAATGTGGAATTCGACAAGGTGGTCGACGTCAAGGATCCGGTTAAGGCCGCAATGAAGAAATAGGCAATCGCGCAGCCGCGCCAACGTCACTACTCGAAGACCGGCGCGCCAGGCTCATCAGCCTGGCGCGCTGCAATTAAGAACACTTTGAACAGGTGTCCTCGTCCATGCGTAACGCCACCTCGAAAAAATTCCCGTTCCGCGCCGATCAGGTCGGCAGTCTGCTGCGCCCCGGAAAGCTGAAAGCTGCGCGCGACCAGGCAGCGAGAAACGAGATTACCCCTCAGCAATTGCACGCAATCGAGGATGCCTGCATCCGGGAGGCGATTGCGCTGCAGGAATCGACCGGACTGCAGGCCATCACCGACGGCGAATTCCGCCGCGCCTTCTGGCATGTGGATTTTCTTACCGGCTTTGACGGCATCGTCTGGACGCACGGCGACTATGCCGTCAGCTTCAAGGGCGACGACGGAAGAACTGCGCACATGTCGTCCATGCTGGTGGTGAACAGCAAGGTCCGCCGCAGCAAGCCGATCATGGTGGACGATTTCAAGTTCTTGAAATCGGCGACGTCACGCACGGCAAAATTCTGCATCCCCTCGCCGACTTATCTGCACATGCGCGGCGGCCGCAAGGTCATCGACCGGACGGCCTATCCCGACATCGAGGAGTTCTGGGCCGATATCGTGCGTGCCTATCGCGAGGAAACCGCGGATATAGCGAAAGCCGGCTGCGGCTACCTGCAACTCGATGACGTGTCCTTTGCGACCCTTTGCGACAGCGGCGTCCAAGACCAGGTCAAGAAGGACGGCGAAGACCCGATCGCGCTCGCCAACCTTTATGCCGATATCGTCAACGCCATCACCAGGGATCGCGGTGACATGGCGATCACCATGCATACTTGCCGCGGCAACGCCATGAGCATGTGGATGGCGGACGGCGGATATGAGCCGGTCGCCGAAATCATCTTCGGCAAGGTGGACGTCGATGGCTTTTTCCTTGAATACGACACCGGTCGCGCCGGCGGCTTCGAGCCATTGCGCTTTGTGCCGAAGTCGAAAAAGATCGTGCTCGGACTGGTCAGCTCGAAAGTGCCGGAGCTGGAATCCAAGGACGCCCTGAAGCGCCGCATCGACGAAGCCGCAAAATTCATCCCCCTGGATAATTTGTGCATCAGCCCGCAATGCGGCTTCGCCTCGACTCATCACGGCAACAAGGTCACCGAGGACATTGAGCGCCGCAAGCTGGCGCTGTGCGTCGAGGTCGCCAGCGAGGTCTGGGGCAACGCCTGAACCGCGAGGTGGGCCGCGAGTGGGCAGGCGCCGGGAATAGATTCGACCGCAAAAAGGTTCCAGATTAGAATTCCATAATGCTTCTGGCAGTGAAGCAGGGGAGGATGATGTGCGAGGGTATCTGACCAGACTCGGATTCTGCGGCGCGCTGGCCGCTTTTGCTGTTTCGCCGGTGCAAGCGCAGAGCACGGTCAAGATCGGCGTCATCCTGCCCTATTCCGGACCGCTGGCCGATACCGCCACCCAGATGGACGGCGGCATCAAGCTGTTCATGCAGCGCCATGGCGACACCGTTGCCGGAAAGAAGATCGAGATCATCCGCAAGGACACCGGCGGCATCGCGCCCGATGTGGCGCGGCGGCTGGCCCAGGAACTGGTCGTCCGCGACGGCGTCGACATCCTAACCGGCTTCGTCCTGACGCCGAACGCCCTGGCGGCCGCCGCCGTGTCGGAGCAAGCAAAAAAACCGATGGTGATCATGAACGCGGCGACCTCGATCATCACGACCAAGTCGCCCTATGCCGTGCGCGTGTCCATGACCTTGCCGCAGATCACCGAACCGCTGGGCGCCTGGGCATTCCGCAACGGAATCAAGAACGCCTTCACCATGGTGTCCGATTACGCACCCGGACATGACGCCGAGCAGGGTTTCCAGCGCGCCTTCAAGGCAGCCGGCGGCGAGATCGTCGGCGCCATCCGCACGCCGGTGAACAATGTCGACTTCTCCGCCTATGCCCAGCGCGTGAAGGACGCCAATCCGCAATCGGTATTCATATTCGTGCCGGCCGGCAAGGAGCCCGCCGCCGTGATGAAGAGCCTCGCCGAACGCGGCGTGACGCCGGACAAGATCAAGATCCTGGGTTCAGGCGAGATCGTCGACGATACCGGCCTGAAAAGCATGGGCGACGAGGCACTCGGCGTCATCACCTCCTATCACTACGATCGCAGCCACAATTCCCAGCTGAACAAGGAGTTCGTCAAGGATTTCCGTGCCGCCAACGGCACTCTGAATCCGAACCTGCTCGCGGTCGGCGGCTATGACGGTATGCACCTGATCTACGAGACGCTGAAGAAGACCAAGGGCAATCCCGAAGCCGAGGCATTCATCGGCGCGGCCAAGGGCATGTCATGGGAAAGCCCGCGCGGCTCGGTGCAGATCGATCCGGAAACCCGTGACGTAGTGCAGACCATCTATGTTCGCAAGGTCGAGAAGGTCGGCGGCGAACTCACCAATATCGAATTCGACAAGACCGAAAACGTGAAGGACCCGGTCAAGGCACGGATGCCGAAATAACCGGGCGCAGAATCCAAGAGCAAAGTCAGGGAGAAATGTCATGAGGAAATTGTTCGTCAGCCTCGGAAGCCTTGCGGCGGCGGCGCTTGTTGCCGCGCCGGCCTCGGCGCAGCAACCCATCAAGATCGGCCTGATCATGCCCTATTCGGGCCAGTTCGCCGATGCCGCCACCCAGATGGACAACGCCATCAAACTCTATGTGAAGCAGAAGGGCGACACGGTCGCCGGCCGAAAGGTCGAGTTCATCCGCAAGGATACCGGCGGCATCGCGCCCGACGTCGCCAAGCGCCTCGCGCAGGAACTGATCGTGCGCGACAACGTGGACCTGCTTGCCGGGTTCGTGCTGACGCCGAACGCACTCGCCGCCGGCGACGTGTCGGAACAGGCCAAGAAATTCATGGTCGTGATGAATGCCGCGACCTCGATCATCACCACCAAGTCGCAATACATGGTGCGGACCTCGCTCACGACCCCGCAGGTGAATGAGTCGCTCGGCACATGGGCGGCGACCAAGGGCGGCGTGAAGAAGGTCTATACTATGGTCTCGGATTTCGGTCCGGGCCTCGACGCCGAAGGCGCATTCCAGCGCGGCTTCAAAGAGGCCGGCGGCGAAGTCATCGGCCAGGTGAAGATGCCGGTGGCCAATCCCGATTTCTCGGCCTTCGTGCAGCGTGCCAAGGATCTCAACCCCGAATCCATCTACATCTGGGTGCCCGGCGGCGCGCAGCCGCCCGCCCTCGGCAAGGCTTTGGCCGAACGCGGCATCGATCCGAAAAAAACCCGGGTCATGGGTCAGGGCGAAGTAACCGATGACGCAGCGCTCAAGAGCATGGGCGACGTGGCGCTCGGAATCATCACCGCCTTCCACTACGACCCCAACCACAATTCGGCGATGAACAAGGACTTTGTGAAGTCGTATAATGAGGCTTATGGCCGCAATCCCGATTTCTTTAGCATCGGCGGCTGGGATGGTATGCACGTGATCTACGAAGCGCTGAAGAAGACCAGCGGCAAGACCGACGGTCAGACGCTGGTGGACGCGGCCAAGGGGATGAAATGGGAGAGCCCGCGCGGGCCGATCTCGATTGATCCGCAGACCCGCGATATCGTGCAGAATGTCTATATCCGCCGCGTCGAGAAGGTGGATGGCAAGATCGTCAATGTCGAGTTCGACAAGGTCGAGAACGTGAAAGACCCGGTCAAAGCCCGGATGAAGTGATCGTCAACAGGTTCCACGGACAGACGGCCTAAGGATCGAAGCTCACTATGATCGGACCTGTGATTGGCGTCCTGTTCGACGGCTTCGCGTACGGGATGCTCCTGTTCCTGCTGTCCGTGGGACTGTCGGTGACGCTGGGGATGATGAATTTCGTCAACCTGGCGCATTGCGCCTTCGCCATGCTGGGCGCCTACGTCACCGTTTTCTTGATGAACGACCTGAAATGGCCGTTTCTGGCCACGTTGCCGTTCGCCTTTCTGGCGGCGGCATTCGTGAGCGTTCTGCTGGAGCGTACGCTCTATCGGCGCCTCTACCGCGCCAGCGATCTCGACCAGGTACTGCTCACCATCGGCCTCGCCTTCGTGTCGGTCGCGGTCGCCGCCTACATCTTCGGCACCGTCCTGCAGCCGGTGCAAATGCCGCCCTATCTGCGCGGCTCGTTCAATGTGATGGGCGTGAATTTCGCGGTCTACCGGCTGTTCCTGGTCGCGGTCGCACTCGCCATCACGCTGATTCTCGTGCTGACGCTGGAATATACCCGCTTCGGCGCGCAGGTGCGGGCGGCAGTCGACAACCAGCGCATGGCGCGCGGTCTTGGCATCAATGTCGACGGCGCCTTCGCCGTCACCTTCGCGCTCGGCTCCGGGCTCGCAGGTCTGGGCGGCGCACTCGCGATCGAGATCGTCGGCCTCGATCCCTCCTTTGCGTTCATCTACCTGGTCTATGTGCTGATTGTGGTCTCGGTCGGCGGGCTTGGCTCGATCGGCGGCTCTTTCCTCGCGGCCAGCCTGATCGGCATCAGCGACGTGGCCGGCAAATATTATGTGCCGGAGCTTGGCGCCTTCCTGATCTATCTGGTGATGATCCTGCTGTTGATGTGGCGGCCGGCCGGCCTGTTCGGGAGACGCTGAGCCATGTCGCTGACCACAGACCCGGTTTCCGGCCCCTATCAATATCTCAAGGCGCAGAGCCGCTGGCGCGTGCTCGAAGTCGCATTCTGGCTGTGCACACTGCTGCCCTATTTCCTGTTCCCCAACTATCTCGTGCTGGCGAGCCAGATCGCGATCACCGCCCTGTTCGCGCTCTCGCTTGATCTCATTCTCGGCTATGCCGGCATCGTGTCGCTCGGGCACGCCGCGTTTTTCGGGCTGGGCGCCTATGCCGCCGGCATTCTTTCGAAGCACGGCTGGGGCGAACCAATCACCGGTCTAATCGTCGGCGGCGTGATCGCGGCTTTGGTCGGGTATGCGTCGAGCTTCATCATCTCGCGCTTCCGCCATCTGACCCTGATCATGATCACCCTCGGTCTCGGTCTGTTGCTGCATGAAGCAGCGAACAGCGCGCATTTTCTCACCGGCGGCGCCGACGGCCTGCAAGGCGTGAAGATCTGGAAGATTTTCGGCCTCTACGGTTTCGACCTCTGGGGCTATACCGCCTACACCTATTCGCTGATCGTGCTGTTTCTCGGCTTCCTGCTGGCGCGGCGCATCACCAACTCGCCGTTCGGTCTCGCCTTGCGCGGCATTCGCGAGAACGCCGTGCGCATGCCGGCGATCGGCGCGCCGAGCCACGCGCATATCCGAAAAATCTACACCATCTCAGCCGCTATGGCCGGCGTCGCCGGCGCCCTCCTGGCGCAGACCACCGAGACCGTGGCGCTCGAAGTATTGAGCTTCCAGCGGTCCGCCGACACGCTGGTGATGCTGGTGCTGGGCGGCGCCGGGATGCTGTATGGCGGCATCGTCGGTTCCGCCATCTTCATGATCGCCCGCGACCAGTTTTCCGGGATCAATCCGCAATACTGGTATTTCTGGATCGGACTGCTGCTGATCGTGGTGGTGATGGTGCTGCCGAACGGCGTTCTCGGCGGCCTGAAAAAGCTCTTCACGACCTGGCGGGGGCCGTCGTGAGCGCGCCCGACAAAACCATTCCCGCTCTGTCGACACAGAGCGTCGATAAAAGCTTCGGCTCACTGGTCGTTGCCAAGGGCATCAGCCTCACGCTGCCGCAAGGCGAGCGCTACGCCCTGATCGGCCCCAACGGCGCCGGCAAGACCACGCTGATCAACCTGATGACGGGAATGCTCAATCCCGACAATGGCCGGATCTTCCTCGGCGGGGACGACATCACCACGCTCAAGCCGGATGCCCGCGTCAAACGCGGACTGGTGCGCACTTTCCAAATCAACACGCTGTTCCCGCATCTGACTGCGCTGGAATCCGTGACGCTGGCGATCTGCGAGCGGCGCGGCGACGCCGGCGTGTGGTGGAAAGGCCTGCCTTCCTATCACCGTGACGCCGAGGAGGCCTATGGCATTCTCAGTTCGCTCAAGCTCAGCCCCGTCGCCTACAAGCCGACGCATGAACTCGCCTATGGCCAGCAGCGCCTGCTGGAAATCGCGCTGGCCCTCGCCACAAAACCGAAGGTGCTGCTGCTCGACGAGCCGGCCGCCGGCGTGCCGCACGAGGAAAGCTCCGAACTGTTCTCGGTGATCGCGGAGTTGTCAAAGGACATCGCCATCCTTTTCATCGAGCACGACATGAACGTGGTGTTCCGCTTCGCCAGCCGCATCATCGTGATGGTAGGCGGCGCCATCCTGGTCGACGGCACGCCGGACGAGATCGCCGCCGATCCGCGCGTGCGCGAGGTCTATCTCGGCAAGGGGCACAGAGCTCATGGCTGACAGCCTGCTGGCACTGAAAACGATCCGCGCCGGCTATGGCGAAGCCGTGGTGCTCGACAATGTCTCGTTCGAACTTGCCGACAAGGGCAGCCTTGCCATTCTCGGCCGCAACGGCGTCGGCAAGTCGACGCTGCTGCTGACCATCATGGGCTATACCAAGGTCGCGCGCGGACACATCTTTTGGCGCGGGCAGGATATCACCGGTACGCCGCCCTACAAGCGCGCGCGCGGCGGTATCGGCTGGGTGGCACAGGAACGTGAAATCTTTCCCTCGCTCACGGTCGAGGAAAACCTGACCGTCGCCGCGCGGCCCGGTCACTGGACGCTGGATCGTATCTACGATCTGTTGCCGCGCCTGAAGGAGCGCCGCGGCAACAAGGGCAACCATCTCTCCGGCGGCGAGCAGCAGATGCTGGCAGTGGCACGCGCCATGATGACCAATCCCGATCTCCTGCTGCTGGACGAGCCATTCGAAGGTCTGGCGCCGATCATCGTCGAAGAATTGGCGGGGGCCATACGTCGCATGCTGTTGGAACAGGGCACCGCCTTCATTCTCGTGGAACAGCATACCGAGATCGCGTTGTCGCTCACCCGGCACGCCATCGTGCTGGAACGCGGCACCATCGCCCACAGCGCGCCGTCGACCGAACTGGAAAAGGATACGGCGACGCTTGATCGCCTGATCGGCCTGCGGGTGGCCGAGCCGGAGGCGCTGCGGCAAAGATAAACGCCGCGCCCACAGGACGCGGCATTTTCTATTCTTGCCATCAGTTCCTCACATCACGCTGACAGTCGCCTCCTCATAGCCTTTCTTGCCGAGATCGCAGCCCTCGAAGATATCGTGGTCGCCGATCCACTCGCGCGAGGTGTTGAAGGTTTCTTCGGTATAGGGCTCGAACACGATACGCTCGCCCGGACCCCACCGGCGGGTGTCCATCTTGTCATGATAGCGGACCGGGAATTCCTTCTTGTAGTAATGCGTGTAGAGTTCCGGCCGCAGGTCGAGGTCACGCTGCGCCCGCTTGAGGGCGCGGAAGAATCTGTGCAGATCGGCCATGTCGGGATCGCCATGCACCATGTTGGCGATCATGAAGGTGTTGTCCATGATCTTGCGAAAGCCGAGTTGCTCGGCAAAGTAGTACGGACCACTGAACAAGGTGGCGGCCGGAATCTTGCCATCGAGCAGAAGCTCCATGCGCTTGAACAGCATGCCGTCGTTGAACGACAGGTTGATCTTGTCCTTCGGCATGTAGGATTCCAGCGCCTGGATCGAGGCGTAATGGCTACCCGACTGAAAGCCGACCGAGATCGGCACGCCGGCGAGATCGGCAGGAGTCTTGATCGGCGAATCCGGCGCAACAAAAATGCCCGACGGCGCCACCGAATAGACGTCGCGATTGAGCCGGCCATGTCCCTTGGCGGCGGCGACGTTCACAGTCCAATGGCAGGCGCAGCTCACGTCCGCCTTGCGGCCTTCCTCGAATGACTGCATGGCGCCGATCTTGTTGCCCTTGTCGTGAATCTTGCCGTCGGTCGCCTGCACCTGCTCGCGGAACACATAGTCGAGTCCCTCGTCCTTGTAATAGCCTTTCTCTTCCGCAATCCATTCCTGCAGGCGGAAATGCGGCTCGATGATGAATTTCTGCTTGGCCATTGATCTCCCTTTCCCATCATGTTTGTCGTTGAGCATAGTCGTATCGTCAGCAGCATCCCTCTTCCGCGTGCTTGTCGCCGTGTTCGGCGACCCGCCGGGCGCGGATCATCTTGACGTGGTCGTCCATCAGCTTGCGGGCGCCGGCGGCGTCCCGCATTTCGATCAGGGCCGCGAGCTCCTTGTGCACCCCCAGCACACGGCGCGACACCTCCGGTGTCAGCGTGCGGTTATGCGACGGCCACGACACGTGGTGGAGTGAGATGAACTGTACGACCAGTACCCGGTTGTGCGAGGCCTCGGTGATGGCGAGATGGAATTCCCGGCAGGAGCGCGTATAGGCGTCGCCGTCGTCGATGATCGCTTCAGCTTCCGCCAGCAGGCGCTTCAGTCGCGCATGATCGGCGGGCGTCGCGTTCTCGGCGGCAAGCTCGGCGGCCAGGCATTCGATCGCACGCTGCGCGTCCATCACTTCGGCGGCGCTGACGCCGGTGAGGTCGAGCTGCACGGCGAGCGCTTCCGCGAACAGTCGCGGATTGCCGCGCGCGACCCGCGCGCCGCCGCCTTTGCCCATGCGGATCTCGGCGATGCCGAGCGCCTCCAGCGTGCGCAGCGCATCACGCGCGACGATGCGGCTGACGCCATATTGCGCGGCCAGATCCTTTTCGGTGCCGATCACCGCGCCGGGCTTGAGGCGCTTTTCAAACAGGGCATCGCGCACATCGGCCACGATCTGCGCGGACAGCGAACCGGAGCGGCTCGCCAGAAACGGTTGGCCCGAACGAGTGATAAGCGGAGTCTCAATCTTCATGGTGGCCCTTAATAATTTAGGACACCATGCTAGGTCGGTTTCAAAAGATCGTAAAGATATTATCTTTTAGTTTCACCTGAAACGACATGGTTTTCGGACCTTATGCCAAGCCCACAAGCCTGTTCCTGAAGCGGTCAACCTGCGGGCCGCGGCACCAGCGGCGGCTTCGCCGGACCAAGCCCTGTCATGCCTGTCGCCAAGAATCTGAGATCGAGCACCTTCCACTCGCTGTATTTGGCGGCCGGCAAACTGCGATAGGGCGCGCATTCGCGTAGCGCCTTCATCGCGACCCCGACCAGAACCGGCCCATCCGCCAGAGCATTGGCACGGAGCAATTCCGGCCCCGCGGCAATCGCGCCGTTGCGCGCCAGCGAGACACGCAGCACCGCCTCCAGTTTCATCGCGTTTGGCAGCCCGACCGGGAGCGTCCAGCATTTCTGCACCTGAGCCCGAAACGCCGCGATCTCCTCGGGCGTGAGCCCCGACTTGCTCTCGCTGGCGGGTCCGCCGGAGGGGCCGGCCGGTCGGACGGCATTGTCCTGGGGCGCGGGGGCCGGCGGCTTGTCTGGGGGAGGGGCTACCGCGATTTTGGCAGGCGGCGGCTCGGACGGCGCGGCCTGCGCCGGCGCATCGGGTTTTGGTGACTGCTGCTCGACCGGCTTCTGGGGCTCAGGCTTCTGGGGCTCAGGCTTCGGCGGCTCGAGTTTCGGCGGTTCGACTTTGACTGGGGGAATATCGCTCGGCTTGACCAGTTCGACCGCGATCGTTTCCGTATCCGCCGTCGTGGATCCGCGCCGCTCGGCCCACAGAATCAAGCCGAGCAAGCCAAGATGCAGCAGCACCGACGCCAGCAGAATCGACGAAATGATCGTGACGCGGGGTACAAGCGGGGACAACGGCAGCTCCGGTTTGCCAGGCTGGCTACCTCATCCCGTCACAGCACGCGAGTCCAGCGAAAGCGGCCCGCTTCACTCCGGCAACACCGCCGTGGTCTCGATTTCCAGCAGCGCCTCGTGCTCGACCAGACCCATCACCTGCACCAGGGCCATGGCCGGAAAATTGCGTCCCATCACATCGCGATAGACCTTGCCGAGTTCCGGCAGCGAATTGCGGTAGGCCGCAATATCGGTGACGTACCAGGTCATGCGCACCACATGCTCCGGTCCGGCGCCACCTTCCCGCAACACCGCGACGATGTTCTTCAGGAGCAGTTCGGTCTGGGCGACAAAACCTTGCGGAAACTTCTGTTGCTCGTCCCACCCCACCATCCCGCCGACAAACACCATCTCGCCGCGCGCCTTCACGCCATTGGCGTAGCCTCGCGGCTGTGGCCAGCCCTTCGGATTGAGAAAGGTCAGACCACTGCTGGTGGCGGGTATTTTGCGAATCGGACTTTCCGACACATTGAACTCCTATGAAGCAAGCTTCTGCGCGCTATCCTGCGCGATCTTCCGCAATTCGAATCTCTGTAGCTTGCCGGTCTGGGTGCGCGGCAGGCTGGCGACATATTCCACGGCACGCGGGTATTTGTAGGGCGCCACCGCAGCCTTGACGTAATCCTGCAGCGCCTTGGTCAGCGCCGCGTCTCCGGTGTGGCCAGCGCGCAGCACGATATACGCCTTCACAATCTGGCCGCGCTCCTCGTCCGGACAGCCAACCACGCCGCATTCTGCGACCGCGGGATGCGCCAGCAGCACCTCCTCGACTTCCGGACCGGCGATGTTGTAGCCCGACGAGATGATCATGTCGTCGGAACGCGCCTGGTAGTGGAAATAACCATCCTCATCCTGCAGATAGGTGTCGCCGGGGAAATTCCAGCCGTTCTGGACATATTTGGTCTGGCGTTTGTCATCGAGATAGCGGCAGCCGGTTGGGCCGCGCACCGCCAGCCGGCCGACGGTGCCGCGTGGCGCCTCGTTGCCCTTCTCATCGACGATCCTGGCGACGTAACCGGGCACCGGCTTGCCGGTCGTGCCGCCGCGCACCTCGGCTTCCGGCGAGCCGATGAAGATGTGCATCATCTCGGTGCCGCCGATGCCATCCAGTATCTTCATGCCGGTGGCCGTCTGCCACGCTTCGAATGTGGCCTTCGGCAAGGCCTCGCCGGCCGACACGCATTTGCGCAGCGAGGAAATGTCGTGCTTCGGCAGATTCGGAATCATCGCGCGATAAGCGGTCGGCGCGGTGAAACAGACCGTTGCCCTGTACTTGCCGATCGCCGGCAGCAATTCCTCCGGCGGTGCTTTCTCAAGCTGGATGGTTGTGGCGCCGATGCGGAACGGAAACAGCACGTGTCCGCCCAGCCCGAAGGTGAAGGCGAGCGGCGCCGAACCGATGAAGCGGTCGTCCGGGCTGGCCTGCAGCACATGTCTTCCGTAGGAATCGCAGGGCGCCAGCATGTCGCGATGGAAATGCATGGTGCCCTTGGGTTCGCCGGTTGTGCCCGAGGTGAAGGCGATCAGGCAGACGTCGTCGATCGCGGTATCGCAGGCGATGAAGGTCTCGTAGCCCGGCTTGTTCATCAGACTTTCGAGCGCATCCGTTCCGCTGCCGCCCCAATAGACAACGCGCTCAAGCTCCGGTGCGAGCGTTCTGGTCTTGTCCATTTCTTCGCTGAGGCGCGTATCGCACAGCGCGACTTTGATCTTCGCCTTCTTCACCGTGTAGGAGAGTTCCTTGGCGCGCAGCAGCGGCATGCTAGCGACGGTGACGCCGCCCGCCTTCATCACCGCCAGATAGGCGGCGATCATGGTCGGGGTATTGGGCGCACGCAGCAGCACGCGGTTGCCCGGGACCAGGCCGAGGTCGCGGGTCAGCACATTGGCGATGCGGTTGATGCGCTCGGCGAGCTGGGCGTAGGTCAGCGTCTCGCCCGGCGACACGATGGCGGTGCGGCCGCCCTGCCCGCTGGCCACCCACTTGTCGACGAACTCGGTCACGCAATTCAGCCGGTCGGGATATTGCAGCTCCGGCAGCGTGAACAGGAATTCCGGCCACTCGCTTTGCGGCGGCAGGTTGTCACGCGCGAACGTGTCTTTGTGTCCTGAGGGGATCATGGCCATGCTCCTGTCGACCCTGTTTCTTCTTTCCTCACCCTCGAATCATTCCGCCGCCAGCGCCGGCTTGGCAGGTCGGCTTTTCAAAGCTTCCCGTGCGATCACGATCTTCTGCACTTCGGTCGCGCCTTCGTAGATGCGCAGCGCACGGATCTCGCGGTACAGTTCCTCGACCTTCACGCCCTTGGTGACGCCGAGACCGCCGAAGAGCTGCACCGCACGGTCGATCACGCGCTGCGCGGATTCGGTCGCATGCATCTTCGCCATCGCGGCTTCCGAGGTGACGCGGGGGGCGCCGTTGTCCTTGGTCCACGCGGCGCGATAGACCAGCAACGCCGAACTATCGACATCGGTGGCGCTGTCGGCGATGGCAGCTTGCGTGAGTTGCAGGTCGCCCAGCGGCGCACCGAACAGGTGGCGGTTGGCGGCGCGGTCGAGCATCTCGTGCAGCGCGCGGCGTGCGAAGCCGAGCGCAGCGGCGCCGACGGTGGAGCGGAATATGTCCAGAGTCGCCATCGCGACCTTGAAGCCTTCGCCCGGCGCCCCCAGACGATTGCTGACCGGCACCTTCACATCGTTGAATTGCAGCGTCGCAAGCGGATGCGGAGCGATCACTTCGATGCGCTCCTTGACAGACAATCCCGGCGCGTCCGCATCGACCATGAATGCAGAGAGCCCACGCGCGCCCGGCGCTTCGCCGGTGCGGGCGAACACGACGTAATGGTCGGCGATTCCGCCATTGGAAATCCAGGTCTTGTTGCCGTTCAGTCGGACATGCGTGTTGCCGTCAGGCGTCGCGGTCATCTTCAGCGCTGCGACATCCGAGCCTGCTTCCAGTTCGGAGATTGCGAAAGCCGCAATACTTTTGCCCGCGGCCACCGCCGGCAGATAGCGTGATTTCAGTTCGGGCGATCCGAACAAGGTGATCGAGCCGGTACCCAGTCCCTGCATGGCAAAGGAGAAATCGGCGAGCCCATCGTGGAAGCCCAGAATTTCCCGGGCGAGGCACAGCGTGCGCACATCGAGTTGCGGATGCATCCCGCCAAATTCCTCAGGCACCGCGGCCTTGAGGAAGCCGGCTTCGCCTAAGGCCTTCACGCGCGCGCGACAGGCTGTGTCAACATCGTCATGCGGCAGCGTGTGCAGATGGGCGGCGGCCCAGGCGGACAGTTCCTTCGCGAACGCGCGATGCGCTTCGCTGAAGAACGGCCAGTTGAGCGTGTCGCCAAGCGCCATCTCAGTTGCCCTCGAAGACCGGCTTCTGCCTGTTCGCAAAGGCATGGAAGGCGCGTGCGAAATCCTCGGTCTCCATGCAGAGTGCCTGCGCCACCGCTTCCGCCTCGATCGCCTGCTCGACCGACATCGCCCATTCCATCTCCAGCATGCGCTTGGTCATGGCGTTGGCGAAGGTCGGACCGTCGGCGAGTTCCTTGGCGAGCGCAGTCGCGTCGGCGAGCACAGCTTCCGGCGTCGAGAGTTTGTTGAAGAACCCCCAGCGCTCCGCCTCCTCGCCGCCCATCACGCGGCCGGTATAAAGAAGCTCGGACGCGCGGCCCTGGCCGATAATGCGCGGCAGGATCGCACAGGCGCCCATGTCGCAGCCGGCAAGACCCACGCGATTGAACAGGAAGGCGACTTTCGCTTTCGGCGTGCCGACGCGCAGGTCCGAGGTCATGGCGAGGATCGCGCCGGCGCCGGCACAGACGCCGTCGATGGCTGCCACGATCGGTTGCGGCGCGGCGCGCATCGCCTTCACCGCCTCCCCGGTCTTGCGCGTGAATTTCAGAAGACCGACCGTGTCCATCTCGATCAGCGGGCCGATGATCTCGAACACGTCGCCGCCCGAGCAGAAATTGCCGCCCTCGCCGGTGATGACAAAGGCCTTCACCTCGTCATCTTTCGCTGCCGCGCGGAAAATGTCGGCGATCTCCTCGTAACTGTCGAAGGTAAGTGGATTCTTCTTGTCCGGTCGGTTCAGCGTCAGCGTCGCGACCTTGCCGGCCACGTCGAGACGCACATGCTGTGCCTTGTAGGTGGACAGCGGCAAAGTGACGGGATTGGCGGCAACCATCACTGCGCTCCTGCGTCTTTGGCCCTGCGCGCGGAGGCCTTGGTCTTGGCAAGCAGGCGCATCAGCGTGTCCATATCGTCGGACGACAAGCCGGAGAAAATCTCGGCGATCCAGTCTTCATGCGTTCGCGCCATGGCGCGAAAGGCGCGGCGGCCATCCGCCGTCAGGCTGACGATCTGCGCGCGACGGTCGCTGGGGGAGGCGCGGCGCTCCAGCATGCCTTGGGATTCCAGCCGCTCGGTCAGGCCGGTGACATTTCCCGCTGACACCATCATGCGCTGGGACAACTCACCGAGCGTCATGCCGCCGGGAGTCTTGTCGAGCTGCGCCATCAGGTCGAACCGCGGCAGCGTGACATCGAAGGTGTCGCGCAGGCGGCTGCGGACCTCGCCCTCGATCAGGGTCGTGCACGTCAGGAGCCGCAACCACAAGCGCAACTCGGCCTCGTGATCGGCCGGCCGTTCCGTTACCTTGGTTTCCGCGTCGAGCGGGATGCTGGCGGTGTCGTCCATCAAACCTCTGGCCCCGCGATGACCTGCATCAACCGTATCGAATTAGTTTAAGCTTAAAATTTCTGTACCTCAAGCATCGGTAGCGGTTGCGAAAAACTATTTTAAGCTTAAAATATTTCTTATATCGCGCACCCCGGTTTGAGGGTGCACCTGCGGAGGCCCTTCCATGAAGGTGCATGTCATCGGCGGCGGACCCGCCGGTCTTTATTTCTCGATTCTGATGAAAAAGGCCTGGCCGGCCACCGAGATCACCATCTTCGAGCGCAACCGGCCGGACGATACCTTTGGCTTCGGGGTGGTCTTTTCCGACCAGACGCTGGAAACCTTCGAGAGATACGACGCCGAAAGCTATCAGGCGATCACCGAGCATTTCGCTTATTGGGACGATATCGAGGTCCGCTTCCGCAACCATGTCTACCGCATCGGCGGTAACGGTTTCTGCGGCTGCGCCCGCACCACGCTGCTGAATCTCTTGCATGACCGCGCCCGCGCGCTGGGTATCGAACTGAAATTCCAGACCGACATCGTCGACATCAAAAAGACGATGCAGGAGGCCGATCTCGTGGTCGCCTCCGACGGCATCAATTCGCGTGTGCGCGAGACGTTCATCGATCATTTCAAGCCACGCGTCGACCTGCGGCCGAACAAGTTCACGTGGATGGGCTCCACCCGTCCGTTCGATGCCTTCACGTTCTTCTTCCGCGAGACCAAGTACGGCATCATTATCGTGCATTGCTACCAGTACGAGCCGGGCCGCTCGACCTGGATCTTCGAAACCGATCCGGAGACTTTTGCGAAGCTCGGCCTCGATCCGCTGGACGAGCCAGACAGCGCCAGACTGATGGAAGAATTGTTCGCCGAGGAATTGCAGGGACACAAGCTCATCATCAACCGCTCGATGTGGCGCAATTTCCCGGCCATCCATTGCGAACGCTGGGTCTACGACAATGCCGTTATCATCGGCGACGCCAAGGCAACCGCGCATTTCTCAATCGGGTCGGGGACAAAACTGGCGATGGAAGACGCCATCGGGCTCTACGAATCCTTCCGCAGGACCGGCGGGCAGAATGTGAAGGCCGCGCTCGCCGACTACGAAGTCAGCCGTCGCGTCGAGGTGGAAAAAACACAGCACGCAGCCGAGGTATCGCTGGTCTGGTTCGAGCATGTAAAGCGCTTCTGGGGCATGGACCCGACGCGCTTCACTTTCGGCCTGATGACGCGCTCGAAGGCGATCACCTACGACAATCTCGCACTGCGCGCGCCCGAATTCGTCGCCGACGTCGACAAGGCGGTGGCACAGGACGTACGCAATCTCGGCTTCGAGGCCGATGTGAACAAACCCTCGGTGCCGATGTTTCAACCGTTCCAGTTGCGCGGCATGACGCTGGCGAACCGTGTCGTCGTCTCGCCGATGTGCCAGTATTCCGCCACGGACGGCCTGCCGAATGATTGGCACATGGTGCATCTCGGCAGCCGCGCCATCGGCGGTGCAGGACTCGTGTACACGGAAATGACCGATGTGTCGGCGGAGGCACGCATCTCGCCTGGTTGCACCGGTCTGTGGAACGACGCACAGGAGGCAGCCTGGAAGCGCATCGTCGATTTCGTGCATGCCAATTCGGCGACAAAAATCTGCCTGCAGCTTGGCCATGCCGGCCGCAAGGCGTCGACCAGACTGTCATGGGAGGGCGATGCGCAGCCGCTGCCGAGCGGCAACTGGCCGATCATGTCGGCCTCGCCCCTGCCCTATTATCCCAACAGCCAGGTGCCGCGCGCAATGACGCGCGCCGACATGGACAAGGTGGTTGCCGATTTTTCGGCCGCTGTGAAGCGCGCGGATCACGCCGGCTTCGACATGATCGAGATGCACGCCGCGCACGGCTATCTGCTGGCGAGTTTCATTTCGCCCATCACCAACAAGCGCACGGATGAGTATGGCGGCTCGCTTGAGAACCGCATGAGGTTCCCTCTCGAAGTGTTCCGTGCCATGCGCAACGCCTGGCCAGACGACAGGCCGATGTCGGTGCGCATCTCGGCCACCGACTGGATCGACGGCGGCGTCACCGGCGACGACGCCGTCTGGATTTCGCGCATGTTCGTGGAGCTTGGCTGCGATCTGATCGATGTCTCAACCGGCCAGACCGATCCGGCCTCGGACCCGGTCTACGGCCGCATGTACCAGACGCCGTTCTCCGACCAGATCCGCAACGAAGCCGGCGTCGCCACGATGGCGGTCGGCGCCATCACCACTGCCGATCAGGTCAACACCATCGTCGCGGCCGGACGCGCCGATCTGGTCGCGCTCGCCCGCCCGCATCTGATGGATCCCTTCTTCACCATGAAGGCGGCCGCCTGGTACGGCGCGACCGATGTCGCCTGCCCGCCGCAATATCTGTCCGGCAAGGACCAGTTGTTCCGCAATTCGGTGCGTGACCGCGCCGACCTGATGGAACTCAAGATCAAGTCGAAGCCCAAAACCCACGCCGATACCTGGAAGCAGGCGGCGGAGTGATGTCGAAACGTCATTGCCGGGCTTGACCCGGCAATCCATCTTTTTCGCTTGATGGATGCGCAGGTCAAAACGCGTCAACGACGCTGTCTTCGACGATTACGCCCGCGCATGACAAAGGAACTACACCTGCAAGTACCGCTGCTTCAACGCGCCATCCGCCGCCAGTTCCGCCGACGTGCCGGTCCATACCACGCAGCCTTTCTCGACGATGACATGCCGCTCGGCGAGCTTGAGCATGGCATTGAGATGCTTGTCGACCAGAAGGATCGATTGTCCGTCCTTCTTCAGTCGCGCCAGGCATTCCCAGATTTCCGCACGCACCAAGGGCGCCAGACCTTCGGTCGCTTCGTCGAGAATGAGCAGACGCGGATTGGTCATCAGCGCGCGGCCGATCGCCAGCATCTGCTGCTCGCCGCCGGACAACTGATTGCCCATATTGGCGCGCCGCTCCGCCAGCCGCGGAAAGAATTGATAGACCCGCTCCAGCGTCCAGACCGGCGCACCGAAGCGCGCTGCCGCGGTCGCAATCAGGTTTTCCTCCACCGTCAGCGTCGGGAACACCTGACGGCCTTCAGGCACGAGTCCCAGCCCATGCTGGGCGATGCGATAAGGCGGCTGGCCGGTCAGCATATCGCCATCAAAGGTCACTTTGCCGCCGCGCGCAGGAATGAGGCCCATGATGGTATTGATGGTGGTGGTCTTGCCCATGCCATTGCGGCCCAGCAACGTTACCACTTCGCCCGCGCCGATCTCGAAGGTCATATCGAACAGGACCTGTGCCGGTCCGTAAGCGGCCTGCAGTTTCTCCACCATGAGCATGGGCATCACTCCATCTCTTCGCCGAGATAGGCGGTGATGACCTGCGGATCGTTGCGCACCTCGTCGGGTGCGCCGCTGGCCAGAATGCGACCATAGATCAGCACCGAAATACGGTCGGCGAGGGCGAACACCGCACCCATGTCGTGCTCCACCAGCAGCATCGGGAAACGCCCCTTCAGCCGCCGCAAGACTTCCACCAGCTTGTCGGTTTCTTCCGGCCCGGTTCCCGCCATCGGCTCGTCGAGCAGCAGCAGTTTCGGCTCCATCGCCAGCGCGATCGCGAGTTCGAGCGCACGCTTCTCGCCATGTGACAGATGCGCCGCGGTGATATGGGCACGATTGGCCAACCCCACCTCGAACAGGGCTGCCATCGCCGGCTCGGTCAGTTCCAGTTCAGAGGAGGCATTGCTGAAAAAGCGATAGCTCGAGCCGGACCGCGCCTGCACCGCAAGGGAGACATTCTCCAGCGCCGTGAATCCTGGCAGCACCGAGGTGATCTGGAACGAGCGCGCGAGCCCCAGATGCGCGCGCAGATGCGGCGGTGCGCCAGTCACCTCGCGGCCGGCGAAGTAGATGCGGCCGTCGTCCGGCGTCAGCAGGCCGGAAATCTGGTTGATCAGCGTGGTCTTGCCGGCGCCATTGGGGCCGATCAGCGCATGCATCTCGCCGGGAAAAATTTCCAGCGTCACGCCATCGGTGACTCGCAAGCCGCCGAAATTCTTGCGCACATTGTCGAGCTGCAAGACCGGCTCAGCCACGGCGCAGCCTCCGCAGCAGCGCGGAGCCGATGCCGAGCAACCCGCCCGGCACGAACAGCACCGCCAGCACCAGCAACGGTCCGAAGATCATTTTCCAGTGCTCGGTAAATCCCGACAGCCATTCCTCGATTAGCAGAAAGGCCGCAGTGCCGACGATGGCTCCGTGCAATGTGCCGGTGCCGCCAAGAATGATCATGATCAGGAGTTCGCCCGAACGCTGCCACGACATGTAGGCCGGGCTGACGAAGTTGGTCGCATTGGCTAGAAGAAATCCGGACAGCCCGCCCATCATTCCCGCGATCACATAACCCACGAGCTGGAAGCGATAGACTTCGAAGCCGAGCGTCGCCACGCGCATGGCATTTTCCTGCGCGCCGCGAAACACGCGGCCGAAGCGCGACGCCACGATCGAGCGGCAGACGAGATATGTCGCCAGCAGACACAGCAGCGCGAAATAATAGAAGACGCGCTCGTTCGCAAGCAGGTTCAGCCCGGCAATGGTGTTGCGGGCATGGACAGTCAGCCCGTCGTCGCCGCCATAGGGAGCCAGCGAACTTGCAGTGAAATACGCCATCTGGCCGAAGGCCAGGGTGATCATGATGAAGTACACGCCCTTGGTGCGCAGGCAGACGATGCCGGTCAGCCACGCGAACAGGGCGGACGCGACCAGCGCGGCCGGCAGCGAAATCAGCACGTCGCCGAAGCCATGCGAAGCCAGGATGCCAACGGCATAGGCGCCGATTCCGATAAAGGCGGCATGACCGAATGACGCCAGCGCGCCGTAACCGACCAGAAGATCGAGCGCGAGCGCGGCGATGGCAAAGATCATCACACGCGAGACGATGCTCAGCAGATAGGATTCCGCGACAAACGCGCCTAATAGCGGCGCGGCGGCGAAAGTGCCGAAAATGAGCAGCGGCAGGATCACGCCGCCGACCGGCTTGCGCGGGCGCATCGCCTCGGTCGCCACGTTGCCTTGCGACAGATCGGCCTGCGCCATGGTCAGCGCCCCTTCGCCGGGAACAAGCCGGCCGGCCGGAAATACAACACCAGCGCCATCAAGAGATAGATCAGCATCGACGCGATGGCCGGCCCGACCGTGCGCGCCGGCGACGGCGCCATGAACAGCCGCAAGATATCGACCGCGAAGGAACGCCCGAGCGTATCGACCAGCCCAATCAATAGCGCGGCGACAAAAGCGCCGCGGATCGAGCCGATGCCGCCGATCACGATCACGACGAAGGCGAGAATGAGGATGGTGTCGCCCATGCCGGGCTCGACCGAGAGAATGGGCGCGATCATGACCCCGGCGAAACCCGCCAGCATGGTGCCGAAGCCGAACACGATCATGAACAGACGGCGGATATTGACGCCCAGCGCGGACACCATGTTGGCGTTGGTCGCGCCAGCGCGCACGAGCATGCCGATGCGGGTGCGGGTGACAAGGATATATAGCAACAAAGCGACCGCCAGACCGGAACCAATTATCACCAACCGCCAGACCGGATAAAGCAGTCCCGGCATCAGCGCGACCGAACCGGACAGCGCCTCCGGCATCGGCAGAGTCAGCGGCGCCGCACCCCAGACGAACTTCACTGCTTGGTTCAGGAATAGAATGATGCCGAAGGTCGCAATCACATGATCGAGATGATTGCGTTCATAAAGATGCCGGAATACCGCGAACTCCAGCAGCAACCCGAACAGCAGCGCGACACCCAGCGCAAGAACGAGAGCAAAGAAGAAATTCCCGGTCAGCGCGTAGAACATCACCGCAAGATAGGCGCCCAGCATGTACTGGACGCCGTGCGCGAGATTGATGAAGTCCATCACGCCGAACACCAGCGTGAGGCCGGCCGCGATCAGGAACAGCAGCACACCGAGCTGAAGCCCGTTCAGGGTCTGGACGATGAATAAAGCGGTACTCATGCGGCGAATAAAGCATGCCCCGCTGTCGCGGGGCATGCAGATTGGTTGAGGGTCGGATCGAGACTCACTTCATCGCGCAGTCTTTGGCGTAGGCATCCGGCACGCCGGTGAACACCTTCTGCACGATTTCGGTCTGGAACTTGCCGTCGCCGCGCTTCGCCACCTTCACCAGATAGAAATCCTGGATCGGGTAGTTGTTGCTGTTGAACTTGAAGGCACCGCGCAAGGACTGGAAGTCGGCCTTCTTCACGGCCGCGCGCAACGCGGCCTTGTCCGCCGTATTGCCCTTGGTGGCTTTCAGCGCCGAGTCGATCAAAAACGCGGCGTCATAGGCCTGGAAGGCATAGGTCGCCGGCACCGCGTTGAACTCCTTCTCGTAGGCCGCCACGAATTTCTTGTTCTGCGGCGTGTCGAGATTGGGCGCCCAGTTCGCGCCGCCGAAGAAGCCGAGCGCCGCGTCCTGTTGCGCCGGCAGGGTCGATTCGTCGACCGTGAAGGCGGACAGGAACTTGATCTTGTCGGCGAGACCGGCCTGACGGAACTGCTTGACGAAATTTACGCCCATGCCGCCCGGCAGAAAAACGAAGATCGCGTCGGGCTTGGCCGCAGCGATGCGCGACAACTCGGCCGAATAATCAAGCTGATTGAGCGGAACATATACCTCGTCGAGAATTTCGCCCTTGAAGTGACGTTTCACGCCGGCCAGCGCGTCCTTGCCAGCCTGGTAGTTCGGCGCCATCAGATAGATTTTCTTGACGCCGGAATCCTGCGCGTATTTGCCGGCGACTTCGTGGTTCTGGTCGTTCTGATAAGACGTCACGAAGAAATTCGGGTTGCATTCCTTGCCGGCGAAATTCGAGGTGCCGGCATTCGGGCTGATCAGGATCGCGCCGCTGTCGGTGACCGGCTTCATGATCGCCTGAAGAATGTTCGAGAAGATCGGGCCGACAACGAAATCGACCTTGTCGCGATCGATCAGTGCCTTCACCTTGTTCACGGCGACATCGGGCTTCAGTTCGTCGTCCTGCACGATAATCTCGACCTCGCGTCCGCCGAGCTTGCCGCCCAGTTCCTTGACGGCGAGTTGGAAGCCGTTACGCAATTGCTGGCCCAGCACGGCTGGCGGGCCCGACAATGTGGTGACAACGCCAATTTTCAGCTTCTCCTGCGCATGGACGGCGCCGATGCTGAAGGTTAACGCCGCGCCAATGGCGAGCGTTGAAATCATCCTGTTCATTACGCACCTCCGGTTACAGGTCATAGGGCAACGATGAGGTCACCGGCCTACCTTGTGAAGCGGGCCGGGGGAATGGGTCAAAGGGACGCCAGCCGATAGTTTAAGTTTAAAATATCGGCTTTGGAAAGCCCCATTTACGGGCGATATCCGCCTGCCGGTTGTGCGTTTACGCTGGCGCCAAAAGGAGCTAGTGGTGCCCCACGGAATCGTTTCTGGCGCGTATTATTCGTGGTTGAATGCCGTCACGACAACGACAAGCGACGGGAGTATGCGTTTTATGCCACCGCTGACAGCAGGCGTGACCAAGGCCGGTACCGGCATCGACGGAATCAGCTGGAACATTCTCGGGCAGACTTACGTGCCCAAACAGCTCAGCGACGAGTCTTTCGCCTGGCATGCCACCTTTCCGCCCGGCACGTTCGTACCGCCGCACATCCATCCGACCCAAGATGAATTCATCTACATGCTGGAAGGCCGGCTCGATGCTGAAATCGACGGCCGCGCTTTTGTCGCGACCGCCGGCGATCTCATCAAGCTGCCGCGCCAGATTCCGCACGGCCTGTTCAACAAGTCCGATCAGGCGGTGAAATGCTTCTTCTGGGTGACGCCGACGCGCCGGCTCTATGACCTGTTCTGGGCGATCCACTCGATGAAAGAGCAGAACCCGTCGGACGTGGTCGCGCTCGCGGCCAAGCACGAGATCGTCTTCCTGCCGCCGCCGGCGGAGTGAGACTCTGGTGATATCATCGCCCGCGAAAGCGGAGATCCAGTCTTCGCCCGAATTCCCATGAGGATTGAATGCCCCGCTTGCGCGGGGCATTTTTTTTGAGCTAGGCTGCTTTGTTCACCTGCTCGCGGGCAAAGCCTGCGGTCGAGGCATAGCCTCGCACGATCGCTTTGCGCTCCTCATACGACAGCACATCGTCGATATTGGTGAAGCCCTGCGGCGCGCGCTGCTCGACCGCATCGATCACGCCTTCCGGACCACCGCGGCGATTCATCATCACGATCTGCGTTGTCATCGGCAGGCGCTCTTGCTCGTATTGCCACAGCGCTTGATAGGGGTGCTCGGCGTCACGCAAACGGTCGGCGAGGCAGCGCGCATCGAGGATGGCCTGCGAGGCGCCGTTGGAGCCGACCGGGTACATCGGATGTGCGGCATCGCCGAGCAGCGTCACGCGGCCATGCGACCATCGGGGAAGTGGATCACGGTCGCAAAGTGGGTATTCCCAGAATTCCGGCGTCGCCTCGATCAGCGCCTTGGCGTCGATGGACGGGATGCTGAAACGCTGCACATGCGGCATAAGATCCTCGAACCGTCCCGGCCGCGACCAGTCCTCCTTCTTCGGCGCGCCGCCGCCCGGCGCGACCTTCACCATCACCGCCCAGTTGGTGAGGCGGCGATCCTCGCGTGAACCTTCGGCGATCGGATAAAGCACCAGTTTCGCCGCCATGCCGCCGGCAATGATCATCGAACGGCCCGTGAGAAATTGCGGCCAGTCGAGCGCTCCTCGCCACAAGGTGGTACCAGTCCAGCGCGCCGGCTCCTCATTGGGAAACAGCTTCACGCGCACGAATGAATGAATGCCGTCGGCGCCGATCAGGATGTCGCCGCGCGCCGTCTTGCGATGGCTGCCGTTGCGGTCGAAGAACCAGGCGGTGACGCCGCCCTCATCCTGGGTGAAGCCGCCGAGGCGGTGACCGGTATGGATTCGCGATTCGCCGAGCCGCGCGCGAGCCGCCGCGTAGATCACGCCCTGGAGGCGGCCGCGGTGGATGGAGAATTGCGGAACGTCGAAGCCGGCGTCGATTCCGCGCGGTTCGCGCCAGATTTCCTGGCCCGTAACGTTCGTATAAATCAGCTCGTACGTGCGAATAGCGACCTGATCGAGCCGGTCGAGCAGCCCGAGCCCGGCAAGCTCCTTGATCGCATGCGGCAGGGTGTTGATGCCGACGCCGAGTTCCCGGACCGCGTCCGCCTGCTCAAAAATCTCGCAATCGATGCCCCGCGCGTGAAGCATCAGGGCGGTGGTCAGGCCACCGACGCCGCCGCCAACGATAATCGCCTTCATGTCCGTACGCCTTACTCTCAGTTCAACCCCGGCTCACCGGCATCATGTCGTCCGGCCGGGGGCAAGCGCAATGCAATCTCCGGGCCTTGGTTGACGCCCCCGGGCGACCGCGCAGGCACAAAATTTGGGGATAGGCCGGGCCGGCGGCCCGGTAAGCCGCGGTTTTGCCCGTTCACCACGCCGGAGCTTAAATCTGCCACAAATTAACGCTCCATTGACCACATAAAACCATGTAAATATTGTGTTTCTGTTGCCGGTGCGGGGCCGGGGACGGTGTTTTTTGTGCCAATTGATAATTTCACCAAGCCCTTAGGGGGGCTCTGAATGCTGCACGGGTCTCGGATTGCGTCCGACGAAGCGGCGTTTGCGTTTGAAAATCCGCAAAAAATCGCGGTGGCCGGCGACGGCCTCGGCGCGGACCTGATCACGGTCCCCGACGCCCATCTGCTGTTCAACGGCGATTTCCAGCGCTCCGGCCCCGATCTGAAAATCGTCGGCCAGGACGGCCAGTCCCTCCTCGTTCCCAACTACTTCAAGGGCGAGAAGAACCCGACCCTGCTCTCGCCGGAAGGCGCCGCACTGACCGGCGATATCGTCGAGGCCCTGGCCGGTCCGCGCGCCCCCGGCCAATACGCCCAGGCCGGTGCACAGACTTCGGACCAGCCCGCCATCGGCCGCGTCGAACAGGTCGCCGGCAATGCAACAATCGTCCGCAACGGCGTCGCCATCACCGCCAACCAGGGCGACGTGGTGCGCAAGGGCGACGTGGTGCAGACCGGCAGCGACGGGCAGATCGCCGTGCTGTTTGCCGACGGCTCGACCTTCAGCCTGTCCGCCAGCGCGCGCATGGTGCTGAACGATTTCGTCTATCAGTCCGGCGGCAGCAACAATTCGGCGCTCATCAGCCTGGTGCAGGGCACCATCGGTTTCGTGGCCGGCCAGGTTGCCAAGACCGGCGACATGCGCGTGGAAACGCCGGTCGCCACCATGGGCATCCGCGGCACCGCGGTGCTGGTGGAGATTTCCGCCAATAACGGACAGACCAAATTCTCGGTGCTGGTAGAGCCGAACGGCACAACCGGCTCGTTCAATCTCTACGACAAAAGCTCGGGCGCCCTGCTCGGCACCGTCAACAATTCCACCATCGGCTGGGTGGTCTCGCCGGCCGGCCCGCTGCAGGTGATCGCGCAGCAGGTGCAGAAATCGCCCGGCGAGGTGCAGCAGGAACTCAATTACTTCCAGACCATCTTCAATCTGTTCAACAACGGACAGACCAATCCGTTCGTGCCCGAGCAGCGGACCGACAATCCCAATCCGCAAAACACCAACGGCACCGGCACGCAATTCACCGTCAATCAGCCGAACAATCCGGTCAATCCCAACAACAGCAATTCACCCGATTCGATCATCGTGACGGTGACGCCGGTGAATACCGGCAACGGCGGCGACATGCCCGGACCCAACAACGCCAACCTGCCGGAACTGCTTCCGCAGAACTTCCCGCTCCCGCTCGGGACCACGATCCTTGGATCGGCCGGCAACGACATCCTGACCGGCACGGCGGGCAACGATTTCATTTTCGCGGGCGCAGGCGACGACATCATCATCGCCGGTCACGGCGGTGGCGACGATTTCTACGATGGCGGCGACGGCTTCGATACCATCGCCTTCCCGAGCGCAAACCAGAGCATCACGTTCCACCTCAATCTCGAGATTCGCGACAACAAGCTGGTCAGCACCGCCTTCAATCCGGGTGAAACAGGCGCCGACGTGTTCGTCGACATGGAAAAGGTCGTCGGCGGCTCCGGCAACGACGTGTTCGTGCTGCATGACCGCTTCGACTGGCAGCTCGACGGCGGCGCGGGCGTCGATACACTGCGGCTGGCAGAAAATCTCGGCTTCCGGGATTATCAGCAGGACGGCCCGGAGGCGACGAATTTCGAGATCCTCGACCTGAACGACGGCGCCGGCGCAGCCTTCGCCAACGAGGTCGATTTCGATTTCCACGGCACCAACGAGATGACCGCGGAGAATTATATCCGCGTCATCGGCGGCGCCAACGACAAGATCAACCTGATCGACGCCAGCCCGGAGCATCCGGACGGACGCTGGGTGCTGTTGCAGACCTTCGAACCGCCGGTCTTCGGCGACACGCTCACCGCGACCGTCACCTTCGACACCTGGGTCTATGTCAGCGGCGAGACGACGCTGTTCACGATCTACGTGGACCAGGACGTTGCGGTGAATGTGATCGAGGACATCAACGTCGTCGTGCACACCGAGGACGGCTACAATCTCTCAACCGCCTATGACGATCTCGCCAATCTGGACGAACTAGACATCGACATCGAGGCCGGCACGATCACCGGCGAGTCCAATGGCAAGTGGTTTGTTTGGACGGTCGAGAATGTCGGCTGGGACGGAGAGGAGTTCGATCTCTCGGATGCCCGCATCACCGGCATCAGCGTCTATAATTTTAGTGACTATATCCTCGGCGATTTGCTGCTGACGCTGGAGGATTTTGACATTCCGGTGCTGCAACTGGATGCCGCCCTCGCCGCCTATGTGGCCTCGGAATACGATGACACCTCGGCGCTCGACGCCATTTTCGGCAACGCCAGCTACAACGTGCTCGGCAACGAAGGCAACGATGTCCTGACCGGCGGCTTTTACCGGGACGTGATCGACGGCGGCGGCGGTGACGACACGATGACCGGCGGCCTGGGCGCCGATGTCTTCATCTACAACGGCGGCAACGACACCGTCACCGATTTCTCGATCGCAAGCGACGACCGCATCGATCTGACTGCGTTCAATCACATTCAGAGCATGCGGGACATCGGCCCGCTCGCTTATTACGATGAAGAGAGCGGGGACACGATCATCGATTTCGATAACGGCAACACGCTAACGCTGAAGAATGTCAATCTCGACGACCTGACCGACAACGATTTCATCTTCAATGCGCCGCCCGAAGTTACGTTTACGCCGCCGATCAATCTGGTCGAGGCCGGAGAAAACGAACCCGGGGGGGACGTCTCATCCACGATCCTCAACGTCAGCGACGCGAACGGCGACAAGGTCACGTTCAACGCCACCAGCTGGTCGGCGCCGCAGGGCGCGGTGGCATTCAACGGCCACTATTACACGTTCGATCCTACCCCGGTATCGTGGGCCGCCGCACGGCAGGCCGCGCTCGAGATGGGCGGGTATCTCGTCAACATCACGAGCGCCGGCGAGAACGGCTTTGTCCAGTGGCTGTCCTTCTACAATTCCGTCTGGATCGGCGCGACCGACGACGGTCACGAAGGGACATGGGTCTGGATCGACGGCCCGGAGGCCGGGCTGGCTTTCTGGACCGCCGAGGACGGCCCCCTGCCTAGCGCCTACACCAACTGGAATGTCGGCGAGTCTTCCGTCGAACCGACCAATGGCGGCGACGGGGAGCATTTCGCGCACATCTACGAGATCGGCACCTGGAACGACGTTGCAAGCCAGACGATTTATGGCTCGACGGCCTTCGGCTACGTCGTCGAGTTCAGCACCTTCACCAGGACCGGCGTCTATGGCTCGGTGACCTACAATGTCGATACCGGGGAACTGATCTACACCCTCGACAACGAGGATCCCGACACGGAGGCCCTTGCCACCGGGCAGACCGTCACCGACAACTTCGATCTGACATTCGTCGACGAGAACGGCGCGCAGACGACCAAGACCGTCACGTTCACCATCGAGGGCAGCAACGACGCGACGGACGGTCCGAACAACCCGCCGGAGACGAATGAAGCCACCGGCAGCGGCTCGGAAGACTCCATGATCGAGATCGTGTTGTCGGGCTCAGACGTCGAAGACCCGCTCAGCGGTTTCCGGCTTACGACCGTACCCCCGAACGGACAGCTCTACGCGGACTCGGCGGGCACGATACCTCTTGGAGACTCGGGCGGCGCCGACGTTCCCGCCGGCGAGGGCGACAGCGCGACGATCTATTTCAGGCCGAATGCCAACTGGAACGGCTCGACCTCCTTCCACTATGTGGCCATCGATCAGGAAGGAGCATGGGGACCGCTCGTTGAGGTTCCGATCACGGTTGCGGCGGTCAACGACGCGCCAGTCGCGGATCCTTACTACTTCACGGACCGGAACGCGACCACCGGCGAAAACTTCACGTACACGCTCACTAGCAAGACCTTTTCCGACATCGACAGCGGCGACACGCTGACCTATTCGGCGAGGCTCGTCGTGGACGGCGCGTATGAGACCGATCTACCGGAATGGCTGAGCTTCGATCCGCAGACCCGCACCTTCAGCGGCACCCCGCCGGCCGGAGAAACGGGAGAGTTTGAAATCCGCGTGATCGCGACCGACCTCGCCGGCGCCACCGCGTCCGAGAGCTTTACGTTGACGATCGAAGAGGGCGAAGGCGGCAACGAATCCGGCACGGTCATAGTCAACGTGGAGTCGGAGAACGGCCTGTTCACTCCCACGGTCTACGTCGATCTCCTCGACGCCGACGTCTTGACAGTCGACGAGTCGGGAAGAATTTATCTGGTCGCACAGGGCGATCCGCAGAGTGAAACTGGCGCTGATCGTTACTATCGCGTCTCCGGCCCAGATCTCGGCACCTCAATGGAAAGCGGTGAGCTGGTCTTGACCGGCGGCACCATTACCCAGATCGAATTGTTTTCGGACCGGGGTTTCGAAATCCGTGTTGCCAATGCGACCGGCTATAATATTTCCGCGACAGACCTGCAGGCCGCGATCGACACATACGACAATGGAGGCGGCGCGGGCGACTATTTCGCGCTGTTCGAACCCTACGCCTACGTCATGAACGGCGGCGATGGCATGGACATATTGTTCGGTGGAAGTCAGAACGACACGCTCAACGGGTCGGGTTCGTCCGACATGCTTGCCGGAATGGGCGGCGACGACACCTTGGATGGCGGCGCGGGTCTGGACATCATCAATGGCGGCACCGGCAACGATACGCTGACGGGCGGCGGCGATCTCGATGCATTCATCTTCAGTCCGGGCGATGGCCACGACACCATCACCGATTTCAACACCGAAGCAGCTTCGCCCAACCAGGACTGGGTCACGTTCAGCGGCTTTGGCGAACTGAGCCTTGGGGATCTGACCTTTGAAGACCTCGAAGGCGACGTGACGGGAACAATAGTCCACATCACCGGCGACCAATCCATCACGTTTGTGGGCGTTGACTCCCTGACGCTTCAGCAGGCGGCGCAGAGCACCTTCTTTTTCCCCAATACATAGCGGCGCAAACTGCCCCATTCGTATCCGCCGTTAACCCTCTCCCCAGCCAAACCCGCGACAAAACGGGGCTTTTGTGGCATGATCCGGCCCGCCGTTAACCTTTGAGCGCACCGCCGGACCCGGCGGCACAACCGGCCTTTGCGAGCCAGACGGACGATGTCGCGTCTTCCACGGACAGCTTCGGGCGCAGCCCCCTCCGAACTGACGCAGGCGCTTGCGGCCTGCCGCAGCGCCTTCGTCAGCGTCGCGGCGTTTTCCGGCATGAGCAACATCCTGATGCTCACCGGCGCCATCTTCATGATGGAAATCTACGACCGCGTGCTGCCCAGCCGCTCGGTGCCGACGCTGGTCGCGCTCTGCGTCCTCGCCGCCACGCTGTTCATCGCGCTCGGCATTCTCGACCTCATCCGCGGGCGCATCATGGTGCGCATCGGCGCGAGCCTCGACGCCGCCTTGTCGGGCCGCGTCTATGAGACGCTGGTGAAGCTGCCCCTGCGCGCCGGCGGGCGCAGCGACGCGCTGCAGCCGCTGCGCGATCTCGACAATATCCGTTCGTTCCTCTCCGGCGGCGGGCCGATCGCGCTGTTCGACCTGCCCTGGATCCCGGTCTATCTCGCGATCTGCTTTCTCTTTCATTTCTGGATCGGCTTCACCGCCCTGATCGGCGCGCTCATCCTCATCGGCCTCACCGTGCTGACCGAATTCTGGAGCCGCCGGCCCACGCAGGAGGCCGCGCATCACGGATTGTCGCGCAACGGGCTGGCGGAAATTTCCATCCGCAATGCCGAGGCGCTCACCGCCATGGGCATGACCGGGCGCATCGCCGCGCGCTGGGGCGAGGCCAACCGCCGCTACATGGCGAGCCAGCGCAAGGCCAGCGACGTCTCCGGCGGGCTCGGCTCGGCGGCGAAGGTGCTGCGCATGATGCTGCAATCCGCCGTGCTGGCGGTCGGCGCCTGGCTGGTGATCAACGGCCAGGCGACGGCGGGCGTGATCATCGCGGGCTCGATCCTGAGCGCGCGCGCGCTGGCGCCGGTCGATCTCGCCATCGCCAACTGGAAGGGCTTCATCGCCGCGCGCCTGAGCTGGCGGCGCCTGACCAAATTGCTGGCGGCGCTGCCGGCGCAGGACGAGGTGATGCCGCTGCAGGCGCCGGAGCGCAGCCTGAGCGTGGAAGCCGTGAGCGCGGTGCCGCCCGGCCAGCAGAAGGCGTCCGTGCAGGATGTCAGCTTCACGCTCCAGGCCGGATCGGCGCTCGGCATCATCGGCCCCAGCGCCTCGGGCAAATCCTCGCTGGCGCGGCTTCTGGTCGGGGTCTGGCCGGCATTGCGCGGGAATGTGCGGCTCGACGGCGCGGCCCTGGCGCAATGGAACGCCGACGCGCTCGGCCGCCATATCGGCTATCTGCCGCAGGATGTGGAATTGCTCGCCGGGACGGTGGCGCAGAATATCGCGCGCTTCGAGCGCGACGCCGATCCCGACGCCATCGTCGCCGCCGCCAAGGCCGCCGGCGTGCACGACCTGATCGTCAATCTGCCCGAGGGTTACGAGAGCCAGGTGGGCGAACAGGGCACCGCGCTCTCCGCCGGCCAGGCGCAGCGCATCGCTCTCGCCCGCGCGCTCTATCGCGATCCGTTCCTGGTGGTGCTCGACGAGCCCAATTCCAATCTCGACGCCGAAGGCGACGAGGCGCTCGCCCGCGCGATCCTCGACGTACGCGAGCGCGGCGGCGTCGCCGTGGTGATCGCGCACCGGCCGAGCGCCATTGCCGGCGTCGACCAGGTGCTGATGATGCGCGAAGGCCGGGTGCAGGCTTTCGGCCCGAAGGACGAGATTCTCGCCAAGGTGCTGCAGCGCCCGGCGGTCGGGGCGCGGCCGCTGAAGGTCGTTCCGGAAACCGGAGGCCTGGCATGAGCCGGCGAGGATCGCACAACGCGCAGGACTCGATCCGCTATCACATACGCGCCGGCATTGCCGTCGTCGTGTTTCTGGTCGGCGGCGTCGGCGGCTGGGCCGCCACCACCGACATCACCGGCGCGCTGATCGCGCCCGGCTCGATCGTGGTCGATTCCAACGTGAAGAAGGTGCAGCACCCGACCGGCGGCATCGTCGGCGAGGTGCGGGTGCGCGACGGCGACAAGGTCAAGATCGGCGATATCGTGGTGCGGCTGGACGAGACGGTGACGCGCGCCAATCTCGCGGTCGTCACCAAGGGCCTGACCGAGCTGATGGCGCGCAAGGCGCGGCTGGAGGCCGAGCGCGACAGTTCGGGCGCGGTCAAATTCCCCGCCGAACTGCTGGCCCGCGCGCAGGAACCGGAGGTCGCGGCGGTGTTGCAGAGCGAGCGCAAGCTGTTCGAGTTGCGCAACACCGCGCGCACCGGCCAGAAGGCACAATTGCGCCAGCGTATCTCGCAGCTCGACGAGGAAATCTCCGGACTCGCCGCCCAGCGTGACGCCAAGGTCAAGGAAGTCGCCCTGATCGAGCGCGAGCTCACCGGCGTGCGCGAACTGTTCCAGAAGAACCTGGTGCAGCTCAACCGCCTGACCCAGCTCGAACGCGAGGCCACCCGCCTCGAAGGCGAACGCGGCCAGTATGTCGCCGCCACCGCCCAAGCCAAGGGCAAGATTTCCGAACTGGAATTGCAGATCATCCAGATCGATCAGGATCTGTCGAGCGAGGTCGCGCGCGAAATGCGTGAGGTCGACGGCAAGATCGGCGAATTCGTGGAGCGCAAGGTCACCGCCGAGGACCAGCTCCGGCGCATCGATATCCGGGCGCCGCAGGATGGCACCGTGTTCCAGTCCAATGTCCACACCGTCGGCGGCGTCATTTCCGCCGGCGACGCCATCATGCTGATCGTGCCGGCGGCCGACAACCTGACGGTGGAAGCCAAGGTCAATCCGCAGGATATCGACCAGCTCAGGGTCGGACAGACCGCCCTGCTGCGCTTTACCACCTTCAATCAGCGCACCACGCCGGAAATCGACGGCAAGGTGACGCGCATCTCCGCCGACATCTCGACCGACCAGCGCACCGGCCTGAGCTACTACACCGTCCGCATCGGCCTGCCGCCGGCCGAGGTGGCCAAGCTCGGCGACGTCACGCTGGTGCCCGGCATGCCGGTAGAAGCCTTCGTGCAGACCGGCCAGCGCACGGTGATGTCCTATCTGGTCAAGCCGTTCTACGATCAGCTGACCCGCGCCTTCCGCGAAAAATAGTCACAACGAACGGCGCGGCTGGCATAGTCCCGATCGTGGCAAAGAAACTCAGACAGCGCCTCGAGCAGCTCAAGCTCAAACGGACCTTCAGCCTCGTCCGGTGGTTTGGCGTGCGGCGCACGCTGGGCTTTGCGTTGCTGGCGGCGTTCCTGGCCCTTCGGATCTGGGACCCCGCCCCGCTCGAAAATCTGAAGCTGCGCAGTTTCGATTTCTATCAGACGCTGAAGCCGCGCGATGTCACCGCCAGGCCGGTGGTCATCGTCGATATCGACGAGGACAGCCTCGGTGCGCTCGGGCAATGGCCCTGGCCGCGCACCACCCTCGCCGATCTTGTCACCCGTTTGCAGAAGCTCGGCGCGGTCGCCATCGGCTTCGACATCATTCTCGCCGAGCCCGACCGGATGTCGCCGTCTTTGGTGGCAAAATCCTTCAGCCAGCTCGATGAAGCGACACGCAGCAAGCTCGAACAGCTTCCGAGCAACGACGAGGTGCTCGCCAAGGCCATGAGCGGCGGCAAGGTTGTGCTCGGCCAGTCAGGCGTGCCCTTTCCGGTGCAGGACGGCGGCGCAAAAGACGCACCGCGCACCGGTTTTGCCTCAATGGGCGCCGACCCTACGCCTTATCTGATCACTTTCGATGGCCTGTTGCGCAATCTGCCGGTGCTGGAACAGGCCGCCGCCGGCCGCGGCGTGCTGACCGTGCGCACCGAGCGCGACGGCATCGTGCGGCGCGTGCCTTTGGTGATGAGGGCCGGCGGTCTGACCGTGCCCGCCATCACCATTGAAATGCTGCGGGTGGTGACCAATTCCGGCGCCATTCTGGTGCGGACTGACGCCGCCGGAATTCGCAGCGTGGCGGTGCCCGGTCTCGAAATCCCGACCGACCAGAACGGCCAGCTCTGGATCAATTTCTCGCCGCATGACCGCGAACGCTATGTCTCCGCCAAGGATGTGATCAACGGTGCGGTCGCCGCCGACCGCTTTGCCGGACGTCTGGTGCTGATCGGCACCTCGGCGGTCGGGCTGCTCGACATCAAGGCAACCCCGGTGGACGAATCCATGCCGGGCGTGGAAGTGCAGGCGCAGGTGCTCGAGAACGTGCTCACCAAATCGGTGCTGGCCTATCCAAATTACGCGGTCGGGGTGGAACTGATCACGGCGTTGGTCTTCGGAACGCTGATCGTGGTGCTGGCGCCGTGGCTCGGCGCCCTGACCTTGTTGTCGCTCGGGATCGGCGTCGCGCTCGTCCTGGTCGTCGGCGCGGCCTATTTCTACACTCAGCAGGGGCTGCTTTTCGATCTGACTTTCCCGCTGCTCTCGACCTTCGTCATCTACATCACGCTGGTCTTCATCAATTATTTCCGCGAGCAGAAGGACCGCCGCCGCATCCGTTCCGCGTTCGGACAATACCTCTCGCCGGCTCTGGTCGAGCAGCTCGCGCAATCGCCAAAAAAACTGGTGCTTGGCGGAGAGGTTCGCGACATGACCATCATGTTCAGCGACGTGCGCGGCTTCACCACGATCTCCGAGAGCTTCAAAAATGACCCGCAGGGCCTGACGCAGTTGATGAACCGATTCCTGACACCGATGACCAACGCCATCATCGAGCGCAAGGGCACGATCGACAAGTATATCGGCGACGCCATTATGGCGTTCTGGAATGCACCGCTGGACGACAAGGATCATGAACGCCACGCCTGCGAGGCGGCGCTCGACATGCTGCGGCGCGTGAAGGAGCTGAATGGCGTGCGCGAACGGGAAGCCAGGGACGAAGGCCTTCCCTTCCTGCCGCTCAATATCGGCATCGGTGTCAATACCGGCCAATGCGTGGTCGGCAATATGGGCTCCGATCTGCGCTTTGATTATTCGGTGCTCGGCGACGCGGTGAATCTCGCCTCGCGGCTGGAAGGCCGCTCAAAATCCTACGGTACGCCGATCATCGTGGGCTCGAAGACAGCGACCAAGGCCTTGACCGACTTCGCCGCGCTGGAAATCGACCTCATCACGGTGAAGGGCAAGAGCGAGCCGGAATACATCTATGCCCTGCTGGGCGATCCCGACGCGGCGCGCGGCGACGATTTCCGCCTGATGCGCGACCGGATCACCCAAATGCTGAAAAAATACCGCAGGCGCGACTGGAACGGGGCGCTCGAATTGCTCCATCTTGTGCGGCAATCGCCAAATCGCTTTGGTCTCGACGAGGTGTGTCACCTATACTTGGCGCGGATACAGTCCTTCCAAGAGACGGCGCCGCCGGACGACTGGAACGGCGTCTACGCCTTCGAGACCAAATAGCAGCATCATTACTTCGACCCGTTCGGACGCCGGAAGAGCAGAGCATGAGCGATAGGCTGAGCGTGACATTCCGGGGCGTGCGCGGTTCGATCGCCTGTCCCGGACCGGACACCGTGCGCTACGGCGGCAATACGCCCTGCGTCGAAGTGCGCTGCGGCGACCGCCTGATCATTTTCGACGGCGGCACGGGCCTGCGCCAGCTCGGCGACGAATTGCAGTCGAGCGGCCGGCCGCTCGACGCCGACATTTTTCTCAGCCATTGCCATATCGACCATATCGGCGGCCTGCCATTCTTTGCGCCCTTCTACGAAAAGGAACACCGCTTCCGGATCTGGGCCGGCCATCTGACACCGCCGGTCACCACCCGCGACGCCATCAGCCAGATGATGCGCGAGCCGCTGTTTCCGATCGGCCTGGAGGCGTTCAACGCCGCCATCGACTATCGCGACTTCCGTGCCGGCGACACGCTCACCCCGGCGCCCGGCGTGACACTGCGCACCGGGCGGCTGGACCATCCCGGCGGCGCCACCGGCTACCGGCTGGATTTCGCCGGCCGTTCGCTCGCCTATCTGACCGACAACGAAAGCCGCAAGGACAGCGATGCCAGCGTCATCGCCCTCGCGCGGGGCGCCGATCTGGCGATCTATGACTGCACCTATACCGACGCGGAAATTGGCGCCAAAACCGGCTGGGGCCATTCTGCGTGGCGCGATGGGCTACGGCTGGCGGAGACGGCCGGGGTGAAAACCTTCTGCATGTTCCATCACGCGCCAGAGCACGATGACGCCTTCATGGACCGCATGGTCGCGGAAGCCCGCGCCGTCCGGCCGGGCACCATGGCCGCCATCGAAGGCCAGGTGATCGAGCTTTAGGCGCAGTCCGGAGATATCGGCGCTTCTTGCCGTCGTCACGCAGACATGAAAGTAAACGGCCGTCGATGACCTATGCCGCGTTCGATTCGCTGACCAGGGGAATGAGATGACGCTTTTCGGTTTCGACCTCAATCAGCTCCTCAACGACCTGATCGTTTTCGCATGGTCGAGAGCGGACCTCGCCAATTTCCTCGGTCTGGTCGGCGGCCTTTGCTACGTCGCGTCGCTCTACCTGCGCACCATGGTTCCGCTGCGAATCGTGGCCATCGTCAGCAATTGCTTCTTCCTCTCCTACGGCGTGCTCGCAAAGCAGCTGCCGACAATCGTCCTCTATGCCGTACTGCTGCCGATCAATTTCGTGCGTCTGATCCAGATGCAGCAGCTGATCAAGCGTGCGCGCGTAGCGTCGCAAGGCGACCTGTCGATGGACTGGATCAAGCCGTTCATGCGCAAGAGGAATTACAAGAAAGGCGCGGTGCTGTTCCGGAAAGGCGACGTAGCACAGGAAATGTTCTACACTGTCAGTGGCCGCTATCTGGTCACCGAACTCGGCGTGGAATTGCCGCCCGGCAAGCTGATGGGCGAACTCGGATTCCTGGCGCCTGACAACAAGCGGACGCAGACCGTCGAATGCCTCGAGGACGGCGAGGTGCTGCGTCTCGACTACGATACGCTGCGCGAGCTATATTTCCAGAATCCGGAATTCGGATTTTACTTCCTGCGCCTGACCAGCGAACGGATGCTGCAGAATATCGCGCGGCTGGAGCGCGAACTCGAGCAGCACAAGGTCAGGATCAGCGTCGAGGCGGCACAGGGCACGACCTGAACGCGGGCGCTCGTCCCTACATCAGCACCGGCGCGCCGCCGGCACCCGACGGCCCATACTCGGGATCCGCGGACAGCACGATGTCATCTGCTGCGTCGAGATCAGACCATGACGTCCGATCATCAAATGCGCGAACCCTGTCGCCCGTCAGCACAAAGAGTGGCCGATAGGTGAGATGCGCAGCATCGATCAGCGTGAAACGGCGATTGTCGAGCGCGAGCCAGCGGCCCTCGAGCCGCACCATGGCGAGCGCGTGATCCTCGCGCGCGCGAGGATCGTGAACGATGACGAGACGCGTATCATGTTCGGGCACACCGGCCGCCCACAATGCCGCGAGCTTGGCGATGGCATAATCCTCGCAATCGCCCTGCCCGGCCGCCAGAGTGGCAAGCGGCGAGGTCCAGACATCCGGACTGTCGTGCCGCTGCCGGTCGGAGGCCGGACGAATGGCCAGATTGATGTCGCGGTTGACCGTTCCGATCAGCGCGCGGCCTTCGCGCGAGCGCGCGGCATCGACCATCGCCATGAATTGCGTGGCGGCGTCCGAGGGGCAGGCGGCTGGATCGGCGCGGCACAGCGACACCAGCCGCTGCTCCTGGCTCATCCGCGCGCGCACCCGGCGCCATTTGCCAAGCAGCGAATTGTCGGGAGCGGACTTGATCCCGGGAATCTCGCGCACCGACGCCTCGACCAAAGCCGCCAGCCGGATTTTCGGAAACACCACGCCGTCGAATTCGCCCGCGCCGATGTGACCCGGAAACAGGACGATAAACGCCGCGATGACCGCGGCATGACACGCAGCAAGACGCACCGGCATAAGACACCCCGATCCGGATCATCGGCCGGGCTGACGCCGGTCCTGGTCCGGAAATTATGTGGTGACGTTAGCGGTGCTGTTTTGCGCCCCCGTTAAAGGCCGAACGCCGGCCGCAATGCTGGTGAATCCCGTCTCAAAAGGCGTGATGAATGAAATGCAAACATAGCAAAAGGGCTCCGGAAACCGGGGCCCTTTGCCGCGCGCGCCTTACCAGCGCTGCGACGAATACCAGGTGTCGACATCCTTGCGGACCTGATCCTTGGCGATGCCGTAGCGTTCCTGGATCTTGCCTTCGAGCTGGTCGCGGTTGCCTTCGATCACGTCGAGATCGTCGTCCGTGAGACGGCCCCACTGCTCTTTCACCTTGCCCTTGACCTGCTTCCAGTTACCTTCGATGCGATTCCAGTCCATTTTTTGCCTCCTTGCGAATTGGGATGTACCCGGACAACGCGGGGGCAAGGGCCGAAGTTCCTTACTGCGGCGGAACGTCCCGCGCCGCCGTGCGTTTGCATGACCGGAAGCGAGGAGATCATGGCAGCACCCAAACGCAAGCCGAGCCCGGACGCGATATCGCCGAACGGCCGCCGCAAGACCCGCAAGAGCGACGTCATCCAGAAGCCCGACCCGGACGACGCTCATCTGGAAACCTACGAGCAGAATGTCGAACGGCCTGGATCCGACGTGCGCGGCGAAGGTTCGGATGTCTTTCCGCCCGCGCCCGCGCGTCTGCCGCCGGATTAAGCGTGTTGGGTTGGACTTAGACCGCCGTCTTGAAGCGCTGGATGGTGGTGTCCAGAACCTCGTCGAGCGGACGGCCCCACCAGTCGCTTGAGAGGATTTCCACCTCGACATAGCCGGCGAAGCCTTCCGCCTCGACGGCACGGCGCAGATGCGGAATATCGATCACGCCGTCGCCCATCATGCCGCGGTCGAGGAGCATATCCTTCGTCGGCACCAGCCAGTCGCAGACATGGAAGGCCAGCAGCCGCTTCTGGCCCGCGCGCCTGATCTGCGCCAACACCTCGAAATCCCACCAGACATGATAGGTGTCGACCGCCAGCCCCATCATGCCGCTGTTGCCGGGATCGAGCCGCTCGCAGATGTCGAGCGCCTGCCGCATGGTATTCACGCAGGCGCGGTCGGCGGCGTACATCGGATGCAAGGGCTCCAGCGCAAGCGGCATGTTCGCCGCGCGCGCATAGGCGAGAAGCTCGGCCAGGCCCTCTTCCACCTGACGCTGCGCCGCGCCGATATCCTTGCTGGCCACGCTGCCCGGTCGCGAATATTGCGGCAGGCCGCCGACCACCAGCACCAGACACGGCGCACCGAGCGCTTTTGCCTCATCGACGGCGCGGCGGTTGTCGTCGCGTGCTTCCTGGAGATGCACGTCATCCGCCGTGAACATGCCGCCGCGGCAATAGCCGGAGAGGTCGAGCCCCGCATCCTTCACCGCCCTCACCGCGCGATCGAGGCCGACCTGCGCCACCTGATCGCGCCAGGGCGACACGACGCGGATTCCTTTTTTTGCGCAGGCTTCAACAATGCCGACGAAATCGGCCTGCTTGCGGACGGTGGCCGTATTGAGCGAGAGCCAGCGATGATCTGTGGAAAGATCGCGCATCGCGTCGGTCAAATCTCTACGCCGCGTGTCTGCAGCACGGTCCGCATCCGCGCCACGGCCATTTCCGGATCGCGCAGCAAGCCGGCGGCATCGGCCAGACGGAAGATATCGGCGAGATGCAGGGTTGAGCGTGCGCTTTCCTGCCCGCCGACCATGGTGAAATGATCCTGATGGCCGTTGAGATAGGCCATGAACACGACGCCGGTCTTGTAGAAGCGGGTCGGCGCCTTGAAGATGTGACGCGACAGCGGCACGGTCGGCTCCAGAATGGCATCGAAGTCCGACCTGTCATTCTTCGCCAGCGCCACCAGCGCCGCGGCGCCCGCCGGCGCGATGGCGTCGAAAATGCCGAGCAGCGCGTCCGAGTAACCCTGATCGTCGCCAGCGATCAGTTCGGCATAGTTGAAATCGTCGCCGGTATACATGCGCACGCCCTTGGCGAGGCGGCGGCGCATGGCGATTTCCTTGGCCTTGTCGAGCAGCGAGATCTTCACGCCGTCGACCTTTGACGCATGCGCATTGATGATCCCGATGGCGGTGTCCATCGCCGTGTCGACGTTTTGGCTGCCCCAATAGCCGGCGAGCGCAGGATCGAACATGTCGCCCAGCCAGTGGATAATCACCGGCTCCTTCACTTGGGAGAGAATCCGGCCGTACACGTCGGCGTAATCGCCACCGGAGCGCCCGACCTTCGCCAGCGCACGCGAGGCCATCAGGATAATGCGGCCGCCGAAGGATTCGATCGCCGCAACCTGCTCCTCATAGGCGCGGATCACATCATCGAGCGACTTTGCGTCTTCCACCGCCAACTGGTCGGTCCCCGCGCCCGAGAACACCAGCCCCTTGCGCGGCTTTGCCGCCGCGACGGACCGCCGGATCAATTCCAGCGAATCCGGCCAGCTCATGCCCATGCCGCGCTGGGCGGTGTCCATCGCCTCCGCCACGCCGAATCCGAGATCCCAGAGATGCTCGCGGAACGCGATCGTGCGGTCCCAGTCGACGGCCGTGTCGAGCCAGGGCGAATTGTCGGCCAGTGGGTCGGCGACCACATGCGCGGCCGCAAAGGCGATGCGGTTCAGCGGCGCCTCCACCTTCGAGGGAAAATTGCCCGGCTCCGACAGCCGGAACGCCTCAAGCGTGCGGTCCGCGCGCGGCAGCGCAATGGCGAGCCCGGTTTGCGGACGTTCATAACGGTTCATGATGGAGCCTCACAGTTTCAGCGCCGGCACGTCGACCCAGCGGCGTTCCTTCCAGCTCTGCAATGCATTCTCGACCAGTTGCACGCCCTTCGCGCCCTCGACCAGATTGTACTTGTAGGGCGCATCCTCGACGACATGGCGGATGAACATTTCCCACTGCGTCTTGAAGCCGTTGTCATAGACGGTATTGTCGGGCACCGGCTGCCAGGTGGAATAGAAGTCGATGGCCTGCTTCTCGTCCGGATTCCAGACCGGGCGCGGCGTGCCCTGCCGCGGCTGGATCACGCAATCGGTCAGGCCGGCCACCGCCGAGCCGTGCGTGCCGTCGACCTGGAAGGTCACCAGATCGTCGCGATAGACCCGCGTCACCCAGGACATGTTGATCTGCGCGACCACATCGCCGGCGAGCTCGAAGGTCGCATAGGCGGCATCGTCGGCGGTGGCTTCGTATGTCTTGCCGGATTCATCCCAGCGCGCGGGAATATGCCTGGCGCCGAGGCACGACACGCTCTTCACCTCGCCGAAGAGATTGTCGAGCACGTAGCGCCAGTGGCAGACCATGTCGAGAATGATTCCGCCGCCGTCCTCGCTGCGATAATTCCAGGACGGGCGCTGCGCCGGCTGCCAGTCACCCTCGAATACCCAGTAGCCGAACTCGCCGCGCACCGAGGTCATGCGGCCAAAGAAGCCCGAGTCGCGCAGCATCTTCAGCTTCATCAGGCCGGGCAGGAACAGCTTGTCCTGCACCACGCCGTTCTTGATGCCGGCCTCCTTCGCCAGCTTGCAGACCTTCACAGCCTGCGGGAGATCGGTTGCGATCGGCTTCTCGCAATAGATGTGCTTGCCGGCCTTGATCGCCTTCTCAAGCAGTTCGGGGCGCATCTGCGTGGTGCCGGCGTCGAAGAAAATGTCATCCTCAGGATTGAGCAGCGCCTTGTCGAGATCGGTGGCCCAGCGCGTCACGCCATATTGCTGCGCCAGCGCGCTGATCTTGTCCGGATTGCGCCCGATCAGGATCGGGTCCGGCATCACCCGGCTGCCGTCCGACAGCACGACCCCGCCGGCCTTGCGGATGGCCAGGATCGACCGGATCAGATGCTGGTTCATGCCCATTCGTCCGGTGACGCCGTGCATGATGATTCCAAGACGCTTGCTGCTCACGTTCGCGCTTCCTCTTTTGCTCTTGCGTGTCTTTCGGTGAGGACGCCGACCAAAGCGGGATCGACGCCGGAGGCAAAGCCGGCCTGTCTGAGAGAACCGGTGGAAATGCTGCCGTCACGGATGACCAGACGGACGATGCCATCGCGCTCTTCATACAGATCGGGATGGGCTGCCAGAAACGCCCGGGCTTCCGCCGGCGGCGCATCAGCAAAGCCGTCCACATAATGATGCCCGTTACGCTCGGCATGGGCGATGCCATGGAACAGCACCAGGGCCGTGTCCTGCTGCAGGGCTAATCCTGCCTGGCAGGTCAGGTCTTCGGCGGCGACGAAGGCGTCCGTTTTGCCATCCGCCGTCCAGCGCAGGGCGCGCGCGCCGTTCAACAATGACTTGTAGAGACCCTTGCAGGCTTTTGATGAAATGCCGCGATAGCCAAGCGTGATCGCTTCCGGAAAGGCGTCGTAGCGGCTCTCGGCTTCGTCGATGATGAATGCGACATCCCTGCCGAGCTCGCCGAGTGACGTGCCCCAGGTCAGATCGCGCGGCATCGGCTGCTCGATATAGTCCAGCCGCGATGCCAGCGGTTTCAGTGCCGCATCGCCCTGCAGCCTGCGCACAAGCTCCGCCAGATCGTTCAGGCTGGCATATTGCTCGTTGGCGTCGAGCGTCACGCGATAATCGCCAATGCCGGACAGCGCCTCTGAAATCGCACTCAGCCGCTCACAATCCACGGCCGGATCTCCGCCCAGCTTCAGCTTGAAATGACAGATGCCGGTCGCGCGATGAATCCCGGCGAGCACATCGAGCGGATCGGCCATGCCGACGGTATGACGGATGGCGATGCCGGAGGCCGGGTTGCGAGACGACAGGAAATCGGTGATCGCCGCCACATCGATATCCGGTGTCAGCCGCGCATCGAGGCCGACAACGTTGCGCGACAGGCCGGTGAAAACGTCCAGACCCAGCGCGCGCAGCAGCGCATCGAGAACCGCCTTGTCCAGTTCCGCCGTGCCGAAGCAGGCGGCCAGCGGCGGAATGTCCTTTTTGGCGCAGATCGCGATCTGCGCGTCGTGACAGGCCGCATGAAGTCCGAACGCGGTGTCGAATTGTCCATGGGCGAGATACAGATCGCGCGCCACATTTAGTGCCACACGCAATTGCGCGACGGTCTGCTCGGGGGTGAGCGCCGGGTCCTTGTTGAACCATTTCGGCACCATTAGTTCGGCCGCCGCGCCCTCGGCCCGGGCGCCATCTGGCAGTTCGATTTCGACATGCACGAAGACCTGTGGAGCGCCTTCGACCTTGGCCGCGCCGAAGCGGAACGGCATGCGGAAACGCACGGGCCGCTCAAGAAACTCAATGCGACGGACGATCAGACTGGAGGCCATGGTCGGGTCATCTGGGCTGTCTCGGGCTCTTTTAACCAATTAGTTAAAAGATGAAAAGCCCCGTCGCATAGACCCTGCGAACCTGCCCGGCCGGGCGGTGCAGGTGTCAGAGGCTCAATAACGCCGGTTGGACGGGTTTCCGGCCGCCCTTATTCAATTTCTGAAAATCAGACACTTATTGCAGTGCATGGGAACTTTTTAGCCCGTGGCGCGTTAAAAAATGCCCCACTCGATAATAATCAATAATAATCACATGGAGAGCGGATGGATTACCGCACCGGCCCGCGCGACGTAACAGACGAAATCCACACTGCGTCGCGGGGGCCACAGCCCCAAGCCGGCCACCTTCCTGCGTCATAAGCATCGCACCCGGCCCCGCCGCATATTTATTCATATTTGGAAACTCACACGCCTGTTCAATACGGATGTCACAGCCCATTCCAGAAAACTCCCGCTCCGGACCGGTCGCTACACCGGCGCGCGATTGCATGACCGCTGCGACCGAAACCGCGCGGGTGGATTTTGCCATTGATTTCGACAAGACTGCGATCCTCCTGGATGTTGACGGAACGCTGCTCGACATCGCGCCCACCCCGCATGAGGTGCGCGTCTCTGAAGAGCTTCGCGGCATGCTCACGCGGCTGGCGGGGCGGCTCGGCGGCGCGCTCGGCTTCGTCAGCGGGCGTCCGCTTGCCGACATCGACCGTGTGTTCGATCCCCTCAGGTTGCCGGCGGTCGGAGGCCATGGCGCGGAAATTCGCCCCGCAGCAGATGGCGACTCGTACCGCGTGCGCACCTCGCGGGTCGACGACGAGCTGAAGCGCCGGTTCTCTGAAATTGCGCAACTCGGCCCCGGCCTGATCATCGAGGACAAGGACTATTCCCTCGCCATCCACTACCGTCTGGCACCGCAACTCGGCGGCGCCGTGATCAAGTCAGTTGCCGCCATCTGCGAAAAATACGGTTGCGAGGGCCTCAGCATCCTGCCCGGAAAGTCCGTCATCGAGATCAAGCCGCGCGGGTTCGACAAGGGTTCGGGCCTGAAGGAATTGATGTCGTCACCGCCTTTTACCGGTCGGCAGCCCATCTTTGTGGGCGACGACGTCACCGATGAAGCCGCTTTTGCGATGCTGCCGAAATTCTCCGGAATCGGCCTGTCGGTCGGCGGAATCGTACCGGGCGCATCGTTCAATTTCGATGGTCCGAAGGACGTGCGGCTCTGGCTCGCGCAGCTGAGCGGCGACATCCTGGAGGCAAGATGACCGACTATGGTCTCGATCTCGCAATCATCGGAAATGGACGGACCGCGGCTCTGATCGAGCCGGGCTCGCGCATCACCTGGTGGTGTTTTCCGCGTTTCGACAGCAATCCGGTTTTTTGCCGTCTGCTGGGAGGTGACGAGGAAAAGGGATTCACCGATGTCGTCCTCGAAGATCTCGCCAACGTCAAATCAGACTATCTCCGCAATACCCCCGTTGTGGTCACGACGCTGACCGACGGCAAGGGCGGATTAGTGCGTATCACGGATTTTGCGCCGCGCTTCCAGAACCTCGACCGCATTTACCGTGCCCCGCAACTGATCCGCATCATCGAACCGGTCGCCGGCCTGCCGCGGATCACGATCCGGTTCCGGCCAGCGCACAGTTACGGCCATCCCATCACCCGTCATGCGCTCGGCAGCAACCACATCCGCTATTGGGGCGACAATACGCAGTTGCGACTCACCACCGATGTCCCGCTTTCCTATGTCGAGGGCGAAACTTCGTTCGTCCTGAGCCGGCCACTGCATCTGGTGTTCGGCGCCGACGAGCCCTTCCCCGCCGCGCTGGCGCCGACCTGCCGCGATTTCTTCGATCGCACCTGCGGCTATTGGCGCGAATGGGTGCGACGCCTGAACTTGTCCTATGACTGGCAGGAGGCGATGATCCGCGCCGCCATCACGCTCAAGCTCAGCAATTTCGAGGAGACCGGCGGCATCATAGCCGCGCACACGACATCGATCCCGGAATCGCCCGGCACCGGCCGCAACTGGGACTATCGCTATGCCTGGCTGCGCGACGCCTATTTCGTGGTGAAGGCGCTGAACCGCATCGGCGCGACGCAAACCATGGAAGATTTCATCTTCTACATCCTGAATGTGGTGTCGGAGGACAAGGACTCGCTGCGACCGGTCTACAGCGTGGTGCCGACCGATCCGATGGATGAATGGGTCGCCGAAAAGCTCAAGGGCTATCGCGGCGACGGACCGGTGCGGGTCGGCAATGCCGCAGCGGCGCAGACGCAGCACGACACCTATGGCAGCATCATCCTGGCGGCGATGCCGATGTTCTTCGACCGCCGTCTGCCGCGGATGGGCGACGAAACGCTGTTCCGTCTGCTGGAAACGCTGGGACACAAGGCCGAGCGCTTCGCGCTGACGCCCGATGCCGGCATCTGGGAATATCGCGGGCGCCAGCGCGTGCATACACATTCAGTGGCGATGTGCTGGGCCGGCTGCAACCGTCTCGCCGCCATCGCAGAAACACTCGGCCTGCGCGACCGCTGCGTCTACTGGAACGATTCCGCCGATCGCATTCACCGCACCCTGGTCGAACAGGCATGGAACGAGAAGCGCCAGGCTTTCACCGCATCCTTCGGCTCCGACGATCTCGATGCCAGTGTCCTGCTGCTGCACGAACTTGGCGTCGTGGATGCCGACGATCCGCGTTTTGTCAAAACCGTCACCGCGATGGAACGCGACCTGCTGCGCGGCAAGCATGTCATGCGCTATGCCAGCCCGGACGATTTCGGCATGCCGGAATCCGCCTTCCTCATATGCCGCTACTGGCTGATCGACGCCTATTGGGCGCTCGGCCGCCGCGCCGAGGCGCGCGACCTATTTGTGGATTCGCTGCAATACCGCAACCGCTATGGACTGCTCGCCGAAGACATCCATCTGCAGACCGGCGAGCTATGGGGCAATTTCCCGCAGACCTATTCCATGGCCGGTCTGATACTCACCGCGATGCGATTGTCCCGCAGTTGGGAGGACAGATATTGGCGCGGCTAGTCATCATCTCCAACCGTGTCGCAGTGCCCAAAGCAGGTAGCCGCGCCGGCGGACTCGAGGTCGCGGTGCTGGCGGCGCTCAAGAAACATCCCGGCATCTGGTTCGGCTGGAGCGGGCGCGTGTCCAGCAAGGGGCTGGAAACCCGCACCGTCGAAGCTGACAAAATCTCTTACGTCGTCACCGATCTGCCAAAGGAAGATTACGACGAATATTACAACGGCTTCGCCAACCGCGTGCTCTGGCCGATCCTGCATTACCGGCTCGATCTGGCGGAATTCTCACGCCAGGATCTCGGCGGTTATCTGCGCGTGAACGAGCATTTCGCCGATGAGTTGCACAAGATCCTGCGGCCGGACGATATCGTGTGGGTGCACGACTATCATCTGCTGACGCTGGCCAAGGCTTTGCGCGAACGCGGCCACAAGAACAAGATCGGGTTCTTTCTCCACACGCCGTTCGCCGCACCGGAAATCATCACCGCCCTGCCGCAACACGAGCGCATTATCTGGGCTATGTCGCATTTCGACCTGGTGGGCTTCCAGACCGAGATCGATGCCTCGAACTATGCCCGCTACGTGGAGACGGAATGCCGCTATCCGGTCAAGGGTCATTGGACCTATGACACCGGCGAGCGCATCGTGAAGATCGGCGTGTTTCCGGTCGGCATCGAGGTCGAATCCTTCAGCCGCATGGCGCGTCGCGCTGCCCGCTCGTCGTTCGTCAGCGGCGTGCTGGCGAGCCTGTCCGGACGTGCCATGATCATCGGCGTGGACCGCCTCGACTATTCCAAGGGAATCGATGCCCGCATCGATGCCTTCGAAAAATTCCTCGCCACCAATCCGGAATGGCGCAACAACGTGACCTATCTGCAGATCACGCCGAAAAGCCGCTCCACCATCCAGGAATATGCCGCGATGGAGCGGCTGGTCAGCGAGAAGGTCGGCCAGGTCAATGGCAATTACGGCGAAGCCTCGTGGACGCCGATTCGCTATATCAACCGGACTCATAGCCGCACGGCGCTCGCAGGCCTCTATCACGCCGCCCGCGCGGCGCTGGTGACGCCGCTGCGCGACGGCATGAATCTGGTCGCCAAGGAGTATGTCGCCGCACAGAATCCGGATGATCCCGGCGTGCTGATCCTCTCGCGCTTCGCCGGCGCGGCGCTGGAATGCAAGCCGGCCTTGCTGGTCAATCCCTATGACACGGCATCGGTTGGCGCCGCCATCGCGCGCGCTCTGTCGATGCCGATCGAAGAACGCCGCGCGCGGCAGGATGCCTTGTTCAAGATTATTTCGCAGAACGATATCAACGACTGGCCCGACCGCTTTCTGTCCATGCTGACGGGCGAAACCGTTCCTTCGCAGGAGCAGGCCGCCGTGCAAGACGCCGCACCCAAGGACAGCGGCTCGCAACCTTACCGTTCCATCGGTGGGCCCCGCGCGCTGCCGGGCAGATAAACATCAAGGAGAACGACATGGATGCCATCGGCCGAAAGCGCTGGGCGATTCCGGAAGGCTATATTCCGTCGCAAAGCATTTCCCAGGAACGCGCGCTGTTGTCACATGAGACGGCGTGCATCCTGAATGCCAACGACAAGGATGCGAACGTTAGCCTGACCGTGTTCTTCGCCAATCGCGAGCCGGTCGTCTATACGGTAAAGGTGCCGGCGCGGCGCACCCTGCATCTGCGTTTCAACGACCTGAAGGACCCCGAGCCGGTGCCGCTCGACACCGATTATTCCTCGGTGTTCGAATCCGATGTTCCGATCGTGGTGCAGCACACGCGGCTGGATTCCCGCCGGGCCGAAATCTCCCTGCTGTCGACCATCGCCTACGCGCAGGACTGAGCATAGGGGGAGATCAGCCCTCCCTGCTCAATATTTTATTTAGAATGCGTCTAAGAAGCAATCTTATTGCAATCTTTTGTGCGGCCAGCTATTTTTCCGGCTGCAATGAGCATTTAACGCATTCTAAACTGGGACGGCTGTGGGGACGGGTTACATGCAAGATGATCAAGGCCGGCACAACCGGCTGGCTCTTTATTATTCCGGCGCGATCGCCGCGCTGGCATTTCTGGTGATTGCCGCAGCGCCGGCCGAAGCTGCCGCCAAAAAGAACACCCCGCCATCGAGCGCCGCTGCCGAAACGCCCGAGGTGCCGGGTGACGACATTTTCGGCTTTACCTCGGCCACCGACCTCGGAAATCTCGGCGACATCGGCTTCGCCGAAGAGATCACCGGGATCACCGGCAAGCGCGACGGCAGCTACAACGCCCTTTTTTCAAAATCCGAGCTTGGCTACACCATCTCGGAATCCTGGTGGATCGGCGGATCGGCATTCGCATCGCGGCACCGCATCCACAATGTGACCGACATGACGGATGTCAGCGGAACGGAATTTTTCGGCCTGTCGTTCGAAATCAAGCATCGCCTAATCAAGCGCAGTGCGGGCAATCCATTCGCGGTCACGCTGGCACTCGAGCCGGTCTGGACGCGGATCGATGGCGCCACCGGCCTTCGCTCCGAAGCCTATAGCGCGGAGTTCAAGATTCTCACCGATGCGGTGATCGTCCCGGACAAGGTGTTCTGGGCTGCCAATCTGGTCTACGTGCCACAAAGGGCGCAGGACGTGAACGACCGCAGCATCTGGCTGAAAACGTCCTTCAGTTCGATCTCCACGGCCCTGACGTTCCAGCTTTCTCCGACGCTCTTTGTCGGCGCGGAGGCGCGTCACCTGGCATCCTACGGCAAGGGGACGCTGGACGACCGGCTCGGATACGCTATCTACGTCGGGCCGACGCTGCTCTGGAAGATCAGCGAGAAGGTCGCATTCAACGCCACATGGCAGCCGCAGGTTTCCGGCCGCTCGATCGACAATCCCGACCTACGCTATGATCTCGACAATTTCGAGCGCGCGCAATTCCGCGCCAAATTCTCCGTCGCACTTAACTGAGCGGGCGCGCGCCAAGGCTGCGCGCCAGCAACTGTGCGACATGAACGGCCTTGCGGCCCGCGCCGTCATGGATCTGATGCCGGCATGAGGTTCCGTCCGCCACAATGACGGCGTCGGCCGGCGCGGCGCGCACCGCCGGCAGCAGCGAGAGTTCGCCCATGGCGAGCGACATATCGATGGTGTCCTTGCCATAGCCAAAACTGCCGGCCATCCCGCAGCAACTCGATTCGATGATCTCCATCGCCACGTCGGGGACCAGCTTCACCACCGTCGCGACGGCGCTGAAGGCATCGAATGATTTCTGATGGCAATGGCCATGAATCAGCACCTTCTGCCCGATCGGGCCCAACGGCAGACGAAGCGTGCCCGCCTTCTGTTCGCGCGCCAGGAATTCCTCGAAGGTCAGCGCAAGCTCCGACAGCCGCCGCGCCAGACTGGTTCCGATAATAGCCGGAATTTCATCCCGGAACCCCAGAATGCAGCTGGGTTCAAGACCGACCACAGGCACGCCGCGCGCAATATAGGGTTCGAGCGCCCTCAGCGTGCGTTCGGCTTCCTGCCGCGCCTCGCTCACGCATCCGACCGAGAGGAAAGTGCGCCCGCAACACAGCGGACGGGACGATCTGTCGCGCGGCTTCGCCAGATGCACGCAATAGCCACCGGCCTCGAGCACACGGATGGCGTCGTCGATGACCTCGCGCTCGAAATAGCGGTTGAAGGTGTCGGCGAACAGAACAACCTCTTTTTCTTCACCTCCCCCGCAAGCGGGGGAGGTCGACGCGCGAAGCGCGGCGGGAGGGGGAAGAGCCCCCTCCCCATCCCTCCCCCGCAAGCGGGGGGGGGTGTCTACCTTACGCTCATCAAAAATATCTGACCGCCATTTCGGCAGGCTTCGCCTAGCAGTGAACCCCGTAACCGCTTCCGACAATTTCGCCGCGCCCGGCAGCTTATCACGCAAATTCAGCAACCATGGCATTCTCGCCGCATAAGGCGCGTAACGTGGCAGATAGCCAACCAGCCTTTGGTGCAAGGACAATCCGAACGCTTTCGCCCGCGCCGCCAGCACCTCGATCTTCATGCGCGCCATGTCGACGCCGGTCGGGCATTCGCGCCGGCAGGCCTTGCAGGACACGCAGAGTTGCAGCGTTTCTGCCATCGCGTCCGATGTGAGCGCATCCGGGCCGAGTTGTCCGGTCACCGCCAGCCGCAATGTGTTGGCGCGTCCGCGCGTGACGTCCTTCTCATCGCGCGTGACGCGGTAGCTCGGGCACATCACGCCGCCCTGCATCTTGCGGCAGGCGCCGTTGTTGTTGCACATCTCGACCGCGCCCTGGAAGCCGCCGCCCGTCCCCGGCCATGCAGACCAGTCGAGCTCAGTTGTCAATTCGATCCCACGATAGCCGGGCGCGAAGCGGAAATTCATCCGGTCGTCGAATTTCGGCGCGCGTACGATCTTGCCGGGATTGAACAAGCCCTTGGGATCGAAGCGGTCTTTCACCTCGGCGAAGGCGCGCACCAGCTTATCGCCAAACATGAAACCGTGGAATTCCGAACGCACGATCCCGTCGCCATGTTCGCCGGAATGCGAGCCCTTGTAGGCGCGCACCATCGCGAACGCTTCCTCGGCGATGGCACGCATCGCCTTCACGTCCTTCTCTTGCCGCAGGTTGAGGATGGGCCGCACATGCAGGCAGCCGACGCTGGCATGTGCGTACCAGGTACCGCGCGTGCCGTGCTTCTCGAACACCCGCGTCAGCTTGTCGGTGTAGTCGGCGAGATGTTCCAGCGGCACCGCGCAATCTTCCACGAAGGAGACCGGCTTCCCCTCCTCCTTCATCGACATCATGATGTTGAGGCCGGAGGTTCGCACGTCGGTGATCGCCGCCTGCAAGGCCGGATCGAGCACATCGACCACGCCGCCCCATTTCGCACCCGGCCTGTCCCAGCTGAATCCGAGATCACCCATGGTCTCATGCAGTTGCTTGAGCCTTCGGAGATTTTCGTCCTGATCGTCCTCGCCGAATTCCACCAGCAGCACGGCATCGGGCGTACCGCGCACGAACTGCTCCAGTGTCGGACGGAACATGGCGATCTCGTGCGCCAGCTCGATCATGGTGCGGTCGACCAGTTCGACCGCGATCGGCTTCAGCTTGACCAGATACTGCGCGGCATCCATTGCCTCGAAGAATTTTCCGAAATGGCAGACGCCGACGGCGCGGCGGCCGAGCACGGGCGACAGCTTCAGCTCGATGCGCGTGGAGAAGCCCAGTGTGCCTTCCGAACCGATCAGGATATGGGCGAGATTGAGATCGTTGCGGCCCGGGACCAGCGCGTCGAGATTGTAGCCGCCGACCCGACGCTGGACCTTCGGGAAGCGCGCCGCAATCTCGTCCGCCTCGCGTGCGCCGATGGTCAGCAGATCGCGGGCGATGTCCCGCAGCGGCGACGAGGACGGAATGTCGGAGAGGTCGGCGCTCACCGGACCGAAATGCGCCGTCTCGCCATTCGCCAGCAGCGCATCCATCGACAGCACGTTCTCGCGGGTATTGCCGAATCGCAGCGAACGCGCGCCGCAGGAATTGTTACCGGTCATGCCGCCAAGGGTGGCGCGCGACGAGGTGGAGATGTCGACCGGAAACCACAGGCCGTGCGGCTTCAACGCGCGGTTGAGATCGTCGAGCACAATGCCGGGCTCGACCACGCAGCGGCGTCCCGCGGCATCCAGTTCGAGAATGCGGTTGAGATATTTCGAGCAGTCGATGGCGAGCGAATGATTGACGGTTTGCCCGCATTGCGAGGTGCCGCCGCCGCGCGGCAGAACGCTGACACCCTCGTCCCGCGCAATCGCTATCGCCCGATTGGCTTCGTCTATGGTACGCGGCGCCACCACGCCGACCGGCATGATCTGGTAGTGGGACGCGTCGGTTGCGTAGCGCCCGCGGGCAAAACGGTCGAAATGGACCTCGCCCACACCCTCGGATTTCAGACGCCGTTCCAGCCCCGGCATTAAGCGTTCACTCAAGGTTTCCTCCCGGGCGGGGCCGGACTGCCGTTTAGGTCTTGACCAATATGTCGCATCCGGTGTTCATCCCGGCAAGCATTCCACCCTTTCAAATGAGGCGGCGACAGAAAAGCCGCGCCCCAAGGAGCTTCCCACCATGGCCCAGAATTCCTCGCGCGTTGCCGGGCGTCATTTCCTGCAGATTCCGGGGCCGACCCCCGTCCCCGACCGCATCCTGCGCGCGCTCGATACCCCGGTGATCGACCATCGCGGCCCGGAATTCGCCAAGCTCGCCAAGCGAGCGCTCGAAGGCATCAAGACCATTTTCAAGACCACGAACCCGGTGATCATCTTCACCGCCACCGGCACCGGCGCCTGGGAAGCGGCGCTGACCAACACGCTCTCAGCCGGCGATAAGGTGCTGATGGTGGAGACCGGCCAGTTCGCCACGCTCTGGAAGAAGATGGCCGAGCGTCTCGGCCTCAAGCCGGAATTCATCGAGACCGACTGGCGCATAGGCGCCGATCCCGCGTTGATCGAAGCCCGGCTGCGCGAAGACAAGAACAAAGAGATCAAGGCCGTATGCGTGCTGCACAACGAGACCTCGACCGGCTGCGCGTCTCCGATCGCCGCGATCCGAAAGGCGATCGACGCCGCCGGCCATCCGGCCCTGTTCCTGGTCGACACCATCTCCTCGCTCGCCTCGACCGACTATCGCCATGACGAATGGGGCGTGGACGTCTCGGTCGGTGGCGCACAGAAGGGCCTGATGCTGCCGCCCGGCATGTCGTTCAATGCGCTCAGCGACAAGGCCATCGCCGCCAGCAAGGCCTCGAACTTGCCGAAGTCGTTCTTCGCCTGGGACGACATGCTGGCAATGAACAAGGTCGGCTTCTTCCCCTATACTCCGGCAACGCTGATGCTGGGGGGCCTAGTCGAAGGCATCGACATGCTGCACGAGGAAGGTCTCGACAACGTGTTCGCGCGCCACGACCGGCTGGCGGAAGCCGTGCGTCGCGCCGTCAAGCACTGGGGCCTCGAGATCATCTGCAAGGACCCGAAATATTATTCCTCGACCATCACCGCCATCCTGATGCCGGAAGGCCATGACGGCGATGCTTTCCGCGCCCAGGCGCTGGAGAATTTCAATATTTCCTACGGTGCGAGCTTCGGCCGCTTTGCCGGCAAGATGTTCCGCATCGGCCATCTCGGCGACACCAATGACGGCACGATCGTGGGCGCGCTCGCAATCACCGAAATGACGCTGGCCCTGGCCGGCGTGCCGCACAAGAAGGGCGGCGTGCAGGCGGCGATGGACTACCTCATCACCGCGCATGGAAAGCCGGCGCGTGTCGCGGCGGAGTAAGCGCCCGGCATCAGCGATCCTGTTTCCCAGAATAGAAGAGGCCGGGTTTGACCCGGCCTCTCCATTTGGGGGGGCGACAGGCTACTGCGTCGGGATCTTCGCCGCCTTCGCCAGTTCCACCATCGCGGCGACGTCGTCCTTGAAGAACCTGGCGAACTCCGCCTGCGATCCCGGCATCGGCTCGACGCCGAGCTGCTTGAATCGCGCCTGCACCTCTGGCGTCTGGATCGCCTTGGCGATGGCCTGCTGCAGCTTGCCGACGATGGCATCCGGCGTTTTCGCCGGCAGGAACACGCCGGTATAGAAGGTGTAGATCGCCGAGGCGCTCAGTCCGGCCTCGACCGCTGTCGGCGTGTCGGGCAGGCTTGCGGCGCGTTTCTGCGAAATGACCGCGAGCGGCGCCAGCTTGCCGTCGCGGATGAGCGGCAGCGTCGTCGCGGTGAGTTGCACGCTGAAATCGCCGCGGCCCGAGACCACTTCGGTCACCGCTTCGGCCGCGCCCTTGAAGGGAATGTGCTGCGCGTCGAAGCCGGCGCTGGCGCGCAGGCGCTCGGCGGCGAAATGCGACGCCGATCCCAGCCCGACCGAGGTGTAGTTGAGCGTGCCGGGCTTCGCCTTGGCCTCGGCGATCATGTCCTTCAGCGTCTTGAACTTGGACGGCGGAGTTACCACCACCAGTGGCTGCTGCCCGAGTGAGATCACCGGGATGAAATCGTTCAGCGTGTCATAAGGCAGCTTCGTATAGAGCGCATGCGCGGTGTTGAGCGCGCCATAGACCAACATGGTGTAGCCGTCCGGCGCGGATTTCGCGACCGCGTTGGCGCCGATGGTGCCGCCGGCGCCCGGACGGTTCTCCACCACGATGGTCTGTCCGAGCAGCTTGCCCGTCTGCTCCAGCACGACGCGCGCGATCAGGTCGCTCGCGCTGCCTGCGCCAAGCGGCACCACCGCGGTGATGGTCCGTGTCGGCCAATCCTGCGCCCGGGCTTGGCCGCACGCCAGACCGCCGGCCGCGAGGCCCGCAATCAGCGCCGTGAATGCTATGCGCCGCCGAACAGATATGAAAGCCATGCTTTTCCCCTTGGATTCCGTGACCCTGATCGCCGGCAATGCCGGCCTGCGCGGCTCTTGATCGGCCGCGCTATGATCACATGCTAGCATGCGGTGCACGCCGGGGAATATCGGGTTTCGAAAGGTTTGGTGGTGCCCCGGGTGACGTCGCGCTGCATTGCAGCATCCACCACGGCTGGTCGATCAGCAACGTCTCCGCGGTTTAATTTTATCTAGTAGGTCTCGACGTGATATCGACCCTGTGCACGCATCGCGCCGCGCAGTTCGGCCCAGTCGAGACCGGCGCCGCGGCAGATATCGGCGAAGGCTTCGTCCACGCCGCTTTCCATGCCCTTCAACCCGCACAGATAGATATGGGTCTTGTCGTTCTTCAGGAACAGCACCACTTCGTCGGCGGTTGCGCGCATGCGATCCTGCACATAGGTTTTCGGCTCGCCCGGCACGCGCGAATAGGCGAAGTGCTTGCGCAGCAAGCCCTCGGGCACCTTTTGCAGCGGGCCGAAATAAGGAAGTTCCTCCGGCCGCCGCGCGCCGAAGAACAGCATCATGCGGCCGGGCGCGTCCTTCATGTTGCGCCGCCGCCTTTCGGTGAATCCGCGGAACGGCGCGGATCCCGTGCCGGTACAGATCATCACGATGTTGGCGGCGGGATCGTCCGGCATCAGGAAGGTCGCGCCGAAAGGCCCGGTAACCTGCACTTGGTCGCCCTTTTTCAGGTCGCAGACATAATTCGAGCAAACGCCATTGGGCTCGCGCTTCACCGTAAGCGACAGATTGTTGGCGCCGGTCTTCTCGCCCTCGCGCGGAGAGGCGACAGAATAAAGCCGGATATTGTGCGGCTTTCCGTCTTTGTCGGTGCCGGGCGCGATGATGCCGATGCTCTGGCCTTCCAGCACCGGAAACACATGCGCACCAAAATCCAGGATAATATGGCGCACGTCGTTGTCGGCCCCGGAATCGGTGAGCCGGAAATTGCCCGAAACCGTCGCCACCGCCGGATTGCCGCGATTGTAGAGATTGATCTTCGGCTTGCCGGCCGAGGCCGGCGCCACGCTCTTGCCGCCGGCGCCGAGATGCGCCTCGGCGATCAGGCGAGCAGCCTCGTCGTCGGCGGCTTCGCAGTCGCCCTGCTCAGCGGAGGTCGCGATCTCGATCTGCTCCTGCACTGGCAATTCGCCCCAGGAGAATTGCTCTTCGAGGGTGTAGGACCTGGCGACGATGCGCCAGTTGTCGATCGAGCCGGTCGGGCAGGGCGAGATGCAGTCCAGGCAGAAATTGCACTTCTCTGAATCGACGACATAGTTGTTGTCGTCATGCGTCACCGCATCGACCGGACAGGTCTCCTCGCAGGTGTTGCAGCGGATGCAGATCTCCGGATCAATGAGATGCTGCTTCTTGGGGGCGGTGGCTGTCGTTGCGTCCATCACGTTACTCATAGCAGACGCGGCTGCTCTTTAATCCCTCCCCTGAAAGGGGAGGACGGCGCGGAGAGCGAAGCGAGACGCGATGGGTGGGGTCCCCACCTGCTCGGCTTCGCCGAGCGCCCTCCCCCGCAAGCGGGGGAGGGACATAGAGAACTACGCCGCGATCTTCACATACTCGAAATCGCCGGGCTTGTTATCGATGCCCAGCTTGGGCGGCGCGATCCAGCCCGCGAACTGGCCCGGCTCGGAGACCGGCTTCATCAGGTCGGTGATGAAATCGCCGTCCGCCATGGACGGCAGCCATTCGTCCTTGCGCTTCACCCAGGTGGCGTCGTCGATCAGGATGCCGGTCGGCGTCGCCTGCACGTTCTTGAACTCGCCGATCTGGCGGTGGAAGGCGACATGCGGCAGTTCCAGCCGGAACTGCACGCCGGTCTTCTCGATGATCTTGTTCCAGCGCTCCACGCCCTTGGCGCAATCGTTGGTGTAATCGTCGCGCAGCCGCATGTTGAGCGCGGTCAGCGCCGGCTCGTCGACCAGCTTGATTTCGCCATCGATGAATTTCAGCACCGGATAGGTGGAGCCGGCCAGCCGGTGATCGTCGTCGATCTTGGTTTCCTGATAACGGCCCTTGATGCCGGAATTGAAGGCATTGGCGGCATTGGTGGACACTTCCGAGCCGAACAGGTCGAGCGCCAGCGAGTAATGCAGGTTGAGCTTCTTCTGGATGGTCGGCAGGTCGATCACGCCGAGCGCTCGGATTTTCGCGACGTCGTTCGGATCATGGATGCCGGCCGCCTTCATCGCCTCGCAGGTGCGCTGCACGGTGCGGCCGATGCCGGTCTCGCCGACGAACATGTGGTGCGCCTCCTCGGTCAGCATGAAGCGGCAAGTGCGTGACAGCGGATCGAAGCCCGATTGCGCGAGGCTTTCGAGCTGCATCTTGCCGTCGCGATCGACGAAGAAGGTGAACATGAAGAACGACAGCCAGTCCGGCGTCGCTTCGTTGAAGGCGCCCAGCATGCGCGGCGCCTCGACGGAGCCCGAGCGGCGGCGCAGCAATTCGTTGGCCTCCTCGCGGCCGTCGCGGCCGAAATACTTCTGCAGCAGATAGACCATCGCCCAGAGATGGCGGCCCTCCTCCACATTCACCTGAAACAGATTGCGCATGTCGTAGAGCGAGGGCGCGGTTTTGCCGAGGTGACGCTGTTGCTCGACCGAGGCCGGCTCGGTGTCGCCCTGGATCACGATCAGGCGGCGCAGCAGGGCGCGATGTTCGCCCGGCACTTCCTGCCAGGCCGGCTCGCCGTAATGCTGGCCGAACGGCACCTTGCGGTTTTCTTCAGCAGGCGCGAGCAGGATACCCCAGCGATATTCCGGCATCTTGATGTAGTCGAACTTGGCCCAGCCCTTGGGATCGACCGAGACGGCGGTCCGCAGGTAGACCAGCGATTCCTGGAAGCCATCGGGACCGGCGTCCTTCCACCAGTCGATGTACCCGGGATGCCAGGTTTCCAGTGCCTTCAGAACGCGCGGATCTTCCGTCAACCCGACATTGTTCGGGATCTGCGTCGAGTAATCGACATTCATGATATTCATGGAAATCTCCCTGATCTTGTTCGTTGTTGTTACACGCGACGCATGTCGAACACCGCCTTCTGGCCGGTGCCGTAGCGGCGCAAGGCGCCCTCCTCGCCGACCGCGTTGGGGCGCTGGAAAATCCAGTTCTGCCAGGCGGTGAGGCGCGCAAAGATTTTCGATTCCATCGTCTCCGGACCGCCGAAGCGCAGATTGGCCTCCATGCCGGTCAGGCTGTCCGGAGAGAATTTGGTGCGCTCTTCCAGGAAGATGCGGATTTCGTCGTCCCAGTCGATGTCGTCGAAGGCGAAGGTGACGAGGCCCGCTTCCTCGGCGGCTTCGGCGTCCAGCACCTCGCCGATCTTGCTGCGCGCGGCGTCGAGCGAGGCCTTGTCGTCGAGAAAACGGCTTTCCAGCCGCGACAACCCGTTCGGCATCGGATAGGCGCCGAAATTCGCTTCGCTCAGGGCGATCACCGCCGGCGGCAGGTTACCGCCGTTGAGCTGGCCGATCAGCATGTAGGAGCGATCGGCCGCCAGCACGATTTCGGCAAGCGTTCCGGCGAAGCACGAACCCGGCTCGACGATCGCCACCAGCGAGCGCGAAGTCACATCGAGACGTTTGAGCACGCGCTTCCAGTACAGGCGGATTTCGCGCGCCAGCCAGTTGGTCTTGTTGGTTTCAAGGAAGGCATCGTAGGCCAGCACCTGCTCGGGCTCGCCCGCCGACTTGAACACAATAGCGGCGAGTTCGAGTTCATTGGTGCGGATATCCAGAATGGCGTCGTCAAGCTCGCGCGCCAGCCGCAGCGGCCAGAAATCCGCGCCGAACGCGATCATCGCCGGCGCGTCGGCGGGTGGCGGCGTGTCGGGACCGCGTAGCGTGATGGTGGCAATGCGGCCGGCGCGATTGTAATCGACCGACAGCGCGCTGTACTCGATGCCCTTGTCGGAGAATGTGCGCTTCAGCGGCGTCAGCGCGATGCCCTTGGCGCTAGCCGGACGATCCGATTTCTTTGTGAAATCCTGCGCGCGCTGCTTCACGACATCGTCGAGCTTGGTGTTGGGCACGATCTCGTCGACCAGCCGCCAGTCCACCGCACGCTTGCCCTTGATACCTTCTTCCGTGGTGCAGAACACATCGGCATGATCACGGCGCACCTTGCGCTTGTCGGTGACGCGCGTAAGACCGCCGGTACCGGGCAGGACCGCGAGCAGCGGCAATTCCGGCAGCGACACGGTCGAGGAGCCGTCATCCACCAGCATGATGTGGTCGGCTGCCAGCGCCAGTTCATAGCCGCCGCCGGCGCAGGAGCCGGTCACGACGCAGATGGTCTTCTGACCGGAAAATTCGCTGGAATCCTCGATGCCGTTACGGGTCTCGTTGGTGAACTTGCAGAAATTGACCTTGTCGGCATGCGCCGCGCCCGCCAGCATGCGGATATTGGCGCCGGCGCAGAACACGCGCGGCTTGCCCGAGCGCATCAGGATCACCTTCACGCTCGGATGCTCGAAGCGCAGACGCTGCAGCGCGTCGGCCAGTTCGATATCGACCCCGAGATCGTAGGAATTGAGCTTGAGCTCATAGCCCTCGTAGAGCCCGGCCTTCTCGTCCACGTCCATGGTGAGGGTCGCCACCTCGCCGTCCACCGCCAGTTTCCAGTGCCGGTAGCGCGACGGATCGGTCGCGAAATCGATCCGCGTCGCGCCATTCGCAAGTTTGCGCGTTGTTTCAGCCATCCTGAAAGCCCATCCCTGACTAGCCGGCCTCTTTTGGGGTCGCGACCAACATGCACTATAATTCATGTTGAGAATTTGTCCAGTCTATTCGGAACATTCACAAGCAGGGCGCTGTTGCCGACCAAGGGGAACCTGACCAAGGAGATCAAGAATGCGTCATGTCATCGCTATTTCCAGCCTGTTCGCTGCCCTTCTGCTGGCGACGCCGCAAGCCGGCGCACAAAGCCAAGTGCAGCAACCACCCGGTGCCGGCGCCATGTCCGGAAATGGAAAATTCTGCCACACGACCTCGACCGGTTCGATGAATTGCACCTTTGCCAGCCTGCAGGAGTGCAACAAGATTTCGAGTGCGCAGGGCGGTCAATGCGGCCCCAATCCGAAAGCGTCAACGACCGGATCTGCACCGGGCTCGGACAATATGAAGAAGTAGCCGACCCAGCGCCGGCTTCGCGGCTTACATTGTTCGGCGGGCGCAGCCGTTCCGGCTGCGTCCAACGAGCAAACTGCGTCGCTGTTTTTTCAGAAGGAACTCAACAGCTGCCGACTACACCGCAGCTTCATTGACCGTGGATCGCGATCGCATGGCACATGGCGCCGTGCCGGACATTGTCGCGTCAGTCCAACCGGACTTCGGGAGACAAGCCATGCGCAAAGCGATCGTGTTGTCGACGCTGTTATTTGCCGGCGGCGTTGCCGCCGCCCAGACCCAGACTCAGATTCCCGCCAGCCAGCACTATTGCCTGATGGAATCGGGAACCGGTGCGATGGATTGCGGCTTTGCCACACTGGAGCAATGCCGGCAGACATCGAATGTCGGACGCGAAGGCACCTGCATGCTGAATCCGGCGTTGACCACCGGCAGCGGCAGCAAGGACGAGGACTAGGCGGCCATCAGGCGGCGTGGGCGGCGAAAGTTGCCTCGCCGTGGCCGCGCAGGATGCGGTTGGTAAAATCCGCGATCTCTTTCAACGCCTGATCCGGCGTCTCGCGATGCGGCGCATGGCGGGCGTCGCGCAGCAGCACAGCCTCCACCGGGCAATAGCATTCCTCCTGCGCCACCTCGATCTGCCGCGCGGTACCGTATTGATCCTGCTCGCCCTGCACGATCAGGATCGGCACACGGATATAGGCGAGTTCCTCGGTGATGTCCCAGGCGCGGAACCCGGGATCGAGCCAGGCATCGTTCCAGCCGCGGAAGGTGTTGTCGACATCGCCATGGAAGCGCGCGAGCTTCGCGCGGAGGTCGCTCTCGGCGTAGGCCGCTTTCGCCTCCGCGATCGATCTGATGCTGAGATCCTCGACGAAGAAATGGGGCGCGATCAAAACAAGCGCGCGCACGCGGTGATCCTGCACGCTGCCGGCATAAATGGCCGCAATCGAGGCCCCGTCGCTGTGACCGACCAGCAGGCCGCGCCGGAAGCCGATCTCCGACAGCAAGCGCGGCAGCGTGTCCCGGGCCTCGTGGTGCATGTAATCGAGCGGCCGCGGGAGTTTCACCGGGCTCGACTGGCCATAGCCCGCGCGCGAATAGACGAACACGCCCGCGCCCGTCGCATGCGCCAGACGGTCGGGAAAATCGCCCCACATCTTCACGCAGCCCAGCCCCTCATGCAGCATGACCAGTGTCGGCGCATCCTGCGGGCGCGGACCGACCATGCGATATTCTAGGCGCTGATCGTCAAGATCAAGAAAACCCTCGTCCTCCAGGTTCTTCATTTTGTCCATCCCTGAACCAGCTTGAGCAGTCTCGGCAAACTCTGCTCGACCTTCTCGCCCGACGTATCAAGCTGCGCCTCGGCCTGCGCGTAGTCGGCCTTGCGCGCATCGAGGATCGCCAGAAGATCGGCCATGGCGGCGCGGTTTTCTGCCATCGGCCGAAAATCGCCCTGCGCCATCACGCGGCTCATATGTTCCTGCGGCTGCGCCTGCACCCAGACCGTATGCGCGCGCCGCAAGAGCAGTGCATAGGTTTCCGGATTGGCCACGATGCCACCAGCGGTCGCGATCACCACCTTGTCGTTCTCGGCAATCACCTTTTCCAGCGACGCCTGTTCGTAGCGACGGAAAGCGGTGACACCAGACATCTCGATCAGCATCGAAACACTCGCACCGTATTCCTGCTCGACCACCCGGTTGAGCTCCACAAAGGGCCAGCCGAGCCTCTTGGCCAGCATCTGGCCGAGCGTGGTCTTGCCGGCGCCGCGCAGGCCGACCAGCGCGATGCGGCGCGAGCGTTCGGACGCAGCGCTCTCACGGATGCGCTGCTCGATCATCTGTGCCACCGACGGCAATTCCGCGGTGCTCAGCCGGCCGAGCAGTTCATTGATGCGATGGAAGGCTTCGTGCCGTTTGCCGTTAATCGGCAGCAATTCAGTCATCGGCATGTCCATCGCCAATGCCACTGCTTTCAGCACGATGATCGACGGATTGCCCTGCCCGCTTTCGATCTGCGCCAGATAGCGCTCGGAAATGCCGGAATCCGACGCCAGCTGCCGCCGCGTGATGCCACGCCGGGCACGGCCGCGCCGCACCAGCGCGCCGACCTCGGCGGAAAATTCCTCGCTGCTGGCAAGCCCGGTTTCCGCCGGACTGGCCTTGTCGCGTTTTTTCGGGCGCGTTTCCGGCACGGCGCGGATCCTCTGCTCGACATGCACAATAATTCATGTTGAGGCCGGTGCAAGCCCCCTCAAATTCCGAGATACCGGTGTTGAATATCCGGGGCAGCCGTCAATTGCGCCGATGTACCGGACCAGACCACCCGTCCGCGCTCGATCATGTAATGCCGGTCGGCGATCTCGGTCAGCGCATCGACGTTCTTGTCGATCACCAGAACAGCCTGGCCGTCGGCTTTCAGCCGCGACAGGCAGGTCCAGATTTCATCCCGGATCAGTGGCGCCAGGCCTTCGGTCGCCTCGTCCAGAATCAGCAGGCGCGGATTGGTCATCAGCGCGCGGCCAATCGCCAGCATCTGCTGCTCGCCGCCGGACAGGAGATTACCCATGCTGGACAGCCGCTCGCCGAGACGCGGAAACAGCGTGCAGACCTTCTTCAACGTCCAGGGATCGGCGACGTCCCGGCGGTTGGCGGCCGCAGCGAGCAGGTTCTCACGCGTGGTCAGATTGGGGAAAATCTGTCGGCCTTCCGGCACCAGCCCGATGCCGAGCTGCGCCACGCGATAAGACGGCGACTGCCGGATCTCTTCTCCGAGGAAACGGATCGAGCCCTTGCGCGCCGGCGTCAGCCCCATGATCGAGCGGATGGTGGTGGTCTTGCCCATGCCGTTGCGGCCCATCAGGGTCACCATCTCGCCCGGCGCAATCGCCAGCGACAGCCCAAACAGCACCTGGCTCAAGCCGTAGCAGGTCTCGATCCCGGTTACGTCGAGCAGGTTACCATTCTCGTCGGCGCCGCGATTAGCCATGACCGCCCGCCGCCTTCTTCTTGCCGTCGCCGAGATAGGCCCGTCGCACTTCGGCGTTGCTGCGGATGTGTTCTGGCGCGCCCGACGCAATCACCCGGCCATAGACCAGCACGGAAATGCGGTCGGCGAGCGCGAACACTGCCTCCATGTCGTGCTCGATCAGCAGGATCGTCAGTTCCTGCTTCAGTTCGCGCAGCGTCTCGACCAGACGGGCGGATTCTTCCGGTCCCATGCCGGCCATCGGCTCGTCCAATAACAACATGCGCGGCTGCATCGCGAGCGCCATGGCGATCTCGATCTGGCGGTGTTCGCCATGGCTCATATTCGACACCACCACGTCCTCGCGGCCGGCGAGGCCGACCCGCGCCAGAGCATCGCGCGCCGGCACGCGCAATTCCGGCAAACGCCGCGCATCCCGCCAGAAATGGAAGGAGTGACCTGACCGCGCCTGCACGGCGAGCGCGACATTGTCGAGCGCCGTGAAATTCAGAAACAGCGAAGTGATCTGAAACGAGCGCGCTAGCCCCAGCTGGCCGCGCTGCCAAGTCGGCAGGACGGTGATGTCATTGCCCTCGAACACGACTTTGCCGCTGTCGGGCCCGATCTCGCCCATCAACTGGCCGATCAGCGTGGTCTTGCCGGCGCCGTTCGGACCGATAACGGCATGCAACTCGCCGGGTCGGATCTCGAGCGAAATGTTGTCGGAGGCGATCACGCCGCCGAAGCGTTTCGAGACCCCTTCGATGCGGAGCAGCGCGTCAGTCACGGCGCCCTCCCCGCAGCAAACCGTCAATACCGCCGCGCGCATAGAGCACCACCAGCAGCAGCATGGGGCCGAGAACCAGTTGCCAGTATTCGCGGGCGGCGGTCATCTCCAGACCGGTAACGAAATGGCCGACCACCGCGATGATGTGCGGCAGCGTTTCCTCCAGCACCAGCAGCGCGACCGCGCCGACCACCGGTCCGATCACCGACCCCATGCCGCCCAGAACCGCCATCACGATCAGGTCGCCGGAGCGCGTCCAGTGCATTGTCGCCGGACTGACGAAATCCGCCTGGTTGGCGAGGAGAATGCCGGCCAGTCCGCACATCATGCCGGCGATCACGAAACAGACCAGCCGATAGCGGAAGGTGGGGATGCCGATGGCGCGCATGCGGCGGTCGTTGGAACGCGCGCCCTGGATTACCATGCCGAAGCGCGAATTCACCAGCCGCCAGACCAGATACATGGTCGCGAACAGCGTCACCAGGCACACATAGTAGAACGTGGTCTTGTTGGAGAGATTGATCAGCGAGCCGAAATTGCTGCGCTTGTAGATGGTGAGTCCGTCGTCGGCGCCATAGCGATCGAGGCTGACGCCGACGTAATAGATCATCTGCGCGAAGGCGAGCGTTATCATGATGAAATAGACGCCGCGCGTGCGCAGCGACAGTGCCCCCGTCACCAGCGCGAACAATCCGCAGGCGATCATGGCCACCGGCCATTGCACGAAGCCGGAATTGATCCCCTCGAAAGCAAGAATGCCGACGGCGTAGCCACCGATCCCGAGATAGGCGGCATGACCGAAGCTGACCATGCCGCCATAGCTCATGATCAGGTTGAGGCTGACCGCCGCGATCGCCAAAATCACGATTCGGGTGAACAGCGTCATGATGAAGGTGTTTCCGGTGACATCGGCATAGGCCGGAATGACTGCGAGAAACGCCAGCAGGCCGAAGACCAGCACATTCCGGACGGTGAAGATGGTCTTCATTTGTTGGCCGCCGGGAACAGACCTTCCGGCCGCGCCACTAGGATCACCGCCATCACCAGATAAATCAGCATCGACGACAGGGCCGGGCCCGCGGTCGAAGCAGCCGAATTCGACAGGAACAGCTTGAGCACGTCGGGAAGAAAGGCGCGTCCCACGGTGTCGATCAGACCGACCAGGAGCGAGGCGACAAAGGCGCCGCGGATCGAGCCGATCCCGCCGATGATGATAACGACAAAGGCAAGGATCAGGATGTTTTCGCCCATGCCGATCTGCGCGGTCAGGATTGCGGCCTGCATCAGCCCCGCGAGACCGGCAAGCGCGGCGCCCGCGCCGAACACCAGGGTAAAAAGCAACTTGATGTTGATACCGAGCGCGCCGATCATTTCGCGGTTGGAAGCGCCAGCCCGGATCAGCATGCCGATTCGCGTGCGCATCACCACGAAATACAACGAGATCGCCACCGCCAGCGACACGATGATGATCGACAGCCGGTACATCGAATAATGCACGCCGGGCATCAATTCGATCGAGGTGTTGAGCCAGGACGGCAGCGTCAGGTTCATGCCGGCCGGCCCCCAGATCAGCCGCACCAGTTCATTGAAGAACAGGATCAGGCCGAACGTCCCCAGCACATGGTCGAGATGATCGCGTCCATAAAGACGGCGCATCGCGATGACTTCGACCGCCATGCCGACCAACAGCGTGGCCATCAAAGCCAACACTACGCCGCCTATGAAATGGCCGGTCAGCGCCGTGAACGTGGCGGCGAAATAGGCGCCGAGCATGTAGAGCGAGCCATGCGCCAGGTTGACGAGATCCATGATCCCGAACACCAGCGTCAGTCCCGCCGCTAGCAGGAACAGCAGCAGGCCGAATTGCAGACCGTTCAATGTCTGTTCGATAAAGAGAAGCATGAGACTCTGGAAGATGCCGGACTTCGTCGCGTCCCGGTCGAGTTTTAATATGTGCAATAAAAAGAGCCGGGCAGCGGAGATATGCCCGCCGTCCGGCTCCGGTTCAGATCACCACTTCATAGGGCATTTGGTGTGGTGGCGGTCCTGGCTGTCCTTTACGATGGTCGCCACCGTCTTCAATCCGAGGCTGCCGTCAGCGGTCTTCACCACGTCCTGCAGATAGAAATTCTGAATCGGCACGTGGTTGTTGCCGTACTTGAACGGCCCGCGCACCGACGGGAAGTTTGCCTTGCGCATTTCGTCGCGCATGGCGTCCTTCTTCGACAGGTCGCCCTTCACAGCGGTGACGGCGCTGTTGATGAGCTGGGCCGCGTCATAGGACTGCGCGCCGTAGAACGACGGCGAGCTGTTGTACTTCTTCTTGAAGTCGGCGACGAACTTCTTGTTCTGGTCGAACGGCAGATCGTTCACCCATTGCTGGGCGCCGGGAATGCCGAGCGCCAGGTCCTTCTGCCGCGGCAGCGAGAGTTCGTCGATGGTGAAGGCGGTGTAGAGCGGAATCTGCCCCTTCAGGCCGGCCTGCACATACTGGTTCAGGAACTGCACGCCCGCGGCGCCCGGATAGAACACGAAGATCGCGTCCGGCTTGGCGGCGCGCGCCTTCGACAGCTCGGCCGAGAAGTCGAGCTGATCCGGCCACTTGGTCAGATCCTGGCCGACCACCTTACCCTTGAAGGTCGCGGCCACGCCCTGCAGCATGTCCTTGCCGGCAGCGTAGTTCGGTCCGATCAGATAGACCGATTTCACGCCTTTCTGGTTCATGTATTCACCGACCGCCTGCGGTGTCTGGTCGTTCTGCCAGGAGGTCGAGAACACATAGGGCGAGCAGAGTTCGCCGGCGATCTGCGACGGACCTGCATTGGCGATGACCAGGAAGGTCTTGGAATCCACCACCGGCTTCAGCGAGGCCAGCAGCACATTCGACCAGATATAGCCGACGATGAAGTCCACTTTGTCGGATTCGATCAGCTTCTCGGTCTTCTGCTTGCCGACATCCGGCTTCTGGCCGTCGTCCTCGTAGATCACCTCGACCGGCAGGCCGCCGATCTTGCGGCCCATGTGATCGAGCGCAAGCTCGAACGAATTGCGCATGTCATTGCCAATCACGGCCGTGGGGCCGCTGAAGGTCGAAACGAAGCCGATTTTTACGGTCTTGTTCTGGGCCTCTGCGGGACTCAAGGCCAGCGCAAGAATGGCGCCGGCTGTCAGCAGGGTTCTTTTCATCTGTCAGTCCTCCCGGTGTTGAGCCGCTCCTGCAACAACTCTAATGGATCGCAGTGCGAGCCAAAAGGCTGCTTTTTGACCGGCCTGATGCTTATTTGGCAGCAAAGTTTCATTGTCGTGACGTGATCGTGGGCAAGCTCACGTCTGCGTCGCCTCCAAACGCAGCTTGAAGCGTTGAATTTTTCCGGTGGCGGTTTTCGGCAATTCGCTGCGAAATTCGATCCAGCGCGGATATTTGAACGGCGCGAGGCTCGCCTTCACATGTTCCTGCAGCGCGCGCGCCAGATCCTCGCAAGCCCTGTCATGGGACTTCAGGACCACAAAAGCCTTCGGCTTGACCAGGCCATCGCCGTCGAGCCAAGCCACCACCGCGCATTCCAGCACATCCTGATGCGTCTGCAATGCGCCCTCGACCTCGAACGGCGAGACATAGAGGCCCGACACCTTCAGCATGTCGTCGTTGCGGCCGCAGTAGACGTAATAGCCGTCCTCGTCCTGCCGGTATTTGTCGCCCGAGCGCGTCCACTCACCCATGAAGGTGCGGCGCGACTGCTCGCGGTTATTCCAGTACATGATGGCGCTCGAAGGTCCACGCACCAGTAATTCGCCCATCTCACCCTGCGGAACGGGGTGCCCCTCGTCGTCGATCAGCTTGATGTCGTAGCCGGGGATGGTCCTGCCGGTGGTGCCGTATTTCACCGATCCCGGCCAGTTCGACAGGAAGATATGCAGCATCTCGGTTGAGCCGATGCCGTCGAGAATGTCGCAGCCATATTTCCCATGCCAGCGCTTGCCGACATCCTCCGGCAGCGCCTCACCCGCCGAAACACAACGGCGGAACTTGACGTCACCGCGTTGCGGCGCGCTGGGGCTGGCGAGAAACGCCGCAAAGAAGGTCGGCACGCCGTAGAACACGGTGATCGGGTATTTTTTCAGCAAGGCCGCCACGCCGTCCGGTGTCGGCCGCTCGTCCAGCAGCACGACGGTCGCCCCGGCCGACATCGGGAAAGTCATGGCGTTGCCGAGGCCATAGGCGAAGAACAGTTTCGCCACCGAATAACAGAGGTCGCTGTCCTTCAGTCCCAGCACCGGCTTTGCATACAATTCGTCGGTCAGCCGCAGGCTGGCCTGCGTATGCACCGTGCCCTTGGGTTTGCCGGTCGAGCCCGAGGAATACAGCCAGAAGCACATGTCGTCGCGCGTGGTCGGCGCGGTGTAGGACTCTGGCGTCGCGCCCGAGACCAGGTCTTCAAAACTGTCGCGGCCGGGCGCGCCTAGGCCCGAGACGACGACATGCGCAAGATCGGAGCAATCGGCGGCGATCTTCTCGAATTTCGGATAGAGCGCCTCCGAGACCACCAGCATCCGCGCCCGGCTGTCGGTCAGCATGAACCTGTAATCGTCCTCGGTCAGCAGCGTGTTGACCGCGACGGGCACCACGCCGGCCTTGATCGCGCCAAGAAAGGCGGTCGGCCAGTCGATGGTGTCGAGCAGGCAGAGCATGATGCGCTCTTCGCGCCGGATGCCTTTCGCCCGCAGCGCGGCGCCGAAGCGGTCCACCCGGTCCGCCAATTGGCCATAGGTCCAGCTGCCCCGTCTGTCGATAAAGACCGGCTTCTGGGCGCGGCCGGCCGCAAGATTGCGCTGCAGGATGTCGGCGGCGAAATTGTAATCGCGCGGAATCTCCGCGGCCGGAGATGCCATACCCCCGCCCAGACGGCCGGACTTGACCGCGTTGTGCGCAGCTTGAGTCATTTCCCATCCCACGGGCGTTTCTTGTTTTTTGGATCTGGATCATTGTAATTGCAATTATTGCAAATGCAACGACAGACCGTGTCGGCATGGCCACAGCGGCGGCGCGCCCTCGCCATCCGCATGCACTATAATGCAGACTGTCTTTCCGGGGTCAAGCGCAAGCTGGAGTCGTTCCAGGTTGTGGACCGCCGTCGGGCTTTGCCGCGCCGCACCGGCCTGTGGTTGACGGCGATGCCTGTGCTGCGGCCTGATGACCGCCGCAATGGCAAGAGAATCGGGAGAGACGCATGCTCACAAGCCGGGATCGCATCCTGACCACCCATGTCGGCAGCCTGCCGCGCAACGACAAGTTGTCTGACATGCTGGTGCGCCGGGAGGCCAGCGAGGCCTTCGACCGTGACGAGATGAACGCCGAGATGGACAAGGCAGTGCGTCACGTCGTCGCCAAGCAGGCGGAGGCCGGCGTCGATATCGGCAATGACGGCGAGCAGCAGCGTGTCGGGTTCCAGACCTACGTGCCGCAGCGCATGTCCGGATTTGCCGGCGTGTCGAAGCGGCGGCGCGGCATGGAATTCGAGGAATTTCCCGAACTGGTCAAATACCTGACGCACCGCTTTCCGCACACCTCGAAACAGCAGAACGCGCCGGAAGCACAGGGCGAGATCAAGTATCTCGATCTTGCGCCGATCGAGAGCGAACTGAAACGCGTGAAGGACATTGCCGGCAGCACCTTCAAGGAATTGTTCATGACCGCGGCCTCCCCCGGCATCATTTCCTCGACCATGCTCAACGCCTATTACAAGACGCATGACGATTATCTCGACGCCTTGGCGCGCGAGATGGGCAAGGAATACCAGGCGATCCACAAGGCCGGACTCATCCTGCAGATCGACGCGCCCGATCTCGCGATGGATCGCACCATGTTTCACCGCGACCTCACCGATGCGCAATTCGCCAAGCAGGTGGAGCGGCAGGTCACCGCCATCAACCAGGCCATCGCCGGCATCCCTGCCGACCGCGTGCGGCTGCATGTCTGCTACGGCAACTGGGAAGGCCCCCACATCCACGATGTGCCGCTGTCCGTGATCCTGCCCGCGCTCTATCAGGCCAAGGTCGGCGCGCTGTCGATCGAATTCGCCAATCCGCGCCACGCGCATGAATATGCCGCCTTCAAAAAGCACCCGCTGCCGAAGGACATGATCCTGATTCCGGGTGTGATCGAAACCACCTCCAACATCGTCGAACATCCGGAAGTGGTGGCGCGCCGGATCGAGGACGCGGTCTCGGCTGTCGGCGACCGCGAGCGCGTGATCGCCTCCACCGATTGCGGCTTCGGCACCTTCACCAACCGCGAATGGGTGGTGGAGCCGGCGGTGTGGTTGAAACTGAAGGCTTTGCGCGAGGGCGCCGATATCGTCTCACAGCGTCTCTGGGGCCGGAAGAGCGCGGCCTGACCCATGACCTATCTTCCGCCGAGAGTCCCAAATCCCAAGCGCGACGCCGAAAGACGCGCGCAGTTGATCTCAAGCATCCTGCGCGCATTGCCGATGGTGCTCGCCATTCCACCCCTGTTGTTCGGGGTGATGGTCTACGGCTACAGCGACCAGGCGCCGGCAGTCCTGCGCGAATTCACCATCGCCTTAGATGGCCTGCTCGGCCAGCCGGTCTGGTCGATCATCGGACCCGGCGGCAAATAAGTGCTCGCCGCCTTCGCCACGCTGCTGATCAGCCAACTCGCCGGCGAAGCCTTGGTGCGGGCGGGCACGTTGCCGTTGCCCGGACCGGTGGTCGGCATGGCGCTCCTGTTCGCGCTCATGCTTGTACGCGCGCCGCTGCCGAAGGAACTCGAAGCCACCAGCGACGGCCTGCTGAAACATCTCTCGCTCTTGTTCGTGCCGGCCGGCGTCGGCGTGGTGCAGCAGCTCGACCGGCTCGGCCATGACGGCGTGCGGCTGTTCGCCGTGGTGCTGGTCACCACATTGATCTCGCTCGCGGTCACCGCTCTGGTCTTCGCGGGTGTGGCGAAATTGTTGGGGGCCGACGACCTCGCGCCTGACGGCGAAAGCAGGCCATGATCGATATCGTCGACCTTTGGGTCTATCTCTCCGGCTCGCCGCTGCTGTGGCTGACCGCCACGCTGATCGCCTATGTGATCGCCGACTGGCTGTCGGCGAAAAGCGGACGCCATCCCGCCGTCAATCCGGTGCTGATCGCGGTGGCGCTAGTGTCGCTGGTGCTGCTGGTCAGCGGCACCACGTTCCAAGCCTATTTCGCCGGCGCGCAATTCGTTCATTTCCTGCTGGGGCCCGCGACGGTCGCGCTGGCGGTGCCGCTGATCCGCCATCTGCCGCAGGTGCGGCGCGCATTGGTACCGATGCTGATCGCACTCATCGTCGGCTCGATCGTCGCCATCGTCTCGGCAATCGTTCTGGCGCAGGCTGCCGGACTCGACCGCGCCGCGATCCTGGCGCTGGCGCCGAAATCGGCCACCGCCGCGATCGCCATGGGAATCGCGGAAAAGACCGGCGGCGATCCCGCGCTCACCGCGGTGCTGACGATCCTGACCGGCATTTCCGGAGCCATCATCGTGACGCCGTTGATGAATGCCCTGCGGCTGAAAAATTACGCCGCGCGCGGATTTGCCGCCGGCCTCACCTCACACGGCATCGGCACCGCGCGCGCCTTCCAGGTCAATCCGCTGGCCGGCACCTTTGCCGGCATCGCCATCGGACTGAACGGATTGCTCACCGCCCTGCTGGTACCGGTGATCCTGCGCTGGCTTCTGCCGTAAGGTTCAGAACGGCAATCCGACATATTGCTCGGCGAGCGCGGTCGCGGCCACCTTCGACCTGAACACGTAGTCGAGTTCGGCGCGCTGCAGCTTTTGATCGAATCCGGAGTTCTCCGGGAAGGTGTGCAGCATGGTGGTCATCCACCACGAGAAGCGCTCGGCCTGCCACACCCGCGCCAGCGCGCGGCTGGAATAGTGATCGATCCCGGCGGTCGATTTCGACATGTAAAAATCGATGAAGGCCTGCGACAGATAGCGCACGTCGCTCGCCGCCAGATTGAGCCCCTTGGCCCCGGTCGGCGGCACGATATGGGCGGCATCGCCGGCCAGGAACAGCCGGCCAAAGCGCATCGGCTCGGCGACAAAGCTGCGCAGCGGCGCGATGCTCTTCTCGATCGAACGCCCGGTCACCAGCTTGTCACGCGCATCGCGGTCGAGCCGCATGCGCAATTCGCTCCAGAAGCGGTCGTCCGGCCAGGCGTCGATATCCTCCGCCAGCGAGCATTGCAGATAATACCGGCTGCGCGTCGGCGAACGCATCGAGCACAATGCGAAGCCGAGACTGTGGCGGACATAGATCAGTTCGTCGGAGACCGGCGGGGTATCCGACAGCAGGCCGAGCCAGCCGAAAGGATAAACCCGTTCATAGGTCTTGATGTGATCTGACGGCACGCTCTTGCGGCTGACGCCATGGAAGCCGTCGCAACCGGCGATGAAATCGCATTCAACTTCGGTTTCCCTGCCGTCCTTGCGGTAGCGCACACGCGGCTTATGGCCGTCGAAGTCGTGCAGGCTGACATCCTCGACCTCGTAGACGCTGGGCGCGCCGCAGGCCGCGCGTGCCTCCATCAGATCGCGGGTGATCTCGGTCTGGCCATAGACCAGCACGGTCTTACCGGTCAGTTCGCGAAAATCGATGCGATGCCGCACGCCATCGGCGAGAATCTGGGTCCCGTCATGAACGAGGCCCTCGCGATGCATGCGCTCGCCCGCCCCCGCTTCGTCGAGAAGATCGACCGCCACCTGCTCGATCACGCCGGCACGGATGCGGCTCAGGACATAATCGGGGGTTTGCCGTTCCAGGATGATGTTGTCGATGCCGTGCCGGTGCAGCAATTGGCCGAGCAGCAACCCAGCCGGTCCCGCACCGATGATGGCAACCTGTGTGCGCATGCGTCTCCGGCCGTTCGGTCACGGTCAAAAAATGCGCGGGCGCGTCGGGGTGGGACCCTGCCGAACGCGCCCGCGAACCTGACGGCGTATGGATGGGCGCAACGCCGCCGGGACATACGCATTAAACAGCTACGACCGCGGACGACGGTTTGATCTGGATCAAGCCCCTGACACTTATCCGTCTTTGGCCGCTTTTTCCCGAAATTCGGCCAGCCGCTTTCTATAGGCTTCGGCATCGCCGAAATCGTCAAACCCGGCATAGAGCGGATGCGCGCCGACCACGCGCCGCGCATGCTTGATCGGGCACCAGTATTGCTCGGTGCGGCCGGCAATCTCGCGCACGTAGGCGATCAGGCAATTCACATAGGAGCAATAGGCGCAGTTCAGCTTTTCCAGTGCGTTCAGATAGGCGAGATGATGCCGGTCGAACACGAAATAATCGGCCCGCTTCACCTTCGGAATGCCATAGGCAGGAAAGCACACCATCTGGTAGATGCTGACGCACAGGTCGAGCAGCGCGAACGGCACAATCAGCGCATAGATCACCGGCGCGGTGAGCACCACCAACGGATGCGCGTTCCACAGATAGGGCGCAAGCGCGGTCTTCAGTTCGCGATGCCGCCGCAGCAATTCCTTCTCGAAGGCTATGCGGCCGTGTTCCAGCCCGATCCGCAATTCGGCGCGGCGTTTCGCCATCTCGGTGTCCAGTTCGGCTTCCAGATCACGGATCTTGGCGGTGAGTTCGGCGATGACAGTCTCCATGGCAAGCTCCTATGGAAGCCCGTAACCCGGATGGGGCCAAGCTCAATCTGGGACACCATCCTGAGGGCCTGATCGGCACATCAATGTAACAGGGCTCAACGTCCGCACGCCATCCGACACCTCGCAGGAGGCGGCGGATTTTTCTGCTGCCCGCGCAGGCCCGCCTTGCTAAACTTTCGCCAATGCGGATGGGGACAGTTCATAACGCGATAATGCCGAAGACGAGGGCGGCTCTTCTGCTGCCGGCCTTCGCGCTCGCCGCCTGCGCCGCACCGGAGGAGAAGAAGGTCGAGGAAAACCTTTTTCCGAAGGACTACAAGGCCGATCTTGTCACGCATATGAACAACCAGCCGGAAGATCCGAGCGGCATCCGCGATGCCTTCGTGAGCGAACCGACGCTGGTCACGTCCGGAACGACGACGCGTTACGTCGCCTGCCTGCGTTACGATCCGAGGGTGAGCGGCAAACATGCCGGCATCCGCGAGTTGGCGGTGTATTTTTACGCCGGCCAGATCACCCAGCTGGTAAAGGCGACACCCGACCTCTGCGGCAAGGCGGCCTACCAGCCGTTCCCGGAATTGCAGAAACTGTGCCGCGGCATTGCCTGCCAGCGACGCGGTTGAGGGGGGGGCTCCGGCGGGCATACAAATTTTCTCAGAATTTGCAAGGTTGCGCGGTTAAGAAGTGGTTACCGCGAGGTGCATCGCGTCGAAGAACCACAACGATTCGATGTGGTTGCGCTGGGCACTATGTCCGTTACCGACAATTTGAGACATTTTTGCAAAGGGATGGAAATCGCCTCGTGGTATTTTTACGACATGCGCAAGATCGGACTAGCCGGCGCGCAGAATCTCGCGAGAGGGAGCCGCGAGGATATTAGACGCCGCCGGCCGACAAACTCCCGCTCTGATGCCCGCGCCGTCTGGGCGCGCGGCCTGACGCTGTGTGTCGTGTTCGCCTCCATTCTCGGCACCGGCGCATGGTTCGTCACCCGCACCGTTCTCGAACAGCGCGAGCGACATCAGATCATGGTCGACTTGGCCAAGGCCGAACAAAAGCGTTTTGGCCGCCTGACCTATGCGCTCAAGGACGGCAATTGTCGCCATCGCAGCTTCGACAACATCTCCGGGCAAATGGTGCGCGAACTGATCCAGCCTTGCGACACGCCGATGAAGGATCCGGTCGCGATGGCGAAGGATTTCAACTGGGGTAACCGGTAGTCTGCGCGCTCCGGACTGCGAAACTTACAGCGTGGACTTCAGCCTCAGGTGATCGAGCCGGTTCATCGACTTGATGTCGAGATGCTGCTTGCCGCCGTCGCGTTCGATATCGATCGGCACCTCGACCCCGGCCTGACCACGCGACCAGATTTTCCGGTACATATCGGCGAGAGTCGTCGGCGTATCGCCGCCCACGCTGACAATGACATCGCCGCGCTTGAGCCCGGCTTTTTCCGCGGGCGAACCGGGCGTGACGCGGCTGACGACCAGGCGCCCATGCGCGTCCTCGGTGTTGAGACCGAGCCAAGGCTTGGGGGGGTTGCCGGCGCGGCCGTCGGCGATCAGGTCGGCAAGAATCGGCGACAGCAGATCGATCGGCACATACATATTTCCGGCGACGCCCGACCCCTTGCCGGCAACATCGCCGACGATCAGCGAGCCCACTCCCACCAGCTTCCCTTCGCGGTTGATCAACGCGGCACCGCTCCAGTGCGAATGCGCGGGAGCGGTGAAGATGGCGCCGTCGATTAGATATTCCCAGGAGCCGGCGAATTCGCGCCGCGCAGCGATATAAGCCGGGACGGTGCCGTCGCGTCCGCCATAGCTCGAGGCCAAAACCGCCTCGCCGACCTTCAGGTCGGCGGCCTTGCCGAAGGCCATGGCGCGAACCTTCAGCGGCGCGATCGCCTGCAGCAGGCCGAAGCCGGTGTCGTGATCGTAGCCCACGATATTTGCGGGCACCGCGCGGCCATCATTGGTAATGATCTCGGCGGCATGCGCCTCCACCATCAGGTAGCCGATGGTGAGAACCAGTCCGTTGGAATCGATGACAATGCCGGAGCCCTGGCGTTCGTGACCGAGATTTTGCGCGGTCCGGGCGTCCGGATCGACAAAGACCTTGATCCGCACCACCGGCTGGATCATGTCGTCGATCGTCAATTTTTGCGGAACAGCTTCCTGCGACGGAGCAGATTTTTCCTGCGCGGGCGCTTGCGCGGGCGCGCCGAGCAACGCCACGGCGGCGACCAGACTTGTCAGGGCATTCCATGCGATGCGGCGAGTGTCCGGCATTAGAAAGGTCTCCGGCCGAGGGATCAAACGACTCACTTACAAGTCCTATTATGCAAATATGATGCCCGGGACGCCATGCAACGGTTTCATGAAAGCGTCGGCCCGCCAAGCGCCGCCCAGAAATCCTCGGCCTTCCGGTTCTGCCGCGCCCGCGGGCGGAACAGGCGGATTTCGATCGGGATGTCCCAGCTCGGATCGCCGGCGCGCATCAGTCTACCTCCATGCGCGAGATCGTCTTTCACCAGGCTCAGCGGCGACCAGGCGATGCCGCGGCCATCCGCAGCAAGCGTTTTCAGCACGATGCCGAGATGCGAGGTGAAAACCGGCGTGAGCCAGCAGGGTTGTCCCTCCTGTGCGCGCGCCGCCGCGATGATGCGGCCAATGCCGGATTTTCCGTCATAGGCAAGATGCGGCACCGGCGCACCGGCTCGGCCGGGCAGCACATGCAACGGGGTACCGTTTTCGCCGCGCCCGGCAATCGGCACCAGCATGTCCTCACCGAGCGGCAGCGACACGAAATCCTGCGTCGCGAAGCGGTTGGACGCCGCGGGATGATGATGGCAGATGAGAAACTGCGCCTGCCCTTCCAGCATGATGCGTTCGCAGGCCATCATGTTGTCCGCGACCAGCTCGACTTGCCCCAGCTGTATCTTCTCCTCCAGCTTGCGCATCCAGGCCGGAAAGAATGTCAGCGACAAGGCGTGAGTAGCGGCGAAACGCAACGCGGAACCCGCCGCCTGGCTTGCGTCGAGCGCCTGCTGGCGGCCCTGATAAAGCCGGCGCAGGATGTCCGGCGCAATGGCGCGGAACTCTTCCCCCGCCGGCGTCAAGCTGATGCGATGGGTTCCGCGGTCGAATAGCGGCGTCCCAACCCATTCCTCAAGCGCGCGCACCCGGCGGCTGAAGGCCGGCTGGGTCATGTTGCGCCGCTCCGCCGCCCGGGAAAAATTCAGGCATTCGATCAGAGCGGTGAAATCTTCAAGCCAGGACAGTTCCATCTTTTCGCCGTCGATACATCATCCGTCACTATAACCCGCCCGCATACAATGATGCAGAGACAGCATTCGCCCATGCGGTCCGGCGGACGATACCCTGCCTGTATCCGGGCTCTGCCCGGACCGCCGCAAGAACAGGGATCACCATGCCGAATTATCGCATTGCCGTCATTCCCGGCGACGGCATAGGAAACGAGGTCGTCCCCGAGGGCATCCGGGTGCTGGACGCCGCGGGACGCCGTTTCGGGATCACCTTCACCTGGGACCATTTCGACTGGAGCTGCGAGCATTACGCCAGACACGGCCGCATGATGCCGGAGGGCGGGCTCGACAAGATCAGGACGCATGACGCGATCTTCCTTGGCGCGGTCGGCTTCCCGAGCGTGCCCGACCATGTCTCGCTTTGGGGACTTCTGATTCCGATCCGCCGCGACTTTCACCAATATGTGAATCTGCGTCCTGTCCGTGTGCTGCGCGGCATGACCTCACCGCTCGCCGGCCGGGGGCCGGATGATATCGATTTTTATGTCGTGCGCGAGAACGTGGAAGGCGAGTATTCCGAGATTGGGGGACGCATGTTCCGTGGCACCGAGCACGAAGCCGCGGTGCAGGAATCGATTTTCACCCGTCGCGGCACCGACCGCGTGATGCGCTATGCCTTCGAGCTCGCGCGCACACGCACCAAAAAACATGTGACCTCGGCCACCAAATCCAATGGCATCGTTCACACCATGCCGTTCTGGGATGAGCGTTTCGCCGCGATGAAGACGAACTATCCGGACATCCGCGCCGACCAGTTCCATATCGACATCCTGGCCGCGCATTTTGTGCAACATCCGGACTGGTTCGATGTCGTGGTCGGTTCCAATCTGTTCGGCGACATTCTCTCCGATCTCGGTCCGGCGGTGGCCGGTTCAATCGGCATCGCGCCGGCGGCCAATATCAGTCCTGAGCGCCAATTCCCGTCCATGTTCGAGCCGGTGCATGGTTCGGCGCCCGACATCGCCGGCATGGGCATCGCCAATCCGATCGGTCAAATCTGGTCGGGCGCGATGATGCTGGATCATCTCGGGCACAAGGACGCGGCCGACGCGGTGATCGAAGCGATCGAGACAGCCCTGTCCGATCCGCGCGCGCGCACGCGCGATCTCGGCGGCACGGCGACGACAGAGCAATGCGGCACCTTCGTTGCGACGGCGGTGGTCGGAGACGTCAGTCAGAACAAGAAAGCTTCGTAGGGACAAAATAACCAGGAGGATGCAATGAAGCGCTTTGCAGTATCGACGCTCGTGGGCATGCTGATCGCAGCGGTTACCGGGCTTGTGACTATGCCCGCGGCCCAGGCGCAATATCCGGAGCGGCCGGTTACCATCATCGTGCCGTTCGCAGCCGGCGGTCCGACCGACATCATCTCGCGCATCGTGGGCGATCCGCTGAGCCGCATCCTCAAGCAGCAGGTGCTGGTCGAAAACGTGACCGGCGCCGGCGGTACGGTCGGTGTGACGCGCGCAAAGAACGCCGCACCAGACGGCTACACCCTGCTGATGGGCAATCTCGGCACGCAGGCGGCGAGCGTCGGCCTCTATCCGAAGCTAGCCTATGACCCGCGTACCGATTTCGAGCCGATCATCAATACTGCCGGCACGCCGATGCTGGTGGTCGCGAAGAAGGATCTGCCGGTCAAGGACTTCAAGGAGTTCATCGCTTATGTGAAGGCCAACGCAGCCAAGCTGAATTACGGCACCGGCGGCGTGGGCGCGACCTCGCACCTGACCTGCCTTTATCTCGACTATCTGCTGGACGCGAAGCCGACGCATGTACCCTTCCGCGGCTCGGGTCCGGCGCTCAACGCACTGCTGAGTGGTTCGGTGGACTATGTGTGCGACCAGACGGTCGGCGTAGTGCCGACGATCCAAGCCGGGCAAGCCAACGGTCTTGTCGTGGCGACCCCCAATCGCCTGTCGGTGGTTCCGAATGTCCCGACCTCGAAGGAGCAGGGATTGCCGGAATTCCAGGCGGTCGGCTGGAACGCGCTCTTTGCTCCGAAGGGCACGCCGAAGGACGTCGTCGACAAGCTCAATGCGGCTGTCCGCGCGGCTCTGAAGGAAGAAGGCACCCGCAAGCGTCTGCTCGAACTCGGCGCGGAAATCCCGGCCGACGCCGACCTCACGCCCGCCGCGCTGGCCGAGCATGTCCGCAAGGAGATCGACAAATGGGTGCCGGTGATCAAAAAGGCTGGCGTGACGGTCCAGTAAACTTGTAGCCATCGGCTATCGTCATGCGCGGACATTCCGCGCATGACGACATGACTGACGAAGGAAAGTAGAATGCGCATCCACAAGATCGCGGCCATTCCTGGCGATGGAATCGGTCCGGAAGTCATCGCTGCCGGCCTTGAAGCGCTAGAAACCTGCGCGCAGCGCGATGGTGGCTTTGCGCTAAAGATCGAACACTTCGACTGGGGCTCCGACTATTACAAGAGGTACGGCGTGATGATGCCGGACGGCGGAACCGATAAATTGCGGCCGTTCGATGCGATCTATTTCGGCGCCGTGGGCGCGCCCGACATTCCCGATCACATTACATTGTGGGGGCTGCGGCTGGCGATCTGCCAGCCGCTCGACCAATATGCCAATGTGCGCCCGACGCGCATTCTGCCCGGCATCACCAGCCCGCTGCGGCATGTGACCGGTCCGGAACTCGACTGGGTGATCGTGCGCGAGAATTCGGAAGGCGAATATGCTGGCGTCGGCGGTCGCGTCCACAAGGGACTGCCGGAAGAGGTCGCCACCGACGTTGCGATTTTCACGCGGTCAGGCGTTACACGCATCATCCGCTTCGCCTTTGAACTGGCGCGCTCACGTCCGCGCAAGCTGCTGACGGTGGTGACCAAGTCAAATGCCCAGCGGCATGGCATGGTCATGTGGGACGACATGGCGGCCGAGGTCGCCAGGGAGTTTCCGGACGTAACTTGGGACAAGATGCTGGTCGATTCCATGACCATGCGCATGACGCTACGACCGGAAACGCTGGACACCATCGTCGCCACCAACCTGCATGCCGATATTCTGTCGGACCTCGCCGCCGCACTGGCCGGCTCGCTCGGCATCGCGCCGACGGCCAATCTCAACCCAGAACGCAAGACGCCCTCGATGTTCGAGCCGATCCACGGTTCGGCCTTCGACATCACCGGCAAGGGCATTGCCAATCCGGTCGGCGCGTTCTGGACCGGCGTGATGATGCTTGAGCATCTCGGCGAAAAAGCCGCTGCCGCCCGGCTGATGAAGGCGGTGGAACGCGTCACCGCCGACCCGGCGCTGCACACACCCGATCTCGGCGGCAAAGCGACAACCCGTCAGGTCACCGACGCGGTGAAGCGCGCGCTGGAGGGGGACAACAGTTAGCTCGCGTCCTCACACCCCCGCGTTTCAGCTCCCCAGCCGCACCTTATAGAATGTGCGGGTGCCGCGGCTGCGCAGCGCCGTGGCGATAATACTCGGATCGCACTCGGCCAGACCCGCATTGAAGCGATCCATCAGTCGCGCATTGACCGTCAGCACGCGCTCCCGCCAGAAGCTCACGGCGAGTTGCACGCCCCGGGCGCTGGCAGCGACGGCCTTCACACGCTGCTCCAATTGCTCGAGGAACGGATTGGGCGCGCGCCGGACACGAGCAAAGCGAACCAAAAATGAAACAGGGTGCGGCGCATATGAAACTGACCGCCGCAATCCGACGGAAATTTGTCGCCGAAGGCCGGCGTTAACCAAATGGAAGCCATACTGATTCGTTCGACGGAGACGGCTGGAGACGGCTCATGACACCAATGCCTCGCGCCTTTACGACTGTTCTGCTCGCGTCCGCTGCGCTTTGCACGACGCCGGCAAAGGCGGATCCGATCACCGGTTGGATCATTGCCGGGGCCGTTGCGAACACAGTGATCAAGGCACCGTTCTATTCGCAACCCTACGATATGTACGGCCCCCGCTACGGCTATCCGATCTATGGCTATCCCGGCTGGCTGCGGCCCGGTTACCGCTACGCGGCCTATGAGGGTCCCGGCGAATGGCCGCGGGTCGATCCGGACGCGCCGCCCGTCCGCCCGACCACCTGCTACTGGACCAACCGGGCCGATCCGCATGGTCCGCGCCGCGTGCGCATCTGCTACTGAGGCGTTCTGGTAAAACCCGCGCAACCGAAACCGTTCAAATGAACGCTTCCTCGTAATCAAATCGAGGCGGCGGGAGAACCGTTTCGTCAACGAGACCGTCGCATTCTCCGGCATCGACCACAGAACCGGAGATGCGCCATGCGACGCAGCATGATTGCCCTTGCGACCGCCGCAGCATTCGCAGCCGCTGTCACGACATCCGCCACGCCCGCGCGCGCCGATGGCGGAGCCACGGCAGCCTGGATCATCGGCGGCGTTCTGGTCGGCGGATTGCTGCTCGCCGCCGCCAATCCGCGACCGGGCTATGCCTATTACGGCGGCCCCTACGCCTATGCTCCCTATCCGCGCGGCCCTGTCTGTTACTGGACCAATTCCTGGGATGGCTGGGACTGGCGCCGTATCCGCGTCTGCTACTGAGCAACACCCTTCGCCAAGCGCTCCTTCAGGTGCGGGAAACGCTCGGTGAGCAGCGACCCGAAATAATAAGTCGGCTTGAAGGCGGGCTGCGCACGGATGGCCTCATACCAGCGCGCGACCGCCGGCTTGTCCTTCCACATATCGCTCAGGCCGAGATCGTCCATGCGCACGATCGCAGGCATCAGCGAAATATCGGCCAGCGTCGGCGATTTGCCCATCAGCCAGGGGCCGCCGCTTCTGGCGGTGGCTTCCTCCATCCGTTCATACGTCCGGCGCATCCGGTCGAGAGCTTCGTCCATGTCCTTTTGCGGAAATCCTTTCTGACCCATCCGCAGCATGAATTCCTTGCGCAGCGGCTTTGACTCCGCAAAGGCCCGAAATTCCTCCGTGCTCATCGCCTGAAATCGCGGCAGGAATGCGAGATTGAAGGTGGGCACGCGAACGGCGCCGGCCGGCATCTCGTCGATGAAGCGCATATGGGCGCGCATTTCGGCCCGCTTCGCCGGATCGCGGGGCGTGAAGCTTTCCGGCTCCGGCGCCACCTCGTCGAGATATTCGATGATCACCGAGGAATCGATGACCACGGCGCCGTCATGATCGAGCGTCGGCACCACGCCATTGGGATTGAGCTTGAGATAATCCGGCTTGAGCTGATCGCCGGCCAGTAGATCGAGCTTCACTTCATCGAACGGAATCTGCTTCGCGTTGAGCACGAACCGCACGCGCTGGCTGCAGGTCGATTGCGGCGCATTGTAAAGGGTAATGGGCATGTCCTGGCTTTCCTCTCGCCGTGGCCGGCTTGTTCTTGACGCCGGTCTCGTAACACAGCGGATGGTCGCCGCCACCCCTTGCCTAAAGCCTTGGCAGATCAGACGTCTTTCAGGTTTCGTAATATGCCTTCCCCCTGAAAGCTAATTTGCAGGTTTGCCCCCTCCCGTGGTCTGCTGGTTTTATAATGGCCGGTAAAAACGGCATGGGCGGACAGGGAGGCTTCAAATCGTGCAAGTGGAAGTGGCGGTCATCGGGACCGGCTGGTGCGGGGGGATCAGGTCGGAAACGCTTTCCCGATCTGCTTTGGTCAAGAAGCTGCATGTCTGCGAAATACGACCCGACCGGCTGAAGGAAATCGCCGCACTCACCAACGCCGCGACGGCAACGGCCGACTATCAGGATATCATCAGGAATCCCGATATCCGGGTGGTCTATATCTCGACCACGCCCGAACAGACGCATTACCCGATTGCGCGCGACTGCCTCAAGGCCGGCAAGCACGTGCTGCTCGAAAAGCCGATCGCGATGGAATTGTTCCAGGCCGACGAGTTGATCGCACTGTCGAAGCGCAACAACGTGAAATTCACCATCGGCTATTCGCAGCGCTTCAACACAAAATTCGCCTACGCCAAGAAGAAACTGAACGACGGCACGCTCGGCAACCCGGTGTCGGTGATGGTCAGCCGCCATCTCAGCCGCTCTCTTGGCAAGAAGATCGCCAGCCGCGTGCGGCTGTCGCCGGCCGCAATGGAATCCACTCACGATCTCGACATGGTGTTCTGGCTGCTTGAGCCGGCCAAGCCGGTGAGCGTCTATTCGCAGGGCGCCTATGGCTTCATGAAGCCGGTCAACGGTTCCTACGACATCATGTGGACCACGGTGAAGATGGATAACGGCGTGCTGGTCGCGATCGGCGGCGGCTGGAATCTGCCGCCAAGCTATCCGAACTACTGCGCGACGTGGATCGAGATCACTGGCACCGAAGGCTCGCTGTTCCTCGACGACACCCATCGCGACAACTGGCTGAACACGGTACAGGGCGGCACGCAATATCCGATGTCCACCATGCCCGGCGAACAGGTCGATCATGTCTTCGCCGGCCAGATGGGGCCGGAAACCTTGCACTTCCTCGAATCCTGCATCCTTGACCGGCCGGTCATGGTCACGCCGGAAAGCGCGCGCACGGTGATGCAATGCTATCTCGCGGCCGACCTGTCGGCAGAGCGCAATGAGCCGATCGATATTCCGCTGTCCAACGAAGCGCTGGCCGGTATTGCCGACATGGCCAAGAACAACACCAAGCTGACGGGAGAGGCATGATGAAAAAGCCCGTCAAGAAACTCGGACTTGCCATCATCGGCGCCGGCCGCGTCGGTTTATTTCGCGGTGAAGTCGCCGCGCGGCATGCCGCCGTCGAATGGATCGGCATTGCCGACATCAAGCCCGACCGCGCCAAACTGGTCGGGGGAAAATGCGGGGCTGACTTCATCACCACCGATTACCGCGAATTGCTCAAGCGGCCTGAGGTCAACGCCGTCATCATCGCGACCGACGAACATCTGCATGTCGAGCCGATCATGGCCGCGATCGAGCGCGGGTTGCCGATGCTGATCGAAAAGCCGCTGGCGACCGATCTGGGCGAATCCGCGCGCGTGCTCAAGGCCATTGAAGCGGCCAAGATCGATGCCGTGGTCGGTTACACCCAGCGCTTCCGGCGCCGCTGGCTCGCGGCCAAGGAAAAGGTCCGCACCAACGCGCTCGGCGACGTCACGCTCGTCACCTCGCGCGCCTTCATGAACCGGCTGGTCGCGATTGATAATTATGTCAGGACCGACGACCCCAGCACCATTTCACCGATGGTGATTTCCGGCACGCACGCCCTCGATATCGTCATGTGGTACATGGAGGCCAAGACGCCGGTCGAGGTCTATGCACGCTCGATCGACAAGGTGCTGGGTCCGACCCATCAGGGCATCGACGCCACCGCCGGCATGATCATGTTCAGCGACGGCAGCGTCTATCACCTCAACATCTCATGGGCATTGCCGGTGACCTGGCCGGGCGCGGTCTACAGCCTGGAAGTCGGAATTGTCGGCACCGACGGCGTGCTGACGATCGACGACACCCATCGCGATATCGTGCTCGCGGTGTCCAGGCCGCAAGGCGAGGGCTATGCGCCCGACCAGAACCGGCTGGTCGATTTCATGGGCAGCTATCCGCCCGGCGACATGGCGCTGGGCGAATTGCGCGGACCCATGCGGGAGGAAACCGATTCCTGGCTCAATCGTGTCGCCCTCGGCGTCGCGACGCCGGCGGCAACCGCGGCCGAAGCGCATAATCGGCTGATGCTGACAAAAGCATTGGATCTCTCGGCGAAGACCAAACAGCCGGTGGCGCTGCCGCTGGAGCCGGAGCGGCTCGAGAGGGAGTGCCGCAAGATCGCGTAATGTTATCAATCGAAACGTCCGGCACTTAAAAACAAAAAGCCGGTTGCATTCAGGGAGGGCAACATGAAGACCAAACAACTGATCCCGTTGCTGGGAGCGCTGACCGCCGTCGTGATGGCGGCAACCGGTCCGGCCGCGGGGCAGGCCAATTATCCAAATCAGCCGATCCGCGTGATCGTGCCATTCGCACCCGGCGGCGCGTCGGATTTCGTCGCGCGGCTGATCCAGCCCGGCATGTCGCAGTTTCTCGGCCAGCAGGTGGTGCTCGAGAATCGCGCCGGCGCAGCCGGCAATGTCGGGATGGACGTCGCGGCACGCGCAGCGCCCGACGGCTACACCATCTTTCTCGGCAATGTCGGCACCATCTCGATCAATCCGAGCCTCTATCCCGAGCTGACGGTCAAGCCGGAAAAGGATTTCATCCCGATTTCGATCGTGGCCGACACACCCGGCATCCTGATCGCGGGCACCAAATTTCCGCCCAACAATGCCAAAGAACTGGTCGACTACGCCAAGGCGCGGCAAGGCAAGGTCAACTTCGCCTCACCCGGCAGCGGCAGCCTGAACCGGCTGGAAATGGAAATCTTCCGCATGAATGCCGGTCTCGACATGAATCACGTGCCTTACAAGGGCGGTGCCGGTCCGGCCGTCGCCGACATCATCGGCGGCCATGTGGAACTGATGTTCACCACCATCTCGTCCGCGATCCAGCATGTGAAGGGCGGCCGGCTGAAAGCGCTCGGCGTCACCATGAAGGAACGCGTGCCGGCCATGCCGGACGTGCCGACCATGCTGGAGCAGGGCTTCCCGGCCAATGTCAGTTCGTCATGGCAGGGCGTGCTGGTGCCGGCCGGCACGCCGCGGCCGGTGATCGACAAGGTCCATGCCGCACTGAAAGAAGCGCTGTCGGATCCAAAGGTTGTCGCGCGCATGGCCGAAGCCGGCGTCATTGCAACGACCAACAAGACGCCGGAGGAGTTCAAGGCCTATCTCGCCGAGGATGCCAAGAAATGGGCCGATGTCATCAAGAAAACCGGCGCCAAACCGGAGTGAGATGAGCCTCATCAATCCGGGCCGCGCGAACCGTGCGGCCCGGATTAGACGGCGGATAGCATCATGAAATTGCGATTGTCGACCGACCTGGTCACAGGGCTTCTTTTCACCGCACTCGGCGCCTTCGCGATCATCTACGGGTCGCGCTATCCGCTGGGGACGGCCGCCCGCATGGGGCCGGGCTATTTCCCGTTCGTGATCAGCGTGTCATTGACGCTGATCGGCCTCGTACTGGTGATCCGCTCGTTCTTCATCGACGGCGAGAAACTCGGCGTCATCGGTTGGCGGCCCCTGCTGTTCGTTCTCGCCGGCACATTGGCCTTTGGTATTTTCATTGACCGGCTCGGATTGCTGGTCGCGGGCATCCTTCTTATTGTCGCCGCCCGCTGCGCCGACCGCGATTTCAAACTGGTCGAAACGCTTGTGCTCGCGGCCACGCTTGTGGCGCTGACGGGCGCGGTGTTCATCTACGGCCTCAGCCTGCCGATCAAGATGATCCGGTTCTAGCGAGACATTCATGGATCTCTTCAACGATCTCGCGCTCGGATTTTCCGTCGCCTTGGTGCCGGTCAACCTGCTGTACGGCTTTCTTGGCGTTTTGCTCGGAACCATGATCGGCGTCCTGCCGGGCCTGGGGCCGGTCGCCACGATCTCGATCCTGTTGCCCTTCACATTCGGACTGCAGCCGCAGGCGGCTCTGATCATGCTTGCCGGGATCTATTACGGTGCGCAATATGGCGGCTCCACCACCGCGATCCTGGTCAACCTTCCGGGCGAATCCTCCTCGGTCATCACCGCCATCGACGGCAACCAGATGGCGCGCAAGGGCCAGGCCGGGCTGGCGCTGGCCACCGCCGCGCTGGCCTCCTTTCTCGCAGGTACATTCGCCACCTTGGTCATTGCGCTCGCTGCGCCGACCTTGGCGGAGGTCGCGCTGCAATTCGGTCCGGCCGATTATTTCTCGCTCATGGTGTTCGGTCTGGTCGCCGCGGTCATTCTCGCACATGGCTCGGTGCTGAAAGCGATCGGCATGATCGTTGCCGGCATGCTGCTCGGCACCGTCGGCATCGACGTAAATACCAGCGTGCCGCGCTTCACGTTCGGAATCCCGCAATTCGGCGACGGCATGGATTTCGCCGTGATCGCCATGGGTATTTTCGGCATCGGCGAGACCATCGTTAATCTGGAACGCACCGGCGCCACCCGCGTCTATATGCAGAAGATCAAGAGCTTGTGGCCAAGCCTGCAAGATCTGCGCGCCATGCTTCCGCCGGCCATTCGCGGAACCCTGCTCGGCTCCGCGCTGGGTGTCCTGCCAGGCGGCGGGCCGGTGCTGGCGTCGTTCTCGGCTTACGTACTGGAGAAAAAGCTATCACGGCATCCGGAAAATTTCGGCAAGGGCGCGATCGAAGGCGTGGCTGGGCCGGAGGCCGCCAATAACGGCGCGGCGCAAACCTCATTCATCCCGCTGCTGACGCTGGGGCTACCATCGAATGCAGTGATGGCGCTGATGATCGGCGCGCTGATGATGCAGGGCCTGCATCCCGGGCCGCAGCTCATGCGCGACAAGCCAGAACTGTTCTGGGGCCTGGTCGCCAGCATGTGGACCGGCAACCTGATGCTGGTGATTCTCAATCTCCCGCTGGTCGGCATGTGGGCGAAGATGCTGACCATGCCGTATCGCTTTCTCTATCCAGCCATTCTCATCATCTGCTGCGTCGGCGTTTACAGCATCAACAACAGCGCGCTCGATGTCCTGATCGCCGCCCTGTTCGGATTTGTCGGCTATCTGCTGTATCGTCTGCAATGCGAACCGGCTCCGCTGCTGCTCGGTTTCATTCTGGGACCGCTGATCGAGGAAAACCTGCGGCGCGCGCTGGTGATTTCGCACGGCGATCCGCTGGTGCTGGTGCAGCGGCCGATCAGCCTGACATTCCTGGCGCTGACCGCGGTGCTGGTGGTGGTGCTGTGTGCGCCGATGATCCGCTCTACCCGGGACAAGGTCTTTGCCGAGGAAAGCAGTTAAGCGCGCGGCTTCAGCCGCGCGCACCGTTCAGCAACGCCAGAGCGCGGGCGCCGAGAATTGCGGTCTGGTCGCTGTCCGGAATTGGCAGTGCGCGCACCCGCTGGACGCCATCATAGATGCCCATGTCGTAGGGGTAATCGCTGCCGAGAAGAACACGCGACGCCCCCGCGGTCTTGATCAGAAATTCCAGAGAAGCATCGGAATGCGTGATGGTGTCGTAGAGAAAACGCGACAGATCGGGTTCCGGCGAATGTTTCAGGATGACCTGCGGCTCCGGTCGCACCTTCCAGCCATGCGCCCAGCGACCGGCCTGATACGGCACGAATCCGCCGCCATGCGCGAGACAGATCTTCAGATCCGGATGCCGGTCGAGCACGCCGCCAAACACCAGCGACGCCGCCGCGATCGTAGTGTCCACCGGATTGCCGATCAAGTTCACAAGATAATAGGACTTCAGCCGCTCCGCACCCGCCACTCCGACCGGATGGATGAAGATGAAGGCGCCCAGTTCCGCGGCGGCGGCCCACAGCGGCTCCAGTGCGGGATCGTCGAGATTTTTCCCGTTGACGTTGGACCCGATCATCGCTCCGCGCAGGCCCTTGTCGCGCATGGCGCGCTTCAGTTCGGCCGCCGCTCTGTCCGGCGCCTGCATCGGCAACGTCGCGATTCCCATGAAGCGATCGGGATAAGTCGTCACCAGGGACGCGATCTGGTCGTTCTGCAACGCAGCGGTCGCCGCGGCCAGCCCGGCATCCTGATTGTAAAGATAGGTCTGGGGAGTCCCCGACAGGACCTGCATACCGATTCCGGTCGCATCCATATCCTTCAGACGCCGGTCGTTGTCGAAACCGCCGCGCGGGAACGGCTTGTAGGCCACGCCGGCCACTTCCAGCACGGCCGATTCGGCATCCACCGGCTGCAGCTTCAATCCGATGGAGGGCGCCTCTTTCTGCAAAAGGCGGATCGTGTCCTCGGCCAGGATATGTGTGTGGACGTCGATGATCGGCGAAGCCATGCCCCCTCCCGAAAAATTCAAAGCCGCCCTGGCGGCCGCGCTCTCCGGCGCATAGCTGCCATACCGGAAAACTCAAGCATATCAAAACTGTTCGCGGCGCGGCTTTGCGCTATAAGCCCTCTTCCAAACCTGCAATGAAGCGGACCTTCCCATGACCTCTGCGACCACCGGCGACCACGCGCATCGAACCATCCGTGTCGAGGACGACGCGCTCGTGCGCGGCCGGGGATGTTTTATCGACGATGTCGAAAAACAGGGCGCAGCCTACGCCGCTTTTGTCCGCTCTCCGCACGCGCATGCGCGGATCGTCTCGCTGGAGACCGATGCAGCGCGCGCCGCACCGGGCGTGGTGGCGGTCCTGACCGCGGCCGACATGGACAAGGCCGGCGTCGGCAATGTTGCGCGCCCGGTGCCGTTCAAGGGCCGCGGCGGCAAGCCCGCCATCATCTCGCATCGGTCGCCGTTGGCCCGCGACAAGGTCAGGCATGTCGGCGAAGCGATTGCGGTCGTCATTGCAGCAACCCAGCTTCAGGCGCTCGATGCCGCCGAACTGGTGGCCGTTGAATATGAGGAATTTCCGGCCGTCGTCGACGCCCGCGACGCCGACATGCCGCAAGCGCCGCAATTGTTCGATGATGTGCCCGGCAATCTTGCCATCGACTGGCCCGGCATGATCGTCGATGACGGCACCAACGAGCGCGCGACCGACGACATCATCAAGTCCGCCAAGCACGTCATTCGCCAGTCGCTCACGCAGCAGCGCCTGATGGTCGCCTCGATGGAGCCGCGCGGCGGCACGGCGAGCTATGACGCGGCCAAGGATCATTATCTCCTGCATGTCTGCACCCAGGGCGCCGGACCGATGCAGGACACGCTCACCGGCATCATGGGCTGGCCGAAGGAAAAGCTGCGCGTCACCACCGACGATGTCGGCGGCGCCTTTGGCATGAAGAGCGGGCCATATCCGGAATATCCGGTGCTGCTGGTAGCGGCCAAGTTGCTCGGCCGCAAGGTGCACTGGATGTCGAGCCGCTCGGAAGCGTTCAACACCGACAATCAGGCACGCGACGGCGTGACCGTCGGCGAACTGGCGATGGACGAGCGCGGCAAGTTCCTGGCGCTGCGCGTGCGCCACGTCCAGAATCTCGGCGCCTATGCCACTACGGCCGGCATCACGCTCGCGACCATCAACTATGCGCGCTGCTTTCCGACCGTTTACCGCATCCCGAAGATCGATTACGGCGTGCGCTGCCTGTACACCAACACGGTGCCGACCGGCGCCTATCGCGGTGCCGGCCGTCCGGAAGCGAATTATCTGATGGAGCGGCTGATCGACGAGGCCGCGCGCGTGACCGGAATCGACCGCGCCACGCTCCGCAAGCGCAATCTCATTCCCGCCTCCGCCATGCCCTACAAGAATGCGCTCGGCGTCACCTTCGACAGCGGCGAATTTCCCGCCATCTTCGACAAGGCGCTGGAGCTTGCCGACTACGACAATTTCAAGAAGCGAAAGCGCGAGTCCAAGGCGCGCGGCAAGCTGCGCGGCATCGGGATTTCCTGCTTCCTCGAACATTCCGGCGGCTATCCGACCGAAGGGGCGCTGCTCGCCTTTTCCGGCAACACGCTGACGATCGGCCTTAATGTCGGCAATACCGGACAGGGTCACGCCACGCTCTATCCGAAAATCGTCGCCGACAGGCTTGACATTCCGGTGCAGCAGATCAGGCACCGGCAGGGCGACACCGACATGGACCTGAAGGGCTTTCCATCGGTCGCCTCGCGTTCGACCATGACCGCCGGCAGCGCCACGGTGCGCGTGGTCGAGGCGATGGTCGAGAAGGGGAAGAAAATCGCCGCTCATGTGCTGGAAGCGGCCGAGGGCGATATCGGCTATCGCGCCGGTTCATTCGAGGTCGTCGGCACCGACCGCAAGATCGGCCTGTTCGAGCTGGCGGCCCGCGCCGACGAGCTCAAGAAGACGGGCGAGATTCCCGAGAATCTCGACACCAAGGTCGCAACCGACACGCCGATCGCGTTTCCCAATGGCTGCCATGTGGCGGAGATCGAGATCGACCCGGAAACGGGATGGCTCGATGTCCTGTCCTATTCGTCGGTCGACGATTGCGGCAATGTGCTCGATCACACATTGGTGGAAGGCCAGATCCATGGCGGACTCGCCCAGGGCCTGGGCCAGGCCCTGTTCGAGAATGCCGTGTATGACCGCGACAGCGGCCAGCTCGTCACCGGCTCGTTCATGGACTACGCGATGCCGCGCGCGCACAACATGCCGCCGGTGATCCGCGATCTGGCGCATCCGGTGCCGGCCACCACCAATCCGCTGGGCGTGAAAGGCGTGGGTGAAGCCGGCACCACAGCATCGCTTGCCGCCATCCTCAACGCGATTGCCGACGCCATTCCAGGCCAGGCGACGGCAAACATGGAAATGCCGGCCACGATCGAAAAAATCTGGAAGGCCTGCCAGGACGCAAAGGTCTCGTGAAAAGAAAATGGCCGGGCTTGACCCGGCCATTCTCATTTGTCTCGGCGGCCGGCGCGGCTATCCCTGCGAGATGAACTTCCGGTTCGTGTAGGCCTCGAGTCCCTCGATGCCGCCTTCGCTGCCATAGCCGGATTCCTTGATGCCGCCGAACGGCGTTTCCGGCGTCGAGATCGCAACCGAATTCACCCCCACCATGCCGGATTGCAGCGCGTCGCCGATCATGGTCGCGGTCTGAGTCGAGGTGGTGAACGCATAGGCGGCCAGACCGAACGGCAACGAGTTCGCGCGCTCCACCACGTCGTCGAAGGTCTTGAAGCGCACGATCGGCGCCACCGGACCGAACGGCTCCTCGGTCATGATCTTGCTGTCGTCCGGCACGTCGGTGATCACGGTGGGCTCGAAGAAATAGCCCTGGTTGCCGTGGCGCTTGCCGCCGGTCACGATCTTGCCGCCGCGGCTCTTGGCGTCATTGACGATCGCCTCCATGGCGTCGAGCCGGCGCGGATTGGCCAGCGGCCCCATGGTGGTGCCTTTTTCCAGGCCATCGCCGAGCTTGATGTTCCTGGCATATTCCGTGAAGCGCGTGAGGAAGCGATCATAGACGCCCTCCTGCACATAGAACCGCGTCGGCGAAATGCAGACCTGCCCGGCATTGCGGTATTTGAACGCCGCGATGGTGTCGGCGGTCTTTTCCGGATCGGCATCGCCGAACACCACCACCGGCGAATGCCCGCCGAGTTCCATGGTGGCCTTCTTCATGCCCTTGGCGGCGAGGCCCGCGAGCAGCTTTCCGACCGGCACGGAACCGGTGAAGGAGATCTTTTTCACGACGTCGGAGCCGATCAGATGCTGCGACACATCGGCCGGCACGCCGAACACGAGATTGAGAACGCCTTTCGGCAAACCGGCATCGTGGAAGCAGCGCACCAGTTCCACCGCGGAGCCCGGCGTCTCTTCCGCCGCCTTCAGGATGATCGAGCAGCCCGCCGCCAGCGCGCCGGCGACCTTGCGCACCGGCGTCAAGGTCGGGAAATTCCAGGGCGAGAAACCGGCGACCACGCCGACCGGCTCCTGCAACACAAGCTGACGGATATTTTTGCTGCGGCCCGGGACGATGCGGCCATAGGCGCGGCGGCCTTCCTCGGCCATCCAGTCGATGATGTCGGCGGTGCCGATCACTTCGGCGCGCGATTCCGGAAACGGCTTGCCCTGTTCCTGGGTCATCACCTTGGCGACATGCTCGGTGCGCTCGCGCAGCAGATCGGCCGCCTTGCGCAGCACTTTCGCGCGATCATAGGCGGAGGTCGCGCGCCAGACCGCAAACCCCTTTTCAGCGGCGTCGAGCGCGCGGTCGAGATCGGCCTGGGTGGCGTGCGGCAGGCTGGCGAGCACCTTGCCGGTGGCGGGATTGAGAACCTCTTCGCTCTTGCGGCCCGCGCCGTTCAACCATTCGCCGTCGATGTAAAGCTGAAGATCGGTGTACATAAGCTACCTCTGCTGACTGCTGCCGTCTGGGCAATTCTCGTGGCGATGACCTAGCACCTTCGGATGCCGGTCGCCAACCTGCGGCCGGAACGCCGCCAGATCGGCCGTCTTGGTTTCACCGCGTGAAAATCTATCTAGCGGCCGGTGAAAACCGGCTTGCGCTTTTCCATGAAGGCCGTACGGCCCTCGATGTAATCCTGGCTGGCGAAGCAGCGCTTCACGCTGGCGGCAATGGCCGCCATGTCCCGCTGCGATTCATCCGCGATCGCCTGGCCGACGATGAATTTGACGGATTCGACCGTCAGCGGCGCATTCGCGGCAATCGTGTCGGCATAGGTCCTGACGAATTCTTCCAGCTGATCCTCGGGGACGACGCGATTGACGAGGCCCATGATCCGCGCCTCTTCCGAGTCGAACTGCCGCGCCGTGAAGAATATCTCCTTGGTGAAGGATGGACCGACCACATCCATCAGCCGCTTCAACCCTGGATAATCATAGCCGAGACCGAGCTTCGCAGCCGGCACGGCGAACCGCGCATTGTCGGCCGCAATCCGCATATCGCAGCATGACGCCAGACCCAGACCGCCGCCGATGCAATAGCCCCTGATCATGGCGACTGTCGGCTTGGGAAAGTCGTGGACGGCGGAATAGGCGCGCTCCGTCGCGGCGTTGTAATGGGCAACGCCTTCGGCGGTCGAGCGCTCCGAGCCGAACCTGGAGATGTCCGCGCCAGAAATGAAGGCCTTGCGGCCAGCCCCGGTCAGAACGACCACGCGAACATCCTCATCCGTCCTGTAATCGGACAGGATGCTGGCTGTCGCCTCCCACATGTCCAGCGACATCGCGTTGTGACGTTCGGGATTGTTGAAGATGATATAGCCGACGCGACCTTCCTTGCGCGCGAGCATCTTGTCGGTCTGCGTCATGACTGAACTCCTCAAATGGCATTGGCTTTGCGAAGCGCGGCGATGTCCGCTTCGCTGAATCCGAATTCCTGCAGCACCGCGTCGGTATGTTCGCCCCGTTCGGGCGACGGCATGACGACCGCACTGGGTGTGCGCGACAGCGATACCGGCTGGCGCATCACGTCGAGCGCGCCGCGGTCGTGCGTTTGCATCTTGGCGATGATGCCGAGATGCTCCACCTGCGGGTCGGCGAACATTTCGTCGATGGCATAGATCGGTCCGCAGGCCACGCCTTGCGCATTCAGCCGCTCGATCCATTCCGAGCTGGTATGCGCCGACATGATCGCGTTGATTTCGGCGTTGAGCTTGTCGCGGTTCTTCGAGCGCAGCTCATTGCTGACATAATCCGGATTCTGCATGAATTGCTCGGCCTCGATCGCCTTGCAGAACCGCGTCCAGGTCGGCGCGCCCGTGGTGGCGATATTGATGTGGCCGTCACTGGTCTTGTAGACGCCGGTCGGGATGCTGGTGGGATGATTGTTGCCGGCCTGTTTCGGCACCACCTTGTCGACCAGCCAGCGCGCAGCCTGAAAATCCAGCATGAATATCTGCGATTCCAGCAACGACGTTTCGACCTGTTGGCCTTCGCCCGACGTCTCGCGCTCCAGCAGGGCCACCATAACGCCGAGCGCAGCGAACAGGCCGGCGGTCACATCGGCAACGGCCGCGCCGGCGCGCACCGGCCCCTGCCCCGGCAAGCCGGTGATCGACATCAACCCGCCCATACCCTGCGCGATCTGGTCGAAGCCCGGCCGCTCGCGGTACGGCCCGGTCTGGCCATAGGCCGAGATGCTGGCATAGACGATGCGCGGATTGACCGCGCGCAGCGCCGGATAGTCGATCCCCAGCCGCGTTTTCACGTCGGGGCGAAAATTCTCGATCACCACATCGGCCGACCTGGCAAGTTGCAAAAGCGCGGCGCGCCCTTGCGGATTTTTGAGATCAAGCGTGATGCTGCGCTTGTTCCGGTGCAAATTCTGGAAATCGCCGGCATGGCGCGGGCCGCCGATCGGGTCGCCGCCCTCCAGCCGTTCCGGTGCCTCGATCTTGATGACGTTGGCGCCCCAGTCGGCCAACTGCCGCGCGCAGGTCGGTCCCGCCCGCACCCGCGACAGATCGAGGACTGTGAAACGGGACAAAGCCGTCGAGGCGCGGGGAGGCGATTGGGTGGGCAAAGGCGCTCTTTCTGGTCGTCGGAACAGTTTGGGCGCCGACCATCCCCGAAGGCGGCCGCAAATTCAACTGCCCCGGTCTGTCATGCCTTCCGGATGCGGAAGACCAAAAGCTCGCCGTCGCGCGAGCTGCCTTCGAGGGCGTCGCCTGTTTCCCGCAGGAGATTGGGGATGTCGATGGCGGACAGCGGGTCGGTGCATTCGACCACAATGACGTCACCCGCCGCCAATCCGGAGAGGACCTTGCGAGTCTTCAGAGCGGGAAGCGGGCATTTCAGACCGCGCAGATTGATCGATTTTTCCGTCATTCCGATAGCCTGAACCTATGGCTTTTAGCCCGTCTGGTCGAATACCTCGGTCTTGCTTGACCGCATATGAAGGCTTCGCCAGAACCACACAATGGTTGCCGCACTCAAGACAGACCAGCGCATCGCACGGCTCACCCCGCTCGCTGATGTTCTGGCGCATATTGAGGTACATGTGAAGGAGGTGGCGCCGCAAAGCCGCGATCTTTCAGCCGCATTGCACCAGATCCTTGCGGACGACATCACATCGCCCTGCGCATTGCCCGGCGCAGCCATCGCGCTGATGGATGGCTATGCGGTCGAGGCGGAGGCGACGCGCGATGCCAGTTCCTATGCCCCGATTATGATGACCGTCGCGCCTGCGCCAATTCACACCGGCGAAGCATTGCCTGTTGGAACAGACGCCGTTCTCCCGCATGACGCCGTGACCATTCGCGGCACAGCAACCGAAATTATCGCAGCGGCCACAGCGGGCGATGGCGTGTTGCCGGCAGGCGCCGATGCCGGGCCCACGGCAGCGCTGACTAAGGCGGGTCAATTCCTGCGCGCCGGCGATATCGCGGTTCTCGCCGCTGCCGGCATTCCGGCGGCAAACGTGCGGGCGCCGCGCATTGCGCTCGTGTCCGCCAGTAAGCGCAATGACGATACGATCGCCGCCGCCGTCGCGTTCATTGCCGACGCCATCCTGCAAACCGGCGGAGTGCCGCTGATCGCCGAACAGCAATCGCTGGATGCTGCGCTTGATCAAGAACAGGCCGATGCCGTGATTGCGGTCGGCGGCACCGGCAGCGGGCGGCACGACAATGCAGTCCTGACTCTTGGGCGGCGTGGCACAGTCGCATTTCACGGCATCGCCATGACTCCCGGCCAGACCGCCGCTGTCGGGTCAGTTGGCGCGCGTCCGGTCCTGCTGGTTCCGGGCCGTCTCGATGCCGCATTCGCGTGCTGGCTGCTGCTTGGTGAACATCTGCTGGCCCGGCTGTCAGGCCGGCGATCCCTCGAAACCGGTCGGCCCGCACGGCTGTCGCGCAAGATCGGCTCGTCACTCGGCATGACGGACCTGGTCCCGGTCGCATGCAAGGCCGACGAAGCCGAGCCGCTCGCCTCGGGATATCTGCCGCTGCAGGCGCTCGCACGCGCCGACGGCTGGATCTCGATACCGGCGCAAAGCGAAGGCTATCCGGCCGGAGCCACTGTGATGGTGAGGCCGCTGCCGTGAACGAAGCGTCCGGAAAAAACGACAAGGCCGATCTGCTCGCCGCGATCCGTCAGGCCGCGCGGCAGGAGCAGTTTCTTGAAGTCGTGTCGCCCGAAGAGGCGCGCGACCGTTTCGTGCGTCATCTCGACCTGTCGCCGCTGCCCGGAGAGACCGTGTCGCTGGCAGCCTCGCTCGGACGGGTGCTCGCGCATGACGTGGTTGCGCCGCTGGACGTCCCGCCGTTCGACCGCTCGGGCGTGGATGGTTTTGCCGTCCGCTCCTCCGATATCGGCGGCGCCAGTGACTTCTCGCCCCGCAAATTGCGTCTGAACAACGAAATAATCGCCTGCGGCCATGCTCCACTCATCGAAGTGGCGCCGGGCACGGCCACGACCATCGCAACCGGCGGTGTGATTCCGCGCGGCGCGGATGCGGTGGTGATGATCGAGCACACCGAACTTGCCGGCAAACGGGAGACACCCGAAATCGAAATCCGCCGCGCCGCGGCGCCCGGGCAATTCATCGCCTATGCCGGCTCCGACATTGCCCGCGGCGAGACCGTGCTGCGCCGCCTCACGCCGATCGGCTCGCGCGAGATCGGCATGCTCGCGGCCTGCGGCATTGCCAATGTGGATGTCGTGCGAAAACCGCGGGTTGCGGTGCTGTCGACCGGCGACGAACTCGTGCCGCTCGGCCAACCCCTGCGGCCTGCAGGTATCTATGACAGCAACGGCGTCATCATCGCCGCCGCCATCGCGGAAGCCGGCGGGGAGCCGGTGGCCTTCGGCGCCTTTCCCGACGACGAGAGAACTTTGGACACTGCGATGCGCCGCGCGCTCGCGGATTGCGACATGGTCGTGCTGTCGGGCGGCACCTCGAAAGGCGCCGGCGATCTCTCCCATCGCATCGTGTCGCAGCTTGGAAAGCCCGGCATTCTGGTGCACGGCGTCGCGCTGAAGCCGGGCAAGCCGCTGTGTCTCGCCGTCGTTGAGAACACGCCGCTGGCGGTGCTGCCCGGATTCCCGACCTCGGCCATTTTCACGTTTCACGCTTTTGTCGCACCGCTCATACGCGCCCGCGCCGGCCTGCAGCGCGAAGCCGCGAAGACCGTCACGGCGACCGTGCCCGCCCGCATTGCCTCGGAAATGGGCCGCAAAGAATTCGTGATGGTGTCGCTCATCGACAGCGCCGCCGGTCCTGTCGCGGTTCCGTCCGCCAAGGGCTCCGGATCGGTGACGACATTCTCGCAGTCGGACGGATTTCTGGAGATCGATGCGCTCGCCCATGCACTCGATGCCGGCACAACAACCGACGTCACCCTGATCGGCGCCGCTGGGCGCGCTCCCGACCTGGTTGTCATGGGCAGTCACGATGTCGCGCTCGATGCCGTGGTCGGTGGCCTGGCGGAACGCGGCTTCACCGCCCGTGTCATTGCAATCGGCAGCCATGGCGGGGTAGCCGCGGCGCAACGCGGGGAATGCGATCTGGCGCCGGTCCATTTGGTCGATCCACAGACCGGCGTCTACAATACGCATCTGCTGTCGCCCGGCTTGTCGCTGGTGCGCGGCTGGACGCGCATGCAGGGCTTTCTGTTCCGCCCGGACGACGTCCGCTTCGATGGCAAGAGCACCGACGAAGCGATCAGGAGCGCGCTCGCCGATCCGTCCTGTCTGATGGTCAACCGCAATGCCGGCGCCGGCACGCGCGTCCTGATCGACAAGCTGCTCGCGGGACAAAAGCCGGCCGGCTATTCCAATCAGCCGCGCTCCCACAACGCCGTGGCCGCCGCGATTGCGCAAGGCCGGGCCGACTGGGGCATCGCGATCGAGCCGGTCGCGCGGCTTTATGGTTTGCAGTTCGTGCCGATCGCACCAGAAAATTACGACTTCATCCTGCTCGAGAAACGGCGGGACAGGCCCGCGGTGCAGGCTTTTCTGGCGGCTTTGCGGGACGAGAGCACAAGGGCAAAAATCCGCGCTTTGGGCATGCGCCCCGCTGAAGACGAGATTGCCCGCTAGCCACGGTCACCCATAAGATGGCCGAATGACCATGCGTGGCGTCTGGTTTCTTGTTTTTGCCGTCCTGCTGATCGCACCCGCATCCGCGCAGTTGCGCGGACATGGCGGCCCGGTGCGAGCGGTCGCGGTGTCGGCCGACGGCAAGGCGGCTATCTCTGGCAGCTTTGACACATCGGCGATTCGCTGGGCGCTGGATCGCAACGCGGCGGCGCAGGTGCTGCGGTTTCATGAAAGTGCGGTCAACGCCGTCGTGTTTCTGAAGGACGGGCGCATCGCGACCGGCGGCGAAGACGGCCGCATTGCGGTGTGGCAACCGGACCAGCCTGTGCCGGCCCTCACCTTTCAGGGCCACACCGCGCCGATCGTCTCGCTCGCGATATCGCCGGACGGAACAACCCTCGCATCCGCCTCATGGGACCGCACCGTCCGCCTCTGGCCGCTTGCGGGCGGCGCCCTGCGCGTGCTCGAAGGTCACACCCAGAATGTGAACGGTGTCGCATTCGCGCCGGATGGCCGCAGCCTGGTGAGCGCAGGCTATGACGCGACGATCAGAATCTGGCCGCTCAGCGGAAATGGCGAACCGGCCGTCACCACCGTTCCGACCGCACTCAATGCGGCGGTTGTCGCCAGCGATGGCGAGATCGTGGCGGCTGGCGCCGACGGCAAGCTGTTCTTTCTTGCCCCCAATGGCGATCTGCGCGGCAGCCTGGAGGCGGCGGAAACGCCGATCATCTCGCTCGCCGTGTCGCCCGACGGCGCGCTGGTGGCCGCAGCCGGCATTCGCGGCTCGGTCGCCATCGTCGACCGCAAGCCGCGCAGGATCATCCGCACGTTGGTCGGCCCCGGACTGCCTGTCTGGTCGGTGGCGTTTTTTCCCGACAGCAGGACGTTGCTGACCGGCGGCACCGATCGTCTGGTGCGGCGCTGGAATGCCGAAAGCGGCGAACATGTCGGCGCGGTGCCGATGGGCAATAGTGACGATCCGCTGGCGGCGTATGCAGGCGATCGCGGCGCGGACATCTATCGCGCCTGCATTGCCTGCCACACCCTGTCGCCGGACGAGGGCAATCGCGCAGGGCCGACACTTTCCGGAATTTTCGGCCGCAAGATCGCGACGCTGCCGGGATACAATTTCTCGGACGCGCTGAAGAAGCTCGATATCATCTGGACGCCGGAGACGGTGGCCAAGCTGTTCGAGATTGGTCCCGCTGCCTATACGCCCGGCACCAAGATGCCGGAACAGACCATCGGCTCGGCCGATGACCGCAAGGCGCTGATGGATTTCCTCGCGCGCGCCACAAAAAAATGATTGTCAGCTTTGCGGCTTGTCTTCGCGTTCACGCAGATAATCTTCGGTCGTGCGCGGTGCAGGCCGTTCCGGCGCGCCATAGGGATCGAAGCTGTCCTCGGTCATCGCGACCACGCGGCAATCCTCGCACATCTTGAGGACTTCGAGCCGCTTGGCCTGGCCCTTGAACATCCAGTGCTTGCCTTCGAGCTTGGCGGTCACGCGCTCGATCGTGCTCTTCACGCCGAACGCCTTGCCGCAGCTGATGCAGTGGAACGGCTCCTCTTCCTTCATCACCCGCGCTGAGGCGGTGGCGGCGCGGAAATCGAGCTGCGGCTTCAGGCTGATCACCCTTTCCGGGCAGGTCGCCATGCAGAGCCCGCATTGCACGCAGGCGTCTTCCGAGAATTTCAGCATCGGCCGCTCCGGATCGGCCGACAATGCGCCGGTCGGACAGGCCGACACGCAGGCCAGACACAAGGTGCAGCCTTCGACATTGATCTCGACCGCGCCGAAGGGCGCGCCGGCCGGCAACGCGATCGCATCGACGGGCGCAGGAGCGGCCCGGTGCAGTTCGCGGAGCGCAAGCCGCTGCACGTCGCGCTTGCCGCCGACCGGAAGGAACGAAGCCGGACGCCGCGTGCCCTCCCCCGGCTCGATCGCGGTCAGGCTTTCGCCGAACACATCGGGATCGTCGGTTTCAATGGCCGCAACCCGACCTGTCCCGAATCCGAGGCCCGACAGCACCGGCTCTGCCAGGTCGATCGTGCGGCGCAGACCCGTCACGTCATGGCGGGGGCGGGCGCGCAACAGAAAGCGAACGGCCGATGCGCCATAGGCAAAAGACGCCGCAACCGTTTCAAGCCCGACCTGCGTCACTTCGTTGACGGCCACCGGCAGGACATTGGCCGGCAATCCTTCGCCATACCGCGCCAGCGCATCGATCATCTCGATGCCATGGGTCTCGTCATGAAACAGGACGACCGGCTTGCTGCCGCCGGCGTCGCGATAGGCGGCAAGCAGCGTGCGGATCCGTCGCATCAACGTGTCGGCGGTGGGCAAGGCATAGCCGGCGGCACCGGTCGGGCAGACAGCCGCGCATTGTCCGCAACCCGCGCAGATATGCGGATCGATGGCGACGTAATTGCCAGCCGGCTCGATCGCGCCGGCCGGACACAGATCGAGGCAGCGCCGGCAACCGACGATGCGCGAACGAGAATGCGCGCAGAGATCGTCCTTGAAATCGATGTAGCGCGGCTTGTCGAACGTGCCCGTCAGATCGCGCGCCTTCAGCGCAGTGCGCAGTATTGCGGCCGGATCGCCGGGATCGGCGCGCAGATAGCCTTCGCGCAGATCGGAGGCCGGGAACAGGGGGGCGCCGCCGGACAGGTCGAGGATGATGTCGCAATGCGACGTGGCCGCGTTGCGCGGCGCGCCGAAGGACAAAGTCGCGCGCGACGAGGGAACCGGCTGGGCGTAGTCATCGACATTGATCTCGAATTTGCCGAGATAGCCCTTGGCCGAACGGATCGTGCCCTGCACCACCGGAAAGTCCGTCACCCGGCGCGGCGGCAGATTCGCCGGCTGCGAAATCATCACCGTGACGTCGAGGTGATCCTTCAGCAGATCCGCGATCTCGATCGCCTTTTCGTCGCGGCCATAGATCAGGACGATGCCTTCGCTGGTGAAGCTGACAAAAGGTATGTCGGGTGCGGGTTCTGCTCCCGCCGCGAGCAGAGCCGCCATTTTCGGCGCCGCTCTGGCAGCCTGGCCCGACCAGCCCGCGGTTTCGCGGATATTCACGAAGGTGATTTCAGGATCGGCCGCCTCTGCGGCGATTTCGGAAAAGACCGGCGATTCCTGCGTGCAGGCGACCGTAATCGGATCGCTTCCGGCGGCAAGCTTGCGAAAGCGGTCGAGTTCCGCCCGGCAGAGTTGGCGGCCCGACGTCACCTCCGCGCCGCGGCAGGACCGGCGCAGGGTTTCCGTATCCAGCGGCATGGTGTCCTCGCAGGAACACACGACAATGTGCCGCTTCTGATCCGCCATTCCGTCTCCGAACTCACGCGCCCCGGTTTAACCATGACCGGTCACGGACTGGTCACGGGCCTGCATAGCTTATAACTATACCAAACTAAAGATAGGTGCCGGAGTCGATGTCGCCGACCACACGAACACGCACGTCCAGCCTGACCGCGCCGGCCATCGAGCTGCCGCCGCCGTTCCGGCTTGTTACCTTGCGCGAGGTAGGCGACGCCTTTGCGCACGCCGTCGCCAACGCCGCGAATGATGGGGCGGGAACTCTGGTCTATGTCGGCCGCTTCGATCTCGCCGAATTTGCCGTGGTGCTCGAACCCGACGAGCCGCTGCGCATGGCGCGCCGCACAATTTATGCCGGAATGTCGGCATTGGCCGACGCCCTCACCGTCCTTGCACCACCGGAAACGCCGCTCGAGATCGAATGGCCGGACACGATCAAGGTGAATGTCGGGCTGGTCGGCGGCGGACGCCTGGCCTGGCCGGATGACGCAAAGGAAGATGAGCCGCCGCAATGGCTGGTGTTCGGCGCCATGATCCGCCTGGTGTCGCTGGCCGAAGGCGAAGCCGGCCTGCGGCCTCTCACCGCGGCCCTGGAAGACGAGGGTTTCGACGATCTCGCCGCCGACCGCATGGTGGAAACATTTGCCCGCCATCTCATGGTCACGCTCGACGCCTGGCAGGAACAGGGATTTTCGGCCGTGGCCAAGACCTATCTGCCGCGGCTCGCGCCGGAGGCCGAGAAAGGCGTGCGGCGCGACATCGACGAGAACGGCGACCTGCTGGTGCGGCGCCTGGGCAAGGGGGATGTGGCACGCCGCAAACTCGCTCCCTCCCTCGCGCAGCCGTCATGGCTCGATCCCAAGACGCGAGGACCGCGCGCGTGAAACTGTTGCGCACCATCCGCCTCGACCCGTCCGACACATTTGTGTTCGAACGAGCGGCCGAGCCCGGGGAATGGGCGGTGTCCGGCGGATTCATGTTCTCCGACGACGACCCCGCCCAATTGCAGGGAAAGGCCCGCACCGCATTCCGCGCCGGATTTCTGGGCGTGGACTCGCTCGGCTGGTCGACACTGGTGCAGATCGTTGAGGCCACCGGGGAGGACCGCGCTGCTTTAGTTGACGCCTTGGCGCAACGCCTGATCCGGAATTTCGGAGCGCCCGATCTCGAAGCCGCCCGCGCCGCCGCCGATGAAGAGGTCAGCTTCGCTGAATCCTTGTGCACGCAACCGGCCGATACCCTGATCGCCGTGCACCGCGCATTCGAGAATGGAGAATTGCGCGAAGCCTTTCGCACCTTGCGTCCACGCGGTGGACCGAAGCCGTTGCGCGCCTTTTCCTTTCTGGATGTCGAGGGCGAGGATGAGACGCCGGCGGACCAGGTCGATCTGGTCACGCTCGCGCAGGGAGAGCGCAAGTGAAAGATTTCTGGCTTGCCTGCGGACATCATCTGCTCGACCGTGATGAAGGCGGCGGCCTCGTGGTCACCGACGAATTTCTCAAGATCTATATGGCGCGGCCGGAACTGGCGCCGCCGCCGGAGGCCTGCGTCGTCGAGAAAATCCTGCATGCCGCGGTGCTGGCCGAGCCGCGCCGCACCGTCAGCCCAGCCGATATCGCCGCCATCGCAGACCCCGATGCGCGCGAAAACTGGACGCTGATGATCGCCTTTCGCGATCACCTGATCCGCCACAGGACGCTGGAAGCCGCCTATGTCGATCTGGTGCGCAACGGCATCGGCCCGACGCCGCCCTTGTTCCTGAACCAGCTTGTGCATGTAATCCTGCGCAACGCGCTGGACGGCTGCGAGGACCCGCTCATCCTGCGCGCGGCGGAGGTTTTCTTCCGTCCGCAACGTCTGACCTTGCATGACGGCTCGCTGATCGCCGCCGACGAGGAAACCATCAGCGGCACCGGCAATACCCCGGCATCACCGCTGGTCTCGATGCTGGGCATTCCAGCCCAGGCCGACATCGACGTGCTGAATGACGACAACGCCCATCTTTATTGGAAGCACAGCGACCTGTTCCACACCGCCATCGATCTCACCGCCGGCCGCAGCGGCATCGCAGCTTTGAGCGAAGTGATCAAACGGTGGATCGCCCATGTGCTGGCGGTCGACGTGACTGTCGAGCCGCTGGTTGAGATGCGCGATGTCAATTTCAGCTGGTATGTGGGGCTGGATGCAGAGGCGACGCGGATCGGCGACGCGCTCTGGAACGGCGAGGATCTCGACGACGCCACGCAGTCTCGCGTGGTCGGCCTCTTCCGCCTGACATTCCGCGACCCACATGTCGTGATGGAGAAAGTCGGTCAGGAACCGGTCTATCTCATTCTGGCGATGTCGCAGGACAAGATCATCCGCATGAAACCGCAGAATCTTGTCACCGGACTTCCGATCCGCCATCTGGAGGCGGTGTCATGAGCACGGCTCTCGCGCAAATTCCGGTCGGCGTCGTAGTCGCACGGCGCAAGGCGGACAGCCAGTGGATCGACTACACGTGGCAGCCGGTCAGCGTGCTGGTCGGGCAGCCGGAGGCGCAGCCATGGACGCTGCTGTCCGATGACGGCGAGACCGCGATGTTTTACGCCGGAAGCGATGTTCTGGAGCTCTACCGCTCCGAAGCTTCGCAGTATCGCGACAATCTCATGGGCGACGAGTCGCTATGGGTAGTATTGCAGCCCACCGGCGGCGAACCGCCCTATCAGCTTGCCAAGGTGACGGCCGACCCAAGCGAAGGCGAAGCCTTCACCGAAGCCGGCGCGGCCATCGTGGAGACCGTCCGCATGCCCGACAGCCTGCGTGATCTTGTCGCCGCATTTGTCGCGGAGCATCATGTCGAGCAGCCCTTCTTCAAGCGGCAACGCACGCGCGCGGAACCGGAAGCACTGGCACGGCGTGGCCGCATGCAGGACAAGCGGGACGGACAAAAATCATGACCGGGTCCGACGATTTCCTCTCGCGCTGGTCGCGTCGCAAGCAGGAAGCAGCCAAACAGGCGGCTGAGCCGGCGCAGGATGAATCCGAGACCGGGCCGACAGCCCATGGCGACAACGCAACTGGTGCGCAGCCTGCCGGTCAGTCCATACCGGACAACAGCCGCCCTGAACCGTCTTTCGACCTGAGCAAGCTGCCGTCGCTTGAATCCATCGGACCGCGGACCGATGTCAGCATGTTCATGCAGCCTGGTGTGCCGACCGCCTTGTCCCGTGCGGCGCTTCGCCGCGCCTGGGCGGCAGATCCCGCCATACGCGACTTCATCGGTCTGTCGGAGAACGCCTGGGACTTCACCGCGCCTGACAGCATGCCGGGTTTTGGCCCTTTGCTGCCCACCGACGACGTGAAGCGCTTGCTGGCGCAGGTTTTCCGGGAGGAGAAACCCGAACATCCGGAACAGACGCAAGAGCGCCCCGACGACGCGCAAGCAAATGCGGGATACGCGGAGCCAGTCCAGGAGCATGTGCAGCAATCGGACGAACCGGCACAACTTGCAGCCAGCGATGAAGAATGTTGCGAGATCGGCGGCACAACGCCAGACAATGAAACGATTTTATCGCGTCGCAATAACGATACTGCTGCAACGCAACAAAAAGCCGACGAAAAAGTTCCCGAGGCGATTGTGTCCCATCGCCGGCACGGCGGCGCGTTGCCCACTTAATTCTTTGGCAGGTGCGGCGAATTCGCTTTCCATAGCTTCAAACTATTGACCCATTCCAGACTGGGAGCCTATTGTTTTGAAAGCTTCTGATCTGGAAGCGGGTTTGCTTTTCTTTTCGGCAGGGGACCATGCGCGACTTCGGACTCGAGGAAGCGATCCGCGCTGTCGGCGGCGTCAGCGAACTCGCGCGGCGCATCGGTATTTCACAACCGTCCGTCTCCAACTGGGACCGCATCCCCGCCGAGCGAGTCGTCGCCGTTGAGTCTGCAACCAATATCGCGCGCGAGATTCTGCGCCCGGATCTTTACGGCCAGTCCGCAGCAGGCGGCGACGTCGAGGAAGTCGATTCCGCGCGCGCCCAGGAATATGCGCTGCTCGCGGCCCTGCTCGCGCGTGCGCCGGATGCGGCCCTGTTGAAATCGCTCGCGCAGTTGCGCGGCGACCCCAGCCCGCTCGGCATCGCTCATGTCGATCTCGCCGAGGCGGCGGCGCGCATCGACGCGCAGCGCGTCGAGCGCGAATTTTTCAATCTCTTTATCGGCATCGGGCGCGGCGAGTTGCTGCCTTATGCGTCCTACTATCTCACCGGCTTCCTGCACGAGCGCCCGCTCGCCCGGTTGCGCGAGGATCTGCTGAAGATCGGGATCGAACGCAATCAGGGCAATGCGGAACCGGAAGATCACGCCGCGATGCTGTGCGAGATCATGTCCGGCCTTGCCGGCGGCCGCTTTCCGGCACCGGCCGGAACTGACCAGGACATTTTCGAGAAACATCTGGCGCCATGGCTCGGCCGTTTCTTCGCCGATCTGGAGCGCGCCGAGGAAGCGGATTTCTACCGACGTGTGGGCACGCTCGGCCGTGTGTTTGTTGAGATCGAGATGGAATCCTTCGCGCTGCCAACCTGAGCGCGGAGCAAAGAAACCAGGAGGAGACGGCGATGACACGAGACAGCAAAACGGCAGTCGGACGTCGCGATTTTCTGCGCGCGCTCGGCGCCGGTGCCGGCGTTGCGGTAACGGCCGCCGCGCCGCTCGCAACCCCCGCGCATGCGGACAGCGAAACCAACGACGAAAAGCGCAAGGCCCGCTACCAAGCCAATTCCGCCAACATCCAGACTTTCTACCGGGTCAACCGGTATCCGAGCTGAGGGAGGCATAGCCGTGCTGATCAAGAGAACAGAACGCGAGAAGCGCCGCGGCCATCTGGCCGCCTCGCTGGGCAATCAATCGGTCGGCGGACTCGACCGCCGCACCTTCCTGCGCCGCTCCGGCCTTGCCGCCGGTGGATTGGCGACGCTGGGCGCATTGCCGCTGGCCGGCATGCGCAAGGCGGACGCCGCCGGCACGGCGCCGACCGGCGCGGGCATCACCATCCGGAAAAACATCTGTACGCACTGCTCGGTCGGCTGCACGGTCTTGGCTGAAGTTCAGAACGGCGTGTGGGTCGGCCAGGAACCCGGCTGGGATTCCCCGATCAATCGCGGATCGCATTGCGCCAAGGGCGCCGCGGTGCGCGAGCTGGTGCATGGCGACCGCCGCCTGAAATATCCGATGAAACTGGTCAACGGCCAGTGGCAGCGGATGACGTGGGACAAGGCGATCGACGAGATCGGCGACAAGCTGATGGAAATCCGCGCCAAGTCCGGACCGGATTCGGTCTACTGGCTCGGTTCGGCCAAGTTCTCCAATGAAGGCGCCTATCTCAACCGCAAATTGGCGGCTTTCTGGGGCACCAACAACGTCGATCACCAGGCGCGTATCTGCCATTCGACGACCGTCGCGGGCGTGGCCAATACCTGGGGCTACGGCGCGATGACCAACAGCTACAACGACATCCGCAACGCCAAGACCATGATCATCATGGGCGGCAACCCGGCGGAAGCGCATCCGGTGTCGCTGCAGCATCTGCTCGAAGGCAAGGAATTGCAGCGGGCGAACTACATCGTCATCGACCCGCGCATGACCCGCACCGCCGCGCACGCGACGGAATATGTCCGCATCCGTCCCGGCACCGACATTCCGGTGATCTGGGGCATGCTGCACCACATCTTCAAGAACGGCTGGGAGGACAAGGAATTCATCCAGCAGCGCGTCTACGGCATGGATGACATCCGCAAGGAAGTCGAAAAGTGGACTCCCGAGGAAGTCGAGCGCGTGACCGGCGTGCCGGGCAAGCAGCTCGAGCGCGTCGCCAAGATGTTCGCGACCGAAAAGCCGGCGACCCTGATCTGGTGCATGGGCGCCACCCAGCACACGGTCGGAACCGCCAACGTGCGCGCCTTCTGCATCGCGCTGCTGGCGACCGGCAACGTCGGCGGCTTCGGCAACGGCGCCAACATCTTCCGCGGCCACTGCAACGTGCAGGGCGCCACCGACCTTGGTCTCGATATCGTGACGCTGCCGCTTTACTACGGCCTCGTTGAAGGCGCGTGGCGGCATTGGTCGCGGGTCTGGGAAGTCGATTATTCGTGGTTCGAAGGACGCTTCGACACCGTGACTGGCGCCGACGGCAAACCGGTCAAAATGATCAACGCGCCCGGTATTCCGTCGACACGCTGGTTCGATGCGGCACTGCTGCCGAAGGATCAAGTGTCACAGAAGGACAACCTAAAGGCCATGTTCGTCATGGGCCATGGCGGCAATACCGTCACCCGCATGCCGGAAGTCGCCAAAGGCCTCGAGAAGATCGACCTGCTGGTGGTGGCCGACCCGCATCCGACCACCTGGGCCGTGCTCTCCGAGCGCAAGAACGGCACCTACCTGCTGCCGATCTGCACGCAGTTCGAATGCTCGGGCTCGCGCACGGCGTCGAACCGCTCGATCCAGTGGGGCGAGCAGGTCGTCAAGCCGATCTTCGAGTCGAAGAACGACTACGAGGTGATGTATCTCCTCGCCAAGAAGCTCGGCTTCGCCGACCTGATGTTCAAGAACATCAAGGTCGAGAACAACGAACCGGTCGCCGAGGATATCCTCCGCGAGATCAACCGCGGCGGATGGTCAACCGGCTATTGCGGCCAGTCGCCGGAACGCCTGAAGACCCATATGGCCAACCAGAAGGACTTCGATCTGGTCAGCCTGCGGGCCAAGGACGGTCCGGCCAAGGGCGACTATTACGGTCTGCCGTGGCCGTGCTGGGGCACGCCGGAATTCAAGCATCCCGGCACGCACCAGCTCTACAACACGAACCTCCCGGTCAAGGACGGCGGCGGCACCTTCCGCGCCCGCTTTGGCGTCGAGCGTGTGGTCAAGACCAAGGTCATGGAGAATGGCCAGGAGGTCGAGAAAGAGCAGAAGTTCAATCTGCTGGCCGAGGGGTCCTATTCCAAGGACTCGGAGATCAAGGACGGCTATCCGGAATTCACGCTCGGCGTGCTGAAGAAGCTCGGCTGGGACAAGGATCTGACGGAAGCCGAAATGGCGGTGATCCAAAAGATCAACCCCGCCAATCCGGATGCCGTGGCCTGGTCGATCGACCTCTCCGGCGGCATCCAGCGCGTGGCGATCACCCACGGCTGCATCCCCTACGGCAACGGCAAGGCGCGGGCGAATGCCTTCGGTCTGCCGGATGCCATCCCGGTGCATCGTGAGCCGATCTACACGCCGCGGCCCGAACTGGTCGCGAAATATCCGACCCTGCCGAATGCGCGGCAATTCCGCGTGCCGAATATCGGCTTCGACGTGCAGAAGACCGCGGTGGACAAGGGCATTGCCAAGCAATTCCCGCTCGTCCTCACCTCCGGCCGGCTGGTCGAATACGAAGGTGGCGGCGAGGAAACCCGCTCCAACAAGTGGCTTGCCGAACTCCAGCAGGACATGTTCATCGAGATCAATCCGTCGGATGCCACCGAACGCGGCATCAAGGATGGCGGCTGGGTCTGGGTGACGGGCGCGGAAAACTCGTCGAAGGCGCGCATGAAGGCGCTGGTCACCGAACGCGTCGGCAAGGGCGTGGCCTGGTGCCCTTTCCACTTCGCCGGCTGGTTCCAGGGAACCGACCAGCGCAGCAAGTACCCGACCGGCGCCGATCCGATCGTGCTGGGCGAGAGCGTCAACACGCTCACGACCTACGGTTACGATCCGGTGACCGGCATGCAAGAACCCAAAGCCACGCTCTGCCAGATCCGAGCGGCATAAGGAGACGCAACCATGGCTCGTATGAAATTTCTTTGCGACGCCGATCGTTGCATCGAGTGCAACGCTTGCGTCACCGCCTGCAAGAACGAAAACGAAGTGCCGTGGGGCATCAATCGCCGGCGTGTCGTCACCATCAATGACGGCAAGCCGGGCGAACGCTCGGTGTCCATGGCCTGCATGCATTGCACCGACGCGCCCTGCGCGTCGGTCTGCCCGGTGAACTGCTTCTACACCACCGCAGACGCCGTGGTTCTTCACTCGAAGGACCTCTGCATCGGCTGCGGCTATTGCTTCTACGCCTGCCCGTTCGGCGCACCGCAATATCCGCGCGTCGGCAATTTCGGTTCGCGCGGCAAGATGGACAAGTGCACCTTCTGCGCCGGCGGTCCGGAGACCGACAACGCGCAGGTGGAATACGAGAAATACGGCGCGAACCGTCTGGCGGAGGGCAAGCTGCCGCTCTGCGCCGAGATGTGCTCGACCAAGTCTCTTTTGGCCGGTGACGGAGAAATCATCGCCCAGATCTACAAGGAGCGCGTCGTCAAGCGCGGCTACGGCTCTGGCGCCTGGGGCTGGAAGACCGCCTACAAAGAGACGATCGCCTCGTAACTTCGCAACAGGCCGGGCGGCGGGATCATCCTCGCCGCCCGGTCGTTTTGCCAACAGACAGAACAAGGAGGGTATGGGGATGGCCAAGTTCTTGACGACCATTCGCTTGGCGGTCGGCGCGATCGCGCTGCTCTGCGTCCTGGCGATTGCGGCGCCGGTGAGCGCGCAGGATCGCAATCCGGACGGATCGGTCAATCCGACCGCAAGTGCGGTGAAGGAAGATCAGCTTCTGCGCGAACTGAACAGGATCCAGGGCCGCGTGACCATCCCGGACACGAAAGAAGGCGTCCTGATCCAGCCGGCCGGCCGCGAATGGCGCGAATTCCATCAGGTTACGCTGTACTGGATCGGCGCGATTTCGATCATCGGCATGCTCGCCCTGCTCGTGATCTTCTATCTGATGCGCGGCATGGTCAAAATCGAGCATGGCCGATCCGGCCGAACCGTTGTGCGGTTCAACCCATTTGAACGATTCGTGCATTGGCTGACGGCGGCCTGCTTCATCGTTCTGGCGGTGTCCGGACTCAACATCACGTTCGGCAAATCCCTGCTGTTGCCGCTGATGGGAGCAGACGCATTCGCCGGCTGGTCGCAATGGGGCAAATACGCTCACAATTACCTAAGCTTCCCCTTCACCATCGGCGTCGTTCTGATTTTCCTGATGTGGATCGGCGGCAACATTCCCAGTCGCACCGACGTGGAATGGGTCAAGCGCGGCGGCGGACTTTTCGGACACGACCATCCGCCGGCCTATCGCTTCAATGCCGGCCAGAAGATGATCTACTGGATCGTGGTTTTGGGCGGCACGGCGGTGGCGGTCAGCGGCTATATCCTGATGTTCCCGTTCTACGGCGGCATGACGGTGGCAGGCATGCAGCTTGCCGGAATCGTGCACGGCGTGGTGGCGGTCCTGTTCATCGCAGCCATGCTGGCCCACATCTACATTGGCACACTGGGCATGGAAGGCGCCTTCGAAGCGATGGGCACCGGCGAGGTCGATGTGAACTGGGCCAAGGAACATCACAGCCTGTGGCTGGAGGAGGAAGCCCGCCGGGTCGGTGGAGCAACGCCCCGCGCCACGCCCGCTGAGTAGATTTACCAGTCAATCTGAAAAGATAGAGCGCCCGGCGGCATTCCGCCGGGCGCTTTGCTATATAATGAAGTATGCAGATCATTGGCCTCGCCGGCTGGAGCGGTTCCGGCAAAACCACTCTCCTGACCCGCGTCATCCCGCGCCTGCTGGCGCGCGGCAAGCGCGTCTCGACGCTCAAACATGCCCATCACGCCTTCGACATCGACCGGCCCGGCAAGGATTCGTTCGAGCACCGCTCGGCCGGCGCCACCGAGGTTCTGGTGGTCTCCGCCAATCGCTGGGCGCTGATGCACGAATTGCGCGGCGCGCCCGAGCCCGGCTTACGCGACATGCTCGACCGCTTGTCGGATGTCGATCTGGTCCTGATTGAAGGTTTCAAACGGCAGAAATTCCCGAAGCTCGAAATCTATCGCGCCGAGAACGGCAAGCCGTTGTTGCACCCCGACGACGACTGGATCGTCGCCGTGGCCACCGACGCGCCCCTGCCGCAATCGAAGGTGCAGGTCGTGGATCTGAACGACATCGACAAGATCGCCGATCTGTTGCTGGTGGAAGCCATGCCGGTGGCGGACCTCGACGCGCAGGCGGAAACGGTCTGATGGCGCAGCTGAGCGATGATTGTTTCGCTTTCGGCGGCGACTTGCTTCCGGTCGACGATCTGGAACGGATCATCCGCGAACGCGTGGCGCCTGTCGCCGAGACCGAGACGATTCCGCTTGCTCAGGCACGCGGGCGCGTCATTGCGCAGGATGTGATTGCGCCGATTTCACTGCCACCCTTCGATAATTCGGCGGTGGACGGCTACGCGATCGCCCATGCAAGTCTGAAGCCCAATGGCGACACCCGGCTCAGGATTGTCGAACGCCTCACGGCGGGCCAATCCCCGCTCCGGGCACTGGCACAAAACGAAGCCGCGCGCATCTTCACCGGCGCGCCGATGCCGGAGGGTGCCGATACTGTTTTCATGCAGGAGGATTGCCACGTGGAGGATGGCCACGTTATCCTGCCGCCCGGCCTCAAACCGGGCGCAAACCGCCGCCTATCCGGCGAGGATGTGCAGGCCGGCACGGTGGTCCTGCCGATGGGCTGCGTGCTGTCGCCGCGCCACATGGCGCTGGCCGCCGCCGTCGGCCTGACCGGGTTCACGGTGCGCCGCAGGATACGCGTCGCGCTGTTCTCAACCGGCGACGAACTCGTCGCGCCCGGATCGGCACTGCCGAAGGCTGCGACCTATGACGCCAATCACACCTTGCTCACGGCCCTGCTCGATCAGCTCGGCGTCAGCGTGACCGATGGCGGTATCCTGCGCGACGACCGCACGCAGGTCGCTCGCGCGCTGCGCGAGGCCGCGCGCGATCACGATCTGGTCCTGACCTCGGGCGGCGTGTCGACTGGAGAGGCCGATCATGTGCGCGCCATCATCGAGGAGATCGGGCGGCTGGTGTTCTGGCGCGTCGCCATCAAACCCGGGCGGCCGGTCGCCATGGGCGTGCTGGACGGCGCGGCACTGGTCGGCCTGCCGGGCAACCCGGTGGCCGCCTTCGTGACATTCGTGCGGGTGGTGCGGCCGCTGCTGATGCAGCTCGCAGGCGCGGACATGCCGCCACTCGTGGCCTTGCCGGTGCGCGCGGCTTTCGCCTACCGCAAGAAGAAGGCGCGGCGCGAATATGTGCGGGTGAAACTCCGCCACGGCGCGGACGGCATGCTGGAAGCGGTGAAGCACGGACAGGAAGGCGCCGGCGTCATTACGTCGCTGACGGAAACGGACGGGCTGGCGGAGCTTCCGGAAAATACAACGACGGTCGAGCAAGGCTCGACCATCGGATTTCTGCCTTACGCCGTTCTGTCAGGCTGATCAGATGCGGGCGCCGGTGACGCTGGTATAGGCTGTCGTGACCGGCTGCTGAATGCGCTCGAGAACAAGCCAGCCGCCGACCGCGATGACGATGGCCGCAATACAAGCCGCCAAAAAGCTCTTCATGATGCCCTCCCCAAAAGATCAGTTTTTCATTTGTAAAATGAAGGAATTGGGCGAAATGATCAAGCGGCTAAGCGTCGCTATATTGCACTGCAAGAGCGGTCGCCTGGTCGCGATCCTCGGGCGTGTTGACGTTGAAGAACGGATCAACCGGCCGGTCGGGCCATTCGGCGATCGCGATGCCATGCCGGGCGGTCCAGACTTCGATCTTGCGCAAATCCTCGTCGACCAGCGCCCGGCGGAGATCCTCCCGCAAACCAACTGTCCACAGCCCGACGACCGGATGCCGCCAGTCCCCGGAGCGCGCGCAGGCCAGCGGCGTGCTGTCTTTCAATCGCGCCGCATGCAGGCGCGCGACCAGATCCTTCGGAAGGAAGGGGCAATCGCCCGGGACGCTCACCATCCATGACATATCGGGGAGGTTCTGCGCGGCCCAGTCGAGACCGGCGAGAATCCCGGCAAGCGGACCGGCGAAATCCGGAACGCTGTCGGCGACGACCGGAAGCTTGAAACGCGCAAAGCGCTGCGGGTCGCCGTTGGCGTTCAGAATCATGCCGGTGCATTGCGGAGCCATGCGCGCCAGCACGCGATCCAGAATGGCTGCTCCGGCGATTTCAATGAGTGCCTTGTCGCCGCCGCCCATCCGCCGCGCCTGACCGCCCGCCAGCACAAGACCCAGAGTCGGCGGCACCTCAATCGTCATGGACCGCCGCTTTGCGCCGATGCCTGGCGCCTTCGTCCTCGACATAGGCGAGGTCCTGATCGAACACGATGCGGTCCAGTCCTGCGAGCGCAACAAAGCGCTTGCCGCGCGCGCGGCCGATCAGGGTCAGGTTCGCCTTGCGCGCCAGTTCCACGCCCCAGGCGGTGAAGCCGGAGCGCGACACCAGCACCGGAATGCCCATCCGCACGGTCTTGATGACCATTTCCGAGGTGAGCCGGCCGGTGGTGTAGAAAATCTTGTCGCCTGCCGGCACCTTGTTCCTAAACATCCAGCCGGCGATCTTGTCGACCGCGTTGTGCCGTCCGACATCTTCCATATAGACCAGCGGGCGATCCTTCACCGCCAGCACGCAGCCATGGATCGCGCCAGCCTCCAGATACAGCGACGGCGTGGTGTTGATCTTGTGGGTCAGCGCGTAAAGCCAGGACGTGCGGAATTCCGCTGTCGGCAGCGAAACACCTTCCAGCGCTTCCATCAGGTCGCCGAACACCGTGCCCTGCGCGCAGCCCGAGGTCTGCACTTTCTTCTTGAGTTTCTGCTCGTAGTTGGTCGCCCGCTCGGTGCGGACGACCACCACCGCAAGGTCTTCGTGATATTCGACCTCTGTGACCACGTCGTCCGGCCTCAGCATGTTCTGGTTCAGCAGATAGCCGATCGCCAGATAGTCCGGATGATCGCCGATCGTCATCGCAGTGACGATCTCCTGCGCATTCAGATAGATGGTCAGCGCCCGCTCGACGGTGACGAGGGTTTCGATGGCCGCGCCGGTCTGGTCGACGCCGGAGACACGCTCGGTCAGCCGCGGATCGTGCGGATCGGGCCGGATCAGATATTCGTCGTGCTCGCTCATCCGAACGGGTTCAAGCCTGCCGGCAGCGACAGGCCGCCGGTCAGCGATTTCATCTTGTCCTGCATGACGGCTTCCGACTTCTTCTTGGCGTCGGCATGCGCGGTCACCAGCAGGTCTTCCAGAATTTCCTTTTCCTCGGCCTTCATCAGCGAGTCGTCGATGCGCACACCCTTCATCTCGCCTTTGGCTGTCAGCTTCACCGTGACCAAGCCGCCGCCAGCCGAGCCCTCGACCTCGATCGTCTCAAGCTCTTCCTGCAAGGCCTTCATCTTCGATTGAAGCTGGGCGGCCTGCTTCATCATGCCCATAAAATCGGCCATCGTTCACCTGTCGTCGTCATGAGGTTCATCGTCGGGCGGCGTGTCGCCGGGCAGGCCGGGCGGCAGATCCTGCTCACGGCTGCGCACCGACACGATTTCCGCGCCGGGAAATTTTTCAAACACCGCCTGCACCAGCGGATCGCCGCGCACGCCGCGCTTCAGTTCGGCGTCCTGCGCCTCGGCTTGCGCCCGCAAGGTGGGGGCGCCGCTCTCGCGCGAAAGCACAACCATCCATTGCCGGCCGGTCCAGGCCGAGATCTTGCGCGAGAGATCGTTCACCAGCGTTTTTGCCGCACTGCCCTCAAGCGCGATTTCCAGCCGGCCGTCCTCGCAACGCACCAGCCGCACATCGCGTTCCAGCGCGGCCTTAATCTGGAGATCGCGTTTCTCAACCGCCAGCGCGATCAAGTCTTCCAGCGTCCCGATCACCAGGGCGTTCGGTTGAACCTGCTGCGGCTCGGACTCGGCCATGCGCGCGACGGTGTTGAGCGCGGGCGCCGCGGAGGCCCGCGGCGCACCGCGCGGCGCCTCGCTCCTCGGACTGCCGATAGCGGCGCCGCTCTGCTGATATGCCGCACCGCCGCCATTGCCCTGCGGGCGTGGCGCAGCCGGGGCGGCATCGTCGGATAACGAGCGGATGACCTCGTCCGGCGTCGGCAGGTCGGCGGCATAGCCGATACGCACCAGCACCATTTCAGCGGCGGCGATCGGCCGGCCGGCATTCTGCACTTCGGCCAGACCTTTCAGCAGCATCTGCCAGGTTCGCGACAGCACGCGCATCGACAGCGACGCCGCGAACGCGCGTCCGCGCGTCCGCTCGGCTTCGCTCAGGGACAGATCGTCGGCGACCGCCGGCACAAGCTTCACGCGCGTTACAAAATGCGTGAAATCGGCGAGATCGGCCAGCACCACGCCGGGTTCGGCGCCGGAATCGTATTGGTCGCGCAACTCCTTCAGTGCGCCGGCGATGTCGCCGCGCAGCAAGGATTCGAACAGGTCGACCACGCGCGAGCGGTCGGCCAGTCCCAGCATCTGGCGCACATCCTCGGCCCGCACCTCGCCGGCGGCATGCGCGATCGCCTGATCGAACAGCGACAGCGAGTCGCGGACCGAGCCTTCCGCCGCCCGCGTGATCAGCGCCAGCGCTTCCGGCTCGGCCGACACCTGCTCATTCGCCGCGATCGCATTGAGATGACGCACCAGCACATCCGACTCGATCCGCCGCAGATCGAACCGCTGGCAGCGCGACAGCACCGTGATCGGAACCTTGCGGATTTCCGTGGTGGCAAAAATGAATTTGGCATGCGGCGGCGGCTCTTCGAGCGTCTTCAGCAAGGCGTTGAATGCCTTGTCCGACAGCATGTGCACTTCGTCGAGGATGTAGACCTTGTAGCGCGCCTGCGCGGGCGCATAGCGCACGCCGTCCAAAAGCTGGCGGATATTCTCCACGCTGGTATGCGAGGCCGCGTCCATCTCCAGCACGTCGATATGCCGGCTGTCCATGATCGCCTGGCAATGCAGGCCGGGCGCGGGCATCGTGGTGGTCGGGCCCTTCACCGAGCCGTCAGCCAATTCGTAATTCAGCGCGCGCGCCAGAATGCGGGCCGTCGTCGTTTTGCCGACGCCGCGCACGCCGGTCAGAATCCACGCCTGCGGAATGCGCCCGGTTTCGAATGCATTCGAGATCGTCCGGACCATGGCGTCCTGGCCGATCAGATCGTCGAAAGTCGCCGGCCGGTATTTGCGCGCCAGCACGCGATAGGACCCAGCCGGCGCCTGCCCGGCATCCGGATCCGCGGTGGCGCTGGGCTGACGGGCGGGGGCGTCGTTCATCATGTCTCCGGCAAAGGCTGCCACGACGCCTGCGCGCCTGGCGAGGCCCGCCATGTTGAGAAATCGAGTGGGAGGCTGACGAGCGACCCGAACCGGAGCTCGTTAGGGCTGCTTCCTTCCGGACCTGACCCGGTTGGCGAGTGGCTCGTCCACCGCCAACCTCCCGGCTTCTATATCGGGCCAATAATGCGGGAAAGCAAGCAGGCCGGGCAATCGCCATGCTAGGGTGGGGTTCCGCAATGCCTTGGATATGCACATGAATTCCCACCCTTCCTGGACCCTTCACAGCCAGCTTGAGCGCGACACCCTCCTCCTCGGCGATCTGGCCCTGTCGCGCGTGCTGGTTATCAAGGACGCCAATTATCCATGGCTGCTGCTGGTGCCGCGCCGGCCCGATATCGTGGAGATCATCGACCTCGATGCGGTAGAGCAGGCCCAATTGATGGTCGAGATCGACCGCGTCGGGCGCGCCCTGAAAGCGGTGACGCAATGCGACAAGCTCAATATCGCGGCGCTTGGCAACGCAGTGCCTCAGCTTCATGTCCACATCATTGCGCGCCGCACGACCGACAAGGCCTGGCCGAAGCCGGTCTGGGGCCAGGTACCGCCGCTCGATCACGATGCGACGGAATTGAAGCTGTTCATGGACGCGATGCGTCCCAGGCTCTGGATATCCTGACATGACGGCAGGATATGATTTTGGACCAAGGCCCAGGCTCGGCTATGCTGGCAGCCTGCTCGAACGCGCGGCCGACAAGCGCACCGACACTGCCTTCCTGGATTCTCTGGAACGTCAGCACGGGACCGGCGCATATGTCGTCAGCGGCGAAATGATCGTGCTGAAGAGAACCGCTGTCGGTTTCGATCCACTTTTCGCGCTGGATGAAATCCACCGCCTCGCCGACGTCAAGGAACGCCTGTTTCTGGGCCTGTTCGCGCAAAGCGGCCGCTTCGGTTTCGGCATCGATCCGGTCATCACCGATCGCTTGCAGACAAACGAAGCCTTTCATGTCACGGATTTGCGCTCGATCGCCGTGCAGGGCCTCGTCGACGCCGATCATCTCGCGCCGATTGCGGAAGCCAAGGCGCTGCTGCACTGGCACGCACGCCATCGCTTCTGCGCCAATTGTGGCCACACCACTCATGTCACGGATGGCGGCTGGCGGCGGGATTGTCCGCAATGCAGCGCGCAGCATTTTCCGCGCACCGATCCGGTCGTCATCATGCTGGCCGTTGCCGGCGAGCGCTGCCTGCTGGGCCGGCAGGCGCGCTTTGCACAAGGCATGTGGTCGTGTCTGGCCGGCTTTGTCGAACCGGGAGAGACAATCGAGGATGCCGTCCGCCGGGAGACTCAAGAAGAGGCCGGTATTGTCTGCGGACAGGTCCGCTATTTCGCGTCGCAGCCCTGGCCGTTCCCGTCGTCGCTGATGATCGGCTGCCACGCGGAGGCGATGTCGTTTCAGATCGCCATGGATCGCAACGAACTCGAGGATGCACGCTGGTTCACCCGCGACGAGGTGGCAGCCATGCTACGTGGCCGGCACCCCGATGGTCTGACAACGCCTCCACCGGTGGCTATCGCCCATCACATCATCCGGAACTGGGTCGAACGCGGCGATGCAGTGCTGGCGGATTGATCGACGTTGAAAAATGGAGCTTGCGGTAGAATATTTTACTGTTTAAAGGGTTCTTGATTTCACTATTTAACATAAAATTCTACTTTGGAATCCCCGCGATGGATGCGATCGACCGGAAAATTCTCCTCACCCTGCAGGAAGACGCCTCGCTCTCGGTAGCCGAGATCGGCCAGCGGGTCGGGCTGTCCTCCACGCCTTGCTGGAAGCGCATCCAGCGGCTGGAGGCCGACGGGGTGATCCAGCGCCGGGTCGCGATCGTCGACCAGGACAAGATCGGTCTCGGCATCACCGTCTTCGTGTCTGTGGAGACCGACGATCATTCGCAGGACTGGCTCAGCCGCTTTGCCACGCTGGTCAGCGAAATGCCGGAGGTGATGGAATTCTATCGCATGGCCGGCGATGTCGATTACATGCTGCGTGTGGTGGCCGCCGACATGCAGGCCTATGACGCCTTCTACAAGCGCCTGATCTCGGCGGTGCCGCTGAAGAATGTCACGTCGCGCTTTGCGATGGAGAAGATCAAGTCGACGACGATGCTGCCAATTCCCTGACCGCCATCCCGGCTTCGGATTACGTGCAGTTATTCGGACAGGTCACCGTCTCGGACAGGCGCGGCCGCATATAAATTTTATCGCTCAGGTTCAGCGTCCCGGTGAGGACATAGCCAAGCGGCGGCGCGTAGGCATAAGACGCCTCGCCCCAGACGAGATACGTGTTCGGAATGACCAAGTTGGGCGGAAGAGTCACGGCTTCATTGGTGCCGTGCGGCGAGCCGTTTTTCGACTTGCTCCAGACGACGGAAGCCTTCGAGTTCGCGTCGATCTTCACCACCGAGACGGTGACCTTCAATTTCGATGCATTCGCGTTTGAATCGGCGTAAGGCGACATCACCGCGGTCGCGGCATTGAGAACGGTGTTGACGCCGGCGCTGTCGATGCTGGAAACCTGCGCGACCAGGTCGGCCACGGTGCGGGCCGTCAGCGTGACCTTGCGATCGATGCCGATGCCCTGCGACAGCTGCACGCCACCGAGATAAACCGTCAGCATGAACGGCAGCAGCAACGCGAATTCCACCGCCGAAACGCCGCGCTCATCGGCGGAAAACTGCCGCAATCGCATGACGCGCACGACGCTGGATAGGAAGCACCTCACACTGGACACCATCGCTTCAGGCCTCATTGGTAAGGTTCGTTCCGGAATGCCGCAGTCGCCACAAGCAGCCGCTTGTTGCCGCCCATGTCGGCCAGGTTCAGGCCGAGCAGCGAAACATAGACCGGCCATTCATACAGCATCCTCACCACGACGACGTCGCCGGGGCCGCCGGGCTGGTAGGTGAAATTATTGATCAGCTTGCCGTTCGCATCGATCGGCTTGCTCATATTGGCGTCGGAGAATGCCGAATAGGTCTTGACGTCGACATGAATCCCGCCGGCACAATCGAACAACGCGACCACCCTGCTGCAAACCTCCTTCTTGAATTCCGCCTGGCTCCAGCCCTGCGTCTGCGCCTGCCCGGTCATGATCTTGCGGGCCGAATCCGCGGTGGCTGTCTCCAGCACCTGTCCAGCAAAGAACACAAGCGCGGTCTCCATGATTGCGAACATAATCGCAAGGAAAGGCACCGCCACGAATGCAAATTCGATCGCCGTGGCGCCATCCTCATGACGGACAAAACGGCGTACGATCCTCGGTCTGGAGAAACGGCGCGCTGCGCGCGCAATGCGGTTCCGCAGGGTGTCGAACATTGCAATACCCGAATGAGTCGGCCCATCGATGCCGATGTGACGTTGAAATGTAGCCAAAACGAATTGTCGAATTGTTGCGGCAATCGCAGCTATCGGGCAACGGGTTGTTCAGATTCCGCTAACCATGCCGGCAACCGATGCCGGCGGTGCCGCCGGATCGGCAGAAACGCCTGTTTTGCGGCGTTACTTGATCGCACTGCTCTGGTTGTTGCGCGTCACGGCCTGGGTCAGCGTCGAATTGAAGAAGTCCGGCGCGTCACCCAGCACGTTTCGCGGCTCGCATTCCGGCGCACAGCTATAGCTGTAGCGCAGGATTCCGCGATAAACCGTCGTCGTCTCCGGCGGCCCCTTCACAAGCAGACTCTTCTCCAGCAGCGCATTTCCGCTGCGATCAAGCGCGATCAGGTTGGTCTGGCCGTAGCTTTTGCCGGTCAGCACCATAAGCCCCCCGGGCTGCAGCGATACGTCGGCAACCAGCGGGTTTCCCACGATGACCGTGGCGGCGCGATCCGGCATCCTGACCATTCTTGCCTGGTCGAGTTGGATGGTGAGAATGTTGCCTGAACCCGGCGCGTCGGCGGCGGCGCGATGCCACGGCCACAGGGCCAGCACGAGAGAGGCGACGCAATAGATGGGGAACTTGTGGCCAGAAGCCTTGAACAACGCCTTCACCGGAACTCTCCGAACGCACTACGTGGCGGATCCGACAACCGCAATCACAACACCATGCGGCCCAACGCTTTGACTTGACTTCAAATTGATGAATGAACTGCAAAGACATGTCGCGATTGGCGTAACCTGATTTTTGCAATTGCGATCGCGTCCGCGAACGCGCCTGAAAAGCTGCGAAACCACCAGCAAATGCCGCGATATTCCGGGTCAATCGATTTTTAACCAAGCGTGAGAATCTCAAATAACACGCAGGTTTATGCGATCGAATTAACGGAGCCGCAATGGCGGACCGCTAGGTTCCTCGCGTGCCCCGGACGACTGACGAACAGTTACGGGGCCGCTCAAAGCACGTGTGGATCACTAAGGAGCCAACTTATGAAGAATCTCTTCGCGCGTTTTGTGTCGGATGAATCCGGCGCGACCGCCATCGAATACGGCCTGATCGCCGCCGGCATCGCCGTTGCGATCATCGCTGCCGTCAACACCGTCGGCACGAGCCTGATCACGAAGTTCACTCAGGTTTCGACCGAGCTGAACAAGTAATTTCTGCGGCCTTGCAGATAAGAAAAGCTCCGGCGGTGCCGGAGCTTTTTTTGCATTTGGCGAGGCTCCTTGCCTGACCGCGCCAACCCGACGCGCCAAGTAACGAAAAATCGACCTTGCTTTCTTACCGTTTCTTAGCGTCATCAATCTAACAACGACCCCACAGTTGCGTGACAGTGTGGGGCGTGCGTATGAGGCGGATGTCGCGGCCGATCAGAAGTCATTCGCAGGCCGCCCCGGTCGAGTACGGACTCATCGTGACCGCAATGGCCCTCGCCACGCTCGTCATCCTGCTCGGGATCAGCGGGAAGCTCGTCACGGCTCTGACCCATTTCGGCGTCATGCTGGGCTGGACGAACTGATATTTCCGGGCGAACGAAAGCGACCGTCAGATGACCGATGCGATCAGATTGTCACTGTTTCCGGCGATCGTGCTGTTCGCAGCCTGGAGCGACCTGTTCACGATGACGATCTCCAACCGCGTGTCGATCCTGCTTGTCGCCGGATTCGCGGTGATGGCTTTCGTCATCGGCCTCAGCCCCGTCGACATCCTCTGGCATGTGGCAGCCGGTCTGTCGGTGCTCGCAGCCGCCTTCGTCTGCTTTGCCTTCGGCTGGATCGGCGGAGGAGACGCCAAACTTGCGGCATCCATCGCGCTGTGGCTCGGCTTCGCGCATCTGCTCGACTATCTGGTGGCCGCTTCGATCTTCGGCGGCATCTTGACGCTCGCGCTGCTGCAGATAAGGGGCTGGCCGCTTCCGTTCGCGCTCGCCAACCAGAAATGGGCGCAGCGGCTGCACGCCCCCACATCCGGCATTCCCTACGGCATCGCGCTCGCGGCGGCGGCGCTGACCATCTATCCGCAAACGATCTGGATGCGCGCACTCGGCACCTGAGCGGCCGCGCGCTGCAAGCAATGCAAAATTAACTTGGTTTGAATACCGCTCATTAACCACGAATTGACCATTGGATGGTGAAATCCATCCAAGCCGGACCGTACCGGCCCGTTGCGTCAGTTGTGGAAAGTGAAGCGTATGAAAGCCGCGCGCCTTGTTGTGCTTGGTGTGGCCGTTGCCGCCGGAGGTCTGGCCGCGCTCCTAGCGGGCCGCGACGATAAACCCGTGCCGGTGCCGTCGAAGCCGGTTGCCCAGCTTGAAACGACCGACGTCCTGGTTGCGAAATCCGATATCGGCGCCGGCACTCCGGTGTCATCGGAGCAACTCGGATGGCAGGTCTGGCCGACAGCCTCCGCCGGCCCGCATTTCATCCGCAAGTCCGACCGGCCCAATGCCATCGAAGAGCTGTCGAAGACCTATGCCCGTGCGCCTTTCGTGGCGGGTGAACCGATCAAGGAATCCCGCCTCATCAAGGCCGGAGCGGCCGGATATATGGCGGCCATTCTGCCGTCCGGCATGCGCGCCGTGTCCACCGAGATCAAGCCGGAGACCAGCGCCGGCGGCTTCATCATTCCCGGCGATCATGTCGACGTCATTCTTTATCGCCGTGACAAGGACGCCGAGAAGACCGGCGGCGGCGAGGCGCATGTCAGCGAGACCATCCTGAACAATGTGCGCGTGCTCGCGATCGATCAGACCGTCCAGGACAAGGACGGACAGAAGGCGGTGATCGGCAAGACCGCCACGCTCGAATTGTCGCCGCGGCAGGCGGAAATACTGGCGCTCAGCCAGCAGATCGGCGTGATTTCGCTGGCCCTGCGCAGCGTCACCGACATCGCCAAGACCGGCGACGCGCCGGACGATTCGCGAAACGGAATCAACATGGTTCGCTTTGGCGTCTCCACAACCAAGACGACCAAGTAGACGTCGAAAAGGAACACGCCCCCATGACGAAATGGACGCTGATCCGAGGCGCGGCGCTTGCCACGCTGGTCGCAATGGCAGGAGTCGGCTCGCTGCGTCTCTCCGACGCCGCCGAGCCGCGCACACCGGTCATCCAGGTGGTTGGCAGCGAATCAAGCTCCCGCCAGGTGGCGCTCGGGATCGGAAAGGCCGTCATCATCGACCTTCCGGCCGACATCAAGGATGTTCTTGTCGCCGACCCCACAATTGCGAACGCGGTCGTGCGTTCGTCCCGCCGCGCCTACATGATCGGCGTGAAGGCCGGGCAGACCAGCATTTTCTATTTTGACGCGGAAGGCCGGCAGATCGCCGGATTCGACATCGCGGTAACGCGCGACCTGAACGGCTTGCGCGCGGCGCTGAGGCAGATGTTTCCGGAATCCGATATCCGCGCCGAAGGTCTCGGCGACGGCGTGTTGCTGACCGGCTTCGCCGCGAACCAGGGTGAGGCGCAACAGGCTTTCGACATGGCCACGCGACTGGCCGGCGAGAACAAGGTGAGCAACAACATCAGCGTTCGCGGTCGCGATCAGGTCATGCTGAAGGTGACCGTCGCCGAAGTGCAGCGTGACGTCATCAAACAGCTTGGCATCGACCTGAAAGGCAGCATTGGCGGCGGCTCCTCGGTCCTTAACTTCAACACTTCAAATCCGTTCTCCGCTCAGGGTTCGGCGCTCGGACCGGGCTCCCTCGTGGGACAGTTCCGGAGCATCACGGCGACCCTCAACGCGATGGATCGCGCGGGCGTCATCCGTACACTTGCCGAACCCAACCTGACGGCGATCTCCGGCGAAACCGCAACGTTTATTGCCGGCGGCGAATTCCCTGTTCCGAATGGCCTGAGTTGCGACACAACGAGAACGCCGCCGGTCTGCCAGCAGCAGATCGACTGGAAAAAGTTCGGTGTCAGTCTCGCCTTCACCCCCATCGTGATGTCCGAGGGTCGCATCAGCCTCAAAGTCATGACAGAGGTGTCGGATCTCTCAAGCGACGGTGCCATCACCTTGGGCGGCGCGGTGCAGGGCACAACGCTGACCGTTCCGTCGATCCGCACCCGTCGCGCGGAAACGGTGGTCGAGATCCCCTCGGGTGGCGCGCTGGCGATGGCCGGCATGATCCAGGAATCAACCAAGCAGCAGCTCAACGGTCTGCCTGGCCTTATGCAGCTTCCGATCCTCGGTTCGCTTTTCAAAAGCCGCGACTACATCAATCGCCAGACCGAGCTGATGATCCTGATCACGCCTTATGTCGTGCGCGCTGTCGCACAAAAGGATCTATCGCGTCCGGATGATGGTTTCGCGGATGTGCCGGATGGTTCCAGCATTCTGCTCGGCCGGTTGAACAAGATCTACGGCATCCCGGACAAAGTCGATCCGAGAAAAGTCTATCACGGCAATGTCGGCTTCATTCTCGATTGATGCCGCGCCACGAGGAGACAGAAAAATGACGTCTACATGCTCCCCGCAGCGCCGCCGGCAGGCCCGGACTCCATTTCGGCTATTGATGGCCGCCGGAATCGCACTGTCCGTTTCCGGCTGCTACGTCGCGAAAGACACGACCGGCAGCATCCCGGACGATTACCGCAAGCGGCATCCCATCGCCATCAAGGAAGGCGACCGCACGGTCGAAATCTTCATTGGGAAAAGCCGCGGTTCTTTGACCCCGTCGCAACGCGCGGACGTGGCGGCTTTCGCGCATTCATGGCGGCGTGAATCGACCGGCGGCATCCTGATCGATGCTCCTGCGGCCGCCCCCAACGGCGTGGCGGCCTCCGAAGCGGTCCGCGAAATCCGTTCCATTCTCGCGGCGGCGGGCGTTCCCCCGCAGGGCGTCAATATCCGGCCTTACGAGGTGCGCGACCCCGCCAAGCTGGCGACCGTACGGCTGAACTACCCTCGGATGATGGCGGAGGCGGGTCCGTGCGGATTGTGGCCGCACGATCTCGGCGCTTCGACCGACACGTCCTACAATCAGAACCGGCCCTACTGGAATCTCGGTTGCGCCAATCAGCGCAACCTGGCGGCGATGGTCGACAATCCGGCCGATCTTGTCCAGCCGCGTCCCGAAACCGGCGTCTATGCCGCCCGGCGTTCGGCCGCCATCGAGAAATACCGCAAGGGCGAGGATCCGTCCGGCAAATACTCCGCCGCCTATGAAAACGCCAAGCTGAGCGACATCGGCAAATGATCAGAAACGCTCTCCAGACTGCAATGTCCGAATCCGCGCCGGATGACGTTCCGGCGCGCGACGACCATATCGCGCCGGCGCCCCGTATCTCCATCCAGGCTTTTTGCGAGTCGGTTGAAACGGCAGCCGCCGTGCAGGCGGCCGGAGAAGACCGCCGCCTTGGCAAGGCGCACATGAAAATCCAGATGGGCGGCATGTCGGCGGCGTCGGAAGCCTATCGCACCGCGCCGACGCCGAACGTGATCGTTCTGGAATTCGAGAAGCGCCCGGAAGAAATTCTCGCCGGGCTCGATTCGCTCGCGGAAGTCTGCGACGCCGGCACGCGTGTCATCGTAATCGGGCGACACAACGACGTGACCCTGTATCGGGAGCTCGTCCGCCGCGGCGTCAGCGATTACATGATCCTGCCGGTCAGCACGCTCGATATCGTGCGGTCGATCTGCGGCCTGTTCTCGGCGCCGGACGCCAAGCCTGTCGGCCGCGTGATTGCCGTGATCGGCGCCAAGGGCGGCGTCGGCGCATCCACCGTGTCCCACAATATCGGCTGGGCGATTGCGCGCGATCTGTCGCTCGATTCCGTCGTCACCGATCTCGACCTCGCTTTCGGCACCGCCGGCCTGGACTACAATCAGGACCCGCCGCAGGGCATTGCCGACGCGGTGTTCTCGCCGGAACGCATCGATACCGCTTTCATCGACCGGCTGCTGTCGAAATGCTCGGAAAATCTGAGCCTGCTGGCGGCTCCGGCCACACTCGACCGGGTCTATGATTTCAGCGCCGAAGCCTTCGACTCCATTTTCGATTCCCTGCGGTCCAGCGTGCCCTGCATCGTGCTCGACCTGCCGCATCAATGGACCGGCTGGGCGCAGCGCACCCTGCTGAACGCCGACGACATTCTCATCGTGGCGGCGCCGGACCTCGCCAATTTGCGCAATGCAAAGAACCTGGTCGACTTTCTGAAGGCGGCGCGGGTGAACGACCATCGCCCCTACTACATCCTCAATCAGGTCGGCATTCCCAAGCGTCCGGAAATCAAGCCGTCGGACTTTGCCAAGGCGCTCGACGATGACCCGGCGGCCATCATCCCGTTCGAACCGCAATTGTTCGGAACCGCGGCCAATAACGGCCAGATGATCGCCGAGGTGGCAGCCAATCACAAAGTGGCGGACACGTTCCGTCAGCTTGCCCAGGTGCTGACGGGTCGTTCGGAAACAAAAAAGACCAAGGCCGGCTTGTTTACGCCGCTTCTCCAGAAGCTGCGCAAACGGCAAGGCTAGAATACGGAGTATGTAAGTCGTGTTCGGAAAGCGCAGTGCAGGCGGCACAGATCCGCATTCAGGCGCGGTGATTGCACCGGCGCCCGTCCAGCCGCCGAAGCCTGCCGCACCGCAGCCGGCGCTGGCCGACGCTCCGGCCCATGTGCCGACGGCATCGGAATCCGGCCGCGCTCCCCTGCCCGCCGCGGGATTGGGCGCCGCACTGCTCTCGCCGCCGCTGGTCCCGCAAAAGACCGCGCCGATCGTCGCCACTGACACCCGGCGCTCGGAGACCTATTACGAGGTCAAGGGCACCATTTTCGGCGCCCTGATCGAGGCGATTGATCTGGGGCAGCTCGCGCGTCTCGACGCCGACGCCGCGCGCGAAGAAATCCGCGACATCGTCAACGAAATCATCGCCATCAAGAATATCGTGATGTCGATCTCCGAGCAGGAAGAGCTGCTCGACGACATCTGCAACGACGTGCTCGGCTATGGTCCGCTCGAGCCGCTGCTGGCGCGCGACGACATCGCCGACATCATGGTGAACGGCTCCGGCACGGTCTATATAGAAGTCGCGGGCAAGATTCATCGTACCGGTGTTCGCTTCCGCGACAATCAGCAACTCCTGAATATCTGTCAGCGCATCGTGAGCCAGATCGGCCGTCGCGTCGACGAATCCTCGCCGATCTGCGACGCGCGTCTGCCGGATGGATCGCGTGTCAACGCCATCGTGCCGCCTTTGGCCATCGACGGTCCGGCGCTGACGATTCGTAAATTCAAGAAAGACAAGCTGACGCTCGATCAGCTGGTCAAGTTCGGTTCGATCTCGCAGCAGGGTGCCGAAATCCTGCAGATCATCGGCCGCTGCCGCGCCAACACCATCGTTTCGGGCGGCACGGGCTCTGGCAAGACCACGCTGCTCAACTGTCTCACGCAGTTCATCGAAGACGACGAGCGCATCATCACATGCGAGGACGCGGCGGAACTCCAGTTGCAGCAGCCGCACGTGGTTCGCCTTGAAACGCGTCCTCCCAATATCGAGGGAGAGGGCCAGATCACCATGCGCGATCTGGTGAAGAACTGCCTGCGTATGCGGCCGGAACGCATCATCGTCGGCGAAGTGCGCGGACCCGAAGCCTTCGATCTCCTGCAGGCCATGAATACGGGTCACGACGGATCCATGGGCACGCTGCACGCGAACTCCCCGCGCGAGGCCCTCTCTCGTATCGAATCGATGATCACCATGGGCGGCTATTCGCTGCCCTCGCGCACCATTCGCGAAATGATCTGTTCCTCGGTCGACGTCGTGGTGCAGGCGGCCCGTCTGCGCGACGGATCGCGCCGCATCACGCACATCACCGAGGTGATGGGCATGGAAGGCGACGTCATCATCACCCAGGATCTCTTTCTGTACGAGATCATGGGCGAAGATGCGAACGGCAACCTGATCGGCCGGCATCGCTCGACCGGCATCGGCCGCCCGCGCTTCTGGGATCGCGCCCGCTATTACGGCGAAGACCGGCGGCTCGCCGCCGCACTCGATTCGTCCGAGGTCGCCGACGACGCCCTGAGCAGATGAGCGCGGTGCCGGCATGAACATGCAAGTCCTTGCCATGTCCTTCCTCGCGACGGTCGCCGTCGGCGGCGTGGCCTGGGTCTTTCTTTATCCGCTGCTGTCCGGCGAGCGCCAGGCCGAGAAGCGCAGGGAAAGCGTCGCACGCGCGGAGCCGGTCGCGCGCGCCAGCAGAGGCCAGCAGAAATCGCGGCGCGAGCAGGTCGAGGAATCGCTGAAGGAACTCGAGCAGCGCCAGAGAAAGCAGAAGCGTCCGCCGCTCGCCGTGCGCATCTCGCAGGCCGGGCTGAGCTGGTCGAAGCGGCAGTTCTTTCTCATCGCCGCCGGGCTGGGAATCGTGTTCTTCGTGCTGTTTCTGGGCAGCGGCCTGGGGCTGATGTCGGCGCTCGGCTTCGGCTTTGCGGCGGCCTTCGGCGTGCCGTTCTGGCTGCTCTCCTATTTGAAGAAGCGCCGCGAGAACAAATTCCTGAACGCCTTCCCGGACGCGGTCGACGTGATCGTGCGCGGCATCAAATCCGGCCTGCCTCTGCTCGACAGCCTGAAGATGATTGCGGCGGAAGCACAGGAACCGGTCAAGAGCGAATTCCGCACCATCATCGAGACCCAGACGATCGGCGTGCCGCTCGGCGACGCCTGCCAGAAGCTCTATGAACGCATGCCGCTGCCGGAAGCCAACTTCTTCGGGATTGTGATCTCAATCCAGCAGAAGGCGGGTGGCAATTTGTCGGAGGCGCTCGGCAACCTGTCCAAGGTCCTGCGCGACCGCAAGCGCATGAAGGCGAAAATCCAGGCGATGTCGATGGAAGCCAAGGCCTCGGCCGGAATCATCGGCTCGCTGCCGCCGGCCGTCATGCTGCTTGTCTGGCTTTCAAGCCCCAACTACATCACGGTGCTCTGGACCCATCCGACAGGCCAGTTGCTGCTGGTGGGCTGCGTGGTGTGGATGACGATCGGCATCCTGGTCATGCGCAAAATGATCAATTTCGATTTCTGAGGATGTCATGATCCAGTTCGTCCTCGACAACATGCACAATACGAGGCTCCTCGCGATGATCTTCGCGGCGATCGCCGCCGGAGCCACCGTGCTGACCTTGGCCATGCCGCTGGTCATATCGGATCCGCTGCCCAAGCGCATGAAGCAGGTCGCTCTGGAGCGGGAGAAAATCCGCCAGCGCGAGCGCGAACGGCTGGCGCGCGGCGAGAAGGTCACGTTGCGGCAATCTCCCAAGCAATACATGCAGAATGCGGTCGAGCGCTTCAACCTGCGCAAATGGGTGGGCCAGGAAGAGGCCCGGCTCAAGCTCATCCAGGCCGGCTATCGCGGCGAAGCGCCTTATGTCGCCTATCTCTTTTTCCGCATGGTCACCCCGTCGATCGCGCTGCTGGTTTCGCTGTTGTACATGTTCCTCATTCTGAACCTCAGTCAGCCGCCGCTGATCAAGCTCGGCGCATGCATCCTGGCCACTTATGTCGGCATGCAACTGCCCTGGCTGTTTCTGAAAAACCAGATTCAGAAGCGTCAGCTCTCGATCCGCCGCGCTTTTCCGGACGCGCTCGATCTGCTCCTGATCTGCGTCGAATCCGGCATATCGATCGAGGCGGCGTTCAAGAAAGTCAGCGCCGAGATCGGTTCGCAGTCGGTCGCGCTCGCCGAGGAACTGACTCTCACCACGGCGGAATTGTCCTATTTGCAGGACCGGCGTCAGGCTTACGAAAATCTAGCCAAGCGCACCGATCTCGAGGGCGTTCGCTCGGTCTGCGTCGCGCTGCAGCAGGCCGAACGCTACGGCACGCCGCTCGGGCAGACCCTGCGCGTGCTGGCGCAGGAAAACCGCGACATGCGCATGTCGGAAGCGGAAAAAAAGGCGGCCGGTTTGCCGCCCAAGCTCACCGTGCCGATGATCCTGTTCTTCCTGCCGGTTCTGTTTGTCGTGATTCTCGGGCCCGCGGCGATCCGGGCCATGTCGGCGCAGTAACGATACGCTACTCGCCGTTAGAACTCGCGGCCTGCTTGAGCGCGCGGCTGGGCACCTTGCGGTTGCGGCGCTCTTTTTCTTCGGCCAGCATCTGACGCAGATAGACAACATTCGCGGCCGCCTCGTCCGGGGAAAGTTCCCCGCGCGCGATGGTTTCGGCTTCGGCGAAGCGGCCCTGCAGACCGACTACCAAGGCGAGGTTCTGCCGCACCCGCGGTTCCGAAGTCTGCTGCGCGCTGGCGCGGCGCAGGGTGTCTTCTGCCTTGCGCAGATTCTTGGACAGCGCATAGGACAGGCCGAGATTGGACAGCACCGACGGCTCGTCCGGCATGATCTTCAGCGCGCCGGAATAGTGCCGTTGCGCCTCCTCATGCCGTCCCATCTGATCGAGCACCGCGCCTTGCGCGGACAGGATGCGCCAGTCCGGCTGATCCGGCGTGTGCGCGCGGCCCAGCACGTCCAGCGCCTGGCTGAAATTTCCGACATCCGCCAGGGCGCGGCCATAGGCGCCGAGCACCGCGGTGTTTTTCGGATTATAGATCGCGGATTGTTCGAGCACGGCGGCCGCCTGCGTGCGCTGGCCGGTGGCCCGCAGCGCCTGCGCATAGCGCACACCGGCTTCGGGATTTTTCTGGTCCTGGCGGTAGCGCTCACCCCAGATTTCCGCATCCCGCCGCCAGTCCGTCTCCGAGCGCGGCACCGAGGCGACCGAGCCTGTGGTCTCCGAACTCGTGGTCTTGCAGGCCGACAACGCCAGGGCGGCGATCATCAGGGCGGTGGAGGCCAGAAGCCGCTTTCGGCTGGGATTGGGGCGCATGACTCCGCTCTGCCGGAAGGATTGCGGGGTACCCGGCGAGCCTTCATCAATAGAATGTTAACACTAACGAGAGGTTAATCGCCCCGCCCGGCGCCTCTTTCCGGCCGGCTTTGCAGCGTGATAGCAGATCAACAAAGCTCAGGATTTCAGCAACATCATGCATCCCATCTTTGCCGCCCCTGGAGCCCCGTCAGTCATCCCGATCACCTTTGTGACGGCCTCCAGCTGGCCGAAGCTGCAGAAGGAGCTGGATGCGCCCGCGCGGGCGTTTGCACAGGCCTCCGGCTTCGAGCCCAAGGCCGGGCGGCATCTCGTGCTGCCATCCGCCGAAGGGACGCTCACCGGCGTCCTGTTTGGACTGGAAGACAAGACGGCCGGTTACACAGATCCGTTCCTGCCCGGCAGCCTGCCCTCGTTCCTGCCGGCCGGCACCTACCGCTTTGCCAATGCGCCGCATGATCCCAGGCTGGCGGCGCTCGCCTTCGCGCTCGGCGCCTACAGGTTCTCGCGGTATCGCAAGCCGGACAGCAAGGAGTTCAGGCTTGTGGTTCCGGACAGGGTGGACGCCGCCGATCTGACGCGCGTGGTCGAAGGCGTGACGCTGGCGCGCGATCTGGTGAACACCCCGGCCAACGACATGGGGCCGGCTGAGCTGCATGAGGCGGCCCGTTTGCTGGCCGAAAAGCACGGCGCCTGGCTCGAAGCCGTGGTCGGCGACAATCTGCTGATCCAGAATTTCCCGCTCATCCACGCCGTCGGCCGCGCATCCACCCGTCCGCCGCGGCTGATCGACCTGCGCTGGGGCGACAGGAAACATCCCAAAGTCACGCTGGTCGGCAAGGGAGTCTGTTTCGACACCGGCGGTCTCGATCTGAAGCCCGACAGCGCCATGCTGATCATGAAGAAGGACATGGGCGGCGCGGCCAGCGTGCTGGCGCTCGCGCACATGATCATGGATCGCGGATTGAAAGTGTCGCTGCGGGTGCTGATTCCGGCGGTGGAGAATTCCGTCTCCGGCTCCGCGTTCCGCCCGCTCGATGTCTATCCCTCGCGCAAGGGCCTGACCGTAGAGATCGGCAACACCGACGCCGAAGGGCGCCTCGTTCTCGCCGACGCGCTGGCGCTTGCCGACGAGGAAGAGCCGGACCTGCTGATCGACATGGGCACGCTGACCGGCGCGGCGCGCGTTGCGCTCGGACCGGAATTGCCGCCGTTCTACACCAGTGACGAAAAGCTGGCGGCGGATGTCGCGCGCTGCGCGATCTCCCAGCGCGACCCGCTCTGGCGCATGCCGCTCTGGGCCCCCTACGATTCCATGCTCGAGTCCAAGGTGGCCGATCTCAACAACGTCTCTTCCGGAAGTTTCGCCGGCTCCATCACTTGCGCGCTGTTCCTGCAACGCTTTGTCGCAAAGGCGAAGGCCTGGGCGCATTTCGACGTCTATGCCTGGACACCGTCGGCCAAGCCGGCGCGTCCCGAAGGCGGAGAATGCCAGGCCGCCCGCGCGCTCTATGCGTTGCTCGCCGAGCGCTACGGCTGATGCCCGCCTTCGACCCGCGCGTCACGCCCGCCCGCCCCGATCTCGCGGCGGCGCAATTGCGCGGCAAGGTTCAGGCGGAACGCTACGTCGACGGCGAAGTGATGGTGGTGCTGGACGCGCAGGCGCCGGTGCGGCGCGAGCCGCGTCCGGATGCGCCGCTCGAAACCGAAGCGCTGAAAGGAGAACGCGTCGTCATCTACGACACCAACAACGAAGGCTGGAGCTGGGGCCAGTTGCAGGACGACGGCTATGTCGGCTGGCTGTCGAGCAACGCGCTGGTCAAGCCCCGCCAGCCGGCCGACAACAGGATTTCCGCGCTTCGAACCTTCGCCTTTCCGGGTCCGGACATCAAGCTGCCGCCGCTCTGTTCGCTTCCCTTTGGCGCCCGGGTCGAAGTCCTGCGGCAGGACGGGACTTTCACGGTGACGCCGGACGGTTTTATCCCCGCGCGACATGTCGTTTCGCTCCGCCACGCCGAAGACGATTTCGTCGCCGTGGCGGAACGCTTTCTCGGCACACCCTATCTTTGGGGCGGCAAGACCTCCTGTGGAATCGATTGTTCGGGGCTGGTGCAGGTGTCGATGGCGGCTTGCGGCCTGCATTGTCCGCGCGACAGTGACATGCAGGAAGCGGCCTTTGCCGAACGTCTTGACCCCGCCAGCGCCATGCCGGGCCTGCAGCGCGGCGATCTGCTGTTCTGGAAAGGTCATGTCGCCATTGCGCGCGATGCGACAACGATCATCCACGCCAATGCGTTTCACATGCAGACGGCGGTCGAGAAGACGACCGAGGCGATCGAGCGGATCGCGGCGGCCGGCAGCAAACTGACATCCATCGCGCGGCCAAAAAAATAGATCGCCGGCAACCCGGCTAGCAGACGACCTGACCGCAACGCCTCACCGCCGCGATCACCGCCTTCAGGCCCTCCGCGCCGGGATGCCCGACGATCGCGACATCCCTGATAACATAGGCCGGCGTCGCCGCGAGATTGAGCGCATTGCCGAGCCGCACATGCGCCTTCATGATCTCCGTGGTCGCATCCTCGTCGGCGGCGGCGAGGAGTTTCTGCTGATCGACTTTCAGTTCGTGCGCGACCGCGAGCGCGCGGCTGCCGTCGATCACGCCGCGGCCCTCATAAATCTTGCGGTGAAAGGCGTAGAAGGTCTGCGAATTGGTCAGCTTGCGGACGGCAAGCTCGACCCGCCCGGCCTGGATCGAGGCGATGCCGAGCACCGGAAACGGCACCAGAATGACTTTCAGGTTCTTGTCGCTTCTCAGCAGTGCATCGACATCGGCCGAAGCACGGCGGCAATACGGGCAATTGAGGTCGTAAAACTCCGCCAGGGTCACGTCGCCGTTCGGATTGCCGACCACGACCACGCCCGGCAGTTTGGCGACCGCTTCGGCCTGCGCCGCAGGCACACGATGATTGGCGACCGGCTTGCCGTCCGGTCCCGGAATCCTGAAATCGTATTTGAGCGTCTGCGCCGAAACCGCAGCTGGCCAGAGACAGACCAGCGCGGCGAAAAGAATAGCGTTTCTTGCATGTTTCATGGCGGCGTTATGGCCAGCCTGGCGCACAAACCCGAATCAAAAATCTGTGACGAGGTCCTGCCTATTGCGCCCCGCCGTCCACCGGCGCGGCATCGAGATTGAAGGCGGCTGCAAACAGGGCGCGGGTATAATCGCTTTGCGGATTCTTGAAGAGATCCGCCGACGCCCCTTCCTCCACGATCTTTCCGTTTTTCATCACGATCAGCCGGCAGGACAGCGCGGCGACCACCCGCAGATCGTGCGAGATGAACAGGTAGGTGAGGTTCTTGCGCTTCTGAAGGTCGCGCAGAAGATCGACGATCTGGCTTTGTATGAGCATGTCGAGCGCGCTGGTGGGCTCGTCCAGCACGACGAATGTCGGCTCCAGCACGATCGCGCGCGCCACCGCGATGCGCTGCCTTTGCCCGCCGGAGAATTCGTGCGGATAGCGGAAGCGCGTCGCAGGATCGAGACCGACATCCGTGAGCGCACGCACCACGCGCTCCTCGCGCTCCCGCTCGGAGAGATGCGGCTGGTGCACACCCAACCCCTCTTCGATGATATCGGCGACCGACATGCGGGGCGACAGCGAGCCGTAGGGATCCTGGAACACCACCTGCATGTCACGGCGGAACGGCCGCATTTCCTTGAACTTCAGGCCCTGAACGGATTTGCCCATGAACAGAATCGGACCGTCGGAGGAAATCAGCCGCAGCAGCGCGAGACCGAGCGTGGTCTTTCCGGACCCCGATTCGCCCACGATGCCGAGCGTCTCGCCCTTGCGCACGGCGATGCTGACGCCGTCCACCGCCTTGATGTGCCCGACCGTCTTGCGCAGCACGCCGCGCCGGATCGGAAACCACACCTTCAGATCTTTTGTCTCCACCACCATAGGCGCGTTCGGGCAGAGCGGCGCCGGATCCGGCTTGGGTTCGGCCGCCAGCAGCGCGCGCGTGTAAGGATGCTCCGGCGTTGTGAAGACGCGCTCGACCGCGCCGTGTTCCACGATCTTGCCCTGATTCATCACGCAGACGCGGTCGGCGAGCTTGCGCACAATGCCCAGGTCATGCGTGATGAACAGCATGGACATCCCGAGCCGCCCCTGTAAATCCTTGAGAAGTTTGAGGATTTGGGCCTGCACGGTCACGTCCAGCGCGGTCGTGGGCTCGTCCGCGATCAGCAGATCGGGCTCGTTGGCGAGCGCCATCGCGATCATCACGCGCTGGCGCTGGCCGCCCGACATCTGGTGCGGATAGCTGCCGAGACGGCTAGCCGGGTCGGGAATCCCGACCTGGGTGAGCAATTCGATGATACGTTCACGCGCCTTGAGTCCGGTGACGCTGTCATGCAGTGCAAGAATTTCGCCGATCTGCTTCTCGATCGTGTGAAGCGGATTGAGCGAGGTCATCGGTTCCTGGAAGATGATGGTGATGTCGTTGCCGCGCACGCGCCGGATCTCGTTTTCCGACATCGACAGCAAGTCTTCGCCCTTGAAGCGGATGCTGCCGGAGGGGTGACTCGCCGACGGGTACGGCAGCAATTTCATCACCGACAAGGCGGTGACGGATTTTCCCGAGCCGGACTCGCCGACCAGCGCAACCGTCTCGCCCTTCTTGATGTCGAACGACACGCGATCGACCGCCAGCGTCTCATGGCCGGCCTGACGGAACAGGACGGAGAGATCCTTCACCTCAAGCAACGGGGCATCGCTCATGCGAACGTCTTTCTGGCGTCGAAAGAATCACGCACTGCTTCGCCGATGAAGATCAGTAGCGACAGCATGATCGCGATCGAGAAAAATCCGGTGAGACCGAGCCACGGCGCCTGCACATTGGCCTTGCCCTGCGCCAGCAATTCGCCGAGCGATGGCGAGCCGGGTGGCAGACCGAAGCCCAGGAAGTCGAGCGCGGTCAGCGTCATCACCGACGACGAGAGAATGAAAGGCAGGAAGGTGAGCGTCGCCACCATCGCATTCGGCAGCAGATGCCGGAACATGATCACCGCGTTCGACACGCCGAGCGCACGCGCGGCCTGGATATACTCGAAATTGCGCCCGCGCAGGAATTCCGCACGCACCAATCCCACCAGCGACACCCATGAAAACAGCAGCAGGATTCCGAGCAGCACGAAGAAGCCCGGCACCAGGACGGACGAAATGATCAGCAAGAGATAAAGCGAGGGCACCGAAGTCCAGATCTCGATCACGCGCTGGAACAGCATATCGGTCCAGCCGCCGAAATAACCCTGTACCGCGCCCGCGGCCACGCCGATCACCGAGGAGATGATGGTCAGGATCAGTCCGAACAGCACCGATATCCGGAAGCCATAGATCAGCCTCGCCACCAGGTCGCGGCCCTGATCGTCGGTGCCGAGCCAGTTATATTCCAGATCGCGGCAACTCTTCAGGCCTTTGCGTTCGACCACCGGCTTGCATTCGGCTTCGGTCAGCATCCATGTCGGCTTCGACGGCGCCGGCGTCGGCAAATCGAGATTGTGCGTGGAATAGGAATAGCGGATCAGCGGCCACCAGATCGTACCGCCCTTCTCCGCGATTAGCTTCTGCAGATAGGGATCGCGATAATCCGCCGCGGTCTCGAATTCTCCGCCGAAGGCGGTCTCCGAGTAGGTCACTACCGCCGGAAAGAAGAACTTGCCGTCGACCCGCACCATGAACGGCTTGTCGTTGGCGATGAATTCCGCGAACAGCGAGACGATGAACAAGACCAGGAAAATCCAGAACGACCAGTAGCCGCGCCGGTTAGCCTTGAAGTTCTGCCAGCGGCGCTTGTTGATGGGCGACAGCGAGAAGCGGCCCCGTTCCGGCGTGAGGAAGATCGGCGCCGCTGCGCCAGTTTCCGGTGTACTGGGTGAGACCCGGGCGTCCATGTCAGACCTCCCGCGTCTCGAAATCAATGCGCGGATCGATCCAGGTATAGGTGAGATCGGAGATCAGGTTCACGACCAGGCCGATCAGCGCGAAGATATACAGCGTGGCGAACACCACCGCGTAGTCGCGGTTGAGCACGCTCTCAAAGCCGAGCAGCCCGAGCCCGTCGAGCGAAAAGATGGTCTCGATCAAGAGCGCGCCGGAGAAGAAGGCATGCACGAAAGCGCCTGGGAAACCGGCGATCACGATCAGCATCGCGTTGCGGAAGATGTGGCCGTAAAGCACCTGGGTGCTGGTGCAGCCCTTCGCCTTTGCCGTCAGCACATATTGCTTGCGCACTTCGTCCAGGAACGAGTTCTTGGTGAGCAGTGTCATGGTGGCGAAAGCGCCGAGCATCATGGAAATGATCGGCAGCGTCAGGTGCCAGAAATAGTCGAGAATTTTCGAGTACCACGGCAACGACGCGAAATTGTCCGACGTCAACCCGCGCAGCGGGAACAGATCGAAGAACGAGCCGCCCGCAAACAGGATGATCAGCAGGATCGCGAACAGAAATCCGGGGATTGCATAGCCGATGATGATGATGCCCGATGTCCAGGTGTCAAAACGGGACCCATCCATCACCGCCTTGCGGATGCCGAGCGGAATCGAGATCAGATAGGTCAGGAGCGTCATCCAGATGCCGAGCGACATCGACACCGGCAGCTTCTCCTTGATCAGCTCGATCACCGTGACGTCGCGGAAATAGCTCTTGCCGAAATCGAAGCGGGCATAATTCCACAGCATCAGGAAGAATCGCTGATAGGCCGGCTTGTCGAATCCGAACTGCTTTTCCAGGCTCTTGATGAATTCCGGATCGAGTCCCTGTGCGCCGCGATATTTCGAGGTCACGGCATCGACCGCGCTGCCGCCCTGCATCTGGCCGCGGGCACCGAAATCGCCGCTCGGTGAACCGGAAATGCGCGAGGTGGCGCCGGTATCCGATCCGGACAATTGCGCGATTACGCGCTCGACCGGACCGCCGGGCGCGAACTGCACGACGACGAAAGACACCAGCATGATCCCGAGCAGGGTCGGAATCATGAACAGGATGCGGCGAATGATATAGGCGCTCATTATGGAACTTGTCTAATAACCACGGCGGTCCAGCTTGGCCGCTTTCTGTGTATCGTACCACCAGCTTTCCGGAATGCCGCGCGAATATCGCGGCTTCTCCTTGGGGCGGCTGAACATGTCCCAATAGGCGATCCAGTGCGACGCTTTGTACCAGTGCGGGACCCAATAGCGGCCCGCGCGGATGACCCGGTCAAGCGCCCGGCAGGCGATGACGAGTTCGGGCCGGGTCTTGGCCGCGATGATCGTCGTGATCAGGCTGTCGATCGAGGGCTCGGCGATGCCGGCCAGGTTCTGGGAGCCCCGCGTGTCGGCGGCCTGGGACGAGAAATACGACCGCAGCGAATCGCCGGGAGACGTCGAGAACCCGAAGCGCTGGACGGTCACATCGAAGTCGAAATCGTCCACGCGCGCGCGGAATTGGACGGGGTCGACAATCCGCAGCGTGGCATCGATGCCGAGCAGGCTGAGATTCTTGATATAGGGCATGTGATGCGGCTGGAAGGTCGGCTCTTCCAGCAGGAACTCGATCTTGATCGGCTCGCCGTTCTTGGCGATGCGCTTGCCGTCCTTGACGACATAGCCCGCGTCCTGCAGCAGTTGCGATGCCCGCCGCAGAAGCTGGCGATCCTGGCCGGACCCGTCGGACACCGGCGGCACGAACGGCACACCGAACACTTCGTCGGGCACCTTGCCGCGGAAAGGCTCCAGCAAGGCCAGTTCTTCGCCAGCCGGCTTGCCGGTCGCCATCATGTCGGAATTCTGGAAGACCGAATGCGTGCGCTCATACGCGCCGTACATGATGGTCTTGTTGGTCCATTCGAAATCGAAGGCGCAGATCAAGGCCTCCCGCAGCCGGGGATCCCGGAGTTGCGCGCGCCGCGTGTTGATGAACCAGCCTTGCGCGCCCGAGGGGGTATCGTCCTTCAGCACATCGCGCTTGACGCGGCCATCCTTGATCGCGGGAAATTCATAGCGCGTCGCCCAGATGCGCGAGGTGAATTCCTCGCGGAACAAATAGCTTTTCGCAGTGAAGCCCTCGAAGGCAACATCGCGGTCGCGGTAATATTCAAAACGCACAATGTCGAAATTGTGCAGCCCGCGGAATGTCGGCAGTTGAGCCGCCCACCAGTCCTTCACCCGCTCGTATTCGATATAGCGTCCGGCTTCGAAGCGTCCGACCTTGTAGGGACCGGACCCGAGTGGAATCTCCAGCGTAGATTCCTCGAACGGACGCTTGGCATAGTAGGCGCGCGAAAAGATCGGCAGGCCGGCGACAAACAGCGGCACATCGCGGCCGCGCTTGTCCTTGAATTGCACGACAACCGAATCGCCGGAGGCCTGGGCGCTTTCCATGTCGCGCAGCATTTGCTGGATGATCGGGTGTCCTTTCTCCTTCATAACATGGAGCGAGAAGGCCGCGTCCTGCGCGGTGATCTTCGTGCCGTCATGGAAACGCGCCTCCGGCCGCATCAGGAAACGGTATGTCAGGCCGTCCGCGGATATCCGAACCGCGCGCGCGGCCATGCCATACATGCCGTCCGGCTCATCGGCCGCGCGTGTCATCAGCGATGCAAACGTCAGTTCCATGCCCTGCGCGGCATCGCCGCGCAGGATGTAACTGTTGAGGGAATTGAAGGTGAGGAAGGACTGGTTGAACTGGCGGCTCGACCCGATTTGCGAGAACGTGCCGCCCTTCGGCGCATCGGGAACGACATAGTCGAAATGCGGAAAATCCGCCGGGTATTTCAGATCGCCGAAAGCGGAAATGCCGTGCGTTTCACGCTCGGCAGCGGCGCGCGCGGGAGACGCGCCGCCGAAACGCCCCACAACACCTCCGGCAGCCGCACCCGCAGCAAGTTTCAGAACGCTGCGGCGATCGGGACATCTCACGAACGGCTCCCCGCCTTGGCTGACTTGTCCGCGTCCCACCACCAGACCGCGGGGAACGCTGCGGCGCCGTATTTCGGCATGTCCGCCGGATGGCCGAAGCGGTTCCAGCGCGCCGTGCGCTGCTTGCCGTAGGTCCATTGCGGCACGACATAGTGATTCCACAGCAGCACGCGATCGAGCGCCTTGGTCGCCGCCACCAGTTCGTCGCGATTCTTGGCGAAGATCACCCTGTCGATCAGCGCGTCGATGGCCGGGTTCTTGATGCCGACGAGATTGCGCGAGCCCGGCTGATCCGCCGCCTGGCTGCCCCAGAAGCCGCGCTGCTCGTTGCCCGGCGACAGCGACTGGCCCCAGACCGTCGTCGTGATGTCGAAATCCCATTGCCGCAGGCGGTTCTCGTACTGCGCCTCGTCCACGGTGCGAACCGTGACCGCCGCCCCGAGCCGCTCGAGCGCCGGCTTGTAGAACAGCATGAAACGCTCGGCATTGGGATCGGACACCAGAAGCTCGATGCTCAATTGCTCGCCGGTCTTGGTATTCGTGAGTCTGCGGTCCTTCAGTTCAAAACCCGCCTCGCGCATCAGCCGGATCGCTTCGCGCAAATTATTCCGCACCGCCTCCGCATTTCCGTTCACCGGATTGCTGTAGGCCGTCGTGAACACTTCCGGCGGAACCGGCTCCTTCAGAGATTTGAGAATTTCAAGCTCAAGCCCCTCAGGCAGGCCGCCTGCCGCCAGTTCCAGGCCCTCGAAATAGCTCGCGATGCGCTTGTACTGCCCGAAGAAAATCTGCTTGTTCATTTCCTCGAAGTCGAACACGTGGTTCAGGGCGCGGCGCACGCGCGCATCCTTGAACTTGTCGCGGCGCGTGTTGAGCACAAAAGCCTGCATCACTCCGGAGCTGCGGATCTCGAATTCCTCGAGGATGACACGCTTGTCCTTCACCGCCGGGAAATCGTAAGCCGTCGCCCAGTTCTTGGCGCTGTTCTCGGTGCGCCAGTCGATATGGTCGGCCTTGAACGCCTCCAGCGCCACCGTGGAATCGCGAAAATATTCGTATCGCAGTTCGTTGAAATTGTTCTGTCCGACATTCACGGACAGTTTCTCGCCCCAGTAATCCTTCACGCGCTCATAGACGATGGTGCGTCCGGCGACGAATTCCTTGATCCTATAGGCGCCGCATCCGAGCGGCGGCTCCAGCGTGGTCGCCGAGATATCGCGCTTGCGGCCTTGCGCATCATTGGCATCCCACCAGTGTTTCGGCAGCACGATGAGCTGGCCGACGATCTGCGGCAATTCGCGGTTGCCTGGCGCATCGAACGTGAACGTGACGTCGCGCTCGCCGCCTTTGTCCGCTTTCACAACATGACGGTAATAGGCCGACAATTGCGGATGGTTCTTCTTCCACGCTTCGAGCGAAAAGATCACGTCGTCTGCGGTGACCGGCTTGCCGTCGTGCCATTTCGCTTCCGGGCGCAGGCGATAGGTGACCGAGGAAAAATCGTCCGGGTGGCTGACCGATTCCGCCAGCAGGCCGTATTCGGTCGACACCTCGTCCATCGCCTGTGTCATCAGCGTGTCGTAGATGTTGCTGAGGCCCGCGGCGATCGACCCCTTCACGCCCGCCACCACATAATTGAAATTGTCGAACGTGCCGAACGCCGTCTGGCGCGCGACGCCACCCTTCGGCGCAGACGGATTGACGTAATCGAAATGCTTGAAGCCGGCCGGGTATTTCAGGTCGCCGAACAGGGACAAGCCATGCCGCCAGGTCTTCGGCGCGGCGCCGGTCTGTGCCGCAGCCGGCTGCGGGATTGCGGCATCCAGGGCCGTCAGAGCAGGCACCGTGATTGCGGCGGCACCGGCGCGGAGCAGGGATCGTCGGGACAGGGTCACAAATCTCTCCAGGAATCTCTCGCCAAGGACGGGCGTCAAAACATCATCTGCAGTGATGTATGTCGCTTTTGCGGTGCCGGCGGCCTTTGGTACGGCCTCACCCAGAACTTACCTCCTAGCTGTCTATCCCGCCAAGCCATGCAAGGACCGCACAAAACGGAAACGGCCGGGATTTCTCCCGGCCGTAAACCTTACATCGATTTAACTTTTCTCAGCCGCGTCACTGCGTCTTGGTCGGCGCCGGAGCCTCCGCCGCCTTGGGCAGCGGCGCCGGACTGTCCGACAGCGTGTGCAGGTAATTGATCAGGTCGGCGCGCTGGCCGCCGCGGGAGAGACCCGCATAGCTCATGCTGGTGCCCGGGACATAAGCCTTGGGCGCGGCCAGGAACTGGTCGAGATTCTCATAAGTCCATTCGCCGCCCTTGGACTTCATGGCGGCCGAATAGTTGAAGCCTGCGACCGCCGCCTTGGCGCGGTTCACGATGCCGTAGAGATTCGGTCCGACGCGGTTTGCGCCGCCCTTCTCGAAGGTGTGGCAGGACGCGCATTGCTTGGCGGCGGTTTCGCCGCGCTTCGGATCGGAACTGGCAAGCCGGACAGCGATCGGCTCCGCGGGCTCGGGCTTGGCCGCTTCGGCGGCGCCCGGCTGATCCGGCACCGCGATGTCAAAGCCCGGCTTGGCCGGCTTGTGTGGCGCGAAAATCGCGTTGGCTGCGATATTCAGCGACAGCAGCACGAGGCAGGTGCCGAGCACCGCGCCCATGATCTTGTTGAGTTCGAAGGAGTCCATTGAGGGTCGGCTCACGCTTCGGGACGGCGAGAAAGGCGGTATCCGCGCAAAAGCCCGCGGCGGGCGGAGAGATAGCCGGTTTGCCTCGCTTCTTGCAACCCGTATAAACAAGCCGCCCCCTGCGACATTCGTTTAGACCGGCTGATCCGGCCGCAGGCCGGCGACGGCATCCAACCGCATGACTTCGCGCGATATTCTGATCCTGATTCCGGCCCGGATGGCGGCCACCCGGCTGCCCGGCAAGCCCTTGGCCGATATCGGCGGGCTGCCGATGATTGTGCATGTCGTCCGCCGTGCCCAGGAAGCCCGACTGGGCGAAGTCATCGTCGCCACCGACGCCGAGGTCATTTTCGCGGCCGTGGAGAAGGCCGGCGCCCGGGCGCTGATGACGCGGACCGACCACGCCTCCGGCTCCGACCGTATTTTCGAGGCCCTGGAACTGGCCGACCCGGAAAAAAAGGCACGCATCGTGGTCAACATGCAGGGCGACCTGCCGACCCTGCCGCCCGACGACCTGACGGCCGCCGTGCGGCTGCTGGATGACCCGGCCGTCGACATCGCCACCGTGGCCGCCGAGATCAGCAACCCGGACGAGCGCACCAACCCGAATGTGGTGAAAGTGGTGGGCTCGCCGCTGTCGGCGAAACGGCTGCGCGCGCTTTATTTCACCCGCGCCACCGCCCCTTACGGCGACGGCCCGCTCTATCACCATATCGGCCTGTACGCCTATCGCCGGGAGGCGCTGGCCCGGTTTGTCGGCCTGCCCCCCTCTCCGCTCGAACAGCGCGAAAAGCTCGAACAATTGCGGGCCTTGGAAGCCGGGATGCGGATCGACGTTGCCATCGTGGACAGTGTGCCGCTTGGCGTCGACACGCCACAGGACCTGGAAGCCGCGCGCCGGGTGCTCGGACATTGACGAGATCGGGTCGCAACGCGTAACGGAACCGTATGACAGTCAAAAAGAAAATCGTGTTTCAGGGCGAGCCGGGCGCGAATTCGCATCTCGCCTGCCTGGAAGCCTATCCGGATTATGAACCGACCGCCTGCCCGACCTTCGAGGACGCCTTCGCCGCGGTGTCGTCGGGCGAGGCCGCGCTCGGCATGATCCCGATCGAGAATTCCATCGCCGGCCGCGTCGCCGACATCCATCATCTGATGCCGAAAGCCGGCCTGCATATCGTGGCGGAATGGTTCCTGCCGGTGCGCCATCAGTTGATGGCACCGAAGGGCGCGACGCTCGACAGCATCAAGTCGGTCGAAAGCCATGTGCACGCGCTCGGGCAATGCCGCAACATCATCCGCAAGCTGAAGATCAAGGCGATCGTCGCCGCCGACACCGCCGGCTCCGCCCGCGAGGTCGCCGAGATCGGTGACAAGACGCGCGCCGCCATCGCCTCCAAGCTTGCGGCGGATATCTATGGCCTCGACATCCTCGCCGAGAATGTGGAAGACGAGTCGCACAACACGACGCGCTTCATCGTGCTGGCGCGCGAAGCCCGGTTCGCCCAAAACGGCAACGGCCCGGTGATCACCACCTTCGTGTTCCGGGTGCGCAACATTCCGGCGGCGCTCTACAAGGCGATGGGCGGATTCGCCACCAACGGCGTCAACATGACGAAGCTGGAAAGCTACATGATCGAGGGCAATTTCTTCGCCACGATGTTCTATTCCGACATCGAGGGTCATCCCGACGATCCGAATGTCACGCTGGCGCTGAAGGAACTGGAATTCTTCTCCAAGGAGATGAAGATCCTCGGCGTCTATCCGGCGCATCCTTATCGCGCCAGCTTCAAGGAAGCGGCGGAGTAATATCCAAACGCGGAACCAATCGACTCTCACCCTGAGGAGCATTGCGCAGCAATGCGCCTCGAAGGGCGAGGGCGTCCCATCCTTCGAGACGCGCACCTTCGGTGCGCTCCTCAGGATGAGGCCGACGACCTTCCCTGTCTAAATCGTCTGATTGTATTCGCCGACCTCGGGATGCTGCCGCAGCACCGCATCCACCGCCTTGAACATGTCGTGCATGCGCGCTTCCGAGGCCGGGCTTTCCACCACGACCACCAATTCCGGCTTGTTCGACGACGCGCGCACCAGCCCCCAGGTGCCGTCCTCGACCGTGACGCGCACGCCGTTCACGGTGACCAGATCGCGGATCGCTTGCCCGGCGACTTTCTCGCCCTTGGCTTGCGCGGCCTCGAAATGCTTCACCGCCGCATCGACGATGCCGTATTTCTTCTCGTCGTCGCAATGCGGCGACATGGTCGGCGACGACCAGGTCTTCGGCAGCGCGTCTTTTAGATCGCTCATGCTTTTGCCGGGATTGCGGTCGAGCATGTCGCAGATCGCGATCGCCGAGACGAGGCCGTCGTCATAGCCGCGACCGAGCGGCTTGTTGAAGAAGAAGTGCCCGGACTTTTCGAACCCGACCAGCGCGCCGGCCTCGTTCACGCGCCGCTTCATGTAGGAATGGCCGGTCTTCCAGTATTCGGTCCTGGCGCCGTTCTTCTGCAGGACCGGATCGGTGGCGAACAGGCCTGTGGATTTCACGTCCACCACGAAGGTGGCGTTCGGATGCAGGGCTGAAATATCGCGCGCCAGCATCACGCCGATCTTGTCGGCGAAGATCTCGTCGCCTTTATTGTCCACCACGCCGCAGCGGTCGCCGTCGCCGTCGAAGCCGAAGCCGACATCGGCGTCGGCATTGATCACGGCGTCTCGCATGGCGTGCAGCATCTTCATGTCTTCGGGATTGGGATTGTATTTCGGGAAAGTGTAATCGAGCTCGCAGTCGAGCGGGATGACATCGATGCCGATGGCCTGCAGGATTTTGGGCGCGAAGGCGCCGGCGGTGCCGTTGCCGCAGGCCACCACCGCGCGCAGCTTGCGCTTGAGCTTCGGACGATTGGTCAGGTCGGCGATGTAGCGGGCGGGGAAATTCTCGACGAAGGCGTAGGACCCGCCGCCGCGCAGATCGAAATGCGAATGCAGCACCAGATCCTTCAGCCGGTTCATCTCGTCCGGCCCGAAGGTGAGGGGACGATTGGCGCCCATCTTCACGCCGGTCCAGCCGTTGTCGTTATGCGAGGCGGTCACCATCGCGACGCAGGGCACGTCGAGATCGAATTGCGCGAAATACGCCATCGGCGAGAGCGCCAGTCCGATGTCATGCACCTTGCAGCCGGCGGCGAGCAGACCCGACACCAGCGCCAGTTTCACCGAGGCCGAATAGCCGCGGAAGTCGTGGCCTGTCACGATCTCCGGCTTCACACCCATCTCTCGGATCAAGGTGCCGAGCCCCATGCCCAGCGCCTGCAGCCCCATCAGGTTGATTTCCTTGCCCAGCAGCCAGCGGGCATCGTATTCGCGAAAGCCCGTGGGTTTCACCATCGGGCCGGATTCATAGGCATAGGTGTTCGGCAGGAGCGACGGCTGGGGCTTGGGAAACATTCAAGGGCCTCGAAAGCGGGCGGGAATCTGAGGGACCAATAGCCTAAAGCGCATGCGGCGGAAATGGTTGCGCCGCCTCGATCGCAGCGGCCGGGGCGGCGCGAAGAACGGTCTGCGGACCAAAGATGTCGGGAGAATGGCTAGTTTTCCAGCACCAGCTTGCCGTCGGCGTATTCGAAGCGCTTGAGCTTGGTGAGGTAGGACAGCCCCAGCAGATTTTCGCTGAGGGCCTTGTCGGGCATCACCAGGGCCCGGACGTCGCGCACCACCAGCCCGCCGACATCGACCGAGTTGAGCGTCACCGGCGCCGCTTTTACGGTGCCGTTGGCGGTGCGGACCTCGGCCTTGTAGTCGTTGAACGACGGAAAGATTCCGAGCCGCTTGGCATCGACCGCGGTCAGCGCAATCACCGACGCGCCGGTATCGACCATGAAATCGATACGCCGGCCGTCGACCCGTGCTTCGGTCTGGAAATGTCCGCGGCGGTCGCGCGGGATGGTGATCGAGCGACGCCCGCTTGAAACGGCCGGCTGAGCGGAGGCCAGGGCGGCGACCGGCGCGGGCTGCGACGGCGCCGTCGCGCTCCTGTCCAGGAGAGGCGTGATCAGTCCGGCCGCTCCAAGCATCAAAGCCGCAAAGATGACGATCGAACGCATCCGTTAAAGTCCGCTGCAATCCGGAGAACGTGCCGCATCAAACCATCGCGGCGTCTCGGAGCTGCTAACGAATACGGGTCGTGCCGTGCATTTGCGCGGCAGCATTAACGATCCGTTATCGGATTCGGATGAACTCGCGGTAGCCGGTCTCAGGTCAGCCGCGTGATGCGGCTTTCGAGCACCCAGGCTTCGAAGAATTTTATCAGCAGGCGGTTCAGCGTGTGAGACGAGGCCGCGGCCGTCCGCATGCGGTCTTCCAGCGTCAGCGGCTCGTGCCGCAAGGCGGCGGCCAGATTCGTGATCGTCGCCAGCGCCAGGACGCGCAATCCGAAGCGGCGCGCCAGGATCGCTTCCGGAACGATCGTCATGCCGACGAGATCGGCGCCCAGCGCCTGCGCGGCGCGGATATCGGCGGGCGTCTCGAAACTGGGACCGGGAAAAAACATGTAGACGCCGTCATGCGCCTTGCGGCCGAGTTGTCCCGTGGCCAGCGCGAAGCGTTCGCGCAGATGCCTGTCATAGGTGCCGAGCAGATCGACAAAACGCTCGATGCTCGGCTCGCCGGCCAGCGGATCGAGTCCGGTCATGTTGATGTGGTCGGTGATGGTCACGATGCTGCCCGCGGGCAGATCCTGGCGGATCGCGCCGGCGGCGCCGATGGTCACCAGCGCCTTGGCGCCGAGCCGCGCCAGCGTTTCGACCGGAACGCGCATCGCATTGATGTCGCTCCTTTCATTGTAATTCATGCGTCCGCGAAAAACCGCGATGCGCGCCGATCCCAGCAATCCGATGATCAGTTCCGGCTTCGGCTCGGCCATGGGCAAGTTGAAGCCCGGCAATTCGCTGTAGGGAATGTTGATCGCCTGGCCGACCTGATCGGCAAGACTGGTCAGACCGCCTCCAAGAATGAGTCCGACATCAATCTGCGCGTCGCCGATCTGGGATCGGATCACCTCGACGCATTGCTCCGCCTGACCAGTCATTGCCGTAGCCCCGCCCCGAATCACCGACATCATAATCTGTCCGGGTCGCCATGCGCGGCCCGGATTCGCCGCCGAGGAGCTCGCGCCAGCGCTGCGGCCTCCATGTGAGCCAGATCAGCCAGGCATAGACCGCCGCCACGACCGCAGGCTTCAGCGCGCGATCCACCGCCAGACTGGTGCTGAAACCCAGAGCGAGGCATGCCAGGATCAGAAGCCAGCCGCGCCGGTCGTTGCGGTCGCGCACCAGCAGATGCAGTCCCAGGGCCGTGAGCGCTGGCGTCAAAATAAGAAACGACAGAAACTCGTTGCGTGGCCCGAACAGCGTGCAATAGCTGCCGCTGAGGATCAGCACGGCAACCGGAAAGACGTTGCGATCCCCGATCGCCGCAATGCGCCAGGCCAGAAGCAGCGTCCCGAGCGCGGCGCCAAGCCTGATGACCATGGCCGCTTTTCCCGGCAGCACGATGCCTAGGCTGTGAAGCAGGGTCGCAAAGTCGGCCTGGTAAAGCCACGCGCCGGAATGAACGTCGCTGAGATGCACCAGCTTCATCACCCAGGCGCGGTATTGATCGACGAGATACCCGGCATCGGCAACCGCGAAGGGCAGCGCAAACCCTGCGGCCAGAGCGGCCGCCATGGCAAGCCGCATGCGCGGCTGCAAGACACCGCAGAGCAGGATCATCACGACCGACAGCGGCTTCACCAGCGCGCTCGCGAACAGCCACAGCGACGCAACGGTCCAGCGCTCCCGCATCATCGCGGCGGCGGCGAGCATCATGCCCGCCGTCATGAATGCCTGCGCCTGGACCTGCTTGAAATTGTACCAGGCGGCCGGAACGTTGATGAGCAGAAGAAAACCCGTCAGAACCACGATGTCCCTGTGAGACTGTTCCGGAAGCAAGGCTTGCAGCAGGCGGTAGCTCGCCCAGCTCAGCAACGCAGCCGACAGCGCCAGGGCGATCATCGCCGCGACGACCGCGTCGAAATACAGGAAAGGCCCCAGAACGGTGAGCGACGCCGGCCAGTAGAGATAGGCGTCGATGCGCGCCGGGTCGTAAAGCGGTTCGCCAGCAAAGAATGTCCGTGCATAGTCGATGTAGACGCCGAATGTCGCGCCGTAGCGCTTCGGACTGACGCCCCAGAGCGCGGCAGCGCACATCGCCAACCATCCGGCCCAGCCGAGCCATGGCAGCCGTTCCAGCGCGGCGACAAACGCATCGCGCCAGTGCGCAATGCGCACACCGGTCCGCGTGTTCTGCAAGCCTGATCCCCCCAGTTTCCCCGAGGTGACCTTATACCAGCCACGGGACCCTTGAAACGCCTTCGCATCAGCCCGGACGGGGTTTGACCCGGCGCGTGGGGGGAGCGGAGACGGGATCGTCCGGCCAGGGATGGCGCGGATAGCGGCCCTTCATCTCCGCCTTTACGGCCTGGTAGCTGCCGCGCCAGAAGCCCGGCAGATCGCGCGTGACCTGCACCGGCCGATGCGCCGGTGACAGCAATTCCACAACCAGCGGCACGCGTCCGCCGGCAATCGCCGGATGCTGGTCGAGGCCGAACAATTCCTGCACCCGGATGGAGATGGTGGGTCCCGCTTCCGCCTCGTAGTCGATCACGGCGCGGGTGCCGGTCGGCGCCGCGAAATGCGTGGGCGCTTCCTCCTCGAGCCGCCGCCGCAAATTCCATGGCAGCAAGCCGGCGATCGCGGTCTCAAGCACGTCGGCCGGCAGAGCCGGTAGTGCCGTCTTGTCGAAAAGCAGCGGCGCCAGCCAGTCGGCGGCGCCGGCGGCCAGCGCCGCATCCGACAAGTCCGGCCACTCCTCGCCTTCCGCCCTGCGCAGGAACATCACCCGGTCGCGCCATTGCGTCAGCGATTTCGTCCAGGGCAGCCGCTGCAAGCCCGCCGACGCAACCGCCTCCGCCAGCTTGCGCGCGGTGTGCTCGTCCGGCGTCACCGCAACGATCTGCTCCGACAAGGCGATGGCGCCCAGGCGGCGGCTCTTGCGCCCCCGCAGGCTCAGGCTCGCCGCATCGACAGTCACGTCGTCGCGCTGTTCGATGTCGTCGGCGAAACGTGTTTCGATGTCGGAGAGCGTGATCGGCGCCGCCAGCAGGATGCGGCTCTGCGCTGCGGTGCCGGTCAGTTCGGCCACCGCAATGAAGGGCTCGCGCGCCAGTCCGGAGGCAGGATCGATCACGGCGCCGCGTCCGTTGGCGAGCAGAAAGCTTCCGCCGCTGCCGCGCGCCTTCGCGATGCGGTCGGGATAGGCCAGCGCCAGAATGACGCCGGGCGTTAACTCTCCTCCCCCCGCAAACGGAGTGAGCGGCGGAGAGGGGTCGGGGGGAGGGTTAGAACTGGCGAGCGCTTCTTCCGCCCAGCGTGACGCCATGCGCCGTGCATCCTCGGCGCGGCGCGAGTGGTCGCGCCGCAGATTGTCGAGCCGGTGCGTGAGATCGACGGCGTCGCCGCCGAGTCCGCGTTCGGTCACCAGCAACGCAATGTCTGCGGCCAGCGCACCGGCGCCTTCGCGCGCCGCATCGATCACCATTCGCGCCAGCCGCGGCGGCAAAGGCAGCGCGCGCACGGCGCGGCCCTCGTCAGTGATGCGGCCGTCGGCGTCAAGCGCGTGCAGTTCAATCAGCAGTTTCTTGGCCTCGGAGAAAGCCGCGCGCGGCGGCGGATCCAGAAACGCCAGCCTGGAAGGATCGCTCACCCCCCATTGCGCCAGATCGAGCGCGAAGGAGGACAGATCGGCGGCGAGAATTTCCGGCCGTGCGAAGGCATCCAACGAATTTGTCTCCGGCTCGTCCCACAAGCGATAACAGACGCCGGGCTCGGTGCGGCCGGCGCGGCCGCGCCTTTGATCGGCAGCGGCGCGCGACACCCGCACCGTTTCCAGCCGCGTGACGCCGACATCCGGCTCGTAGCGCGGCACCCGCGCCAGCCCTGAGTCGATGACCACGCGCACGCCTTCGATGGTGAGCGAGGTCTCCGCGATCGACGTCGCCAGCACGACCTTGCGCCGTCCGGCGGGCGCGGGCGAAATCGCCTGGTCCTGCTCGCGCGCCTCCAGCGCGCCATAGAGCGCAACGACGTCGACCGCGGGATCGGACACGCGCTCCTTCAGAAAGATTTCGGTGCGGCGGATCTCGCCGGCGCCCGGCAGGAACACCAGCAGCGAACCGCTCTCCGCCCGCAGCGCCTTCACCGTCGCCTCCGCCGTCTGCCGCTCGATGGGCGCGCGGGGATCGCGACCGAGATAATGCGTCGCGACCGGAAAGGCGCGGCCTTCGCTTTTCACCACCGGCGCGTCGCCCAGAAGTCTTGCCACCCGCGCACCGTCGAGCGTCGCCGACATCACGAGGATTTTCAGATCCTCGCGCAAACCCTGCTGCGCATCGCGCGCCAGCGCGAGGCCGAGATCGGCGTCGAGCGACCGCTCATGGAATTCATCGAACAGCACCGCCGCGATGCAGGACAATTCCGGATCGTCGAGCACAAGCCGGGTGAAAATGCCTTCCGTGACCACCTCGATGCGCGTCCGGCCCGACACCTTCGAGCCGAACCGCACCCGCAGCCCGACCGTCTCGCCGACCTTTTCTCCGATCGTCTTCGCCATGCGCTCGGCGGCGGCCCGGGCGGCCAGACGGCGCGGCTCCAGCACGACGATCTTCTTGCCCTCGGCCCAGGCTTCCTGTGCCAGCACCAGCGGCACGCGCGTGGTCTTGCCGGCGCCCGGCGGCGCCACCAGAACGGCGGCGTGATGCGCGCGCAGGGCCGCCGTCAGGTCCGGCAGGGCGGCGTCGATGGGAAGCTTTGTGTCGAAATTCATGGCCGCGCCATGACAATCATTTTTGCCGGGCAATATCCACCGCCGCGTGCGCGAAGCGGTTGATTCACAAGCGTCCGCGGCCCACATTCCGGCCATGCCGACAGCCAAATCCGCCGCAAAATCCAAGCCCGCAGCCCGCCCGGCTGCGACATCCGCGCTCGCCTCGGGTCTGAAGAAGGGCGATCACGTATTTCTGGTCGACGGCTCGTCCTACATTTTCCGCGCCTACCACGCCCTGCCGCCGCTGACCCGCAAGTCGGACGGCCTGCAGATCAACGCCGTGCTCGGTTTCTGCAACATGCTGTGGAAGCTCTTGCGCGAGATGAAGCCGGACGAGCGCCCGACTCATCTCGCGGTCGTGTTCGACAAGTCGGAAAAGACCTTCCGCACCGAATTCTATCCGCAATACAAGGCGCACCGGCCGGACGCGCCGGCCGACCTCATTCCGCAATTCGGGCTGATCCGCGAAGCCGTGCACGCCTTCGACATTCCCTGCCTGGAGCAGGCCGGCTACGAGGCCGACGACCTGATCGCGACCTATGCCCGCATCGCCTGCGAGGCCGGCGCCACCGCCACCATCGTGTCGTCCGACAAGGACCTGATGCAGCTCGTGAATGACTGCGTCATCATGTACGACACCATGAAGGACCGGAAGATCGGTCCGGCCGAAGTGGTGGAGAAATTCGGCGTCGGACCGGACAAGGTGATCGAGGTGCAGTCGCTGATCGGCGATTCCACCGACAACGTGCCGGGCGTGCCCGGCATCGGCGTGAAGACCGCGGCGCAGCTCATTTCCGAATACGGCGACCTCGAAACGCTGCTGGCGCGCGCCTCCGAGATCAAGCAGGAGAAGCGCCGGCAGACACTCATCGACAATGCCGAGCAGGCGCGCCTGTCCAAGCGGCTGGTCACGCTCGATCAGAATGTCGCGCTCGACGTGCCGGTCGAGGACCTCGCGGTGCACGAGCCCGACTACAAAAATCTGATCGCCTTCCTGAAGGCGATGGAATTCTCCACCCTGACCCGGCGCGTCGCAGAAGCCGCCGACATCGACGTCTCGCAGATCGAGCCGGATGCGCGACTGGTGTCGGGCGCCGTTATCCCTCCCGTTTCCGAATCCTCACCTCCCCCGCTTGCGGGGGAGGTCGGCCGCGCAGCGGCCGGGAGGGGGCAAGCATCGCCCCAACCCTCCCCCGCAAGCGGGGGAGAGAGAGCAGCGTCAGCCCCCGACGCCCTCACCCCCATCTCCCTTGCCGCCGCGCGCGCCGCGAAAGTCCGCGCCATTCCGGTCGACCGCAGCAAGTATGAAGTCGTGCGCGATCTCGCGCGCCTGAAGGCCTGGATCGAACGCGCGATCGAGGTCGGCTTTGTCGCCATCGACACCGAAACCAACAGCCTCGATCCGATGCAGGCGACATTGTGCGGCTTCTCGCTCGCGGTCGCGCCGAACGAGGCCTGCTATGTGCCGCTGGCGCACCGCAAGGGCGGCGGCGGCGACGGCCTGTTCGATGCCGGCATCGAGGATCACCAGATCCTGGAGAAGGATGCGATCGACGCGATCAAGCCGCTGCTGGAAGACCCCGGCGTGCTGAAGATCGGCCAGAATTTGAAATTCGACTGGCAGATTTTCGCCCAGCGCGGGATTGCCCTCACCCCGCATGACGACACCATGCTGATGTCCTATGTGCTGGACGCCGGCAAGCACGGTCACGGCATGGACGAATTGTCGGAGCTGTGGCTCGGCCACAAACCGATCGCGTTCGGCGAGGTCGCCGGCTCCGGCAAGGCGCGCGTCACCTTCGATTGCGTGGAGATCAACAAGGCCGCCGAATATGCCGCCGAGGACGCCGACGTCACCCTGAGGCTGTGGCAGGTGCTCAAACCCCGGCTCGCCGCCGAGCGCATGACCAGCGTTTATGAGACGCTGGAGCGGCCGATGGTGCCGGTGCTGGCCCGCATGGAAGGCCGCGGCATTTCCATCGACCGGCAGGTGCTGGCGCGGCTGTCGGGCGAATTCGCGCAGGATGCCGCACGGCTGGAAACCGAGATCCAGAAACTCGCGGGTGAGCCGGTCAATCCCGGCAGCCCCAAGCAGCTCGGCGACGTGCTGTTCGGCAAGCTCGGTCTGCCCGGCGGCAGCAAGACCAAGACCGGTGCCTGGTCCACCTCCGCCTCGGTGCTGGAGGATCTCGCCGAAGCCGGACACGAACTGCCGCAGAAGATACTTGACTGGCGGCAGGTCTCGAAGCTGCGTTCGACCTATACCGACGCCTTGCCTAATTTCGTCGATCCGAAAACCCAGCGCGTGCACACGTCCTATGCGCTCGCCGCCACCACCACCGGGCGGCTGTCCTCATCCGAACCCAATCTGCAGAACATCCCGGTCCGCAACGAGCAGGGCCGGAAAATCCGGCGCGCCTTTGTCGCCGTGCCCGGCCACAAGCTGGTCTCGGCGGACTATTCGCAGATCGAATTGCGGCTGCTGGCGGAAGTCGCAGACGTCCCGACATTGCGCCAGGCCTTCCTGGATGGCGTCGACATTCATGCGCTGACCGCGTCGGAAATGTTCGGCGTGCCGGTCAAGGACATGCCGGGCGAGGTGCGGCGCAGAGCAAAGGCGATCAATTTCGGCATCATCTACGGCATCTCGGCCTTCGGGCTCGCCAACCAGCTCGGCATCGCGCGCGAAGAGGCCGGCGCCTATATCAAGAAATATTTCGAGCGTTTTCCCGGCATCCGCGACTACATGGACGAGACCCGCGATTTCTGCCGCCAGCACGGCTATGTCGAGACGCTGTTCGGACGCAAATGCCATTACCCCGACATCAAGGCGAGCAATCCCTCGATCCGCGCCTTCAACGAGCGCGCCGCCATCAACGCGCGGCTGCAGGGCTCGGCCGCCGACATCATCCGCCGCGCCATGGTCCGCATGGATGGCGCGTTAAAGCAGGCGAAGCTGTCGGCGCAGATGCTGTTACAGGTGCATGACGAACTGATTTTCGAGTTGCCGGACAGGGACGTCGAACGCACCCTGCCGGTGGTGAAGAAGGTGATGACCGACGCGCCGCATCCGGCGGTGCAACTGCATGTGCCGCTGCAGGTCGATGCCCGCGCGGCGGATAACTGGGACGAGGCGCATTGACATGACCGCACTGGCGACTAAGCAGACCGACATGACAACGTCCCGCGCCCGCCTCAAGGAGATCATCCGCGCCCGCTCGTTCGGACGCGGCGAGATCAAGCTCGCCTCCGGCCGCACCAGCGATTTCTATTTCAACCTGAAGCCGACCATGCTCGACGCCGAGGGCGCGGCGCTGCTGGCCGAACTCACCGTCGAGGCGCTGGCGAACGAGCGCATCGATTATGTCGGCGGGCTGGAAATGGGCGCGGTGCCGATCGCCGGCGCCATCGCCCAGCTCAGCTTCATGAAGGGCAAGCCGATCCAGGCTTTTTTCGTGCGCAAGAAGCCGAAGGAGCACGGCGCCAAGCTGTCGGTCGAAGGTCTGGCGCCCGGCGAAAGCCTGAGGGGCAAGCGCGTCGTGGTGGTGGAAGACGTGACCACCACCGGCGGTTCCGCCATCAAGGCAGTGGACGCGGTGAAGGATGCCGGCGGCGAGGTCGCCTTCGTGTTCACGATGGTGGACCGCGAGGAAGGCGCCGCGGAGACGTTCCGGAATGCCGGTATCGCGTTCCGCTCGCTCTATCGCGCCGCCGAGTTCCTCGGCAACTAGATTTGCCATATTCCCCAGCGATCCTCGTCACGCGCCGTTAACAGCGGCGCTTTATCCTGCCTGACTGAACCCGGCCCGGCCGCCCGGCGACCAATCGGCGGGAAGCAACCTTTCCGTCCCGGCCGCGTTGTTCCGGACGCAACAGGGTTGCGTGTGAAGGGATTTTGACGTGACTGCATTCCGTCACCGCTGCGCAAGCCTTGCGCGCCCGGGCCTTCTGGCCGTGGTGGCGCTGGCCGCCGGTATCCTGATCAGCCCGGCTCCCGCGTCCGCGCAAAATTTCTTCGATCTTCTGTTCGGCGGCTTCCGACGCTCGGCGCCGCCCCCGCCGCCGCCCTCCTATCCCGACCCGCTTTTTGATCAAGGCGATCCGCGCGACGGCTACCCGCGCGCCGATTACGGCGGCGGACCCTCGGTCGCCTATTGCGTGCGCACCTGCGACGGCCGCTTCTTCCCGATCCGGGCCGGCAATCCGGCCGAGATCTGCGAGTCGTTCTGCCCGGCGGCACAGACCCGGATTTTTTCCGGCAGCAAGATCGACCATGCCGTGTCGCATGACGGCCGCAGCTATCGCGAATTGCCGAACGCGTTTCTCTATCGCGAGAAGCTGGTCGATGGCTGCACCTGCAACGGTAAGGACCCGTTCGGCCTGGCGCGCATCGACGTGCGCGAGGATCCGACCTTGCGTCCCGGCGACATCGTCGCGACCGGCAAGGGTCTGATGCAGACATCGGCGCGGCGCGACGGCGAACTCGCCTTCACGCCGATCAGCGGTGACCTGCGCAAGCGGCTGTCGGACATCAAGGTCGCGCCCGCGCATGACAGCGAGGCCGGCGACACGATTCCGGGTTACGAAGGATTCAAGCAGTCGCAGGCCGCGCAGGGTTTGCGGCCTCAGATCTCCAGATAGGAGATGACGTCGTCCGCCAGCGACAGCGACGAGGTGAGCCCCGGCGATTCGATCCCGAACAGATTCACCAGTCCCGGCATCTTGTGCTCGGCCGGTCCTTCGATCATGAAATCGGCGGGCGGCTGGCCCGGCCCGGTCAGTTTCGGGCGAATCCCGGAATAATCCGGGATCAGCATGTCATCCGCAAGCGCGGGCCAGTAGGTGCGGATGCGCGCATAGAACGACGCCGCGCGCGCAGGATCGACGTCGTAATTTTCCTCGTCAATCCATTCCACGTCCGGCCCGAAGCGCATGCGGCCCGCGAGATCCAGCGTGACATGCACGCCGAGGCCGCCATCGACCGGCGTCGGATAGATCAGGTGCGAGAACACCGGCCGGCCGGAATAGCTGAAATAATTTCCCTTCGCGAGCACCAGCCGCGGAATGCGCTGCACCGGATAGCCTTCGATATTGTGCGCCAGCGCCTGCGCATGCAGGCCGGCGGAATTGATCACCGCGTCCACGTCGAGCGTACCGGGATCATCGCCGCCGAAATGCACCCGCCAGGTCTGGCCGTCGCTCGCGAGGCGTTCGACCGGCGTGTTGAACGCGACCACCCCGCCATGATTTTCGAGATCGCCCTGCAGCGCGAGCATGTAGGCATGCGCATCGATGATTCCGGTCGAGGGCGACCACAACGCCGCGACGCAGGACAGGTCCGGCTCCATCGCGCGCGCCGCATTGCCGCCGAGAAATTCCAGATCGTCGACGCCGTTCTTCAGGCCCTGCGCATGGATCTGTTCCAGCCGCCCGCGCTCGGCCTCGTTGGTGGCGACGATCAGCTTGCCGCAGCGCTTGTGCGCGACTCCATGCGCCGCGCAGAATTCGTACAGCATGCGGTTGCCGCGTGGACAATGCCGCGCACGCCGCGAACCGGACGGGTAATACATGCCGGCATGAATCACCTCACTGTTGCGCGAGGAGATGCCGGTGCCAATCGCGGCAGCGGCCTCGGCGACGATGACATCATGCCCTTTGCGAGCCGCCGCGCGCGCAATGGCAAGGCCGACCACACCGGCGCCGATGACAAGGACTTGCATGAACCCGCTCTGGACCCGTTCCTCAGCCCACCGAGCCGTAAACTTTCTGCGGCAGCCAGAGCACCAGTTCCGGCCAGATGAAAACAATGGCAACCATGATCAGTTGCAGGATAACAAACGGAATGATGCCGCGATAGATATGCGTGGTGGTGATGTCCTTCGGGACTACGCCCTTCAGGTAGAACAACGAGAATCCGACAGGCGGCGTGAGGAACGAGGTCTGCAGGCAGACCGCAAAGACAACGACGAACCAGACCAGATTGAAGCCGAGATCCTTCACCACCGGAGCAACCAGCGGCAGGATGATGAGAACGATTTCCAGCCAGTCCAGGAAAAATCCGGAAATGAACGTGATGAACAGGATGAAAATCAGGATTCCGGTCGACCCGAACGGCAATCCCTTCAGCAAATGAGCGATGAATTCGTCGCCGCCGAGCGAGCGCATGACCAGCGCGAAGGCGGTGGCGCCGAGAAAGATGCCGAAGATGAAGGCCGTGGTCAGCGCCGTCTCGATGCCGACCTGCCGGATCACCTTCAGGTTCAGCCGCTTGTTGAAGAATGCGAGCAGCGTCGCGCCGAAGGCGCCGACGCCCGATGCTTCGCTCGGTGTGGCGAAGCCGGTGAAGATGGTGCCCAGCACCGCGATGATCAGTGCCGCCGTGGGGACCGTGGCAAGGATCGCGCCCCAGATTTCACGGCCGGTCAGCGGCTCGGCCTCGGGCGGCGCGGGCGCCATGTCCGGCCGGACCAGGCCGACAATGATGACATAGACGAGGTACAGAAACCCGAGCGCCACCCCCGGGACCACTGCACCCATGAACAGATCGCCGACCGAGATCGAGAGCTGATCGGCCATGATCACCAGCATGATGGAGGGCGGGACGAGAATGCCGAGCGTGCCGGCGGCCGCAACCACGCCGGAGGCGAGTTCCTTGGAATAATTCTGCCGCATCATGATCGGGATCGACAGCGTGGCCAGCAGCACCACCGACGCGCCGACGATGCCGGTGGAGGCCGCGAGCAGAATGCCCATCAGCACCACCGTGATGGCAAGGCCGCCCCGCATGCCGCGAAAGACGCGGACGAAATTCGTCATCATCTTTTCGGCCACGCCCGAGCGGTCGAGCATCAGGCCCATGTAAACGAACATGGGCAAGGCGACGAGCACCCAGTTCGCCATGGTGGCGAAGATGCGGTCCACGATGATCGCAAAATTGCCCCAGCGCGTGAGCAGGAACGTGTCGACGCCAAAATAATCGTGCAGCAGAATCCCGCCAGCGGTGAAAATGAGCGACAGGCCGCCCAGCGTCCACGCGATCGGGTAACCCAGAAAGATCGACGCGATGAACGTGACGAGAAATGCGACGACAATGATCTCGTAGACTTCCATATCCCTGCCCCGCAGCGCGTCGCGTTATGTTTTCAGTCGAAGGGCGGCGACCACCCGTGACAGGCGCGAGACCGCGGCCATGGCGAGGAGGAGAAACGTCGCAGCCAGGAATGCCTTGATGACGAAGCGATACGGCAATCCGTCGGGCGCCGAGGAAATCTCATGAATCGTATAGGACTGCGTCGCATAGGGCACGGCGTGCAGCAGGACAAACAGCGAGAACGGCAGAAGAAAGAACGTCAGGCCGAAGGCCTCGATCCAGAGCCTGCGCCGCAGCGGCCAATGTTCGGCCAGCACATCGATGCGGACGTGACGCTCCCGGACCTCCGCGAACGGAATCGCGAGCATGAATCCGATTCCGTAGAGATGCCATTGCATCTCTTCCATCTTGATCGAGCCGAGACCGAAGGCGTAGCGCTGCACCACCTGATACACGATCAGGAGCATCAGCGCGGTCCATATCCATGACGACGCCTCTCCGACGCCGGTGATGATGGCGTCGAGAAAACGCGAAAGGCGGGTTACAGGAAGCCGAAGTCCGGACGGCCCCATAACGGGGCCGTCCGCCGCGGATTGCGGGATCGTCATTTCAGTCGCCGATTATTTGAAGTCGCGCGGGAGATAGCCGAACTCCTTCCACTTCTGGTTCTGCTCCATGAAGGCGAGCTGGCTGTCATAGACTCTCTTGAACAGAGGGTTGGCGGCGGACTTTTCCGCCATGACTTTCTTGGTTGCGGTCTGGAAGACCTTGAGCAGTTGCGCGTTGACCTGCTTGACCTGCACGCCTTCCTTCTCGAACTTCGCCAGCGTCTTGCCTTGCAGCGCTTCCGATTTCGCAAGCGCGATGGTGACGGCCGCCGTGCAAGTCGTCTCGATGATCGCCTGCGTGGACGGCGAGATCTTGTTCCAGGCCGCCAGGTTCACATACAGATACTGGTTGGTCGACGGCTGATGCCAGCCCGGCATGTAGTAGTATTTCGCGACCTTGTAGAAACCGAGCTGCTCGTCGACCGTCGGCAGCGAGAACTCGGTGCCGTCCAGAACGCCCTTCTCCAGCGCCTGGAACAGTTCGCCGCCCGGCAACAGCGTCACCGAGGCGCCGACTTCCTTGTAGATGTCGCCGCCATAGCCGGCCGCGCGGAATTTCAGTCCCTTGATGTCTTCAGCCGAATTGATTTCCTTGCGGAACCAGCCGGCGCCTTCCGGCCCGATCGTCCCACAGAAGATCGGATAGACGTTATGCGGCTTGAAAACCTCGCGCAGCAATTCGTTGCCGCCGCCGAAATACATCCAGGCCATGAATTCCGGCGACTCCATCCCGAACGGAACGGCGCCGAACAGCGCTGCGGCCGGCACTTTGCCGACCTCGTAGCCCATCCAAGTATAGCCGGCTTCGGCCTTGCCTTCCGAGACGGCATCGAACACCGCCAGTGCCGGGACCAGCTTGCCCGGCTCGAAAATCTGCAGCTTGATGCGGCCGCTGGACATCTTGTCGAGCTGTTGAGCGACCCACGGCATGGCATCGCCGAGCGCAACGAGATTTGATCCGAAAGCCATCGGCACCGGCCAGCGTACGGCGTCGATCTGTTGCGCCTGCGCTGTGGTGACGGAAAGCAGAACCGCGGCGCTTGCCGCGGCCGAACTGAACCATTTCATCTGGATGTCCTCCCTGACGAGTAAGATCCGCACGGCTTCTTTGCTGGCCGCTTGTCCGGGCGGTGCCCGGATCGTGGACAAAGCTTAGCCTGCCTGTTCAAGTCGTGGAAGCACGACCAAGGGCAATTCCGGCGGCACGTCACTTTGCTTAAATCGGAAGATGGGGTTGTGCCCGAGTGGGCCGTCTCGGGCGAGCCGGACCGGCGCGTGGAAGACGGCTGTCATGTGAGACGCAATTTTGACGTCTCTGAAGTTCAGGCTGCATTCATTGGCAATCGGAACAAATGGGACGAGTCCCGGTTGCATCTCGGGGCGACCCCGCAGGGGATGTGTGTGGTCATGATGAGTATGCGTGCGATTGCGGCAGCGTTGTTGTTCGCGGCCCTTTGGGCGGCGGGCGCCGCCGCCGAGCCCCAGAAACGCGGCCCGGCCGAGTCAGCCCCCGCCCGTCCGGCCCCCGCTGCCCGTCCCGCGCCGGCACCCCGAGCGCG
>JALHOD010000002.1 GCA_022843165.1 Pseudorhodoplanes sp.
TTTTGGATTCGTTCGGCAGCGCATCCTGAGGATGCAGAGCAGAATCTGCATCTAGGATTTCCGTATAATTTGCGTACCCGAGCTATGCGAAGCTGCTTATGATTGGCGCTCCCTAGGGGAATCGAACCCCTGTTTCAGCCTTGAGAGGGCCGCGTCCTAACCGCTAGACGAAGGGAGCAACGGCGTTCAAATAGCCTCGAACCCTGATCGAGGCAAGTTGTCTCCCGGGACGCGATGTTCAGGGTTCGCTGACAAACCGCAGGCGACCGGCCGGCTGCAGAGTGCGGGCATCGAAGGCGCGGATTTCGGTCGATCCCTGGATGTCGACGGTAACGATAATGCGGTCACCGGCGGTGGCGGTCGCGACCACCCTGGCGCCTTTCGGCAGCATGGCTACGATTTCGGCCGAGGTGGCGACGCTTCCCTCGCTCCTGAAAATGCGATAGCCGACCACACCGATCACCACGGCGATGCCGATCAGGGTTGCGACCCCCGACAGCATCGACATCCAGCGCACGCGCGCCACCAGGCGCTCCTGCTCGGGGTTGAGAGGCTTTTCGTCGTCGGTCGCAGGATGGGTCATGACTCTCACGCAGGAGCAGATGGAAACCGTTGTCGTCGCCGAGCCGGATGCCGGCGCGCGGCTCGACCGCCTGCTCGCCCAGCGGATCGAGACCCTGTCGCGGACACGGCTGAAAGCCCTGATCCTGAACGGCGCGGTCGCGATCGGCGGGCGGACCATCCGCGATCCCGGCCATCGCGTCAACGTGGGCGACCGGATCGAGGTGACCGTGCCGCCGGCGGAGGAGGCCGAGCCCCAAGGCGAGAACATCCCGCTCGACATCGTCTATGAGGACGACCAGCTCATCGTCATCGACAAGCCGTCCGGGCTGGTGGTGCACCCGGCCGCCGGGCACCCGACCGGCACGCTGGTGAATGCGCTGATCGCGCATTGCGGCGACAGCCTTTCGGGCATCGGCGGGGTGAAGCGGCCGGGCATCGTGCACCGGCTGGACAAGGACACCACCGGCCTGATGGTGGCGGCCAAGACCGACCGGGCGCACAAGGTGCTGGCGGCGCAATTCGCCGATCACGGCCGCACCGGCCCCCTGCAGCGCGGCTATATGGCCTTCGCCTGGGGCGCGCCGGACCGGCCCAAGGGCACCATCGACGCCCCGATCGACCGGCATCCGCATGCCCGCGACAAGATGGCGGTGCGCCAGAGCGGGCGGGAGGCCATTACCCATTGGCAGGTGCTCGAGCGCTTCGTCGGCCCCGACGGCAAGCCCTTGGCCAGCCTGATCGAATGCCAGCTGGAGACCGGCCGCACCCATCAGATCCGGGTGCATCTGGCCCATATCGGCCATCCCCTGATCGGCGATTCGACCTATGGGCCGGGCTTCCGGACCAAGTCCGCCCTGCTCTCCCCGGGCGCGCGCGAGGCCCTGTCGGACCTTGGCCGGCAGGCGCTGCATGCTTATCTTCTGGGCTTCGAACACCCCACCTTAGGCGAAGAGCTGGTCTTCCGATCGGAACTCCCGGCTGACCTCGCCCGTTTACGTATGGCCTTGAGCGATCACGGCCCGGGCCGGATTCCGACCCGGAAAAAGCGATAAAACCGATTTTTATCAATGACTTGTCTGGCAGCGGCCGGGTCACGACGAGGTGACAGGAAGTTAACTTTCCTTCGCCCCGTCCCTCCCATATGCTGCACCTGCGGCTGGGATTTCGCAGCCGCAACATGCGCCGCCTGCCGATGAGGAGGTAGCGCATATGCCCGCCGAATAGGTCGGGGGCATGAAAAATGGAGGGCAAAAATGGCCCGGACTGCGGCTTTGCCGATCATGACCGCCGAAGGCGGTCTGTCCCGTTACATGGAAGAAATCCGCCGGTTCCCGATGCTGGAACCGCAGGAAGAATATATGCTGGCCAAGAGCTGGCGCGAACACGGCGATCGTGATGCCGCGCACAAGCTCGTCACCAGCCATCTCCGCCTCGTCGCCAAGATCGCCATGGGCTATCGCGGCTACGGCCTGCCGATTTCCGAGGTGATCTCGGAGGGCAACGTCGGCCTGATGCAGGCGGTGAAGCGTTTCGAGCCCGAAAAGGGCTTCCGGCTCGCGACCTACGCGATGTGGTGGATCAAGGCCTCGATCCAGGAATACATCCTGCGTTCGTGGTCGCTCGTGAAAATGGGCACCACCGCCAACCAGAAGAAGCTGTTCTTCAACCTGCGCAAGGCCAAGAGCAAGATCTCCGCCCTTGGCGAAGGCGATCTGCGGCCCGATCAGGTCGCGCAGATCGCAAAGCGCCTCGGCGTGACCGAGAAAGACGTCGTGGACATGAACCGGCGGCTGGGCGGCGACGCCTCGCTGAACGCGCCGATCCGCGACGACGGCGATTCCGGCGAATGGCAGGACTGGCTTGCGGACGAGTCCGCCGGCCAGGAGGAAATCCTCGCCCAGCACGAAGAGATGGACAATCGCCGTCAGGCTTTGTCGCATGCACTGGCGGTGCTCAACGACCGCGAGCGCCGCATCTTCGAGGCGCGCAGGCTCGCCGACGATCCGGTGACGCTGGAAGATCTGGCCGCCGAATTCGGCGTGTCGCGCGAACGCGTGCGCCAGATCGAGGTGCGCGCCTTCGAGAAGGTGCAGAAGGCGGTGAAGAACAAGGTGGCGGCGATCGAAACGCCGGCCGCCGCCGCGGCGCAATTGCCGGCGCACTGAACGCCAGGAATTTGGAATGCTGAAATCGCCGGGCCGCAAGCCCGGCGATTTTGTTTTGCGCCGGTGTCGTTCCCGCGAAAGCGGAACCTACAACCACCACCATCCGATATGAGTCCCTGCCTTCGCGGGGGCGACACGCCTCGTTGATCTACGTCATTGCGCGTGACAGCGATTATTATTGAGCATGCATAAAAGTGAAGATCACAGGCCATGAAGCTCACGCTCAAGAAATTCGAGTGTTGGTCCGTCGCACGCTTCCGCCGGTTACGGGCCGGACTTCGCGTGCATTCGATTTTTGTGATCACAAGCGCTGCATTATTGATCCCCGGTGAGGCAGGGGCCATCAGCGGTAAAAAATCGAGCGTGTGCGGCTCATGGAATAACTATTGCGAGGGTCCGAGCCCCACTCCACGAGTTCAGCCACGGCCGGAGGATCTGCAGGCGGCGCGGCAGAAACGCGACGCCAGCCAGCTGAACGAATCCGCGAACGACGCCGTGAGAGCCGGGAACAACCATCGAGCGGCCGAACTCTATCGAGAGGCCTTGCGGTTCTCACCCGATGATCCCGTCATCCGCGCGAATTTGCTGGAAACGGAAGGTATCATCGCATGGGAGGTGGAAAATTACGAACTTGCCTTGCGCAACATTAAACACGCGCACGCGCTGAGGCCACTCAAGCATCGGGCCGACTATATAAGCTCTTTAAGCCAGTTGATTGCCGACCGGGTCCGCGCGGAGCGCGAGCGCGCCGCCGAGGCCGAGCGCAAAGCCCTGGAATACGCGGCCGAAGGGGCCAAGCGTCAAGCTCAGGAGTTGCGTGAGAGCATGCGCGCACCGGTCGAGACGCAGAGTGCGCATGAGAAACGCTTTCCGCCCCCTCCGCCTCCGGTTCTACCGAAAAACCGGGCGCTGATTGGCGGCATGACGTGGGAGTACGGGACATACGCGATGAATGTGCCGACAGGGCTGTCCGGCGAGAAGGCACGGCGCGCACGCCTGGAATCAGAACGTCAATTCAAAGGCCGGTTGAAGCTCGCCGGCATTCGCGAGGACAAGGACTTCGAGCTGAAGGAATATAATTTCATCCTCGGCGTTGCGCGATCTAGCAAAGTCTGGGGCGATTTAGGTCGTGTCTTATTGGACGACTTGAAACGCGGGCGCGCGACGCCCTCGATGCAGAGGGAATACGATTTACTGCGTGGCCGGACCTTTGACGCACTGGATTGTCACAGCAACGGAGCGATGATTTGCCTCGCTGCACTGTCCAACAACCATATTACGCTTACCGAACCCAGGATCGTGCGACTGTTCGGACCGCAAATCACACATGGCGCGCTGGTTGAATGGCAAGGCCTTGCAACGACGCACAAGCTTGATCTCAGAATCTATTTCAATGACGGCGATGCAGTTCCTCGCATCTCCTATCTGGCGCAGTACTTAATGGGTATGTATGCGGGTTCGCCTGAATTGACAGAGACCGTTAAGGACACGATTCCAGTCGCGGAAGCCGTAGCCCGGGAGATTCTTTTGGGCGACGGCCTCAAAATCAAGATTGAGAGAGATGTGCCCTCGGCAAAGGTGCAGAGTTTCACTTGCGGTTATGTGCGCGATATCCTCTTTTGGAACAATTGCCACAAGCTGTCTGTCTACCAAAACTTTCTGCGTTGAGGATTGTGCGGGAGCGTGGCAATACGCTGCGAGAATACGGATGGACTGGTCACAGGCCAAAGCCAAAATAAAAGAGGCCGCCAGTCGAGAGGGCCTCTTTCATTGCAATCCAAGTGCGCTATGTCTCTTCCTGGCACAAACTGGATCTAAATCGATGTCCGCTCGCGTGCCGCTGTTGGAAGAATAGCGGACATTGTGCAGCTTAGATCGGTCCAAGCCGATTTTATGAGTCCACGGCCCACGCCGCATCAGGACGAAAGATCCCAGGAGATTCGAGCGGCTCTAGAAAACGATCGGCGATGACGGCTATCTGACCCGGAAGGGTCTCAGTCCATGGCCGGGGCAGGAACTCGCCGCCACGCGCGTCCGCCACGGAGCCGACGCCGATGGCGCCGCCCCAACAATGAATGCGACGAAGACGCGCCCGACATTCAAGCGCTATTGCTTCCAGGCCGCGAAGGCTTCCGCGAAGGCTTTCTCGCCCGGCGTGCCCTTTTCGATCGCCAGGATGGCGCGGCGGTTGTTGCTGTAGACCAGCGGAATGTCGAACCACGCGCGTTCCTTCAGCAACGCGATGTTGCGCTGCAGATCGGACTCGACGGCGGACAGACCGATCAGGAAAAAGCCGTTGGTGACCTTCACCGCGAGGCCGGCGAGCGGCGTGCCGCGGGTCTGCTCGGCCTGTTTCATCAGGATGCCGGGCACATTGGAAATGCCGCCGGACGGAAAATCCGCCGGCAGATTGAACATGATCTCGACCGTGTGGCTCGCCGGCAGAGTCTGGTCGGTGTTGCGGCGGATCGAGAAGGTCATGTTCAGGCGGCGTTCCGGAATCTCGACATCGGCGCGCACCGCGAGTTCCGGCGGCCGGCCGGGACCGGGCGAGACGGTTTCGGTGCGCCAGATCGCCGAGCCGATGAAACGCTTGCCTTGCGGGTCGGCTGGCTCTTCCTCGTACAGCACGACGCGCTGCGCGACTGCCGGAATGTTGTTGCGCGCGAGATCGCCGCCGGCCGGGCCGATGCGATCGGAAATTTTCGGACGTCCCTGCTGCTGCGGCGGCGTCTCACGCTGCGCCTGCTGCGCCGGCGCGCCGCGGAAGGCCTGGTAGAGACCGGCGAGCGTGTTGCGCTGCCAGTAAAAGAAGCCGATCAGCCCGGCCACCAGAACCACCGCCACCACGGCCTTGATCAGGCCGCCATAGCTGCGCGGCGCGCGCCGCAGCGCCGGCGGCTCGTTGTCGTGATCGCGCGGGCCGCGGCCGCGAACCGGAAGCTCTTCCGGCTCTTCGATCTCATCCATGGATTCGATAAGGCCGGTGTCGCGGCGTTTGGGGCGCAAGGCGTCGGCGTCGAGCCGCGGCTGCGTGCGCGTTTCCAGCCGGTCGAAATCATGCGCCGCCGAAATTTCGGCAAAGGGATCGCGCGGCGGAGTCTTCGGCGCGGGCGCGCCCGGCGGCGCGGAGGGCCGCCCCGGCGCGGCATTCCCGGCAAGTTCGCGGAAGCCCTTCATGGCCTCGTCGGTCAGGCTGGTGCGCGGCGGCTGAGGTTGCGGACGGCGCGCGGCGCCGGACCCCTGGTCCGTTGAAGCCGCAGCCGGCGGCTTCAGCGCCTGCGATCTTGTCAGATCCGGGCGTGGCGCGGGCGTGCGCCAGTCCGGCACGGGTGTCTGCGGTTTCGGCGCCGCAGCGGGCGGCGGCGATGGCGCAGCCGATGCCGGCGCACTCTCCTGGCGGGCGCGACGGGCGGCTTCGGTCTCGACCTTGCGGATCGCTTCCTCGAGCGCCAGGCGCTCGCGGGTGATTTCGGATTCCTCGAGCGGCGGATTGGTGCCCCGCAATTGCGCGACCAACGCCGTCCGCGCGCGCTCATAGAGCGCACGGCGGGCTTCACCGGTATTCTTCTCAAGACCGGTGACGGCGCGGGCAACGAGGGGATAATAATCGGCCATGTGTCTGTCGGGTCAGCCTTGTCCTGTCAGAGTGTCATGCCTCGAACGGATTCTGCACCAATATTGTATCTTCACGCTTCGGCGAGGTGGACAGCAAGGCAACCGGGCATCCGATCAGTTCCTCGATCCAGCGCACATATTTGATGGCCTGCGCGGGAAGGTCGGCCCAGGAGCGCGCGCCCGCCGTGCCATCCGGCCAGCCCTCGACCGTTTCATAAACCGGCTCGACCCGCGCTTGGGCGCGCTCGCTGGCCGGAAGATAGTCGATTTCGCGGCCGTCGAGACGATAACGGACGCAGACTTTAATTTCCTTGAAGCCGTCCAGGATGTCGAGCTTGGTCAGCGCGATGCCGTTGATGCCGCTGGTGCGAACGGTCTGCCGCACCAGAACCGCATCGAACCAGCCGCAGCGACGGGGCCGGCCGGTGACGGTACCGAATTCATGGCCGCGCTCGCCGATCAGCTTGCCGATGTCATTATCCTGTTCGGTCGGGAACGGCCCCTCCCCCACCCGCGTCGTATAGGCCTTGCAGATGCCGAGCACATAGCCGATGGCGCCCGGACCGAGGCCGGAGCCGGTGGCGGCCTGCGCGGCGACGGTATTGGAGGAGGTCACGAACGGATAGGTGCCGTGGTCGACGTCGAGAAGCGCGCCCTGCGCGCCTTCGAACAGGATGCGCTTGCCTTCGCGACGCTTCTCGTCGAGCAGCGACCAGATCGTGTCCATATAGGGCAGAACGCGCGGCGCCAGCTCCACCAGTTCGTTGTAGATATCCTTGCCGTCGATCTCCTTGAGATCGAGGCCGCGCCGCAGCGCATTATGATGCGCCAGCAGCCGGTCGATCTTGAGCATGAGACCGTCGGTGTCGGCGAGATCCATGACCCGGATGGCGCGGCGGCCGACCTTGTCTTCATATGCGGGCCCGATGCCCCGCTTGGTGGTGCCGATGCGGGTGCCGGTGGTGGATGATTCGCGAATGGCGTCGAGGTCGCGGTGCAGCGAGAGAATCAGCGAGGCATTTTCGGCGATGCGCAGATTGTCGGGCGTGACCGCGACGCCCATGGCGGTCAGCCGGTCGATCTCGTCCACCAGGGCGCGCGGGTCTACCACCACGCCGTTGCCGATCACCGACAGCTTGTTGGGACGCACCACGCCCGACGGCAGAAGCGACAACTTGTAGGTCTTGCCGTCGATGACCAGCGTATGACCGGCATTATGGCCGCCCTGGAAGCGGACCACGATATCGGCCTGTTCGGACAGCCAATCGACTATCTTGCCTTTACCCTCGTCGCCCCATTGCGATCCGACGACAACCACATTCGCCATTCGTAAACTTCCCTCGCGGGGCCGTGGCCCGGACCCTCACAATGACCACCGGGACGCCCGGCCGAAGCTGAGGGCTTCCGTGCGGGGATAAAGGATGACGGCTGTGGAGGCAAGGCAGTGGTCCCGGAGCAATTGGGCAAAGTGCTGGATTATCGAGGTTTTTGCGGCCAACGCTGGTGTCTGCGAGGTTATTTTCGCGCGTCCCGGCAGGGCCGCCATGCGGGGCGCGCTCTGGCGGGCGAGCCTGCCCTGTAGCAAAAAGACGCAGCGCCGAATCCGGCGCGCGCAGCCCTTTTTCTCCCACGCGGCGGAGATGGTGATGACCGACCTGTTCGGCCGGATCGGCGGCTGGCTGTACCAGCAGCCCTATCTCCTGCTCTCGGTCACCTTCCTGACCTGGGCCATCAACATCGTGGTCGGGCGCTATATCGCCGGCCACGTGCCGCAGATGGCGCTGTCGTTCTACCGCTGGGGCTTTGCCTTCCTGATCCTGCTGCCATTCGCATGGCATCATCTCAGGCGCGACTGGCCGGCGATCCGCAGGAACCTGCCGCTGATGACGGTGTTCGCGGTCACCGGCACCACCGGCTACACCGTGCCGGCCTATTGGGGCCTGCAATATACCGAGGCGATCAACGCGCTGTTGATCCAGACCACCGCGCCGCTGGTGGTCGCGCTGATGGCGTTCCTGCTATTCGGCGACCGGCTGACGCCGCGGCAGATGCTCGGCATCTTCATCTCGTTCATCGGGGTGGTGGTGATCCTGTGCCGGGGTGACGTGTCGCTGCTGCGCAATATTTCCTTCAACCGCGGCGACATCTGGTTCTTCGGATCGCTCGTGGTGATCGCCTTCTACTCGGCGCTGCTGAAAAAGCGGCCGGCGATGCATCCGCTGTCGTTTCTGGTGTTCACGCTGGGCTGGGGCACGCTGTTCGTAATCCCGCTTTACCTCTGGGAGATGAGCGGCGGCGAGCAGGTCACGCTCGACGCCAAGACCCTGCTCACGCTGATCTATGTCGCGATCTTCCCCTCGATCGTCGCCTATATCTGCTACAACCGCGGCGTCCAGCTGATCGGCCCCAACCGCGCCGCGGCGTTCTATCCCTCGATCGTGGCCTTCGGCGCGCTGTTTGCGATCGGATTTCTCGGCGAACGGCCGCAGATCTTCCACGGCGTCGGGTGCCTGATGATCCTGTGCGGGGTGATCGTGGCGACGCGCAAGCCGCGCGCCGCATAGATTGTTGCGATCAAAATGTCAGCGGCTTGGCCTGCTTCACATGCGGCAGCGCCTGCACCCTGGCGAGCACGTCGGCCGGCACCGCGCCGTCCACTTCCACCAGCGCGATGGCGTCGCCGCCTTGCTCCTGGCGGCCGAGATGGAAGGTCGCGATGTTGATGCCGGCATCGCCGAGGATCGAGGCGAAGCGGCCGACAAAGCCGGGCTTGTCCTCGTTGGTGACATAGATCATCGAGGGTCCGAATTCGGCATCGATCCGGATGCCCTTGATGTCAACCAGACGCGGGCGGCCGTCGGCATAGACCGTGCCGGCGACCGACCGCGTCTGCCGCTCGGTTTCGACCGTCACCGTGATCAGGCTTTCATAGTCGCCTTCCGCTTCGCGCGTCGTCTCCTCGACCACCATGCCGCGCTCCTTGGCGATGACCGGGGCGGAGACGACATTGACCTCCCCCAGCATCGGCCGCAGCAATCCCGCCAGAGCGGCCGAGGTGAGCGCCTTGATCTTCATCTGCGCCACCGCGCCCTCATAGGTGATCTGCACCTTGGCAATGCCGGTTTCGGTGAGCTGGCCCGCAAAGGAGCCGAGCTTTTCGGCGAGCGCGATGAACGGCTTGAGCTTGGGTGCCTCCTCGGCGGTGATGGAGGGGAAATTCACCGCGTTGGAGATCGCGCCGCGCAGCAGGTAGTCCGACATCTGCTCGGCCACCTGCAGGGCGACATTCTCCTGCGCCTCGTTGGTCGCGGCGCCGAGATGCGGCGTGCAGACCACATTGGGATGGCCAAAGAGCGGATTTTCGTTCGCCGGTTCGGTGGAGAACACATCGAAGGCCGCGCCCGCGACATGGCCGGAATCGAGCGCGGCGCGCAACGCCACCTCGTCCACCAGACCGCCGCGCGCGCAGTTGATGATGCGCACGCCCTTCTTCGTTTTGGCGATGGCGGCGGCGTCGATGATGTTCCTGGTCTTTTCGGTCAGCGGCGTGTGCAGCGTGATGAAGTCGGCGCGCCTGAGCAACTCGTCGAGCTCGACCTTCTCGACGCCGATGTCGCGTGCGCGCTCCGGCGACAGGAAGGGATCATAGGCGATGACCTTCATCTTCAGGCCCTGCGCGCGGTCGGCGACGATCGAACCGATATTGCCGGCGCCGATCAGGCCCAGCGTCTTGCCGGTGATCTCCACGCCCATGAAGCGGTTTTTTTCCCACTTGCCGGCCTGCGTCGAGGCGTCGGCCTGCGGGATTTCGCGCGCCAGCGCCAGAATCAGCGTGATGGCATGCTCCGCCGTGGTGATCGAATTGCCGAAGGGCGTGTTCATCACGATGATGCCCTTGGCGGTGGCAGCCGGGATATCGACATTGTCGACGCCGATGCCGGCGCGGCCGATCACTTTCAGGTTCCTGGCGTTCTCCAGAATCTTCGGCGACACCTTGGTGGCCGAGCGGATCGCGAGGCCGTCGTAATTGCCGATGATCTCGGCCAGCTTGTCCTTGTCCTTGCCGAGATTGGGCTGGAAATCGACCTCGACGCCGCGATCCTTGAAGATCTGGACGGCAGCGGGCGAGAGAGCGTCGGAAATGAGAACTTTGGGAGCGGTCATGGTTGAAGACCCAGAATGAGATTGAGATTGGAACCCTCTTCCCTTGCGGGAGAGGATGGCGAACCGAGCGAAAGCGAGGTGAACCGGGTGAGGGGTAAGGGCCGCGAATGACGATGAAACCCCTCACCCGCCTCGCGGCTGCGCCGCTCGGCACCCTCTCCCACAAGGGGAGAGGGAAGAAAGAGGTCAAGCCGCCTTCGCGAGCGACTCTTTCGCCTGCGCATAGGCCCAGTCGAGCCAGGGCAGCAGCGCCTCGACGTCGCTCGTCTCGACCGTGGCGCCGCACCAGATGCGGAGACCCGGCAGCGCGTCGCGATGATTGGCGAAGTCGTAGGCCACGCCCTGCTTCTCGATCAGCGCGACCAGATCCTTCACGAAGGCCCATTGCGCATCGACCGACAAGGCGGTGACCGCCGGATCGACGATCTTCAGGCAGACCGAGGTGTTGGAGCGCGTCTTCGGATCGCTGGCGAGATTTGCGATCCACGGCGTCGTCGCGATCCAGTCGGTGATGACCTTGGTGTTGGCGTCGGCGCGGCCGATCAAACCTTTCAGGCCGCCGACCGACTTCGCCCATTGCAGGGTGTCGAGATAATCTTCGACGCACAGCATCGACGGGGTGTTGATGGTCTCGCCGACGAAGATGCCCTCGTTCAGCTTGCCGCCCTTGGTCATGCGGAAGATCTTCGGCAGCGGCCAGGCCGGCTTGTGGCTTTCGAGACGCTCCACCGCGCGCGGCGACAGGATCAGCATCCCATGTGCCGCCTCGCCGCCCAGCGCCTTCTGCCAGGAGAAGGTGACGACATCGAGCTTCTTGAAATCGAGCGGCTGCGCGAAGGCGGCGGAGGTCGCGTCGCAGATCGTCAGGCCCTTGCGGTCGGCCTTGATCCAGTCGGCATTCGGCACGCGCACGCCGGAGGTGGTGCCGTTCCAGGTGAAGACAATGTCGGTGTCGGAATCGGCTTTCGACAGATCGGGCAAGTCGCCATAGCCGGCCTTGAGGACCGTGACGTCCTTCAGCTTCAATTGCTTTTCGACGTCGGTGACCCAGCCCTCGCCGAAGGATTCCCAGGCCAGCATGGTGACGGGCCTGCTGCCTAACAGCGACCACATCGCCATTTCGACGGCGCCGGTGTCGGACGCGGGCACGATGCCGATGCGGTAATCCGCCGGCACCTCAAGAATTTCGCGGGTGAGATCGATGGCGCGCTTGAGCTTCGCCTTGCCGGGCTTCGACCGGTGCGAGCGAGCGAGCAGCGCATCTGTGAGGGCTTGGAGGCTCCAGCCGGGGCGCTTGGCGCAGGGGCCGGACGAAAAGTGCGGAGTCACCGGACGCACGCCGGGTGTCTTGGACGTCATGATCTATCCTTCCAGATAGCAGCCCCTCGTTGGGGAGGGGTGGCCCACGGACGGGGATAAGGAAGGACATGCCGGACGTCAAGGGATGGCCCTCGACGCCCGGGGAATTCTTTCGTTACAGAGAGATTAATCCAGCCGGATCAATCGAGGTTGTAGCGCAAGCCGATGCGGAATTCGTGCGCCGTGATGTCCTTGACCGTGATCTGGTTGCCGACGACGTTCACCGCCGTCACGGCGTCACCGAGATCCACGTATCGATAGCTGGCGTCGGCGAGCAGATTGGCGCCGATCCGGTAGCTCATGCCCGCAATGGCCGCCCAGGCGAAATTCCATTCGCCCTGCTTTTCCTGCGGCATCACGAGGCTGGCATAGTCATAAAATTCCACGGTGCGCAGATAGGCCGCGCCGGCGCCCGCGCCGATGTAAGGCGTGATGCCCCACCAGGTCCCGAGATCGGCGTAGATATTCGCAAGCGCGGTCGTCATTTCGATCTTGGTGGACAGACCCGGCTGGTTTCCCGCCGGCAAGCCGCCAACGTCCGCCTTGTAGGTCGCGCGGCCGCTGTAATCGACCGTAAGGTCGGCGCGGAACCAGCCCGCCTTGTAGCCGCCGCCGAGGCCGAACACGGCGGTATCGCTGATCGACTGCTCGCCGATCGTATCGGTGCCGCGAAATTCGCTCATGCCGTCGAATCGGTTCAGGCGATAACCGAGGTCGCCGCGGATATACCAGCCGGAGACGAATTCCTGCACCCGGAGGGGCTGTTCGATGGGAAAGGGTATCGAAAAAGGCGGCGCGTCGGCGGCTTGCGCGCCCGCGGCAAACAGCGAGGCCGCGGCCCCGACGACGGCAAAAACGTTCAGACGACTCATCACGATATCCTTCCCAGACGCCACAACACGAAATCAGGAAGGACTATGAATCAGAGAGGTTAAACGGCGATTAACCATAGATGTTCACGAAGCTGATTGCGCGCGTAATCCTAACGTCCGTTAACGAAGATGAATGCCGGCGGCCGCTCAGCGCTGCGGCGCGAACCGCATGTTCGGCTTCAGGCGCAACGCGTTGGGGCGCTCGAACAGGAAGCGCAGCCGCGTGTTGCGGACCAGCCGCTCCATGACCAGCGGCACGACGACCGCGGCAACGGTGACGATCAGCGACAGGGTCCCGACATCGGAAATGAATCCGCTCCGCATCAGCGCCTCGCGCGCGATCACCATCGGCAGGAAGAACGCCAGATAGATGATCAGCGAATATTGTCCGCACAGCCGCAGCGGCGGACACAGGTCGCGCCGCGCCAGCAAGGCCGACACGGCAATCAGCGCCGCGGCGCCGACCAGTCCCAGCACAAGCGAAAGCAACGGACGCTCGGACCAGCCATAAACCACCACCAGTCCGTTGAAGATCGCCCAGGCCGCCACGCCGGTCAGCGCCAGCGGCGCGCGCTGCACGGCCTCGTCGGCAAATCCGAAGACGCCGCGCGCAAAAAGATAGCCGCTGTAGAAATAGACGAAGCGCGCGGCGAATTCGTCGATCACGACGGCGCCGGTCTCGACCGGCGCCATTTCCAGGCCGGCGGCAACGAGCCAGACCAGAAGCGGCGGCAGCGGCCGGGTCAGCTTGGTCACGACAAAGAAGACCGGCAGCAGATAGATGAACCACAGGGTTCCGAACGGCTGCAGATAGGCCAGCAGATAGCTCCAGATCGCCGGGCCGACGCCCTGCGCCTGCGCCATGCCGGGGAATTTGAAGGCGAACTGGATGGTGAGCCAGAGCACATAGAAATAAACGAAATGCAGCACCTTGCGGTCGAGATAGCTGCGCCAGTCGCTGTCGATCGTGCGCGACAGGAACAGCCCCGCGGTCAGGAAGAAGACCGGGATGCGGAACGGCTTGGCGAATTCCACCGCCGCATGCATCCAGCCCTCATGGCCGGCCGCCGCCTCGACGCCGAGCACGGAATGCATCATCACCACCAGGATGATGCAAAATCCCTTGGCGTAGTCGACGAAGGCAATGCGCGGTGCGGGGTCGGTCGTGGCCACGGTCAGTCCTGCGGCGGGTCCTGTCGAACGCTTGACGGGATCAGTTCGGCGGCAAATTGCGTCATCGAAAGGGCCGTCACGGTGAAACGCGCGCCTATCGTTAACGCGCCCTCCACCGGGTCAAAAACGCAACGGCGCGGACCAGGCCGCGCCGTCGTCGAAATCGTCCGTCTCAGGCGCAACGCAAGCCTCTTGCGTTAACCTCTGCGCATCAGCGGCGGCTGTTGCTGCTGCTGATAGACCGGCGGCGGCGGCGGCACATATCGCGGTTGCTGCTGATAGACCGGCGCCGGAGGCGGCGGCGCATATTGCGGCTGATAAAGCGGCTGCGGCTGCGCGTAGACCGGCGGCGGTGGCGGCGCAATCACCTGCTGCGGCGGCAGCGTGATCACCTGCTGCTGCGGCTGCACATAAGCCGGCTGCTGCGCGGTCGCCGCGATGAACGGCCTGTTGCCAAACTCGCTGTCCTGCAGATTCCAGCGCACGCCGAACTTGAAATCGTGCGAGGTGATGTCCTTGAACGTCATCGGATTATTGACAGTGTTGGTACCGTCATAATTGATGAGATCGCCCGTCACTCCATCTCCCAGACTAAGATAACGGTAGGCGAATTCGACTGTGAAGTTTTGCGAGACTTTGTAAGCTAGGCCAGCATGCAGAGCCCAGGCAAAATTCGTCTGGGAAGCGGAATCTGCATAACCACCGCCACCTGCGATGATATTGTTGTCGCGGAAATGATCGATTGTGATATTCGCTGCACCGATGCCGGCGCCGATGAACGGCGTGATGCACCACCATGTGCCAAGGTCGAGATAGGCATTGGCCAAGAACAGCCATTCACGTTTGGTCGCTGTATAGTCGTTGGTCGCCGGCCCGTTGACCGGAGCACCGGCCGTGTAGCGATCGAGTGCATGGAAGCTGGCTTTGCCGCGATATTCACCGGTCAGATCGAAACGGAGCCAGTCGTTGTATTGATAGCCGATTCCTAAGCCAAAAAACGGAGCTGAGTCGAAGCCGCCTTTGTCCAACCAACTAAATCCCGGTGCAGTGGCGAACAGCGAATTGTCGAGCTCCTTGAGCTTCTGATTGCTCATGCCGATATCGCCGCGCAGATACCAGTTTCCAAAGTCCCGCACCGGTACCGGAACCTGCTGGTAGATCACCTGCTGCGGGGGCGGCGGCGCCGGATAATCGGCGGCGAAAACCGGACTGCCGGACACGGCGGCGACGGCAATACCTGAAAGAAGACTTTTCTTGACGCTGCTCATTACACGTTCCTTCCCACACATCCGGGGCGGAGTTGGTCGTGAGCAGACGATGCCAGCGAAACCTTAAGCGGCGCTTAACCCTGTTTTTTAACGACGTTTTTTAACCGTGTTTTTTTCGGGAAATTTCGGACGCGGGCGCGCACGGCAAATCACTGTCGCATCCGTTAACGCGGCGAGTCGGCATTAAGATTCTGGTGAGCTTTGCAAACGCAAGCGGCCGCCTCCTGCCGGACGCGGCCGCGATGCGTCAAGCGGCGCGACGATCAATCGTCGTTAAGCTCGCCGATGTGATGCTGCGAATACAGTTCGACGCCGAGCTTGGCCACCAGGTCGAGCTGGGTTTCGAGGAAGTCGATATGGCCTTCCTCGTCCTTCATCAGTTCCTCGAACAGGTCGCGCGACACGTAATCCTTCACGCTCTGGCAATAGGTCGCGGCTTCCTGGTAGAGCGTGCGCGCGCCGTGCTCGGCGGCGAGATCGCAATCCAGAATCTCCTTCACCGACTGGCCGATCTGCAGCGGGTCCAGCACCTGCAGATTGGGGAAGCCGTCGAAAAACAGGATGCGCTCGATGAACTTGTCGGCGTGACGCATTTCCTCGATCGATTCCTCGCGCCATTTCTTGGCGAGATCCTTCAGGCCCCAATTGTCGAGCATGCGGTAATGCAGCCAGTACTGGCTGACGGCGGTCAATTCGCTGCGAAGCCCGCGATTGAGATATTCGATGACCTTGGCGTCGCCCTTCATGACAGATACTCCCGCATTTTCCAGAGACGGCTCTATTTAGAGTTCTTCTAAAGAAGAAGACCGCGCGGTGCAAGCGCCGCAGGCCGGATCGTCAGGGCTTGTGAAAAGGGAACGAGCGTCAGGACCGGTCGGGCGCGCGGACCGGCAGCAGGTTGCCGGTCTGCGGGCAGATCGCGCAGCCGGCGGCGCAGGCGCCGAGCGCCTCGTCCATGATCTTCTTGATGGTGCGGGCACAGCGGCCGCACTGGGCGCTGCAGCCGAGGCAGCCATAGACCTGCCCGGCCGTGCGCGGCGGCGTCTTGGCGCCGCAGGCGCGGCGAACGTCGCCGTCGGACAGGACATTGCAGGAGCAGACGATCATCGGAGCCCGGCAAGCTGATTAGTACAACTTACAACTACTGTAATCCGGGCGGCCGGCCTTGTGCAAAATCAAACGACCGAACTTACACGTAATCTAAAGTGCAGATTTTACTGGCTCTAAAGTAGGGTCGCGCGATCCGTCGCAGATCCGTAGGGCGGATTAGCCGAAGGCGTAATCCGCCGATCCACCGCACGACAATGGCGGGTTACGCGCCTTCGGCGCTAACCCGCCCTACGTCCTACAATGCCTCGCCGAACGCGCCCTCGGCCGCAGCATCGCCCGCCCAGTCGCGCGGAACAATTCCCCGCTCGACATCACGATGAAACGACGAATGCGGCCAATCCTGCACGCGCGTAACGAGGCCGTGCTTCACCGGGTTGATGTAGCAATACGCGACATGCTGCGCGCAATCGGTGCCGTCGCGGATCATGTGCTCCCAGAAACGCCGCTGCCGGATGCCGCGCTCGTGGCGCGCCTTGCGCACCGCGCTCTGTCGTTCCTGCTTCGGCAACGATTTGGCAAAGCCGATCTTGATGAGCCGTCGCCGGGTGGAGAAATCCGCATCGCCCGGCGGCAGCGTCCAGATCGCATGCATGTGGTCCGGCAACACGACGAAGGCATCAATGTCGAAGGGATATTTGCGCCGCGTCCTCGCGATCGACGCGCGAAGCACGTCGATATGATCGACAAGAAGCGACCCCTCCCGCTCCAGCACATTGATGGTGAAGAACCAGCATCCGCCCGGGACGAAGGCGCGGCGATAGTTCGGCATGGCTGAAATGTATCACGGTGCGCTTTGACCATGTAGAGTGGGTTAGGCGCAAAGCGCCGTAACCCACCATGCAAGTCGCACGATGGCTGTTTAACCGGTGGATTACGCGCCTGCGGCGCTAACCCACCCTACACGCCAAAAACCTCTCACGCCGCCGCCTGAGTCAGCGCCTCGCAGATCTCGTCGACGATCTCCTCGACCAGCACCTGGTCGTCGCCCTCGCCCATCACGCGGATCACCGGCTCGGTGCCGGAGGGGCGGATCACCAGCCGGCCGTTGCCGTTCAGCCGCGCATTGGCGCCGCTGATCACGGTCTTCACTTTCGCGTCCTCGAGCGGCTTGCCCTTCTTGTAGCGGACATTCTTCAGCACCTGCGGCAGCGGCTCGAACCTGTGGCAGACCTCCGAGACCGGCCGGTTCTGCCGCTTCACCACCGCCAGCACCTGCAAGGCCGCGACCAGACCGTCGCCGGTGGTGGCATAGTCCGACAGGATGATGTGGCCGGACGGCTCGCCTCCGACATTGAAGCCGTGCTCGCGCATGTGCTCCAGCACGTAGCGGTCGCCAACCGCGGTGCGCGCCAGCGTCATGCCGAGCGATGCGAGATGCCGCTCCAGGCCGAGATTGGACATGATGGTGGCGACCACGCCCGGCTTGCTGAGGCGTCCGTCATCCCTCCAGCTTTCGGCGATCACCGCCATCAGCTGGTCGCCGTCGACCACGCGGCCGCGCTCGTCGATGATCAGCACGCGGTCGGCGTCGCCGTCGAGCGCGATGCCGACATCGGCGCGCATTTCCCGCACCTTAGCGCAGAGCGCGGCGGGCTCGGTCGAGCCGCATTCCTTGTTGATGTTGAAGCCGTCGGGGTCGACTCCGACCGGAATCACTTCGGCGCCCAGTTCCCACAAGGCTTCGGGCGCCACGCGGTAGCCGGCGCCATTGGCGCAATCCACCACCACGCGCAGGCCGTCGAGCGAGAGATCGCGCGGCAGCGTGCGCTTGGCGAATTCGATATAGCGGTCCTGCACGCCGTCGATGCGCTTGGCGCGGCCGAGATCGGGGGATTTGGCCAGCTTCTTCGACACGTCGGAATCCAGACAGGCCTCGATTTCGCGCTCGACATCGTCGGACAGCTTGTAACCGTCCGGGCCGAACAGCTTGATGCCGTTGTCGTCGTAAGGATTGTGCGAGGCGGAGATCATCACGCCGAGATCCGCGCGCATGGAGCGCGTGAGCATGGCGACCGCCGGCGTCGGCATCGGGCCGAGCAGCAGCACGTCCATCCCGACCGAGGTGAATCCCGCGACCAGGGCGGTCTCGATCATATAGCCGGACAGCCGGGTGTCCTTGCCGATGACCACGCGATGGCGATGATCGCCGCGCTGGAACACGAGCCCGGCCGCCTGGCCGACCTTCAGCGACAGTTCGGGTGTGATCGTGCCATTGGCCCGGCCACGAATGCCATCCGTTCCGAAATACTTGCGAACCATGAAAACCGAACCCCCTGCCGCCCCGCGGGCGCCGGATATAAAGAACATCCTAGCGCAGAAGGCTTCAAAAAATGTGAGCGTTCGTGTCAGGCCGCAAGCATTTGGCAAATATCGTGAATTTGAGCGGGACGCCCGGCCGCAGGCGGCCGGGTCCGGTTTTGACGGCGTCAGGCCTTCTTCTTGTCGTCCTTGTCCTGCCGCGAGGGCGGCGGCTGGGTGACGTTGATCGGATCGGAGGCCGGAAAACTGTCCTCGAGCCCCTCCTCCAGCGCCTTATCAAGACGCTTCTTTTCCTTCAGGTCCGCGTCCGCCTTGCGGTCGTGCCCGTTCTGATGGTCCGCGCTCATGCCGGCCTCCCTCGCCAAAAAGATGTCGTGACATCAGTTATTTCCAACGCCGGGACGGCGGACAGGTTCCATCGGTTTTTGCGGCGCCGGAAGCTGTGCTAGGCACATCCATCCGTACGTGTCCCCCGAGCGCCCCATGAAAACCATCACCTGCATTTCCGACCTGCGCGATCTGGCGAAGCGGCGCGTGCCGCGGGCGTTCTTCGAATATGCCGACAGCGGCTCCTATGCCGAGGAGACATTGCGCGCCAACCGGTCCGACCTCGAAGCCATCAAGCTGCGCCAGCGCATTCTGATCGACGTCGACAAGCGCGACCTGTCAACCACCATCGTCGGACAGAAGGCAGCGCTGCCGATCGCGCTGGCGCCCATCGGGCTGTGCGGGATGCAGCATGGCGACGGCGAAATTCTCGCCGCGAAGGCGGCGAACGAGGCCGGCGTGCCGTTCACGCTCTCCACCATGTCGGTGTGCTCGATCGAGCAGGTGGCGGAAGCCACCGGCAAGCCGTTCTGGTTCCAGGTCTATGTGATCCGCGACCGCGCCTTCATCCAGGACCTGATCAATCGCGCCAAGGCGGCGAAATGTTCGGCGCTGGTGCTAACGCTCGATCTGCAGATTCTCGGGCAGCGCCACCGCGACGTGAAGAACGGCCTGACCGTGCCGCCCGAAATCAAGCTGTCGAACGTCGTCGACATCGCGACCAAGCCGCGCTGGATCTGGAGCATCCTGAACGGCCGCAGCAAGACCTTCGGCAATCTCGCCGGCCATGTGAAGGGCATGGAGAATGTCAATTCGCTGGCGGAATGGACCGCAAGCCAGTTCGATCCCACCTTGAGCTGGAAGGATGTCGCCTGGGTCCGCAAATTGTGGCCGGGCAAGCTGATCCTGAAAGGCATCATGGACGTGGAGGATGCGAAGCTTGCGGCGAAGTCGGGCGCCGATGCGATCGTGGTGTCCAATCACGGCGGACGCCAGCTCGACGGCGCGGCCTCCTCGATCTCGATGCTGCCGCAGATCGCCGACGCGGTCGGCAAGGATATCGAGATCATGTTCGACGGCGGCGTGCGCTCGGGACAGGACATCATGCGCGCGCTCGCGCTGGGCGCGAAGAGCTGCATGATCGGCCGCTCCTATGTCTACGGCCTCGGCGCCGGCGGACAGGCCGGCGTGGCGAAGGCCATCGATATCCTGCGCAAGGAGCTGGATGTGACGATGGCGCTTTGCGGCGTCAGCCGCGTGAGCCAGATCGGGCCGCAGGTGATCGTGGGCGCGAGCGCGACCGACCCGTCGCCGGTCCGCAGCAAGCCGAAGGCGGCCAGAACCGCAGCGAAGAGCAAAAGGCGGGCGTGACGATTACGGCACAAAGTCCGCGCGTTGTTGTCGCCGCGCTGGGCCTGGTGCAGATCCTGGCCTGGGGCTCCTCGTTCTATTTTCCCGCCGTGTTCGCGCCGGCCATCGTCGCCGAAACCGGCTGGCCGCTGCCCTGGGTGGTCGGCGGCGTGTCGATCGGATTGCTGGTGGCCGGGCTGATCTCGCCGCAGGTCGGACGGCTGATCGGCGATCACGGCGGGCGGCCGCTGCTGGCCGCGAGTTCGATCCTGTTCGCGCTCGGGCTGGCCGGGATCGGATGGTCGCCGAACCTGCCGGTCTATCTGGCGGCATGGTGCGTGGTCGGCCTCGGCATGGGCACCGGACTGTACGACGCGGTGTTCGCGGCGCTCGGCCGCCACTATGGCGGCGCGGCGCGCAGCGCCATCACCACGCTGACATTGTTCGGCGGATTTGCCTCGACGGTGTGCTGGCCGCTCTCGGCGTATCTTCTCGAGACGATCGGCTGGCGCGGCGCGTGCTTCGTGTATGCAGCCTTGCATCTCGTCGTCGCCCTGCCCCTGCAGCTTCTTGTGATGCGCGACGGCCACGCTGTTCAAGCCAACGCGGTTGCAGACGCCTCGGCGCCATCCGGCGGACCCACACTGCCGACCGTGACCCATGAACGCGCGCTCATGATCGTGCTGGCGCTGGTCCTGTCGGTCGCGGCCGGCATCGGCTCCATCGTGGTGGTGCATCTGCTGATCTTCCTGCAGGCGCGCGACATCGCCTTCGCGGCGGCGGTCTCGCTCGGCATGCTGTTCGGACCCGCGCAGGTCGGCGCGCGCCTGGTCGAGCGGCTCTTTGGGTCGCGCTATCACCCGGTCTGGACGCTGCTCGCGGCCACCATCCTGATGCTGGCGGGCCTCATCCTGCTGCTCGCAGGTCCCTGGCTGGTGGCGCCGGCGATCGTTCTGTATGCCGCCGGCTACGGCATCAGCTGGATCGCGCGCGGCACGCTGCCGCTCGCGGTCTTTGGCGCGGCGCGCTATCCGCGCATCATGGGGCGGCTGGCCTTCCCGAGCCTGATCGTGCAGGCCTTAGCGCCCGCCGCCGGCGCGCTGATGATCGCGCAGACCGGCGCGCCCGCAACCATCGCCACGCTCGCGGTCCTGTCGGCGGTGAACGTCGCGCTGATGCTGGCGCTGTGGCGGATGACGGCCCAGAGCCGCAATCAGCCGTCCCTGTAAGCGAACTCCCTCCCCCTTTCAGGGGGAGGTCTGTCTCACCGCCACCCCATGCCCGGCGCGACGTGTTTCAAAACCGCCTCGATCACATGCGCGTTGTAATCGACGCCGAGCTGGTTCGGCACGGTGAGAAGGAGCGTGTCGGCCTCCGCGATCGCCTCGTCCTGCTTGAGCTGCGCGATCAGCACGTCGGGTTCGGCAGCATAGCTGCGGCCAAAGATCGCGCGCTCGGCGCCGCCGAGAAAGCCGACCTGGTCCTGGCTCTCGTCGCCGCCGAAATACATGCGGTCGCGCTCGTCCACCAGCGCAAAGATCGAGCGCGACACCGACACCCGCGGCTCCCGCGCATGCCCGGCCTCCTGCCACGCCGCGCGAAAAAGCCGGATCTGCTCGGCCTGCTGCACATGAAAGGGTTTTCCGCTCTCGTCGATCTTGAGCGTGGAGCTTTGCAGGTTCATGCCGAGTTTTGCCGCCCATTGCGCCGTCGCGTTGGTGCCAGCGCCCCACCAGATGCGCTCGCGCAGGCCCGCCGCATGCGGCTCGAGGCGCAGGAGGCCGGGCGGGTTTGCAAACATCGGCCGCGGGTTGGGCTTAGCGAAACCCTCGCCGCGCAGCACGTCGAGAAACACTTCGGTGTGCCGCCGCGCCATGTCGGCGTCGGTTAGCCCATCGGGCGGCGCGTAGCCAAAGTAGCGCCAGCCGTCGATCACCTGTTCGGGCGAGCCGCGGGAAATGCCGAGCTGCAGGCGGCCGCCCGAGATGATGTCGGCAGAGCCCGCGTCCTCCGCCATGTAGAGCGGGTTCTCGTAGCGCATGTCGATCACGGCCGTGCCGATCTCGATCTTTTTCGTGCGCGCGCCGACCGCTGCCAAGAGCGGAAAGGGCGAGGCCAGCTGGCGAGCAAAATGATGCACGCGGAAATAGGCCCCGTCGGCGCCGAGCTGCTCGGCCGCGACCGAAAGCTCGATCGATTGCAGGAGCGCGTCGGAGGCCGAGCGGGTTTGCGACTGCGACGACGGGGTCCAGTGGCCGAAGGAGAGAAAGCCGATGTGTTTCATGGGGGTGTTCGGGGATGAGGTGGTCGGTGCCCTATCTAGTGCAAATCCGCGTGGGAACGAAAGCGCGTAGGGTGACACTTGGCCGCGAGGGCCCCAGCATGATCTTGGGCTTGATCGACAAGGCGCGCGCGATGCTGACGCGCTGCTTCATGCCGCCGGAGAGCTCGGACGGGCGAGTCTTAAGGTTTGGCGCGGACGCGCCGTGCCGCGTGACGTGGCCGCTTTGATAAGACCAAACAATCCTTCGCTGGCGCCAGCCCTTGAATAAAAAGCTGCAGGGAACGCTGCAGCTCTGCGATACCTTTGTCGATATCGAGCTCCTTGGTCATGAGCCACCGACGCAATTCCACCTGAAAGATGCAGAAAGCGACCCATCCAATGAAGCCGGAGTCTTCAGACGACTGAATCATTCCGCGATCCAGGGCTCGCTTCATGACGGCTCCAACCAATTTGATGACGCGTTCGCGCGTGGCCTGAAAACGATCAGCCTGCCGCCCCGAATCGTAAAAGGCCATCTCACGCAGCATCAGACGAGACAACTCTGGCTGACGGCCAAAGAATTCATAGTGGTGGCGAAACAAGGTCAGCAAGCTTTGCAGACAGGATTCGTCCTCCCTGACAGTCGCCTCAGCTCTGCTTGTCGTCTCAGCAAGTTCGTCGTTAGCAACCAGGAACAGAAGATCGCGCTTGTTGTCGGCGTAGATGAACACAGTGCCGATGCCGACTCCCGCGCGTAGCGCGATCTCGCGCGTGGTGGTGTCGTCAAAGCCCTTGGTGATGAACAATTCGCGCGCTGCGACCTTTATCCGGTGCAACTTGTCCATCTTGTTCTTCTCACGCAGCCCCAGCGACGCGTCGTCCGCCGGACGGAGGCTGGTTCTCTTGGTGGTCAAGGCTGGCATTGGGTTCTCACGAACTTTCTGACGAAAAACTTGATGGCTCATCTAGCCGCTTGAGCACAAGCCGACGCAAGTGGTTGTCCCCACGAGAGGACACGGTCCCACCTTAACCCTTGACGAGCGCACTTGACATATAAATGATCATGCTCAATTATGACTATAATCAATATTATGGCAATGCGCGCAGCAAGAAACTTGCAGGGGAGATTTTGATGACCACCGTCGGCCATCGCCGCTATGTCGCCGTGCTGTTGCCGTTCGACAAATCCTTCAAGGTCGATGAGCAGGCCTTTCGGCGCTATGTCCGTTATTTCGCCGACGATCCGCGTTTCGTGCGCGAAGGTGGTCTCTGCATCAATCCAGAAGCCGGCGAGATTTTCTATCTCTCGCGCGAGGAAAAACGGCGTGTGCTCGAGATTGCGATGGAAGAGGCGCACGGCAAGCTGCCGATCATCGCCGGCACCTGGGCGCTGACGACCGAAGAAACCGTCGCAACTGCGAGGGACTGCAAGGCACTCGGTGTCGACGGCATCTTCGTGACGCCGCCTGGCGGCGCACAGGACGTCACGTCATGCTGGGATGCAGACAGCTATCCAGAAATCTGGCTCGACCAGATCATTGCGCAGGATCGCGCCGTCGATCTTCCGATTGTGACCCATCCCGTCGGCGGAGCGAAGCCGCCATTCCACCCGGGCCTGCCGCTCGCCGCGACACTGCACATCTGCCGCGAGGTCAAGAACGTGGTCGGCTGGAAGATGACCTACATGTATGATGGCTTCCGGATCATCGCGAAGGGGCTGCGTGAACTTGATCGTCCAGTTGCTGTCATGGGCGCGCTGGCGTCCCGCTTCCATGAATACCGGGCAACGGGGATGTTCGATGGCACGTTGAGCGGTTTCTGGACCTTTGCCAAGGAACCCATGCTCGATCATCTCGACGCATGGGACGCGCGCGACATCGACAAGGCCTGCGCGATCTGGAATGGCGGGCTGTGCGAACTGCATGAGTACATCGCCGACATGGGCCGGCTGCATGTCCGCTACAAGACGGCAACCTGGTTGCGCGGTCTGATTCCGAATCCGTTTATGCGCGCTCCAATGCCGAAGCCAAAACAGCAAGAGATTGACACGATCTATCGCCTGCTGAAGGGCCTCAATCTCGATGTGATCGAATTGAAAGAAACGCGTATCGCCGCGTGACGTCTGCGGTAGTCCGGGCACTCAAGGAAGCGGCTGAAATGACCAAGATCGACACGAGCACTCTGACACTGAGCTCGAGCGAAGCGCCGCCGACCGATTACGACCGGCCGCCGACATACCAGAGCATGGTTCGCGAGACCGACGTCTATGTTCCGATGCGCGATGGCGTCAAGGTCTGCGTGGATATTTACCGGCCGGAGACGACGGAAAAACTTCCGGTGCTGCTGGCCTTTGCGATCTACAACAAGGATTTCCAGGGGCCGGAGGTCGCGAAGGAACTGCCGCCACAGCCGGCCTGGTCACCCCTGTGGACCGGTCCCCTCGAAGCCGGCGACACCCACTTTCTGGTGTCCCGCGGCTACATCCATGTCATTGGATCGCCGCGCGGTGTCGGCAAATCGGAAGGCGGCGGATCGCGGCAATGGGACAGCTACGATCTGATTGAGTGGATTGCCGCGCAGCCGTGGTGTGACGGCAATGTGGGGATGGTTGGAATTTCCGGCTTCGGCGCCGAACAATTCCACGTCGCGAAGCAGCAGCCCCCGCATCTTAAGGCGATTTTCCCGTTCGACCCGCGCGGCGCCTACGGCGTGCTTGGCAGTTTCCGTGAGGAATATCCCGGCGGCGTGCTGCACCTGTTCCGCTATCTGGTCGGCCACTTCTCGGCAATGCACCAGCACAGGGGTTCGCCGGGGCCGCTTCCAGAGCCCAAGGAAACGCACTGGCGGGAGGCGATGGCCAATCCGGACTACCGGATGTATCCGAACATCCTGAATCTGCTCGCGCAAAAGGGGCAGCACATGCCCCCGATTTTCGATCTGTTTATCGATCCTTACGACAAGGCAGGTACCACTGAACATGCAGAATCCGAACTGTCGAAGATCAAGGTCCCGTTCTACACAGGCTCAGGCTGGTACGGCTACACATACAAGACTCATCTGAACGGCGCACAGAACTATTTCGCCGCGGTCGATGCGCCCAAGAAGCTCATGCTGACGGGACCGGCTCACGTCGAGCGTCCTTTCCATTCTTTCCATCGCGAGATGCTGAAATGGTTCGATCACTGGCTGCGCGGCATCGAGACCGACGTCATGCGCGAGCCGCCCGTAAAGTATTGGGTGATGGGCGAAAACCGTTGGCGTACCGCCGCGAACTGGCCATTGCCGGAGACTCGGTGGACGAAACTCTATCTCAACAGTTGGGAACGCCTGGGTGCGGAGCCGTTTGTGCCGGCCAGCGTCGATCAGTTCATCCCGCCCGATGCCTTTGTGCAAATGCCGCCGACACAAACGAGGGTGATTCAGAAGCTCCGATACCTCACCGATCCGCTCCCTGAAGATCTGTTGGTCGCCGGTCCGATATCACTGACCTTGTTCGCGGAGATTGACCAGGAAGACACCAACTGGTTTGCGATCCTCAAGGATGCAGGGCCGGATGTGTCGGTGATGAGCGTCCGCGAAGGCGAACGTGAACGACCCGACGACATCCCCGAACGCGAGGTTACCCGCGGATGGCTCAAAGCATCCCTGCGCGCAACCGACGATAAGCGTTCAAAGCCGTGGAAGCCTTGGCATCTTCTGACGCGGGAAAGCCGCAAGCCGGTCGTGCCTGGCGAAATCAACGAATATCAGATTGAAATCATGGCGACGGCCAATCTGTTCCGCAAAGGCCACCGAATCTGCCTGGAGATCGCCAGCCTCGACCTTCCGACCGGCGTCGCGGGCGCCACCAACGCCGAGTACGTGCCGTATCACATCTGCAGCAGCAGACCCGTACTGCATAGGGTTTATCACGACGCCAACCGGCCTTCGCACCTGCTCCTGCCTGTCGTTCCGACCTGACGCACCTGAGCAATCACATCACGCAACAACGGGATCGTACATCGTCATGGAAATCAAACAGCCGACACGGCGGATCGTCACCGGGCACGATGCCCAGGGTAAGGCCGTGGCCCTGTTCGATGGACAAGTCACGCCACACCAAAAACGCCCGGGTGGCAACGCCATCTCCATGCTTTGGGTGACCACCGAGAGTCCGGCCGACATCGACGTCACCACCGACCGGACCCAGATCGAGGTCGGCGTCCCTCCGCCGCCGAACGGTTCGATCTTCCGGATCGTGGATTTTCCGCCGACCTCCGGCGCCGCTCCCGTCGATCACCACAAGATGCTGATCGGCATGGGCATCGATCCTGCGACGCAAGGCTATATGCGGCATGCAAACACGCATCGCACACGGAGCATCGACTATGCCGTCGTGCTGGATGGCGAAATCGACATGCTGATGGACGACACCGAAGTGCATATGAAGGCCGGCGATGTGCTGGTGCAGCAGGGAACCAACCACGCCTGGGTGAACAACGGCACCAAGCCGTGCCGTATCGCTTTTATTCTGATCGACGCACAGGAGCCGGCCGCCTGGAAGAAGCGCTGGAATAAATAATCGGCTCGCCAAGAGCCGGACATCACAGGGAGAAGACAATGAACATCTGGCCTCGCGTCCTTTTGGCAGTGGCAACGCTCGCAAGTTCTGGTGCACTCGCACAGACATATCCAACCCGATCGGTCACCATCGTTGCCGCGACGACCCCCGGATCGCTGCCCGATGTGCTGGCGCGCCGAGTTGGGCAAGAGCTCTCGCAAAAATGGGGTCAGCCGGTTGTGATCGAGAACCGGCCGGGCGGCGCCTATGCCATCGCGGCCTCGGCCGTGACCAACGCCCCGGCCGACGGCTACACGCTGCTCGTCAGCGAGGCCGGGCTTTACACGACCCAGCCGCATCTCGTGAAAAAGCGCAGAGATTATTCTGTCAGCGACTTGGTGCCGGTCACCGGAATGGCGAGCATCCCCCTGTCATTCGTCGCTCATCCGTCGCTGGGAGTGAATTCGATCAGCGATCTGATCGCGCTTGCCAAGGCGAAGCCGGGAGAAATCAACTACGGCACCACAGGCCCCGGCACTGCGCCGCACCTGGGCGTGCTTCTGCTCGAGAGCATGGCGAAGGTCAAAATGACGGCGGTTCATTACAAGGGCGTTTCTCTGGCCACGAACGATCTCATGGCCGGACATATTCCCCTTCTGGCGATCGCCCCTTCACTGGCCATGCAGGCTTACAAGGCCGGCAAGGTCAAGATGCTTGGCGTCGCCAGCACAAAACCGATTGCTCAGTTACCGGGCGTTCCGACCGTGGCCGAAGCCGTTCCCGGCTTCGAAATGAACGTTTCGTTTGCTGTCTTCGCACGCGCCGGAACTCCCAAAGACGTGATTGCCAAGATCAATGCCGACGTGCAGCAGATTATTGAAACTCCGGATTTCCGAAAATTCCTGGAGCCACAAGCGCTGCAGCCCATGCTCGGATCGCCGGAACAGCTCACGCGCTCACTGGCGGCCGAGTCCGACAGAATGGAAAAGCTTATCCGGGACGTCAATCTCTCCCTCGAGTGACCCCCTGCATCCCTTGAGACGCGGCCACACACATCGGCTTTAGCCGATTGCGATCCCAATGTGCCGAGGTCGGGTACGCCCGACTCGGTTGCCGCTCTTCAGGATGGGAGCGGATGCTTGTGGATCCCGGTGCGCGCGCCGATTGCCGCCAGCAGCGGAAACGGCGAGGAGAGCTGGCCGGCGAAGTGATGCACGCGAAAATAGGCGCCGTCGGCGCCGAGCTCCTCGGCCGCGACGGCAAGCTCGATCGATTGCAGGAGCGCGTCGGACGCCGAGCGTACTTGCGACTGCGGCGACGGGGTCCAGTGGCCGAAGGAGAGAAAGCCGATGTGCTTCATGGGGGCTGTCGTTGAGAGGAACGGTCGTGCCGGAGTAGCAATAGGTGTCGTCATCGACCTCGTACATGCGCAGGCTCAAGCTTTCTTGCGGTAAGCCTTGCGGATTTCCTCGCGACGCTGATCGCCGGTCAATCCACGCTCATCAAAATTCCTGGAACGCTTCTTCATCGCAGGCGTTCGCACAATTCCCTCAATGGCGCTGATTTTGGCAAATCGGGACGAGCCCAGCACAAACTGCCCAGTCTTGCTGTTTCTTTTGATGGGCTTGCCAGCAGTCTTCTTCGTGTATGTCGACATTTAATGCTACCATATCACAAGATAATTTGCACGCGGCCATGCAGCCACTATCGGATTGATTCAATTCAGAATTCTAGCTCGTAGATAGGTAGCGCCGAAGGCTCGCAACCCATCAACCTTTACGGTGAATTGGCTTAGTGCGCCTGGCTATTCCGTTGCTCCCCGGACACCGCGCGGCATTCTATGGATTTGTCCAGGAGACGTGTTGGGATTAGATTTAATTCATGGGCTACGGGGTTTTTATTCACCGGTTCGACTCGATTTACAAGGACAGTCCAGCCGAGCGTTATCAGTTTCCGGCTCAATATCTCGGCCGCGTAGAATCCTGCGTTGGCGATTGGATCGTCTATTACGAACCTCGCAAGGTCGCCCAGACGCGAGGCTACTTTGCCATAGCGAAAGTCGAGCGCGTCATTTCCGATCCTGAGGCGTCCGGAATGTACTTCGCTCTGATCGAACCCGGGAGCTATCTCGATTTTGCGAATCCCGTACCTTTTACCGATACATCGGGCGTGATTGAGAAAGGCGTCCTGAACGAACAGGGCAAAATATCTGGCCGCGCGCAATCGGCAGTCCGACCGCTTTCACCGGCAGACTTCCAGAGTATTGTTACGCTGGGCCTAAACGAGAGTGAGCCGTTGCTCCCACGCACCGGCGAAGAATTTGCACCGTCGGGCTTTCACGACGAGCAAGTGCCATTCGAGTTTGAGCAGAACCGCGAGCGAATGCGTTTTTCTGTATCAAGAATCGTGCGAGATCGAATTTTTCGTCGCAACGTTTTGCGAGCCTATTCCCAGCGCTGCGCCATCAGCGGACTTCGGCTGATCAACGGAAGAGGCCGCGCTGAGGTCGCCGCGGCGCATATCTGGCCGGTCGAAGCGAACGGCCCGGACATTGTGAACAATGGCATCGCCCTTTCGGGCACGGTGCACTGGATGTTTGACCGAGGCCTGCTCAGTCTGGCTGACGACCTGCAGATTTTGATCTCACGGCAGACCAACGACCCGGAAGGCATTCGCGCTCTGGTCAACAACAGCGGCTATGCACTTCCCACTCGCCACCCGATCGAACGCCCGCATCCTCATTTCCTGCAATGGCATCGCGAGAATCGCTTCAAGCGATAAACTGCTCGCCACGCCGGTTTACGGTGCTCTTGAGCCTGTCGAAAGACGGGCGTGAACGCCCTTTTGAAGGGGGAGGGTGGCCGGCCACCGCCGGCTCCGCCGCGCCCGGCCGCACCACCGGCACATGGCGCGGGTCGTGGCCGGTCCTGTCAAAGTCGCGCGAGCGGGTGACCAGGAAATCGATGATGTGGTTGCGCACCGCGTAATAGAGCGGGTGCTTGTGGATCGCCGCACTGCTCGACATAAAGCCGACAACCCTGCCTCGCGCATCAAATCGCCGGGGATTCGTTTCACCCGCAACCAGATTGCGGCGTCGCCGGACCGGCCCGCGCATCCACTCGGACCGAGCGCGCTGTCTTGCCAATTTCACGGCTCCATGCGACGCGAAGGGCATGACGGCAGACGTGACCATCAGTGACGGCAAGGGCGCGGGCGTGCGGCTGGAGCCGCATCCCTTGCGGGCGGCCATTCTCGGCGAAGTCCATGCCCGCCCGTTCACGCCGCTGGCGACACCCGCCCGAATTCTCCATTTCGCGTTCGACACCGCCGGCGACCGCGCCGGCGCCGACCGCTCGGCGCTGGCGGAGCTGTGCCAGCGGCGCGGGCTCAATGTCCCGAAGCCGTCCGACAAGCATCATCGCGTGGCATTCGGAACAGTCGTCCTGCGCTGGGAGCAGCATTCGGAATTCACCACATATACGTGGGAACTGGCCGCGCTGCCAGGAACCGAGGCTTTTCATCCGGGCGCGACCTCCTTCGCCTCGCCCATGACATTGGTGTCGCAGCCCGGCCCGCTGCTGGTCGCCATCGATCTGCATCTGCTCGCCGATGCCGCCGACCGCACCTCCCCCGAACACATGTTCCAGCGCGCGAGCCTGGCGGTCGCGGAGAATTCCGACGGCACCGCGCTCTATGCCACCGATTTCCAGCCTGATCCCGCCGGATTCGTGCGTATCCTGGTTCTCGACCGGGAGCTCGGCTCGGAGCGCGCCGGTGCTCTGGTCCAGCGCATCATCGAGATCGAGACCTACCGCACGCTGGCCTTGCTCGGCCTGCCGAAGGCGCAACAGCTGGCGCCCTCCATCAACTGGATCGAACGACGTCTGGCCGAAGTCACGGAAGAGATGCGGCGCGCAAAAGATCTCGCCGACAATCACCGGATGCTCGACGAATTGACGGCTTTGGCGGCCGAACTCGAGGCCGGCGCGGCGCAAAGCCTGTTCCGCTTCGGCGCCAGCCGCGCCTATGACGAGATCGTCAAATTGCGGCTGCAGACCATCGGAGAGCGGAAAGTCGGCGGCCTGCCGATCTGGTCGTCGTTTCTGGCCCGGCGCATGGCGCCCGCGATGCGCACCTGCGTCACCACCGAGGAACGGCAGGCCAACCTGTCGCGTAAGCTGGCGCGCGCCGCCAACCTGCTGCGCACGCGCGTCGACGTTGAGCAGGAACGCCAGAACCAGGAATTGCTGCAATCCATGAACACCCGCACGCGCCTGCAACTGCGCTTGCAGGCGACCGTCGAGGGGCTGTCCGTCGCCGCGATCAGCTATTATGTGGTCGGTCTGTTCGGCTATTTGGTGAAAGGCGCGCACGATGCCGGACTGGTGCATTTCGAGCCGAGCTATGCGACCGCCGGCTTTGTGCCGCTCGCGGCGCTGGCGATCTGGTGGATCGTGCGCAGGATCCGCAAGCGGCATATCGCCGGCGAGGTTTAGCCTTACATCGGTGGCGTCAGCCCGTCGCGTCCCACCGACACCCGCGCCGCGGACAATGTGCCGTCCGGCTGCTTCTGCGCCGCGACGATGAAGATCCTGGCGCCCGGCTTCAGTTCGGCCTTGTCTCCCGGCAGATAGGTCACGATAGGCGCCTCCGGCGGCACAATCACTTTCTTTTCGCCGTCCTTGTATTTCACCGTGATGGTTTGACCATCCACGCCGGCCACAGTCTGCTCGACCGTCGCATTGGTCATGGTGCTGCTCGGCCGCACATCCCACGGGAAATGTCCTTCGGCCGTGCCGCGCATCGCGTCCGGGAAGATATGGACATGCAGCGCGCGCTGGCTGCCGTCCGGCTGCGGCATGGCCGAGACGCCGATATAGGAACCGGGCTTGATCTCGGTGAGCTGCGTCTTGACGATGCCGGACACCGCGACATTCTCGGCAAGCCTGATCTTGAGATCGGTGCCGTCGCGCGCTTTCACGATGAGCACCGGTCCTTCGACAAGTACGATTTCCCCGCGCACGCGAACATTCTGCGGTTGCTGGGCAAATGCCGGGGTACCGGCCGCCAGCGTAGCGGCGACGAAACCTGCAAAAAACCTTGCGATCATGTGATCCTCCCGGAGCGCAACGCCGCAATGACGGCTCGGACCGGACGCAAACCCCGCCTGCGACGGCTTATTCCTCAGACTGTCTACGGCCCCGTCTTCCTGACCGGTATGCGGATGTGGGCAGCGGCGTTTCGCCGGGCTCTGGCGGGGCGCGCCAGACTGACGATAATGTCATCCAGCAACTGGTAAACCTTCTCGAGCTTGGCCGACCCGATATCCCGCGCAAGCGCGGCATAGATCGCTTCCGATTGCGGCGCCAGAGCCTCGAACAGGCGTCGCCCCTTGGCCGTCAGCGACACGATCACCCGGCGCTGATCGGTCTTGCTGCCGCGGCGGGAGATCAGACCGTCGGCCGCCAGTTTGGGAAGAATACGCGACAGACTGGCGGCATGCAGGCAGCAGCGCGCACCGAGATCGGCAATCTCAAGATCGTCGACTTCATTGAGCGCGCGGATGATGCGCCATTGCTGGTCGGTGAGCCCGCGCGCGGTGAGATGCGGACGGAAACGCTGCATCACGGCCTCGCGCGCCAGCATCAGCTGCATGGGCAGCGAGCGCTCGAACGGCCGCATGCGGGACGCGGATGTCATGTTTCGTCCGCGACCCGGTTGCGTAATATTCCGATTTCCGGCACCGACACTTCGACGATGTCGCCGGGGACAAGCCAGCGCGGCGGATCGAAGCGCGCGCCAGCCCCAACAGGCGTCCCCGACACAATCAAATCGCCGGGTTTAATGCTCATAAAAGTCGTGATGTACGCGATCAGAGCACCGAAGTCGAAGATAAGATTGGCGGTCGTGTCGTCCTGCCGAATTTCCCCGTTCACCTTTGTCGTGAGATGCAGCGATTTGCCCGGATCGATTTCGTCGGCGGTCACCATCCATGGGCCGATACTGCCGGTGGCATCCCAATTCTTGCCCTGGGTGACATTGAACTTGGCGTGCCGCACCCAATCGCGGATCGTGCCCTCATTGCACAGAGTATATCCGGCGATATAGCCGAGCGCGCTGTCCTTCGGCACCCGGCGTCCGTGACGGCCGATGACCAGCACGATTTCACCCTCGTAATCCAGCTGCTCGGATTCCGGGGGGCGGATGATCGGCTGCTCGTGTCCAACAAACGACTCCGGCACGCGGAAGAACATGCTCGGGTATGTCGACTGCTCCGAATTGTCCTTATATTCCGCGTTGCGGTTGGCGTAGTTGACGCCGATGCAGAGGATTTTCTCCGGCGCGACCACAGGCGGCAGAAGTTGCACATCGGAGAGCAAAACGTCGGGTCTTACACCCACCGCCGCGGCCTTCATCTCCTCCAGCGCACCCGCTTTCAGAACGTCGAGCAGAGACTTGAATCGCGGAACCCGCGCGCGCAGATCGACAATACCGTTATCCAACACCGCGCCAAAACTGCGCCGTCCGCGCAGAACATAGCTTGCGATTTTCATTCGGCAGCTTCCGCGGGCAGGAGACCGGCCTTGGCGAGCACGGCGTCGAGACGCTTTTCCAATTCCGGCGTTGCCGGCACCATGGGCAGGCGGTGTTCGTTACGGGGAATGATGCCAAGTCGCTTGGCCATGTATTTTATCGGAATGGGGTTGGTATCGTAGAAAATGGCCTTGTTCAGGCCGTGCAAACGATGATGAAGATCCTGCGCGGTTTTCAGATCGCCGCGCCAGATGGCTTCGCACATATCGGATAACACGCGCGGACGCAAATTGCCGACCGCGTTCATCAGTCCGCAGGCGCCGATCGCCATCATCGGGAAGGACAATTCCTCAAGCCCGACAAAAATCCTGAAATCCGGTCCGACGGTCGCGAAACATTCGGTGACGAAATCCAGATCGAGCGAAGCGTGCTTCATGCCGACGAAATTTGGCGACTTGTCTTTCAGCTCCTTGACGGTGTCGATCTTGACGTCGATCGCGGCGCGGCCTGGAATATGATAGATCATCCAGGGCAGGTCGATGCCATGCATCACGTCGAGATAATAGGCGACCATGCCGCGCTGCGGCGGACGCGTGTAATACGGTGTCACGATCAGCAGCGCATCGGCGCCGGCCTTGGCCGCGTGCTCGGTAAGGATTTTCGTTTCCCAGATCGACTGCGAACCAGTGGCTGCGATCACCGGAACGCGCCCCTTCACGACCTCGATCGTGTGGGAGACTAGACGATTGCGCTCTTCCGTCGTGAGCGACGCGGGCTCGGAGGTCGTGCCGGTGACCAGAACGCCGTGGGAACCCTGGTCGATCTGCATCTGAACCAGACGCGCATAGGTGTCATAATCCACCTCTCCGTTCCGGAACGGCGTAAGCAGCGGCGGAATCGAGCCCTTCAGGCGATCAGGCGGCAGCGGCATGAACGTTCCTCCGGCTTTTTGTCGTCTGGCGGTCGGCTAACGGCTTGACGTCCGGCCCAGCCCGATGATTAACATGTTAAGGGTTTCAGGCCGGGTGCGTCAACGATTCCATGACCAAGAATCCCGGGAGGAAGAGCCTATGCCGCACGTCATCGTGGAATATTCTGCCAATCTCGACGGCAAGCTCGACATCCGGGGGCTTGTGAACGACCTGCATCAGGTCGTGGTCGACAGCGACGTGGCCGAGGTCGCGGCAATCCGCACTCGCGCCAAGCGGCGCGATGTCTATCGCGTGGCCGATGGCGATCCGAAGAACGCCTTCGTGCACGTCGTGATGCGGCTGCGCATCGGACGCAGCGCGGAGCAGTTGAAAACGCTGTCGGAAGCCCTGCTCGCCGCCACAGACAACACCCTGCAGCGCGCCTACGCCACACATCCGACGGCGATCACCGTCGAGATGGAGGAGATTGACAACATCACCGCGCGCAAGAACACCATCCGCAGCACACCGGAGAAGGCGACGTGACCGCGCTCGAGACCGCAATAGCGAAGGCGGAAGGCTATCTGAACCGCTTCCGCAAGGGCACGGTCCCCCACCTGATCGACGGCAAACCGGATTCGGGCGGCAACGGCACGTTCGAGACGCTGTCGCCTGTGGACAACACCGCACTGGCGAAGGTCGCCCGCGGCGGCGCGGCCGAGATCGACCGCGCGGCAAAAGCCGCGATGAAAGCGTTCCGCACCACGTGGAACCGCACCTCCGGCGAACAGCGCCGTGACATCCTGCACAAGATCGCCGATGCGATCGAGGCGCGCGCAGACGAGATCGCGCATATCGAGTGCATGGATACCGGCCAGCCGATCCGCTACATGGCGAAGGCGGCGTTGCGCGGCGCGGAGAATTTCCGCTTCTATGCCGACCGCGCGCCGAACGCCGCCGACGGCCTGTCGCTGCCGACCGACACCCATCTGAATTACACGCTCCGCCAGCCGATCGGTCCAGTCGGCGTGATCACGCCCTGGAATACGCCGTTCATGCTCTCGACCTGGAAGATCGCACCCGCGCTCGCGGCCGGCTGCACGGTCGTGCACAAGCCGGCGGAATGGTCGCCCCTCAGCGCCATGCTGCTGGCGGAAATCTGCCACGAGGCTGGATTGCCGGGCGGCGTACTGAATGTGGTGCATGGCTTCGGCGAAGAGGCCGGCAAGGCGCTGACCGAACATCCCGACATCAAGGCCATCGGCTTTGTCGGCGAAAGCGCGACCGGATCGCTGATCATGCAGCAGGGCGGTCCGACGCTGAAGCGCGTGCATTTCGAACTCGGCGGCAAGAATCCCGTTATCGTCTTCGCCGATGCCGATCTCGATCGCGCGCTCGATGCCTGCCTGTTCATGATCTATTCGCTGAACGGGGAGCGCTGCACTTCCTCCAGCCGCGCCTTGGTCGAAGCCTCTACCTATGACGAATTCGCGAAGAAGGCGGCGGAGCGCGTCAAGAAGATCAAGGTCGGACATCCACTCGATCCCGCGACCGAGATCGGCCCGCTGATCCACGCGCGTCATGTCGAAAAGGTCTTGAGTTATGTCAATGTCGCGCAAGAAGAAGGCGCCACCATTGCTGTCGGCGGCGGACGCGCAAATGGCGGACATGGAAACTTTGTCGAGCCGACGCTCTACACGCAGGCGCGGCAGGACATGAGGATCGCTCAGGAAGAAATCTTCGGACCGGTGCTGACCATGATTCCTTTTGCGGACGAAGCAGAAGCACTGTCAATCGCCAACGACGTGCGCTACGGCCTCGCCGCTTATCTGTGGACCCGCGATGTCGGCCGCGCGCATCGCGTTGCGCAACAGGTGGAAGCTGGCATGGTGTGGGTCAATTCCGAGAATGTGCGCCATCTACCAGCGCCGTTCGGCGGGGTGAAGTCGTCCGGCATCGGCCGTGACGGCGGCGACTATTCCTTCGACTTCTACATGGAGACGAAGAACATAGCGATCGCGCTCGACAATCACAAGATTCCGAAAATCGGAGGCTGACCGCAATGCCCGTCCGCAAGCCGAATTTCACCCCGCCCTTCAACATCGTGCGCGCGAGCCATGTCGATTTCGGCGTGCGCGATCTGGCGAAGTCAAAAGCTTTCTACGTCGACTGCCTGGGCTATCTGATTACCGATGAAACCCCGGATGCGCTCTATCTGCGCGCGGTCGAGGAGCGCAACCACCATTCGATCGCGCTGCGCAAAACCAAGGAGCAGATCGTACACGCCCTCGGCTTCAAGTTGGCGAGCGAGGAAGATCTCGACCGCGCCGCCTTCTGGTTCGCCCACAAGGGCTTTCCGACCTCGTTCCCGGAGGCGCCCTATCAGGGCCGTACGCTGCGAACCTGCGACATGTTCGGGATGCCGCTGGAATTCTATTTCCGCATGGACCAGGCCGAATGCATGTTGCGCAAATACGCCGCCTACAAGGGGGCGCGCATTCAGCGCATCGACCACATCAACTGCTTCACGCCAGACGTGCAGGCGTCCTATGAATTCTACAACGAGATCGGTTTCCGGCTGACCGAATATACCGAGACCGAAGGCGATGCCCCGAAACTCTGGGCGGTGTGGATGCACCGCAAAGGCAATGTCCACGATCTCGCCTTCACCAACGGCGCGGGTCCCCGCCTGCATCACATCGGCGTATGGACAGCAAGCTCGCTCGACATCCTGCACATCTGCGACGTGATGGCGTCCAGCGGATTCCTGTCCAACATGGAGCGCGGGCCAGGCCGGCATGGCATTTCCAACGCCTTTTTTCTCTATACCCGGGACCCCGACAATCACCGGGTCGAGTTGTTCACGTCGGATTATCTGACCGTGGACCCCGATCTTGAACCTTATCGCTGGTCGCTGCGCGATCCGCAGCGGCAGACGCTCTGGGGCCAGCCGGCACCGAAATCCTGGTTCGAGGAAGGCTCATTGTTCGAAGGCGTGCCGGTGCGGCAGCCAGCGCTGGATGCGCAGCCAATCGTGGCGAGGTAGGCGGAGGTTTCGACCAATCCACTCCGTTGCCCCCGGTCTTGACCCGGAGGTCCGCGTCTTTCTTTAGTGTGCATGGAATCAAGCGTGGACGGCCGACAAGTCCGGCCACGACGACACCGAGAGGCCATGCACAATTCAATGAGATCACTCTTCATCGACTGCAATCACCAGCTTGCTCCGGTTTTCGCCCGCGTCCACCGGACGGACGATCCTCCGATCGACGTCAACACGCAGTCGTTCAGGACCGAAGACCTGCCGCGCCTGCTGGACGGCTACGCCATCGCGATTGACGACCATTCCGCAATGCCCACCTCGATCGTGGCGCAATGCCGCAGCCTGAAGCACATCGTGTTTCTGGGGACCGGCGCGGCGAGCTACATGAACCTGGCGGAGTTGAAGGAGTTCGGTATCACGGTTCACACCATCCGCGGGTACGGCGACACCGCGGTGGCCGAACACACGATCGCGCTGATGTTCGCCGCCGCGCGCGATGTGGCAAAAATGGACCGCACATTGCGCGCTGGTACCTGGAAGCCGCTCGAAGGGACGCAGCTTCTGGGTAAGACGCTCGGAATTATCGGCCTCGGCGGCATCGGCCGTGAAGTGGCGCGCATCGCCAAGGGCATCGGCATGGAGGTGATCGGCTGGAATCGCACCCCGCATGCCGACATTACGGTACCGCTGGTCGGGATCGACGACTTGCTGGCGCGCTCCGACGTGGTCTCGCTGAACCTGACACTTGGCGAGGAAACCCGCAATTTCCTCAATGCCGAGCGCATCGCGCGCATGAAGAAGGGCGCCATCTTCGTCAACACCGCCCGCGGCGCCCTGCTGGATGAGAATGCCTTGATCGCCGCGCTGAAAGCCGGACACATCGCCCATGCGGGGCTCGACGTGTTCCAGACCGAGCCACTGCCGGCCAATCACGCCCTCACCCAGATCGACAATGTGACCATCACGGCGCATTCCGCCTTCCGCACACTGGAGGCCTCGATGACGCTGCTGCGGCGGGCCATCGACATCGTGAAGACGATCAACATCTGAAACTTTTTTGCCCCTCCCGCGTTAGCGCTCGTTGGAGGGTGACCAATGGCGGATCAGAAAACTCTGGCGGCTGTGGCCTCGCATGGTGCCGCGCGCCTGCCGTCCGTGGATGTCAACAGCTACAATGTGGAACTGAAGGACGACGAAGGATTCATCGGCGACCGCGCCAGCAAGGGCGCGTTCCGCGACATCATCGAAAACTGGCGCAAGCCGCTGCGGAAAGCCGGGGAAGACCCATTTGGCGACGAGCCCAGCGAGGCGATTTCCAAGAAATCGCTCGATGAGTTGCTGAGCAACGGCGAGGCCGAAGCCGCGGGCGTTCTGCAAGGCGCGATCGAGGATTTCTCGCAGCAACTTGCCATCATCATCCGCCGCTTCCTCAAGCTGAAAGCCTGGGCCAAGACCGAGCGCATCGTCGTCGGAGGCGGCTTTCGCGCCAGCCGCGTCGGCGAACTGATCATCGGCCGCACGGCGGTCATCCTGAAGGCCGACAAGGTCGATATCGACCTGCGGCCGATTCGGAACGATCCGGACGAGGCCGGGATTATCGGCGCGGCGCATCTCGCACCGTCCTGGATGTTCAAGGCGCATGACGCCATTCTCGGCGTCGATATCGGCGGCACCAATATCCGGGCCGGCGTGATCGATCTCAATCTCAAGAAGAAGGCGGATCTCTCCAAGGCCAGCGTCTGGAAATACGAACTCTGGCGGCATGCCGACGAGGACGACGTCAAGCGCGAAGATGCGGTCGAGAGCCTCGCCGCCATGCTGAAACGATTGATCGCGAAGGCAAAAAAAGAGAGCCTCGCGCTTGCGCCGTTCATCGGAATTGGCTGTCCGGGCAGGATTGAGGAGGATGGCTCGATCGACCGCGGGGCGCAGAACCTGCCCGGCAACTGGGAATCCAGCCGCTTCAACCTGCCCAAAAGCATCCATGAAGCGATCCCGAAGATCGGCGAAGACGATACTGCGATCGTTCTGCATAACGACGCCGTGGTGCAGGGCCTGTCGGAGGCGCCATTCATGCAAGACGTCGAGCATTGGGCGGTGCTGACCATCGGCACCGGGCTGGGCAACGCCAAATTCACGAATCGCAATGCCGACTGACGTGGCACCCTGCAACCAACCTGACGCCGGTCGCCCACCCTTCGTCACCCGCCCCACGGAACGATGACAAAAGCGCATTGACGCGCTCGCCTCCGCGCATCAAGAATAAGAAAAACAGAATGTGGGGAGGGTAGCGTGAAGCCGGCGCCGTTTGCCTACGCCAAAGCTCGTTCAGTCGAGGATGCCATCGCGCTGTTGGCGCAGCATGGCGAAGGCGCCAAACTGCTGGCCGGCGGGCAGAGCCTGATCGCCACCCTCAATATGCGGCTGTCGGCGCCCAGGATCCTCATCGATCTGAACGGGATTGCCGGCCTGAACAGTATCACGCTGAAAGGCGGCGAGGTCGAGATCGGCGCGATGACGCGGCACGCTGAGATCGAGCGCTCCGATGTGATCAGGAAACACGCGCCGCTGATTGCCATGGCGATGCCGCACATCGCCCATCCCGCCATCCGCAACCGCGGCACCATCGGCGGTTCGATCGCCTTCGCAGATCCAGCGGCGGAATTGCCGGCCTGCCTGCTGGCGCTCGGCGGCTTGGTCGAGATCGCAGGCCCCAAAGGCAAGCGGACGGTGAAGGCCGACGATTATTTCAAGGGACTATACGAGACCGCCATCGGCGCGTGCGACATGCTCACCGGCATTCGCCTGCCGGCGGCACCCGCCGCATCGCGCTACGGCTTCGCCGAACTGTCGCGCCGACACGGCGACTATGCCGTCGCGGGACTGGCCGCATCGGCGACGTTCGCCAGCGGCAAACTGACGAAGGTGCGGCTGGCCTTTTTCGGCGTCGATCTGACGCCGGTGCGCGCGAAAGCCGCGGAAATGGCGCTGGCAGGCGGGGATCTCGACAAGGCGGTTGCCGCACTCGCCTCCGATCTCGATCCGCCAGACGACATCCAGGAAAACGGTGCCGTGAAAAAACATCTTGCGGGCGTGCTGCTGCGTCGCGTTGTGCAGCAACTGACGGAGACGCGCGCATGAACGAAATGTGCGACATCTCCCTCACCGTCAATGGCGAACGGGTGAGCGAACGGGTCGAGGCGCGTAAGTCCCTGGTCGATTTCCTGCGCGACGACCTGACCCTGACCGGTAGCCATGTCGGCTGCGAGCATGGCGTCTGCGGCGCCTGCACGGTGCGGGTCAATGGCGAGATCGTGCGTGGCTGCCTGATGCTGGCTGTGCAATGCGACGGCGCGAGTGTCGAGACCATCGAAGGCGTATCCGACAGCGGCGAGATCGCCGATCTGCAGGAGGCGTTCCAGAAACGCAATGCGCTGCAATGCGGCTTCTGCACACCCGGCATGCTGCTGACGGCGCAGGATCTGCTGTCGAACGATCAGACACCGAGCCGCGATCATATCCGCGAACACATTTCAGGCAATTACTGCCGCTGCACGGGCTATCACGCGATCGTGGATGCGGTGGAATCGGTGGCGCAGGCGCGCAAGGGGAGCCGCAAGTGAAAATCGTCGCCGATGTCCCCTCCCCGCTCACCGCCCTCGACCGGCCCAATTCCTATATCGGCCGCGCGGTCCCGCGTCCCAATCTGGCACGGCTGACGCAGGGACGCGCGCAGTATGTCAGCGATGTGGTGCTGCCGCGCATGGCACATGTCGCCTATCTTCGCTCGCCTTACGCACATGCCCGCATCACAAGGATCGACAAGACCGCTGCCGAAAAGGGGAAAGGCGTGATCGCCGTCGTCACCGGCGCAGAATTGTCGAAAGTCATCACGCCATGGGTCGGCGTGCTGTCGCATCTGAAAGGCATCAAATCGGCGCCACAACATGCCGTCGCGGTCGATCGCGCCTGCTGGCAGGGCGAGGCGGTGTGCGCTGTCGTCGCCCGAACGCGCGCCGAGGCCGAGGATGCCTGCGAGCTGATCGGAATCGACTACGAGGAACTGACCCCGGTCACCGATCCGGAAACCGCGCTCGACAAGGCGACGCCGGTCATCCATCCTGAGCTCGGGGACAATCTCACCTTCGAGCGCACACTCGATGCCGGAGAAGTGGACAAGGCATTCAGGGAGTCCGACGCAGTGGTCGAGGCAACCTTCGTTTTCGGCCGCCATACCGGCGTCTGCAACGAGCCGCGCGCCATCGTCGCCGACTGGAACCCCGGCGAACAGCGCCTGACCGTCTATCACGGCACCCAGGCGCCGCACATGATGATGAACCTCTTTGCCAAGCATCTTGGCCTGGAGGAATACCAGGTGCGCGTGCTTACCAAGGATGTCGGTGGCTCCTTCGGCATCAAGGTCCACACCTATGCAGACGAGATGGCCGTGGTGGCGCTGTCAAAATTGCTCAAGCGCCCGGTGAAATTCGTCGCCGACCGGATCGAGAGTTTTGTCACCGACATCCACGCCCGCGACCATCGCGTGAAGGGCAAGATCGGCGTGATGCAGGACGGCACCATCACCGCCTTCGAGATCGACGACCTCACCGGTATCGGCCCCTATTCGGTCTATCCGCGCACCTCCGGCATCGAGGCTAACCAGGTTGTGAACCTGACCGGCGGCCCATACAAGTGCCCGAATTATCGCGCCCGCGCGCGCGTGGTGTTCCAGAATAAAAACGTCATGTGCCAGTACCGCGCTGTGGGACACCCGATCGCCACCGGCGTGACCGAAGGCCTGGTTGATCTCGCAGCCGCGAAGATCGGCATGGACCCGGCCGAATTGCGCCGGAAAAATCTCTATCCTGACGACGGCTATCCGGCGACGGGGGCCTCCGGCATCAAGTTCGAAAAGCTGTCACACCACGCCTCGCTCGACAAGATTCTGGCGATGATGGACTACAAGGCGCTGCGAGCCGATCAGGCGGCAGCGCGCAAGCAGGGCATTCATCGCGGGATCGGTTTCGCGTCGTTCATCGAAGTGACCAATCCGAGCGCGGCCTTCTATGGGGTCGGCGGCGCGCGCATTTCGTCGCAGGACGGCGCAACCGTGCGGCTCGACGCAACCGGCGCGATCTTTATCCATAGCGGCGTTACTGAACAAGGCCAGGGCGCGGAAGCGGTGCTGGCACAATGCGTCGCCTCTTCCTTCGGCGTACCGATTGATCGCGTGCGCGTCATCACCGGCGACACCGACAACGTACCCTATGGCGGCGGCACCTGGGCCTCGCGCGCGGCTGGGATCGGCGGAGAAGCGGCCTGGCAGGCCGGAAAGGCATTGCGGCAGAACGTGCTGGCAGCAGCGGCCTCCATCCTGCAGGCGCAGCCCGAGGGGCTCGACATCAAGGACGGCATCGTGGTCGACAAGGGCACCGACCGCGAGCGGATCACGCTCGATGAGGTGGCGCGCATCTGCTATTTCCGGCCCGACACCCTGCCGCCCGGCTTCCAGGCCGAGTTGATGGCGACGCGGCATTATGTGCCGCGCGCCTGGCCGTTCGCTTTCACCAACGGCGTCCAGGCGAGCTATCTGGAAGTCGACACCGACACCGGCTTCGTGAAACTGCTGAGACACTGGTGCGTGGAGGATTGCGGCACCGTGATCAATCCGCAGCTTGTGGACGAGCAAATCCGCGGCGGCATCGTGCAAGGCCTCGGCGGCGCGCTTTTCGAGAACTGCCTCTATGACGAGCGCGGACAGATGCTGAACGGCAACATGGCGGATTATCTGGTGCCGATGGCCATGGAAATGCCGGACATGGAGATCGGGCACGTGGTGACGCCTACGGCCGACTCGGAGCTTGGCGCCAAAGGCGCGGGCGAAGCCGGCACCGCCGGCGCACCGGCCGCCGTGATGAACGCCATCAACGACGCCCTGCGCCCGCTCGGCGCAATTTCACTAACTGAAATGCCGTTCACGCCGGGGCGCATTTTGAAGGCGCTGGGCAAAGTGTAACCGCATAGCCTCACTAGACGGCACAGCATCATCCGGTCAAAATCCGCCCCGCTTGCAACAAGACTGCCGGAGCAACCGGTGGATCACGGGAGGTCTGTGTGAATATCAAGGTCGGCAAAGAGGCTATCGAGAAGGCGTCGCAGGAACTAAGCAACTGGGGCCGTTGGGGCAAGGATGACCAGATCGGCACGCTCAACCACATCACGCCGCAGGACATCGTCCAGGCCGCAAGCCTGATCCGCACCGGCAAGGTGTTCGCGCTAGGCATTCCGCTCGACCGTAACGGCCCGCAGACCGGCCTGTTCGGCGGTCGCTTCAACCCGATCCATCAGATGCTGGCGACCGGTACGGACGCGGTGGCCGGCCAACAGGACTGGAACAAGATCCGCTATGCCGACGACACGCTGAATCTCTGCGTGCAGGGCGCCACGCACTGGGACGCGCTCGGCCACATCTTCTACGAGGACAAGGCCTATAACGGTCATGATGCCAAGCTGATCGACTCGCGCGGCCTCTCGGTGCTCGGCATCGAGCATTCCAAGAGCAAGATGGTTGGTCGGGGCGTGCTGCTCGACATCGCGCGGCATCGCGGTGTCGACTGGCTGAAGGACGGCGAAGGCATTTCCAACGACGAACTCGACAGATGCGCCAAAGACCAGAATGTCGATATCCGCAAGGGCGATTTCGTCATCGTGCGCACTGGCCAGATGGAGCGCTGCCTCAAGGAAGGCGAATGGGGTGGCTATGCCGGCGGCGACGCGCCCGGCGTGAAATTCGAGAATTGCTACTGGTGCCAAGACAAGCAGATCGCCGCGATTTGCTCCGACACCTGGGGCGTGGAAGTGCGGCCGAACGAGACCACGGAGGCGAACCAGCCCTGGCACTGGGTCGTGATCCCCGCCATGGGCCTGTGCATGGGCGAGATCTTCTATCTTAAGGAACTGGCGGAAGACTGTGAGAATGACGGCATCTACGAATTCTTCTTCGCTGGCCCGCCGCTGATCATTACGGGCGGCACCGGCTCGCCGATCAATCCGCAGGCGATCAAGTAAGCAACCGCCTCGTCAGAGATAAAAGCAGGGAGGACGCCATGGCCCGTCACCTCAAGTGCGGCATGGATGCGACGGTCGCCGAAGCGGCGGACGCCAAGGTGCGCGGCACCGTCGAAGACATTCTGGGCGATGTGAAAGCGCGCGGTGACGCCGCCATCCGCGATCTGTCGAAGAAATTCGATAACTGGGAACCGGCGAATTTCCGCCTCACGCCGCAGGAGATTGAACACGCAATCTCCCAGGTCTCCAGGCGAGATATCGAAGACATCAAGTTTGCGCAGGCGCAGGTGCGCAACTTCGCGCAGAAGCAACGCGAAACGATGCAGGACCTGGAAGTGGAAACGCTGCCCGGCGTCGTCCTCGGCCACAAGCATGTTCCGGTGAATTCCATCGGCTGCTATGTGCCTGGCGGCCGCTATCCGATGGTGGCGTCGGCGCATATGTCGATCGTCACCGCGCGCGTCGCAGGCGTGAAGCGCATTATCGCCTGCGCGCCGCCATTCAAAGGCGGACCGCATCCTGCGATCGTCGCCGCCATGCATTTCGGCGGTGCCGATGAAATCTACGTGCTGGGCGGCGTGCAGGCGGTGGCGGCAATGGCGCTCGGCACCGACGCGATTTCACCGGTGGATATGATCGTCGGCCCTGGCAATGCCTATGTGGCGGAGGCGAAGCGGCAATTGTTCGGACGCATCGGCATCGACCTGCTGGCCGGACCGACCGAGACCCTGATCATCGCCGACGACAGCGTGGACGCGGAAATGTGCGCGACCGACCTGCTGGGGCAGGCCGAGCACGGCCCGACCTCCCCTGCCGTGCTCATCACCAATTCCGAGAAGCTCGCCAAGGAGACGATGGCGGAAGTCGAGCGACTGCTGTCGATTCTGCCTACCGCGGACGCCGCGGGCCAGGCCTGGAGGGATTTCGGCGAAGTGATTGTCTGCGACAGCGTGGACGAGATGGTGGCGGAGGCCGACCGCGTCGCTTCCGAGCATGTGCAGGTGATGACCCGCGATCCTGACTATTTCCTGAACAACATGACCAATTACGGCGCGCTGTTCCTCGGCCCGCGCACCAACGTGGCCTATGGCGACAAGGTGATCGGCACCAATCACACCCTGCCGACCAAGAAGAATGCGCGCTTCACCGGAGGTCTGTGGGTCGGAAAATTCCTCAAGACCTGCACCTATCAGAAGGTGATGACCGATCAGGCGAGCGCGATGATCGGAGAATATTGCTCGCGGCTCTGCGTGCTGGAAGGTTTTCTGGGTCACGCCGAGCAGGCCAATATCCGTGTGCGCCGCTATGGCGGACGCAACATCGCCTATGCGACTGCGGCGGAGTAAGCGTTTGATGAAACCGCATCGAATCTTATCCGTATCTCATCTTTTGAAAGCAGATATGGATGATCCCAATGCTCAAGATCGTGCCCATTTACGCGGCATTTCTTGCCGCGATGTTTGTCGTCTTATCGATCCGCGTGATCGCGTTGCGACGATCCAAAAAACTGTCGCTTGGCTTTCAGGACGACGTTTCGCTGGAACGTCGCGTGCGCGTACAAGCCAATTTTTCCGAATATGTACCGCTCGCGTTACTGCTGTTGGCGTTCGTCGAATTGCGCGGTTCACCGGCTTGGCTGCTTCACGCAATGGGTATTCTGCTGATCGCCGGCCGGTTGAGCCATGCTTACGGCGTCAGCCAGACCAATGAGAGCTTCATCTTTCGTGTGACCGGCATGGCCGTGACATTTACAGTTATCCTGATTACAATCATAGCAATCTTGGCGCAGGCTTTCTGGTAGGAAAGAGCTGGTGAGTTCTCTTCTCCCAATAATCCCATCCTTCCGCCTCGACGGAAAGCGCGCCCTAGTCACTGGTGCCGGACGCGGCATCGGACTGACCGCCGCTTCGGCTCTGGCGGAGGCCGGAGCCCATGTGACGCTTGCCGCGCGCACCACCGGGGAAATCGAGGAAGCCGCCGACGCGATCCGCAAGCGCGGCCAGCAGGCCGAAGCGTTGACCCTCGACGTCACTGACATCGAGATGACGCGCGCCGCCGTTGCCAAAGCCGCGCCATTTAATATCCTCGTCAACAATGCCGGCATGAATCGGCCCAAGATGCTGTCCGACGTCACAGTCGACGATTTCGACACCATCATGGGGCTCAACGTGCGCGCGGCTTTTTTCGTCGCGCAGGCTGTGGCGAAGCGCCTGCTGGACGCGAGGCTCCCCGGCTCGATCATCAACATCTCCTCGCAGATGGGCCATGTCGGCGCGGCGCGGCGCACCGTCTATTGCGCCTCCAAGCACGCGATGGAAGGCTTCACCAAGGCGATGGCGATCGAGCTTGCGCCGCACAACATCCGCGTCAATTCGTTGGGGCCTACCTTTCTTGAGACGCCGATGACGCGGCCGTTCTTCGAGAACAAGGCATTCAAGAACGAGGTGCTCTCGAAGATCAAGCTCGGCCGGCTCGGTCAACTGGAGGAACTGACCGGCGCCATCGTGTTCCTCGCCTCCGACGCCTCCTCGCTGATGACCGGCTCGGCGCTCATCCTCGACGGCGGCTGGACCGCGGAGTGACCGGAAAACACATGACGGACGACACATATAAAGACCGGCAGAACCTCGAATTCTTCCAGTGGCCGGAACTGTCGAAGATTTTCCAGCAGCTCGCCGAGCTGGTGATGGTGTCGCCCAACAATTTGCCCAAGCGGCTGCGCGGCGAGATATTCACCATGGCGAGCATCGCGGGCGGCTGCCAGCATTGCCAGGCTCATGGCGCCTACACGCTCAATCTTCTGGGCGTCGATCCGGCGCGTATCCGCGACATCTGGGTGTTCGAACAGTCTCAGACATTCAGGGAGGCCGAAAAGGCCGCGCTGCGGCTCGCGCGCGACGGCGCGAGCGTGCCCAACATGGTCGAGCCGACGCATTTCTCCGATCTTCGCAAGCACTATTCCGACCGGCAGCTAGTAGAGATGCTCGCAGTCATCAGCCTGGCCGGCTGGTTCAACCGCTGGAATAACTCGATCGCGACCGTGACTGATCAGGAATCCGTGGATTGGGCACAGGACCATCTAAAGGATGTCGGCTGGACGCTCGGCAAACATGCAGGCGAAGCGCACGAAAAGCGCCGCAAACATCCCCGTTCGGGCGAAAAGGACGGGATCGAGTATTGACCCCGTTATTGCCGGATCAAGTTCCCCGGTGACGCGAAAGTCATGTGCCAAGCGCGAACACTTCCATGTTGATGCAGTTCGGCGGACGCCGGCCTTCGACAATGGCGTGGATGTTGTCGACCACGATGTGCGCCATGGATTCGCGCAGTTCGAACACCGCGCTGCCGAGATGCGGCGTCAGCACCACATTGTCCATCTTCAACAAAGCCGACTCGATCTTGGGCTCGTTCTCATAGACGTCGAGACCGGCACCTGCGATGCGACCCTCCTCCAGCGCCCGCGCCAGAGCCGGCTCGTCGATCACCGGCCCGCGCGAGGTGTTGATAATATAGGCGGTGCGCTTCATCAGCGCGAATTGCCGCGTGCTCATCATGTGACGGGTTTCGTTGTTGAGCGCGGCATGCATCGACACAAAATCGGATTCCCCGAGCAGCCGATCCAAATCGGTATAGATCACGCCGAGCTTCTGCTCCTCGCTCTCCGGCATACGACGCGGATCGGTGTAAAGGATCCGCATGCCGAATCCGGCCGCGCGGCGCGCCATCGCCTGTCCGATGCGGCCGCCGCCGACAAGGCCCAGCGTTTTTCCGGTCACACCGGTACCAGCAAGATGATTGGATTGCGAACCGGGAAAGGCGCCGGCCCGCACCAGCTTGTCGCCTTCCACCAGCCGCCGCGCGACCGCCAGCAGCAGGCCGAACGCAATGTCCGCGGTAGCATCGGTGACCACAGCGGGAATGTTGGTGACCGGAATTTTCCGCGCAGTCGCTTCCGCGACGTCGATACCGTCGGGCGTGATGGTCATCGACGTCACCGCCTTCAGGTTGGGATTGGCGGCCAGCACGTCACGATCGACCTTGTCATGCAGCAAGGATAGCAGGATGTCGTTGCGCGCGACACCCTGGATCAGTTTCGGCTTGGCCAGGATGCGGCTGGAATCCTGGTTGATCTCAACGTCGGCGATTTCACGCAGCCGCACTAAGGCACTTTCCGCGATCGGCTGCGTCACGAACACTTTCGGCCGCATCAAATTCCCCTCGAACATACGGCAGGTCTATCGCCCGCCGTGCGAACCAATATAGTAACGTCCAATCCCGGCCAAGACGGGCAAAACTAATGGGGGGCATAAGAATGGCTCAAGGGCAGAAGGGCAGCGTCGGTATCATCGGACTTGGCATCATGGGCGGCGCCTTCGCCAAGCATCTGGCCGCGGCCGGGTGGAAAGTCTGGGGCTATGACACCGATTCCGCGCGCTGCAAGGCGATGGCGAGGCTCGGCGTGCAGATTGTTGACGATGTGAAAAGTCTTGCGGCCGCCTCCCCTGTCATCCTGACGAGCCTGCCCCATCCCGACGCGCTGGCGGCCGCCGCAGACGCCATCGCCGCCTCCCATATTCCGCCGCGGGTGATCGCCGAATGCAGCACCTTCCGGATTGAGGACAAGCAGAGCGCGGAGAAAATCCTGCGCAAGGCCGGGCATACGATGCTCGATTGCCCGGTCAGCGGCACCGGCGCGCAGGCAGCGGTAAAAGATTTGCTGGTTTATGCCAGCGGGGACAGCGCGGCGATCCGCAAATTGCGACCGCTATTTGCGGACTTCGCCCGTCAGACCCACGATCTCGGCGCATTCGGCAATGGCAGCAAGATGAAATATGTCGCCAATCTCTTGGTGGCGATCCACAACGTGGCGGCCGCCGAGGCCATGGTGTTGGGCATGAAGGCCGGGCTCGATCCGAAACAGATTTTCCAGTTCGCGACCGGCGGCGCCGGCAATTCCCGCATGTTCGAGGTGCGCGGACCGATGATGGTAAGAGGCGATTACACGGACGCAACGATGAAGAACTACGTCTGGCAGAAGGACATGGCGGTGATCGGGGAATTCGCCGCCAAGCTCGGCGTGCCGACGCCGCTGTTCAGCGCGACACTGCCTGTCTATGCCTCGGCGATGTCGACCGGCTATGCCGAGCAGGATACCGGCGCGGTGTGCGGCGTGCTGGAGAAGATGGCGGGTCTGAAACGCAAGCGCGCAAAGAAGAAAAAATAGTGCTCACGCCTGCAGGAAATCCAAAGTGGCGGTCTCGATCATCACCGCCTCCGGAATGCTGTGACGCGCCGACGAGGACCGCTCCTCGTCGGTCAATTGTCCGGCCTGCAGATAGGCGCCCAGATGCCGGGCGCGCTGGATGATACGGCCGCCGACGCACAGGCGGGATTCTTCAAATCGTAGCAAGGCCCGTTCCACATCGTCGGATTGCTGCAGCGCCGTGACCAGTTCCCGCGCATCCTCGGCCGCCTTGGTGACGCCGGCCCCGACATGCGGGCGCGCGACAAAGGCCGCATCGCCGATGAGCGCGACACGGCCGAACGCCATGCGCGGCGATTCCAGATCGTAGATCGGCTGAAGGATCGGCTGCGTCGCCAGATTCACGATCTCCACGAATTGCGGGGCCAGCAGACGCCGGGCGGCCGAACGCATGTCCTCCAGGCACTTCCGGCGGATCAGCGGTGGCGGGATCGAGATCGCATGCATGGTCCCGTCTTCATCCGTGAGCAGGTCGACAAGTTCGGTCGCCTCGTCTGCCGGTCGATACCAGACCATATTATAGCGCAGATGGCCGGGGCGCAGGTCGTTGTCGGGTCCGGCGACCGGATAGCCCAGCATCTGCTCGCCCGGCGGCAGGCAGAACGCCATATAAGGAAAAATATCGCGATGCGTCGCCGACGATATGTCGCTCTCGGCAATCAGTGCGCGCCAGGCGACATATCCCGCATAACGCGGCGTGCTATCCGGCAGGCATTGCTGGCGGACCGTGGACCGCAAACCGTCGGCGCCGATCAGCAAATCCACTTCGGCGCGGCTGCCGTCGGTGAAATGCGCCGTGACCGATGCGCCGGTGTCCTCGAAGGAGCGCAGCGTCTTGCCACGATGATAATGCTGTGGCGGAAAGGCATCGCGCAGAAATCGATAGACCCGCTCCCACGCGGTCATGACTTGCGGGCATTCGCCTTCGAGGATCATGCGGCCGGCAGCGTCGAACACACGGCGCCTCTCGACCCGGACCCCAAGGTCGCGCGGAATCAGCGCGAGCGATTCCAGCGCCGCAATCAATTCGGGCTGGGCCACGATGCCGGCGCCGCGGCCGGACAGTTCGCCCTCCACGCGCTCGAAGACATCGACCTCCCAGCCGGCTTTACGCAGCATTAACGCTGCAAACAGGCCGCTCATGGAGCCGCCGATCACCAGTGCGCGCCCACCATGCGGGACATTTGTGGAGTTTCGTGACATTTGGTGTTGGCCTCGGACCTGCTATATATTTTTATAGGACGCTTTGGAGGACATACCATGGCACTCACCATGATGGATAAACAGGCCCTGACCACCAACCGCTCGGCCTGGTCGCCTGAACTCACCGCGGAACTCGAACGGGAACGCAACAATCCCAATCCCTGCGTCGGCTCGCATCTGCTGTCGGAAAACGAGCGCACACGCGTCTGGATGATCCGGCTGCAGCCAGGCGAACGCTTCGGCTTCCATCGCCATGTGCTGGACTATTTCTGGACCTCGGTCTCGGGCGGACGCGCGCGCCAGCATGTGCACGACGGCACGACGGTCGAATATACCTACCAGCCGGGCGAGACCCGTCATGAGAGCTACGGCCCGGGCGAAAGCAAGGTCCACGACCTCGAGAATATCGGCGACAAGGAAATGGTCTTCATGACCGTTGAGTTCCTCAGCAGCGCCAACAAGCCGTTGCCGCTGCCGGAGAGCGTGCGCAAGGCTGCCTAATCTATGCGGCGTTGTCTCGGATGCAAAACCGCCGGCCGCACCGGCGGTTTTTCTTTTCAAGTTAGACACGGCGGCCCACACAGTGGGCAAGACAACCTCGCAGGCCAGACACATCTGAAATCCGCTCCTCAAATGGACTAGCCAACCGGTTCAGCTTCCTGCAAACTGCTCTTAACAACAGGACGCGCCGTGCCCGGACGGCCCCGGCGACGGCCTGAGACGACAAACCACAAGAAGACGCAATAAGCGTCATCAGGGGGGATAATGACGGCCTGCTTCGGCACGACATGTTTGATGCGATCAATAGCCGACGCGCCTTCTGCGCGCGCGCTGACGCGCCAGCATTAAGACGCCCGAGGAACCGGCATGGACTTCCCTTTCGAGCTTCTTCTCAACGCTTTGATCGCCGGCCTTCTGCTCGGCGGCTTCTACGCCGCGGTGACGGTGGGCATCTCAATTTCGTTCGGCATTCTCGACATCGTGAATATCGCGCATCCGGCCTTCATCATCCTCGGCTCGTATATCGCCTATATCGTGAACCAGCGCCTCGGCCTGGACCCGATCCTGACCGCCGTCATCGTGCTGCCGGTCTTCTACATGCTCGGATCGGCGGTCTATCAGGTCTATTATCTCTCGTTCGAGAAGCGCGGACAGGAAGCGTTGCGCGGGTTGGCCTTCTTCTTCGGATTGCTGTTTGTCACCGAAGTGCTGCTGATTCTGGTGTTCGGCGTCGACTACCGGTACGTGCAGGCCGCTTACATCGAAAAGACCCTGCGGTTCGGATTTTTCGACCTGCCGCTGCGGATGCTCGTCCCGTTTCTGGTGTCCGCCGTTCTGCTGGCCGGTTTGCAGATTTTCCTGAGCAAGACCTTCACCGGACGCGCGATCATGGCGGTGGCACAGGACCAGCTGGCGCTGTCGCTGATGGCGGCTGACCCGATCCGCATCAAACGCATCGCCTTCGCCATCTCGATCGCGACGGCGGCAATCGCCGGAGCGCTGCTGATCATCATCCAGCCGGTCGAACCTTCGGTCGGGCGTGAGTATATCGGCCGCGTGTTCGCGATCTGCGTGCTGGGCGGCATGGGCAGCCTGCCCGGAACAGTGATCGCGGCGCTGCTGCTCGGCATCGTCGAAAGCATCACATCGACATTTTACGGCCCGTCCTGGGCACCGGCGGTGGCCTTCGGCTTCCTGCTGCTGACGCTGGCGGTGCGGCCGGCGGGATTGCTGGGGCGGTAACCGTGCGAAACTGGCAATTTTTCCTCGCAGCGCTGGCCGTCAGCGGTCTCGCCTATTTGGGTACCCGCCTGATCGGCAACGATTACGTCTACTTCGCCGGCTATGTCGTGCTGCAATTCGTGGTGCTCGCCACCGCTTGGAATATTCTCGGCGGTTATTGCGGCTATGTGAATTTCGGCTCGGCGGCCTTCTTCGCCATCGGCGCTTATTCGACCGTGGCACTGCACAAATTTCCGCAGCTCAGCGCGAGATATCTGCCGGAGACGCTGAACTCCGTAGTGGAGTTCATTTTCCCGTTGTCGATACCGGTGATGATCGTGATCGGCGGCGCGATTGCCGGACTTGTGGGTCTCGGCACCGGTTATCTGACCTTGCGCCTGCGCGGGGTGTTTTTTGCCATTGCCACGCTGGCGCTCGCCGTGGTGTTGCAGACCCTGATCGTGAACTGGGACTATGTCGGCGGGTCGCGCGGCGCCTATATCATCCGCCCAAACACCACGCCGTATTTCGACATCAACTATATCGAATATCTCTTTATCATCATGCTGCTGCTCGCAGTCATCGCGATTACCGTGGCGCGCAGCATCGAGCGCTCGCAGCTCGGCTATGGCTTCGCCACCATCCGCGACGACGAACTGGCGGCCGAGGCCACCGGCGTCCCGACCTTGCGGCTGAAACTCATCGCAACCACCCTGAGCGGCGCGTTCATGGGCATGGCGGGGGCACCCTTCCCGTTCTATATCGGCTATCTCGAACCCTCGTCCGCCTTCGGACTGGCTTACGCGGTGAATGCGATCGCCATGCCGATGATCGGCGGCACCACCAGCTGGGTCGGGCCGCTGCTCGGCGCCATTCTGCTGGGGACCCTGCAGCAGGTCGCTTCCGTAACGATATCTTCGGCCGTCAGCCTCCTGATCGTCGGCCTGCTGCTGGTATTCTTCGTCATCATTGCGCCGAACGGCATTATCGGACTGTGGCAGGATTATTTCCCGCGCAAAGAAGCCCCAGCCCGCGAGAACAGCAAGGCGGAGGCCACATGACCGATCCGCTCCTGCAGGTGGAAAATCTCGGCAAGCGCTTCGGCGGCTTTGTCGCGCTCGACGGCATCAACCTGGACGTCGCCAATGGCGAGCGGCTAGGTCTGATCGGCCCCAACGGCTCGGGCAAAAGCACGCTGGTCAATTGCCTGTGTGGCACCCTGCACAATGAAACCGGCGCCGTGCGTTTCAACGGCACGCCGGTGAACGGACTTCTGGCGCATCAACGCACCCATCTCGGCATGGCCCGCAGCTTCCAGCTGCCGCGCCCTTTCCACACCCTGACGGTGGCGGAAAATCTCCGCGTCCCCCTGCTCTATACCGTGAACGCGCGCCCCGACACGTCGCTATCCGAAAGCGAGATCGAGGACCGCTGCCACGAATTTCTGCGTCTGGTGTCGCTGGAACACAAGGCGCGCAAAATGCCGCGCGATCTCACTCAAGTGGAGATGCGCAAGCTGGAACTGGCGCGCGCCATGGCCGCCGATCCAAAACTGCTAATCGCCGACGAGTCGATGGCCGGACTGTCGCAATCCGAGGTCAAGGACATCGTCGCGCTGCTGATTCGGCTCAACGAGCGCGGAATCACAATCATCCTGATCGAGCACATCATGTCGGCGGTGATGAGTTTCTCGCAGCGTCTGGTGGTGCTGGTGTCCGGCAAGAAGATCGCCGACGGCAATCCGGACGACGTTATCCGCGATCCCGAGGTCGAGAGGGCGTATCTTGGGTAACAGCCTCACCATCGAGAATATCCACGCCGGCTACGGCGCCGTGCGCGTCATCGAGAATGTCTCGATGGATGTCGGCTCCGGCCAGACCGTCGTGCTGCTCGGCACCAACGGCAATGGCAAGAGCACCCTGATCAAGTGCATCATGGGCATTTGCCGTCCGACCGAGGGACGCATCATCGCCGACATCGACGGCCACAAGCACGACCTGATCGGCATGACCACGGAAGAAATCGTGGATCTTGGCATCGCGCTGGTGCCGGAGGGCCGCCGCCTGTTCCCGAAGTTGACGGTCGAGGAAAATCTGGCACTCGGGGCGTTTCGCAAGACCGCCCGTCAGCAGATGAAGTCCAATCTCGATTTCTGCTTCGAGACTTTTCCGCGCCTGGCGGAGCGCCGCAAGCAACTCGCCGGCTCGATGTCGGGCGGCGAACAGCAGATGCTGGCGTTGGCGCGCGCGCTGATGCTGGCGCCGAAAATTCTGCTGGTGGACGAGCCCTCGGTCGGGCTGTCGCCGCTGCTGGTCGGCCGCACCATCGACGCGATCAGTGACCTGAAAAAGAAGTATCAGCTTACAGTCCTGATGGCGGAGCAGAACTTTACGCAGGCCATACGCATCGCCGATTCAGGCTATGTGATCGTGCATGGCGAAATCGCCTTCAGCGGCAAGTCCGCGGACGAACTCAACAACAACGACCTGATCCGGAAATTCTATCTCGGGCTGTGACGCCGCTATCGCGGCGTCGCTTCCCCGCCCTCGACCATGATGGTCTCGACCTCGCCCGCCCCGCTGCGGCGAAAGGCGGCGGCTTCGTCGTATTCGGCAGAGGTGAAGCAGGCCACGCCCTGCTCGAAGGTCGGAAACTCGATCACCACGAAACGATGGAACTTGTCCGGACCTTCCATGATCTGGAACTTGCCGCCGCGGGCGAGCACCTTGCCGCCGAATTTGGCGATGATCTCCGGCACACGGTCGGTATATTTCTTGTATTCGACAGGATCGTTGATCTTCGACCGTGCAACCCAATAGGCAGGCATCGCTCACTCCGGCTCGGTGGGGAATTGCGCCAGGCGCCTACTTGCTGGCGGCTGTGCGTTTCGAAGTATGAATGCGATCGTAATAGATTTCCGGCGTCAGGCCCAGCAATTCGAACCGGCACAGATAACCCATCAGGAACGCGTTCACCCCCATATCATAGAGCCTGCCGATATCGGCGGACAATAGCGCGCTCCGCTCATCCTCGGTCAGGTTGTATTTGGCGACAGCAGCGGCCGGGTCGCTTTTCATCTGCGCGCGAAAGGCATGATCCCGCAGGGTTTCGCGGAACAGATAATTGAGAGCGTAGACCGACATGCTCAATTCCCCTTCCACGCGCCGTAAGCGTGACCATGCGCCATTTCCGGCGCGATAAATTCGGGCACCTTGTTGTCGATGGTGCCGAGCATGGCGATCACGTTGAGCAATTCGCCGCCGGCGCTGCCTGCCGCCAGCATGCGCTTTTCCGTGGCCGCCTCGATCAGGGCGTCGATCTGGTCGTTTTCCAGATAGCGGCAGACTTGCGTGACCCATTCCGGCGCCGGCACGCCGTCGGAGGTGCCGCGCTTGATTTTCGGCCCCCAAACTTCGAGGGAAAAGCTCCCCGTTCCAACAATGGCAACCCGCAAGGGCTCTTTCCAAGACTCGATGGACAGCCGCACTTGCCGGCCCAGTTCGAAACAGCGTCGGGCCGAGGGCAGCGGCGGAACATGGCCGCTGATAAAAATCGGGATGGTCGGCATTCTGAAATCCGGCGTCAGGAAATAGAGCGGCACCGCGACCGAATGATCGACGGAGAAATCCTGTACCAGCGCCAGATCGAAGCCGGCATCGACGCCCTGGCGGCGGATATGCGCCGCAAGCCCGGCATGTGACGGAATGGTATGGACCTTCATGCCGCCGCGCGGCTCGTCATTCGGGCCGGTGAAATGATCGGTCACGCCGACCGCAAAGATCGGCAGATTGTCGAAAAAGAATGTATTGAGATGATCGGTGTCGAAAATGACGACGAGATCCGGCCGTGCCGCATCGAACCGCTTCTTGATCTCGGCAAAAAGCCGCGCGGTCTGGCAATCCGACCCCTCGGTTTCCACGCGCCAGGGAAAGAACGGCGTGTGCGGGGCAGCGAAGGCGCCGACGATCTGTGCCATCTATCAACCTCACATTTTCGACTGACAGATAGGCAATCGACGGCAATGCGGTCAATATTAGCATAGTGCGGACGGTCACATATCGATGTTACGCGCCGTCCGAATCGCCATCCGGGGAACTTCATGCCGCGCAAGCTCATCGACATCTCTGTTCCGCTCGAAAATACGGTCTTCGCCGATCCGCCGGGTTACGGTCCAAGTATCGAATATCTGGATCATCGCCAGACCGCACCTGACCTGTTGAAGTTCTTTCCGGGCCTCCGGGAACAAGACCTGCCGGACGGCGAAGGCTGGGCGTTCGAATGGATTCGCCTGTCTACTCATTGCACAACGCATCTCGATGCGCCGTGGCATTTTGCCTCCACCATGAACGGCGGCCAGCGCGCCATCACCATCGACGAGGTTCCGCTGGAATGGTGCCTCAGTCCCGGCGTTAAGCTCGATTTTCGGCATTTTCCGGATGGCTATGTGGTGACCGCCGCAGATGTCGAAGCCGAACTCAAACGCATCGGCCATAAACTTTCACCATTTGAAATCGTGGTGGTAAACACCGCGGCGGGCGCCGCCTACGGCCAACCGGACTACGTGTCTCGCGGGTGCGGCATGGGCCGTGAGGCCACGCTCTATCTGCTGGAGCGCGGCGTGCGCGTGACCGGGACGGACGGCTGGAGCTGGGACGCGCCGTTTGTCCATACCAAGGAGAAATACGCTGCCACCGGCGACAAGAGCCTGATCTGGGAAGGCCACAAGGCCGGGCGCGAGATCGGCTATTGTCACATCGAGAAGCTGCACAATCTCGAGCAGCTTCCCGCCACTGGTTTCACCATCAGCTGCTTTCCGGTGAAGGTGCGCGGCGGTTCCGCCGGCTGGACCCGCGCCGTGGCGATCCTCGATTGATGCTCGACGCCTCCATGTCGAGCGGTTAGGCTTCCCACCATAAAAATGGCGGTCACATGAATGACCGCCTCTTTCAAGGGAGAGCAGCTCATGGACAGACGCCAATTCGTCGCGGGGTCCGCCGCGGCCGCCGCAACACTGACAGTTCAGCCTTCATTCGGACAGGACGCCTATCCGTCGCGTCCCGTCACCTTGATCAATCCGTTCCCGCCCGGCGGCGCGGTGGACGTCGTCGCCCGCCCGCTCGCGTCGGTTCTGGAACCGATCATCAAGCAACCGGCCGTGATCGAAACAAAAGCCGGCGCCGCTGGCGCGGTTGGTGCGCAGTTTGCCGCCAATGCCAAGCCGGACGGCTATACGATGCTGATGCACATCGTCTCGATTTCGGGCTTTGCCGAAGTCGACAAGCTGTTCGGCCGGCAGCCGAAATTTACTCGCGACGCCTTCATTCCAATCGCACGTTTCATCGCCGACCCAATGGTGCTGGTAGTCAATGACCAGCAGCCCTACAAGTCACTCAAGGATCTGATCGACGACGCAAAGAAAAATCCTGACAAGCTGATTTTCAGTTCGTCGGGACTTTACGGCGCCCTACATCTTCCGATCGCGCTGTTCAACAAGGCCGCCGGCATCCAGATGAAGCATCTGCCAACAAATGGCGGCGGACCGGCCTTGACGGCGATCCTCGGCAACAATTCGCAGGTGCTTGTCTCCTCGATCGCCGCGGCCAGCGCTCAGATGAAGGCCGGCAAGCTGCGACCGCTCGCCTGTTTCGGCGACAAGCGCGCACCAGCGGTGCCCGATGTCCCCACGCTGAAAGAACTCGGCTACAATATCGAGTTCTATCTCTGGGTCGGGCTGTTTGCGCCAAAAGGCACCCCGGACAATGTCGTCGCATTCTGGCGGGACGCCTCCAAGAAGGCGGCCTCGGCGGAACAATTCGTCGCGGCGATGAAAAATCTGGGTCAGGACGTCGCCTACCAGGACCAGCCTGAATTCAAGGCGTTCTGGGACGCCGACGCCAAACGGGTTGAATCCGCCGTGCAGTCGATCGGAAAGGTCGAGGGATAACGGTGTCAGGGCCCGGAAAATCGGCCGCGATATTGCGGGCGGATCACATTGCCGGGGGCGTGTTCATTGCCCTCGGCATTGCCGTCTTCATCCTCGGCTGGAATCTGCCGTTTGGACGACTGTCGGCGCCGGGTGCCGGCATGTTGCCCAAGCTCACGGCCGGGCTGCTGATCCTGTTTGCCGTCATCATCGTGGCGACCGGCGCCGCCAGCGAGAAGCTATCGCAACTGCCATGGAGCGACTGGATCCATGCCGCGTTGGTAACCGGCATTACCGCTGCCGCAGTGTCGCTTTACACTACGCTCGGCTTCCTGATCACCATGTCGCTCCTGATCTTCACATTGCTTGTGTTGGTGGAGCGCAAGAACATCGTCGGCTCCGCGGCCTATGCCGCAGCCCTCACCCTTTTCGCCTATTGGCTGTTCGCAATTGCGCTCAAGGCGCCGCTCGAACGCGGCCTATTGTGGTTCTGACCGCGCATGGAAGTCCTGGACAGCCTGTTGCTCGGATTTTCAGTCGCGCTGCGGCCTGACGTTCTGTTCTACGCGTTTGTCGGCTGCCTGGTCGGAACTCTGGTGGGCATGCTGCCCGGCATCGGACCGCTTGCGGGTGTCAGCATCCTGTTGCCGCTGACATTTGGACTCGACCCCACTAAAGCGATCGTGATGCTGGCCGGCATCTATTACGGCTCGCAATATGGCGGCTCCACCACTTCCATCCTGCTGCGAATTCCGGGCGAAGCCGCCTCCGTCATGACCTGCATCGACGGCAACGCCATGGCTCGCAAGGGTCGCGCCGGCGCCGCGCTCTGCATCGCCGCGGTGGGCTCTTTCATTGCCGGCACTTTCGGCGTGATCATGCTGACCCTGATCGCTCCGCCGCTGGCCAATTTCGCGCTGCGGTTTGGACCGCCGGAATATACCGCGCTGCTGGTGCTGGGCCTGATCTTCCTCGCCTATATGTCGACATCGTCGCTGCCGCGCACCTTGTTGATGGCCGCGTTCGGCCTGATGCTCGGCACAATCGGCATCGACGTGATGAGCGGACATTTCCGTTTCAGCTTCGACATCCCGGAGCTCGGCGACGGTATCGGCATCGTGCCGGTGGCGGTCGGATTGTTTGGACTGGGAGAAATCCTGTCGACTCCCAGCCGCAACGTGAAGACCAATGTGGTGAGCCCGAAGCTGCGCGAATTGCTGCCGACGCGCACAGAATGGCGACAATCGACATGGCCGATCGCGCGCGGATCGGTGCTGGGTTTCTTCATCGGCATCATTCCAGGATCGGCCCATATCATCTCCAGCTTCGTCTCCTATGCGTTGGAGCGGAGGCTCTCGAAACATCCGGAGGAATTCGGCAAGGGCGCGGTGGCGGGCGTGGCCGGACCGGAATCCGCCAACAATTCCGCCTCGACCGGCGCCTTCGTGCCGATGCTGGCGCTCGGCATTCCGACCGGTCCAGTGATCGCGGTGCTGATGGCCGCCCTTCTGATCCACGGCATTCCGCCCGGACCGACGCTGGTCAACGATCATCCCAAACTGTTCTGGGGCTTCGTTGCCTCGATGTATGTCGGCAACCTGATGCTGCTGGCGCTCAACCTACCGCTGGTCGGCGCCTTTGTGAGCGTCTTGCGCATTCCCTATGCCTATCTCTATCCGATGATCATCATGTTCTGCGTGATCGGCGTCTATCAGGTGAACAATTCCATCGTGGATGTCTGGATCATGCTGATCATGGGGGTGGTCGGATATGGTCTGAAGAAGTTCAACTTCGATCCCGCGCCGCTGGTACTGGGTCTCGTGATCGCGCCAATCTTCGAAATGAGTCTGCGGCAATCGCTGATCATGTCGGGCGGCAACTGGCATATCTTCCTGCAGCGACCGATTGCTCTCGTCCTGTTGCTGATCTGCGTCGTCCTGCTGGGGCTGGCGATCTACGGCGCGGTCATCGCGCGGCGCGACTGGCGCGCGAAATTGGCCGCGGCGGAAGCCGGAGAATAAAATTGCTCAGCGCGACGCGGCGTAATGGGCCAGTGCCGCGATATCCGCATCCGATGCACCAAGTATGGCCGCGGTCATGGCAGTATCGGCCCCGGTGCGGCTGTCGGTGAGATAGGATTTTAGCGCATAGATCATGTAGTCGATGCGCTGCTTTGCAAGCCGCGGCATCTGCTCCTGTCCGGCCAGCGACGGCAAATGGCAGGACGCGCACCGCCGCGCCTCGGCAATCTCGGCGCCGCGATTGACCAGAGCAGGATCGACCGCCTCTTCGCTGCGCTTGGGCGGCAGTGAGGCGAAGTGCTTGGCCAGCGCCAGGATATCCTCGTCCTTTAGATCATTGACGAACGGCATCATCGCCTCGATCCGGCGCACGCCTTCGCGCATCAATACCAGCTGGTTGATGGTGAAAAATTCCGGCTGGCCGGCAAGCGAAGGAACCTTCTCGATCTGCGAATTGCCGTCTTCGCCGTGGCAGCCACCGCATTGCTGGATACGTTCGGTCAGCGGAAGATTCTGCGCAACGGCCGCGCTGCTGAGAATCAGGACGGCCGCCAACCCCACAGCCGACGGCCGCCATTGTCGCTTCAGTCCATTCATTCGTCCGGCGCGGTCCCTATTTCTTTCCGGAATAGGAGATGCGGTAGATGGCGCCGTTCTGCTCGTCGGAGACGAGCATCGAACCGTCCTTCATCTGCAAGAGATAAGTGGGACGGCCGTAGAACTCATTCTTCTTCTGATCGAGCAAGCCGGTGAGGAAAGGCTCGATCTTGGCCTTTCCGTCCGACGTTCTGGCCAGCACGACGTCATAGCCGTACTTGTCAGCCTTGTTCCATGACCCGCGCCGCGCGATGAAGGCGACGTTCTGATAGGCCTTCGGGAACATCTCGCCGGTATAGAACTTGATGCCCATGCCCGCGGAATGCGGTCCGGTGAGTGCCGCCGGCATCACCACGCCGGCACATGGACTCGGCCTCTTCACATCAGGATCGGGAATGCCGTTTGCGTGGCAATAGGGGAAGCCGTAATTCGCGCCTTCCTGACCCTTGGCGACGCGATTGAGTTCATCTTCCGGTCCAGCATCGCCGGCCCAGTCGCGGCCATTGTCGGTGAACCACAATTCTTTGGTCACGGGGTGCCAGTCGAAGCCGACGGTGTTGCGCACACCGCGCGCGACGATCTCCATGCCCGAGCCATCCGCGTTGTAGCGGCGGATCTGTCCGTGCACACCGGGATTGATCTCGCAGATGTTACAATTGGCGCCGACCTGGATGTAGAGCTTTCCATCCGGACCGAAGTCCGCATATTTCCAGTTGTGATGAATTTCCGGCGGCAGGTTGAATTCCTTGGTCAGTTCGACCGGATCGCCTGGATTGTCCAGCTTGTCCTCGATGTTGTCGTAACGCAGCACCCGGTTGATCGCGAGCACGTAGAGCGCGCCGTCCTTGCCTATGGCGAGACCGTTCGGCTGCGTCAGGCCCTGCGCAATGATCTTGACCTCGCGCTTGCCGTTCTTGTCGGTGATCGCATAGACGCGGCCGATGATGCGGGATCCCATGAAAACGGTTCCTTTCGGCCCCATCACCATGGTGCGGCCCCCGGGATGACCATGCGACCAGATCTCGGCCTTGAAACCGGCCGGCAGCTTCAACTTGTCGATCGGGATCTTCTCGGCCGGCGTCGCCAGCGACGGCGTCGCATGCGGTTTGAGATTACCGTCCTGCTTGCTGGCCTTGGGATTGGATTTGTCGAGCGGGCTCAGTCCGGGCGGCTGTTGGGCGAAAACGGCCGAAGAAGCCAAAATCAACGATCCGACAGCCCCTGCAAGCAGCGTTGTCCGCCCGGCCGAAAAACGGTGGGTCATAGGAAGTCCTCCCTGATGCGGGCGGTCATTCTCCAAAGCCGTCGCCACGGTCCGCTGGAACGACGATGGGCGCGCGCCCGTCTCAACCAGTGTGGCATTTTTTGCGTCCAACGCAATCCGGCTGCCATAACGAAATTCCGTTCGCCACAGCACCGGTCAAAGTCGGCGCAGATGCTTGGCGGCCATTCGATACGAACCCAGGCCAAGCGCCCGGTCCCGGGGCATGGCTGCGGGGATAGACGGACCCACTACAGTGTGGGCCGATTTCTGCAGTTTATGCAGCGGGACAAGCTGTGCTATTGACCCCTGACCGCCGCCACCGGTTAAAGTCGCTCCAGACTGGCGCTGACTAATGCTGCGCTGCACGCGCGCAAGGAATTTGGGAGAAAACAATGACGTACGTTACCGAGGAAAACCTGACCGATCTGGCCGTCGAGCGCTGGGGCAACATTCCGGATCCGCGTCTGCGCCAGATCATGATGTCGGCGGTCAAGCACCTGCATGGCTTTGTACGCGAGGTCGAGCCCACCCAGCAGGAATGGTTCGCCGCCATCGATTGGCTGACCCGTATCGGCCATATGAGCACCGGCAAGCGGCAAGAATTCATCCTCGCTTCCGACGTGCTCGGCATCAGCATGCTGGTGGACTCGATCAATAACCGCGCACCCGGCAAGGCCACGCCTTCGACGGTCGAAGGCCCGTTCCATATCGTGGACTCGCCGGAAATTTCCAATGGCGGCAACATGGCCGAGGGCGCGCCAGGCATTCCGTGCTTCGTCACCGGCAAGATCACCGATCTCGACGGCAAGCCGATCGCCGGAGCCATGCTAGACATGTGGCAGACCGACGGCGAAGGCCTTTATGAGGCGCAGATCGAAGGCGCCGAGGGCTACATGCGCGGCATTTATCACTCGAACCCGGACGGCACCTATTCGGTGCGGACCGTGGCGCCGATCGGCTACACGATTCCAATGGACGGTCCGATTGGTGAATTGATGGGCAAGACCAAGATCAGCCACATGCGGCCCGCGCACATCCATTTCCACATCGCCGCGCCCGGCTACAAGAGCGTCACCACGCATCTGTTCCAGAAGGGCAGCGACTTTATCGACACGGACGTGGTGTTCGGCGTGAAGGAAGCACTGATCACCGATTTTGTGAAGAAGCCGGCCGGCAAGGCACCGAACGGCGACATGGTCGATACGCCCTTCTACGAAGTGAAATACGACTTCGTGCTGGCTAAGGCGGCAGCGGCGCAAAAGGCGGCCTGACGCATCCAGACGATAATTTCCGAAGGGCGCTCCGTGAGGGGCGCCCTTTTTGTTGCGCCGCCCGTTCCGATCCCGCAGCAGCCGCGACCAGGGCCCCATGATTGAAAGCGGCGTCAGCCCCAGATTGCCTTCGCCGCCTCGACGCACAGTTTGAGTTTTCGGCGCTCAACGTCCTCAGTGACCGGATTGCCGGCCACCGTCGACGCGAAGCCGCATTGCGGGCTGATCGCCAGATAATCGAGATCGAGATATTGCGTGGCTTCCTCCGTCCGACGCTTGAGAACATCCAGCGATTCCAGTGCGGGCACCTTGCTGCTGACCAACCCCAGCACTACACCTTTATTTTTCACGAAGCGCAGCGGCGCAAAGTCGCCCGCGCGCTCGGTGTCGTATTCCAGCAGGAAATGATTGACTCTGGTGTTGGTGAAAAAGCGCTCGGCGACCGATTCATAGCCGCCGGACGCCAGGTAATGTCCCTTGAAATTGCCCCGGCACATATGAACGCCGAACACGACGTCGGATGGCGCGCCCGCGACCGCATCGTTCAGGCTCTGGATATAGAGATCGACCAGATGGTCCGGCTTCTGCCCGGCATCCTCCACCTTCTTGCGGATGGCCGGGTCGCACAGCAACGCGATCGCCACTTCGTCAAGCTGGATGTAGCGGCAGCCGGCCTTAACCAGATCGGCGATCTCTTCCTGAAACACGCGCGCCAGATCGGCAAAGAACGTTTCGACATTCGTATAGACGCCCTTGTCGGCGAAATCCGTGCAGCGGTAGAAATGCATGGTTGACGGTGACGGCAACGTGATCTTCGGGGTCGTCTTGGTCAGTCCCCTGACAAAGTTGAACTCGTCGAGCGCCAGCGGCTTGACGCGCCGCAATTTGCCCGCGGCATAGGGCGCGGTGAACTCGACCTCGTGGCCAGCATCGTCGCGAAACTTGAAGACTGCGGGCTTGATCGTAAAACCCTCGACCCCTTCGACAAACCGGCTCCAGTAAGATCCGCGCCGGAATTCGCCGTCGGTAACAACCTTCAGGCCTGCCTCCTCCTGCAATTTCACCACGTCGCGGATGCACTGGTCCTGAATCTGTGCAAAATGCGCGTCATCGATGCGCTTGGCGAGGTGATCGCGGAAGGCCTGCCGCAAGACCGGCGGACGCAGGAGACTGCCGACATGATCGGCGCGAAACGGCGGACGGCCGGAGGCAGTGAGGGCCATGGGTGTTCTCCCGGAATTGCAGTCGCATGCCATTTTTCTATAGGCCTATAGATGAAATCTAGATCGTCCTCCCCCGTCCGCGCAAGCGCTATTCGCAACAGCCGGCGCGAACTGGCCAAAAACGCCGTGGCGTCCGACGAGCCCTCATCTCGCAAGCGCAATACACATCGGCGCTCGCCCGAAATCATCGACGCCGCCGCGCGGGTTTTCGCCGAGCGCGGCTATCACGGCGCCACCACGCAGGATATCGCGGACGTTCTGAACATCCGGCAGGCCAGCCTGTATTATTATTTCCCGTCCAAGGAGGTTGCGCTCGAAATCGTCTGCACGCGCGGGGTCGAGGATTTTTTCAAGGCCGCGCAGGCGATCGCCACCGGCCCCGGAACGCCGCCGGAGAAGCTGGCGGGTCTGATCCGATCGCATATTTCGCCGATTCTCGACCGTGGCGACTTCGTCAAGGTGTTTCTGACGCAGCGGCAGTTCTTGCCCAACGAAAGCCGGCGCCGTGTGGGCAAATGGTCGCGCCAGATCGAGAAAATCTTCGAAGCCGTGATCCGCGAAGGCATGAAGACCGGCGATTTCCGAACCGATCAGGACCCCCGGCTGACAACGCTTGCACTGCTCGGCATGGCAAATGCGGTGGCGAGTTGGTACGGCAATGAGAAGGCCTCGATCGAGCGGATCGGCGGCGAATTCGTCTCGCTGACGCTGCACGGGTTGTCGGGAAAGGCCGGGCGCGGGGCGCGCGTGCGGTGACAGGCCGCACGAAAATTCGATGAAGCTATAGAATTTTTCCCGTGGCCCCGCTATAGTCGCGCCAGAGGAAACGCTTGGAACGGGCAACGTGATGGCCGACACGATAACGGTCACTCGAGACGCCTTGCGCCGCACGACAGCGCCCGCGCTGCTCTGCGCGCGTGCGCGCAGCGTTCCCGGTCGCGTCGCCTTCCGCTCCAAACATCTCGGCGTCTATCGCGAGCGCACTTGGCGCGACTATGCGCGTCTGGTGGCGCGCACGGCGAAAGCTTTCTCCGCGCTTGGACTGAAGCCGGGCGAGCGTGTCGCCATCATGGGTGACGTCTGCGAGGAATGGCTGATCTGCGACTTCGCCGCGCAATCGCTCGGCGCGATCGTGTACGGAATCTATCCGACCGCGGCGCCGACCGAAGTCGAGTATCAATTGCAGGACGGCGGCGCGTCGATCTTCATCGCGGAGGATCAGGAATATGTCGACAAGATCCTGCCGCTGATCAACCGGCTCCCGCAGGTGCGGGCCATCGTCGTCATCGACGATTCGGCGATGTTCGAATACGATCATCCCAAGCTGAAAAGCTACACGGCGATCGTGGAGGCCGCCGACGCCGATCTCGACTGGCTGGAGGCACAGGCGGCGCGCGTCAAACCGGAAGACCCGGCCTTCATCGTCTATACCTCCGGAACGACAGGTAACCCGAAGGGCGCACTGGTCTCGCACGGCCGGCATCTCGCCGCCACGGCGACGGTCTCCGACCATTATCCGACCCTGTATGAGAAAGATCACCGTACCGTGATCTATCTGCCTTTGTGTCACGTACTCGGCCGCGATGTAGCCTCGACACTCCCGCTGTTCACGCGACTGGTGCCGCATTTCGGCGAAGACCCGGAAGACCTGCCGACGACATTCTTCGAGGTGGCGCCGACGGTGATCTTCACCGTGCCGCGCTATCTGCAGAAATTTGCGTCGCAGATCCTGGTCGGTATCATGAATTCATCGAAGGCCAAGCGGGTCAGCTACGATTTCGCGATGCGCTTTGCGCGCGCGCATGCGCGGCGGCGTTGGACCGGCAGCAACAATCCGGCGCAGGAGGCGGTCTACCGCACTTTTCATGCCGCGATCTTCCGTCCGATACTGAACAAGCTCGGCTTCGACAAGCTGGAGCTGGTGGTCTCGGGCGGCGCCCCCCTGCCGGCCGAAACCATGGCGCTCTGGCACATGTACGGCATCAATGTCGTGGAGATGTACGGCCAGACCGAAGGCGCCGGCGGCATCGTGGCCGGCCAGCGGGGCCCGTTTCCGCAGCCCGGCAATGTCGGCACCGTGCCGGATGGCTGGGAGGTCAAGCTCGGTGACGACGGCGAAGTGCTGGTAAAAAGCGAAGACCTGTTCGACGGCTACTGGAACAACGCGCAGGCGACGCAGGAATTGCGGGCCGAAGGCGGCTTCTGGCATACCGGCGACATCGGCGAATGGACCAACGGGTCATTGAAGCTGATCGACCGCGCCCGCGATTTCATCGTCACCGCCGGCGGCAAGACGCTTTCGCCGTCAGCGATCGAGAGCAGCCTGCGTGCCAGCCCCTATATCGCCGAAGCGATCGTGTTCGGGCATGCCCGTAAGTATCTCACCGCGCTGATCGAAATCGATTTCGACACTGTGGCGGACTGGGCCCGCAGCCGTGACGTCTCCTATACCGGCTTCACCAGCCTCGCTCAGAATGCCGACGTTCAGAAGCTGATCCGCGCCGAAGTCGACCGGACCAACGCCGATCTTGCCCGCGTCGAGCAGATCAAGGTGTTCCGCATCCTGCCAAAGGCGCTCGACCCGGAAGAGGAAGGCGAACCGGTAACGCCCACCCGTAAGGTCAAGCGGAACCAGATGTACGAGCGGTTCAAGCCGCTCGTTGAGGAGATGTACGACGACAGTGAAAGCCGACTGCTCGCCGGTGAAGTGGGAGATGCCTTGCGGGCCTGAACACGTTGCCTGACCGAAAAATAATATCTCAAGGGAGGAAGCTCATGCGTCCATCAATCGTCGTCGCCGCGGCGCTCGCGGCCGGAATTTCAGGCTCCGCTTCTGCACAGGATGCCTATGTGGTCGGTATCACCGCCGCACTCACCGGCCCGCCCGCTTCGACCTACGCGCCGGCGATGGATGCCTTGCGCATCTATCTCGACGGCGTGAACGCACGCGGCGGCATCAACGGCAAGAAGGTCAATTTGGTCATCGCCGACGACTCGGCGGAACCCTCAAAGGCCGCCGCCAATGCCAAGAAGCTGCTGACGCAGGACAACGCGGTCCTGTTGATCAATGCCAGCCTGTCCTCGACCTATGCACCGGTTGTGGCGGAAGCCAAGAATGCCGGCGTGCCTCTGCTGTTCGCAAGTTCGGTCTGCCCGCGCGACGTCTATCCGCCGGCCAATGAAGGCCAGTTCTGCACCACCGCCTTTGCCTCGACCTATGACAGCCGTGCCGCTCTCGCCTTCGTCAAAGAGACCGCCAAGGAACAGGTGAAGATCGGATTCTCGGCGATGGCGATCCCGTTGTCACGCGGCGAGATGGAATTCGCCGCCAAGCAGGCGGCGCTGCTCGCCATGGCCGCGTTGCCGATCGAAGTGATCCCGCCGCCGACGGCCGACTACACGCCCTTCGCGACGAAGCTGAAGGACGCCGGCGCCAACTGGGTGTTCTCCTGGGCGCCATGGGTGACACAGGTGCGCACCTTCGAAGCGCTGCGTCGCCTCGACTGGAAGGGTGACTTCATCACTTGGGCTCATCTGGAAGCCGAAGGCGAGCTCAAGCGCATCAAGGATCCCAAGCTGTTCGTGATCGGCGCCAATGCGCTGTTCGAGGATAACCTGCCGATCCAGAAGGAGATCGCCGAAGCCAACAAGAAAGCCGGCAGCAAATATCCGCCCGAGCAGATGACCGAAGGCTGGATCGCGGGCATGGTGATCGAGGCGGCGCTGAAAGGCGCCGGCTGGCCCGCAACCGCTGCCAAAATCCAGGCCTCCATGTCGAACCTCAAGGTCGATCTCAAGGGGCTGCGCGGCGGCCCGATCGAGTGGACCAAAGACAACCATTTCCGCACCAAGCAATATTACCGAATCTACAAGTGGGACGGATCCAAGATCGCCGTCGTGAAGGACTGGTATTCCTACGACGTGAAATAAGTCACAGCCAATAACAAGACCACAGCGCCCGGCTTGCGAGCCGGGCGCATGTCTCTGACATACATAGGATCATTGTGCAGCTCTTCGTCAACATCATCGTTCTGTCGTCGATCTACGCGCTGATCGCCTGTGGCTATGTGCTGATCTATCGCGTCAGTCGTGTGCTCAATCTGGCGCATGGCGAGTTGATGATGCTCGGCTCCTATCTGCTGCTCACCACCGCCTCGAGTTTTTCCGGCCATCCCGCCGCCGCCATCGCCGCGGCCGTGGTGCTGAGCCTGACGGTCGGCGTGCTGGTCTATGTGTTCCTGATGCGCAAGATGACCGGCGAGATGGCGCTCGCCGCCGTTCTCACCACCGTCGCGCTCGGAATCCTGCTGCGCGGCCTGATGGTGCTGATCTGGTCGGCACAGCAGCAATATCCCGGACAGGCGCTCGGTTTTTCCAATCCGGCGATCGCATTGCCGGGCGGCGGGCGCATCTCGACCTTTGCCGCCCTGCTGGTGCTGGCCACCGCGCTGACCTACGCCGCGCTGTTCTTCTTTCTGCGGTTCGGGCGCTGGGGCGTGCGCATGCGCGCGGCCGGACAGAATCCGCTTCTGGCGGCTCAGCGCGGCATCAACCTGCACGCGGTCTATGCGCTGGCCTGGGGGCTGTCGACATTAACCGGCTCGATCGCCGGCATGCTGATCTCGCTCGATTCTGGCCTCACCAATACCATGGTGATCATCGGCCTGAAGGCATTTCCGGCGGCGCTGGTGGGCGGACTCGACAGCCTCGCCGGCGCGCTTGTCGGCGCGCTCATTATCGGCGCCGCCGAGGTGCTCTCGATTCAATATATCGATCCCCTGCTCTCCGACGTCGTTCCCTTCCTGATCCTGATCGCAATGCTGGTCGTGCGGCCATGGGGCCTGTTCGGCACCCGCGAGGAGCTCGACCGTGTCTGATCGCATGCCTCGCGCCAGCGGCTATTTCCGCACCGGCTATGCGCAGGAAATGGCGCTCACCAAGACGCGGCTGGAGCGCGCGAGCCTGTTCGTCTTTGTCGTCCTGCTGCTGGCCTTTCCTTACTTCGCGTCGGCCTTCTATCTCGATCTCGCCAACCAGGTGTTTCTGGCGGCGATCGGCGCGCTTTCCCTGATGCTGCTCACCGGCTATGCCGGGCAGGTGTCGCTCGGCCATGCCGGCCTGCTGGCGGCCGGCGCGTTCACGGCGGGGATTCTCTACAAGGAGATCAACGCGCCGATTTACCTCACCATTCCGGCGGCGGCGGTGACCGGTGCGGTGCTCGGCGTGATCTTCGGGCTGCCGTCGCTGCGCCTGCGCGGCCTTTATCTCGCCGTGTCCACGCTGGCGCTGCATTTCATCGTGGTTTATCTCGGCGGCGAATATGAGACCAAGCGCGGCTTCTCCACCGGAATCACCATCGACGCACCGGTGATTGCGGGCTTCCGGCTTTATGGCGGCAAGATCTGGTATTTCATCTTGCTCACCTTCGCTGCCGGCACCCTGTTGATCTGCGTGAACCTTCTGCGGAGCCGCACCGGCCGCGCCTGGCGCGCCATCCATTCGCATGAAACGGTGGCGGAAGCGCTCGGCATCAGCATCGCGGGCTACAAGCTGCTCGCATTCGTGATCTCCTCGGCGATGGCGGCGGTTGCCGGCGCGCTGTTCGCCTATTATCGCAGCTTTGTCTCCGTCGAGGCTTTCTCGCTGTTCCTGTCGATCCAGTATGTCGCAATGATCATCATCGGCGGCATGGGCTCTTTGCTTGGCGCGCTGCTCGGCGCGGTATTCGTAACGCTGTTTCCCTATCTGATCGAGGCAGCATTGATGAAACTGCCCAATGCCCAGAGCTATGCCGGCCTGCTGTTCGCGGTGAACTACGCCGCCTTCGGCGTGGTGATGATCCTGTTCCTCGTATTCGAGCCGCAGGGGCTGGTCGGTATCTGGCGCCGCATCCAGACCTATTTCCTGCTCTGGCCGTTCAAGCACAAGCCGGTGGCGGGAGCGCGCAAATGACGCCGCCCCTGCTCTCGGTCGACAAGCTCGAGGTCGTCTACAACCGCGCCATCACGGCGATCCAGGGCATTTCGCTATCGGTGCAGACGGGCCAGATCGTCGCCATTCTGGGCACCAACGGCGCCGGCAAGTCGACCACGCTGCGGGCGATTTCCGGCTTTCTGGGTATCGACGATGCACGCGTGACGGAAGGCGCGGTGACGTTCAAGGGCCAGCGGATCGAGAACCGTCCGCCGAACGAAGTGACGCGGCTGGGCATCGTTCTGGTGCCGGAACGCGAAAAAGTTTTTCCGAATCTCACCGTTGCGGAAAATCTCGCGGCCCCCTTCGCACCCTCCATGAGCAATGCAGAGCGGCGCGAGCGCGAGGACTTGATCTATCATTTCTTCCCGCGTCTTGCCGACCTGCGCACCCGCACCGGCGGATTGCTGTCGGGTGGCGAGCGTCAGATGCTTGCGGTGGCCAGCGGCCTCGTCTGCAAGCCGGAATTGCTGCTGATCGACGAATTGTCGCTCGGGCTCGCACCGGTCGTGGTCGAGGACCTGATGCAGCGGCTGCTGCAGATTCGCAAGGAACTCGGAATCACCATCGTGATCGTCGAGCAGAGCGCAGCGGTGGCGCTGGAGATCGCCGATTACGGCTATGTGCTGGAAAACGGCCGCGTGGTGCTGGACGGCGACCGCGAGCGCCTGACCTCGCATGGCGACATCCAGGAATTCTATCTCGGCCAGTCGTCGGGCGACCGCCGGAACTACCGCGACGTGAAGCAATATCGCCGCAGCCGGAGGTGGTATGGCTGAGCTTGCGATCGACCGGCTGACCTTGCGTTTCGGCGGACTGGTGGTGCTCGATGGCGTTTCGTTCTCTGTCGAGGCCGGGGAATTGCTGGCGCTGATCGGCCCGAACGGCGCCGGCAAGACCAGCGTGTTCAACTGCATCAGCGGCATCTATCACGGCGACGGCGCGATCCGCTTTCGCGGACAGGACATCCGCGGCAAGGCGCCGCATCAGATCGCGCGGCTGGGCGTGGCGCGCACCTTCCAGCATGGCGAGCTGTTTCCTCACATGACCGTGATCGAAAATCTGCTCACCGGCCGCCATGCCCGCATCCGCACCAATCCGCTGGCGGAAATGCTGTTCCTGCCGTCGGTCAAGCGCGAGGAAGTGCGCCAGCGCGAGGCGGTCGAGCGCATCATCGATTTCGTGGAACTGGAGCGCTATCGCCACACGCCGGTCGGCGGCCTGCCCTTCGGCACCCAGAAGATCATCGGCTTTGCCCGCGCCCTAGCGCTGGAACCGGCCATATTGCTGCTTGATGAGCCATCAGCGGGGCTTAACCGCGAGGAACGCGAGGACCTTGCGCGATTCATCCTGCGCATTAAACACGAGTTGAAGATCGCCATGATCTGGATCGAGCATGATATGCAGATGGTGGCCGACCTTGCCGACCGCATTCATGTCCTCGATTATGGCCGCACGCTGGCCTCCGGGCCGGCCGAGTCAGTGTTGAAGGATGAACGCGTTGTCGCGGCCTATCTTGGAACCGGAAAAAAGACGTAACCGCCGCCTCGCCGGCGCGCTCGCGCTGTCCTGCTCGTTTCTCCTGACGACTTTTTTTCCGGTCGCCGCGCAACCCATCCATGCCGAGTTCGGCGCTTTTCTTGAATCGCTCTGGCCGAAGGCGCAGGCGCGCGGTGTCACGCGCGACACATTCGAGACCGCGTTGCGCGGGCTGCAACCCGACACCGAAACAATGGCGCTCACCAAGCGTCAGCCGGAATATGGCCGCGCGGTCGGCGCCTATCTCGGCGGCATGGTCTCGCAATCGCGCCTGCAGGGCGGCATGCGGCGGCTGTCGGACTGGCGCGACACGCTCGCCGCCGTCGAAAAGAGATTCGGCGTGGAGGCGGAAATCATCGTCGCGATCTGGGGCATTGAGACCGGCTTCGGCGCCAATCCGGGCAGCAAATCCGTGATCCGCTCGCTCGCGAGCACCTCATTCGCCCGCTACAAGGGCGATCTGTTCCAGGGCGAACTGATCGACGCGCTTTTAATCCTGCAGCAGGGCGACGTGCCGCGCGAACGCATGGTCGGCTCCTGGGCCGGCGCGATGGGGCAGCCGCAATTCATTCCCTCCAGCTATCTGAAATGGGCGGTGGATTTTTCCGGCGACGGCAAGCGCGACATCTGGACCAACGTGCCGGATGTCTTCGGCTCGATCGGCAATTACCTGAAAGGACATGGCTGGAAGACCGGCCTGCCCTGGGGCTTCGAAGTCATCATCCCGCGCCAGTTCGATTTCCGCCGCAGCCGCGGAAGTTTCCAGGATTGGGCCGCGCTCGGCCTTCGCCGTGCCGATGGCCGGGCAATGCCCGCACAAGGCGACGGCATCCTGTTCTTTCCCAGCGGCGTGCGCGGACCGGCCTTCCTGGTGACCGAGAATTTTAACGTGTTGAAGACCTACAACACCTCCGACGTCTATGCGCTGGCGATCGGGCATCTCGCCGACCGCATGCGCGGCGGCGCGGCCATTGCCGGACGCTGGCCGGACGACGACCTGCAATTGACGCGCGAGGCGCGGCAGCGCCTGCAACGGCGCATCGCCGAACTCGGCTACAAGGTCAGCAATTTCGAGGGGCTGATCGATTTCGAATTGCGCGATGCCATTCGCGATATTCAGGGGAAAGCGGGGCAAGTTCCGGACGGCTATCCGGGACCGGTGTTTCTGGAGACGCTGTTCGCCGAAAAGGGCGCGGCGAAGCGGCGCTTGCGCTAGCCGCATAATTGTCTGGATTCACGCGGGAAATGCGGATTCGGGGCCGCCTGTTTCACGTGGAACATATTCCTAGCGATCTGCGGAATGCGCGCGAATCCACACTTTGTCATGCTCGTAGAACATCGATTCCTCGGTCCGCGAACATGCCTTCCTCGCTCTGAGCATGTCTTTCTCGCACCGAGGATGCGACTCGTTGCTCGCGCGAGCAGATATCTAGGTCCCGCTCCGCCGTCTGATCTCCGCGATCACCTCCGGCACCGCCTCGTCATGGTTGGGCGCCATGATATGCGCGCCGGCCACCCCCGGGATGGACGCGACCTCCTGCACATACTCGACCAGGATCGCCTTGCCCTCGCGGGCGGGATCGGCCGCCTGTTCCATACGCGCGACCATCGCGTCGGGAATGATGGAGCCGAACAGATGCTCCCTGATCCAGCGCGCCGACTTGGCGGAGCGCAGCGGCACAACGCCGACGATCATGGACAGCTTTTCGGGAATGCCGTGCTCGGCGAGCCGCGCCATGTAGCGGCGCAGGATCTGCGCATCCATGCAGAACTGCGTCTGCGCGAATTGCGCGCCGGCCGCGATCTTGGCGCTCAGGCCGTCCGGTTTCCAGTCTGCCGGCGGATCGATCGGCATGTCGGCGGCGCCGAGAAAGAAATCGGCATGGCCGGAAATTTTCCGCCCCGAAGGCAGTTCGCCCTGGTCGCGCAGGCGGGCCGCGGTCTGCAGCAGGCTGCGCGCATCGAGATCGAAGACCGGCTTGGCGTCGGGCTGATCGCCCGCCTCGGGATTGTCGCCGCGCAACGCCAGCATGTTGCGCACGCCGACCGTCGCCGCCGCCAGCAGCGCGCTTTGCAGCGCGATGCGATTGCGGTCGCGGCAGGTCAGCTGCAGCACGGGATCGATGCCGTTCTCCACCAGAATCGCCGCCGCCGTCACGGAATCCATATGCGGACGCGCGCCCGCCCCGTCGGTGACATTGACCGCGTCCGCCAGTCCTTTCAGCGGCAGCGCCTTGGCCAGAAGATCCTTGCGGTCGCAGGACACCGGCGGCGTGATCTCGGCGGTAAAGACGAAGCGGCCGCTCTTCAACGCCTGGTCGAGACGCCGGGTCGTGCCCGCGCCGGCTTTTGCAGTCATGGTCATGTTGTGACGTGTCCTCAGGAAGCCAATTCGGCGCTTCTGGAAAAAGCCGGCATCACGTCGCGGCCGAACAGCCGTATCGACGATGCGGCTTCATCGAAGCTCATGTCGCCGAAAATCATCTGTCCCAGCACGTAATTGACTCCGGCTTCGGATTTGAGCGTCTCGAGATAGCGATGCACGGTCGCCGGCGAGCCGGCCACGCCATGCCCGATCGCCGCCAGTTCCTCGAAGCTCCTCGGATAGATGTCCTTCAGCGTGAAATCGGCGCCGGCATGTTTCCAGATATATTCCATCGCAATGCGCCAGGGCTCATAGGCGCGCTGCGCCAGTCTCTCCGCCGCCGCGTCGCTGTCCGCCACCACGATGTGGCGCGTGATGCCGATACGCGGCAGATCCGCGGCCTTGCGGCCGAGTTCGGCCCATTCCTTGCGGTAGCGGTCGCCGATCTCCTTCGCGCGCGCGGCCGGTCCGAGCGAGACGACATTGATGCCGCGCGAGATGCCCCACACGATCGCGTCGGCGTTCGGCGCGCCATACCAGATCGGCGGATGCGGCTGCTGCAACGGCCGCGCCTGCACGAGATAGTCGCGATATTTGAAGAATTGCCCTTCGAAATTGAGCACGTCTTCCTGGAAGGCGCGCATCATCACGATGAAAGCCTCGTGATAGCGGGCCGAGGCGGTGGCCGGCTCGACCCCATACCGCTCGTGTTCGAGCAGGGCCCCGCCGCGCCCGACACCGAGCATCAGCCGGCCGTTGCTCAGATGGTCGAGCATGCAGACTTCCTCGAACAGCCGCAGCGGGTGATAGAGCGGCAGCACATAGACCAGCGGCCCGAGCCGGATGCGGGTGGTGCGCTGGATGGCGGCGGCCAGGAACACGCTGGGCGACGGCACCACGCCGAGCGGCGTCGAATGATGTTCCGCCAGATGATAGCCGTAGAAACCCTGCTGCTCGATCAGCTCGACAAGTTTCAGCCGGTTCTCGAACAAGGTTGCGAGCGACGTGCCGTTGTCATCGAGATGGTCGAAAATTCCGAATTCCAGCACGCAAGGCCCTTCCTCCGCGACTGCGCGCGGTTTCCTCCCGGAAAGGCATCTTACGACGAGGATATTTGGAAGGGAATTTGGTACAGCTGGGTGGGCTCGAACCACCGACCTCCGGTTCCACAGACCGGCGCTCTAACCAACTGAGCTACAGCTGCACATGGGAAAGCGGGCGGAAACTAGGAGCAAAGACCCGTTTTGGCAAGCAACGCCCGGCAAGTTGGGCAGAGGCCCGCAAAGCGCGGCTACCGCTCTCAAAAGCAAAAGGCCCGGACAGGGCCCGGGCCAAATGCTGATCGAAAAGTCTTGAGCGAGTGAGGCTCAGGCGACCTTCTTGAAGGCCGAGGTCATGCCGGCCTTGAGCGGCTCGGCAGTCTCGGTGGCAACCTTCTGGGCCAGAGCGGTGAGCTCCTTGGCCTGCGCAGTCGCGGTCTCGAATTGCTTGCGGGCATGCGTGGTCGACAGCTCGACCATTTCCGACAGCGACTTGGCGGTGACGATCTCGCTGAAGAAATCGAACGCCGAATTGACGTTGGTGCGGGTCGCGTCGATCACGGCCTGGCCGTAATCGGCGGCGCCCTTGGTGGCGGTGGAGTAGCTGGTTTCCAGGACGTCGGTGGCTTCTTCGGTCGCCGCCTTCATCTTTTCCCAGTTGTCCTTGGCCTGGGAGACGCCCTTTTCTGCGAACTCACGGAACGCAGCCGGGACTTCCATTTTCGGCATGTCGAAGCTGGGCATTTCGAGCTTCGGGGTCTCAAAGCTGGAGACGGGTTTCTTCGCCTTTACGGTCGTGGTGGCCTCAGTCATGGCGCAAATCCTTCGGGTTGGGCGGTATTTGGCTGCCGGACCGGCTCCATCTTGGGGCGATCCGGACGGTGGACTTGCTTAACATTTTTGATTGTGCGGCGCAATAGACATTATTGCGCCGCAATAATCTTGCGCCCGCCCGGAGAACGCCCTGCGCCTGCCGTGCAGAGAAACTATTGCGGCTTGACGGTGTCCTGCGTGGCCTTCGAGGCCGTCTCGCCCAGTTCCTTGGCCTGATCGCTCAACGCCTTCATCTGCGACTGGATGTACTCGCTCTGCAGGCGCATGATTTCCTGCATGTCCCTGGCCTGGACCAGCTTCTGGGCGAAATCGAACGACGTCACGATATTGCGCTGGGCGAAGGTCATGGCCTTTTCGCTCACATCCTTCGCCCCGGTGCGGGCGGCGGTGGCGCGGCCTTCGATGTCGCTGACGGCATGGTGGGCCGCCGAAATGAAGCCGTCGAAGGCCTTGCGGGCCTGTTCGACGCTCTGCTCGGCGAATTTCCGCATATCGGCCGGAATCTCGAAAGTCTTCATCGGATCGGTCGTCATGGTCTCGTCTCCCTGATCGGCTCCCAACCGCCGTCGCAACTCCAACATGTCATCCGCGAAGCGGTTGCAGGACACCTCGAAAAAAGCCCGGCAGATTAAGGTTTATTGGCATCGCCACAGGCCCGCGCATGGACGCCGTGCGGCACCAATACTATTAACAATCCTATAAAATGCATCAGCCATCAGGCCGGAGCCGGATCCCGAAGTGACCATCCATGCGTGACCCCGCGTTTCCCTGGGAGATCCTGGGCGAGCCGAAACTGGCCGTTCACGCCACCAGCGCGCTCCCGGCATGGCTGTGGAGCGTGGACGGAACACGCCTGCTCTGGGCCAATCCGGGGGGCGCCGCGATTTTCGGAGCCGCAACGTCGGCGGGCAGCCGGGACCGCAGCTTCGAGCGGGATCACCCGGCCGCCGCACAGGTCGCGCGGGTGGCGGCCAGCCTGCCGCCCGGCGGCACGCCGCGGCTGGAACGCCTGCGCGGATTTGGCGCGAGTTTCGGCCGCCTGCTGACCTGCGCCTGTGCGCGGATCACGTTCGACAACGCGCCCGCCATCCTGATCGGCGCGGTTGAACCGGCCGGTCCCTACCTGCCGCTGGCCGAACGCGCGCGCCGCCTGTTCGAAGGCTGCGGCGAAGCGGTGGCGGTTTACGCCGCGCGTGGCGATCTGCTCTACGCCACGCCCGAGGCCAGCGCGCAGCTCGGCGGCGCGACATCGCTGTCCACCACCGCCGTCACCGAGCCGGCAAAACATCTGGGCCAGGGCGCGGATGAAGTGCAGGTGCTGCGCCTGCCGAAGACCGAGACCAAGACCGAGATCAAGACCGCGCCCGCGACGGTGACAGAGGAGACAGAGACGGCTGCCGATGCGGTCGACCTCAGCCCGATCGCGATGGCGATCAGCGCGGCGCAAAAAATCATTGCAGACGAACACGCCCGGCAGGCGGCGCGTCCGGCCGGCGACAGCGACGCAGCCAGCCCAGCGGCCGCGCATGACGACGCGCAGCCAGCGCACGATGAAACGACCGCCGTCTCCGCACCGGGCGCAACGATCGCGGACTCGTCTCCGCCAAACGAGCGCCGGCATCCCCTGCGTTTCGTCTGGAAAATCGACACCGAAAACCGCTTCAGCATCGATCCCGGCGACTTCATGGACGTGATGGGTCCGAAGATTGCCGCCGAACTGAACCGGCCCTGGATTTCGATCGTGTCAGATCTCGATATCGATCCGAACGGCGATGTCGCGCGCGCCATCGCATCGCGCGACACCTGGAGCGGCGTCACCATCGACTGGCCGGTCGAGGGCAGCGCGCAGCGCATCGCCGTCGAGCTTGCCGGCCTTCCGGTTTACGACCGCGACCGCAATTTCCGCGGCTATCGCGGTTTCGGCGTCTGCCGCGATGTCGCCCGCGTCATCGAATTGCTGGCGCAGCGCCGCCAGCAGGACAACATCCCGGTTGCGGCGGACATGGCGCAAGCTGTCGCGCCGGACACACGGTCGGCGCTGAGTCTTGTGCCGCCCTCGGAAAATGTCGTTCCGTTCCGGCCGTCGGCGAACGACGCCAAGGGCCCGACCCTCAATCCGCTGGAGCGCAGCGCCTTTCGCGAACTGGCGACGCGCCTCTCCGCCCGGCTCAAAAGCGCGGATGAACTGGCGCGCGGCGAGATCGCAGCTGATGCCGACGAACAGCCCGCCGCCGGTGAGCCGGTTTGCGACGCCGATGCCGTGACTGCGCCGGAAGAACGGGTGCCGATCGCCGGCATGGCGTCGCCGGACCGCGTCGCCGCCAGGCAGGAGCGACTGGTTCTCGATCGCCTGCCGGCCGGAATCCTCATTTACCGGCACGAACATTTCTTCTACGCCAACCGCGCCTTTCTGGACTGGGCCGGCCACGAGTCGCTACAGGATTTCGTCGAGGCCGGCGGCCTCGACACGCTGTTCATCGAACCGCAAGCCGGCGAACAGGACGAGACGATCCGCATTGCCGCGCCCGGCGGCGACAAGCCGGCGGTCAAGGGCCGGCTGTCCAGCATTCCCTGGGACGGCGCAACGGCGATGATGCTGACGCTCGCCGACGCAACGCCGGCCGAGCAGGCCGCGCCGCCAGTCCCGGCGCCCTCCGGCCGCAACGAGTTGCGGGCGATCCTCGATGTCGCGATCGACGGTGTGGTGACGCTGGATCGCGCGGGAACAATTCTCTCGGCCAATGCCGGCGCGGAGCAACTGTTCGGCTACGATGAGGGACAGCTGGTCGGATTGCCGTTCACCAATCTGTTTGCCTCCGACAGCGCGGCCATCGCGCGCAATGCGGTTCTCAAGACCACCGCCGCCGGTCCCGACAAGGGACGCGACATCACCGGCCGCACGCGCCGCGGCAATTCGCTGCCGCTGCTGATGACGGCCGGCCTGATCGACGAGACGGGAGAGGTGCTCTGCGCGGCGTTCCAGGATCTGTCGCGCTGGAAAACCACCGAACGCGAACTGGTCAATGCGCGCAAGCAGGCGGAAACGGTCTCGTCGGCGAAATCCGAATTCCTCGCCAAGGTCAGCCACGAGATCCGCACGCCGCTCAACGCGATCATCGGCTTCTCCGAAATCATGATGAACGAGCGTTTTGGGCCGATCGGCAGCGAACGCTACAAGGAATATCTCAAGGACATTCACGGCTCCGGCACGCATGTGGTGTCGCTGGTCAACGACCTGCTGGATCTGTCCAAGATCGAGGCCGGCAAGCTCGACCTCGCGCTGGAGCAGGTCAACCTGAACGACCTCACGCAGCAATCGGTCGCCGTCATGCAGCCGCAGGCGAGCCGCGAACGCATCATCATCCGCACATCGCTGGCGCCGGAATTGCCCTCGGTGGTAGCCGATGCGCGCTCGGTGCGGCAGATCGTGCTCAATCTGCTGTCCAACTCCATCAAGTTCACCGGCGCGGGCGGCCAGGTGATCCTGTCGACGGCGCGCAGCGATCACGGCGAGGCGGTGTTGCGGGTGCGCGATACCGGCATCGGCATGAGCGAAAAGGATATCGCCACCGCGCTCGAGCCGTTCCGCCAATTGTCGACTGCCGTCCGGCTGGGGTCGAACGGCACCGGACTGGGCCTGCCGCTGACCAAGGCTTTGGCCGAAGCCAACAGCGCGCGCTTCTCCATCAAGAGCGCGGTCAATGCCGGCACGCTGGTGGAAATCGTGTTTCCGGCGGTCCGCGCCGCCGAATAGGCCGCCCACAGGCCCGATCACGCCGGCTGACTTTCGCCGCCTTCGCCGCTAGCATGACGAGCGATGCGCAAGCTCGGTCTCGCGGTGCTGGTTTCTCTCGCTCTCGTGGTGACGCCGCTTGCGGCCCGCGCCGGCGAGGCGGTCGATCTGCTGCTGGTGCTGGCCGCCGACGTCTCGCGTTCGGTCGACCAGCCAAAGTTCCAGTTGCAGCGCGACGGCTATGCGGCGGCGATGTCCGACCCGCGCGTGCTGGAGGCGATCTCGGCCGGCATCCACCGCCGGATCGCGGTCAGCTTCGTCGAATGGTCGGGCGTCGGCGCGCAGAAGCTCGTGATCGACTGGATGACGATCGACGGCGCCGACAGCGCGCGCAGATTCGCCGACGCCATCGTGGAGGCGCCGCGCTCCTTCGCCGACCGCACCTCGATCTCGGGCGGAATCGAGTTCGCCATGGCGCAGTTCGACCGCGCGCCGTTCAGCGCCAGGCGCCGCACGATCGACGTCTCCGGCGACGGCACCAACAATTCCGGGCGCGACGTCACGCTGGCGCGCGACGAAGCCCTGGCCAAAGGCATCACCATCAACGGGCTGGTGATCCTGAGCGAGCGGCCGCTGCCGTGGAATCCCGAACACACCAACCCGCCCGGCGGCCTGCCGCATTATTTCCGCCAGAACGTCATCGGCGGACCGGGCGCCTTCGTCATGGTGGCGGACAATTTCCAGTCCTTCGGGCAGGCGCTGATCAGCAAGCTGATCGCCGAGATCGCGCTCGACCGCGCCCCCGCCTCCACAACCGGCCTGGCCGCGCGGGACTGAGACATTTTGCTGCAAGCCGGCCGGCGGCGCGGCCGATTTTTGCCGGCCGGCAATCCTTGTGGCCGCTCAGAGGGCAATGCCCGACTTTCGATTCATTCCAGACTGCACAGTCTGGAATCGTTCTAACCTATTGATCTTTCACCGGAATTTCGCTTGACCGCCGGCGGTCTCCCTCTCTAGCTGCGTACAACAGCAACAGGGAGCGCCAGCCATGGCAGCCATCACGTTCCGCGCGCTTGCGCGCGCATCCATCGCAGCCCTGATCGCCGCGGGCAGCGCGGGCGTCGCCGCCGCGCAGTCGGGTGAGGTCAATGTCTACACATATAGAGAGCAGAAGCTGATCCAGCCGCTGTTCGACGCCTTCACCAAGGACACCGGCATCAAGGTCAATGTGGTCTCGGCCTCGTCCGGCCTCGAGCAGCGCATCAAGACCGAGGGCGCCAACAGCCCGGCCGACGTGCTGCTCACCGTCGATATCGGCCGCCTCGAAGACGCGGTGCAGGCGGGGATCACGCAGCCGATCAAGTCGTCCACGATCGACAAGGCGGTGCCCGCGCAATACCGCGATCCGGAAGGCCACTGGGCCGGGGTCTCGATGCGCGCCCGCGTGGTTTACGCTTCCAAGGAGCGCGTGAAGCAGGACACGATCACCTATGAAGAGCTCGCCGACCCGAAATGGAAGGGCAAGATCTGCATCCGCTCCGGCCAGCACATCTACAACAACGCGCTGATCGCGGCGATGATCGCCAAGCACGGCGAAGCCAAGGCCCAGGCCTGGCTGACAGGCCTGAAGGCCAACCTGGCGCAAAAACCCTCCGGCGGCGACCGCGAGACCGCCCGCGACGTCGCGGCCGGCAAATGCGATCTCGGCATCGGCAACACCTATTACTACCCGCTGATGCAGAACAATCCGCAGCAGAAGGACTGGGCCGACGCCACCAAGGTGATCCTGCCGACCTTCGAAGGCGGCGGCACCCATGTGAACATTTCCGGCGTGGTGCTGGCCAAGAACGCGCCTCACAAGGCCGAGGCGATGAAGCTGATCGACTGGCTGGCCGGCGACACCGCCCAGCAGATGTATGCCAACAGCGTGTACGAATATCCGGTGAAGGCCGGCATCGCGGTCAACCCGGCCATCGCCAGCTTCGGCCCGCTGAAGCCCGACGCCTTGCCGATCGTGAAGATCGGCCAGAACAAGAAGGCCGCCGCCAACCTGGTGGACAAGGTCGGCTTCGACAACTGAGTGACATGACAGCCGCGGCTGCCAACACCATCCTGCGGACGTCGCGCACCTTGCGGCGTCCGTCGCATGTTGTCGCGACGCTGTTCGTCGTCCTGCTGGCGGCCGCCGTGCTGGCGCCGCTGGTCAGCCTCGCCGTCATCGCACTGGCCGGCGACGCCGAGATCTGGCCGCATCTGGCGGCCTATGTGCTGCCGAAGGCGATCACCGACACCGCCATGCTGCTCGCGGGCGTCGCCGTCCTCACCGCCGTCATCGGCATCGGCACGGCCTGGATCGTCACCACCTATCAGTTTCCCGGCCGCGACGCCCTGTGCTGGCTGCTGCCGCTGCCGCTCGCCTTTCCGACCTATATCGTCGCCTATGTCTATGTCGACATGCTCGACGCCATCGGTCCGGTGCAGTCGGCGTTCCGCGCGCTGTTCGGCTACGCCACGGCGGCGGAATACTGGTTTCCGCCGATCCGCTCGCTGCCGGGCGCGGTCTTCGTCATGGGCCTCGTACTCTATCCTTATGTCTTTCTCGCAGCCCGCGCGATGTTCCAGACCCAGAGCGCCTCGCTGATCGAGGTGGCGCGCACGCTGGGCGCATCACGTCTGATGCTGGCGCGGCATATCGCGCTGCCGCTCGCCCGCCCCGCGCTGGCGGTCGGGCTGTCGCTCGCCTTGCTCGAGACGCTGAACGACATCGGCGCCAGCGAATATCTCGGCGTGCAAACGCTGACGCTGTCGGTCTTCACCACCTGGATCAACCGTTCAAGCCTGCCAGGCGCGGCGCAGATCGCCTGCGTGATGCTGATCGTGATCGTCGCGCTGATGGCGCTGGAGCGGCATGGCCGCCGCCACAAGCGCTTCATCGTCTCCGCCCGGCGCGCGCGCATCGCGCCGCGCATTCCGCTCAAGGGCCGCGCCGGCTGGATCGCGCTCGCGCTCTGCCTGCTGCCGGTCTGTCTCGGCTTCATCCTGCCCGCCGGCGTGCTGGTGCAGGAGGTGGTGCGGCGCGGCTTGCTGTTCGGTTTCGACACCGACCTGATCGGCCACACGCTCACCACCGTGTCGCTGGCGGCGGCGGCCACCGCCATCGCCATCGTGCTCGGACTGGCGGCCGCGATCTGCGTGCGCATGGTGAAATCTCCGCTGTCGAATGCGGGGCTGGTGATCGCCGGACTCGGCTATGCGGTGCCCGGCACCGTGCTGGCGCTCGGGCTGATGACGCCTCTGGTGTCGATCGACGAGGGGCTGAACTGGATCACCCGCAACACCGCCGGCGTCACGGTCGGGCTGGTGCTGGCAGGCTCGAGCGCGGCCTTGGTCGTCGCCTATGTGCTGCGGTTTCTCGCGATCGCCACCGGCTCGGCGCAGGCCGGGCTGGCGCGCATCCCGCACGAGATCGACGATGTGGCGCGCACGCTCGGCACCCGCTCCGCCGGCATCGCCTGGTTCATCCATCTGCCGATGTCGCGCGCCGCGCTCGGCGGCGCGGCCTTGCTGGTGTTCGTGGATTGCCTGAAGGAATTGCCGGCGACGCTGCTGCTGCGGCCGCTCAATGTCGAGACCCTGTCGACCTATATCTACCAGTTCGCCACGCGCGGGAATTTTGAGGAAGGCGCGCTCGCCGCGCTCCTGATCGTGGCGGTCGGCATCCTGCCGGTGATCCACCTCACGCGCTTTGCCGACATCGCGCCGGCGCCGGTGGCGAGCAGTTCGGGGCGATAGAATCTACCTGAACAGATTCAACCCGAACCGGTAGCTCAATCCGAGCTTGCCGGTGAACTGGTCGACGCTGCCGGCCTGCGCGATCGGCAAATCCGCGGCGTCCCCGACCAGTCGCTCATAGGCGAGCGTGCCGAGCAGCGACCATTGCGGGGTGAAGGCATAGCGGCCGTTCACTTCCGCGCCAAATCCCTTGATGCCGCCGCCCGGATCATAGGCGACAAGACCGGAGGCCAGCGACTCCGACGGCGTCACGCCGAGATAAGTGCGCATGTATTCCTCGTCGGCGTAGCTCATGCGCGGGCCGAACGAAACTTCCGTCACCGGGGTCGGATTGAAGGTGACATCGAGGCCGGCCTCGCCGACCAGCCCCTCATGACCGCCAAGTCCGCGCCGCAGCGAAGCATGCGCGCGGAATATCCCGAAGGTATAGGCGAACTGGCCGCCGAGCTCGAAGGCGGCATCGACATCGTTCAGGCCGCGCAGCTTGTCGTAATCGGCGCTCTCGCGCTTGCGCACATAGCGGAAGGACGGACCGAACGCGAAGCCGTCGCGCCGCACATTGCCCTTCTTCACTTCGCCGAGGCCGGGCAGCCAGAGATAATGCAGGGTGACGATGGGATACGGGGTGAGCCGGTAGTCGCTCGCGCCCTCATAGGCGGGGCGGTAGGACCCGCCGGCGCCCAGTTCCAGTTCGATGTCATATTGACGGACCTGTTCGCGCGCCTGCACCGGCGGCACGGTCTGGGCCGGCATGACCATGTCGGCTGCGGCGGCGGCGGCCGCGCAGAACGGCAGGGCAAGAAGGGCGGATGTCAGGGACGAGCGCAGCGGCGGCATTCCGAATTTCCAGGGTTCAGTGGCGATTCCAGCACGCACGACTCGGTCCGCCGAACAGCCCACCATAAACCCATGACCGAATGGTTAGAGGTGCGGCCGTAGGGCGGCACTGCGCCGCACTGTGGCTCTGGAGATACGGGCGGACCGATCGCAGGTTTCAGCCGATGCTGTGCCAGTGCGCGGAGAAAAGCCGCTGAAACAATCTGCCGGCGGCGCACTCACATCCGCGGCAGGTCGCGGTCCGGCGGCACCGGATCGACCAGCGGGCGATCCTCGTTCGGCGCAGGCGCGGGCGGCTTTTCGACCGGATAAGGCTTTCCGGGCACTTCGGCCGGCGGCTTGCTGGGTTCGGCAGGTTTCGGTGTCGGCTGCTGGACGGGTTCTTTTGTCATGCCGACTCAACGAACCGGCCGCCCATGCGTTCCGCGGTGCGCGTTGGCGCAAAGGCAACGGCAATAATGGCGGATATGCCGCAGCTGCTGCGACCATATGGCATCGCGGTGCGCGGAACCATCACCTAGCCTCCGTGTCCATAGAAACAGCGGAGGGGGCGATGGAGGGACTTATCCTGCTTGGGGTCTATGTGGTGCTCGCCGCTGTTGCGGAAGTCATTGCTATCGGCATTGGCCTGATCGTCGACGAATTCAACAAGATGGCCAGCGTCATCGTCTTTTTCGTCTGTTCCGCCGTCTTCCTCCCGCTCGCATGGCCGATTGCGGTGCGGGTCTCGAAACGGTTCGGACCCGCGACGACCTGACGAGCGGGTCGTTGCCCGCGCAACGCGTTCGCGGGGACGCTCGAAGTCAGGTGCGAAGCTCCGCCAGATCCCTGTACAACGCCAGCGCCTCCGGGTTGGCGAGCGCCTCGGTGTTCTTCACCGCGCGGCCCGATACCACGTCGCGCACCGCAAGCTCGGTGATCTTGCCAGACTTGGTGCGCGGGATGTCGGCGACCTGGATGACCTTTGCCGGCACATGGCGCGGGCTCGCGCCGGTGCGGATTTTCGTCTTGATCTTCGCGGTCAGCGCGTCATCGAGGGTGACGCCGTCCTTCAGCCGCACGAACAGCACCACGCGCACGTCGTTGTCCCAGTCCTGGCCGATGGCGATGGCCTCGATCACTTCGGGAATCTGCTCGACCTGCGCGTAGATTTCGGCGGTGCCGATGCGCACGCCGCCGGGATTGAGGGTGGCGTCGGAGCGGCCATGAATGATGATGCCGCCATGCTTCGTCCATTCGGCGAAATCGCCGTGGCACCAGACGTTGTCGAAGCGCTCGAAATAGGCGGCGCGATACTTTCTGCCCTCGGGATCGTTCCAGAACATCACCGGCATGGAGGGAAAGGGCTTGGTGCAGACCAGTTCGCCCTTCTGCTCGACAATGTGCCGGCCGTCGTCCGACCAGACATCCATCGCCAGCCCTAGGCCGGGCGCCTGGATCTCGCCGCGATACACGGGCGAGGTCGGGTCTCCCAGCACGAAGCAGGACACGATGTCGGTGCCGCCCGAGATCGAGGCGAGGTGCAGATCCTTCTTGATGTCGGAATAGACGTAATCAAAACTTTCGGCGGCGAGCGGCGAGCCGGTCGAGGTCATCACCTTCATGGCGGAGAGATCGTGCGTCTTCGCCGGCGCGAGCCCCGCCTTCTTGCAGGCGTCGATATATTTCGCCGAGGTGCCGAAGACGGTGATCTTCTCGTCCTGCGCATAGTCGAACAGCACTTCCGGCCGGGGCGCGAACGGCGAGCCGTCCCACAGGATCAGCGTCGCGCCCGAGGCCAGCCCGGTCACCAGCCAGTTCCACATCATCCAGCCGAGCGTGGTGAAGTAGAACAGCCGGTCGCCGTCATGCAGGTCGGTCTGCAGGCGGTGTTCCTTCAGATGCTGAAGCAGCGTACCGCCCTGGCCGTGCACGATGCATTTCGGCACGCCGGTCGTGCCGGACGAGAACAGGATGTAGAGCGGGTGATTGAACGGCAGGCGCTCGAAAGCGAGCGGTTTTGGCGCGACGCCGTCGAGGAAGGTGTCGAGCGTCGTGGCGCGCGGCACGCCGGCGGCGACCTTGCCGGCGTTCTTCAGATAGGGAACGATCACCACCTGCCGCGCGGTCGGAAGCTGGTTCGCGATCGCGACGAGGCGTTCGGTGAGATCGATCGCCTTGCCGTTGTACCAATAGCCATCGACCGCAAAGAACAGCACCGGCTCGATCTGGCCGAAGCGGTCGAGCACGCCGCGCTCGCCAAAGTCCGGCGAGCAGGACGACCAGATCGCGCCGAGCGAATTCACCGCCAGCAGCAGCGCGATCGAGACCGGCAGATTGGGCAGCATGGCGGCGACGCGGTCGCCCTTCTTCACGCCGGCGGCCTTCAGCGCCTGCTGCAGCCGCGACACCAAAGCGCGCAATTCGTCCCAGCTCATGCGCTGGGACACCTTGTCCTCGCCGCGGAACACCAGAGCGGTCCCGCCGCCCGACTTACGCAGCAGGTTCTCGGCGTAATTGAGGGTGGCGTCGGGGAAGAACTGCGCACCCGGCATCCTGTCGCCATCGATCAGCTTGCGGGCGCCCTTGTCGCCGATCACGCCGCAATAGTCCCAGATCTCGTCCCAGAATTCGGCGCGGTGCGCGACCGACCAGGCATGCAGGTCGCGGTAGGTCTTCAGTGCGGTGCCGTGGCGGGCATTGACCCGCGCGATGAACTCAAAAACCTGCGCCGCCGCCGCGCGCTCGCGGCCGGGCGTCCACAAAGGCTGTTCCGCCATAACGTCCCCTCATTGCAGGCCGGTCCCGGCGAACGCCTTGGAACCGCACCCGTTTTACACATACAAAACAGAGGCCAGCCCCAAAAGGGTCACAGAGGCCACCCATGGTTGCGCCATGAGACCCGCCCGGTATAGTCCGGCGGCGTCCAGCTCTAAATCGGAAAAAACCCTTTGTCCGCAATCACCGGCTTCAAGCGCCTGGGATTTGCCGTCCTCGCCCTGGTGCTGGTCATGTTCGGGGCGCTGGGGGTGGTGTCGCTCCTGATCCCGGCCGACCAGGTCCGCGATGCGGTCAAGGCCGAGATCAAGGCGGTGACCGGGCTCGACCCGGTCCTGCGCGGCGAGACCCAGGTCTCGCTGTTCCCGACCGGGCATGTGAGTTTTGCCGACGTGATCCTGGGCGACGCCAATTCCAGCGAGCCGCCGCTGACGGCGGAGAAGCTGACCGCGCGGCTGCGTTTCTTTCCGCTGCTGACCGGCCGCATCGAGGTTTCCGACGTCGCCCTGGTCAATCCGCGCATCGCGCTCACGCTCGATGCCGAGGGCCGCTCCAACTGGGCGCCGCTGATCGCCTCCCTGACCCGCAATTTCGATCCGAAGACCAAGAGCGCCGACAAGACGGTGGCGTTCTCGGAAATCCGCATCACCGGCGGCACCATCTCGGTGCAGGATACAGCGCGCGGCGTCTCCGAACTGTTCCGCGATGTGGACGTGTCGCTGGCCTGGCCGGCGATTTCCAAAAGCTTTGCCGTCACCGGCCGCCTGACCTGGCGCTACGAGCCGATCGACGTGAGCGTCACGCTCGCCGATTTCGCCGCCGCGCTGCAGGGCGAGCGCTCGGGGCTGAAAATCCGCGCGGCCGGCGCGCCGATCAAGGCCGTCTTCGACGGTGCCATGGGCATGCGCCCGACGCTGAAGATCGACGGTTCGCTGTCGGCCGATTCTGTCTCGCTCCGCCGCGCCATGACCTGGGCCGGACAGAAGCCGCTGCCCGGCGGCGGCTTCGGCAAGTTCTCGCTCAAGGCGCAGACCAATGTGGTGGCCGGCACAATCGCGCTCTCGCAAGTCAATGTGGAGATCGACGGCAACGCGGCGGAAGGCGTGCTGACCTTCGCCAGCGACGGACGGCAGACCCTGCAAGGCACGCTCGCCGCCGACGAGATCGATCTGACGCCCTATCTCTCGACCATCCGCCTGCTGGCCATCAGCGACCGCGAATGGAGCCGCACCCCGCTCGATCTCGAAGGGCTGGCGGCGAACGAACTCGACCTGCGGCTGTCGGCCGGCAAGATGACGATCGGAACCGCGAAGCTCGGCCGCACCGCGATCGCCGCCAATCTGCGCGGCGGCAAGTTGACGGTGACGGTCGGCGAGTCGCACGGCTTCGGCGGCGTGATCAAGGGATCGATCGCGCTCGCCAAATCCGAGCGCGGCGCCGATTTCAGATCCCAGCTCCAGTTCATCAACGTGAATATGGAAAGCTGCATCGGCGAATTATTCGGCATCCGCCGGCTTGAGGGCAAAGGCAATCTCACCGTGACGCTGGACGGTTCCGGGCCGAATGTGCACGCCCTCACCCGTACCCTGAATGGCGGCGCGGCGCTGACCGCCACCAAGGGCGCGCTCACCGGACTGAATGTCGAGCAATTGCTGCGGCGGCTTGAGCGGCGTCCGCTCTCGGGCGGCAGCGAATTCCGCGCCGGCCGTACGCCGTTCGACAAGCTCGGCGTCGAGGTCAAGATCGAGCAAGGCACCGCGCAGGTGCAGGACGTGACGCTGGAAGGCACGGCCGTGCGGCTCGCGGTCTCCGGTCAGGCCTCGATCCCCTCGCGCGATCTCGACCTGAAAGGCACGGCGACCCTGCTCGGCAGCGCCAACACCTTCGAATTGCCGTTCGTGGTCTATGGCCAATGGGACGATCCGGTGATTCTGCCGGATCCGCAAATCCTGATCCGCCGCTCGGGCGCGGCGGCGCCGCTGCTTGACGCCGTGCGCGACCGCCGGACCCGCGACGCGGTGCGCTCGACGATCGAGCGGCTGGGCGGGCGGACATCGTCGGCGCCTGCGCCGGCCCCGCCGAGTGAAGCGCCCTTACCCGCCAGCGACACGCTGGACACCGCGCCGCAGCCGGAATAACCGCTTCAGCCGAATTGTCTGCCGAGCGCGGCAAGCATCTTCCATTCCCGGCGAATCTTTTCTCCCGCCTCCAGCCCGCCGTTCACACAGCGGCAAAACGTTTTTCGTATTCGGCGGCGAGCGCCGCATGCGTGGTCCAGAACGGGCGCGGCTCCACGCCATTGATCTGATCTTCGAGGAGCCCTGTATGCGCATGCCAGCCGGCGGCCACGTTGATCATCGTATTGCGCTCGCCCAGCCAGACGTGCGTGACGACCAGAAGCGTCTGGTCGCCGCGCGGAAACAATTCGAAGGTGACTTCGGAATCCGCAGGATGGGCCCATGTATAGCTCAGCACATGCGGCGGCTCGCACCGCGTGACAACGCCGTGCATGGTGTGGCCGCATTCCAAGCCCTTGAATTTCTCGGGCACCTCTTTTTCCGACGACAGGTCGGCGTGCATGAAGTTCAGCGTCACCTTGCCGCCAACGCGCAGTTCCATCTCGCCCGGCGCCAGCCACTTTCCGCGCTTCCCGGACTCGGTGAGCCAGGCCCAGACGCGTTCGGCCGGCCCGGGCAAGAGTCGCTCCAGCCGCACAGTTCCGGGTTCGGTCATGACGCCGTATTCGTTCATTTTTTTCTCCGCGGATTCTGACTCGCGTCGTGCGCCTTGAGTTCCCGTTCCAGAAGATCGAGCCGATGATTCCAGAAGGCGCGCTGGTTTTCGATCCAGGCGGCGGCGGCATCGAGCGGCTCCGGATTGGCGGCCAGCACATGCTCGCGCCCTTCCCGGCGGCGCTTGACCAGATGCGCGCGTTCCAGCACCTGGATGTGTTTCGACACCGCGTTGAGCGACATGTCGAAGGGCTTCGCGAGCTCGGTCACACGCGCCTCGCCGTGCGTCAGGCGCTGCAGAATGGCCCGCCGCGTGGGGTCGGCGAGCGCCATCAGGGTGTGATCGAGGCCGGTTTGCGGATTCATTATCATTCAACCATTTGGTTGAATGATAAGTGCCGCCGGCCACAAGTCAACCCTGCCGCGCGAGGGGCCTGGCGCTGCGGGCGGGCGGCTGCCGTGGCGGGGCAAACGCGATGGTCTATGATCGCGCGAGACGAATCAGAGGCGGCGGGTCCGCCGCCACCGAGAGCCCATGCTCCCTCGCCTGCTGCTGACCCTGGTCAAGATCGTGGTGGCCTCGCTGATCGTCGGCACCATCCTCTCGCATTTCGGCATCACCACCGAACAGATCATGCGCGATGTCGGGCTGACGCCGGAGCGCGTCGCCGAGATCGGACACCGGGCCTGGGACTGGGCGCTGCCCAACGTGATGCTGGGCTCGCTGTTCATCCTGCCGATCTGGTTCGTGATCTTCCTGTTCCGCCCGCCGGGACCGAGCAGCGAATAGATCTACATCGGCGCGCCGAGCGCGTGCTGGTCCCGGCTCGCGGCATTGCGCTTGGCGAGCAGCGAGGCGATCACCACCACCAGCGCCACCACCGCGATCATGATGGTGCAAATCGCGTTGATCTCCGGCTTCACGCCCAGCCGCACCTCGGAATAGATGCGGATCGGCAAGGTGGTGGCGCCGGGACCGGTGGTGAAGCTCGCAATGACAAAGTCGTCAAGCGACAGCGTGAAGGCGAGCATCCAGCCGGACACGATGGCCGGCAGGATCAGCGGCAATGTCACGGCGAGGAAGGCGCGCAGCGGCGGACAGCCGAGATCCATCGCCGCCTCTTCCAGCGACCAGTCGAAGGACAAAAGCCGCGACTGCACGATCACGGTGACGAAACACATGGTCAGCGTGGTGTGCGCCAGCGTCGTTGTCCAGAAGCCGCGGTCGACGTTCAGCGCCACGAACAGCAACAGCAGTGACAGGCCGATGATCACTTCCGGCAGCACCAGCGGTGCATAGATCATCGCCGAGAAGGGAAGACGCCCCCGGAAATATCCCGCGCGAACAAGCGCGAGCGCGGCAAGAGTACCCAGAATTGTCGCGGCGGTGGCGGAGAGCAAGGCGATGCGCAAGGACACCCAGGCCGCGTCCAGCATGGCGCTGTCCTCGAGCAGCGCGCGATACCAGCGCAGCGACCAGCCGCCCCAGACCGTGACCAGTTTTGAATCGTTGAACGAGTAGATGACCAGAATGACGATGGGCAGATAGAGAAAGGCCAGCCCCAGTGCCAGCGATGCCAGATTGAAACGGGAAAAGCCGCGCAGCATGTCAGCGGCCCTCCAGTTCGCGGGTCTGCAGGCGCTGATAGATCACGATCGGGATCAGCAGCAGCGCGAACAGCATGACGGCGAGCGCGGAGGCCACCGGCCAGTCCTTGTTGGAAAAGAATTCCGTCCACAAGGTCTGGCCGATCATGACGGATTGCGAGCCGCCGAGCAGATCTGGAATGACGAATTCGCCGACGATGGGAATGAAACACAGCAGCGCGCCGGCAAAAATGCCGGGCAAGGCGAGTGGCAGCGTCACGAGCCAGAATGTCTTCCAGCGCGGACAGCCGAGATCGGCGGCGGCTTCGAGCAGCGACTCGTCCATCTTCTCCAGCGCGGCGTAGACCGGCAGCACCATGAAGGGCAGATAGGAATAGACGATGCCGATATAGACCGCAGTGTCGCTGGCGAGCCACGCCACCGGCTGGTCGATGATGCGGAGTGCCATCAGCAGGTCGTTGAGCAGGCCCTCGCGCTGCAGGATGTTGATCCAGGCATAAATGCGGATCAGGAAGGCGGTCCAGAACGGCAGGATCACGGCGGTGATCAGCAGCGGCTGCCAGCGGCGCGGCGCGCGCGCCACCGCATAGGCGACCGGCAGGCCGAGCAGCGCCAGCAGCACAGTCGATACCAGCGCGATGGACAAACTCCTGAGATAGGCGCCGACATAGAGCATGTCGCTGAACAGGAAACGATAATTCTCGAACGACAGCGCGCCGATGAAATCCTTCAGCCCCTGCCAGCCGGCCGCCAGATCCAGCACCGGCAGATAAGGCGGCTGCGCCATCGCGGTCTGCGAGAGGCTGAGCTTGAGCACGATCAGGAACGGCAGGATGAAGAAGAGCGCCAGCCACAGATAGGGCAAGGCGATCACCAGCCGCCGGCCCCATCGTGTCTGCGTCAATCCGGTCTGCGGCATCCGGCTCACGGGTCTAGCTCGTCAGCACGACGGCAGCGTCGGGCGCGAAGGTGAGCCAGACCCGCTGGTTCCAGCCGATCGGCCGCTGCAGCAGCCGCGTGACATTCACGCTCGCCGCTTTCACGACAATGCCGGTGTCCAGCTTCACCTTGTAGAGCGACATATCGCCGAGATAGCCAACATCCGTCACCTCGCCGGCCAGGCCATTTCCGGCTTCTCCGGCCGGCTGTTCCGCCGAGATATGAAATTTCTCCGGGCGGATCGCGACCGCAACGCTCTGGCCCGGAGCGACGGCACCCGGGCTTGTCGCGCGCAGCGTGCCGGCGCTGGTGGTGACGGTGACCGCCTCGCCCGCCGCCTCGCTCACCGTTCCTTCCAGCAGATTCACGTCGCCGATGAATTCCGCCACCCAGCGTGTCGCCGGCTGTTCGTAGATTTCCGCCGCGGTCCCCACCTGCGCCAGACGGCCCTGCGACATCACGCCGATGCGGTCGGCCATGGTCATGGCCTCTTCCTGGTCGTGGGTGACGACGATGAAGGAAAGACCGAGCTTTTCCTGCAGCGCCATCAATTCGAACTGGGTTTCCGCGCGCAGCTTCTTGTCGAGCGCGGCGAGCGGCTCGTCGAGCAGAAAGACCTTGGGCCGCTTGACCAGCGCGCGCGCGAGCGCCACACGCTGACGCTGGCCGCCGGACAATTGATGCGGCTTGCGTCCGCCCAGATCGTGGAGTTGCACCAGGGCCAGCATTTCGGCGACACGGCGCTCGATTTCGGGCCTGGACAGATGTTCCTGTTTCAGCCCGAACGCGACATTGCCCGCCACCGTCAGATGCGGGAACAGGGCGTAGCTCTGGAACATCATGTTGACCGGCCGCAGGTGCGGCGGCATGGCGGCGATGTCCCGACCGTCGAGCAGGATGCGGCCCTCGTCCGGCGTCTCGAAGCCGGCCAGCATACGCAGCAGCGTGGATTTTCCGCAGCCCGAGGGGCCGAGCAGTCCAAAGAATTCGCCGGCTCCGATATCGAGCGACAGGTTATTGACCGCCGCGACGCCGCCAAAGCGTTTGGTGACCGCCTCAAAACGCACCAGCGGCGGCCGGGCAGCCGCATCCGTCATTCCGCCGGCCGCGCCGGCGCCGTCCTTCGCCATAATGTTCCGCACCATCCCCGAGCCGTCGGCAGACCCCTCCGGCGCGCCGACACGCTAACGCATGCCCCGGCGCAGTGGAATCATCCAGCCGAAAGATTGCAGGCCGGCGCGCGACCTGGGGATATGTGGACGGGTCTTACCCGATCTGGGCGGAGGGCGCCGTCACCGGCGCGATCTTGCGCGGTTCCGGCCCATAATAGTCGCCTTTGCGGATCATGGCGCGCGGCTTGGCGCGCACCGACAGGATGCGCTCATACAGCGCCTTGGCGGAGACCGGCTTGCACAGGAACTCGTTCACGCCCAGACGCACCGCGTGCATGACGGTGTCGCGGCTGTGGTTGCTGGTCAGCATGACCACCGGGATATGCGGCACGGGAAAGACATCCGGCACACGCACCCGGCGCATGAATTCGGCGCCGCCATTGTCCGGCATGTCCCAGTTCAGCAGGACCACGTCCGGATTGATCGCGCAGATCGCGTCAAGCCCGGCAGTTCCGCTCTGGACTTCATTGATGTCCTTGATGCCGTTCGACAGCAGCAGGCTGCGCAGCAGCTTGCGCATGTAATGGTCGTCATCGACCACAAGCACCCTGGTGGCCCGCACCAGCGATTCAAAGTCCTTGGAATTCAACGCGCGCATCATCACTCCGGAGTGACAATTTGATCTGGGTTTATAAAAACCTTGCCGGATTACCGCCCTGTGTGTGCGATCGCTAAAATTGATTGTTTACCCTGCAAGGGCACGAAGGGAACAGACAGGGTCAATGACGGGTTAACGCCCCGCGCGGGCGCGGGTAGCCGCGGGCGGCTTTCGGGGCATCAGATCAGCCAGGACGGCTCGGTCGGGTCGAGGAACTGCTTGCTGTTGGCGACCATCTTGCGCGGTTCCGGGCCATAATAATTGCCGATGCGGACCATCGGGCGCGGCCGGGTGCGCACCGCCACGATGCGTTCATACAGCGACTTGGCGGAGACCGGCTTGCACAGAAACTCGTTCACGCCGAGCTTGACCGCTTCCACCACGGTCTCGCGTTCGTTGTGGCTGGTCAGCATCACGATCGGAACGCCCGGCACCGGATAGGTCGCGGGCGAGCGCACGCGCCGCATGAATTCGGCGCCGTTGATGTCCGGCATTTCCCAATCCAGGAAGACGAGATCGGGACTGATGGTGCAGATGGCGTCGAGCCCGGCGCTACCATTGTGGACGTCGTGGACGTCCTTGATGCCGTGCGACAGCAGCATGGTGCGGATCAGCTTGCGCATATAGAAGTCGTCGTCCACCAGCAGGACGCGAGTGTCGCGGATATGCGCTTCGATGTTTCTCGCGTTTAAGGAATGCATCGAGCAACCCCAAGCGTGACCGGCACGGATACGTCACTTCCATTATATGAGCATTGCTAAAACCCGCTTATGCAACCGCGTGTGGAATCGGGCCGGTCGCCGGATTTTGGCGGCGATGGTCAATAGCGCGTTAATGTGCGCCGTACGGCATCCTGCCAGCCGCAATATTTGCGATGGCGCAACGCATCGTCCATGGCGGGAACAAAACGGCGTTCGCTGCGCCAGTTGCCGGCAAAGGTCGCGACGTCCGGACAGACGCCGGCGGAGAGTCCGGCCAGATAAGCGGCGCCGAGCGCGGTCGTCTCCTTGACGGCCGGCCGGTCGACCGGCGCGCCGATCATGTCGGCCAGAAACTGCATGGTGAAATCGCTCGCGGTCATGCCGCCATCCACGCGCAGCACGGTCTCGGCACCCATCTGGGGCCAGTCGCCGCGCATAGCCTCAAGCAGATCGCGAGTCTGGAAGCCAACGGATTCCAGCGCGGCGCGCGCCAGTTCCGCGGCACCGGCATTGCGCGTCAGGCCAAAGACGGCACCGCGCGCCTGCGTATCCCAGTAAGGCGCGCCGAGACCGACAAAGGCCGGCACCAGATAGACGTCCTCCTCGGGATTCGCGCGATCGGCGAGCGCGTTAATATCGGGCGCATACGTTACAATCTTCAGGGCATCGCGCAGCCATTGCACGGCGGCGCCGGCGATGAAGATCGCGCCCTCGAGCGCGTAAGTGCGTTCGCCCGCGAGCTGGCAGGCAATCGTGGTGAGCAGGCGGTTCTTCGAGGTCACCGGCACCGTTCCGGTATTGAGCAGCGCGAAACAGCCGGTGCCGTAAGTCGATTTCATCATGCCGGGGCTGAAACAGCCCTGCCCGACCGCTGCCGCCTGCTGGTCGCCGGCCATGCCGAGAATGCGGACCGGGCCGCCGAGCAGATCGGTCGCCCCGAAATCGCCCGCGCAATCGCGCACGTCGGGCAGCAACCGCATCGGAATGCGGAACAGCTCGCAGAGCTCGGCATCCCATTGTCCCGTTGCGATATCGAACAGCATGGTGCGCGCGGCATTTGTCGCATCGGTGGCGTGAACGCGGCCGCCGGTCAGCCGCCAGAGCAGGAATGTATCGATGGTGCCGAAGGCGAGCCGGCCCGCCTCCGCCGCCTCGCGCGCGCCGGACACATTGTCGAGCAGCCAGGCGATCTTGGTCGCGGAAAAATACGGATCGAGCAGAAGGCCGGTGCGGTTGGCCACCGTCGCCTCATGACCGGCCTGCCGCAACTCCTCGCAAGCCGGAGCCGTGCGGCGGTCCTGCCAGACAATCGCGTTGTGGACCGGTTTGCCGGTTTCGCGGTCCCAGATCAGCGTGGTCTCGCGCTGATTGGTGATGCCGATCCCGGCGATATCCTTCGCGGAAAGGCCCGCCTTCGCCACCGCATCGCGCAGGGTGGCGAGCGTAGTGGCCCAGATTTCCTCGGGATCGTGCTCGACCCAGCCCGGTGCGGGATAGATCTGCGTGACTTCCTGCTGCGCGATGGCGCGCGGCACAAGGTAGGCGTCGAAGACCATGCTGCGCGTCGACGTGGTGCCCTGATCGATGGCGAGCAGCATATCGGTCATCGGTCATTCCGCCGCGTTCAGGGCGTTGGCCGAAGACATGAACTGCGCCAGCACCGCGCGCTGTTCGGACGTGAAACGCAGGCCGAGCTTGGAGCGCCGCCACAGCACATCGTCGGCCTCCTGCGCCCATTCCTGCGTCATCAGGTAGCGCAGCTCGGCCTCGGTGAAATCGCCTCCGAAACAGGCGCCGAGATCGCCGAGGCTTCCGGCATCGCCCAGAATCCGGTCGATACGCGTGCCATAGGCGCGGATGAGCCGCCGCGCATGATCTTCGGTGAGGAACGGCCAGATACGGCGCGCCTGCGCGATCTTGGCCTCGACCGCGTTGTAGGAAAAGTCGCCGCCCGGCAGCGGCGCGTTCGCCGTCCAGGCCGGCCGGGTGACGAAGAAATGCGCCATGCGTTTCAGCACGGCCTCGGCCAGCCGCCGGTAGGTCGTGATCTTGCCGCCATAGATGGTGAGGACGGGCGCCAGGTGAAACTGCTCGTCGAGCACGAGATGATAATCGCGCGTGGTGTCCTTGGCCTTTTTCGAACCGTCGTCGTAGAGCGAGCGTACGCCGGCAAAAGACCAGATCACGTCGGCGGGCCCGATCATGGTGCGGAAATAATCGGTCGCCACCTTGCAGAGATAGGTGACCTCGGCGGGGCTAGGCGCAACGCCGGCGGGGTCGCCGTTGAAATCCTCGTCGGTCGTGCCGATCAGCGTGAAGTCGCGCTCATAGGGCAAGGCGAAGACCACGCGGCCATCGGCATTCTGGAAGATATAGGCGCCGTCGTGATCGAACAGCTTCGGCACCACGATATGGCTGCCTTTCACCAGGCGCGCATGCGCGGCTTCCGGCGTGCGCAGCACATTGTCCATCACCGCGCCGACCCAGGGACCGGCGGCATTGACCAGCGCGCGCGCGGTGACAACCTCGCGATTGCCGTGCGAATTCAGGACCAGGCGCCAGACTTCGCCGCGTTCGGCGCGCACGCATTTGGTCCGCGTGCGGATCACCGCACCGCGCGCGGCGGCATCGACGGCGTTCAGCACCACCAGCCGCGCGTCATCCACCCAGCAATCGGAATACTGAAAAGCGAACTTGTAGCGCCGCTTGAGCGGCACCCCGACCGGATGATGGGTGAGATCGAGCGTGCGGGTGGCGGGAAGGATCTTTCGCCCGCCGAGATGGTCGTAGAGGAACAGACCCAGCCGCAGCAGGACCGGCGAGCGTGCGCCCGCCTGCGGCGGCAGGGTGAAGCGCAGCGGCCAGATGATGTGCGGCGCCATCCGCAACAGCACCTCGCGCTCGGTCAGCGCCTCGCGCACCAGCATGAGGGCGCCGTGTTCCAGATAGCGCAACCCGCCATGGATCAGCTTGGTGGAGGCGGACGAGGTTCCCGAGGCGAGGTCGTTCTGCTCGACCAGCAGCACCCGCAGGCCGCGGCCGGCGGCGTCGCGGGCAATGCCCGCGCCATTGATCCCGCCGCCGATGATGGCGAGATCGAACTGGGCCGGTTCCGCCTGCGCCATGGGTGATTCTCTCCGCAGGTCAGCATGGCGCGCCATGACCGCGCCTCACAAGCGCGTCAATGGGATACCGGCATTCGCAAATAGGCCGCAAAAGCCTATATGACAGTGACACCCGCTTCTGACCCGCCGCCGGACCCGCAATGCCTGCCCCGCGCCTGCTTGTAATCGAAGGAAATACCGCCGACGGACGGGCCTTGCTCAAGGCGGCCGGGGGCGACGCCCCGAGCGTGGGCTATTCCGGCCTGCTGCGGGACCTGCTGCCCGGCGCGGTCACTGACATCTGCTATCCGGCCGATATCGGCGCCAACCTGCCCGATGCCTGCGGCATCGAGGGCTATGACGGCGTGGTCATTACCGGCTCGGCGCTGCATGTCTATGACGGCGGACCGCATGTCGATCCGCAGATCGCGCTGGTGCGCGCCACGCTGTCGACCGGCATCCCGATATTCGGAAGCTGCTGGGGGCTGCAGGTGCTGAATGTAGCGGCCGGCGGCAGCGTGCGGCGCAATCCGAAAGGCCGCGAGATCGGCTTTGGCCGCCGCATCCGCCTGACCGCCGCGGGACGCGGACACCCGATGTATGCCGGCAAGGACGAGGTGTTCAATTCGGTGACCGTGCATCTCGACGAGGTGGAGTCGGTCGCGCCCGGCACCAGGGTGCTGGCCTCGAACGCGGTTTCGGCCGTGCAGGCGATCGAGATCGCGCATGGCGACGCGGTCGCCTGGGGCGTGCAGTATCACCCCGAATACACATTGAAGGACATCGCCGCGACCCTGCGGCGCTACGGCAAGACGCTTGTTGCGGAAGGCTTCTTCCCGGACGAGGCGAATCTCGTCGCCTATGCGCACGAACTGGACACGCTCGCCACCGATACCTCGGTGAAATGGCTGGCCTGGCGGCATGCGCTCGACCATCTCATACTCAATGAGTCGTATCGCGTGAAGGAAATCCAGAACTGGATCACGCATCAGGTGCTGCCGATGCGATCGAAACGCGGGCGGGAATAATGGGCTATGCCGGATGCCACGTGATCGTGACAGGCGGCACCGGCGCGCTCGGCACGGCTTTGGTCGGCGCGCTGCTGCAGGCCGGCGCGCATTGCCACGTGCCGTTTATCGAACAGACCGTCGATGCGCATTTCGAGCACGCACAAAATACAGGCGTCACGCTCTATCCCGGGATCGATCTCGCCGACGAGGCGCAGGTCGAAAAACTCTATGCCGGCCTGCCCGCGCTCTGGGCCTCGATCCATCTGGCGGGCGGTTTTGCGGCGGGCCGGATCACGGACATCTCGAAAGCCGACCTGATGCAGCAGATCGACATGAATCTGGTGAGCGCGTTCCTGTGCGCGCGCGAGGCGGTGAAAGCGATGACGCGCGGCCAAGGTTCCAAACAATTAGGCGGACGCATCGTCAATGTCGCGGCGCGTCCGGCGCTGGAGCCGCGTACCGGCGCCGGCATGACGGCCTACACGGTCAGCAAGGCCGGCGTGGCCGCGCTGACCGCGGCGCTGGCGGAAGAAGTCGCGGCGCAGGACATTCTGGTCAACGCGGTCGCGCCCTCGATCATGGACACGCCCGCCAACCGCGCCGCCATGCCGAAGGCGGATCACGCCAGGTGGCCCAAGGTCGAGGAGGTCGCGGCGACGATCCTGTTCCTGGCGTCGCCGGAGAATACGGTGACGCGCGGCGGCGTCGTGCCGGTTTACGGGAAGAGCTGATCTTTACTCGATCCCCCGCACCCGCGCGCGGTTCATGCCCAGCGCCAGGATGCGGTTGAGCATCTCGGAGTAAGTGAAGCCGTCCTGGATGGCGGCCTCGGCAAACACCTCGTCGCGGGAGATTTCCGGATTGGGATTGGCCTCAATGAAATACGGCACGCCCTCCGGCGACAGGCGGAAATCGATGCGACCATAGCCGTCGAGCTCGAGCGTGCGGCAGATGCGCTTGGTCAGATTCTTGATGCGGCCGGCGAGCTCGGGCGAGAGGTTTTTCGCCGCGCCCTGGATGATCCCGCGCTTCTCTTGATACTTGATGTCGAATTTCAGCTTCTCGGTGGCGATCCGGCTGCCGTCGCCGAATTCCAGCTCCCATGCCGGCAAGACCCGCAGCCGCTCGTTGCCGAGCACGCCGACATAGATTTCGCGACCTTCGATATATTGCTCGGCGATGGCAGCGGTGCCGAGGCGCTCGTGGATGAAGGTGACGCGCTCTTCCAGCTTCTCGTCGCTGTCGACCAGCGATTTCTGCGCGATGCCGATGGAGGCATCCATGCTCAGGCTTTTCACGATCAGCGGGAATTGCAGGCGCGCCGGGCGCCGCACCTTGCGGCGCAGCGGAAACACCGCGAAGGCCGGAACCGGAATGCGGTGATAGGTCAGCAGCTTCTTCGAGAGATCCTTGCCGCGCGCCAGCATCAGGCCGCGCGGATTGCAGCCGGTATAGGGAATGCGCACCAGTTCGAGGTAGCTCGCGACGTTCTGGTCGTAGGCGGTCTCGCCGTGAAATTCCTCGAGCAGGTTGAAGACGACGTCGGCCTTGAAGCTCTCGATCTCGTCGCGGATCGGGCGAAGCTCGTGCTGCACGCCAAGCACGCGGACTTCGTGGCCGGTGGCACGCAACGTCTTGACCACATCGTAGCCGGTCTTCCAGGCCAGCGATTCCTGTTCGGTAAAGCCCTTGGATGACGCGGGCGGCTCCTGCTCTGGATGCAAGAGCACCAGAACACGAAGCTTTTTCATAATGCGAACCACTTCCTTCGCCCGGGGCCGTAGAGCGAATGTACCGTCTTGGCCGTTAACAAGACGGTAAAATCCGTCCGCAGTTGCCGTTCGGGCCCCACCGCCCGCAGATTCAGCTCACGGCAGCGGTCGATCATGTCGTCCAGCACCGAATCCAGCGTCAGCTGATATTCGCCGGTCCAGCGCGACACGATCTGCCGGAATTTCGCGCGGTTCTTGCGGATGAAGACCGACGCCGCGAGCGAGCGACGATGGCGCGGGTCGGCGGAGAAGATGCGGTGCAGTTCGCGGTCATAGGTTTTTGGCGTATCGACCGCGTAGAGCGCCTGCTTCTTCTCGTAATGCTTTTCCAGCGTGTCGGTCAGCCGGCTGAGCGGATCGACCAGAACGCGGCGGGTGACCACCGGCTTCTGGTCGGCGATCTCCGCCATCAGCTGGTCGACATATTCGAGCTTCTTCAGCGCGCCCCAGCCGGCGTAACGCTTGCGCCAGTCCGAGCGCGGCTTCAGCCAGACCGCGAAGGTTTCGGCAAAATCCTCGTCGGGATGACTCTGCGCGTACCAGAGTCGCAGATGCTGGACATAGTTCTTGCTCGCCGGATTTGGCCGATAATAGCTCGGATAACGCGTCGAGGAATGGCCGAACAATTCCTGCCAGCGGCGGCGGCGCTGCAAGCGATAGGCGTTCTGCACGACATGCCCCATCTCGTGACGGAGAATCTGCATGCATTCCCACGTGGTGCCGCCCTCCACGTCGATGATCTTCTTTTTCTCAAGCCGCATCAGCCGGCGATGCGCCAGATAGAACGGGATCGCGATGCCCGGCGTGGTGGTCGGGCTGAACCATTCGTTCGACAACCAGACATGCGGCCTGATCCGCAACCCACGCTGATCGAGCTCGTCGTGCAGGTCGTCGAGGCAGCGTTTGAGGAAGGTGCCCTCAATGCCGACTTTCAGATCCTTGAGACGGAGCTGAAGCAGCTTGTCTTCGGGAATCTTGGCGAGGGAAACTTTGCGCGGCATGGGGCTCCGTAAGCGGCGGGTCGTCAATTCATAATGGTGTCACGCCGGGCGGACAGCCACAACCGCCGGGCGCCAGCCCGGGGCAACGCGCACGCTGACAGAAGGTTCGGATGGCGGCGGCTGGAAAATATACCTAATTTTTCAGTCGATAGCCAGTCCTGAAAATCCACCACACCGCCACCATGCAGGCCGCCAGAAACGCCAGCGTCATGGCGAGACTGATGCCGACGCCGACATCGGCAATCTCGAAAAAGGCCCAGCGGAAACCGGAGACCAGATAGACCACCGGATTGAACAGCGTGATGGTCTGCCAGACCGGCGGCAGCACGCTGATCGAATAGAACGAACCGCCGAGAAAAGTGAGAGGCGTGATGATCAGCAGCGGCACCACCTGCAGCTTCTCGAAGCCGTCGGCCCAGATGCCGATGATGAAGCCGAACAGGCTGAAGGTCACCGCCGTCAGCACCAGGAAGGTGACCATCCAGACCGGATGCGCGATGCGGATCGGCACGAACAGCCAGGCGGTGGCGAGAATGATCAGCCCGAGAATGATCGATTTGGTGGCGGCGGCGCCGACATAGCCGATGACGATCTCAATATAGGAGACCGGCGCGGACAGGATCTCGTAAATGGTGCCGGTGAAGCGCGGAAAGTAGATCCCGAACGACGCGTTGGCCACGCTCTGGGTCAACAACATCATCATGATCAGGCCGGGCACGATAAAGGCGCCATATTCCACGCCCTCGATCTCGCTGATGCGCGAGCCGATCGCCGCGCCGAACACGACAAAATAAAGCGAAGTCGAAATGACCGGCGAGACGATGCTCTGCAGCAAAGTGCGCGCAGTGCGCGACATTTCGAACTTGTAGATCGCGGCAATGGCCCGGAGATTCATTGCTTCTGACCCACAAGACCGACGAAAATATCTTCCAGCGACGACTGGGTGGTCTCCAGATCCCGGAATCTGATGCCGGCCTTGTTCAGATCGCCGAGCAAGGCGGTGATGCCGGTGCGCTCGCCCTGGGTGTCATAGCTGTAGACCAGATCGTGGCCGTCATTCGTGAGGGTCAGGCGATGGACCGCCAGATCCTGCGGCACGGCGTCGAGTTTCTTCTGCAGATGCAACGTGAGCTGCTTCTGGCCGAGCTTGTGCATCAGCTCGCTCTTGCCCTCGACCAGGATGATCCTGCCGCCATTGATGACGCCGATGCGGTCGGCCATCTCCTCGGCTTCCTCGATGTAATGCGTGGTGAGGATGATGGTGACGCCGGAGGCGCGCAGCGCGCGCACCACGTTCCACATGTCCTTGCGCAGGCCGACATCGACGCCGGCTGTCGGCTCGTCGAGAAACAGGATCTGCGGCTCGTGCGACAGGGCCTTGGCGATCATCACCCGGCGCTTCATGCCGCCGGACAGGGTCATGATCTTGGAATCCTTCTTGTCCCACAACGACAGCTCGCGCAGCACCTTTTCGACATGCGCAGGATTCTTCGGCTTTCCGAACAGGCCGCGGCTGAACGTGACCGTGTTCCACACCGTCTCGAAGGCATCCGTGGTCAGCTCCTGCGGCACCAGCCCGATCAGGGACCGCGCGGCGCGGTAATCGTCGATGATGTCGGCGCCGTCGATGGAGACTTTTCCCTCGGACGGATTGACGATGCCGCAGATGATGCTGATCAGCGTGGTCTTGCCGGCGCCGTTCGGGCCGAGCAGCGCAAAAATCTCGCCGCGCCGAATATCCAGATCAACGCTCTTGAGAGCCTGGAAACCGGAGGCGTAGGTTTTTGAAAGATTCGAGACTGAAATGACGGATTGCATGGATAAACCATCGCCGATGTAACGCCTGCGGCCCGGATTGGAAGGGGCGGAACGGCAGAATAATCGAGGATCGCGGGTCTCATATTCGCGGCAATGAATGCCGGGCTGACCCACGATGCGGGACGAATTCCGCCCACCGGCTGCATAGACCGCCGCGACTTGCCCCGTCAATGCTGTTAGAATTTTGCCAGTGAACGGCCTCCAGACCGCTCGCCAATCAATAACAGCCATGGGGAAACGCTATGTCGCGACAAAGACTTTTCGCCGGATTGCTGGCAACGCTGATTGCGGGCGCCTTCGCATCTCCCGCGAATGCCCAGACTTATCCCTCGCAACCGATCAAGATCATCATACCGACCGCGCCCGGCGGCGTCGCCGATATCGTGGGACGCGCACTCGCGACCAAGCTGAGCGAAGCCGGCAAGACCGCGGTCGCCGAAAACAAGACCGGCGCGGGCGGCGCCATCGCCGCCGATTTCGTCGCCAAATCCGCGCCTGACGGCTACACCGTCTATGTCGGCTTTCACGCCACGCAGGCGATCCTGCCGCATCTGCAGAAGCTGACCTACGACGCCGAGAAGGACCTGATCCCGATCACGATCGCGGCGCGCACCGCGAATGTGCTGGTCGTCAATCCCAACGTCCCGGCCAAGTCGATGAAGGAACTGGTCGCCTATGCCAAGGCCAATCCGGGCAAGGTGACGTTCGCGTCGCAAGGCAACGGCAGCACCGGACATATCGTCGGCGAACAGTTCAAGCAGCTGACCGGCGTCGATATCGTGCACGTGCCCTATCGCGGCGGCGCCCCGGCGGTGCAGGATCTGATCGCCGGCCACGTCACCATGATGTTCGACGTGCTGACGCTGGCGGTGCCGCAGATCAAGGGCGAGAAGGTGCGGGCGCTCGCCTCCGCCTCGCCGCAACGCATTTCTCTGATCCCGGACGTGCCGACCGTGGCCGAAGCGGGCTTCCCGCAACTCGAAAGCGGCCCCTGGTTCGGCTTCTTCGTGCCGGCCAAGACGCCGAAGCCGGTGGTCGACTGGCTGTATGCGGAAGCCAAGAAGGCCTTCAACTCGCCCGACGTGAAGGCGCAGTGGGAGAAACAGGGCCTGAACGCGATGCTCGCCACCCCGGAGGAGACGCAGAAATTCGTTGCCTCCGAATACAAGCGCTGGGGCGAGGTGATCAAGAAAGCCAACATCACCATGAACTGATCCACAGCGCCGGATCAGAAAGACAACGGCCCGCAGCGATGCGGGCCGTTTCGTTTTCAGTCCAATCGTCCGCTTTGCGCGACGACCGGCGGACTCGCGTCATCTTAAAGTTTTCCTTTGATCACCGACCGCAATCACGCGGAACGCCGACATTCAGGCGTAAAGATTCTTGTTCCGCTCGCGCAGCACGTTCTTCTGCACCTTGCCCATGGTGTTGCGCGGCAGATCGTCGACAAAGATCACGCGCTTGGGCAGCTTGAACTTGGCGAGCCGCGATTCCAGCTCGGCAATGATGCCCTTTTCGCTCAGTTGCGTGCCCGGCTTGCACACCACCACGGCGGTGACGCCTTCGCCGAAATCGGGATGCGGGCATCCGATCACCGCCGATTCCACGACGCCCGGCAGCGCATCGATCTCGGCCTCGATCTCGACCGGATAGACATTGAAGCCGCCGGTGATCACAAGATCCTTGGCGCGGCCGACGATATGCACATAGCCGCGCGCATCGATCTTCCCGACATCGCCGGTGATGAAGAAGCCGTCGGCCCGGAATTCGGCCCTGGTCTTGTCGGGCATGCGCCAATAGCCGGGAAACACATTGGGTCCCCTCACCTCGATGCCGCCGATCTCGCCCTGCGGCAACGGCTTGCCGCTGTCGGGATCGGCAATGCGCAGCTCCACACCCGGCAGAGGAAATCCCACCGTGCCGGCGATACGCTCGCCGTCATAGGGATTGGAGGTGTTCATGTTGGTCTCGGTCATACCGTAGCGTTCGAGAATGGCGTGACCGGTTTTTGCCTTGAATTCGACATGCGTCTCGGCGAGCAGCGGCGCGGAGCCGGACGTGAACAGCCGCATATGCGCGCAGGCCGCCTTGGTGAGGCCGGGATGCTTCAGCAGCCGCGTATAGAAGGTCGGCACACCCATCATCGACGTCGCCTTCGACAACAGCGTCATCACCTGATCGGCGTCGAATTTCGACAGAAAGATCATCGACCCGCCGGCCAGCATCAGGGTGTTGCTGGCCACGAACAGGCCGTGGGTGTGATAAATCGGCAAAGCGTGCAACAGCACGTCCTTGTCGGTGAAGCGCCAATAGTCCTTCAGCGTCTGCGCGTTGGACGCGAGATTGCGATGCGTCAGCATCGCGCCCTTGGAGCGACCGGTGGTGCCCGACGTGTAAAGAATGGCGGCGAGATCATCGTCGCCGCGCGCCACGTCGGCGAAGTCCGTAGCCGCCGTCGCCGCAGCGTCGATCAGGTTGCCGGCGCCCCTAGCGTCAAGCGTCTCCACCGCCACCCCCCCGCGCTTGCGGGCCAGTTCGGCGAGACCGGCGCGCTTCGCCGGGTCGCAGACCACCAGGGCCGGTTCGGCATCGCCGATGAAATAGTCGAGTTCCGCCAGCGTATAGGCGGTGTTGAGCGGCAGATAGACCGCACCGGCCCGCAGCGTGGCAAGATAGAGCAGCAGATTTTCCGCGCTCTTTTCGACCTGCACCGCCACGCGGTCGCCCGGCTTGACGCCGCGCTGCACCAGCACATTGGCGATCCGCGCCGAGCGGTCGAGCATGTCGCCATAGGTGAGAGTCTTTCCGGCGCCGTTCTCCAGAAAGAGCTTGTCGAGCGAGACGATGCTTTGACGGATAAGTCCGAACAGATTCATGGCAATGCAGGGATTCTTGAGGGTGGGGAACAGATCAGCTTGCGAGCGGCACCGCTTCGCCCGGCGCGGGACGCGCCAGTTTTTTCACCGCGCTGGAGGCCGCGATGGTGCGGTTGGCCGCGTAGGCTTCGTGGTTTTTCTCGATATCGTCGAGGTCGTAAAGGTAATTGACCATCACGCCGTGCGACTGGCGCATGCCCTTTTCCGAACCGTCGGCCAGGAAATGGATCTGCTCGAGCCGCGCGCCATTGCCGAGATGGAAGCGCGCCACAGGATCCACCGGCAGCCGGCGCCCGGTGCGCGCATGCAGGAAATACCAAGCGGCGGCGCGCAGCAGCGGATCTTCCACGCCTTCGCGCGTCTCCGGGCGCTGCCACCAGCCCTCGATATCGAGCTTCTTGAGCGCCTCGCGGTCCTCGTCGGTCAGCACCTTCGAACTTTCGGACTGCCGTTCGCGCCGCAGCCATTCCGCGAAGGCAGGAACCGGCGACAGCGTGACGAAATTCGACAGGCGCGGAATGTCGCGCGAGATTTCCTCGACCACCTGCTTGATCAGGAAATTCCCGAACGACACCCCGGCGAGGCCGCGCTGGCAGTTCGAGATCGAATAGAACGCCGCGGTTGTCGCCTTGTCGGGATCCAGCACCTCGCGCTGCGCGGTCAGGATCGGCGCGATCGCGCCGGGAATGTCGCGCATGAGCGCGACTTCGACGAAGATCAGCGGCTCATCGACCAGCGCCGGATGAAAGAAGGCGTAGCAATGCCGGTCGGGCGGATCGATGCGGCGGCGCAGATCGTCCCAGCTTTTGATCTTGTGCACGGCCTCGTGCTTGATGATCTTTTCCAGGATATTGGCCGGCGTCGACCAGTCTATTCGGCGCAGCACCAGAAAACCGCGATTGAACCATGATGAAAAAAGATGCACGAAATCCGCGTCCACGACGCCGAGATCGTCACGATGATCCATGGCGTCGATCAGCTGCTCGCGCATCTTGACCAGGGCGGCGGTGCCGCCGGGTGCCAGATTGAGGCGGCGGAACAATTCCTGCCGACGCGGCTCGGCCGCAAGATGCACCGCGGCGGCGGTCTCGTCGCCAGGGGCGGCTTGCCAGGCCTTGATTGCCGTTTCGAGCTTATCGCGGTCCGATCCGAACCGTTGCGCCAATGCTTCGAAAAAGGCGATGCGCGGACCGGTTGTCAGTTCTTCATAGCGGTTGAGAATTTCACGCGCGAGCGCGACCCCGGACGCTTCGCCCCGCCCCGACAGCAGATGCTCGCATAATTCGACAAAATCTTCCGAGCGGGTGCCGGCATCTGTGCGCCGCACACCGGTGCTCTCCAACAGGGCCCGGCCGCGATCCGAAATGGTCTGCAGCAAATCGCTGAAAAATGAGGTGTTCATCGAAGGGAAATCCGCCTGAAACCCATGTTCTGCGGCTTTTTCGCGCAGGGAGCCCGACGCCGCAAGGCCTGAAATGCCCAGGGTCTGGGCCGCTTTTCCATGTAGTCGTTCCAACCTCGATCGGGTATAGCGGTTTAGCGACCAATAAAGAAGAAATCGTGTGACGATCGTCGATACGCGGGTGGAAACGCAGAGTCGGGATGTGGTGTCTGGGGGGAACTCGCCTTTATTGAAGGTCGAGGACCTTCACGTCCATTTTTTGACCTCACGCGGGGTGGTACGGGCCGTGGAAGGCCTGAGCTTCCATGTCGACCCCGGCGAGATCGTCGCCATTGTCGGCGAATCCGGATCCGGCAAGTCCGTCTCCGCCCTGTCGATCATGCGGCTGCTGCCCCGGCACACCGCCCGCATCCCCAGGGGCCGCGTCAATTTCAACGGCCGCAATCTGCTCGAACTCGATGACGAGCAGATGCGCGAGATCCGCGGCCGCGACATCTCGATGATCTTCCAGGAGCCTATGACCTCGCTCAACCCGATCCTGACGATCGGGATGCAGATCACCGAACCGCTGCTCATCCATATGGGCATGACCGCCGAACAGGCGCGCGCCCGCGCCGTCGAACTGCTCGGGCTGGTCGGCATTCCCGACCCGGCGCGGCGGCTCGACCAGTATCCGCACCAGTTTTCCGGCGGCATGCGCCAGCGCGTGATGATCGCGATCGGGCTCGCCTGCAATCCCAAGCTGATCATCGCCGACGAGCCGACCACCGCGCTCGACGTCACGATCCAGGCGCAGATTCTGGAACTGATGAAGGATCTGTCGCGCAAGCTCAACATCGCGCTTATCATCATAACGCACAATCTCGGCGTGGTCGCGCGCTACGCGGACCGCGTGATCGTGATGTACGCGGCGCAACTGGTCGAACAGGGCGACGCCGATCCGGTCTTTCATCAGCCTCGCCATCCCTACACCATGGGATTGCTGCGCTCGGTGCCGCGGCTCGACCGCCCGCGCGGCGCCAAGCTGGAAACCATCGAAGGCCTGCCACCCAACGCGGCGGCGCCGCCCGCCGGCTGCCGCTTCGCGCCGCGCTGTCCGTACCGTATTCCGATCTGCGACACCGAACCGCCGCTGCTGAAGACCGATACCGGCGGCCTGTCGCGCTGTCATCGCCACGACGAGATCGCGGCCGGAAAGATCGTCTGGGCGGCCTCCGACGCCGCGCTGCAGACGGCCCTGGCGCAAAGCGCGACGCCGCTTCTGTCGGTGCGCCATCTGGTCAAGCATTTCGCCGTCGCCGGCGGGCTGCGCGAGAACCGCGGGGTGGTGCGCGCGGTCGAGGACGTCAATTTCGATATCTATCCCGGCGAGACGCTGGGTCTGGTCGGCGAATCCGGCTGCGGCAAAACCACGGTCGGCCGCCTGATCCTGCAGCTTGAGGAACCGACCGCCGGCGAAATCCGCTTCGAGGGCGTCGATCTCGCCAAGACCTCGGCCGCCGAACTCAAGGCCGTGCGGCGCAAGGTGCAGGTGATCTTCCAGGATCCCTATTCATCGCTCAATCCACGCATGACGGTCGGCCAGATCATCGGCGAGCCGCTGCACGTGTACAAACTTGCGCCGGACAGGAAGGCCGCGGAGACGCGCGTCGCGCAATTGCTGGAACAGGTGGGATTGCGGCCGGAAATGGCGGCGCGCTATCCGCACCAGCTCTCCGGCGGCCAGCGCCAGCGCGTCGGCATCGCGCGCGCGCTAGCGATGGAGCCGTCCTTCATCGTCTGCGACGAGGCGGTGTCGGCGCTCGACGTGTCGATCCAGGGGCAGATCATCAATCTGCTGGAAGACCTGCAGCGCCGGCTCGGCCTTGCCTATCTGTTTATCGCGCACGATCTGGCCGTGGTCCGCCACATCTCGATGCGCGTGGTGGTGATGTATTTCGGCCGGATCATGGAAATCGCCGACCGCGACGAGATTTATCGCGAGCCGCTGCATCCCTACACGAAGGTGCTGCTGGACGCCGCGCCGGTTCCCGACCCGGCGGTGGAAAAAGACCGCGCGCCGCGCCTGATCACGGGCGAATTGCCGAGCCATCTGGCGCCACCCACCGGATGCGTTTTTAATACCCGCTGCCCGATGGCGAGCGAGGAATGCCGGCAGATCGTTCCGCCGCTGCGCGAAGTGCGCCCGGGTCACTATGCCGCGTGCATCAAGGTGTGAAGGCTGAAAGACTGAAACTGAACTGACAAAAGACCGGCCATCAAAAAGCAAGGCCGGCGCATCAAACGATGGAGGAAACACGATGCTGAAAAAATTTGGGGCTGTCGTCCTGACGGCCGGGGCTATCGCATTCGCAGCCGGCGCTGCCAATGCGCAGACGCCAAAACGCGGAGGCAATCTCACCTTCGCCATCAGTGCGGAAACACCGCATTACGATTGCCACGGCAGCGAAACCTACGCCACGTTGCATTTTTCGGCACCGTTCTATTCGACGCTGCTGCAATTCGATCTCGCCAAATTCCCGCAGGTGAAGGGCGATCTCGCGCAGTCATGGACCGTCGCCCCCGACCTGATGACCTACACTTTCAAACTGCATCCCGGCGTGAAGTTCCACGACGGCACGCCGCTGACGTCCGCCGACGTGAAAGCGACCTACGACCGGATGCGCAATCCGCCGGAGAAAGTGGTTTCCCCCCGCAAGGCGACCTTCGGCGACATCGCCAGCATCGAAACGCCCGACGCCAACACCGTGATCTTCAAGATGAAGGCGGTGAACGCGGCCATGATCGAGCATTTCGCCTCGCCGTGGAACTGCATCTACGCCGCCAAGGATCTCGCGAGCGATCCCAATTTTCCGCGTACCAAAGTCAACGGCACCGGCCCGTTCACCTTCGTCGAACACGTGAAGGGCAGCCATGTCTCGGGCAAGAAAAACCCGGATTACTTCAAGAAGGGCCTGCCCTATCTCGACGGCTTCAAGGGTGTGTTCACCCTGCAGGCCGCGGCGATGTTGAACGCTGTGCAGGGCGGCCAGGTGCTCGGTGAGTTCCGCGGCATTTCGCCGGCCGAACGCGACCGTCTGGTGGCGGCGATGGGCGACAAGATCCGGATCGAGGAACAGAGCTGGACGCTCAACCTGCTCGTCGCCTTCAACACCGAGAAGAAACCGTTCGACGACGTGCGCGTCCGCAAGGCATTGCTCATGGCGATCGACCGCTGGGGCGGCAGCAAGGGCCTGTCGCGCATTTCCACGTTGCGCGAAGTGGGCGGCGTGATCCGCCCGGGCTCGCCGCTGGCGACCCCGCCTGCGGAACTGGAAAAGCTGCCCGGCTATCAGCGCGACATGGCCAAGGCCCGTGCGGAGGCGAAGAAACTGCTCGCCGATGCCGGCGTTCCCAACCTGAAATTCGTGTTGTGGAACCGCAACCTCGCCATGCCCTATACGCCGGCCGGCATCTTCCTGGTCGACCAGTGGCGGCAGATCGGCGTCGAAGTCGAACACAAGCAGTCCGACACCGCGCCGTATCTCGCAGCCCTGAACTCCGGCAACTACGAGGTGGCGGTCGACTTCTCGAATCTGTTCATGGACGATTCGACGCTGGCGCTTGCCAAGTATCTGTCGCGTGACCGCTCGCCGCAGAACCTGTCGCGTTCGACCGACCGCGAACTCGACAAGCTCTACGACGACCATGTCCGCGAGCGCGATCCCAAGAAGCGCGTCGCACTGATCCGCGCCTTCGAAAAGCGCGTGTTCGAACAGGCCTATCAGCAGCCGATCCTGTGGTGGCACCGCATCGTGCCGACCCACAAGGTTCTGATGGGCTGGAAGATGTCGCCAAGCCACAATCTCGGCGCCGATCTGGCCGAGGTCTGGCTGAACCAGTAACTCCAACGCAAACCGCGGTCCGGGTCGCCCGGACCGCGGCGGACTTTCACCATGCTGCGCTACGTCATCAGCCGCCTGCTCTACACCATCCCCACCCTGCTCGGGGTCGCGGTGCTCGTCTTCTTCATGCTGCGCGTCGTGCCCGGCGACATCGTCGAGGTGAAACTGCGCGGCGACGGCGGCACGGTCTCGCAGGAAGTGATCGAGATGGAGCGCAAGCGGATGGGCCTCGACAAGCCCCTGCTTGAGCAGTTCGGCAGCTGGATGGTCGGCGTGGTGACGCTGAATTTCGGCAATTCGATGTGGACCGAGCGGCCGGTGATGGAGGAGATCCGGCTGCGGCTGGAATTGTCGCTGCAGGTGGCGATCATGGCCACCATTATCGCGGTGTTCATCGCCATACCCTTGGGAACGATGGCGGCCTTGTTCCGCGACACCTGGATCGACTACGCGACCCGCATCATCACCATCGGCGGATTGTCGATTCCGTCCTTCTGGTTCGGCATGCTGATCATGCTGAGCCTGCTCGGCTTCTTCAACTGGCTGCCGCCGATCACCTTCACGCCGATCTATGTCGATCCGGTCGCCAATCTGACGCAACTGATCTGGCCGGCGCTGGCAGTGGGCTATCGCTACTGCGCCGTCGTCGCGCGCATGATCCGCTCCTCGCTCCTCGAGGTGCTGAACGAGGATTATATCCGCACCGCCCGCGCCAAGGGCGTCTACGAGAAGCTGGTAATTTCGCGGCATGCCCTGCGCAATGCGCTGCTCCCCGCCATTACCGTGATCGGCCTCGAATTCACCTTCCTGATCGGCGGGCTGGTGGTGACCGAACAGGTGTTCAATCTGAACGGCATCGGTCAGCTCTTCGTGCAAAGCGTGTCGCGCAACGACTTCACCCTGATCCAGGGCATGGTGATGCTGATCGCGGCCTTCTACGTGTTCGTCAACCTCGCGGTCGACCTGCTTTATGCGGTGTTCGATCCGCGCATCCGCTATACCTGAGACCGGCCATGACGCTCGCGCTTGAAACTCCCGCCGTCATTCGCCAGCCCCGCGGCCCGGTGATCGAATTCTGCCGTCAGCAGCCGCTCGGCGCGGTCAGCTTCTTCATCATCTGCGCCATGATGTTCGCCGGCATCTTTTCCGAGTGGGTGGCGCCCTATGACCCGCTGTCCATCGACTTCGCCTCGATCCTAGCAGCGCCGTCCTGGGAGCATTGGTGCGGCACCGACGCCTATGGACGTGACATCTGCTCGCGACTGATCTTCGGCTCGCGCACCGCGCTGGTGATCGGGTTCACCTCTTCCTTCGTCGGCTCCTCGCTCGGCGCCATCCTCGGCATCGCCTCCGCCTATTTCGGCGGACGCGTCGACAACATCATCCAGCGCATCATGGATATCCTGCTGGCCTTTCCGCTGATCGTGCTGGCTCTGGTGGTGGTCGCGGCTTTGCGCAAATTCGTGCTCGGCGGCGTGGACGTGAACCTGATCTTCGCCATCGCGATCCCGATCATCCCGCGCGTGGCGCGCGTGGTGAGGGCGGCCGCCCTCTCGGTGCGGGTGATGCCCTATGTCGATGCCGCGCGCGCGGCCGGCTATTCCAATACCCGCATCATCTTCCGCCACATGGCGCCCAATGTGGTGGCGCCGTACCTGATCATGCTGACCGCCTTTATCGCGCAGGCGATCCTGGCGGAAGCCTCGCTGTCCTTCCTCGGCCTCGGCGTGACCGAGCCGACGGCGGCCTGGGGCCTGATGCTGTCGGGCAACGCCGCCGATTTCTACCGCGAAGCGCCCTGGATGATCATCTTCCCTGGCGCCGCGATCAGCCTTGCAGTTTTTGCATTCAACCTGTTCGGCGACAGCCTGCGCGACTTCCTCGACCCGAGGTTCAAGGTATAAGGACCCCATCATTTTCATCCGCCGCGTCCGACCGAGGGCCGGCGTGACGGATGAGTCAGTGGAGTCGCCTTATGCCCGGTCCGCTTTCAGGAATCCGCGTTCTCGAACTCGCCCGCGTGCTGGCCGGCCCTTGGGCCGGGCAGGTTCTCGCCGACCTTGGCGCCGAAGTGATCAAGGTCGAGCGCGAGGGTCTGGGCGACGACACCCGGCAATGGGGGCCGCCCTTCGTCGAGGGCAAGAACGGCGAGAATCTCGGCGGCTCCTATTATCATTCCTGCAACCGCGGGAAGCGCTCGATCGCCGTGGATTTCGAGAGCGAACGCGGCCGGCGCATCGTTCACAAGCTCGCCATGCGCTCCGACATCCTCGTAGAAAACTTCAAGCTCGGCGGATTGAAGAAGTTCGGGCTCGATTACGAGAGCCTGTCGGCGGAGAATCCGCGCCTGATTTATTGTTCGATTACCGGTTTCGGCCAGACCGGGCCCTATGCCCCGCGCGCGGGCTATGACCTGATCATCCAGGGCATGGGCGGCATCATGAGCATCACGGGCGAGCCGGACCGCGACCCGATGCGGCTCGGGGTGGCCTTCGCCGACGTATTCACCGGCGTTTATTCCGTGGTCGGCGTGCTGGCGGCGCTGCATGAGCGCGAGCGCACCGGGCGCGGATCGCATGTCGACATGGCCCTGTTCGACACGCTCACCAGCGTGCTGGCGAACCAGGCGCTGAGCTATCTGGTGTCGGGCCAGGCGCCGACCCGCATGGGCAACGCCCATCCGACCGTGGTGCCCTATCAGGTGTTCCCGACCTCGGACGGACACATGATCATCGCTGTCGGCAATGACGGACAATACCGCAAGTTCTGTGACCTCCTTGGCGTGCCGGACCTCGGACAAGACCCTCTTTACAAAACCAACGGCGACCGCGTGGTGAATCGCGGCACGCTGATCCCGCGCCTGACCGCCCTGACCGCGCAGCGCACGCGAGCCGACCTGCTGGAGAGATGCGAAGCCGCCGGCGTGCCCGCAGGGCCGATCAACACCATCGACGAGGTGTTCAAGGATCCGCAGATCGTGGCGCGCGGCATGCAGATCGCGCCAAAAAGCGAGCTTGCGAAAGGCGGGGTCATTCCCGGCGTGCGCACGCCGATCGTGATCAACGGAGAGCCGGCAGCCTCCGATCTGGCGCCACCCGATGTGGGGCAGCATACGCAGGACATCCTGCGGGAGATTGGCGAGGCTTAAACCGTCAATGCTTGAATAGCAGGTCGCGCGTCAATTCGCCGAGATGGCGCACGGCGTTCAAGGCGCGCTGCAACAGCTCGCGTTCTGTGGCCGACAGCCGCTTTACCGCCACCTTGTTGGTGGGCGGCCGGCCATGCTCGATGTCGTCGATCTGCTGATCCAGAATCAGGTTGAGGAAAATCATCTGCGCCTCCGCCAGCGCATCGAGATCGCGCTCGCCGCCGATATTCAGCGCCATGATTCCGGCCAGCCGCCGCGGCGTCGAACGCTCCAGGATGTGGTGGCGGATCGCCAGCACCCGCGCCATGGTCACGATTCCGAACAGGCCCGCGCGCTTGAGGTCGATGCGACCGGCGGCGGTCCTGATTCCGCCGAAGAAATTCAGGCCCGTTTCCGTTTCACCGGCGGCTTCCGCAAGCAGCTTGGCAAAACCCGCCTGCCCTTTGGCGGCCTCGAATCCGTCACGCCAGAGCCATTCGGCCAGCGCGTTGGCACCGTGCACGCCGCGGAGATCGAAGAAGATATCGACAGCCAGAAGATCGGCGGGATTCGAGCGCGTGATCCAGTGGGCGACACGCGCGCGCCAGGTGTCGACCGAACCGCGCCATTGCGGATTCTTCGCCATGACGCCGCCATGGCAATAGGGCACGCCGACTTCGTGCAGGTAATCGGCGATATGCACGGCCAGCTCCGCGAACCACTTGTCTTCCGGGCCGTCAGGCTCGCCACGCTCGAAGATCAGTGCATTGTCCTGGTCCATGGCGAGCAGGCTTTCGCCGCGCCCGGCCGAGCCGAGCACCGCCAGCGAATAGGCGCAGGGCGGCGCACCGCGGCCGTCGTCGCGCATTCGCTGTTCCGCCAGCACCGCCGCCTGCCGGGTCAGCGCACCCAGTTCGCGCGAGATCACCGCCGCGATATCGGAGGACGGCACGCCTTCCGTCAGCAGAGAGGCCGCGACCTGCGGCAGCTTCGCCCAGGCCTTGCCAAGCTGTGCGACAGTGACGGCCTGGTCGATCTCGTCGCCAAGCGAGATCGCCTCGCTGGCGCGCAGACGCAGCAGATCGCGCGCCGACAGGGCGCCAGCGACCATGCCGGAATGATCGATCACGCCGAGATGACGGATCTTGAGACGCTGCATGCGGCCGATGGCGCGATAGACGAAAGCTTCTTCCGGAATCACCGCCAGCGGCCGGCTTATGAACTGGTCGACCGGCAGCCGCAGCGCATCGCGATCCTCGATCGCCAGCGCCCGCAATATGTCGCGTTCGGTGATAATGCCGGCCTCCGCCGCAGGCAGCGGCTGGCCTTGCAAAGCCGGCGGACAGACGAACAGCGACGACGATTTTTCCGCGATCATGCGCGCCAACGCCGCCGCCAGCGTCTGGTCGGCGGCGATGATCTTGGCCGGCGCGCTCATGACGTCGCGGATGCGGTGGCGATAGGGATAGCTGTCGAAGCGATCGAGCGAGCGTGCCACCGGCTGCTCGCGGCCGGGCGCTTCGGCGACCTCGACCCAGCCGGCGCGATGCTGCCCTTCCAGCACGTCACTGAGCGAACGGCAGGACTGCATGGCTTCCGCCAGGGTGCGGATGCCGCGCTCGCGCAATTTCGGAATCAGCGCCTGGAACACGCGCGCGGTCGTGACTGCGTCGCCTAGGGCAGAATGCCGCTCGATCATCTCGACGCCGAGCCAGTTGACCAGTTGCTCGAGCGAATAGCCGGCCAGATTGGGTTCGGCGACCCGCGCCAGGAGCTGGGTGTCGAGCGCGCGCGGCCTCACCCATTTGATGTCGCTGCGTTCGCATTCGCGCTGCAGGACCGAGAGGTCGAACCCGAGCGTATGACCGACGACGACGCCCGATCCCATGAAGGCGGAGAATTCCGGCCATATCTCCGCAAAGACCGGCGCATCGGCCACACGGAGATTGTCGATGCCGTGGATGGCCGTGGTCTTCGCCGGAATGGATTCGCGCGGGCGCACCAGATTGCGGAAGGTCGCAGCCTCGTCCACTCGGCCGCCGGCCAGCCTCACCGCGCCGATCTCGATCACAAACGCCTTGCGCGGATCGAGGCCCGTCGTTTCGGTGTCGATCACCACGGCATCGAGCGCGATCAGCGGGGTCGCATTGTTGACGGCGGCCATCTTTCATCCATCGCCGTTCAGCGGCGCCCAGTTAGCTCACCCGCAGCTTGTTCGCCATGGCCGCAACGTCCATGCGTTTTATCAATTCTTCCTGGATACTGACCAGCGTAAGCTGGAGGAAACCGCGGGCGGTCGGGGCATCCATCGTCAGGAACTGCTTGTCGAACGGCATCAGGTCGAAATAGCGGTCCACAAACGGCACCGGGATGTCGATCACGCGCTTGGGCGGGTGGGTGCTGAGCCGCTCCAGGTGCAAAGCGAGTTCGTCGCGGCCCCGCCTCCACTCGTCGTCGGTCAGCACCACGGGCTTCGGATAACGGTCGTGGACCGACAGCACGAGCCCGATCAGCGGATCGAGAAGGGCACGGCGTTCGCCGCCGTCCTGCGGCGCGAAAACGGTGTCGATCATTTCTCCCACCATCGCCAGCCCGAGCGGATAGCCCTGCCAGCGCGAGCGATCGAGAGCACCGTGGAAACCCTTGTCCGCCATCAGCACTTTGGCGTAATGGCCCGAGCGCGCCCGCGCGTAATCGTAAATTCCCTTCTGGATCAGGAAAGCCGATTGCGCGTCGATGAAATCCGCGAGCTCGCCGACGTCGCGGACCGGCGGCTTGCGGCGAAAGAAACCAAAAAAACCCATCGCGATTCCCCGACGTATTCGCGTTGCAACAAACATCTCGCAGTTGCGAACAAGACGTTCGCCGGAAAACTCTAACCTCTTCAGCGGGTAAAAGATCGTGTTTTGGCCGAAAGTCTTATAAGGGCGCGCGCTGCCGCAATGTTACCTTTTTTCATCGTCTCCCGACCCGGCAGCAAGACCGGGCGCGAGCAGCGGCAGCTTCGGGGGGTGCCGCATCCAGCCGATCTTCGGCGCCCCTCATATTATCACATCCGGATCCCGGAATGGGTTCGGAATCGCAGGGAGGGTAACCGACCCATGGCTCAAGAAACATCTGCCAATGATCTGGCGCATTGGAAGAAGACGACCAACCTGATGTGGATTCATCTCGGGGTCTGGTTCTTCTTCGGCTTCGTGGTGCACATGTTCGCACCTGCTTTGAACAAAATCGTCATTCTCGGCTTCCCGCTCGGCTTCTACATGGCCGCGCAAGGCTCGCTGATCGCGTTCGTTGTCCAGCTTTTCTTGTTTGCCAAGCAGCAGGACAATATCGACCGCGAATTCGGCGTGGCTGAAGACGACTGAGGGGGAGAGAACACATGGCTACGCAAACTTCAGGCGGCGACGACTTCATCAATAATCTCGGGAAAATCTACGGACTCTATGCCGGCGGCTTTCTGGCATTCGTGATCTTCCTCGCGATCCTTGAGCAGGTCGGCGTCCCCAACAAGGTCCTTGGCTACCTGTTCGTGTTCTTCACGATCGCGGTCTACGCCATCATCGGCGTGCTCTCCCGGACCATGCAGGTCTCGGAATATTACGTCGCCGGCCGGCGTGTTCCGGCCTTCTACAACGGCATGGCGACCGGCGCCGACTGGATGTCGGCGGCGTCCTTCGTCGGCATGGCCGGCACGCTGTTCCTGCTCGGCTATGACGGCCTGGCCTGGGTGCTCGGCTGGACCGGCGGTTACGTGCTCGTCTCCGTGCTGGTCGGTCCGTATCTGCGCAAGTTCGGCGCCTATACGGTTCCCGACTTCATGTCCTTCCGCTTCGGCGGCAACTTCGCCCGCGGTCTGGCGGTGTTCGTGCTGTTCTGCTGCTCCTTCACCTACGTGACGGCGCAGATTTTCGGCACCGGCATCATCGCCTCGCGCTTCCTGGGCATGTCGTTCGAAGTCGCGGTGTTCGTGGGTCTCGTCGGCATCCTGCTCTGCTCGATGCTGGGCGGCATGCGCGCGGTGACCTGGACGCAGATCGCCCAGTACATCGTGCTGATCGTGGCGTACCTGACTCCGATCGTGATCCTGTCCACCAAGCAGTACGGCATTCCGATCCCGGAACTGACCTACGGCCAGGCGATCGCAGACATCACCGCCCGCGAAGCCCAGATGCTCAAGGACGGACTGGCGACCGTGGCCAATCTCAAGCCGCATATCCAGCCGTGGACGACCTACACGCCTCTGAACTTCTTCGGCATCATCCTCTGCATGATGGTGGGTACGGCGTCCCTGCCGCACATCCTGATGCGCTACTTCACCACCCCGTCGGTGCGTGAAGCGCGTCAGTCAGTGGCCTGGTCGCTGTTCTTCATCTTCCTGCTGTACTTCTCGGCGCCGGCCTATGCGGCGTTCTCCAAGCTCGAGGTGTACACCAACATCATCGGCAGGAACCTGACGGATATCCGTCCCTGGATGTTCACTTGGGGCGAACTCGGACTGATCCAGATCTGCGGCAAGAACGCCGCAAGCATCGATAGCATCGTGGCCGCCTGTAAGGCGATTGCGGGACATCCCGGAGTCGTCCGTCTGCAGGACTTCGTGATCAACACGGACGTGATCGTGCTTTCCACACCGGAAATCGCGGGACTTCCCTATGTGATCTCGGGCCTGGTCGCCGCCGGCGGTCTCGCCGCCGCGCTCTCGACCGCCGACGGCCTGCTACTGGCCATCGCCAACGCGCTTTCGCACGACGTCTATTACAAGATGATCGATCCGAATGCGCCGACGGTGCGCCGGCTGATGGTCGCACGCATCCTGCTGCTGATCGTGGCGGTCGCGGCCGCGGCAACGGCCTCGACACGGCCAGGCGACATCCTCGCGATGGTCGGCTGGGCGTTCTCGCTGGCCATGGCCGGCAACTTCCCGGCGCTCGTCATGGGCATCTGGTGGAAGCGGGCCACGACTGCGGGCGCGATTGCCGGCATCATCGGCGGCTTCGGCATCGCCATATTCTACCTCGTCTGCACCCGGTACTTCCCGGGCTACGGGGTGGCGTATTTCGGCATGTCGGCCCTGAGCAGCCCGACCGGCGCTCCGCTGGTCGACGTGGCGAAGGCGATGGCGGCTCCGAACGCGATGGATACCTGGGTCACGCTCGCCCATCCGATGGCCAGCAAGGTCGGCTGGTTCGGCATCAACAACATCGCAGCGGGTCTGATCGGCGCGCCGGTCGGCTTCCTGCTGATCTATGTTGTCAGCCTGATGGGCAAGGAACCGTCGAAGGAAATGCAGGCCTTTGTGGACGAAATCCGCAAGCCGCGTGGCCGCACGGTTCTGCAAGAGAAGGACTAAGTCTTTCTCGGCCAAGACAAGACGGAGCGGGGTCCTTTGGGACCCCGCTTCTTTTTTTCGGGACCGTCTCGAGACTTTGAGCTAGAAGTCCGGGGCCAACCTGCCGGAGTGACTGCGTGGACACCATCCCGTTCTGGAGCCTGTGGTACTTTCACCTGCCGAACTTCATTCTGGCCGCGGTGATGTACACCATGCTGGGCCGCGTCATGCTCGGCCTGATCATGGATGCGGAGTCCAAGAATTACATCTGGCGCGCCTTCTGCGCGATTACCGACCCGTTTCTGAACCTGTTCGCCAAGGTGACGCCGAAGGCCACCGCGCCTGTGGTGCAATGGCTGTTCGGCTTTGTCTGGCTGTTCTGGCTGCGCGTCGCGCTGCTCTACATCTTCCTGCTGATGGGCGCGATTCCGAGGGCCGGACTATGAGCGAGCGCAATTTCTATTACGTCGGCATCGCGTTCTTCGGGATGATCAACGGCATCTTTAATCAACTGGCGCTGATCTTCGCGCTGATCCACGCCCAGATCCTGGCGCCGGCGCTCCTGTTCGGCAACGTGCCCCTGACCCTGATGTTCGCCTCGCTGATGGTGTCGACCGCCACGATCATCCTGGCCGGCATCCCGGCCGCGCTTTACGAGCGATATGTCGGCGCCAAGGACGATTCCACCGTCGTCTCGCTCTGGATCTGGCTGGCCGGAACGGCCATCCTGACCCTCCCGGCGATCGGAAATTTCGTCGCGATCGGTCTCTGAGGACGGACGGCCGCCGGGCCCGGGCATCGCCGCTCTCCCGACGCTTTCCGGAACCAGTCTCGATCTGTTGAGTTTGCGACTCGGCGGGCCGTGCTAGTCTGGCACGGCATGCCGTTTGCATCGCCTCAGGCTGAGGAATTCCAGGGGGTAGTTGTCGGTCTCATACGGGAGACGGTCATGGACTCGTTTGGACGCATTGCGTTTTTCACCATTGCCCGCGATGCCAGTTGTTCGGCCATCGCCGCCGCCATCCTGATGGTGGCCTACAGTTTCGACCCGCCGCTGGCGTTCTTTCTCGGCGCCTCTGTCGCGTTATTCTTCACCGGCGTCATGCTGGTCCGCTTCGTGCTCCTGTCAGAGGACCGGATCGTGGCCAGCGAGCCTTGGCAGGTGATGGAGCCGGAGCAGCGGCCGGTGGGACATGACGGCCTGCGCGGGGCGCTGGACCAGTTCGAGCGGATGCTGCTGCGCTTTGCCAAAGTCGGATCGGGAGCCGCCTCGGCCCTGTTCGGGGTGTCGCTGCTGGCATCCTGGATCTGAGGACCGAAAGGCGGGCGGGGCCGTTCTACACCGGCTCGTGATCGTCAGCGGCGCCGGACCGGGTTAGATTCGGCCGGTTCGTTTGCCGGCCATTCGACGCGCGAGGGCGACATGGAGCATATGCGCAGGATTGCGTTCGAGACGGTTCTGCGCGCCTGCGGGTTTGGCTCCCTGGCGATTTTCTGCGTCATGATCGGGATGTCGTTCAATCCCCGCCTCGCCTTCCAAGCCGGCGGATTCCTCACCACCATCATGGCCTTCATCCTGATCCTGAAATCGCGCGAGGCGCTGACCAAGGATTATCGCAGGACCGAGATGTGGCTTTACCTGGACAAGGATTTCCGGCCGCCCGAGGCCTATGCGCAATGGGCGAGTTCGACCATCCTGCGCGACACCTATCTCACCTTCGCGCTGTGGACGTCGCTGATCTCGATCGCGATGTGGGTGCTGGCGCTGCTGTTCTCGCTCATCGGCACCACCAGCACCCTCGCGTTCGACGATCCCAAACCGCCCAGACAGATGCAGACGCAGCGGGCGACACCAACACCGCCGCAGCATTCGGTCAGCGGCGCGCCCATACCTGCGCCCGCGCCCTCCATTCGATATCAGGTCCTGCCCTAACTGTCTCTCGCCGGCATACGCACGCTGTTTTCGGCAGATAGAAATCTACCGCACCGCACGTTGATAATTCCATTTTCAAAGCGAATCGCTTGCTCGTCCATCATGCGGACATTCTTGCCCAGCGGGCCGCCATGCATTCGCGCGCTGCAGATCGTTCCCGCAGCTGCGGCGGAGCCAACACATTGACAAAAACGAATATGTCTGCGGTACTTGGTGCGGGGAAACGCCCATAACGGCCAGATCGTAAGGCCGGAAAAAATAATGATGCGACACGGAGGAGACGGCGTGATGCGGAAAACGATGGTCGGCGGCCTGACCGCTTTTGCGATGATGTTCGCAATCACCGGCGCCATGGCTCAGACGCCGGGCCTCGTGCTCTACAATGGCAAGATCGCCACTCTCGATTCAAAGTCGAGCATCGCAAGTGCCGTCGCGATCGCAGGCGAGAACATCATTGCCGTCGGCGACGACAAGACCGTCCGAGCACTGGCGGGGACCGCGACCAGAAGTATCGATCTGGGAGGCCGCACCGTCATTCCCGGCCTGATCGATTCCCACTTGCATGCCATCCGGGCCGGCGTCACGCATCGCAGCGAAGTCGACTGGTCGGACGTCAGTTCGATCGAGGAAGGTCTGGCAAAGATCGCGGCGCACGCCAAAGCCCGGCCCGGCGAGTGGGTGCTGGTCGGGGGCGGATGGCACATGACCCAGATGAAAGAGCAGCGCGCGCCGAGTGCGGCGGAGCTTGCACGGGCCGGCGGCGACAACCCGGTCTATGTGCAGCACATGTACGACTTCGCCGTGCTCAATCCGAAAGCCATGGATCGGCTCGGCATCACGAAGGACTCGAAAATTCCGCCTGCGGGAAAAGTGCTGCTCGACGACAAGGGTGAGCCGACAGGACAAATCGAGGGTGACTTGGCGACGTTATCGAGCCTCTTCGCGCGTACGGTGAAGCCCGATTTCGCCGAGCAGGTGGCGGGCACGCGCGCGTTCTTCAAGCATCTAGCATCGGTCGGCCTCACCGGTGTGATCGACCCGGCCGGTGGCGGCATGAGTCCGGAGGCCTATCAGCCGCTGTTCCAGCTCTGGCAACGGGGCGAGCTGCCGATCCGGGTTTCCTTCTTCTTCAACGGCCGCCCCGGCCAGGAAATCGCCGACCTCAAGCAATATGCGCTGATGCTACCGCGCAATTTCGGCGACAACTGGCTCAAGGCGCTTGGCCTCGGCGAGGTGATGGTCTGGGGCTTCCACGATGGGGCACTTGGCCGCGCGCCCGATTTCAAGCCGCGACCGGGTGCGCCGGACACGCTGCGCGAGATCGCGCATTGGGCCGCCGGACGTGGCCTTCGCATCCAGATGCACGCCACGATGGACACCACCGCCAGCCAGATTCTCGATATCTTTGAGGAAGTCGATGCGAAGCACCCGATCAAGGATTTGCGCTGGGTGATCGCGCATCTGGAGGACGCCTCGCCGCGATCCCTCGACCGCATGAAAAAGCTCGGGATGGGCTACCTCATCCAGAACCGCACCCTGTTCGAAGGCGACCGTTGGCCGAAATTCGTGGCGCCCGAGATCGTGAAGCGCGCCCCGCCGGTGCTGGAAGCGCTGGAGCGCGGCATCGCCGTGGGAGCCGGCACGGACGGCACGCGCGTCTCCACCCACGCTCCGTTCCGCACCCTGCAATGGATGCTCGACGGCAAGACCGCGAAGGGCATTCCGCTGCGGGCCAAAGAGCACACGCCGAATCGCGAGCAGGCGCTGCGCATGCATACGATCGGCTCGGCCTGGTTCTCCACCGACGAAGACAGGCGCGGAACGATCGAGGCCGGCAAATGGGCGGATATGGTGGTGCTCGACGCCGACTATTTCACGGTGCCGGAAGACCGGATCTCGACCATCAAGCCGTTGCTGACCCTGGTCGGCGGCAAGGCCAGCTACGCCGCGGGCCCGTTCGCCGCGCTGGCCGCACAATAAGCGGCGCGGTGAATGACCGGACCGGTCCCCGGCGCCGCCGCGCCGGGACAGGTTCGTTCAATCCGCGTGCGACGCGCATCGACTGAGTGCAGATGACTGAAGAAGAATGATGGTGCCCAGGGGCGGGATCGAACCACCGACACTGCGATTTTCAATCGCATGCTCTACCAACTGAGCTACCTGGGCGCCGAAGCCCACCAACGCATAAGACCTTGGGGGCTGTGGGCTGAGCGGTGCGTTATAGAGGCCCGTTTTCGCCCTGTCCACCCGGCCCCGGCGCCCGGTTTGCGGCGCCGCCAGCCGGGCGGTTTCCTCTTTGCCGGCCGCGCGTCAGGGCCGCTCATCCTCGTCCTTCGCGGGCCGCTCCTCCTCGTCGGCGGCCTCCTCGGCCGGGACCGCATAGACCCCGGACAGCCAGCGGTTGAGGTCGATATCGGCGCAGCGCTTGCTGCAGAACGGCCGGAACCGCTCGACGGCGGGCTTGCCGCACAGCGCGCAGGGCTTTTCCGGGGCGATGGAGGGGCTGGTCATGGCCCATGACATAGGCAGCGCCGGCGGCACCGTAAAGCGGTCATGATCCGCCCGGGCCGCGCCCGGCCGCGGCCTTCGCGTCCCGCGCGCGCAATTCGGTCTTCAGGATCTTGCCGTAATTGTTCTTGGGCAGCGCATCGAGGAAGACATAGTCCTTCGGCCGCTTGAAGCGGGCGATCGCGGACCGGCACAGCGCGTCGAGTTCGGCCGGGCTCGCCTCCCCGACCACGAAGGCGACCACCGCCTCGCCCCATTCGCGGTCCGGACGGCCGATGACCGACACCTCGCGCACCCCGGGATGCCGCAGCAGCACCTCCTCGACCTCGCGCGGATAGATGTTCGAGCCGCCGGAAATGATGAGATCCTTGGAGCGGTCCTTCAAGAACAGATAGTCCTCGTCATCGAAGGCGCCGATGTCGCCGGTATGCAGCCAGCCGTCCTGCAAGGCCTGCGCGGTCGCCTCCGCGTTGTTCCAATAGCCGCGCATGACCGGCGCGCCGCGGCACAGGATTTCCCCGCTCTCGCCCGCGGGCAGCGATGCGCCGTCCGCGCCGGCCACTTTCACGTCCATGCAGGCGAAGGCGCGGCCGGCCGAGGCCAGCCGCTCGCGCCAGCGCGGATGATCGCGCGCGGCGATATCGTCGCGCGTCAGCCGCGTGATGGTCATCGGGCTTTCGCCCTGGCCGTAGATCTGCGCGAGCCGCGGACCGAACCGGTCGAGCGCGCGCAAGGCGTCCTCGACATACATCGGCGCTCCGCCCCAGACGATGGTGCGGATATTCTCCGCCGGACAATCGGCGGCGCAGTCCACCAGCCGCTTGACCATGGTGGGCGCCGCAAACATCGAGGCGCGCGGCCAGGACGACAGCAGGGAAAAGATTTCCTCCGGCTCGAAACCGCCGGATTCCGGCACCACGTTCACGCCGCAGCGCATGACATGCGCCATGATGTAGAGGCCCGAGCCATGGCTCATGGGTGCGCCATGCAGGATGGCGTCGCCCGCCGACGCAGAATCCACCTCCGCGAGATAGGCCTCGCTCATCGCCGCAAGATTGCGATGGCTGAGCATCGCGCCTTTCGGCCGGCCGGTCGTGCCGGAGGTGTAGAACAGCCAGGCGAGATCGTCCGGCGCGCGCTCGACGATCGCGGCGGCATCGGATGCAAGCAGTTTTTCGTAATCCCGGCCGCCGAGAACGATCAGACGCTCAAGACTTTGCGGCGCATGTGCGGCGATCTCGGCATCGAGCCCCTCCGACGCGAAGCAAAGCCGCGCCCCCGATTGCGCGAGAATATAGCCGAGCTCCGCGCCATGCAGCTTGGCGTTGGCCGGCACGGCGGCAAGTCCCGCATGCCAGACCGCGTAAAGCGTTTCGAGATAGTCCGGGCCATTCTTCGCCGCGATGACGACGCGGTCGCCGGGTGTCAGGCCGAATGAACTTTGCAATGCGCCGGACAGCCTCGCGACGCGTCCGGCCAGCCCGGCATAATCGTGCAGTACGCGCGCGCCCCTGCCGACCGCCGGAGCTGCGGGCCGGTTCCTGCCGGCATATTCAAGCCATCGCGCGAGATTCATAGCCTCGCCTCGTTATCCCTCCCCTTCGGCGAAGGGAGGAGGCGTCATGTATTCAGCCAGCCGAAATGGATCGGAAAACCTTCGCCCTGCAGCAGGTTCACCGTCTCGTACAGCGGCAGCCCGACGACGTTGGTATAGGAGCCGACGATCTTGACCACGAACGACCCGGCCAGCCCCTGGATCGCATAGCCGCCGGCCTTGCCGCGCCATTCGCCGGAGGCGAGATAGGCCTCGATATCCTGATCCGACAGCCGCTTGAACCGCACCCGCGTTTCCACCAGCCGCTGGCGGAATGTTTCCTTCGGCGTCACCAGGCAGATGCCGGTATGGACGCGGTGATTGCGGCCCGACAACAGCCGCAGGCATTGCGCGGCCTCGTCGATCAGTTCGGCCTTGGGCAGGATGCGGCGGCCGACCGCGACCACGGTATCGGCGGCGACGATATAGGCGCCGCGCAATTCCTCGTCGAGCTGCACCGCCGACAAGGCGGCTTCCGCCTTGGCGCGCGCCAGGCGGTTGGCGCAGGCGCGCGGCAATTCGCCCTTCAGCGGCATTTCGTCGACATCGGCCGGCTGCAGGGCGTCGGGCTCGATCCCGGCCTGATTGATCAGGGACAGCCGGCGGGGGGACCCGGAGGCAAGGACAAGTTTGGGCCGGCCGATCATTCTGCTTTCCTCGTCATTACCGGAGGCGGCCCGGCAATCCATCCCGTAATATCCGGCTCTTGAAACGCTGTATGGATGCGCGGGTCAAGTCCGCGCATGACGGACAGGGCGGGTCACTTGAAGCGGTAGGTGATGCGGCCCTTGGTGAGATCATAGGGCGTCATCTCGACCAGCACCTTGTCGCCGGCGAGCACACGGATGCGATTCTTTCGCATGCGTCCGGCAGTATGGGCGATGATTTCGTGCTCGTTCTCGAGTTTGACGCGAAACGTGGCATTCGGGAGCAGTTCCGTCACCACACCGGGGAATTCCAGCAGCTCTTCTTTCGCCATCGATATCCAGCGTTGCTCTGACCGGGGCTGGCCGGTCTCCGGCACCTGCTCCACTCATTTCAACTCTCAATGGTCGCGGAAATTAGCGGAGTCTGCAGTTTTTCACAACTGCACCGGAGGGTCGCCGGTCCGCCCGATCATTCGTTGCTTCGGAACGACGGCCCGAACCGCTCCTTGATCCGGTCCATGAGCTGGTCGCGCACCGCGCGATAGGCATCGAGCATCTGCTCGCGATTGCCGGCGACACCGGTGGGATCGGGCGTCGGCCAATATTCGACATCTGCGGCGAGCGTACGGGTCAGATCGAGCGCCTTGTGATGCGCCTCCGGAGACAAGGTAATGATCAGATCGAAATTCAGGCCTTCCCATTCGTCGAGTTCTTCGAAGGTGGCCGGCCGGTGCTTGGCGATATCGAGGCCGACCTCTTCCATCACCGTGACGGCGAAGGGATCAAGCTCGCCCTTCTTCACCCCGGCCGAGCCGACATAGACATTCTTGCCGAACATGTGGCGGAACAGGCCCATGGCCATCGGCGAGCGGATCGAGTTGAGCCCGCAGGCAAACAAAACCGCTTGCGGCTTTGCAATACGCCCGCTGTCGGACATGGCTTCCGCCTCAGCCTTTCCAGTGCAGCACGCAGATCAGCGTGAACAGACGCCGTGCGGTGCCGAAATCCACCGTCACCTTGTCCTTCAGCCGCTCCATCAGGATATGCGAGCCCTCGTCGTGCAGACCGCGCCGGCCCATGTCGATCGCCTCGATGCGGTCCGGCGTCGCGGTGCGGATGGCCTGGTAATAGCTGTCGCAGATCATGAAATAGTCCTTCACGATCCTGCGGAACGGCGTCATCGACAGGAGATGCGCCACCACCGGCGAGCCGTCCTGAAGCCGGATGTCGAACACCAGCCGGTTGTCCGCCATGCTCAGACGCAAGGCATAGGGGCCGCCCTCATGCTCCACTGGCGCGAAGGAATTGTCCTCGATCAGGTCGTAGATCGCGACCGCGCGTTCATGTTCGATATCGGGGCCGGACCGGCCGATGGATTCTTCATCGAGCGTGATCTCGACCAAGCGCGCCGCGGGTTTCTCGCCGCCGCTCATCTGATGTTGAGCCGGATGGCGACCGAACGTGCATGCGCGTCGAGCCCCTCCGCCTCCCCGAGCGCGATGGCCGCAGGCCCGAGCGCGGCAAGCTGCTCAGGTCCACATTTCAGGATCGAGGTGCGCTTCATGAAATCGAGCACGCCGAGGCCGGACGAGAACCGCGCCGAGCGCGCGGTCGGCAGCACGTGGTTGGAACCGCCGACATAATCGCCGATCGCTTCCGGCGTGTGGTCGCCGATGAATATGGCGCCGGCATTGCGGATTTTTGCAACCAGCCTTTCGGCGTCGGCCGCGATCAGTTCCAGATGTTCGGGCGCGATGGCATCGACCAGCGGCAAAGCCTCGTTGAGATCGCGCACCAGGATGACGGCGCCGAAGTCATTCCACGATTTCCCGGCAATGGCGGCGCGCGGCAATGTCGTCAGTTGCGCAGCCACCGCCTTCTCGACGCTGTCGGCGAGCGATGCATCGTCGGTGATCAGAATCGACTGCGCGGCCTCGTCATGCTCGGCCTGCGCCAGCAGATCAGCGGCGATCCAGTCGGGATTGCCGTCGCAATCGGCCAGCACCAGCACTTCCGACGGGCCGGCGATCATGTCGATACCGACCTTGCCGAAGACAAGGCGCTTGGCGGCGGCCACATAGGCATTGCCCGGCCCCACGATCTTGGACACCGGCCTGATCGTCTGCGTGCCATAGGCGAGCGCCGCCACCGCCTGCGCGCCACCGACGCGGTAGATTTCGTCCACGCCGCCGAGCCTGGCCGCCGCCAGCACCAGCGGGTTGAGCACTCCGTCGGGTGCCGGCACCACCATAACGATGCGCGGCACGCCGGCGACCTTGGCAGGGACGGCATTCATCAGAACGGACGACGGATAAGCGGCGGTCCCGCCGGGCACATACAACCCGACCGCCTCGATCGCGGTCCAGCGCGAGCCGAGTTCGACCCCCAGTGCGTCGGTGAAGCGATCATCCTTCGGCTTCTGGCGGCCATGAAACGCCTCGATGCGTTCGCGCGCCAGTTTCAGGGCAGCGAGCGCCTTCGGATCGCAGGACTTTTCGGCCTTCTCGATATCGGCGGCGGCGACCCGCAGCCCGGCCTGGCCGAGATCCAGCCGGTCGAATTTCCGGGTCAGCTCGGTCAGCGCCGCGTCTCCGCGGGCGACCACATCGGCGATGATGGCGCGCACCGCGGTTTCGACATCCGCCGAGGCCTCGCGCTTGGTGGCGAGAAAGGCGTCAAATCGCTGGGCGAAATCGGCGGTCTTGCTGTCGAGGCGGATGGGCATGTCCGGATCCGTCGGGACCGAAAAGCCCCGTCACCCGCTGAATGACGTGAGGCCGTTCATGCGTCAACCCTGAGCTTCGGAAATGCCCGAAGTCCGCCGCCCCTGGTGCCCGATCAGGCCACCCTGACCGTCCGTTTGCTGGCCACAGCGGGCTTGTCGAAATGCAGGCCGAGTTGGGTTTCGGTCGTCCAGACCACGTCGCAGGGCCGCCTGGGATCGGCGGCTTCGGTCAGCCTCAATACGACCTGATCCGGCAGTTTCGAGGGATGGTCGATCAGGACCCGTGCACCGGTTTCCGAAACATCGGCCAGCGTGGCCTTAACCACCCCACCCTGCCCGATCTCGACCCAGACCGGATATTCCACCGGTTTCCGCCTGCTTTTCCTGCGTTCCTTGCTCATGGCGTCATGAATAGCGCAGCGCCTCTTTTCGGATGATGAATCCGTTCCGCGAAACGTCATGCACCAAGGTATGACTGCGTTGCAGAAGATGCGCCTCAGGACGGCAAAAAGAGCGCCTTGCGGGTCAGATCATGCCGCGCCGGCCTGATCCTTGATCCTGACTGCGGCTTCGAGATCGACCGAAACCAGTTGCGACACGCCGCGCTCGGCCATGGTGACTCCGAACAGGCGGTTCATGCGCGCCATGGTGATGGGATTATGCGTGATGATCACAAAGCGCGTGTCGGTGAGCTTGGTCATCTCGTCCAGCAGGTCGCAGAACCGCTCCACATTGTGATCGTCGAGCGGCGCGTCCACTTCGTCCAGCACGCAGATCGGCGCCGGATTGGTGAGGAACACCGCGAAGATCAGCGCCATCGCGGTCAGCGCCTGCTCGCCGCCGGAGAGCAGCGAGAGCGTCGCCGGCTTCTTGCCGGGCGGTCGCGCCATAATTTCAAGACCCGCATCCAGCGGATCGTCGCTTTCGATCAGCTGCAGTTCCGCGCTGCCGCCGCCGAACAATTCGGTGAACAGCTTCTTGAAATGGCCGTTGACCACTTCGAACGAGGCCAGCAGACGCTCGCGCGCTTCGCGGTTCAGGTTCTGGATGCCCTGGCGCAGGCGCTTGATGGCTTCCACCAGATCGTCGCGCTCGGTCACCAGCGAAGTGTGCTGGATCTCGACTTCGCGCAATTCCTCTTCCGCGCGCAGGTTGACCGCTCCCAGCCGCTCGCGATCGCGGCGCAGCTTCTCAAGTTCGGCCTCGATCTCGGTGACCTCGGGCAACACCGCGCCCTCGGCGATCTCCGCCAGGGCGGCAACGCCGGCCGGCTCGACTTCCAGCATTTCCCGGATTTCATGCGCGATGTCGGAGAGCCGGCGCTTGGCGCCTTCGCACCGCTCTTCGGAGCGCGCCGATTGCTCGCGCGCCGCGCTGAGCGCTTCGAGCGCCGCGCGCACCGCCGCATTGGCTTCCGTCAGAACCTTTTCGCCTTGCGCCAGCCGGTCGCCGGCGTCGCGCTGGGCGGCTTCCGCCGCCTGCACTTCACCGATCAGGGCAATGCGCTTTTCCTCAAAAACCTTCGGCGCGTCGGCGAGCGTATCACGCTCGGTCTGCGCTTCGCTCAGACGCTGTTCCAGCGTCGCGATCTGGGTCGCCGTGCGCTCCCTGGTTTCGATCCAGGAGCGCTGTTCGCTGGCGATGGCTTCGAGCCGCTTGCGGGCGATCTCGGCCTCGCGGGCAAGTGCCTGCGCTTCCGCACGGACCTCGGCGACGCGCACGCGATGCGCGCCGATTTCCTCGCGCACGGCGTTGAGCTTGCCTTCGAGTTCGGCGGCCGGAGCCAGATCGGAGAGAGCGCGCGCGGCTTCGTCGCGCGCGGCCACCGCTTCGCCGAGATTTCCCCCGAGACGGGTCTTGGCCTCGGTGAGCGCCGATTGCCGCGCGGTTTTCTGGTTGATTTCACGCTCGGCGCCGGCATGCCGGTCGCGTGCCGCGTCGGCGTCGCGCTGCAGATCGCGCCAGCGCGTACGCGCGGCGGTTTCCGCTTCATTGGCGGCCTTGACCTCGGCTTCAGCGGCCGTGACCGCCTGGCGCTTCACCTCGGCATCGGCGCGCGCTGCCTGCAATTCGGCTTCGATCTCGATCAGGCGATTGCGTTCGGCCAGCCGGCGCGCCGCGCCGGTCGGCGCATTGGCGGCGACGGCAAAACCGTCCCAGCGCCAGAGATCGCCTTCGCGCGACACCAGCCGCTGTCCGGGCCTGAGCGATGACACATGACGCGCCCCTTCGGCGCGGTCCACCACACCGATCTGACGCAGGCGGCGGTCGAGTTCTTTCGGAGCCGTCACGTAATTCGCAAGCGGCTCGACGTCCGCAGGCAACGCCGGATCGGACGGATCGACGGCCGCGCCGCCCCAGCGCATCGGCGCCTGCTGATCGACCGGCGCTTCCAGATCGTCGCCCAGCGCGGCGCCAAGCGCGGTTTCATAGCCCTTGGTGACGGTGAGCTGATCGATCACCGACGGCCACAGATTGCCGGCATCGACATGCAGCAATTTGGCCAGCGTCTTGGCTTCGGTTTCGAGCCGCTGCGTGCGGCGGTCGGCTTCCGCCGACGGCTTGCGCGCGGCATCGAGTCCCTGGCGCGCGGTCGAATGCGCGACCTCGGCCCGCGTGGCGGCAGCTTCACCCTGCAGAATGGCCTGCTGCGCGGCCTCGACCGCGGCGGCGAGTTGAAACAGATCGGGGCCGCCACTCGCCTCGCTGGTGATGCGCGACAATTCGGATTCCACCTGGGCCACTTCGCGCTGCAGGCGCGAGACCCGCTCGGTCTGCTCGCGTGCGGCGCCTTCCAGCGCATTGCGGCGCGCGGTGAGATCGGCCAACTGGCCGGTCAGTTCGGCAAAGGTCTTCTCCGAAGTGGACAGGACGGCATCGGCCTCGGTGACGCGCTGGCCGACATCGTGCCGGCGGCTCTCGCCGGCTTCAAGCTCGCGGCGCAACCCGCCGGCTTCGCCGGTCAGACGCTCCAGCGAGGCTTCTGAATCGGCGGCCAACTGGCGTTCGCGGGCAATATCGTCGTTGAGATGGAGGATGCGCTGTTCGAGTTCGGCGATGCGTTCCCGTGCACGGGTCTCCTCGCGATCGAGCGTCTCGCGCGCGACCACAAGGCGCTGCAGGGCGGCGCCGGCGCGCGCTTCCGCCTCGCGCAAGGGCGGCACGGCACTTGCGGCAGTTTCCTGCACCTTCGCGGCTTCGGTCTGTGCCGAGGTGGCGGCGGCAACCTCGCGCACGCCAAGATCGCGGGCGCGTTCGGATTCGGCCACCGCGGTATTGGCATTCACCCAGCGCAGATGAAACAGGGTCGCTTCCTGCCGGCGGACCTTGGCGGAGACGTCGCGGTAACGCACCGCCTGCCGCGCCTGGCGCTTGAGCGCATCCATCTGCGTGGAAAGCTGGCTGATGACGTCTTCCAGCCGTTGCAGATTTTGCTCGGCGGCACGCAGGCGCAATTCGGCTTCATGACGGCGGGCATGCAGACCGGAAATACCGGCGGCCTCTTCCAGCACCCGGCGGCGCTGCTCGGGCTTGGCCTGGATGATCTCGCCGATGCGGCCCTGATGCACCAGTGCCGGCGAACGGGCGCCGGTAGAGGCATCGGCGAACAGGATCTGCACGTCGCGGGCGCGCACTTCACGGCCATTGATGCGGTAGGTGGAACCTTCGTCGCGCTCGATGCGACGGGAGACTTCCAGCGAGTCGAATTCGTTGAAGGCGGCCGGCGCGGTCTTGTCGGAATTGTCGATCGCCATCGCCACTTCGGCGTTGTTGCGCGCCGGACGATTGCCCGAACCGGAGAAAATCACGTCGTTCATGTCGGCGGCGCGCATCGACTTGTGCGACGTTTCGCCCATGACCCAGCGCAGAGCCTCGACAAGATTCGATTTGCCGCAGCCATTCGGCCCGACGACGCCGGTCAGGCCCGGCTCGATCAGGAAATCGGTTGGTTCGACGAAGGACTTAAAGCCAATCAGCCGCAGGCGACTCAGCTTCATGGATGTTTTGTTCTTTCTTGCATTAATAATACCGTCCCGCACCGGCTTGCCGCCGGCCGGACGATCGAAATCCCGCGTCAGCACAGCGACTCGCCGCAGGGAGGCTCACTGGCGCGGAGAATGAATAGCCGGACGCCCGGGGGCAAGCCTTCCTAGTATTTTACCGCCCGGAACCCACAGGAAGCCCCATTCAGCTCTTCAGAAGCGGGGCTATCTGCTTTTCGAGTTCCTCGATGGTGAGCGAGCCGCGATGGACCTTGCCGTTGATGAAGAAGGTCGGGGTCGAATTGACCCCCAGTTTCTCGGCGCCCCGGGTCCGGACCGCTTCGATGCCTTCCAGCATCTTCTGGTCCTTCAGGCAGGCATTGAAGCTGTCCTCGGTGAAACCGGCCTGTTTGGCGATCGCCAGCAGGGGCTCGATCGGCTTCTGAACGACCCAGTCCTTCTGCTTCTGAAACAGGATTTCGACCAGCGGATAGTATTTGTCCTTGCCGGCGCAGCGCGCCAGCATGAAGGCGCCGGCGGCGAGCGGATCGAGCGGGAATTCCCGCAGGATATACTTCACCTTGCCGGTATCGATGTATTTGCTCTTCAGCGTCGGATAGGTGGTGGTGTGGAACGTTGCGCAGTGGCTGCAGGTCATCGAGGCATATTCGATGATTGTGACCGGGGCGTCGTCCTTGCCGAGAACCTCATCACCCAAGGGGCCTGCCACAGCCAGATCGGCGGGGCTGGGGGATTGCGCGAACGCGCTGCCGATCAGGCGCAAATCGAACGCGGACAAGGCGGTTGAGGCCAGCGCCAGAGCGGCCGTGCCGGCAACAAAATCCCGTCGGGTGATGGTCACTGAAAACTCCTGCGCTGAAAACGGTCTGTGCGGGCGATATCGGCGTCTGGGCTACCTTTTCACGGCAAATGTGGCAATGCCGGGCCGTCCTGCAAGGCTCTTTTTGCGGTCACGTCCGTTTGATGGCGGCGCCCAGCCGGCCCAAAGCCTGCCGAAGCGCGTCATCCTCGACGCCCTGAAGGGTTTCGGCCACCCTGGCGGCCGCCTCGGGGGCAACGCGCGGACGGGCTTTTTTCGGCTTCCGCGCCACCGGCGCCTGGCGGATGGCAATTTTCCCCACCGCCTGCCAGCCGAAATAGCGGTTCACCCGCTCCAGAATGACACCCGAGAGATGCTGGATTTCGATAGCGGCGGGGCCTTCCACCCTTAGTACCAGCGTGCCGGACTCCTGCGCCTCGCCCTCCCGGCCGCGCGGCCACTGGATTTTTAGCGGCTCGGCGCAGAGCGCGATCTCCGCGCCGATGATTTCCGGCCATGAGGTGACGAGTTCCCTCGACGCAAAGCCCTGTTTCGCGAAGCTGTCATGGAGCAAGCCGGCCGCGAGATCGGCCAGTGGACGGGCGTAACGTCTGGGCTTGTTCACGGGAAACGCCTCTGTCAGATCAGAGCCATGACGCTAGCAAAAGCGCGCGCGCGGCAAAAGAAAGCAACGCCAAAAGCCGGAATGCCGGTGGCGTCCGCCCGCACCCTGCTTGCTTGGTATGACCGGCATCGGCGGCGATTGCCGTGGCGCGCGGAAAACGGCGCACGGCCAGACCCTTACGCGGTGTGGCTGTCGGAAATCATGCTGCAGCAGACGACGGTGAAGGCGGTCGCGCCCTATTACGAGCGCTTTTTGTCGCACTGGCCGACTGTAAGCGATCTGGGCTCCGTCATGCTCGAAGACGTGCTGAAGCTCTGGGCGGGACTGGGCTATTACGCGCGTGCTCGCAATCTTCACGCCTGTGCTCGCACGATCCTCGAAAAGCACGACGGCGTCTTCCCGGATACCGAGGAAGGCCTGCTCGCCCTGCCCGGCATTGGCCCCTATACCGCGGCCGCCATCGCCGCCATCGCCTTCGACCGCAAGGCGAGCCCGGTGGACGGCAATATCGAGCGGGTGATTTCACGCCTGTTTGCCGTTGCAGAAGCGCTGCCGGCGGCCAAGCCGAGGATCAAGGCGCTGGCGGCGGCGCTGACACCTGAGAACCGCCCCGGCGATTTCGCGCAGGCGATGATGGATCTCGGCGCCACCATCTGCTCGCCGAAGAAGCCGGCCTGCTCGCTCTGTCCGTGGAACGAGCCGTGCGTGGCACGCAAGCGCGGCGAACAGGAGAGCTTTCCGCGCAAGACGCCGAAAGCCGAAGGCAAGCTGCGGCGCGGCGCGGCATTCGTGGTGACGCGCGCGGACGGCGCATTGCTGGTGCGCACGCGGCCGGACAAGGGGTTGCTGGCGAAGATGACCGAAGTGCCGACCACCGAATGGTCGCATGGGTTCGATGAGAAGAACGCGCTGGCGCAGGCGCCGCTGAAAGCGAAATGGCATCGCGTCGCCGGTGTCGTGAACCATGTGTTCACGCATTTCCCGCTTGAGCTTGCGGTCTATCGCGCGCAGGTGCCGAAGGGAACGCGCGCGCCCAAGGGCGCGCGCTGGATGTCATTCGATAAAATAAACGGTGCGGCGTTTCCGAATGTCATGCGCAAGGTGATCGCACATGCCTTGGACGGAAAACGCTAGACCGCCGGAATGCCGGCCGCCGCCATCATCATGCGGTCCTCGTCCTTCCGGCTAACCTTGGGCTTCTTCTTCGACGCCGCCTTCTTGTTGATCTTGCGCTTGGCGATGCCGTTCAGCTTCTTGTCGGTCGCCTTCTCCTCACGCAGGTTGGTGTAAAGCAGCTTCGCGACATCGTTGCGGCCGAGCAGCTTCGCCCAGGAAACCAGGGTGCCGTAGCGGGTGATCTCGTAATGCTCGACCGCCTGCGCGGCCGCGATCAGGGCGGCGTTCAGCACCAGCTTGTCGGTGACATCGCCCGCGATCTCGTTGGCCTCGTCGATGATGCCGTCAATCGCCGGGCATTTGGTGCCCTGCGGCTTTTCCTTCATCTTCCTGAAGGCCTGGTCGAGCCGCTTGATCTGACCCCTGGTCTGCCGCAGATGCATCTGGAAGCCTTTTTTCAGCTCGGCATCCGACGCCTTGGCGATCATGTCCGGCAGCGCCTTCTCGATCTGGTGTTCGGCGTAATAGATGTCCTGCAAACTGTGCAGGAACAGGTCGTCCATGCTTTCGATGTCTTCGGAAAACCAGCCCATGTCCGCATCTCCTGTTGGGGGTCCAGCGGGATAAGCAGCGAAGCGGCGGGAAGTTCCAGGGACAAAGAGGCCGTTAACCGCGCCTTGCTAGGGGATCGGGAGACCGGCCCCGGCCACCACAACCTCAAACGGACAAGCCGGGGCCGGCAAGGAGCAGCCAGCGTGCAGGACCGGATCCGCTATCGCGAGTACAAGATCCTGCTGCGGCCGGACCGCGTCGGCGAAGCCGACGGCTTCGAGAAATTCTGGCACAAGGTCGAAACCATCGCCGGCGACTGCAAGGTCGATATCGCCCGCAGCAAGGGCGCTTTCGAACCGCAGGTCCGCGACGTGCTGTTCTACGACACCACGCGGTTCGATCTGTACCGCAACGCCTTCATCCTGCGGCAGCGAACCGCCCATGACGGCGGCCGGCCGGGCGGTGAACACGAACTGACCGTCAAGTTCCGCCATCCCGACCTCACGACAGTCGAAAAGCTCGACATCCATCCGGCCCTCAGCAACGACGGCAAGATCAAGTTCAAGGAAGAAGTGTTGCCGTTGCGCGAGGAGATCGGGGGATTGCGCAGCCTCTATTCGCACAATTGCGTGGAGACCTCGCCGGACAGCGGGCTGTCGCAGAACCTGCATGACCTGCTGCGCTCGTTCCCCACGCTCGCCGCCCTCGGCGTCGGCCCCAAGGCGCCGGTCGCGCTCGTCAACGACGTCGCGATCGAGGAGACGGAAGTCGAGCCCGGCGCGTTCGATTTCGGCCACGGCTATGCCGCGAAGGCGACGATCGCGCTGTGGCGCGACCGCACCAGGAATTCCGCGCTGGTCGGCGAGTTTGGCTTCCAGGCCAAGTTTCACGACTACGAGGACATCCATCAGAAGGCATTGGCGCGGTCCGAGGCATTTTTCCGTGCGGTGCAGACCGGGTCGCCGAAATGGCTGCATCTCGGGACCACCAAGACGGCTTTGATCTATGCCATGCGTGGCGCCGCGGTGCCGGACCATGAGTGACGCGCAAGCGCCTGGCGCTTCTTCGCGCGCGCCGGTGGCGCTGCCGGACATCTTTTTCACGTTCCTGCTGATCGGCGCGACCAGTTTCGGCGGCGGCGTGGTCGCCTATCTGCGCAACGGCCTCGTCGTGTCGAAGCAGTGGTTCGACGAGGAAGAGTTCCTGTCCCTGCTCGAAATCTCGCAGGCTTTGCCCGGCCTCAACGCCACCAATATGGCGGTCGTCGCCGGCGACCGGCTGCGCGGCCCGGCCGGCGCCGCCGCGGCCTTTGCCGGCATTACCTTGCCGGGCAGCCTGCTGGTCTTCGTTCTCGGCGTGCTCTACGCCGCCAATCATTCAAATCCGGAAGTGAACGGCGTTTTGCACGGCGTCGCAGCGGCCTCCGTCGGTCTGCTCGCCGCGGTCACCCTGCAGGTCGGCCATCGCCAGTTCGAGCATCTGCGCGATATCGCGATCATCGCCGCCGTCATCATCATGGTCAGCGTGCTGCACCTGCCGTTGCCGTTGGTACTACTTATAGTCGCGCCGATCGCCATATTTCTCTACCGCCCGCATCCGGAACGGCCGCTCGCGCCCGACCGGTCGGGCCACGACAACAAGCCGGCGGACTGACCATGAACGACACGAACTGGACGGTCCTCGGTGTCTTCTCGCTGCTGTCGGTGCTGGCGGTGGGCGGCGGCACGGCGGTGCTGCCGGAGATGAAGGCGCTCACCGTCACCTCCCATCAATGGCTGACGGACGACCAGTTCCGCAACATCTACGGTCTCGGGCAGATCGCGCCCGGACCGAACATGCTGATGGTGATCGTCATCGGCTATCACGTCGCCGGACTGCCCGGCGCCGCGCTTGCCTTTGCCGGATTTTTCGGGCCGGCCAGCGTGCTCGCCTTCGCCGCCTCGCGCGTCTGGAATCGTTTCGAGGGCTCGCCCTGGCGACTGTCGGTGCAGCGCGGGCTGGCGCCGCTCGCCGTCGGCCTGATGGCGGCGGGCACCATCGCCATCGCGCGCACCGCGATCACCGGGCCGGCGACCATCGCGTTGGCCGCAGCGGTGTTCGGCATTCTCTATTTCACCAGGACGAATCCCGCCCTGCTGATCCTTGCAGGCGGCGTGGCAGGCCTCTTCTTACCTCACTAGGGCGGCGCAAGGTTGCGCTGCGCCCTACTCCGCCGCTTCCACCCGCTGTCCGCCGGCGACCGGCGGCACCGGCACGATCGGCGGCTTGGCGTTGAGCGCATCGACCTGGAAGCCCGCCACCTTCTTGTAGTTGGCGGCGATGTCTTCCAGCTCCTGCCGCGAGAGCACGTCGGTAACGGTCACGAAGCTGTTGGGCGCGCGCTCCTCCACCAGCTGCATCACCTGCTCCGGGCCATTCTGCCGATTGAGCAGAACAAGCTGGGTGGTGGCGGGCCGGCGCTCGTCTTCGTAAGCCGCCAGCGCCTCGTGGGTCTCGCCTTTGGCGAGGATTTCCCGCGCCAGAACCCGCGCATCGAGAATCGCCTGCGAAGCGCCGTTGGAGCCGATCGGATACATCGGATGCGCGGCATCGCCCAGAAGCGTGACGCGGCCGAAGGTCCAACGCTCGAGCGGATCGCGGTCGACCAGCGGATATTCGTAGCAGTATTCCGCGTTGCGGATCAGGCCCGGCACATCGAGCCAGTCGAAGGTCCAGTTCTCGAAATAGGGCAGAAATTCTTCCAGCTTGCCGGCGCGGTTATAATCCTCGCGCCGCCATTGATAGTCCGGCGGAAGCAGACGTTCGGCGATCCAGTTGATGGTCGGGCGGCCGCGCTCGGAGGCGTCGCGCGAAATCGGGTAGCAGACGAATTTCAGGCTTTCATGTCCGGCCATGATCATGGTGCGGCCGGACAGGAACGGCTCGCCCTCGGTGACGCCGCGCCAGAGGATACGGCCGTTCCAGATCGGCGCGCCCTCTTCCGGATAAAGTTTCGCACGCATCGCCGAATGAATGCCGTCGGCCCCGATCAGCAACGCGCCTTCATATTCGCCAGCCGGCTTGCCGTCCTTGCCGGTGAATATCGCGCGCACGCCGTTTCCGGTTTCGGCCCAGTTAGCCAGATGATGACCAGTGAGGATGTTGCCTGGGCCGATGCGCTCGCGGGCGGCGTCGAGCAGCAATTGATGCAGGATGCCGCGATGGATCGAGACCTGCGGCCACTTATAGCCGGCGTCGAGGCCGCGCGGCTCCGACCAGATCTGTTTTCCGTGCTTGGAGAAATAGGCCAGCTCCTTGGTGCGGATGCCGGTCTCGTCGAGCTTGTCCAGAAGGCCGAGCTCAATCAGCTCGCGGCAGGCATGCGGAAGGATATTGATGCCGACCCCGATCGGCTTCAGCTCGGTCACGCTCTCGAACACCCGCACCGGCACGCCGATCTGGTGCAGGCTGAGCGCCACGGTCAGGCCGCCGATGCCGCCCCCGGCCACAAGCACAGTCATGGGCTTCCCCCTCTACGCAACTAACGGTCCGGGTTCTGTCACAAGGTCCCCGGTTGCGGCAAGGATAGCGCAGTCCGGCGGGCTTGCCACCGGCCCGGCATGCTTTAGGAATGCGCCCCGACAGCGTCAGAAGAGGACAGAAAATGACCATCCAGCGTTTCGAGACCGGCCCGCGCATGAGCAAGGCCGTGGTACACGGCGACACTGTCTATCTGGCAGGCCTGGTGGCCGACGAGCCGAAGGGCAAGAGCGTCACCGAGCAGACCAAAAGCATCCTGGCGCAGATCGACGGCTTCCTGGCCAAGGCCGGCACCGACAAGAGCAAGATCCTGACCGCCAGTATCTGGATCACCGACATGACGACCTTCGCCGAGATGAACGCGGTGTGGGATTCCTGGGTATCGCCCGGCAATACCCCGGCCCGCGCCACGGTGGAAGCCAGGCTCGCCACGCCCGACTACAAGGTCGAGATCATGGTGACGGCGGCGCGCTGAGAATTTCTGCGGTTCAACGAAAGCGGCGTGACCGCGAACGGTCACGCCGTTTTTTATTGTCCGGAGGTCACGCGGTCTGCACGGAGACGCGCACGATGTCCTTGCTGTAGATCGAGGCGATGACCAGCGCTATGCCGGTCATCAGCAGGTTGATTCCAACCAGGAGGCCGATCACCCAGGCCGCGCTGCCGGGCCAGCCCGACAGGATCAGGGCCGCGAGCCCGACATCGAGCAGTCCGCTGAACAGCATCCAGCCCCAGGCCTTGGGGAGCGCGCTGCGGATGTTCATCGACATCACGATCTTGGTGATGCCGCCGGCGATCAGATATGCGGCAAGAATAAGCGTGAGTGTCAGCGCACCCGCGACCGGATGCCAGAGCAGGGCGACGCCGGCGAGCAGATACAGCACGGCGACCGCCAGATTCCACCAGAAGCCGGGCGCGGATTGCCCGCCCGAGAACGACGCGATCAGTCCGATCACGCCGCTGATGACCAGAAGCCAGCCAACGGTCCATTCAACCGCCAGGGTGGCGAAATTCGGCATGGCGATCGCCAGCAGTCCGAGCGCGATCAGCAGCACTCCGTAGATCATGAACCATGTGCGGTATTTCTTCAGGACATTAGCATCCATTGTGAGCGCATTGGGCATGGCCGCCTCCATGAATCACCTGACACCCAATCCTAGCGCCCGCCCGGACCAGCGAATACCGGCATTTGCCTCAACTTGACGGCGAAATCTCACGGACCTGAGCCGGAATTCCACAGATCAAATGAGCACCGTCCGGTTCGGCAATGCCCAATCTGTGCCGGCAACGTCCCGTCGCCGCTGCCTTTTCAAAAATCGTCTGCAAACCGTCACATAACCGTTATGCGGTTGTCTCGCCAGCTTCATCCACCCTCCTTAGTGCTCAGGGTGCAGCGCAACAGGAAGGCGAGCGATGATACAGGTCAAGAATCTCGAAGTCGTCTATCCCAACGGCACCCGCGCGCTGGCACCGACCAGCCTGTCCTTCGGCGCGGGCGAATTCACGGTGTTTCTCGGCGCCTCCGGCGCCGGAAAATCGACATTGCTGCGCGCACTCAACGGACTGGTGCAGCCGACGCGTGGGAATGTGCAGGTTGACGGCATCGGCGAATTGTCGGGCGGAAAAAACATCCGCACGCACCGGCGCCGCACCGGCATGGTGTTCCAGCAGCATCAACTGATCGGCCGCTGCAGCGTGCTTACCAATGTGCTGATGGGCCGGCTCGGCTATCACGCCAGCCTTCGCACCGTGTTCCCGTTCCCGGCCGGGGAGAAGCAGATCGCGCTCGACGCCATCGAACGCGTCGGGCTGATCGATTACGCCCTGCGCCGCGCCGACCAGCTTTCTGGCGGACAGCAGCAGCGCGTCGGCATCGCCCGCGCACTGGTGCAGAAGCCCACACTTATTCTGGCCGACGAGCCGGTGGCAAGCCTCGATCCGGCCAGCGCTGACCGCGTGCTCGGGTTGCTGCACAGGATCTGCAAGGACGACGGCATCGCCGCCATCGTCAGCCTGCATCAGCTTGAATTCGCCAAACGCTATGCCGACCGCATCGTCGCGCTGGCGCACGGGCAACTCGTGTTCGACGGCCCGCCTGCAAATCTCGGCAAACGGGAAATCGACCGCATCTACGGAACCACGCCCGCCGACGTGGATAAAATTCCGGACGAAGACTTCACCTCCAGGACAGGAACCTACGCATGATCACCCGCCGCATTTTCCTCGGTGGCACCGCCACCGCGCTCGCCCTTTATTCGCTACCGGCCTTCGCGCAAGCCAAGGATCCCGCCAAGCTCCGCGTCGCGCTGTTGCCCGACGAGAACGCGGCGACGCTGATCCAGAATGCCCAGCCGCTGAAGGCCTATCTGGAGAAGACGCTCGGCAAGGACATCGAACTTGTCGTCACCACCGACTATTCCTCGATGATCGAGGCCATGCGCTTCGGCCGCATCGAGATCGCCTATTTCGGCCCCTTCTCCTATGTGCTGGCGAAATCGAAAGCGCCGAATATCGAACCGTTCGCGGTGGGCATCGAAAAGGGTTCGTCGACCTACAATTCTATCCTGATCGCGGCCGTCGACGGACCGGTCAAGTCGGTCGAGGACGTGCGCGGCAAGCCGTTCGGCTTCGGCGACCAGGCCTCGACTTCGAGCCATCTCGCGCCGCGCGCGCATCTGCTGAAGAAATACAAGCTCGACGGCAACACGGACTACAAGGTCGTGCATCTGGGCACGCATGACGCGGTCGCCCGCGCGGTGCAGAGCGGGCAGATTCCGGCCGGCGCGCTGTCGGAACAAATCTATCGCTCGCTGATCGCGCGCAAGACCATCGACGAGACCAAAATCCGCAAACTCGATCTGTCCGAGCCGATCCCGAATTATCCGATCACGATGCAGGGCGATCTTGCGCCAGCGCTGAAGGAGAAAATCCGCACGGCGTTTCTCGAAGTCAAGGATCCTGCGGTGCTGAAATCCTTCCGTGTCGAGGGCTTTGCGGCGACCGACGATAAGGCCTATGACATCCTGCGCGAAACCGCGAAAATCCTGCAGCTCGATCTTGGCAAGATGAGCTGATGACAATTGTTGCGGATCGCCATCTGACGATTCTCTCCGACGAACGGCGTGCCGCATTCCGGCACGCCGGCCTCGCCGGTGCGATTGCGGTCGTTTGCATCATCTCGCTCTGGATCACGGGATTTTTTGACGCCCAGAGACTGATGGAGGGCCTGCCGGCCCTGGGGCAACTGGCGTCGGAAATGGTGCCGCCCGACTTTTCGCGCTGGCAGAGCTGGATCAGGCCGCTGATCGACACACTCGCCATGTCGATTGCGGGAACGGCGCTCGCGGTCGTGATCTCGCTGCCGCTGGCGCTGCTCGCCGCGCCCAATACATCTCCGAATGCCGTCGTCTACCAGGGTTGCCGCGTGGTGCTGAGCGCCCTGCGGTCGGTGCCCGAAATCATCATGGGCATCATCTTCGTCGCCGCGGTCGGTTTTGGCGCCCTGCCCGGTGTGCTGGCGCTGGCACTGCACTCGGTCGGCATGGTCGGAAAATTCTACGCCGAAGCGATCGAGCATGTGGACCCCAAGCCGCTGGAAGCCGCGCGCGCGGCCGGCGCGAGTTCTTTTCAGATCATCACCCACGCCGTGCTGCCGCAGGTCCTGCCGCAACTCGCCGACATCACCATCTATCGCTGGGAGTATCATTTCCGCGCCTCCGCAGTGCTGGGCATCGTCGGCGCTGGCGGCATCGGCTTCGAGCTGATCGCGGCCTTGCGCATCATCCGCTACGACCAGGTCTCGGCGATTCTGCTCACCATCCTGCTCTGCGTGATCGTGGTCGATGGCCTCGGCGCATGGCTGCGCAAGCAACTGAAATGATGCCGCATCGTCCGCGCATCCTGGTGACCAACTGGGCTTTTCCGGAAACGCTGGAAAAGCTGTCGGCGACCGGCATGGTGGACGCCAATCCCGGCCGCAATGTCTGGGCGCAGGAGGAGATCCTCCGCCGCGCCAGAGATGCCGACGCGGTCATGGCCTTCATGCCCGATTGTGTGGACGCTGATCTTGCCAACCAATGCCGGCGACTGCGCATTGTGGCCTGCGCGCTCAAAGGTTTCGACAATTTCGATATCGCGGCCTGCACCCAAGCCGGAATCTGGGTCAGCATCGTGCCCGACCTGCTGACCGCGCCGACCGCGGAGCTCGCAGTCGGTCTTGCCATCGGCCTCGGCCGCATGATCCGGGACGGCGACGCCATCGTTCGCGCGGGATCGTTCCAGGGATGGCGTCCGATCCTTTACGGCACCGGTCTCGACGGCGCGACAGTGACCATCGTCGGCATGGGACATGTCGGACAAGCCATCGCGCAGCGGCTCTCGGGCTTCGGCTGCCGCATCCTCGGCGTCGACCCGAAGGCGGACATGCCGCCTGGCGTGACGCGCCGCGACCTCGCCGGCGCGCTCTCCGACAGCGATTTTGTGATCCTGGCCGCGCCGCTCGCTCCGACCACACATCATCTCATCGGCCGGGAGGCGCTCGTGGAGGTCAAGCCGGGCGCCTTGCTGATCAATATCGGGCGCGGCTCGGTCGTCGACGAGACGGCGGTCGCCGCCGCTCTGGAAACCGGCGCGCTCGGCGGCTATGCCGCCGACGTGTTCGAGATGGAGGACTGGGCCCTGCCCGACCGGCCAAGACTGATCGACCCGCGACTGCGCACGCATCCGCGCACGTTGTTTACGCCGCATCTGGGCTCGGCCGTCGAGCGCGTCCGCCGCGCCATCGAATTGCGCGCCGCCGACAACATCGCCGACGCACTGGCCGGTAAACGGCCGCGCGATGCGGTCAACACATTGCCGTCCCATCCGCGACGGCTGAAGAACGCCGGCTAGCTCTGCATTCACAGCGATCGACAACCGGCTGGCACTGCACTGGCCTCATGCTATGCAATCGCCCTCGCGTGATTCGACATGGCGAATCTCAGCACCCGCCAGGAGACAACAATGCCCAAGCTCATCGCCTGCCTGCTCGATCAGGGCTGGTTCGCCGTTCTCGCCCGCATCGTCCTGACCTTCGCGTTCTGGGGCAGCGGGCTCGCCAAGCTGATCAATTTTCAGGAAGGCGTGGCGGAGATGGCGATGTTCAACCTGCCGCAACCCGTACTGATGAACGTGCTGACCATCATCACCCAGCTCGGCGGTTCGCTGCTGATCATTGTCAACCGCTGGACCTGGCTGGGCGCCGGCGCGCTCGCGGTGTTCACCGCGCTGACTATTCCGCTGGTCCATCATTTCTGGACGATGCAAGGACCGGACGCGATCAAGGCATTCCATACCGCCGGTGAACACGTCACCGTCATCGGCGGCCTGATGATCGTGGCGATCCTGTCGCGCTATACCGGCGGCGCCGGCAACGGCGCACAACGCTAGGCCGGATTGCGGGTCACACCATGTCCGCGCGCACCTGCGCGCGGAGCTCGTCGATCAGGGTCAGGCCCTTCTTGGTCTCGACATGCCAGAAGGTCCAGCCGTTGCAGGCTTCCAGCCCCTGCGCCAGTGCGCCGATCCGGTGAATCGAGCCGACCTGCTCGCCGAGCGAGATGGCGCCGTCGGCGCGCACCAGTGCCTTGTGGCGCTTCTTGGCGTCGACCAGCTTGGCGCCGGCCGAGACCAGCCCGCGCTCCAGCAAGGCCGAGAACGGCACCCGCGGTGCTTCGCGCGCGGTCATGAAAGGCTGCAGGGTCGGCGCCTCCAGCGGCTCGACAGCTTCGATGCGCCTCATCGCCGCTTTCGCATAGCCCTCGTCGCGCTCGCAGCCGATGTAACGGCGGCCGAGACGCTTGGCGACCGCGCCAGTGGTGCCGGTGCCGTTGAAGGGGTCGAGCACGAGATCGTCCGGCCGCGATGACGAGAGAATGACCCGGGCGAGCAGCGCTTCCGGCTTCTGGGTCGGATGCAGCTTCTTGCCGTCCCTGCCCTTGAGGCGTTCCTCGCCGGTGCACAGCGGCAAGGTCCAGTCGGACCGGACCTGCACATCCTCGTTGCCGGCCTTCAGCGCCTCATAATTGAAAGTGTAGCCCTTCGCATGGGCGTCGCGCGAGGCCCAGATCATGGTCTCGTGCGCGTTGGTGAATCTGCGGCCGCGGAAATTCGGCATCGGGTTGTTCTTGCGCCAGATCACGTCGTTCAGGATCCAGAAGCCCAGATCCTGCATGATCGCGCCGACGCGGAAGATGTTGTGATAGGAGCCGATCACCCAGATGGTGGCGGCCGGTTTCATCACCCGCCGCGCGGCCAGCAGCCAGGCGCGGGTGAAATCGTCATAGGCCGCAAAGCTCGAAAACTTGTCCCAGTCGTCATCGACCGCATCCACGCGGGAATCGTCGGGACGTTTCAGATCGCTCTGAAGCTGAAGATTGTAGGGCGGGTCGGCAAACACCAGATCGACGCTCGCAGCCGGCAATTTCGCCATTTGCGCGACGCAATCGCCCACAAGAATGCGAGCGCTTTCGGCCTTTTCGGAAGTCAAACGGGGCGCCCGAAGGGGCGCCCCGCGACGCATAACACCCATGACTCAGAACTCTGACTCAGGCGACGCGGTCGGCGACGCGGGACCTACAACCGACAGGTCGGGATACTGGCCCCGCAAGGTAAAAAACGGCTTAATTCGTGAGCGATTTTAAGTATTTGCACGCGCCAATATGAAAACGATTTGGTAACGATACCTCCCGACGTCGCAATGGGCGCGGTTGTACATACATACCCGCACGCGACAGCGTGAATGGACGGAACGCTTTGCATCGGCGAAAATTGAACAGGACGCGCCAGGAGGGATTTCGATGCGTTGGGAAGATTTTCGCCGCAGCGACAATGTGGAAGATGTTCGCGGCGAAGACGGCGGCGGAATCGGCGGGGGCGGATTTCCGCTTCCGGGCGGCGGCGGCGGACTTGGCATCGGCACCATCGTGGTGCTCGGTCTGCTCGGCTGGGCGCTCGGCATCGATCCGCGCATCCTGATCGGCGGCGCCGAAATCCTCGGCGGCGGTTCTCCGCAGGTGCAGCAGCAACAGCGCACGCCCGACCGCCAGGCCGGCGCGCCCAGCGACCGGCAGGGCCAGTTCGTGGCCGCCGTGCTCGGCAGCACCGAAGACGTCTGGACCGAGATTTTCGCCCAGAACGGCCAGCAATATCGCCCGCCGCGGCTGCGCCTGTTTGCGGGGGCAACGCAATCGGCCTGCGGCTTCGCGCAAGCCGCGATGGGGCCGTTCTATTGCCCGCAGGACCGGCGGGTGTTTCTCGACACGTCGTTCTTCCGGGAAATGGAAACACGCTTCCGCGCCTGCAGCGGCAAGCAATGCGAATTCGCGCAGGCCTATGTGATCGCGCATGAGGTCGGCCATCACATCCAGAACCTGCTCGGCATCCTGCCGCGCGCACAGCAGATGCAGCAGCAGGCCGGCAGCAAGGCGCAGGCCAACAACATCCAGGTACGGGTCGAATTGCAGGCGGATTGCTTCGGAGGCGTCTGGGCCAACCGCGCGCAGAAGAAAGTCAATTTCATCGAGCCCGGCGATATCGAGGCGGCCTTGCAAACGGCCTCGGCCATCGGCGACGATACCCTGCAGCGCAAGGCGCAGGGGCGCGTGGTGCCGGATTCCTTCACCCATGGCTCAGCGGCGCAGCGCCAGCGCTGGTTCACCGTCGGCTTCAAGGAAGGCCGGGTGTCGAGCTGCAATACATTCCAGGCGGCGAATTTGTAGAGTTATCCCTCCCCTGAAAGGGGAGGGATAAGAGAGAAGACATGCCCGGCATCGACCAAACCAAGCAATTCATTCCGCTCAAGATCGCGGTCCTGACCGTGTCCGACACGCGTGCGCTGGCCGACGACAAGTCGGGCAGCACGCTGGCCGAACGGATCGATAAAGCGGGACATGCGCTCGCGGCCCGCGCCATCGTCACCGACGACGTGGAGAAGATCCGCGCCCAGGTGAAGGCCTGGATCGCCGATGCGGCAATCGACGTCATCATCACGACCGGCGGCACCGGCTTCACCGGCCGCGACGTGACGCCGGAAGCCATCGAGCCGCTGTTCGAGAAACGGATGGAGGGTTTTTCGACTCTCTTTTTAATGGTCAGCCACGCCAAGATCGGGACGTCCGCAATTCAGACCCGCGCGACGGCGGGCGTCGCCGGCGCGACCTATATCTTCTGCCTGCCCGGCTCGCCCGGGGCCTGCAAGGATGCCTGGGACGAGATCCTCGTGCACCAACTCGATTACCGCTACCGGCCGTGCAATTTCGTCGAGATCATGCCGCGGCTGGATGAGCATCTGCGGCGCGCCAAGGCGCAAGGCGCGACCGCCTGACTAGGCCGTGAACCCATAAGTTTCCCGGGCGGAAGGCTTGCCAGAGTCCGCTGCGCCCCGATAGCGGACAAAATTCCGCATCGCAACGAATGACGCGATGTGCCAATCGCGTCATTCGTTGCGATGCAGAAAAGCTGTGGGCTTTTCGTTGTCTCCGACGAACCGGCCTATGGCACTCAATACCGGGAGCGGGCGTCGTCCACCACATCAACAACAGACATACCGATCTCGTCCTCGACGGCTCTCGGAAACTCTGACCATGCTTACGCTGCGGCCGACTCCCCACTTGCGCCGCTTGCCGGCGCGAGCTCTCTCGCCGAGATGACCCGGTTCCGCCCGGTTTTCTTTGCCCGGTAGAGCGCAGTGTCAGCCGTCTTGACGAGATATTCGGGAGCCATCGCATCTGGCCGCCGGCTCGCGCAGCCGATGCTGACGGTAATGCCGATACCCTCGCCGATCGGACAATTGAAAGAATGATCGACGATGGTTCTGCGCAGCCGTTCCGCCGTCGCCATGGCGCTGTCCTCGTCGGTCTCGGGAAGAATGACGGCGAACTCCTCGCCGCCATATCGGGCCACAACGTCCTCCGGCCGGGCCGACTCGTTCAACAGCCGGGCGACGGTCTGCAACACCCGATCGCCGGTGTGATGCCCATGGTCGTCGTTCACGCGTTTGAAAAAATCGATATCGACCATCAACAGGGACAGCGGCCGATTATGACGGTCGGCACTCTGGCACTCCGCGGACAGCCGCGCATCGAAGGCGGCGCGATTGAGCACACCGGTCAAGCCATCATGGGTCGCGCGCCGATCAAGTTCCTTATACAATTGCTGAAGGGCGGCGGACGCGATGTTGAAGGCTCTTCCGAGCTGCCCCAGTTCGTCCTTGGTGTTGCGCAGCCTGACCCGGTGAGAGAACTCTTTGTTGCCGAGCTTCCGAGCAACTCCCTGAAGTTCCGCGATGGGTTGGAGAACCGAACGGCTCACGACGAGCCCCACTGCGATCAACACACCTAGACCAACCAGAATGGCGCCGAAGATCGCAAGAAAGGCCCAGCCTGCGACGGTCTGGGCAGCGCTCAGACGCACCTGCAAATCCTTCATTGAGCCATGTTGGAATTCGGAGATCGCATCGTAGACGGGATCAATCGCTGCATGCGCGCGCCTCAGAGCTTCGGTGGCCTGTGGTGTGCCCGCCGCGTGCTCGAACACCCGGAGTGCCGCGGCTTGCGCGTCTTGCCATCCCTTCATGGTCTCGGGAATTGAGATATTGGAATGGGCGTGTTCGACCAATCCGAATCGCAAGTTGATTTGCGCCAGTGTTTGAAACTGACGATCCACCGTCTCCGCGGCCTCTTTGAAATGGGAGGGCGCCGACAGATCGCCCTCAATCGCGTAGAGGAACGTCAAATTTTCTATCTCCCGCAGCGACGTTTGGAGACGGTGGGCCGGCATCAACTCGAAATGCGATTCCGACACGCTGTTCTCATAAGTACTCAGGAGAATGCGGCCTGATACGAGTGTGATCGCAGCCATGAGCAAAATGCCAATAATGGCAAGACCGAATGCGTATTGAAATCTGATATAGATCGATCTGTGTAATGGGCGAACAATGGTTGACCAGATTCGACCGAGCCAGCCAACACCAATTCGGCGGCTGTCAGAATAGAAAGCCGCTCGCGGAGTTGCCGCACCGCCAAGCTCGCGCCTAGAAAGCCCCAAAATAGAAAACTGCTTCACCCTTGCCTCCCCGCACTTCCCGATCGTGCAATATTATGGAGCCAAGCCACAAAATAGCGTGGTTACAGAAAATCGAATTTGTACTATTTGTTTAACAAAGAGTTCACGCTGCGGAAGTTTTGCAGTTACAACTCGGGGCCGATGTAGCTCGCTAGGCCTTCAACCTGACGGACTTGCACCCATCTACTCCTTGCCTGTCTCCCGGCGCACCCGTCCACTGCATCATTCGCAATCATCTTTAGTTTTATCTTTTGTTTATTTGTCCGTTGTGGGTCATTCGCGACCGGGTCGAGTCAATAGCAAGTCCGGCCATGTCCGCTGTTCTACCGAAAGCGGAGGCAAAATTAGAGCATTAGCGGCTTGTGGCCAGCTATAGCGACTTGATGGTATGGCCGTGGTCGTGATTCAAGCTCTGAAACCGCAGCCTCGAATCATGCGCTACGAACTCAGTGACTATGAATGGACCGCTATCAAGCCGATGCTGCCCAACAAGCCGCGCGATGTTCGGCGCGTAAAAGACCGTCGCGTGCTAAATGGCATCTTTTGGGTTCTGCGCTCTGGTGCGCCATGGCGCGACCTGCCAACGATTTATGGTCCCCGCACCACTTGTTACAATCGCTTCGTTCGTTGGCGGCAGGCTGGTGTCTGGGACCAGATCATGGATGCGCTGGCCGCCGGTCATGACACAGCGGTGCAGATGATCGATACCTCCGTCGTGCGCGTGCACCAGCACGGAGCCTGCATTGCCAACACCAATAATCAGGATATGGGGCGGTCACGAGGCGGGCTTACAAGCAAGATTCACGCGGTCGTGGACACCGATGGCCTGCCGGTCCATCTCGCTCTCACGCTCGGTGAGGCGCATGATAACCGGCTGTGTTCGGTTATCCTCAGCGCATTGCTTCCACAAACGATGTTACTCGCGGATCGCGGCTACGACGCTGACTGGATCAGGGAGCTTGCCCGCCAGCAAGAAGCATGGGCGAACATTCCGCCGAAACGAAATCGCAAAGACCCGATCTGCTTCAGCCCGCATCTGTATCGCGCGCGCAACTTGATCGAACGGTTCTTCAACAAGATCAAGCAGTGGCGGCGTGTCGCGACCCGACACAACAAACTCGCGACCAACTATCTGGCGTTCGTCAAACTCGCATCAATCCGAATTTGGCTACGCGCTAATGAGTCCACGCCCTAGAGCGTCAGCTCCCAGGTTTCGCCGACAAGCGGCACGCCCCAGCCGTCGTGCGGCTGCTCGGCGACGCGCTTGAATCCATGTGACTCGTAGATGTGACGCGCGCCGGTCAGGATGCTTTGGGTCCAGAGCGTAATCTTGCGATAACCCTTGGCGCGGGCGAAGCGGATGCATTCCTCCACCAGCCTGCGGCCGACACCTTGTCCGCGCGCCTGGGGATCGACGATCAGCAGCCGCAATTTTGCGACACCAGCCGATCCATTGACCAGAAAAACCGAGCCCACGGGCTCGCCGTCCATCTCCGCGATCCAGCAATGCTCGCGCGCGGGATCGAAATCCTTGAGGAACTTCCCGACGATCTCGGCGACCAGAGCCTCGAACGAGATGTCCCAGCCATATTCCTCCGCATAGAGCGCGCCGTGGCGCGCCACCACCCACCCCATGTCGCCGGGCCGGTGCGACCGCAGGGTGACGGCGGGTGCACCGCGGTTATCGTTGCCGACCAGCCGCTCGATCGTCCCCATCGCGGCCACGATGCGCGCCTGATCGCCGGCCGCGAGCGGGCGCAGCATCGCTTCCATGTCGCGCTGCGACAGATGATCGAGCGTGGCGAAAGCCTTGCGGCCCCTGGTGGTCAGCGACAGCACGATCTGGCGGCCGTCCTGGCTGCTGCGCTTCCTGTCGATCAGTCCCTGCTGCTCGAAGCCGCGCAGGATGCGACTGAGATAGCCGTGATCGAGACCGAGTTCGGCGGCGAGTTCGGTCGCCGAGCAATTCTGCCGTTGCGCGAGTTCGTACAGCACCCGCGCCTCGCTCAATGAAAAGGGGGATTCAAGCAGGCTGGCCTGCAGCAGGCCGATCTGGCGGGTGTAGAAGCGCGAAAAACGCCGCACCGCGGCCACGCGCTGCTCGAAGGCGGGATCTGGCATCAGGGTCATGGCTGCGCCGGCAATCTCGATATTGGCTCGATATTTGCCAGTGTCAAATAATTGTTTGACTAAGTCAATTATCTCCGCTGACGCTGGATCGCAGCAATGCGATCCGTCGGCGCCCGATCTTGCGGATCAACTGGGCTTCGGGATCGCGGCCGCCGGCATGCCCGCCCAGTGCGGCGTAATCGGCCTTGCTCAACAGCAATCCGTGCTCGGGCTGCGGGCCGCCGCCGAGCATCTGGCGCAGCAGATTGAGAAACTGACCGGAGACGGATTGCGCGCCGCCCTCCAGCGAGCGGAACGCGGCTGCTTTCGCCCCGCCGTCATCGCCCGCGCTCATCAGGAAACGCTCGACATCCGCGATCCAGCCGGAATCCAGCACCGAGCCCGGCCGCAGAAACAGCAGCCATGGCCCCCTCGCTTCTTTCGCGGCGGCTGTCAGACGGCCGCCCAGCGGCCCCGGCAAGGCGATGAACCGGCATCCGGCGATATCGGCGACCTTTTCGGTCTCATCGCTGGAGCCGGCATCCGCCAGGATCACCTCACGCACCAGCCCGGCGGTCGCACCCGAGACCAGACAGGCCAAGGTGCGGACGACCAGCCGCTCCGATTCGTGGGTGGGGATGATGACGCTCAACATCGTGGATCTTTGGAACCCGAACTCTTCCGTCCGGTTGCCCCAATATCATGGGGCCTTCGCCCCGACACGCCACGATATTCGGCATTTTTAGCCAGAGTAAATGATGTTCTTGTTTTGTTCGTAATCCTGACCTAGATAGAAACCATGGCTCGATCCTCAGCAGCCCGAAGTCGTCCGCCGGTGGAGGTGCCCTCCAGGCCGGCGGACGACTTGCCTCGCAGCGGACCGGAGACCACCGGCCTGCTCGGCACCGCCGTCGACCGCGAGCGGCGGCGCGGGCGCGGCACACTCTCCAACGCCTCCGGCCGCTATGAGCCGATTGCCCGCATCGCCTTCGACGATGGCTGGCAGAGCCTGGAAGAGCTTCCACCCTTCAAGACCGAGGTGCAGATCGACGCCACCCGCAAGATCATCACCCGCAACGAATCCCCCGACATCTCGTTCGACCGCTCGATCAATCCCTATCGCGGCTGCGAGCATGGCTGCGTCTATTGCTTCGCACGGCCGACCCACGCCTATCTCGGCCTGTCGGCAGGGCTCGATTTTGAATCCAGGCTGTTCATGAAGCCGGACGCGCCGGTGCTGCTGGAACGCGAACTGGCCGCACCCTCCTACACCCCGCGCACCATCGCGATCGGCACCAACACCGACCCCTATCAGCCGATCGAGAAGAAATACGAGATCATGCGCCGCATTCTGGAAGTGCTGGAGCGCGCCGGGCATCCGGTCGGCATCGTCACCAAGTCCGCGCTGGTGACGCGCGACATCGACATCCTCGCGCGCATGGCACAGCGCAACCTCGCCAAGGTCGCGATCTCGGTGACGACGCTCGATCCGAAACTTGCCCGCACCATGGAGCCGCGCGCGGCGACGCCACCGAAGCGGCTGGAGGCCCTGCGCCAGCTCAGCGATGCCGGCATTCCGACAACGGTGATGGTGGCGCCGATCATTCCCGCCATCAACGACACCGATATCGAGCGCATTCTCGACGCCGCGCACATGGCCGGTGTGCGAGGCGCAGGCTATGTGCTGCTGCGTCTGCCGCTGGAAGTGCGCGACCTGTTCAAGGAATGGCTGATGGCGAATTATCCCGACCGCTATCGCCATGTGCTGAAGCTCATCCGCGACATGCGCGGCGGCAAGGATTACGATTCAAGCTGGGGGCAGCGCTTCACCGGCGGCGGACCTTATGCCTGGATGATCGGACGCCGCTTCGAAGCGCATTGCACCAGGCTCGGCCTCAACACCCTGCGCTCCAGGCTGACCACCGAACATTTCCAGAAGCCGGTGAAAGGGTCGGAGCAACTGAATCTGTTTTGAGTGCGACACAGAGAATTGCATGACGCCCTATCCCCGTCTCACCGTCGTCACGCTTGGCGTGCGCGATTTCGCTGCCAGCGTGCGTTTCTACGAGATGCTGGGCTTTGTCCGCAAAATACGATCGACCGGCGACGAGGTCGCCTTCTTCGATGCCGGCGGCGTGGTGCTGGCGCTGTATCGCTGGGCGGATCTGGCGGGGCCGACGCCCAGCTCGCGGCCGAACCCGCCCCGGCCGCCTTTCGCGGCATGACACTGGCCTGGAACAGGGCCAGCACGGACGAGGTCGAGGACGGATTGACACGCGCGCTCAAGGCGGGCGGCACGCTGCTGAAACCGGCCGAGAAAACCCATTACGGCGGCTATTCCGGCTATTTCGCCGATCCCGACGGCCATGTTTGGGAAGTGGTGCAGGCGCCGGGTTTCGGCTTCACCGCGGACGGACGGCTGGCGCTGCCGGACTGACGACAGAAAATATTTCCCCCGTATTTCACAAAGACGATTTCCTGCGTTGACATGAGAGGCCGGCCGCGCACCATCGCGGCCATGACTCGCAAGCCTGCCCCCGCACCGCGCCTGCCGCTGAAAGAAGAAGCCATCCGCCCGACATTCCGGCGCGAACGCGCCGCCATGAAGCGCGGAATCTGGCCGATCGCCGGCTGCGACGAGGCCGGGCGCGGACCGCTGGCCGGTCCGGTGGTTGCAGCCGCCGTGATCCTCGATCCCAGCCGCATTCCGCGCGGGCTCAACGATTCCAAGAAACTGACGCACGAGGAACGCGAAAAGCTCTACGCAAAAATCTGCGCGACCGCCGAGGTCGCAGTCGCGTTCGGCTCCACCGAACGCATCGACAAGGACAATATCCTTCGGGCCTCGCTCTGGGCGCTGGCGCGGGCGGTGGCCGCGTTGCCGGTGAAGCCGCAACTGGTGTTCGTGGACGGCCGCGACCGCATCGACGTCGCCTGCGACTGCCAGGCGGTGATTTCGGGCGACGCCCTGGTGCTCTCGATCGCCGCCGCCTCGATCGTCGCCAAGGTCACGCGCGACCGGCTGATGATGCGTGTAGGTGCGGAATATCCGGGCTACGGCTTCGAACGCCATATGGGCTATTCGGTGCCCGAACATTTCGCCGCGCTGGAAAAACTCGGCCCGACCGTTCATCACAGGCGATCGTTCGCGCCGGTGGCGCTGGCCCATGCCGCGCAGGAGACCTGCGGCACGGCGATACCCTCGGGCCCGGCCATTCCGGAAAGCTTGTTGCCTCTCTAGGCCTCCGGCGGTTATCACTGGTGCGGCTTTGGAATTGACCTTTCTGCGAAACTCGCGGCGATACTCCCAGGACCGTCAAATCCGCCACACCAGCCGGCCGATCCCGCGAGCCCCGCCGCAGCGATGCATTTTGTCTCCCTTCCCATCGAAATCCTGCGGACCAGGCCGGCGCTGGTCTTCTGGCTGGCGGCGCTGGCGCAGGCATTGCTGTGGATCCTGGTGCCGTCGCTGTTCTATGCGACGCCGCCCGGCGAACTGGCCGAACTGCTGTCGGTCTCGCGTTATTTCGGGCGCCTGATCACGGTCGTGCCGCCGCTCGCCTATCTTCTGGCCGACATCGCCTTCCAACTGGCGGGAGCGTTCGGCGTCTACACCCTCTCGCAACTTTGCATTCTTGTGACCTTGTGGGCGGTTTTCACTTTGGGCCGCGCCACCGTCGGCGACCGGCATGCCGCGCTGGCCACGCTGCTGATGACCGGCGTGTATTTCATGACCGTGCCGACGCCGGATTTCTCGCCCGCCATCCTGGCCCTGCCGCTCTGGGCGCTGGCATTGCTGCATTTCTGGCGCGCGGCCGGAGAGAACCGCACGCTCTACTGGCTGGCGCTCGCCGCCGACCTCACGCTTCTGCTGCTCACCACCTATCTCGCCACCTTCCTGATCGGACTGCTGGTCCTGTTCGCCCTGCTGCATCCGCAATGCCGCGCCCGGCTCAACACGGCGGGCGCCGCTGCGGCAGCGATCATCGTGCTGTTCATGCTGATCCCGCACGCGGTGTGGATAAAAGACAGCGGCATTGCCGCTTTGCCGCCCTTGCCGAATTTGCGCAGCGCCGATCTGATCGAAAAAAACCTGCTGTCGCTGGGGCGCATTCTGGGGCTGCTGCTGGTCGGTCATGCGGGGCTTGCGGTCATGATCCTGATCGCGGGCAGCGCCTTGCGAAGCCCGCGCGCGGAAGCCGCGCTGATCGAGCGCGCGCCGGTATCCGACTTCGCAGCATCGTTCATCTATTACTTCGCGCTGGTGCCGGTTCTGCTGCTGGTGACCGCGGCGGTGATCACCGGCTATGCCGGACCGATCAGCTACGGGCCGGTCGTCATCCTGTCCGGTCTCGCCGGCGTGCTCGCGGCCGGAGACGCGATCGCGATCTACCGCCAGCGCACGACGGTGTTCACCTGGTTCGCGTTTCTGCTGGCGCCGCCGGTGATCGCGGTGATGACGGCGATGCTCCTGCCCTGGACGGCGGTGACCGATCCGCGTGTCGCGCAGCCCTCCGCCGAGATGGGCCGCTTCTTCACCGAGAATTTCGAGCGCCGCACCGGCCGGACGCTGGAGATTGTCGCCGGCGATCCGGCGCTGACATCGCTGATTGCGGTCGGCGCAGCGAGCAGGCCCTTCGTGTTCGGCGACGGCAAGCCGGGCCAGCCGCAATTGCTGTCGCAGGACGAGTTGTTCGAGAAAGGCGGCATCGTGGTGTGGCGCGCCACCGACAGCGCCGGCACGCCGCCGATCGATATCCGCACGCGCTTCCCCGAGCTTGTGCCGGAAATACCGCGGGTATTCGAACGGCGCGTCGAAGGCCGCCTGCCGCAATTGCGGATCGGCTGGGCGATGATCCGCCCGAAATCGCAGACGCTGCCGCAATCGCCAGCGGCACCGGCGAAGGTTCAGTGATAGGCCTCGCCTTCGCGCACCTTGCCGCGGAACAGCCAGTATATGAAGACGATATAGCCGAGGATGATCGGCAGCAGGAACACCGTCCCGATCAGCATGAAAATCTGGCTCGCCGGCGCTGCCGCGGTATCCCAGATCGTGAGGGAGGGCGGCACCAGATACGGATAGATCGAGATGATCAGCCCGAGATAGCCGAGCAGGAACAGCACGATGGTCGCCACGAATGGCAGGATCTCGCGGCGCTGTCCGATCCAGTACCACAAGGCGGCGGCGACGACGGCGGTGACGGTCGGCACCGGCCAGAGGAAATAGAAATTCGGCAGGCTGAACCAGCGCTGCGCGATGCGCTCGAATGCGAGCGGCGTGTAGAAGCTGACCGCCGCCATGAAGGCCAGCACCGCCATCAGCAGGAACTTGGCCTGACCCCGCGCGCGCTCGGCGACATCGCCTTCGGTCTTCATGGTCAGCCAGGTCGCCCCCAGCAGGCCGTAACCGGCGATCAGCGCCAGACCGCATAACAACGCAAACGGCGTCATCCAGTCGAAATGGCCGCCGGCGAAGGCGCCGTCCTTCACATGAATTCCCTGAATCAATCCGCCGAGAATCACGCCTTGCGAAAACGCCGCAAGCGTCGAACCGATGGTGAAGGCATAGTTCCACCAGGTCTTGCTGTGCGACACCAGACGGAACTCGAAGGCGACGCCGCGGAACACGAGCGACAGCAGCATCACGATCACCGGGAGATAAAGCGCCGGCATGATCACGGCATAGGCGGTCGGAAACGCCACCCACAATCCGCCGCCGCCCAGCACCAGCCAGGTTTCGTTGCCGTCCCAGAACGGCGCGACCGAGCGCATCATCTGGTCGCGCTGCGCCTCGCTGCGCGCCGACGGAAACAGGATGCCGATGCCGAGATCGAAGCCGTCGAGAATGACGTACATCGCGACGGCGGTGCCGATCAGCGCGGCCCAGATGACTGGCAGATACCATTCCATGACGTCACCGCCTTTTCGACATGGCGTCGCTCGCGGCGCCTTCGGCCGCCATCAGCGGACGGCTCGGCACACCTTCCGCCGCATCGACGGCGCGGCCTTCCGGCCCCTTCGCGATCAGACGGTTGATGTAATAGATGCCCATCCAGAACACGATGCCGTAGGCAAAGACGAACAGGACGAGCGTGCCGAGAATGCTGGCGCCCGGCACCGGCGAGATCGCGTCGGCGGTCCGCAGGATGCCCTGCACCAGCCAGGGCTGGCGCCCGCTTTCGGTCACCACCCAGCCGGCGATCACGGCGACGAAGCCGGTCCACCAACTATGCGACAAGATCCAGAGGAACCACCGCGTTTCGAACAATGTCCCGCGCCACCACAGGAAAGCGCCATACAGCGACGCCGCGATCATAAACAGGCCGATGCCGACCATGATGCGGAAGCCGAAGAACACGTTCAGCACCGGCGGGCGATCCTGCGGCGGCACGCTCTTCAGCCCAGGGAACAGGCCGTTGGGATCGTGGCGGAGAATCAAGGACGCGCCATGCGGGATGGAAATCTCGAAGCGGTTGGTTTCCGCCTTTTCGTCAGGCCAGGCAAACAGGACAAGCGCGCCGGGTTTCGAGCCGTCCCAATGGCCTTCCATTGCCGCGACCTTGATCGGCTGATGCTCCAGCGTGTTGAGGCCATGCTGGTCGCCGATGACGAGTTGCAACGGCGCGAGGATGACGAGCAGGCCGATTGCCATCTTCATCATGGTGCGGGCTTCCGCCTGAAACCGTCCCGCCAACAGATAGCGCGCACCGACCGCCAGCACGACAAAGCCGGTGGTCAGATAGGCGGCGTTGAGCATATGCGCGAAGCGATAAGGAAAGCTCGGATTGAACACGATGGTGAGCCAGTCCACCGGAAAAGCGATGCCGCCGCGCATCTCATGCCCCACCGGGGTTTGCATCCAGCTATTGGCGGACAGGATCCAGAACGCCGACATCGCCGTGCCGATCGCCACGATCGCCGCCGACGTCACATACAGCCAGGGCGGCACGCGGTTGAACCCGAACAGCAGGACGCCGAGGAAAGTCGCTTCCAGGAAAAACGCGGTCAGCACCTCGTAGCCGATCAGCGGACCGACCACGTTGCCGGCCACCACCGAGAAGCGGCTCCAGTTGGTGCCGAACTGGTAGCTCAGCACGATGCCGGACACGACCCCCATGGCGAAGGACACCGCGAAGATCTTGGTCCAGAACCGCATCAGCCGCTGATAGCGGTCCTCTTCGCGCCGGATCCACAGCACGCCAAGCGTCGCGATATAGGCAGACAGCCCGATGGTGAAACTCGGAAATATGATGTGGAACGTGACGGTGAACGCAAACTGGATACGGGCCAGCAGAACGGGATCAAGGTCCATCGGTCACTCCCGAGGCGCGTCTCACCGAACAATGTTTGCATATTTATACTATGACCGTGCTTTGCCCATCACCCCCGATGCCGCATCCCTGCTCCGCGTGAAGGCCGGGCTGCCCAATCGATCCAGTGGACAACTCCGCAACGCCCGCGATCCCGTTGAGCCGGTTCGCTATTCTGCGGGGAACTTTTGGGCAGGGGGACCACATGGTGAAGAAAGCGCGTGTAACGAAACCCAAGCCGGCCAGCGGCCCGACCGGCATCGAGGCCGCACTCGACAATTATTTCGGACTGAAGAAGAACGGCACCGACATCCGCACCGAAGCGCTGGCCGGGCTGACCACCTTTCTGACGATGGCCTACATCATCTTCGTCAACCCGAGCATCCTGGCCAAGGCCGGAATGGATCAGGGCGCGGTATTCGTCGCCACCTGCATCGCCGCCGCGGTCTGCAGCATGGTCATGGGGCTTTACGCCAATTATCCGATCGCGCTGGCGCCCGGCATGGGGCTCAACGCCTTCTTCGCCTTCACGGTGGTCCTGACCTACAAATATTCGTGGCAGCAGGCGCTGGCTGCGGTGTTCCTGTCGGGCGTGCTGTTCTTCGTGCTGTCGATTACCGGCCTGCGCGAGTACATTATCAACCAGATCCCGAGAAACCTGAAATACGCCATCGGCGCCGGCGTCGGCCTGTTCCTCGGCATCATCGCGCTTGAAAATGCAGGCATCATCGTCGATCATCCGGCGACGCTGGTCACGCTCGGCCATCTGAACGTGCCGGGACCGCTGCTTTGCCTGTTCGGATTCATCCTGATCGTCGCACTGCATGCCCGCAAAATTCACGGCGCGACGCTGATTGGCATCCTGGCTGTCGGGATCATCGGCCTTCCGCTCGGCCTGTCGAAATTCACCGGCATCGTGTCGATGCCGCCGTCGCTGGCGCCGACATTCCTGCAGCTCGATTTTTCCCGTATCTTCGAGCTGTCCTTCCTCGTCGTCGTCTTCAGCATCCTGATGATCGACGTGTTCGACAATGCCGGCACGCTGATCGCGGTCACGGAGAAAGCGGGCTTCGTCGACAAGCAAGGCAATGTGCCGCGCATGAAGCAGGCGCTGATCTCCGACAGCTTCGCGGCGATGTTCGGCGCCTCGATCGGCACCTCGACCACGACGAGCTACATCGAAAGCGCCGCCGGCGTCGAGGCCGGAGGCCGCACCGGCCTGACGGCCGTGTTCGTCGGCATTCTGTTCCTGTTCGCGCTGTTCTTCTCGCCGCTCGCGGGATTGATTCCCGCTTATGCCTCGGCGGCGGCGCTCCTCTTCGTCGCCGCCGTCATGGCGAGCCTGATGGCGAACATGGACTGGGAGGACATCACAGAATCGGCGCCCGCCGTGATCGCCGCCATCACCATGCCGCTCACCTATTCGATCGCGACCGGCATCGGGCTTGGCTTCATTACTTACGCGCTGATCAAGCTGATCGCCGGCCGCACCAAGGATATCTCCATTGCCGTCGCCGCGCTCGCGATCATCTTTGGGATCAAGCTGATCCTGGTGCCGGGCGGATAAGCGCATTGACGCGAGACCGCGAAGATCGGCGCTGACGTCCTCAGCGCCGATCTCAGTTCGCGAGCGCTTTCCTGATCGCGAGAAAATCCCGCCAGGCCAGCCGCTTCTCCAGCGGCGAGCGCAGCAGATAGGCGGGATGGAAGCAGGCGATGGCGCGGATGTCGCGCCGCCCGGTATTGTAGGTGAACCATTTGCCGCGCGTTTTGCGGATGCCGTCCGAAATGCCGAGCAGAGCCGCTGTCGATGGCTTGCCGAGACACACCAGCACATCGGGGTCCACCAGCTCGATATGGCGCTGGATGAAGGGCAGACAGATCGCGGTCTCGTGCAGCGACGGGTCGCGATTGCCCGGCGGCCGCCAGGGAACGATGTTGGTGATGTAGACGTCCTTGCGGTCCAGCCCGATCGCGGTCAGCATCTTGTCGAGCAACTGCCCGGAGCGCCCGACGAAGGGAACGCCCTGCACATCCTCGTCATATCCCGGCGCCTCGCCCACAAACATCACCCTGGCCTGCGGATTGCCGTCGGCGAAGACAAGCTGCTTGGCGGTCGAGCGCAGCGCGCAGCCCTCGAATTTCTCCAGCACGGCACGGAGCTCGTCCAGCGAGGCGGCCGATCTCGCCGCCGACCGTGCCGCCATGACCGCTTCCTCGGGCGGCGGCGGCGCCGGGACGGCAGCGGACGCGGGCGACGCCGGCATGCGCGTGCGCTCGGCTGGAACGGCGGGCTCGGCAGGCCCAGGCGGCGCGGCCTGCGCGGCGAAGCAGTCGACCGGCGTCTCGCCCAACAGCGCGTCCACGCCCGCCTCCGCATAAAAGGCGAGCAGATCGCGGGCCGCTTTGCTGTGATCGGGGGTCATGGCCGGCAACCTAGCACAATCCCTTGCTGGACGATTGTGGCCTGTGTGTAAAAGTGGAAAATTGGAATCGATCCGAACGGAGCCCTGAATGACCGACCTGCCCGCCCGCGAATCCATGGAATTCGACGTCGTGATCGTGGGCGCCGGGCCCGCCGGACTGGCGGCGGCCATCCGGCTCAAGCAGATCTCGCCGGACATATCCGTGGTGGTGGTGGAAAAAGGCTCCGAGGTCGGAGCCCATATTCTCTCCGGCGCGGTGATCGATCCGTCCGCGCTCGACCGGCTGCTGCCGGACTGGCGCAGCGAAGCCGACGCGCCATTGCAGACCGAAGTGACAGACGACCGCTTCCTGTGGCTGACGCAGTCGAGGGCGATCAGCGTACCGCTGTTTCTCGCACCGCCGCTGATGAGCAATCATGGCTGTTTCATCGGCTCGCTCGGCGACACCTGCAAGTGGCTGGCGGCCAAGGCCGAGGCCCTTGGCGTCGAAATCTATCCGGGATTTGCGGCCGCCGAGATTCTGTATGGCGAGACCGGCGCCGTGCGCGGCATTGCGACCGGCGACATGGGCGTCGGCAAGAGCGGCGAACACAATGCCAGCTTCACCCGCGGCATGGAACTGCACGCCAAATACACGTTGTTCGCGGAAGGCGCACGCGGCAGCCTGACCAAGCAATTGCTGGCGCGCTTCGATCTGGCGCGCGACCGGCAGCCGCCGAAATTCGGGATCGGCCTGAAGGAAATCTGGCAGATCGATCCGGCCCAGCATAAACCCGGCCTTACGCAGCACAGTTTCGGCTGGCCGCTCGGCAACACGACCGGCGGCGGCTCGTTCCTTTATCACTACGGCGACAATCTGGTGTCGGTGGGATTTGTCGTGCATCTCAATTACGAGAACCCCTTTCTGTCGCCGTTCGAGGAGTTCCAGCGCTTCAAGACGCATCCCTCGGTGCGCGACACATTTGAAGGCGCCAAGCGCATCGCCTATGGCGCGCGCGCCATCACCGAAGGCGGCTATCAATCGGTGCCGAAGCTGTCATTCGCGGGCGGCGCGCTGGTCGGCTGCGCCGCCGGATTCGTCAACGTGCCGCGGATCAAGGGCACACACAATGCGATGGCGTCGGGCATGCTGGCGGCGGAACATATCGCGGAGGCGCTGGCGTCCGGCCGCGCCAATGACGAACTCGCCGGCTACGAGAATGCCTGGCGTGCCTCGCCGGTCGGCAAGGATTTGTGGAAGGTGCGCAACGTCAAGCCGCTCTGGTCGAAATTCGGCACCATCCTCGGCGTCGCGCTGGGCGGTCTGGACATGTGGACCAATACGCTGGGATTTTCGCTGTTCGGCACCGTGGGACACGGCAAGGCCGATCCGGATTGCCTGAAGCCGGCGAAGGATTGCGAACGCATCAGCTATCCGAAGCCGGACGGCAAACTCACCTTCGACCGGCTGTCGTCGGTGTTCCTGTCCAATACCAACCACGAGGAAGACCAGCCGCCTCATCTGGTGGTCGCCGACATGGCGCTGCAGAAGGCTTCGGAACACGATATTTATGACGGCCCTTCGGCGCGCTATTGCCCGGCCGGGGTCTATGAATGGGTCGGCGAAGGGGCCGATCTGCGCTATGTCATCAACGCGCAGAACTGCGTCCATTGCAAAACCTGCGACATCAAGGACCCCAACCGCAATATTACATGGATTCCCCCCGAGGGCGGCGGCGGTCCGAATTATCCGAGCATGTAGAAGCAATTGACCTCTACGTCACGATGCCGCCGCATAAATCCGAAAGATCAGGGGCGGTTCTGGCCCATTGTTGCGGCGCAAGCGCAAAAAGGCCATTCTCGACCGGAGGCCCGCGGGACATGCGACCTGATGCCCCGCCTCATGGAGATCATCGACCTGTGACCGTTCCGACCCTGCTCAGGTATGCGGCTGCTTTTGGCCTGACCGCCGGCATCGCCATTCTTCCCAACGCCCTGGCGGCACAATCCCTGGCGCGGCAGGAACAGCCCAAATCTCCGGTGCGCACCGAGTCTTCGCGGGCGACCTCGTCCGGCAGCTATCTCGCCGCCCGCCATGCCAGCGCCCAGCGCGACGCCGCCGCCGCTTCCGTCTATTACCGCGCCGCCCTGCGCGCCGATCCCAAGAATACCGAATTGCTGGAACGCGCCTTCATTTCGGTGCTGGCGGAAGGCGATATCGATGAAGCCGTGAAGCTCGGCGAACGCGTTCTGCAGGTCAACAAGAACGATCGCGTCGCCCGGCTGGTGGTCGGCATCAAGGCGGTCAAGGGCAAGCAATGGCAGCTCGCGCGGCAGCATCTGACGGCGTCGGTGCGCGGCCCGGTCACCGATCTGACGGCGGCGCTGCTGATCGCGTGGTCGCAATACGGCGCCGGCGATTTCAAGGCCGCGACCGAGACCATCGACCGTCTGGTGGGCGCGGACTGGTATGCGCTGTTCAAGGATCTGCATGCCGGCATGCTGCTCGATGCCGCCGGCCAGCGCAAGGAAGCCGGCCGCCGGCTGGAGCGCGCCTACAAGGCCGACGGCACCGCGCTGCGCGTGGTCGAGGCCTATGGCAGCTATCTCTCGCGCGAAGGCCGGAAGGAAGAGGCGCTGAAGGTGTTCCAGACCTTCGACAAGACGCTGCCCAATCATCCGCTGGTGGTGCGGGCGATGAGCGACATCGAGGCCGGCCGCAAGCTGCCTCCGATCGCGCAATCGGCGCAGGCCGGCGCGGCCGAAGTCCTTTATGGACTTGGCGCCGCGCTCGGGCGGCGCGGCGGCGAGGATCTCGGCCTCGCCTATCTGCAATTGTCGCTGTATCTCGCGCCACAACACACGCTGGCGCTGCTCTCGCTTGCCGACCTCTACGAGGCGATGAAGAAGCCAGCGCTGGCGATCAAGATCTACGAACAGATTCCCGCCGACTCGCCGCTGCGGCGCAATTCGGAAATCCAGCTGGCGACCAATCTCGATTCGCTCGACCGCACCGACGAGGCACGCGCGCATCTGGAAAAGCTTGTGGCCGACAATCCGAAGGACACCGAGGCCATCATGGCGCTCGGCAATATCCTGCGCGCGCGCAAGCATTACGCCGAATGCGCCGACGTCTACAGCAAGGGCATCGCGACCATCGCCAAGCCGGAAAAGCCGAACTGGCTGATCTTCTATTTCCGCGGCATCTGCTACGAACGCAGCAAGCAATGGGCGAAAGCCGAGCCCGACCTGAAAAAGGCGCTGGAGCTGTTTCCCGACCAGGCGCATGTGCTGAATTATCTCGGCTATTCTTGGGTGGATCAGGGCATCAACCTCGAGGAAGGCATGCGGATGATCCGGCGCGCGGTCGAGCAGCGCCCGGATGACGGCTACATCGTGGACTCGCTCGGCTGGGCCTATTTCCGCATCGGCAAATACGACGAAGCCAGCAAACACCTGGAACGCGCCGTTGAGTTGAAGCCGGACGATCCGACCATCAACGACCATCTCGGCGATGTGTACTGGAAGACCGGACGCGAACTGGAAGCGAGATTCCAATGGGCGCATGCGCGCGACCTGAAGCCGGAACCGGCCGACCTGCTGAAGATCGAGGAAAAGCTTCGCGTCGGCCTGCCGGACGAAACCTCGACCACGGCCGACAAGGCGAAGACCGGCAACGGCGGTTGATCTCCTTTATCCTCCCCCTCGGGACGGATAAACTCGGCAGATGCTCGTCGATTTCGCGCCCGCCAAGATCAATCTGACGCTGCGCATCGGGCAGCGCCGGCCGGACGGCTATCATGATCTGGAAAGCCTGGTGGTCTTCGCCGATATCGGCGACCGCCTGCGGCTGCGCCCCGGCGGCGATCTGTCCCTGACCGTCGATGGCGCGACCGCCCGTGACGCCGGAGAGACCCGCGACAATCTGGTTCTCAAGGCCGCCCGCGCGCTGGCGGCGGACATTCCGGACCTGACGACCGGACATTTCGAACTGACAAAGTCCCTGCCCGTGGCTGCCGGCCTTGGCGGGGGCTCGTCGGATGCCGCAGCGGCCCTGCGGCTGCTCGCGCAGGCCAATCCCGACAAGGTTGTGTCGAACGATCCGCGCGTGATGACGGTGGCGCGCAGGACCGGCGCCGACGTTCCGGTCTGCCTTGATCCGCGCACGCGCATCATGCGCGGCATCGGCGACCAATTGTCGGCACCGTTGCATGTGCCGCGGCTGCCGGCCATTCTGGTGAATCCGCGCATCAGCGTGCCCACAGCCGCGGTCTTTGCCGCGCGCGCGCGAGGAAATTCCGAGGCCGCCCGCTCAGACCCGGCGATCGCGCTGGCCGAAACAGCCATATCGCAAGCAACTGCGCCGGAACCGGACGAGCTGATCGGCGCCTTGCGCACATCCGGCAACGATCTGGAAAGACCGGCGATCGCGCTGCATCCCGCGATTGCGGATATCCTGGCTGCCTTGCGCGCCTTGCCCGGCTGCCGGCTCGCGCGGATGTCGGGATCGGGCGCGACCTGCTTTGGACTGTTCGATGCCGAGCGTCGCGACACCGCCGCGCACGACCTCAAGGCCGCGCACCCCGAATGGTGGATCGCGCCGGTCCTGCTGGGATAAAGCTAGTGCGCCCGCGCGATGCAGAAATCGACCGTTTCCTCGAGCGCGGTCTTCATCGGCGATGACGGATACAGCGCCAGCGCGTCGCGCGCCATGGCGCCGTAATGCTGCGCGCGCTTGACGGTGTCTTCGAGCGCGCGATGCTTGTTCATCAGTGCGATGGCCTGTTCGAGCTCACTGTCGCTGGCGTCTCCCTGCTCCAGCGCACGCGTCCAGAACGAGCGTTCCTCCGCGTTGCCGCGCCGGAACGACAGCACCACCGGCAAGGTGATCTTGCCCTCGCGAAAATCGTCACCGGTATTCTTGCCGAGCTTGGCGGCCTTGCCACCGTAATCCAGCGCGTCGTCGACAAGCTGGAAGGCGATGCCGAGATTCATTCCGAAGGAGCGGCAGGCGGCGAGATCGGCCTTGGGACGATCGGCCAGAACCGGGCCGACCTCGCAAGCCGCGGCGAACAATTCGGCGGTCTTGCCGCGGATCACCGCCAGATATTCATCTTCCGTGGTCGCGGTATTCTTGGCGGCGGCGAGCTGCATCACTTCGCCTTCGGCGATCACGGCAGCGGCGTTGGACAGGATTTCCAGCGCGCGCAGATTGCCGACCTCGACCATCATGCGGAAAGCCTGGCCGAGCAGGAAATCGCCGACCAGAACGCTCGCCTCGTTGCCCCAGACCTTGCGGGCGGCGGGCTTGCCGCGCCGCATGTCGCTTTCGTCCACGACATCGTCGTGCAACAGCGTGGCGGTGTGCATGAACTCCACCGCCGCGGCGAGCTTGATATGGCCGTCCCCCTGGTATCGCGAGATCTGCGCCATGGCCAAGGTCAGCATCGGCCGCAGCCGCTTGCCACCCGAACTGATCAGGTGGTTGGCAACCTCCGGGATCATCGTCACCTCGGAGCCGGTGCGCGACAGAATGGTGCTGTTCACGCGCTCCATGTCGGATGCGACCAAGGCGACCAGGCGATCGATGGTCGCCTGCGGGCTTTCAAAGGGAACGACGACAGCCAACGGGCTCTCCTGCGGAAATGACGGGCGAGAATAGAAACGCTATGCTCATGCGGCAAGTGGCCGGTTTGCCGCAAGCAGACCGGGTTTGCGGAGGCGACGTCCCGATGTCATGTGAAACAGCGCGTTCCGAAGCCGGATGCCCGGCCTCTCCGGAGCCGGCCGGCCGGCGGCGGTCCTGACGCCGCCATGCGCGAAATCGTCCGCACCAACGATCCGGTCCTGCTCACGGCGATCGAGGCCCTGCTCAAGGGCGCCGGGATCGTACATATCGTGCTCGACCAGAATATGAGCGTGCTGGAAGGCTCTCTGGGCTTTTTGCAGCGGCGAATCGTGGTCGCCGACGAGCAGGAGCGCAATGCGCGCAATGTCCTGCGCGACGCCGGGCTGGGGCACGAGCTGCGTCCCGATGACGCCTGACCGCGGCGAGGTCACCGACGACGCCATCCTGGGCGGGCGGATGCGGCTCTTTCAGCCCCGGCGCGGCCACCGCTTCGGGCATGACGCCATCCTGCTGGCGGCGGCGACCCCGGCCAGAGCCGGCGACCGCGTGGCCGAACTGGGCGCCGGTGTCGGCGCGGCCAGTCTTGCCCTGCTCGCGCGCAGTCCCGATGCGGACGTCACCTTGGTGGAGATCGATCCTGCCCTGACGGCGCTGGCGATGGAAAATATTTCGCGAAACGGACTTCAGAACCGGGCGCGCGCAGTGACGCTCGATGCGGCGTCGCCCGCGCAGGCGTTTGAAAACGCAGGACTGAGGGCCGGGTCTTTCGATCAAGTGCTGATGAACCCGCCGTTCAACGATCCCTCGCTGCAGGCGTCACCCGACCCGGCGCGGCGAACCGCGCACATGGCGGCAGACAACACCCTGCGGACCTGGCTCGACGCCGCCGAAGTATTGCTAAGACCTGCCGGGGGCGTGTCGCTGATCTGGCGCGCCAACGGAGAGGACTTGGTGCTCCGTGAACTGGCCAAAGGCTTCGGCGCGGCCGCGATCCGGCCCGTTCATTCGGCACCGGCGCAGCCGGCCATCCGCATTCTGGTCCATGCCGTCAAGGGCGCACCTGCCGCGCTGCGTCGTCTGCCGGGCCTGATCCTCGCCGACCAGGACCGGTGCCCCAGTGCGGAGGCGGAAGCCATCCTGCGCGGCGGAATGTCGCTATCGATGACGGACTAGGCGCGGATTGATCGCTACTCGGTCCGGGCCTTTGGCGTCTCGGAGTTCCACGACAGATGTGCGAAAGCGGTGATCGCGCCGAGCAGAAGAACAAGCAGGTAGATCTTCATGGCGGCTCTCCATCACTCGTCGCACGACAACACTGCCGCGTGGCTGCGGTTCCAGGGGCCGGAGAAAGACATCATAAGGGTTAATGTTGCGTAACTTGAGCAGGTGTCGCGACCGCCTTATGAACGTTTTGTGATCACAAAGGACAAAGTCTCATGCGCGATCTCATCCGCTCATTGATTCCCGAACGACTGTGGACCGGCATGCCGGTGGTTCCCGTGGTCAGGCTGACCGGCACGATCGGATTCTCGACGCCGCTGCGACCGGGGATCACGCTGGCCGGAACCGCGCGGCTGCTGGATCGCGCCTTCGGCGTCAAAAATGCCAAGGCGGTGGCGCTCGTCATCAATTCGCCCGGCGGCTCTCCGGTGCAGTCGCATCTGGTCTACCGGCGCATCCGCCAACTGTCCGAAGAAAAGAAGATTCCGGTGATCGCGTTCGTGGAGGATGTCGGCGCGTCGGGCGGCTACATGATCGCCTGCGCGGCGGACGAAATCTTCTGCGACGCCTCGTCCATCGTGGGCTCGATCGGCGTGGTCGGCGCGACCTTCGGTCTCGACAAGGCGATCAAGAAAATCGGGGTGGAGCGCCGCGTCTACACCGCGGGCAAGCGCAAGGTGATGCTCGATCCGTTCCTGCCGGAAAGTCCCGACGACGTGCGGCGTCTGAAGGCGATCCAGGAGCACATTCACGAAAGCTTTATCGCGCTGGTGAAGGAGCGCCGCGGCGCCAGATTGAGGGGCCAAGAATCGGCCTTGTTCTCCGGCGAATATTGGGCCGGAAAACAGGCCATGGAACTCGGTCTGGTGGATGGGCTGGACGATGTGCGGGCGCTCCTGCATCGGCGCTACGGCGACAAGGTGCGAACCCCGCTCATGGTCGAGCGCGGCTGGTTCGGACGTCGCGTTCCCGGCGTCGGGATCGGACAACTGGAACAGGCATTGACGGATATGGGTCTTGCCGAAAACGTCGTATCGGCGGTCGAGACGCGCGCGCTCTGGGCCCGCTACGGACTTTGAATCGATGAGGAGAGACTGGATGCCCCCTGTATTTCCCCCCGTTGTGTTGTGGAGCGTTGGCGTGCTCGGCGCCATCGCCCTGGTCCGGCTGATCCGGCGTGAGCACAAGCGCATCAATGACGAGCTGGAACGGGCCCGCGCCACGCCGGTCGCCAGCAAGACCGAGCGCGCGCGGCATCCCACGCTCCGGCGCGATCCGCGCACCGGCATCTATCATCCCTGACACGACTAGTTGCGGTTGCCGCTCCAGGGACCGCGGGTAAGGACTTCGGTCGGATTCCAGGGGCCCGCCGGCCGTTGCGGTTGTGACGGCGACGCCTGATCGCCCGGTTCGGCATCAACGGACTCACCCTGCGTTGTATCCTCGACCGGCGTTTCTTCCTCCGGCGACGGCAGTTCCAGCGGCCCCGGATCCCGACCGCCGGCATTCTGCACCAGCGCCTCGACGCGGCTGTCGATCGAGGGATGGGTCGCGAACAGATCGGCAAATCCCTCGCGCGGATTGTCGACACACATCTCCATCACCGACGACGTCACGCCCGGCAATTCACCCCGCCCCTCGATCTTGCGCAATGCTGTGATCATGGCGTCGGGATTCTTGGTCAGTTCCACCGCGCCGGCGTCGGCCAGGAATTCGCGCGCCCGCGACAGCGCGAACCGGATCACGATCGACAAGGCCCATGCCACCGCGATGATGATGATGGCGAGCAGAATCGCGGCACCCGCGCCGCCGCCCTTCCTGCCGCCGCCGGAAGAAGAGCTGCCGGAACTGCCGCCCCAGCGCGCACCGGACCGGAACATGCCGCGGAAAAACAATTCCGCCACGAACGAAATCACGCCGGCGATGATGACCGCGATCACCATCATGCGTACGTCGCCGTTGCGGATATGCGTCAATTCATGCGCCAGCACGGCTTCGAGTTCGGCATCGTCCAGCCGGGCCACCAACCCGCTGGTCACGGTGATGGAATATTGCTTCTCGTTCATGCCGGTAGCGAAGGCATTGAGCGACTCGCTGTCCATGATTTTCAGCTTCGGCATCGGGATGCCACGCGAGATGCAGAGGTTTTCCAGCAGATTGTAGAGCCGCGGCTGCTCGGCTCGCGTTACTTCATGTCCACCGGTAATCGCGTCGATCAAAGACTGATGGAATTTGTAGGCGATCAGAATCCAGATGGCCGTGCCGATGGTGGCGACCGGCGCGGCCACGATCATGTCCTGCCAGGCGCGCGCGATCAGAAAATCGAGCGGCGCGTCATGGGTGAACGCGCGCGCAATCAGCGCGCCCGCGAAGACCATTAGATAGACCAGAAAGAACAGGCCGATCAGCAGCGCGACCGAACGCCGCCGATTCTTCCGGATATGCGTATAGAGCCCGTAAGCCGCCATGCGTCAGCGCCCTTCAAGGCGGCGTTCCAGCACCCTCAGAACTTGACCTGCGGTGTCTGTTCGATCTGCGGGCGGGTTTCGCCGAGGTCGAAGAATTCGCGGCGCGAGAAGCCGAACGACGCGGCGAACAGCGCCGCGGGAAACTGCTCGATGCCGGTATTGTATTCCTGCACGGCATTGTTGAAGAAACGTCGGGCGGCGGCGAGCTTGTTCTCGATATCGGACAATTCGGTCTGCAATTGCTGGAAGTTCGTATTGGCCTTCAGGTCGGGATAGGCCTCGGCCAGCGCGAACAATCCCCGCAGCGCGCCGGTTAGCACATTCTCCGCGCTTGCCTGGGCGGCGGGTCCGTGCGCCGCGATCGCGGCGTTGCGCGCCTTGACGACGGCGTCGAGCGTCTCGCGCTCGTGCGAGGCATAGCCTTTCACGGTCTCAACGAGATTCGGAATCAGGTCGTGGCGCTGCTTGAGCTGCACGTCGATGTCGGCAAAGGCCTGATTCACGCGCTGCCGCATGGCGACAAGGCCGTTGTAAATCGAGATGGCCCACAGGACGACCGCCGCGATCACGCCAAGAACAATCAATGTGGAGGTGGACATAAAAATCTCCGTTCAGGAAACAGACAAAATCGTCGGCACAATTCGCCACCAAGCTGACACAAGAATAGCACGTTTCAACAGCAATTCGACAGCCGGAACCAGATCCCGCGCGAAAACGTTGTCATCTGACAATCATTCGGGAGGCAATCATGATCTGGAGACGCTGGTTGGGACGGCCGGAATTGAACGCCGTGGAAGCGCGGCAGGGTTTCCTGGATCGCCCGGTGCTGATCGTGCTGGCGGCGAGCACGGCGCTGATCTGCATCGCCTTTGCCATCCTGCTGCTGCGCTATTGAACTTTCATCCACTGGACAACTCTTCCCTGAAATCGATCACGACCTTGATATCGTCCGGCTGCGTCCGCAGCGCTTGGTGCCACCGCGACAGCGGCACGCTACGCGTGACGAGACGATCCAGCCACGGCCGGTCGGCGGCCGCCAAAGCCGTCGCCGCCATTTCATAATGGCCGCGATTGGCGTTGACGGACCCGAACACCACTTGGTTGCTCAGAACCAGCGTCCGGTTCAAGCCGCCGATGTCGAATTCGGCTTTCTGTCCGGGAATCGACACACCGAGCAGGCAGACAATGCCTGCGGGCGCGCAATGCGCGATCGCTTGCGCGATCAGCGGCGTGGCGGCCGTGCATTCCATCACCACGTCGAAGCTCAGTCCCGCGAGGGCGCTGACATCGGAATAGACATGGCCTCCCAGTTCACGCACGAGTTGCGGCTTCGGTCCGGACGCATGACGGTCGAGCACATGCAGATCGAGCCGGCGCTGGGCGCCCATCATTGCCGCCAGCAAACCGATCGGCCCCGCGCCGGTCACTAGCAGGCTGCGCGGCTGCCAGGACCGGCTGCGCCGGCCGATGCGATCGACATGATCCCAGGCCTTGGCCACGATACTGGCCGGCTCCGTCAGCACCGCGGTCAGGCCGAGCGCGGGATCGACCTTCACCGCAAAATCCGGCTCCAGCCGGAAAAATTCCGAGCCGAAGCCATGCCGCTCCTTGATGCCGCGCTCGGTATAAAGACCGTTGCGGCACATATCCCATTCGCCTGACGCGCACGCCATGCACGGCACCGGATCGGGCCGCCGCACGATCCCCACAACATGATCGCCGGTGCGCAACCCGCTGTCCGGCGGCGCCTCCATCACAACACCCAACGATTCGTGGCCGAGGATCAGCCGCTCTTCGCCGGGCGGCGCGGAACCGTAGAGGCCCGACAATATCTCGTGGTCGGTGCCGCAGACGCCCAGCGCCGTGGTCCGCACCAGCACCGAGCCCTCCGCGACAGGCGGTTCGCCCACCTCGTCAAGCCGGGCAGAATCCGCAACGCCGGGTGCAAGCGTGATCGCGCGCATGGTTCGCATGATAGCAGAACGGCCGCACACGGCGGCCGTTCAACTTCGAGATTCTCGCAATCAGCGGCGACGCGCCGGCTGGGCCGGATGCAGTTCAAGCCCGGCCACACCGGCCGCGATGCTGACGCCGGCCTGGCCCTGCACCGACAGCGGCTGCAAGGTCACCGTGCGGTTGCTGCCGCCGACGAGCGCATTGGCGCCGACGCCGGCGCCGACAGTGGCTTCCGCGCTGGCACCGCCATAGCTGCCGGCCAGCGCATAACGGCCGGCACTGGTCGGCGCATACACCGTCCAGAGCAGACGTCCGCCGGCGGTGGCGCCGAGATCCAGACCCATGCGCGTGATCGAGCCGGCATAGGATTCGCCGCGCCAGCCGCGCGCGCTCGGCGAAAAGCGGCAGAGCAATTCCTTGCGCGAGGTTACGATCAGGCCGATACCGCCGGACATTTCACAGGAAAGAGTGCCGACCTTGACCCGGTTCTGCGCTTGAGCGCCGAGCGGAAAAGCGACCAGAGCAGCAAGCGCGGCGACGCCGGCCAAAGCGAAACGAATCATGGACAACCTCCTGAAACAAGTCTGAGGGAAATCGAAGCTGGAATCGGCGCGCTGTGTGAAACATCACAGAGCGAGCTATCAACAAAGCACGTGTCAATGTGGCAGAACGTTGTTGGAGCCGTTTGGTTCCGGGAATTCGTTCGACACAGCGACGCATTAGGGTTCATTCCATTGGAACGAATATGTCTTTGTGACGTTGGTTCTTGGGCGTCTCGAGGACGCCACGAATTATCTGGGCGATACATTTTCACTTCACGCGGAGTTTCAACCATGTCTCTTGGCACCATTCTGATCATCATCCTGATACTTCTGCTGATCGGCGCGATTCCGTCATGGCCCTACAGCAGCGGCTGGGGTTATGGTCCGTCCGGAATTCTGGGCGTCGTTCTGGTCGTCGTTCTGATCTTGCTTCTGCTCGGCCGCATCTGACGCACGACAGCATTCGATCAACATAAAAAAGGGCCGGAAATTGTTTCTGGCCCTTTTTTATTGACAGCTTCGATGTCACGACAGGCAGCGGCCGCTGACATGAGCCAGAGACGGCATGGTCACCGGACTAAAAGACGGTTCGCACCCGACCGGCAGCTTGTCCTTGCCGGTGACATCCTGCGGGACGGTCCGTACCGGCTTCTGGCGCGTTTCGGGCGGCGCCGGCGTCTTCTTCATGATCACCGAGGTCTGGGCCGACGGCACGCTGAACGAGAACAACGTGTCCCGCCCGGTATTGCGCGGTCCGGAAATCCGGTCCGCCTTCAGGCCGGGCCCGGCCGCCTGCCAGCGGGCCTCGAATGTGGTGGCCCCGGCATTTTCGACGAAGGAGGGAACGAGATAGGCCGCCGCACAGGCCGCAATCAGCCCGCCAGCGGCGCAAGCTGTGTTGCACCACATCGGAATGTCTCTTCGAAAGTTGCGTTGTTTCAGCGGTCTGTCACGGAAGCGTCCGCCAGACCGCTCGTCCGCTGATCAACGCCGGAGCCGGCGAAGCGTTCCGGGCCTAGCGGCCGATTGAATAATGCGAGGCCGGGACCGCAATCCGGCAGCGTAGGCCCTCCGGCGCGAAGGTCAGTTCGACATCGGCCTCGAGCGCACGCGCCAGATTGTGCTCGATCACCAAACTGCCAAAACCGCGCCGTTTCGGCTCGCCGATCTTGGGGCCCTTGTTTTCGGTCCAGAGGATCTCCAGACCACCGCTGTCCAGACGCCATTCGATATCGACCCGCCCTTTCGGTTTCGACAGCGCGCCGTATTTCGCCGCATTGGTCACAAGCTCGTGCAGCGCCAGCCCGAGGCTTTGCGCGGCTTCCGGCTTGAGCTGGACATCCGGCCCCTGCAGCGACACCTGCGGGTTGTCGCGCTCAAGATAGTGGCCGAGCTGCGAGCGGACGATGTCCTCCAGCGAGGCGCCATGCCAGCTCTCCTGCACCAGCAGATCATGCGAACGCGACAGCGCCTGAAGCCGGGCGCCAAAGCGCTCGAGAAAATTTGCCACCGTACCGCCCTGGCGCGCAGTCTGCCGCGCCATGGCCTGGATCACCGCCAGCAGATTTTTCGAGCGATGGGTCAGTTCACGCATCAGCAGGCGAAGATGCGCCTCCCCTTCCTTTCGCTCGGTAATATCCACCGCCGCGCAGGTGAGGCCAACCACGCCGCCTGTCACGTCGCGCAACGGCTCGATATGCAGGTCGTACCAGCGCACGCCGGTTCCGGTATCGACACGGACTTCGGCATCTTTCGGATGACCGCTGTCCAGCACGTCGCGCTTGATCGCCATAATGGCGGCGGCACTCTCCTGCGGCAGGATATCGTTATCGGTGCGACCGAGAATCTCGGCGCTGTCGCGGCCGAACAGTGCCTTGCTGAGCGAGGTGTAGCGAAGATCCAGATCCTGCGTGAAGACCGCGACGTGCGAGCCGCGGAGCGCCGTGTCATAACGCTGAACGGCGGTGCCAAGTTCTTCCGTCAGCCGGCGCTGTTCGCTCTCCAGCGAGCGGATGCGGCTGATATCGATCGCCGCACACATGATGCCTTCGATCTTGCCGCCGACGCCGAAAACCGGATCGATATGCAATGCAAACAGCGCGCGCCGCTCGGGCATGATGTAGGAGACTTCGCAATCTCCCGATTGTCCGGTCTCCAGCACCTGCCGCTTCACAGCGATCACGGCATCGTGCTCGGGGGACGAAGGAATGATTTCGTCGTCGGTACGACCGATCATTTGCGCGGCGGCTTCCTCTCCGCGCGGGCTGTAAACCCATGTGTAACGAAGATCGCGGTCCTGCGAGAACACATAGACCTTGGCGCCATGCAATGCCGTCTCGAACCGGGCCTTGACCAGACTGAGTTCATGGGTGCGCTGCTCGACGCGGCGTTCAAGATCGCGCCGGGTGGATGACAATTCCCGGCGCACGTCGTCCAGCTCCCGGCGCGTTGCCTCATGCGCCGCGACTTCCTGTTCGAGCCGGGCCTGAAGAGAAGCAGCGTTGTCGTTTACACCGGTGACGGATTCAGGTTCCTCTTCCGGCTGCTCGCGGACGCAATGGGCCTTGTTGCTGATCGAACTCTCTGTCATCGCTGTTGCAAGTTTCCTGGAGGCGAAAAGTTTGGAGGACAGGCGGCTGTCGTCGAGAGATCACTCTGGCGCCAAGCCAAGGGCTTGAAGGCGCGCCCAACGATCGCAGCAGCGAGGCATTCCCCAATGGTCGATTCTGGATCCTCCCAACCCGGAAACGCCGTCATTTTCAACGCACGGGAACCCCAAGTGTTTCCAAGATTTTTCAGATAAAAACGGACGTTTTGACGCAGTTGGTGGAAAAATATCCTGCTCTCCGGAACCTTGACGCCGATACGGGATTTTTCTTCAGGCCAGCCGTCATCCCCTCCCCCTCGTGCTCGGCTGGTTCAGTCTTCGGCGCAGCCGGTCACCCGGCTGCGCCGTTCTTGCTTGGCGTTGCGCCACGCACGTACCGAGGGAACTTTGACGTTGGTCCGGCGTTGGGCTGCGATAAATCAGTCATTTTTCAGTTAGCATGAGGGTGTCATGGCAATGGCTCAGCGCAAGAACGGTGCAGCGAAGTCCCGTCGCAAAACCAGAAAGGCCGCCTCGTCGAGGCGGCGCCGCGGCGGCGCCCGTGGTACGTTGGCGCGCGCCGGCAAGGTAATGGCGCAGGCCGTCTCTCCGGACGTGGAGGACATGCAGGCCGAAGTCCGCCAATTGATGAGCGACCTTGAAGAACGGCTCGACCGCCTGAACATGCTGACCAAGCGCGGCGCCACCCACGCTGTCGACGGCGTCAACAATCTAGTCTTCGATGCGCTTACCGGCGTGACCGGTCGCGTGCGGGACAATGCCCGTTCCGTCAGCGACGATGCCACCAAGATCGGCACCCAGGCGATCAGCCAGATTGCACAGCAGATCGACAAGCGCCCGCTGCTCACGCTGGCGATCGCGGCGGGGATCGGCTTTGTGGCCGGTCTTGCCCGCCGTCAGGATTGACGGCGCATGTCGCTCTCCGACTATATCGGATCGAGTCTCGACGGACCGATCTCGGCGGTGCGGCGGCAGACCATTGCGATTGCCGTCGCAGCCGCCAGCGCCATAGGGGCGGTGTTTTTCGGATTGTCGGCCGCGCTGCTCGCGCTGGAACCGGTGGTCGGCGACATCTATGCCCGGCTGCTGATCGCCGTTGCGTTCATCGTCATCGCGGTCGCGGCCATCCTGTTGCCGCGGCTGTTTCACACCCAGAGCGTCGTCGAAAAGGCCCGGGCGGAAAGCGACTCGCTGACCCGAGATCAGAAAATCTCGATGATCATCGAAGCGGTGATGATGGGCTTCGCGATGTCCACACGCGGCAAGGGCGAAGCCACTCGGCCGCGCGACTAGGATTGTCGTCTGCGAGCGTTCAAAAAGAAGCGGGGGCTGAAGGGCCCCCGCTTTCATTTTATGAGCAGCGGTCCCAGACCTTATCAGGCGCTGGCCCGCCGCTCGCTGCGGCGTGCTTTTCTCTCAAAGAACAGCGCCTGGCTGACGACTGCGGAGACGGTGGCCGGCTGGAACGGCTTGGCGATCAGGAAGGCCGGTTCGGGCCGCTCGCCGGTCAGGAAGCGCTCGGGATAGGCCGTGATGAAAATCACCGGCACCTCGAAGGAGCGGAGCAATTCGTTGACGGCATCCAGACCCGAACTTCCGTCGGCCAGCTGGATATCGGCCAGGATCAGGCCGGGCCGCTTGGCCTTAGCCAGGGTGATGGCCTCGCCGTGGGTGCGGGCCACGCCCAGCACCTTGTGGCCGAGGGTCTCCACCAGCCCTTCCAGATCCATGGCGATGAACGGCTCGTCCTCGATGATCATGACATCGGTGGCGATTTCGGCCGCCAGTTCCCGGCCGGATTCCTCCACCAGTTGCCGCAGGGTCGGAATATCCACGTCCAGCACCTGGGCGGCATCGCCCTCCGAAAAGCCCTCCAGCGCCACCAGCAGGAAGGCCTGGCGCGGACGGGGGGTGATCTGGCCCAGCCGCTGTTCAGCGGGCATGGTCTTGTCGTCGGCATCCAGACCGCCGTTCACCACCACCGAATTCCAGATCTTGCTGAACAGCCGGTAGAGGGCCACCCGGGGGGAGGCCGAAGCCGCCAGAATGGAGGGATCTTCGATCAGCGCCTCCAGCGAAGCCGCCACATAGGCGTCTCCGGAGCTCTGGTTGCCGGTCAAAGCCCGGGCATAGCGGCGCAAAAACGGCAGATAAGGAGCAATAGTCTGCGAAGCGGACACGAAAAACCCTCCCGTTAAGGCATGAACAGGGTCCTAACGCCTTTTATCAAATAAAGTTCCCCCGCAGGGAACCAATTCAAATGCAATGCATTGACAGCCAACGTACGGGGACCCGCGCCACAAAAGAGGGCGGGACGAGGATTAAATGAGCACGCGAAAACCAGGCAATCCATCGGAAAAGATGCAAACGGACCCCAACGGGGGCAAAGCCCCGTCCGGCCTCAACCGGGAAATCCAGTCAAAAATCGGACAGCAGCTCCGCGCCATGTACGACGACGTGGTGCAGGAGGGCGTGCCGGACCGCTTCGCCGACCTGCTGCGCCGGATCGACAACCCCTCAGACGAAGGAAAGGCGGAATGAAGATTGATCCGGCTCTCCGCGATCAAATTCTTTCAACCGTGCCGAGTCTGCGCGCGTTCGCCATCTCGTTGAGCGGCAACGTCGACCGGGCCGACGATCTCGTGCAGGAGACGCTCCTGCGCGCGCTCGCCAATATTCACTCGTTCCAGCCGGGCACCAATCTCTCCGCCTGGCTCTTCACAATCCTGCGCAATCTATTCCGGTCGGAATACCGCAAGCGCAAGCGAGAAGTCGAAGATACCGACGGCAGCTTTGCCGAGAGCCTGAAGTCCTACCCCGACCAGCTCGGCCGGGTGGAATTCCAGGAATTCCGTACCGCGCTGGCACAGTTGCCGGCCGAGCAGCGCGAAGCCCTGATCCTGGTCGGCGCGTCCGGCTTTTCCTATGAGGAAGCCGCCGACATCTGCGAATGCGCGGTGGGCACCATCAAGAGCCGCGTCAACCGCGCGCGCAGCCGTTTGGCCAAGCTGCTGTCAATCGACAATGTCGACGATTTTGGTCCCGACCATGCCACCCGCGCCGTGCTTGTCGGACAGGATCGATAGGCGCAGGCATTAAAAAAACACGCACAAACAAAAACGCCGCGCCCGAAAGGACGCGGCGTTTTGGCATGGTACTGTTTGTTACGGCGCACTTGGCGAACGGCCGCGCACCAGCCCGACGATCGCCGAAATGACAAACAAAATGATCGCCACAAAGAACACGACCTTGGCGATATCGACCGCAAACGCCGCGATGCCGCCAAAGCCCAGAAAGGCCGCAATCAGGGCCACGATCAGAAACGTCAACGCCCAGCCAAGCATGGTGCATCTCCTCTAGCGCCTGTTTGAAATTGAAACCGCGAAGCCGCGCGTTTTGTTCCAGATCAAGGAACAGGTCCGGCGGCGTTGAGTTAATGCCCCGGCCGTCACGGGCCTTCCAAACGACCCTTTGTTGCGGAGCATGCCATGGCCCGGAAAAAAGCCACTGCAAAGATCAACCCGGACAACCTTGTCCTCGCGCAAGGCTGGTTCAGCTGGTTTGCCTGCGCCATCGCGCATCTTTCCGGCAAGCCGGCGGCGTTCATGGCTGCGACAGGGATTGTGATCGCCTGGGCGGCGACCGGCCCGCTCTTCAACTACAGCGACACGTGGCAGCTGGTGATCAACACCTCGACCACCATCGTCACCTTCCTGATGGTATTCCTGATCCAGAATACACAGAATCGCGACACCATGGCGTTGCAGATCAAGCTCGCCGAACTGATCATCGTCATGCATGGCGCCAAGAACAAGCTCGCAACGGCAGAGGATCTCTCCGACGAAGAACTGGAAAAGCTTCATCAGGAGTATCGCTCGCGGGCGGACGAGACACTGGCCTCGCTCACGCAGCGACGCAGCGCGAAAGGCCGTGGCGGCCGATCCGGAAAATAAAATCTATTTCTGGCAGAGCGGACAATAGAAGGTCGAGCGGCCGGTCTGCACGATGCGGCGAATCCTGCCCTTGCAGCCCTTTGTCGGACAGGGCGCGCCCTCGCGATCATAGACGCGGAAGGAATGCTGGAAATAGCCGAGTTCGCCGTCGGTTTGCCGGTGATCGCGCAAGGACGAGCCGCCGGCCTTGATGGCGTCGGTGAGCACGTCGCGAATGGCTTGCGCCAGATGTTCCGCACGCTCATTCGGTGCGCCGTGTCGGCCGGCGATGGTTGACGCCTTGCGCCTCGGCGAGAGATGCGCGCGGCTCAGGGCCTCGCACACATAAATGTTGCCGAGCCCTGCGACGATTTTCTGGTCGCTCAGGGCTGCCTTCAGGCTGGCTTTCTTGCCGGCGCAGGCACGCGCCAGAATCGCGGCATTGAATGCGTTGCCGAGCGGCTCCGGCCCGAGCGCACGCAAAAGCGGCTCTTCGTCCAGTCTGGCGCGCGGGATGAGCTTCATGCAGCCGAAGCGACGCGGATCGTTGAAGGTCGCAACGCCGCCGCTGGACATGTGAAAGACGATGTGGTCGTGCGCCGCAAGCTTCGAGCGTTCGTGATGAAAATCGCCGGGCGTCTTTTCGTCGCCGGCCATCCTGACCCGGAACGAGCCCGACATGCCGAGATGCATCAGCAGTACCTCGCCGGAGGACAGATCGGCCAGAATGTATTTGGCGCGGCGGCCGAGACCGGTCACGGTCTGGCCCTCCAGCCGCGCCACGAAGTCTTTCGGCAACGGCCAGCGCAAGTCGCCGCGCCGGGCCTCGACCTTTTCGAAGCGCGCACCCTCCATCACGGGCGCAAGACCGCGGCGGACCGTCTCGACTTCAGGCAATTCAGGCATGAAAGCGGCGTTCACCTTGTCCGAACGGGCGGGAGAGAGCTAATAGCGCCCTTGGGGCTATCGCGCTATGGTCCCGGCCGGACAGGATTATTCATGCCACAAACCGACCCCGAGACCCATTTCGGCTTCCGCCAGGTGCCGCTGGCCGACAAACAGGCGCTGGTGGACGACGTCTTCCACAGCGTCGCCCGCCGCTACGACCTGATGAACGACCTGATGTCGGGCGGGCTGCACCGCGCCTGGAAAAACGACCTGGTGGTGGCCGTCAACCCGCCAAAGACCGACCGCGATTTCCATCTGCTGGACGTCGCCGGCGGCACCGGCGACATCGCCTTCCGGGTGATCGAGAGCGGCGGGGCCGGCACCCGCGCCACCATTCTGGATATCAACGGCGACATGCTGACGGTCGGCCGCGAGCGCGCCGAAAAGCGCGGGCTCGATCACGCCGTCACATTCACCGAGAGCAATGCCGAAGCCCTGCCCTTCCCGGACAAATCCTTCGACGCCTATACGATCGCTTTCGGCATCCGCAACGTGCCGCGCATCGACGCGGCGCTCGCTGAAGCATTTCGCGTGTTGCGACCGGGCGGGCATTTCCTCTGTCTGGAATTTTCGTCGGTCGACGTTCCCGGCCTGGAGAAAATCTACGATCTGTATTCCTTCAACGTCATTCCTGCGGTCGGTCGCGCGGTCACCGGAGACGCCGAAGCCTATCGCTATCTCGTGGAATCGATCCGCAAGTTTCCGAAACCGGAAGCCTTCTCCGGAATGATCCGCCGGGCTGGATTCGGACGCGTGTCGTACCGAAAGATGACCGGCGGCGTGGTCGCCCTGCATTCCGGCTGGCGGCTGTGAACCATTTCAGTCGAGCGTATTGCGTAAAGCCGTGATCTCGTCCCTCGCCCATCTCGTTCGCCTCGCCCGCGCGAATTACGTGTTTGCGCGCGAAGGCGTGTTCGGCCTTGTCGATCCGACGCCGTTGCCATTACCGGCGCGCGCCGGATTGCGGCTCGCGCGCCTGATCGAGCGGCCGTCGAGTGTCAGCAAGGCCGGACGGCTGTCCGCCGCGCTGACACGTCTCGGTCCGACCTACGTGAAGCTCGGCCAGTTTCTCGCCACGCGGCCCGATATTGTCGGCACCGCGCTCGCACACGATCTGGAAAGCCTGCAGGACCGCATGCCGCCGTTTCCGCAGGCGCAGGCGGAAGCCACGATCGAGCGCGCCTTCGGCAAGAAGCTGAACGAGATTTTCATCACCTTCGGGCCGGCGGTGGCGGCCGCCTCGATCGCGCAGGTGCATCGCGGTGAAGTGATGACGCCGGACGGCCCGAAGACGGTGGCGGTGAAGGTGATCCGCCCCGGCGTCGAGCGCCGGTTCAAGACCGATCAGGACGCTTTCGCCTTCGCCGCGCGCAAAGCCGAGGCCTGGTCCTCCGAAGCGCAGCGCCTGCGCATGATCGAAACCGCGGAAACCCTGCGGCGCTCGGTCGTGCTGGAGATGGATTTCCGTCTGGAAGCCGCCGCCCTCTCCGAGATGGCGGAGAACACGAAGGACGATCCGGATTTCCGCGTTCCCTCGGTCGACTGGGAGCGCACCGCCAAGGACGTGCTGACGCTGGAATGGATCGAGGGCACGCATCTCAACGATCACGCGACGCTGCTGGCGAAAGGCTACGACCTGCCGCAGCTCGGCCGCGCGGTGATCCAGAGTTTCCTGCGTCACGCCTTGCGTGACGGTTTTTTCCACGCCGATATGCATCCCGGCAATTTGTTCGTGGATGCCGACGGCCGCATTGTCGCGGTGGATTTCGGAATCATGGGCCGGCTCGGGCCGAAGGAGCGCCGCTTTCTCGCCGAAATCCTCTACGGTTTCATCACCCGCAATTACCAGCGCACGGCGGAAGTACACTTCGAAGCCGGCTATGTTCCGCCGCATCATTCCGTCGAAAGCTTTGCGCAGGCGATCCGCGCCATCGGCGAGCCGATTCACAATCGCACCGCCGAAGAAATCTCGATGGCGAAGCTTCTGATGCTGCTGTTCGAGGTCACCGGACTGTTCGACATGCGCACGCGGCCGGAACTGCTGCTGCTGCAGAAGACCATGGTGGTGGTGGAAGGCGTCGGCCGCACGCTCGACCCCAAACTCGACATGTGGTCGACCGCCGAGCCCGTAGTGCGGGAATGGATGGAGCGCCATCTCGGGCCGGCCGGCCGCATCGAAGGCGCCGCCGATGGAGCGATGGAAATCGGGCGTTTTCTATCCGGCGTGCCCGGCCTGCTGTCGCGCGGCGCGGCGCTGATGGAGCAGTTGGACGCTGCCACCCGCAACGGCATCGTGCTGGCGCCCGAAACGGTGGCCGCGATCGGCAGGGCGGAAGCCCGCCGCAACCGCTGGACGGCGGCAGCTTTATGGGTGATTGCCGCGCTTCTGGGGTATATCGCCTATTCGATCCTGTAACCGCGCAGGCATTAACCATCCCCCGCGCAGGGGATAGACTGCCCTCCGGCCACGGCCGAAAGGTTAAGCGTAACCTGCTATGATGCAGCCCATGCTCGCCAACAGACGCATTCTTCTGATCATCGGCGGCGGTATCGCCGCCTACAAGTCGCTGGACCTGATCCGGCGGCTGCGCGAGCGCGGCGCGCAGGTGCGGTGCATCCTCACCCGGGCCGGGCATGAATTCGTCACACCGCTGTCGGTCAGCGCCCTGTGCGGGGAGCGCGTATTCACCGACCTGTTCGATCCGCACAGCGAATTCGACGTCGGGCATATCCGGATGGCGCGCGACACCGATTTGGTGGTGGTGGCGCCGGCCACCGCCGACCTGATGGCCAAGATGAGCGGCGGGCATGCCGACGATCTCGCTTCCATAGTTCTGCTCGCTACCGACAAACCCGTTCTGCTCGCGCCCGCGATGAATCCGCGCATGTGGGACCATCACGCCACGCAGCGCAATGTCGCACAACTCGGCGCCGACGGCATCCGCATGATCGGGCCGAACGACGGTGAGATGGCCGAAAGCGGCGAGCGCGGAGTCGGCCGCATGGCCGAGCCGCTGGAAATCGTCGCCGCCATCGAAGGACTGTTCGCAAAGCCAGGCGCCGGCAAGCCGCTTGCGGGACGGCGACTGCTGGTGACATCGGGACCGACCCACGAACCGATCGATCCGGTGCGCTATCTCGCCAACCGCTCGTCCGGCAAACAGGGTCACGCCATCGCCGCGGCTGCGGCACTGGCGGGCGCGGAGGTGACGCTGGTCTCGGGACCGGTTCATCTTCCCGATCCCGCCGGCGCCAAGACCATCCGGGTGACCACAGCCCGCGACATGCTGGCGGCGGTGGAAAAAGCACTGCCGGCGGACGCCGCGATTTTCGCCGCCGCCGTCGCCGACTGGGGCATTGCCGCGCCCGATCAGCAGAAGATCAAGAAGAACAAGGGCGGATTGCCGTCTTTGCCGCTGGTGGAGAATCCCGACATCCTGGCGACCGTGGCGCACCTGAAATCAAATCGTCCGAAGCTCGTGATCGGCTTTGCCGCCGAAACCGAAAAGGTCATCGAGCACGCCAAGGCCAAGCTGCGCAGCAAGGGCTGCGACTGGATCGTGGCCAACGACGTGTCGCCGCAGGGCGGCGTCATGGGCGGTGACCGCAATACGGTCCATCTGGTGACGGACAACGGCGTCGAATCCTGGCCGCCGCAAACCAAGGCCGAGGTGGCGCGCGCCCTGGTCGCCCGCGTGGCCGAGGCACTGGGCGGTGAGCGCCCGTGAGCCCCATCCAATTGCAGGTGATGCAGCTTTCGCATGCTGCGGGGCTACCGCTGCCCGAATATCAGACCGAACACGCGGCGGGTCTCGATCTGATGGCCGCCGTCCCGCAGGACCAGCCCATCGTCATCGGTCCGGGGACCTATGCCATGATCCCGACCGGTCTTTGCATCGCATTGCCGCCGGGGACCGAAGCCCAGGTGCGCCCGCGCTCGGGGCTGGCCGCTAAAAACGGGGTCACGGTGCTGAACAGTCCCGGGACCATCGACGCCGACTACCGGGGCGAGATTAAAATCATTCTAATCAATCACGGGCGCGAGCCCTTTGAAGTCACGCGCGGGATGCGGGTGGGGCAGATGGTGATCGCCCCGGTCGCTCATGCCGAGGTCAAAATCGTCCCGACCCTCGCGGATACCAAGCGCGGGATGGGTGGATTCGGTTCAACCGGTGTAAAAACATGAGATTAGGCAGAGGAAAGGCTAGACACCTGCGTGTAATTTATTACCGTTATGCACTATAAATTTTTTTATGAAGTGAGTCCTTGGAATGCCACTGCTGTCTCGAAAAGGCATTTTGGCCATCGCAGCGGTGATCGACGTTGCGCTTCACTCCCGCAACCGGCCCGTCTCGGCGAAGGCCTTGGCGACCCGGCATAACCTGCCGCCGCGGCATCTTGAGCCTGTGCTGCAAGCTCTGGTGCATGACGGAATCCTGAGAGGGGTTCGCGGTCCACGCGGGGGCTACGAGTTGGGACGCGATCAGCGGACCATCACGGCCGTCGAAATCCTGCGTGCTGCCGGCACCGTCGAGGAGGGCGCTGACACCGAGTTGCACGCCTCGTCGCAGGTCAACGACGTCGTCATTCCGGCGCTGGCGCAAGCCGAACGCACCTTCGCCGCGGCCCTCGGCAAGATCAATATCGAAGAACTCGTCCTGCGCGCCGCCCGTCAGCAGCGCTGAGCCCCGCCGACCAACGGCGCGGCGTTCACGGTCTGGACTCTTACGGCGCGACTCCGCTTGGAGTTAAAGTCAAACGATTCGTGCGGGTTGATGCGGGCGCTGCCCGCAGTCTGGTTCTGCGTCATCTAGGCATAATCGACATACGAGTGAGCACCGGGCGGATCGCGCGCAAGCAGGTCAAACCGGGGCCAAGGCAGCAGGTATGCGGGCATGAATCGGACGACACGCGCCTGGCTTCGGGCTGATTCGCTGCGAAGCGGATGGCCGGCTTTCGTCCTCGCATGTCTGGCAACGCCTGCAGCCGCGGCAGCCGAAGATAACATCGCCTCCACCAGCCTCGATCTCTACCTCACTGCATTTTCCCTCTTCGACCGACATGACGTGGTGACCATGGCGCTGACGCTGGGCGTCAGCTTTTTCGCCGTCGTGACATCGATCCTGCTGGTCCGCACCCGCCGGCAGGCGGGCGAGAACGAAGCCGTGCTCCGCAGCCAGATCAACGCGCTGGTCGCCGAGGCCGATCGCGCCAACACGCTTCTGCTGTCCGAACCGCAGATCGTGGTGGCATGGGCAGCCGGATCAGAGGCACCGGAAATCATCGGCGACATCGGCATCGTCACCTCGTCGACCGTGCCTCATCGCGTGCTCGCCTTCGGATCGTGGCTCGATCCCGAACAGGCGACCACGCTCGAGCGTGCCGTCGACGCCTTGCGCGCGAAGGGCCAGTCTTTCTCCCTGACTGTCACCACGCTCGGCGGCCGGCCCGTCGAAGCCGACGGCCGGGCCATCGGCGGACGGGCGGTGATGCGCTTGCGCGACGTCAGCGGGGTCAAAGGTGAACTCGCAGAACTCTCCGCGGGGCACCAGCAATTGCTCGACCACATCGGAGCTCTGCGCACGCTGATCGACGCGCTTCCGTCCCCGGTCTGGGCCCGCGACACGGCCGGCCGTCTCACCTTCGTCAACGCCGCCTATGTCAACGCGGTCGAAGCGGCCGACGCCACCGATGCGATCGAGCGCGGGCTGGAATTGCTCGACAGCACGGAACGCGAGGAAGCCGCGGCCATGCGTGCGAGCGGCGAGGTGTTTCGCGGCCGGGCACCGGCCGTTGTGGCCGGCGCCCGAAAGATTTTCGACGTCCTGGAGGTCCCGGCACGCTCCGGCAGCGCCGGCGCAGCGATCGACGCGTCGGAAGTCGAGAGCATGCGCGCGGCCGTCGGCCGTGTGGTCGATGCGCATCGCCGCACCCTCGACCAGCTCGCCACCGGCGTCGCGATCTTCGGCGCCGACCGCACGCTCACCTTCTATAACGCCGCGTATCGGTCGTTGTGGGACTTCGACAGCGGCTTTCTGGATCAGGGCCCGACCGATTCCGCCGTCCTCGACAAGTTGCGCGCGGCGCGCAAACTGCCCGAGCAGCAGGATTTCCGGTCCTGGAAAGCGCAGTTGCACGAAGCCTATCGTGCGCTCGAAGCCAGGGAGGATATGTGGCATCTGCCCGGCGGACGCACATTACGCGTCGTCACCACGCCCAATCCGGAAGGCGGAGTCACCTATCTGTTCGACGACGTCACCGAACGGCTCGATCTCGAACGGCGCTTCGACTCGCTGATCCGCGTGCAGGGCGAAACGCTGGACAATCTGGCGGAGGCAGTGGCAGTGTTCGCCAGCGACGGGCGCCTGCGGCTGCATAACCCGGCTTTCGCAAAGATGTGGAAGCTCGCGCCGGAAGTCCTTGCCGAGCGACCGCATATCGAAGCGGTTATCGCCTGGTGCGCGCCGATGCATCCGGAAGACGCCACCCTGCGCGCGCTGCGCACGACCATCACATCGATCGGCCAGCGCGAGCCGGTCTCAGGCCGGCTGGAGCGGCGCGACGGCAGCGTGATCGATTGCGCGACCTTGTCGCTGCCCGACGGCGCCACGCTCGTGACCTTCCAGGACGTGACCGACACCGTCCATGTCGAGCGGGCGCTGCGAGAACGCAACGAGGCGCTGGAAACGGCAGACCAGATCAAGGTCAATTTCCTGCATCACGTCTCCTACGAATTGCGCTCCCCGCTCACCAACATCATCGGCTTCGCGCATTTCCTCGGCGATCCCGCGACCGGCCCGCTGAACACCAAACAGACGGAATATCTCGGCTACATCACCATCTCGACCAACGCCCTGCTGGCGATCATCAACGACATCCTCGATCTGGCCAGCATCGATGCCGGCGCCATGCCGCTCAATCTCGGCCCGGTCGATATCCGCAGGACTATGGACGAAGCCGCCGAAGGCATTCGCGACCGCCTGGTCAATAGCGGGATCCGGCTCGATATCGATGCCCCGTCCGGCATCGGCAGCTTCACCGCCGACGAGCGCCGCGTGCGCCAGATTCTCTACAATCTGCTGTCGAATGCGACCGGATTCTCCCCGACTGGCGGACGCGTCAGTCTGACCGCCGAACGGCGCACCGACGCCGTCGTGTTCTCGGTCACCGACGAGGGACCCGGCATCCCGCCGGACATGAAGGACAAGATCTTCAAGTCCTTCGAGTCCGATCCGCTCGGCTCCCATCATCGCGGCGCAGGGCTCGGCCTCTCAATCGTGCGTTCCTTCGTGGAACTGCATGGTGGTACAGTCGAGGTCGATTCCACCGTCGGTCGCGGAACCACCGTGATATGCACTTTCCCTCTCGAGCAAACGGCCCGGCACATCGCCGCCGCGTGACAAACTGACAGGCCGCCCGATGCTTCCGACGCCATCAGGCGGCACGAGCTTCAACCTTGCGCTCGAAAACGAACAGGCAACCCTGCAGCTGGTAGTCGATATCGCCAATGCGCTGGAGCCGGGCAATCTGGTGACCCTGTCCGGCGATCTCGGCGCCGGCAAGACCACCTTCGCCCGCGCGCTGATCCGCTACCTGGCCGACAATCCCACCATCCCGGTTCCGAGTCCGACCTTCACCATCATGCAGTCCTACGACCTGCCGCGCTTTCCGGTCGCGCATGTGGATCTCTACCGGCTGTCCGGACCGGAGGAACTGGCCGAGCTCGGCTTCGACGATCTGCCGGAAGATACCGTCGTGCTGCTGGAATGGCCGGATCGCGCAACCGGCTACCTGTCCGCCGACCGGCTGGACATCGCCTTCACGCTGGAGCCGCAACTCGGGCTGGAATATCGCAACGTGTGCGTCACCGGCTATGGCGCGCTGGCCGGTCGGGTGGAACGCATCGCGGCGTTGCGCGACTTTCTGCAACGCACCGGCTATGCCGGTGCCCACCGCCGCCGCATGCAGGGCGATGCATCGACGCGCGTCTATGAACAGCTCCTGCGCGACGGCCACAGCGTCATCCTAATGAATTCGCCGCGCCGGCCGGACGGCCCCCCGGTGCGCGGCAACAAGTCCTACAGCGCCATTGCGCATCTTGCCGAGGACGTGAAGCCCTTTGTCGCCATGGCGAACGGACTGCGCGAACGCGGTTTTTCCGCTCCGGCGGTTCTCGAAGCCGATCTCGATCATGGATTTCTGATCCTCGAGGATCTGGGCTCCGAGCCGGTCGTCGCCGGCATCCCTCCGGCGCCCGTCGAAAAGCGCTATGCGACCGCGGTCGATACCCTGCTGGCGCTTCACAGCCTGCGGCTGCCCGACATTCTGTACGTGGCTCCCGGAATCGACCACGTCATTCCGCGTTACAGCGTCGATGCGTTTCTGATCGAGGCCGAGTTGCTTCTGGACTGGTACATCCCGCATGCTGGCGGCGCGCCGGTCGAAAGCGCGCGAACCGCATTTGTCGGGCTGTGGCATGCCGCCATGCTTCCGGTGCTGACGGCGGAAAAGACTTGGGTGCTGCGCGACTTCCACTCGCCCAACCTGCTCTGGCTGCCCGAGCGCGAGGGCATCCAGCATATTGGGCTGCTCGATTTCCAGGACGCCGTCATCGGCCCGCCCGCCTATGATCTCGCCTCCCTGCTGCAGGACGCGCGCGTGGACGTGCCGGAAGCGATGGAACTGGCGCTGCTGACGCAATATTGCCGGACGCGAAAGTATCGCGATCCGCATTTCCAGGTCGCCCCCTTTGCCGAGACCTATGCCATCCTGGCCGCGCAGCGCGCGACCAAGATTCTCGGTATTTTCGCGCGGCTCGATCACCGCGATGGCAAGCCGCAATATCTTCGCCACATACCGCGGATATGGGGATATCTGCAGCGCTCGCTCACCCATCCCTCGCTTGCGTCGCTGCAGGCATGGTATCGCCAGAACGTTCCCACCCCCCGGCCGTGATGACAAACGCCCCGTGTTTCCGGAGACCTGCATGGCGAAATTCCGCCTTGTGACGATGCCGCGTGCCGCCATGGTGCTGGCGGCCGGATTCGGCGAGCGCATGCGTCCGCTGACCGAGCGCATGCCCAAGCCGATGGTCGAAGTCGCGGGCAAGCCGCTGCTCGATCACGTGCTGGATCGTCTGGCCGATGCCGGCGTGGAGAAGGCGGTGGTGAACGTGCATTATCTGGCCGACCAGATCGAGAAGCACGTGACGAAACGCGCCAGGCCGCGCGTCGTGATTTCCGACGAACGCAAGGAGATTCTCGGCACCGGCGGCGGTGTGGTGAAGGCCCTGCCGGAACTCGGCGACGCGCCGTTCTTCCACATCAATTCCGACAGCATCTGGATCGACGGCGTGGACGGCAACCTGCAACGGCTGGCCGCAATCTACGATCCGGCGATCATGGATGCGCTGCTGCTGCTGGCACCCGCGGCCGGGAGCATCGGCTATTCCGGCCGCGGCGATTTTGCGATGGCGCCCGACGGACGGCTGCGCCGCCGCGCCGAGCGCGAGGTGGTGCCGTTCGTCTTCGCCGGCGCGGCTATTCTGTCGCCAGCGCTGTTCGCGGGCGCGGAGGAGAAGCCGTTTTCGCTGACCGCATTGTTCGATCGCGCAGCCGATGCCGGCCGCCTGTTCGGTTTGCGTCTGGAAGGCGTCTGGATGCATGTCGGAACGCCGGACGCGATCGGACTCGCGGAAACCGCCATCCACGACAGCGCGGCATGAAGGCCGCCGCAAAGGGGTGGGCAATCGCACGCATTGCCGCCTATGATTGGTTTCATGGCTGACCGCCCCCCTCGGCTCTTCACCATTCCGTCTTCCGCCCCGTTCCTCCGCACACTCCTGACGGAGTTGGTCGCGGGGCGGCTTGTGGCGGATTTCGACGCCCGCGATCCCTTGTCGCTGGCGAAGGCGACGCTGTATTTGCCGACGCGGCGCGCCTGTCGCCTGACGCACGACCTGTTTCTCGAGGTGCTGGAAACCGACGCCGCGATCCTGCCGCGCATCGCCGCCATCGGCGACATGGACGAAGATGAATTCATCTTCGCGCAGGCAGCGCATGAAGGCTTTCCGGAGGCCGTGCTGCAGACGCCGGACGCGCTCGGCGCGCTGGAACGTAAACTCATTCTTGCCCAGCTCATCCTGCGATGGGCATCCATGCCGGAGGTCCGCACGGAAACAGGCGCTCCGCTGGTCGCCAACAATCCCGCGACCGCCCTCGCGCTGGCGGGGGATCTGGCCAAGCTGCTGGACGACATGATCACCCGCAAGGTGACGTGGGAGCAGCTCGACAGCCATGTCGTACCAGTCGAGCTCGATCAATACTGGGCGCTGACACTCAAGTTCCTGCACCACGTACGCGACCACTGGCCGGCGATCCTCGAAGCCCATGGCGCCATCGAACCCGCCGAGCGCCGCGATCTGCTGATTGCCGCGGAAGCCGAACGGCTGAAGCGTGCGCATCCCGGTCCCGTGATCGCGGCTGGCTCGACCGGCTCCATGCCTTCGACCGCCCTGCTGCTGGAAACAATCGCCGGCTTGCCGAATGGCGCGGTGGTGCTGCCGGGTCTCGATACCGATCTCGACGAAACGTCCTGGGACATGATCGGCGGCGTGCGCGATGCGACCGGACATTTCGCCGTGCCGCCCGCGCCGGGCCATCCGCAATTCGCCATGCAGGCCCTGCTTTCACGGCTTGGCGTCCGCCGTGACAGCGTGGCCGTGATCGGGCATCGCGCACCTGAGGGCCGCGAGGCCTGTCTGTCAGAAGCGCTGCGTCCCGCCGCAGCGACCGATCACTGGCAGGCACGGGTCACCGCCAGTGCATTCCGGTCCAATCTCGACAAGGCCATCGCCGGCGTGACCGTCATCGAGGCCGCCAACGCGGAGGAGGAATCACTCGCCATCGCCACGGCCCTGCGGCAGGCGGTCGATGACGGCACGCAGGAGAGCAAGGACAGGACCGCGGCGCTGATAACGCCGGACCGCGCGCTGGCGCGGCGCGTGCTGGCGGCGCTCGACCGCTGGCAGGTCCCGGTCGATGATTCCGGCGGCGATTCGCTCGCCGACAGTCCGGCGGGCATCTTTGCACGGCTGGTGGCGAGCGTGGCGCTTGGGAGATGCGAGCCGGTGCCGCTGCTCGCACTGCTGAAACATCCGCTGTGCCGGCTGGGCGCGCATGAATTTGCGCAGGCGCCTGCCACCGCGTTGCTGGAACGCGCGATCCTGCGCGGTCCCCGTCCCCTGCCCGGCGCCGCCGGCCTGCGCCATGCCTTGCAAACCTTGCTTGAAACAAAAAACAATCTGCATCGCAGCGACCCGCGCCAGCGCCTGAGCGATCAGGATATTGAGATCGCGATGGCCCTGGTCAACACGCTGGGCGGGGCCCTCGCTCCGCTGGAAGACCTGAAAGCAAAGCAGACCACGCTCGGCGATCTGGCGAGCCGCCACCGGCAGTGCATCGAGACGGTGTCGTTCGACCAGAAGAAGGATTTTGCCGCTTTCGCCGGCGCCGACGGACGCGAACTGGCCCGCGTATTCGACGAAATCGCCGCCAGCGCTTCAGCCAGAACAATGCCAGTGGCGCTTTCTGACTATATCGAGTTGTTCCGCACCGCCATCAGCGAGCGGATCGTGCGCCGGCCCGGCGCACCGGGTGCGCGCGTGCGAATCTACGGCCCGCTGGAAGCGCGTCTGCAGGATGCCGACCGCGTGGTTCTCGGCGGGCTGGTCGAAGGCATCTGGCCGCCCGAGCCGCGCACCGATCCGTGGCTGAGCCGCCCGATGCGCCAGCAACTCGGTCTCGATCTGCCGGAGCGGCGCATCGGTCTGTCGGCGCATGATTTCGCGCAGGCGCTCGGTGCGCGCGAGGTGATTCTGACCCGCGCGGCGAAGCTCGCCGGCACGCCGACCGTGGCGTCACGATTTGTGCAGCGCCTGTCCGCGATCTCCGGCGACCGCTGGACCGACGCCGTCGCGCGCGGCGAAAAATACCTGGATTGGTCGCGCATTCTGGATCGCCCGGAGGGCGAACCGAAGCCGGCCGCACGACCGGCCCCGACCCCGCCGCTTGCGGCGCGGCCGACACGGCTGACCGTCACCGAAATCGAACACTGGCTGCGCGATCCCTACACGATCTACGCCAAGCACATTCTCAAACTGATCGCGCTGGAAGAGGTCGATGCCACGCCGGGTGCCGCCGACCGCGGCACGATCATCCATAAGGCGCTCGGAGATTTCAGCCGCGCCTTTGCCGATCGATGGCCGGACCGGCCGCTTGACGAGTTGCTTGCGTCCGGCCGCGCGGCGTTTGCGCCCTATGACGATTATCCGGAAGCGAGAGCGTTCTGGTGGCCGCGCTTCGAACGGATTGCGCAATGGTTCATCAGCTGGGAGATGGAACGGCGCAAGGACATTGCAAAGCTCCATTCCGAAATCCGCGCCGAACTGATTGTCACACCACATTTCAAACTCAGCGGGGTCGCCGACCGTATCGAGCGGCGGCAGGACGGGACCTACGCCATTCTGGACTACAAGACCGGGCAGCCGCCGGGCGATCGGGAAGTCGCGATCGGCCTTGCGCCGCAACTGACACTGGAAGCCGCCATGCTGCGGCAAGGCGCTTTCAAGGATATTCCTGCGGACTCCTCGGTCAGCGAACTGGCGTATGTGCGGCTGAGCGGCGGCGTGCCTGCGGGCGAGCCCAGACCAAAAAAATTCAAGGACAGCACGCCGGACGACAAAGCCGACGAGGCGCTCGCCCGGCTGCGCGAGGTGATCGCGCGCTTCGACAACATCGAGACGCCCTATCAGTCCTTCGTGCGCCCGCAATGGGTCGGCCGCACCTACAGTGACTACGATCATCTGGCGCGGGTGAAGGAATGGTCGGCGTCAGGCGGCGAAAGCGAGGGGGACGGCGAATGATCGCGCCCCGGCAGATTCCCGACAGCGTCATCGCCGAACAGCTCAAGGCCTCCGACCCTGAAGTCTCGGCCTGGGTCACCGCCAATGCCGGTTCGGGCAAGACCCATGTGCTGGCCCAGCGTGTGATCAGCCTGCTGCTGAAAGGCGAAGACCCGGCAAAAATCCTCTGCATCACCTTCACCAAGGCGGCTGCGGCCAACATGGCGACGCGGGTGTTCAAGGAGCTGGCGGCATGGACCGCGCTGGACGACGACGGACTCGATAGAAAGATTCGCGAGATCGGCGGCAAGCCCGACGCGCTCCTTCGGGCCCGTGCGCGGCGGCTGTTTGCGCTGGCGCTGGAAACGCCGGGCGGGCTGAAGGTGCAAACCATCCACGCCTTCTGCACCCGGCTGCTGCACCAGTTTCCGTTCGAGGCCGATGTCGCCGCGCGCTTCACCGTGCTGGACGATGCCACCGAGCATCAATTGCTGAACGGGCTCACCCTCGGCGTGATGCTCGAAGGCGCCGCGAAACGCGACAGCGAACTCGGGCGCGCGCTGGAAACCGCAATCGCTTCCGTCGCCGACCAGACGCTGCACGACGTCATCCGCGAGGCGATCGGCGAGCGCGACCTTGTGCTGCAATGGGTCGCGGGTGCCGGCTCGGTTGAGGCAGCCATCGCGCAACTCTCACGTGCGCTGGATCTCGATCCCTCCGATACGCTGCAAACCATCGACGACAGGTTCTTCTCGCAATCACTGATCCCGGCCAGCGAATGGGGCACATTGGCGGCCCTTCTGGCGCAGGGCCAGAAGACGGATCAGGGTCAGGCCGCGCTGTTCGCCGACCTGCCGAAACTGACAGGCGCGGAGCGGCTGACGAGCTATCTCACGATTTTCTGCACCAAGGAGATGACACCCCGCGCCCGACTGGTCACAAAGGCCGTCACCGACGCCAATCCCGGACTCGCCGATCGGCTGCGGGCCGAACAGCAGCGGATCTGCGCGCTGCTGGAACAGCAGAATGCGTTGATCTGCCGCGACAAGACCCGCGCCCTGCTCACCCTCGCCTACACGATCATCAACCGCTACCGCATTGAGAAAGAGCGGCGCGGATTGCTCGACTACGACGACCTGATCGACAAGACCCTTGCGCTGTTCCGCAAGACGTCGGCGGCCTGGGTCTTGTTCAAGCTCGATCTCGGGGTCAACCATGTTCTGATCGACGAAGCGCAGGACACCAGCCCGAAGCAATGGGAGATCATCTCCACGCTGGTCGGCGAGTTCACCGCCGGCGCCGGCGCGCGGCCGATCCGGCGAACGCTGTTCGCGGTCGGCGACGACAAGCAATCGATCTTCTCGTTCCAGGGCGCCGCGCCGGAGAAATTCGCCGACATGCAAAGCGGCTTTGGCCGCGCTTTCGAGGCCGCCGCGCTCGAATTGCGCACCGTCAAGCTGCAGACTTCGTTCCGCTCCGGGAAAGTCGTGCTGAGCGCGGTGGATCAGGTCTTCGCGCAGGAAACGGTGTATCGCAGCCTCACGTCGGATGCCGGCGGGATCCCGCCGCATATCGCCTTGCCCGACACCGCGCCTGGCTGCGTCGACATCTGGCCATTGACCGTGCCCGACCCGAAAGAGAAACCGGAGGGCTGGGACGCGCCGTTCGACACCCAGAGCGAAACCAGCCCGCAAATCCGGCTTGCCCGCCGGATCGCGCGCAATGTCGCGCTCTGGACCAGGGCCGGCACCCGGCCCGGCGACATTCTGGTTCTGGTGCGCCAACGCGGCCCGCTGTTCGAAGCCGTCATCCGCGCTCTGAAATGCGAGCATATTCCGGTGGCCGGCGCCGACCGTCTGGTACTGACGGAGCATATCGCGGTGATGGATCTCGTCACCCTTGCCGATGCGCTGCTGCTGCCGGAAGACGATCTGGCGCTGGCGACGGTACTGAAAAGCCCCCTGTTCGGATTCGACGACGACGACCTGTTCACCATCGCCTGGGACCGCGGCACAGCCTCGCTGCGTTCCGCGCTGCTCGGACGCTCCGCAAGTGACAGCAAGCTTGCCGAAGCCGCGCATGCCATCGAACGCCTGACCGACGAGGCGCGGCGCGTCAGTCCCTTTACCTTCTATGCGCACCTGCTCGGGCCGGGCGGCAGCCGAAGGAAAATCCTGGCCCGGCTGGGGCCGGAGGCCGACGACGCGCTCGACGAATTCCTCAATTTCGCGCTCGATTACGAAAGCCGTGAAACGCCGTCATTGCAGGGCTTCGTCGCTTGGTTGCGGGCGGCGGAGGCGGAAGTGAAGCGCGACATGGAACAGGGCCGCGACGAGGTGCGGGTGATGACCGTGCACGGCGCGAAGGGACTCGAAGCGCCCATTGTCATCCTCGCCGATACGACAACCCGCCCGGCCGGCCATCATCCGCCGCGGCTGATTCCGCTGCCGGTAGACGCGGCGGACGGACTCGTCTGGGCCGGCGCGAGGACCAGCGATCCGCCCGCGGTGGCAAGCGCGCGGCAGATCATTCTGTCGGCCAACGAGAATGAGTATCGCCGCCTGCTCTACGTCGCCATGACCCGCGCCAAGGACCGGCTTGTCGTCTGCGGCATCGGCGGCGCGCCGAAGCAGGACGGCACGGTGCCAGTGCCAAAAGGCTGCTGGTACGAACTGGTCGAAAGCGCGCTGATCCGGACATCGTCGGAGCAAACGCTGACCACCGAAATCGACGCCGAAGACGGCGAGGGAAAAATCTGGCGATACCTGAAATCGGAGCCGGCTGCGCCCGCAGCGCGCGCGCCGCAGGTACGAATGGCGGACACCAGGTTGCCCGACTGGCTGGTGCATGGTGCCGCCGCCGAACAGCCGCGCATGGTTCCGATCTCTCCCTCGGACGCGGGCGCCGACGATGACGGAGCCGCAGGGACGCCGGCCGACGGTGCGCGGGCGAAGGCGATTCTGCGCGGCAAACTCACGCATCGCCTGATGCAGTCGTTGCCCGACATTCCGGCGGAACGACGCGCCCAAGCCGCGCGCGCCTATCTGCTGCGCACCGGCCGCGACCTGACGGAGGGAGAACGGGGCGAGATCGCGGCGCAGGTTCAAACGCTTCTCACGGACGCGCGCTTTGCGCAGCTTTTCACCCCGGGCAGCCGCGCCGAGGTCCCGATCATCGGACGCATTCCGCGTCCTGGACGCGCGCCGCTGCCGGTCGCTGGCCAGACGGACCGACTGATCGTGACGGCGGACACGATCCTGATCGCCGACTACAAGACCAATCACGCACCGCCGCGCGGCGTGGAACAAACATTGGCCGCTTACCCGAAATACGTGCTGCAGCTCGCGCTCTACCGCGCCGTGCTCGGCGCCATCTATCCCGGCCGGATCGTGCGCGCAGCCCTGGTCTGGACGGAAACCCCGGAACTTGTGGAGGTTCCCGGGCATGCGCTGGACGCAGCGCTCGCGCCCCTCACCTCGCCGTGACCCTGCCTTGACCCTGCCCGGGGGCATCCATAGGTTCCCGGTCCGGATAATTGAGAGTTTCCCGATTCGAGAGGTGCTGAAATGGCCGTTGGAAAAGTGTCGGATGCCGATTTCGAGGCCCAGGTTCTGAAGGCCAGCGGCCCGGTTGTGGTCGATTTCTGGGCCGAATGGTGCGGCCCCTGTCGCATGATCGCGCCGGCGCTTGAGGAAATTCAGGGCGCGATGGGCGAGAAGGTGAAAATCGTCAAGCTCAACGTCGACGAAAGCCCGCAGACCGCCCAGAAATACGGAATCATGTCGATCCCGACCCTGATGATCTTCAAGAACGGCGAAATGGCCTCACGCCAGGTCGGCGCCGCGCCGAAGGCCAAGCTGGAACAGTGGATTACCGCTTCGGTCTGATCGCCTGACGTAGGGATTTTTGCAAAACGGCCGGCAGCGATGCCGGCCGTTTTGTTGTTCATTCCGGCGGTGTGCCGTTGAGCGCCAGCACCTCGCCCGCGAGATAGAGCGATCCGCAAATCAGGATGCGCGGCGGAAGGTCGAGCGACAGCCGTCCGGCCGCGGCCAGAGCCGATCCGATGTCGGGCGCCATCTCCGCCGTCAGACCGATCCGGCGCGCCGCGTGCGCGATGGCCTCCGGCGGCAACGGCTTGTCGGCCTTGGCGATCGGCACCGCGAACAGGTGCCGCGCGAGACCGGCAAAATTCCGCAGATAACCGTCCAGGTCCTTGGTCGCCAGCATGCCGATGATCAGCACCAGCGGCCGCGGCACACGTTCCTCGATGTCGGCGAGCGTCGCCGCGATCGCGCGGCCGCCGTCGGGATTGTGTCCGCCGTCGAGCCAGATTTCGCTGCCCGCCGGCGCGAGCGCGATCAGCTTGCCCTGTGTCAGCCGCTGCATGCGCGCCGGCCAGTCGGCTCTCAGCAGACCGGCTTCATATGCGGAGACCGGAAGCTTGAAGCCTGCGACACGCAGGGCCGCGATCGCGGTGCCGGCATTGGTGAATTGATGACGGCCGGTCAGCTTCGGCGCCGGCAGATCGAGCAGCCCGTCTTCGTCCTGATAGACCAGACGGCCATGTTCCTCGCTCGTCATCCATGACTGCCCGCAAACATGGAGCGGCGCGCGCGATCTGTCGGCCTGGCGTTCTATCACGGACAAGGCTCCCGCGACCTGCGGCGAGACGACGACCGGCGCCCCGCGCTTGATGATGCCGGCCTTTTCCGCCGCAATCTTTTCGATGGTGCCGCCGAGATGGTCGGCGTGATCGAGCGAGATCGGGGTGAGTATGCTGACCAATGGACGCTCGATCACGTTGGTCGAATCGAGCCGCCCACCTAATCCCACTTCCAGAAGCAGCACGTCGGCCGGATGCCGCGCGAACAGCATCAGCGCCGCCGCCGTGGTGATCTCGAAGAAGGTTATGGTGTCGCCAGCATTCACCCGCTCGCATTCCTCGAGCGTTTCGATCAGCTGCGCATCGTCGACAAGTTGTCCGCCGCCCGGCGCGGCCAGCCGGATGCGTTCGTTGAAGCGCACCAGATGCGGCGACGTATAGGCATGCACGCGCTGGCCACCCGCCTCCAGCATGGCGCGCATGAACGCCAGCGTCGATCCCTTGCCGTTGGTTCCGGCAACATGGATCACCGGCGGCAGGTTTCGTTCCGGATGGCCGAGGCGCTCAAGCAGGCGCCACATCCGGTCAAGCGACAGGTCGATCAGCTTGGGATGCAGCGTCAGCAGCCGCGCCAGTGTCGCGTCGAGCGGTGTCATGGCGACAGGATGCTATCGAAAGTCGGCCGGCATCAAGCGTTGGCCGGAACGCCCTCCGACGCCGGCGCGGAGAGAGCCGGCGTCGACAGGGCCGAAGTCGCGCCGGACGCAGGCGCGCGCGTGAGCAGACGGCACAGATTGGCAAGCATTTTGCGCAGATCATGCCGGTGCACGACCATGTCCACCATGCCATGCTCCTTCAGATATTCCGCGCGCTGGAAGCCCGGCGGCAGCTTCTCGCGGATGGTCTGCTCGATCACGCGCGGGCCGGCAAAGCCGATCAAGGCCCCCTGCTCGGCGATGTGAACGTCGCCCAGCATGGCATAGGAGGCGGTGACGCCGCCGGTGGTCGGATTGGTCAGCACGACGATGTAGGGCTTGCCCGCCTCGCGCAGCATCTCCACCGCCACCGTGGTGCGCGGCAACTGCATCAGCGAGAGAATGCCTTCCTGCATGCGCGCACCGCCCGAGGCGGCGAACATGATGAAGGGCGTGCCGCGCTCGGCCGCGGTCTGCAATCCCTTCACCACCGCTTCGCCTGCCGCCATGCCGAGCGAGCCGCCCATGAAATCGAAGTCCTGCACGCCGATGACGACCGGCAGGCCTTCCAGCTTGCCGACACCGAGCTTGATGGCGTCGTTCATGCCGGTCTTGGTGCGCGCGTCCTTCAGGCGATCGGTGTAGCGGCGCTGATCGCGAAATTTCAGCGGATCGATCTGCACTTCGGGAATGCCGACATCGAGCCAGGTTTCGCCATCGAACATCGTCTTCAGGCGCGCGGTCGCGCTCATGCGCATGTGATAGTTCGAGCCGGGAATGACGAACTGGTTCGCCTCGACGTCCTTGTAGAAGACGAGCTGGCCGCTTTCCGGGCACTTGATCCAGAGATTTTCCGGCGTGTCGCGCCGGTTCAGGAACGAGCGGATTTTCGGGCGAACGACGTTCGATATCCAGTTCATGATTCAGCCCTTGTTATTCGGCGGCCACGCGCCCGGCCGAGCGAACACCCTCGGCCAGGGACGCAACGAGATCGGTAACCGCGCTTACCGTCGTTTTTGTGGCTTTACCATTCTTGTCGAGACTTTGCGCCAGGGCGTCGACCAGAGCCGACCCAACCACCACGGCGTCGGCATCCTGCGCGACGGCGCGCGCACGCGCGGCATCGCGCACGCCGAACCCGACCGCGACCGGCAAGGGGGTGTGGCGTTTGATGCGCGCCACCGCCTGCGCCACCCGCGCGGCGTCCGGCGCGGCAGCGCCGGTGATGCCGGTGATCGAGACGTAATAGACAAAGCCCGACGTGTTCGCGAGCACGGCCGGCAGGCGCTTGTCATCGGTGGTCGGCGTCGCCAGCCGGATGAAATTCATGCCCGCCTTGAGCGCCGGCAGGCAAAGCTCGGCATCTTCCTCGGGCGGCAGGTCGACCACAATCAACCCGTCCACCCCGGCCGCCTTCGCATCGGTCAGGAAGCGATCGACGCCATAGATATAGATTGGATTGTAATAACCCATCAGCACGATCGGCGTGTCAGTATCAGTCTTGCGGAAGATGCGCACCAGATCGATGGTTTTTGTCAGCGTTTCGCCGCCCTGCAAGGCGCGCAGGCCGGCGGCCTGAATGGCCGGCCCATCCGCCATCGGATCGGTGAACGGCATGCCGATCTCGATCAGATCGGCGCCGGCCTTGGGCAGCGCCGAAATGATCGCGAGCGACGTCGCATGGTCGGGATCGCCGGCCATCAGGAAGGTGACAAGTCCGGCGCGGCCTTCGGCTTTCAGCGCTGAAAAACGTTTGTCGATACGCGTGGTCACAGCTTGCCTCCGAGATGCTCGGCGACGGAGGCGAGGTCCTTGTCGCCGCGGCCGGACATGTTGACCACCATGAGATGATCCTTCGGTTTTGTTGGCGCGATCTCCATCACCCTGGCGACGGCATGCGCCGGCTCCAGAGCCGGGATGATGCCTTCCAGGCGCGACACCAGCTGGAACGCAGCCAGGGCCTCGTCGTCGGTCGCCGACAGGAATGTCACGCGGCCAATATCGTTCAGCCAGGCGTGTTCGGGGCCGATGCCCGGATAATCGAGACCGGCGGAAATCGAATGCGCTTCGGCGATCTGACCGTCCGCGTCCATGAGCAGATAGGTGCGGTTGCCGTGCAGCACGCCGGGCCGGCCGCCGGCAATCGAGGCCGCGTGCAGCTTGGCCAGCCCGTGACCAGCGGCTTCGACACCGTAGATTTCCACGCTCGTGTCGTCGAGGAAGGGATGGAAAAGGCCCATCGCGTTGGAACCGCCGCCAATGCAGGCAATCAGGGAATCCGGCAAACGGCCCTCCGCCTCGTGCATCTGCACGCGCGTTTCCTCGCCGATGATCGACTGAAAATCGCGCACCATCATCGGATAAGGATGCGGCCCGGCGACGGTGCCGATGCAATAGAATGTGCTCTCAACATTGGTCACCCAGTCGCGTAACGCCTCGTTCATGGCGTCCTTCAGCGTCCTGGCGCCCGAGGTGACGGGACGCACGGTGGCGCCGAGCGCGCGCATGCGCAGCACGTTCGGCTCCTGCCGCGCAACGTCGACGGCGCCCATATAGACGATGCATTCGAGTCCGAACTTGGCGCAAAGCGTCGCGGTAGCGACGCCGTGCATGCCGGCGCCGGTCTCCGCAATGATGCGCTTCTTGCCCATGCGCCGTGCCAGCATGATTTGGCCCAGCACATTATTCACCTTGTGTGCGCCGGTATGATTGAGATCCTCGCGCTTGAAGTAGATTTTCGCGCCGCCGAGATGCTGCGTCAGCCGCTCGGCAAAATAGAGCGGCGAAGGACGGCCGATATAATTCTTGAGATAGCCGTCCATCTCCTTGCGGAAAGCCGGATCCTTCTTCGCTTCGGCGTAAGCCTTTTCCAGGTCTAGGATCAGCGGCATCAGCGTTTCGGCGACGAAGCGTCCGCCATAAATGCCGAAATGCCCGCTCTCGTCGGGGCCGGACCGGAAGGTGTTGGGTTGCTGGATCGTCATGCCGTACTCGCAACTTTCGAATTCGTGAGACCGTCCGCCGCCGCGCGCGCGGCGCGGACAAACGTCCGGATCAGATCGGGATCTTTCTCGCCCGGCGCCCGCTCCACGCCGGACGACACATCGACACCGGGCGCACGGGTGATGCGCAGGGCTTCGGCGACATTGCCGGCATCGAGCCCTCCCGACAGGATATACGGAATTCCCGGCTCAAGGTTTCGCAGGAGCCGCCAGTCGAACGGCTTTCCGAGCCCGCCCGGCCGCGTCGCATCACGCGGCGCGCGCGCATCGAACAGCAGGCGGTCGGCGATCTTGCTGTACATCGCGATGGCCCCGAGATCGGCCTCGGTCTCGACCGGGATGGCCTTCATGACGGGCAGATCGAACTTCTTCTTCAGCACGCGCACCTGCTCAGGCGTTTCCTGGCCGTGAAGCTGCAGCATGTCGGGCTGAAGCTCCGCGACAATGCGCTCGAAAGCCGCATCGTCGCCGTTGACCGTCAACGCGACCTTGGCGGCACGGCCCTTCACCCGGGCGCCGAGCGCGCGGGCGGCCTCAAAGCCGACATGGCGGGGCGACGGCTCGAAAAACACGAAACCGACCATGTCCGCGCCAGCATCGAGCGCGGCATCGAGAGCGTCGGGAGTCCTGAGCCCGCAGATTTTAACCAAAAGCGACATCGAGGGGTCCTTGGAGGGCCTCAGGCCCAGCCTTCGGGGCGGTTTTTACCCTGCCCCGGCCCCCTTGTCTGCCCTCAAGGATTGAGGCCCTTCCAGACCAGCATGGCGGCCGCCAGGTCCTCAATGGCGGTGCCGACCGACTTGAACAGGGTGATCTGGGAGGCCGCAGCGCGCCCCGCATCGCGTCCCTTGGCCTTGCCGCGGCAGAGATCGAACAGATCGCCCTTGATGGCGGAGCGGGCGATCACGCCCTTCTTGAGAGGGACGACGATGTCCCCTGCCTCCTTCGTCGCACCCGCGCGGGTATCGACATAGATGCGGGCGCGCTTCACGGCCTGATCGTCGGCCTCCCGCATCTTCGGGGTGAAGCCGCCGACCAGATCAACATGCGCGCCCTTTTTCAGCCAGGCGCCCTTGATCAGCGGCGTCGCCGACAAGGTCGCGCAAGACACGATATCGGCGTCGCGCACAGCCTCCTCCAGATCGTCGGTGACCTCGGTTTCGACGCCGGCGACCGCAAGCCCGAAGGCCATCGAGATCGCTTTCGCCTTGGTGCGATTCCAGACCGTCACCCGCCGGATCGGGCGCACGCTGGCATGCGCCTGCACCAGATGCGGCGCCAATGCGCCAGCACCGACCATGACCAGATGCGCGGACTCCTGGCGCGACAGGAAGCGGGAGGCGAGTGCGGAGGCCGCCGCCGTGCGCCAGGCGGTGAGCGCGCGGCCGTCGATCAGTGCCAGGGATTCGCCGGTCTCGCCGGACATCAACAGATACTGCCCGTACAACGAGGGGCGGTTCTGCTTGGCATTGTCGGGAAAGACGGTGACAATCTTGCAGCCGAGATAGCGTTCGCCTTCCTCGGTCCAGGCCGGCATCAGCAATAGCGTCGCGTCCGTTCCACTTTGCGGAATGGTGTGATGATGCCGCACCGGCACGGCGATCTCAGCGCGAAAGGCGTCAGCCAGCGCGTCGACCAGTGCGCCGTAGGTCATCACACGGGTGATGTCGTCGGCGCTGACAATGCGCATGCGGTCCATCAGCGCATCAAATATCAGCTTCGGGGCGGATGAAAGGCGAGGTGCGCGGACTCATCGGGAGCCTCGCCTTGCGGAGGAACGGCCGCGAGCCGTTCATTCAGCAAGGCGACTTCGCGCCGCAGGCCTGCGACGTCGCCTTCCAGCACGCGGGCGGTTCGGCGGTAGTGCGATTGCCGCATCCAGGCGGCGATGCCGCCGACGAACACGCCGAGCAGCACCAGAATGAAAATCAGCACGAAGAGCGGCATGGTCAGCGAAGCGGCCGGCTGCGCGGCGCTGAAGGGGTCGAATGAGACCGTGACCAGGTCGCGATTGGCCACCGCGAACATCAGAATGACGATCGCCAGCGGCACCAGAACCAGCCAGATCAGCAGTTTGCGGGCCATGAGACGCTCCAACTCGACTATTGCCGCGGTTATGCCCCGCGCAAGCGGACCATATCCATATCATGTCATCGAATACTGGACCGCCCGATCACAAGTCGGCTCTAGCCGACTTGTGCACTTTTAGAATCCGATCTCGGGTAAAGCCGAGATCGAACGCGGGCGGCGACGATCGACCGCCTACGCGCCTTCGCGGTTCAGCCGCTCGCGCATTTCCTTGCCGGTCTTGAAGAAGGGGACCGACTTCTTTTCCACCGACACATGCGCGCCGGTGCGCGGGTTGCGGCCGGTGCGGGCCGGCCGGTGCTTCACGGAGAAAGCGCCGAAGCCGCGCAACTCGACCCGGTCACCGCGCGCCAGGGCCGCGGTGATTTCGTTGAGGATGGCGTTGACGATATTCTCGACGTCACGCTGATAGAGATGTGGGTTCTGCGCAGCAATATGCGCCACCAGTTCGGATTTGATCATCGCCGCCGCCCGCCTGACTGTTCAGTGTCGTTTTATCGACGGGCGCCGGCCGGTTTTACCGGCTCATTCTCGTCCGCCGCTCAGTTCCCCGCCGAAGGGTGCCAAAGCGCCAACAGACCGTCAAGGTTGAGTCGCTCGATTGTCGAGAAGGTTCCGGTCTCTTCGATCCGGCGCGCGAGCGATGTCAAGCCCGCCACGTCGAGCAGCGACACAGCCGCGAGATGCAGGAATGAAAATTCCGAGAAACGAGGACTCAGCCGGTAATCGCGGACCGGCGTCGTCGCGCTGATGCCTTTCTCGCGCGCGAGCCAGGCCAGTGCGGTCTTTTCGTTGCCGAGTTCGTCCACCAGCCGCAGGTCGAGCGCTTGCCGCCCGGTGAAGACCCGGCCGTCGGTCACCCGCTCAAGGGCCGGACCGTCGAGTTTGCGGCTCTGACGCACCAGACCGCGGAACCACTCATACGAATCCATCACGATGGCGGCCAATGCCGCGCGCGCTTCCGGACTCGTCGGCTCGAAGCCGTTCGGTGCCGCCTTGAGGGGAGAGGATTTCACATCCTCCACCTTCACGCCAACGGTTTTCAGGAGGTCAGTAAAGTTCGGATATTGCACCAGCACACCGATCGAACCCACCAGCGAGGAGCTTTGCGCGATGATGTGGTCGGAGGCGAGCGCCGCCATATAGCCGCCGGAGGCCGCGAGGCCATCGACAACGACAACCATCGGCTTCTTCGCCTTCAGTTGCAGCAATGCGTCGTAGAGCTGCTCGGCGCCGGCCGTGGTGCCGCCCGGGCTGTCGATATGAATAATAACCGCGCGCGCGGATGACCGCCCCAAGCGGTCCAGCGCCTCGACGCGGTCCTGATTGCCGCGGATCAGACCGGAAATCTTGACCCGGGCGATCGATGCCCCGGTCACGCCCGACAGCGTCCCGCGCTGCGACATGAAAGCAATGCCGCCGACAGCAAGCGCCAGAACCAGAACGGTCAGCACGCGCCAGAAGGTCAGCTTGCGCCGCATGCGGCGGCGATCGACGATCTGGTCGGCGTCGAGCGATGAATGATTGGGCGTCATGGCCTCTCGCTCCTTTCCTGTGAGTCGATGACGAGTTTACACCAAACCGCCTCCAGCGGATGGCAACGATATGCCGCACGACTTTAGGCAAATTGTAGCGACAAAATTTGGACCCCCGGGACGGTCGTCCCGGGGGTCCGGTCAGCTGAATACCAGACCGAACGAGGCCGTTATTCGGCCTTGTCCTCGCCGGCGCGCTGCTTGAGGGCGGCGCCAAGAATGTCGCCCAAGGACGCGCCCGAATCGGAGGAGCCGTATTGAGCGATGGCTTCCTTCTCCTCGGCCACTTCCAGAGCCTTGATCGAGACCGACACCTTGCGCGACTTGCGGTCGAACTGGGTGACGCGGGCATCGACCTTCTGGCCGACCTGGAACCGCTCCGACCGCTGATCGCCGCGATCGCGGGCGAGATCGGCGCGGCGGATGAAGGACTCCAGATCGGTTCCGGCGATCTTCACGTCGATGCCGGCTTCCTTCACCTCGGTCACTTCGCAGGTCACGACGTCGCCCTTCTTGATTTCGCCGGCGGCGCCTTCTTCCATCGGATCACCGGCCACGAGCTGCTTGATGCCGAGCGAGATGCGCTCCTTCTCGACGTCGACGTCGAGAACGGTCGCCTTGACCATGTCGCCCTTCTTGTATTCCTCGATTACCTGCTCACCAGGACGCTTCCAGTCCAGATCGGAAAGATGCACCATGCCGTCCACATCGCCGTCGAGGCCGAGGAACAGACCGAACTCGGTCTTGTTCTTGACTTCGCCTTCGACGATCGATCCGGGCGGATACTTCTCCACGAAGACTTCCCACGGATTGCGCATGGTCTGCTTGAGACCGAGCGAAATGCGGCGCTTGACCGGATCGACTTCCAGAACCTGGACCTCGACTTCCTGAGAAGTCGAAACGATCTTGCCGGGATGGACGTTCTTTTTGGTCCACGACATTTCGGACACGTGGATCAGGCCTTCGATGCCCGGCTCCAGTTCAACGAACGCGCCGTAGTCGGTGATGTTGGTCACGCGGCCCTTGAAGCGCGCATTGACCGGATACTTGGCCTCGATGCCCTGCCACGGATCGTCGAGCAGCTGTTTCATGCCGAGCGAGATGCGGTGCGTCTCGTGATTGATCTTGATAATCTTCACTTTTACCGACTGGCCGATATTCAGCACTTCGGTCGGATGATTGACGCGGCGCCACGCAATATCGGTGACATGCAGCAGGCCGTCGATTCCGCCGAGATCCACGAACGCACCGTAATCGGTGATGTTCTTGACGACGCCGTCGATGACCTGACCCTCTTCGAGATTCTGCACCAGCTCCTGACGCTGCTCGGCGCGAGTCTCTTCCAGCACGGTGCGGCGGGAAACGACGATGTTGCCGCGGCGACGATCCATTTTCAGGATCTGGAACGGCTGCGGCGCATTCATCAGCGGGGTGACGTCGCGGATCGGACGGATATCGACCTGCGAGCGCGGCAGGAAGGCCACGGCGCCGTCGAGATCGACGGTGAAGCCGCCCTTGACCTGATTGAAGATGGTGCCGGTGACTTTCTCGTTGTTCTTGAAAGCCTGTTCGAGCTTGCCCCAGCTCTCCTCGCGGCGCGCCTTGTCGCGCGACAGGACCGCTTCACCGAGCGCATTCTCGACGCGCTCCAGATAAACCTCGACCTCGTCGCCGATCTTGATCTCGCTGCCGCGGCCGGGACCGGTGAACTCCCGCAACGCGACGCGCCCCTCGGTCTTCAACCCGACGTCGATAACGGCGACGTCCTTTTCGATTCCGACAACGGTTCCCTTGATGACGGAGCCTTCCTGCAGATTGCCTGAGGTGAAGGACTCTTCGAGCATCGCGGCAAAATCATCACGCGACGGCGTGGCGGTAGCGGCCTGGGCCATGAATTCTCCTGATAGCGGTGCGCCGGGTTGGAAAAAGGGGTTCCGAACGCACGGGCCAAAGGTCCCGCAAGACCAGTGACAACCGCCTGAAAACAGGCGGGCCGGCGCGTCAAGCCGTTCGATCGGAACGATGGTTTGATCCGAAGCCTCCGGAAGAGGCGGCGCGAGACGGGCTATCCTCCAACAGCGAAGGGCGGTTAAGCCGGCCTTCGGCCCGCTCGGACGGCCTCGACAATGTCGATGGCGGCCCGGACTGCCGGGTCTATAGCCAAATGCGTGGTATCGAGCAAGTGCGCGTCCGGGGCCTGTTTCAGGGGGGCGACCGCCCGGCCCGCATCTCGCTCGTCGCGCTTGAGGATATCGGCCAGAACCCCCGCCGGGTCGGGGGTTTCGCCCCGGCCCTGCAATTCCGCCACCCGGCGGCGGGCCCGCTCCTCGGCACTGGCGGTTACGAAGATTTTGACCTCGGCCTCGGGCGCGATGACGGTGCCGATATCCCGGCCGTCGATCACGGCCCCCGGCTTTGACTGCGCAAAAGCCCGCTGGAACGCGACCAGTTCAGCCCGCACCTCCGGGATCGCGGCGACAAAGGACGCCGCCTTGGCCACGTCATCGCTTTTGAGAACAGCCTCGTCATAACGGGCGGGATCGAAGCTTTTGGCCGCCGCGATCGCCGCGGCCCTGTCGTCGGCCAGTTTGCCGACATCGAGCACGGCCTTGGCGACGCCGCGATAAAGCAGCCCGCTGTCGAGGTGCCTGAAACCGTAATGCGCGGCGAGGCGCTTCGCGAGCGTGCCCTTGCCGGAGGCGGCGGGTCCGTCGATCGCGATGATCATGAGAATTCCGCGCCCAGTCCACGCATCATGTCAGCGAAGCCGGGAAAGCTGGTGGCGACAAAACTCATGTCGTCCACGGCCACCGGTTCATCGCTCGCCAGCCCCATGACCAGCGCCGACATCGCCAGGCGATGATCCATATGGGTCGCGACCATACCGCCGCCGGCGACGCGGCCATACCCTTCGACCACGAGGTCGTCGCCGTCGATGGTCACATCCACGCCGTTCGCACGCAGCATGTCGGCCGTGGCTACGAGGCGATCGGATTCCTTCACGCGCAATTCGGCAAGACCGCGCATCCGCGTCGTGCCGACGGCGAAGGACGCGGCCACGGCCAGGATCGGATATTCGTCAATCATCGCCGGCGCGCGCGCGGCCGGAACGTCAACACCGCGCAACTGCGACGACCGCACCCGCAGATCGGCGACATCCTCGCCGCCTTCGTTGCGCGCCGCAGCGATTTCGAACCGGGCGCCCATCTCGCGCAGCGTCTGGAACAAGCCCGTACGCAGCGGGTTCATCATCACGCCTTCAAGCACCACATCCGAACCCGCCGCGATCAAGGCCGCGACCATCGGAAACGCCGCCGAGGATGGATCGGCCGGAACGGCAATCGGCGCCGGCACCAGTTCGGGCTGTCCCTTGAGCGTAATTCTGCGGCCATGCGCGCCATGCGGTGCCACCTGAACGTCGGCTCCGAAATGTGTCAGCATGCGCTCGGTATGATCGCGGGTCGCTTCCTTTTCGATCACGACGGTTTCGCCGGGCGCGGCGAGACCCGCCAGCAACACGGCGGATTTCAATTGCGCCGAAGCGGCCGGCGGTTCGTAGACGATCGGAATGGCGTCGCGCGCGCCTTGCAAGGTGATCGGCAGACGTCCGCCTTCGGCGACACTGAGCACGCGGGCGCCCATGCGTTCCAGCGGATCGAGCACACGCCGCATTGGACGTTTGCGCAGCGATTCATCGCCGTCGAAGGTCACCGTCACGGAGCAGCCCGCCACCGCCCCCATGACCAGCCGGCAGCCGGTGCCGGAATTGCCAAAATCCAGCGGTTGGCCAGGCTGGCGGAAACCGCCAACGCCGACGCCCTGCACCGTCCAGGCGCCCTCGCCTTCGCGATCGACCCAAGCACCCAAGGCTCCCATGGCCTGGGCGGTGTTGAGGACATCCGCGCCTTCCAGCAAGCCGGTGATTCTGGTGGTTCCGACCGTCATCCCCGCCAGGATCAGCGCGCGATGGGAGATCGACTTGTCCCCCGGAACGCGAACGCGGCCCTTCAGACCCTTCGAGCGATGGGCGGTCAGCGGCGTTGAAACCAGCGAGTGATTCAAGGGGTTAATCCTGGATATAGGCCGGGCGGCTCGGGGCGACCTCCTAGCACGGGGGCCGATCCTGCGTCATCCGGGGCACACCTGCGAGGACGGTCCGAAACGATTTGCGAAGCGCTATTGACAGGGGCTATGCAAGCGGCCAATTGAAGCCCCTCATTTTAAAATCCTCTGAGGATCACCCGACCGTGGCAAAGTCAGAGCTCGGCACCAAGCGCGTCTGCCCCACAACCGGGCGCAAGTTCTACGATCTGAACAAGGATCCGGTGATCTCGCCCTATACGGGTGAGGTTGTTCCGATCGCGCCGGTCGTCACGCGCGGCCGCGCCGACGCCGCCGCAGCAAAGGCCGCCGCAGCGGCGGCCGTGCCTGTGGCCGCCAAGGCGAAGGAAGTCGAGATCGCCGAGACCGAAGGCGCCGAATTCGTTTCACTGGAGGATGCCGACGCCGAAGCGCAGGGCAAAAAGAAGCCGGTTGGCGATGCCGTGGAAGCCGATGACGATCTCGAAGTCGAGGTCGAAGACGATGATGAAATGGACGACGCCACCTTCATCGCCGATGAAGAGGAAGGCGACGCCGACGTGACCGACATCATCGGCGACGGCATTGAGAAGGAAGAAGAGACTTGATATTGGGCTTGCGGCTATAGTTGCAGCCAGCCCGGAGCGCCCAGCTCTGGGGCCGAGACGAGTTCAGGGGCCATAGCTCAGCTGGGAGAGCGCTTGCATGGCATGCAAGAGGTCGGCGGTTCGATCCCGCCTGGCTCCACCAAACCCCCTCGAAATGACATGACAGCCGCCCCCGGGGCGGCTTTCTTGTTTTGGCGGCGACGCTACACTGCCGGTCTGGGATGGACTGGGGGAATGTCATGTCGGGGTGCCGTCTGGCCGGTGCTGTCGCGGCGTTTTGTCTGGCAACAGCAGCGCCGACGTTCGCCGCCGTCGAAATCCAATGGTGGCATGCGATGCCCGGCGAACTCGGCCGCGAGGTCGACAGGCTGGCGGCGGATTTCAATGCCTCGCAATCCGACTACCGCATCGTCCCGTCCTACAAGGGCCTCTATACCGAAACGCTGACGGCGGCTTTGTTCGCCACCCGCTCCGGTCAGCATCCGGCGATCGTGCAGGCCGCCGAAGTCGCGACGGCGACCCTGATGGCGGCCAAGGGCGCGGTCTATCCGGTCTTCGATTTGATGCGCAACGAGGGCGTGACCTTCGACCGCAATGCCTATCTGCCCGCCATCGCGAGCTATTATTCCGACGCCAAGGGTAACCTGCTGTCCTTTCCGTTCAATTCCTCGACGCCAATCCTCTATTACAACAAGGACCAGTTCCGCTTCGCCGGTCTCGATCCCGACCAGGCGCCGGCGACATGGCCCGACATCGAGAAAGCCGCGCAAGCCTTGCGCGCGCGAGGCATCCGCTGCGGTCTCACCACCGCCTGGCCGTCATGGGTGAATGTCGAGAATTTTTCTGCTTATCACAATCTGCCGATCGCCAGTCTCGACAACGGCCTGAGCGGAGTCAGCACCGAGCTGAAATTCAACAATCCGGCGGTCATCGATCACGTCGCCGCGCTGGCCGAATGGCAGAAGACCAGAGTGTTCGATTACGGCGGCCGCGCCAACCAGGCCGAACATAAATTCTACGACAGTGAATGCGGAATCTTCATCGGCTCGTCCGCCGCGCGCGCGGACATCATCGCCAATGCGAGATTCGAAATCGGTTACGGCATGCTGCCCTATTGGCCCCATTTGCCGGACACCCCGCAGAATTCGATCATCGGCGGCGGCAGCCTGTGGGTGCTCAAAGGCCGGCCCGAGCCGGAATACAAAGGCGTCGCACGCTTCTTCGCGTTTCTGTCGCGACCTGATGTGCAGGCCAGCTGGCATCAATGGACCGGCTATTTGCCGATCACCCGCGCGGCCTATGACCTGACCCGCTCGATCGGCTTCTACGATCGCAATCCGGGGACAGACATTTCCATCCGGCAGATCACGCTCAATCCGCCGACGGCGAACTCGCGCGGATTGCGGCTGGGTTCGTTCGTGGTCATCCGCGAGATCGTGCACGACGAACTGGAGCAGGCGTTTTCAGGTAAGAAGCCGGTCAAGAAGGCGCTCGACGACGCCGTCCGCCGCGGCAACGAGGTGCTGCGGCAATTCGAGAAAAGCAGCCGGTAGCGAGGTCCTCCCGCTAGACCCGGTACCGTTCGACGGCCGCGTTGTTCCACGCGATGCCATTGCCCGGCCGCTCCGGAACCACCGCGTGACCGTCTTCAATCACAAGAGGTTGTTCTAGAATCTTGTCGGCCCAGTCGACATACTCAAGATAATGACAGGTCGGCGTCGCCGCCAGCAGATGCGCACTGATCTCCGGATACAGATGCGATGACATGCGTATCCGGCGGGTCGCCGCCAGCGCCGCCGCACGCTGCCAGCCGGTGACGCCACCGATGCGCTCCAGATCGGGCATCACGTAATCGCAGGCTCCCGCGTCTAGGGCGGTCTGCATGTCGTCGCTGCCGGAAAAATTCTCGCCGATCTGGATGGGGAGATCTAATTCGCGCGCGAGCGTGGCGTAGCCACCATAATCGTCATGCCGGATCGGCTCTTCCAGCCAGTCAACACCCTCATCCTGGAGTGCCCGCCCACGGCGCTGGGCTTCAGCCAGGTCGAGGGCCTGATTGTAATCGATCAGCAGAGCGACGCCCGGCGGGAGCCGCTTCTTCACCGTGCGCACGGCCAGCAAGTCGTCCTCGAGTGTGGGATATCCGAGCCGCAGCTTCACCGCACGAAAGCCGCCGGACAGCAAAGCTTCAGCTTCGTCCGCAAGCCTCTCGGCCGGCATCAGGCCAAGCCCGCTGGAATTATAGGCGGGGATCGGCTTCGGCCGTGCGCCGAGCATGGTGGCGAGCGGCAATCCGGCAGACTGCGCAAGCGCGTCCCAGGCGGCCATGTCAAAACCCGCCGTCGCCATGCGCACGATGCCCTCATTGCCGATCAGCGCGAAACGTTTGGACAGCTTGGCCGAGAGATCGGACGGCGCGAGCACATCGCCCTTCACCGTTTCCAGCACCGCCTGCAAGATGCTGGCGACTGCGGGCAGCGCCTCGCGCAGATAACACCAGAGATAGGCGCGTCCCGTCACGCCTTGCTGCGTTTCGAGATCGACCAACAGCAAGGGGGCCTTGGTGATGGCGCCGCGGCTGGTCCCGAGCGCGAAGGTCATCGGCACTTCCACGCCGATGGCGCGGAAACCGCGGACATTGAGCGGCTGCGATTGCGGACGGCCATGCATGATACCCCTCCTGAATTGTGCGCGCGGCGGCCGTTTGCAGCATAACGCCCCCGAACGGGGCCAGAAGGGTGTTCTTGAAGACTTAACCCGCCTCCCCCATATTACTTGCGGAGCCGGCAGGTCTGCCGGCTCCGGGGGTGCCTGATGAGGGCCCGTCAAAGTCGCTTCCCGCGAGGGCTTTGAGATGTCCAGAGTGCCGTCGTTATCCAGTCCGTTTCTGTTGGGCTTCGACGAAATCGAGCGCGTGCTCGACCGCGTCACCAAGGCCTCCGACGGCTATCCCCCCTACAATATTGAGCGTGTGGCGCGCGACGACCGCAGCCCCGAACGGTTGCGGATCACGCTCGCGGTCGCCGGCTTCACCCTCGACCAGCTCGACGTGGCGGTGGAGGAAAACCAGCTCGTCATTCGCGGCCGTCAGGTCGAGGACAAGAGCCGGCAGTTTCTTCACCGCGGCATCGCGGCGCGTCAGTTTCAGCGCACCTTCGTTTTGGCCGAGGGCATGGAAGTGCTCTGCGCCGATCTGAAGAACGGCCTGCTGTCCGTCGATCTGGTGCGGCCGGAGCCGGAACGCCTCGTGCGGACGATCTCGATCACGCCGCATGAGTGAGCGGAACAAAGTGTTTCAGGGGGCATTAACAAGAAGGAGATGGCCATGACCAACGAACCGTTGATCTTGAAGCCCGACATGTCGACGCAGGATTTTGCCGTGCTGGGCGGAGGCAAGATCGCCTATGTGAAGGCGATCCGATCCGAGCAGGTGAACGAATTGTATCCCACGGCTCCGGAATTGCAGCCCGGCATGCAGCTCTTTGCGTTGCACGCAGCCGATGGCACGCCGATCATGGTGACCGATAGCCGCGAATCCGCCGTGGCGAATGCGTGGAGCCATGAGCTCGAGACTGTGAGCGTGCACTGACTGCGCCGCATCTGCGGGGTGAAATCTTTCCATTGGCGACGAACCGAAAGGTCTCCTCTTGCGACCTATGAAGGATGAGGACCCAGCCATGCGATCCGACGTCACCGCGCCTGCGGCGCTTGCGCCAGCCATGACCGCCGAAGCCTTCGCCCGCCTGGGCGGCAGCAGGCTGGCCTATGTGCGCGCCGCGCGTTCCGAGGACGTGGCTTTCATCTGCCCCAATGCGCCGCCGCTGGCGGCGGACAGCGGGTCTTCGTGCTGCACGCCGCCGACGGCACGCCTATTCTTGTGACCGACAGCCGCGACGCCGCGATCGCCAACGCGCACAATGAACGGCTTGAAGCGGTCAGCCTCCACTAGGCTCCGCACGCATTTCCGTAAAATCGAATCTGGAATCAGGCCGTGGCCGGTGGCGTCATTGTCAACACGGCGTAAAGCGCCTCGGCGTCGCGTGACTCGCGCAGCTTGTTGGCGGTTTCCGGATCGCGCAGGAGCCGTGCGACTTGCGCCAGCGCCTTGAGATGATCCGCGCCCGCGCCTTCCGGCGCCAGCAGCAAAAACACCAGGTCGACCGGCTGCCCGTCCAGCGATTCGAAATCGACAGCGCGCTCGAGCCGCGCGAACAGGCCAAACAGCCGTTCGAGCTTCGGCAATTTGCCGTGTGGAATCGCGATGCCATGACCGATGCCGGTGGAGCCCAGCTTCTCGCGCTGCAACAGAATCTCAAAAATCACGCGCTCATTCTGCCCGGACAGCTCCGCGGCGCGCGCTGCGAGTTCCTGAATCGCCTGTTTCTTGCCGTTGACTTTGAGCGCCGGAATAATGGCGTTCGGGGCAACGATATCAGTGAGCGGCATAAAACGGTCCGGGGGTCCGTTGCGGTGACGACGAATTGGCTGGAAGGCGGCGGACCATAAGGACGGTCAGGCGCTGCGTCAATGGCTGCCTTCAGTCCTCGCGAAATAACGTCTGGACGATGACATTGGCAAGAATACCTTATTTCATCGCGACGAGGACATGCTTTGCTTGTCGCGCCGCCGCTGCACAGACGACGCGATACGCATGCCTTCGCGATATTTCGCCACCGTGCGGCGCGCGATGTCGATACCGGCCTCACGCAGCTTGTCGACGATCGTGTCGTCGGACAGAACATTGTCGGCCGATTCGGCCTCGATCATCAGCTTGATGCGGTTTCGCACGGCCTCGGCGGAATGTGCTTCGCCGCCGTCGGACGATGCAATCGCCGACGTGAAAAAATACTTCAGTTCGAAAATGCCGCGACTCGTCGCCATGTATTTGTTGGCGGTGACGCGCGAAACCGTCGATTCGTGCATCGAAATTGCGTCCGCCACCGTCTTCAGATTGAGCGGGCGCAGATGCTGGACACCATGCACGAAGAAGCCATCCTGCTGTTTCACGATTTCGGTTGCGACTTTCAGGATCGTGCGGGCGCGCTGATCGAGCGCGCGGATCAGCCAGGTGGCCGACTGCAATTGCTCGGCGAGATAGGATTTGTCTGCCGGCGTCGCCGTGGTTTTCGAAACCCGCGCGTGATAACTCTGGTTGAGCAGAACACGGGGGAGCGTGTCGGAATTCAGTTCAACCGCGAACGAACCGTCGGACGCCTGCCGGACATACACATCCGGGACAATCGCCTGCACGGTGGCGGAGCCGAAGGCCAGACCCGGCTTCGGATTGAGCCGCTTGACCTCGGCGATCATGTCCACGAGATCTTCGTCGTTCACGCCGCATAATTTCCGCAGCGTCGCCAGATCGCGCTTGGCGAGAAGATCAAGCCGGCCCAGCAAGGCTTGCATGGCTGGGTCATAGCGGTCGCGGTCCTTCAGCTGGATCGCGAGGCATTCGGTCAGATTGCGCGCGCAGACGCCGGCGGGATCAAAGGTCTGCAGGACCGAGAGGACGGATTCGACCTCCGCTTCCGGCGCACCCAGCTTCTCGGCCACCGACGGCAGGTCGCCGGTCAGGTAGCCCGCCTCATCCACCAGATCGATCAGGTGCTGCCCGATGATGCGCCGCACCGGATCGGGTTCCGCCAGCGCCAACTGCTCGGCCAGATATTCAGGCAGCGTGCGCTCGGCCGAGACAAAGGCCTCGAGATTGTATTCGCCGTCGTCGCGTCCGCCGGTGCCGACACTGGCCCATTCCGAATAGGCGGCCGCGGCATCGTCACCGCGGGCGCTGGCATTGGCCTGATCGCCGTCCTCGGGGAAGACATTGTCGAGCCGGGTGCCGAGCTGGCCCTCCAGCGCGTCACGGCTGGTTTCGAGGTTGTCCCCCATCCATTCGCCTGGCCCCTCGCCCTCCGGACCGGCGGGGCCAGCCTGGTCGCCCTCGGCCCCGGCCAACGCCGAGGGATCCGCCACTGGGGTTTCGTCGTCGGCCGCGCGCTCCAGCAGGGGATTTTTCTCAAGCTCTTCCTCGACATAGGCCGCCAGATCCATGTTCGAGAGCTGCAGCAGCTTGATGGCTTGCATCAGCTGCGGCGTCATCACGAGCGCCTGGCTTTGGCGGAATTCGAGGCGGGTGGTCAGTGCCATAGGCCGCTTTTAGCGCCTCGGCACGATTTGTGCATGTAGAAAATTGGCTGATGGCCATGCTCGGTAAATTTTTACCGAACCCCTCGCCTAGAGGCGGAATTCTTCGCCCAGATACAGGCGCCGCACATCCGGATTGTTCACAATATCCTCGGCGCGGCCCTCCATCAGGACCTCGCCCGAATAAACGATGTAGGCGCGATCGGTCAGGCCGAGCGTCTCGCGCACATTGTGGTCGGTGATCAGCACGCCGATTCCGCGCTGGGTGAGATGATGCACCAGCGCCTGAATATCGCCGACCGCGATCGGATCGATGCCGGCAAAGGGTTCGTCGAGCAGCATGTAGCTTGGCCGGCTCGCCAGCGCGCGCGCAATTTCAACACGGCGGCGCTCGCCGCCGGACAGCGCGATGGACGGCGTCTTGCGCAGCCGCGTGATGTTGAATTCGTCCAGCAGCGCGTCGAGATCTCGGTCGCGGCGTTTCTTGTCGGGCTCGACCACTTCCAGCACCGAGCGGATATTGTCTTCGACATTCAGGCCTCGAAAGATCGACGCTTCCTGCGGCAGATATCCGATGCCCAGGCGCGCGCGCTGATACATCGGCAGCGCCGTGACATCGTGACCGTCAAGTTCGATGCGTCCGCGGTCGGCCTTGATCAGACCGGTAATCATGTAGAACATCGTCGTCTTGCCGGCGCCGTTCGGTCCGAGCAAGCCGACCGCCTCGCCGCGGCGGACATAAAGACTCGCGCCCTTGACCACCTTGCGGGTGCCGAAGGTTTTCTCGATGCTGTGCGCAGCGAGATAGCCCTGCTTCGCAGGCGCACGCGCAATCTGTGCACGGCGCGGCGCCTCCGGCTCGGCGCGACGCGGCGGCGGTGCGGGGCGCGGCGGCGCTTCCGCCAAGGCGCGTGACGGCTCGTATTGCAACGGCGGATCGTAAGGGAGCGGCCCGTCCTGCAGCGGCGGCGATTCATACCGCGGCGGCGGCGGCGGATCGTAGACGGGAGCCGGAGGCTCGTAACGCTTCGGCGCCTCGCGGACCGGGGCAGGAGCCTTGCTGCCGATCAGCCCACCAATCTTCTCGAGCTCCTGCCGCCAATTGCCCGACGACGATTTTCGCCGGCGTGGAGGCACGCGGCGTTTGCGTCGGAACAGCGAGAGAATGTCGAGCACGCCTGGCCCTTTAGGCTAACGGTCGCTGGGGACGGTGATAATCGAAAGCCCCCGAGACTTTCAATGGCGCAACCCGCGACAGGTTAATTGAGGACAAGTTAATAAAGGGGCGATAGGCCGGATTGAGGCCGTGGCGTGGTCCCTTTCGGAGCCGGTTTGCCGGGGCTGCCCGTGGACGCGGCCTCCGGCTTGGAGTCCTTCGAATCCTTGGAATTCGGGCTGAACATGCCGGACACCCGGCCCTTGCCAGCTTCGACCTTGGCATGCCCCGTCGCGACATCCACCACCAGACTGTCGCCGCGCAAAATATTCTGTCCCTGCGTTACAACCACCCCGCCATTCAGGGTGATCGTGTTCGACTTCATATCGAAAATGCCGTTGGCACCGGTCGCGGTCTGATCCTTCTGCGTCACGACGACGCCGCCTCTGGCTTCCAGACGGCGGATCGACTGCTTGCCGCCCGGCCCTGGCTGCGCCGCTTTCATGCCGCCCTTGGCATCTTCCTGATCGTAGAACACCACCAGTGTCTTGCTGCGCAGGACCGTGTCGCCTTGGGTGACGACCACATTGCCGCTGAAGGTCGCGACCTTGTCCTTGTCGCGCACTTCCAGCGAGGCAGCCTCGATATGAACCGGCTCGTTCTTGTTCTGCGAAAAGCCCTGCAGTGCATTGGGCACGCCGGTGGTCTGCGCAGTTGCCGCCGCAGGAACGGCCAACAATGCCAGCGCCGCCAGACACATGCGCGCGATCAATGACATCGCCGGCATCATTTCGCCTCCGCGGAGCCGGCTTGCGGCTGCGGTAGATTGCGATTGAGCGCCTCCGGCGTCAGCATCATCGTCACGCCGCCATGGAACCGAATGAGCGCACCGGTTTCGGTCACTTCCAGACGATTGGCGTTGAGCGTGCCCTGCAACAGCTTCACTTCGACCGGCTGGTCGGAAACGATGCGGCCCTTTTTGATATCGACGGTCGCCTCGGTCAGGATTCCCTGATAGCCGGTGGACGACGACAGGATGATCTTCTGGCCCAGCGTCAGCAATTCCGCCTTGGTATCGTAATGGCCGTCGACCGCCGTCATTTCCACCGAGCTTCTGTCCTGCATGTCCACCTTGGCGCGAATCTCCTTCAGCTCGACCATATTCGGCTTCTTCAAATCCTGCGCCGCGGCCTTGGCGTTGATTTCATAACCGCGCGCGTCGCGCGTGAAGCCGGCGAGCCGCGGAGACTCCATGGTGATCTTCGATCCCGACACCACCAGCGTCCCGAGATCGTTCGGCAATTTGTAGACGAAGCGCAGCGGATTGAAGAACGTCGTGACCACGATTCCCAGCACGCACACGCCGATCCCGATCGGAACCGCCTTGCGCAGGAAGCGGACATTGCGGCTGTGACGGGCGGCGCCCCGGAAAGCGGTGTCGCTCTCCGATTGCGGCCGTTGGGCCGCGAAGCCCGGCGTCCTCATGTCGTTCGATCCGACCACCATGCGGTTCATTCTGGAGCAGCCATTCCGTGCCGAGAATCGTTGGTGCCCGGTCTTATGTTACTGCCCGGCCGGGGGAAAATCGCCCGGGAATATGGCCTCGGCACGGCGGAGGGCTTCAGGAATGCGAAAAGATGTCCTCGGCGCCCCAGCCGGACAGATCCAGCCGGGCCCGGTCCGGCAAAAAGCCGAAACAGGCCTGGGCGAGGCCCTGCCGGCCTTCGCGGGCCAGCATGACATCGAGTTTTTCCCTTAATCCATGCAGATACAGGACATCGGAGGCCGCATAAGCCACCTGCGGTTCGGAAAGGATTTCTGCCCCCCAGTCCGAGGATTGCTGCTGCTTGGAGAGGTCGACCCCCAGAAGCTCCCGGACGATGTCCTTCAGGCCATGGCGGTCGGTATAGGTCCGGGTCAGGCGGGAGGCGATCTTGGTGCAGAAAACCGGCCCTGGCATCACCCCGAAAGCATTGTAGAGCACCGCCATATCGAAGCGGGCGAAATGGAAAATCTTGACGATGGCGGGGTCCGCCAGCAGGCGCCTGAGATTGGGTGCGCCCTGGGCGCCCTGCGGAATCTGCACCACGTCGGCCGAACCGTCGCCCGGCGACAATTGCACCACACACAGGCGGTCGCGGTGGGGGTCGAGACCCATGGTCTCAGTATCGATGGCGACGGCGCCGGTATAGCGCGAAATGTCAGGAAGATCGCCGCGATGCAGGCGGATGGTCATTCAATGCTCGTCGCGCCTTTGCGGCGTAAAATGGTGCCCAGGAGAGGACTCGAACCTCCACGACTTGCGCCACTGGTACCTGAAACCAGCGCGTCTACCAATTCCGCCACCTGGGCTTGCGGCAGACATAAGAGGGGGGATCGCGCGTTGTCAACGCCGCCGCCCCCTATACAGTCCAAAAACGATCCTGTATTCGCGTCTCGCCCTTGCCCCAATGGCCAGCTAAAGCAATCTCATGCCCATCAAGAGCAATGCCGACACCCTGATCACCGTCTTTGGCGGTTCCGGCTTTCTGGGCCGCCATGTCGTGCGGGCCCTCGCCAAACGACGATTTCGCATCCGCGTTGCTGTGCGCCGGCCGGAGCTGGCCGGCCATCTGCAGCCGCTCGGGAGCGTCGGACAGATTCACGCCGTGCAGGCCAATCTGCGCTATCCCCGCTCGGTGGAAGCCGCCACGCGCGACGCCGCCGTCTCCATCAATCTGGTCGGCATCCTGTTCGAGCGCGGACGCCAGCATTTCGATCTGGTACAGGCCTATGGTGCCGAACAGGTGGCGCTCGCCGCTTCCGCCTTCGGCGCGCGGGTGATTCATGTCTCCGCGCTCGGCGCCGACGAGAATGCATCATCGCTCTATGCGCAATCCAAGGCGCGCGGCGAGAAAGCGGTGCTGGCCGCGGCCAAGGACGCAGTTATTTTCCGCCCCTCGGTCGTGTTCGGGCCGGAAGACCAGTTCTTCAACCGCTTCGCCGCCATGGCGCGGTTCCTGCCGGCCTTGCCGCTGGTCGGCGGCGGACACACGCGCTTTCAGCCGGTCTATGTCGGCGACGTCGCCGAAGCCATCGCCAATGCCGTCGAGGGCAAGACACGCGGCGGTACGATCTATGAGCTCGGCGGACCTGACGTGCGCAGCTTTAAGGAATTGATGGAATATGTGCTCGCCACCATCGAGCGCAAACGGCTGCTGCTGCCGTTGCCCTTCGCGCTGGCAAAACTGCAGGCGCAGTTCCTGCAATTCCTGCCGAATCCACCGCTGACGCCCGATCAGGTTGAACTGCTGCGCCACGACAATGTGGTGTCCGAGCAGGCGATCGGCGAACGCCGCACGCTGGAAGGTCTCGGCATTCTGCCGACGCCGGTCGAAGCGGTCGTGCCGAGCTATCTGTGGCGCTTCCGCAAGGCCGGCCAGTTCCGCACCGGGCGCCTCGCTTAATTCACCAGCCGATCGCCAGCCCGATCAGTCCAAGACAGCCGATGATCACGCGCCACCACGCGAACAGCCTGAAGCCGTGGTGCGAGACGTAGCCGAGAAACGTCTTCACCACGAAGATGCCGGCGAAAAACGAGCAGATGAATCCGACCGCAACCAGCATGACGTTGTTCGACGTCATCTGATCGTAGTTCTTGTAAAGGTCGTAGGCGAAGGCGCCGGCCATGGTCGGCATCGCGAGATAGAATGAGAATTCCGCCGCCGAGCGCTTGTCGGCGCCGAGCAGCATGGCCGACACGATGGTCGCGCCCGATCGCGACACACCGGGGATCATGGCAAAACACTGGAATATGCCGATGGTCAGATACATCGGCAGCGAAAATTCCGTGGCGTCGTGATAGCTCGGCTTGAGCTCCAGTTGGTCGACCCAGAGCAGAATCGCGCCGCCCGCGATCAGCGTGAAGCAGACGATCCAGACATTGAACAACACGCTCTTGATAAACGAATGCCCCACGGCGCCGATTAGGGCGGCGGGCAGAAACGCGATCAGCACGCCGAGCACAAAACGCCGTGCGGCGGGGTTTGAGAACATGCCGAGCGCGATGGCCCAGAGCTTGCCGAAATAGACCGAGAGAATGGCGAGAATGGCCCCGAGTTGGATCAGCACAACGAAGGTTTTGCCGAACGCGTCGTCGTCGAAGCCGAAGAACCGCTCGAGCATCAGCAGATGCCCGGTGGATGACACCGGCAGGAATTCCGTCAGTCCCTCGACAACGCCCAGCAGGGCCGCCTTGAAAAGGTCGAAGGACATGGGAAATCTCCGTCAGGCGGGATAAAGGCGGGAGGAATCTGAAGGAATCGTCGTCAGCCCGCGTTTTCGCGCAACCCGCCACCATCGGCAACGGCAAAGACCGCCTTCCGGCCGGAAGATTCCGTTTACCCCTCTTACACCTTGAGCCGTCAGGATCGTCCGCACATTCCCATGCTCACCCTGTTCCACCATCCCTTCTGCCCGCATTCGCGTTTCGTCCGGCTCGCGCTGGGCGAATATGCGCTTGAGGCTGCGTTGGGCGAGGAAAGGCCGTGGGAACGCCGCGACGGCTTCCTGATGCTGAACCCCGCCGGCACCACGCCGGTTCTGGTGGTTGAGGGATACCCGCCAATTCCGGGGGCCTCGGTGATCGCGGAATATCTGCACGAAGCGCATGGCGACAGGCTCGAAGAATACCCGTTGCTCGGACGCGAGCTCCATGATCGTGTCGAAATCCGGCGGTTGCTCGCGTGGTTTAACGACAAGTTCTTCGCCGAGGTCTCAGGCCCCCTGGTGACCGAGCGGTTTTTCAAGCGACACATGACCGTGGACCAGGGCGGCGGGCCGCCCGACACCGATACGCTGCGTGCCGCGCGGGCTAACATCCGCTATCATCTAGCCTATATCGGCTGGCTGGCGCAAAAGCGCGACTGGCTCGCAGGCGACCGGTTGTCCTATGCCGATCTCGCCGCCGCCGCCCATCTCTCAGTGGCCGATTATCTCGGCGATGTGCCATGGACCGAAGACGAGAACGCGAAGAACTGGTACGCGCGGGTGAAATCGCGGCCGTCGTTCCGTCCGATCCTGGCGGACGTCTCGGCGGGGCTGCCGCCGGCCAAGACCTACGCCGATCTCGACTTCTGAACGATCCCGACCGGTTGAAACAGGCTCTGGCCGAAACGGCGCGCGCGCACGGGTTCGACGCACTCGGCATCGCCCGGCCGGATGAAATCCCGCAGGCGCGCGAGCGGTTTGAAAAATTCATCGCCGAGGGCGCGCATGGCGACATGGCCTGGCTGGCGACGACCGCCGAACGTCGTGCCGATCCGCGCGCATTGTGGCCGGATGTGCGCTCGGTCATCATGCTGGGCGTCAATTACGGACAGGACACTGATCCGCTCGCCATCCTGAACGAGCGCGACCGCGGCGCGATCTCGATCTACGCCCAAGGCGACGACTATCACGAGATCATCAAGCCGCGCTTGAAAGCGGTTGCGCGCTGGCTGATCGCGCAGGCCGGCGGCGACGTGAAGGTGTTCGTCGATACCGCCGCCGTGATGGAAAAGCCACTGGCCGCCCGTGCCGGACTCGGCTGGCAGGGCAAGCACACCAATCTCGTCTCCCGCGAATTCGGCTCATGGCTGTTCCTCGGCGCGATCTTCACCACGCTCGAATTGCCGTTCGACGACCCCGAAATCGATCATTGCGGGTCGTGCCGCGCCTGTCTCGACATCTGTCCGACCAGGGCGTTCGATGCCCCCTACAAGCTCGATCCACGCCGCTGCATTTCCTATCTCACGATCGAGCACAAGGGCCCGATCCCGCGCGACCTGCGGACCGCGATGGGCAACCGCATCTTTGGCTGCGACGATTGCCTCGCGGTCTGCCCCTGGAACAAGTTCGCGCAGCAAGGTCACAAAGCGAAACTCGCGGCGCGGGACACACAGCACGCCCACGCTCTTACCGCGCTTGCGGAACTTGATGACGCAGCTTTCCGCGCACTCTTTCGCAAATCCCCGGTGAAACGAACTGGTCGCGACCGTTTCATCCGCAATGTGCTGATCGCCATCGGCAATTCTAATGATCCATCACTGGTATTGAAGGCAGAAAAGTTGCTGGACGATCCCTCGCCGCTGGTGCGCGGTGCCGCGGTATGGGCGCTCGCAAAGTTGTTACCGGCACAAAAGGTCGCGGCGATCGCGCACAAATACCGCCCGACCGAGACCGATGCATCGGTTCTTGAGGAATGGTCGCAAGCGCGAGCAGCGTTTCCGTCCGATTGAAATCTTTTTTTGCGCTAACTTGCCTATACGCGCCGTCATGGAGCGCCCTATTCTTCCAATGAGGGCGATGACGCGATGGCCGAGCGCTTTGCGAGATGGTGGCGTGATCTGGCGCGAGACGGAAAGTCGCCCGATTCGCTGGCGGCCTATGCTTTTGCGCTGGTCTGCGTTCTGGCTGCGACCGCGGTCCGCGCCGCTTTCGACCTGATCGCCGACAACGTCCTTCCCTTTGCGACCTATTATCCCGCCATTCTGCTGTCGGCGCTGGCCTGCGGGCTGGGCGCAGGCATGTTCGCGACCATGCTCAGTCTGGTCATCATCTGGTGGTGGGCATGGTCATCGTCGTTTGGCGCGCAGGCGGTCAACATTCTGGTCTTTCTTCTGTCCGCCGGAACCATGCTGGCGGTCGCCGAACTCTATCGCCGCGCCATCGCACGCGTGCATGCCGAAGAGAAGCGGCGCGCCTTTCTGGTGCGCGAATTGGAACATCGCGGCAAGAACACCTTCGCCATCGTGCAGTCCATCGTCACGCAGACCTTGCAGGGTCAAAGCGAATTGGCCGAAACCATCGTCGGACGCATCCGGTCAGTCTCCGCGACCAACGACATCATCACCAAGTCCGAGCACCAGCGGGCGGGCCTGAAAGCCATCCTGGAGCGGGAGTTGCATCCCTACGACCGCGCGCGCGTGCGCCTGCGCGGAGGCGATATCCAGCTCGAGGCCGAACTCGCGCGTTCGGTCGCCCTGATCGTGCATGAACTGGCGACCAACGCGGCGAAATACGGCGCTTTGTGCAAGCCGGACGGACAGTTGTCCGTTGAATGGACGGCGGACGGAGGGCGGCTGTTGCTGGACTGGATCGAAAAAAACGGCCCCCTCATCACCAAGCCTTTCGAGCCTGGCTTCGGCGCCAAGCTGATCACGCGATTGCTGAAAAGCCATGACGGCGAGGTCACGCCGGAATTCCGGCCCGATGGTTTATGCGTTCGATTGTCATTCGCCTTGCCGGCCGAGAAGGAGCTTCCGCCGCACCTCACGCCCGCCGGGCGTCGCTCTCGATCGGCTGGCCGTCCGCGTGTTCGGGACATTTCCCCGTAGCCCAGACCGGTCCGAGGTCCACCGCCTCCACTTCCAGGCACTCGACGTCCAGCCGCAGCGCACCGCCGCCGGAAAACAGCAAGGTCACAACCCCGCCGGGGCTATTGCTTTCGGAAAATTGCACGTCCAGCAGGTTGAGCACCTGCTCCCGGGCCGAACAATCGAGATCGCGGCACTTGCAGGAGAGCACGCGGTCGAAACGCAGCGCCGTCCGGCGGCGCTGCCAGGCCGGGATTTCGCTCTGGGCGGCTTCCCAGTCGAAGCGGTTGAGGGCGATCACCACCCGATTCTCGGCGGGACGCCACAAAATTTCACCAATTTTGACCACGGAGTCCTGCAGATGGGCGGCGACGATTTCGAGATCGTCGCGATCGAGAGCAATCAGTTTCAGGAGTTTCGACGCAGTCATGACACGACCTCACACGGGTGCCGTTTCAGCGAGCTATGTGATGAAAGTTAGGAAGCAGACGGGGCAGGTGCAAGGCGCATTCTCATCCCTTCTTCGCCAGGAAGAAGGGACAAGACATTATCCGCTGATGCGTTCGACCATCGCGCCGCAGGCGCCGAGCTTTTCCTCTAGCCGTTCGAAACCGCGGTCGAGGTGATAGACGCGGTTGACCACCGTTTCGCCCTCGGCGGCCAAGGCCGCGATGACCAGCGATACCGAGGCCCGCAGATCGGTCGCCATCACCGGCGCGCCCTTGAGCCGGTCCACGCCTTCGATCATGGCGGTCTGGCCATCGAGCGTGATGCGCGCACCCAGCCGCGCCAGTTCCTGCACATGCATGAAGCGGTTTTCGAAAATGGTTTCCGTAATACGCGAGGTGCCCTTGGCACGGGTCATCAGCGCCATGAGCTGTGCCTGCAGATCGGTCGGGAAGCCGGGGAACGGTTCGGTCGTCACGGTGACGGGGCGGAGCCCTGCGCCGTTGCGCGCCACGCGGATGCCTTCATTGGTTGCGGTGACGGTGGCGCCGGTTTCGGCCAGAAGATCGAGCGCGGATTGCAGCAATTCCGGTCGCGCCCCTTCCAGCAGCACATCGCCGCCGGTCATCGCAACGGCAAAAGCGTAGGTGCCGGTCTCGATACGGTCAGGCAGCACGCTGTGACGCGTGGGGCCGAGCTTGGAGACGCCTTCAATGACGATACGGGAGGTGCCGGCGCCGGAAATCTTTGCGCCCATTTTCACCAGGCAATCGGCGACGTCCTTGACCTCGGGTTCCTGCGCGGCGTTCTCGATCACGGTGGTGCCGTTGGCGAGCACCGCCGCCATGATCGCGACATGCGTGCCGCCCACGGTCACTTTCGGAAAGACGATGTCGCCGCCGCGCAATCCCTTGGGCGCGGTCGCGATCACGTCACCCGCTTCGATCTCGATATTCGCGCCCAGCCGCTCCAGCGCCATGATCAGCAGATCCACCGGCCGCGTGCCGATAGCGCAGCCGCCCGGCAGCGACACCCGCGCCTGTCCCATGCGCGCGACCAGCGGCGCCACCACCCAGAAACTGGCACGCATCTTTGACACGAGGTCATAGGGCGCGACGGTGTCGACAATGGTCTCGGCCGAAATCTTGACGGTTTGGCCGGCATGCTCCGCCTCACCCGAACGCTTGCCGGACAAGGTCACGTCCACGCCATGATTGTTGAGGATGCGCTGCAGCTGCACCACGTCGGCGAGATGCGGCACATTGTCGAGGACCAGCGTGTCCTCGGTCAGCAGGCTGGCGATCATCAGCGGCAGCGCGGCGTTCTTGGCGCCCGAAATCGGGATCTTGCCGTGAAGCGGCTTGCCGCCGGTAATGCGAATGCGGTCCATTCAGCCCTCAACCCTTGGCGGGAGCCCCGCCTGACGCCCTCTTTACCGTAAATCGCCTTGGGATTGGGGCGAAATTGGGAGGAATCCTAACGATCGGGCTTTCCGCCGGAAGAATTTTGCGCCGGAGGCTCCTGGACCCGGTCGCGCCCCCGGAGCTGGACTTTGCGGCGCTTGAGATTTTCCCGCAGGGCCTTGCGCAGACGCTCGGCCCGCGCCTCTTCGGATCGGGATTTCGACCGTTCGGACATAATCCGGACTTGAGGGCAATCCGGCCGGACTGGCAAGCGCCGCTTGCGCCGGTTGCCCCCTTTATGGCAAGGATCGCCCCGTCTTCCGGCGATTTGTCCCTGATCCGCATCCCGGCTCAGCGCTGCTGTAGCTCAGTGGTAGAGCACTTCATTGGTAATGAAGAGGTCGACAGTTCAATCCTGTCCAGCAGCACCATCTTTCGTGACCCGACGCCATGATCGGCAGCGGGTCGCCGCCGGGCTACGTACCGTTCCGATGCAACCGCCGGGATTTTGATGGACCTTGCGCATATCCTCGATCTAGTCCGCCAGCACGGCGAGGCCGTCTATGCCTTCGTCTTTGCGTATGGTGCCTCGCACGGCATGCTGATGGCGCTGTTCGCGGGTTTTGCCGCCCAGACCGGGGCGCTCGACATTGGCAAGGTCATCATGGCGTGCTGGGCCGGCAGTTGTGTCGGCGATGTGGTCCGGTTCTGGGTCGGCCGCCGCTACGGTGTGACGTGGCTGCGCCCCTTTCCGCGTATTGAAAGCGGATTGCAAAAGGCGGTGCGCCTGATCGACCGCCACTATCTTTGGCTTCCGCTCATTCATCGCTATCCGAACGGCATCCGCAGTGTGGCCGGCTTTGCCTTCGGGATGTCCCGGATGCCCTGGGTGATATTTCTGGCGCTGAATTTTGTGTCGGCCGGTCTGTGGGCGATCACGATCGTGTCGATCGGCTATGCTTTCGGGCATCTGTCGGAGAAGACCATGAACGACAGTGCGTCGAATTTCGGGCTGGCGATGCTGGTGATATTCCTCGGACTCGCCTGGTTGCTCGGGAAGCGGCTTGATCGCGCCCTTGAGCGCAGCTGATCGACCAAAACGCCTGTTGTTTCAGCCGCCCGCCGGATCGCGCAGCACATCGCTGTTATACCTTCGTCGCATTTTAAGATTTCGTTAATCATACGGGAACAAGCTTGCAGGTATCTGAAGAAGCTCGAGGAGGCGTCGGGAATGCACGAGGCCGTCCTTCGCTTGCCAATTCCCGAAGCGCAGCGTCCGAAACAATCGCTCGCCGATATCGGCGAACGCGGCGGACGACTGGGTGTCGAAATCGCCGACATGGCCGGCATCATCGGCGACCTCACCGCGCTCGGCCACGCCCAGACTGATCAGGCGCGTGCCGCCGTGACTGCCGCGCGCCAGATGAGCATCACCAATGCCGCCCTTGCCTCCTCGATGGAGGAAGCGCGCGCCTCGGCGAATTCGACCCGGGCTACGCTCAGCGACACCGCCAGCACCGTCTCCGACACGCTGACGCGCACCATCGACAAGCTCGGCACGCTCGGCGAAGGCGCGATCAGCCTGAAAGGCTCGATCGAGAATGTCTGCGCCACGATCAAGACCGTGCAACAGGCCAGCGAGGCCATCCAGGAAATCGCGCGCGAGACCCAGTTGCTGGCGTTGAATGCCGGCGTCGAGGCCGCGCGCGCCGGCCAGGCCGGCAAGGGATTCGCCATCATCGCCGACGCGGTAAAAGTGCTGGCCGACAAGATCCGGCCCTTCACCGCCGAGAACCAGCGCAATCTCGAGGCGCTGACCCGGACGCTCATCAGCGTGCTGTCGGAGGCCGACAAGAACGCGGCCATCGCGCAAACCGCGATCGCGGATTCCAACAGCGCACGCGAAACCACCACCACGTTGCAAGCACTAGTGGAATCGGCGCAGCGGCTGGCGCATGATATCGACGCGATGTCGCAATCGGTCGAATCCAACAATGCCTGCTATGGCGATCTCCGCAATGAACTGAAGGCGCTCGTCGGCACCGTCAAGGAATGCGACGCCAAGCTTACGCTGGCGCAGGCGCGCGCGGACTCAATCCTCGGTATCAGCGAGGATTTCATCCTGTTCATCGCCGAGAGCGGCATCGACACGCCCGACAGCCCGATCGTGGCCTTCTGCCAGGACAATGCCGGCCAAATCAGCGCGCTGTTCGAACAGGCGCTGGATCGCCGCGAGATCACGATGGCCGACCTGTTCGACGAGAATTACCGTCCGGTTGCGAACACTGATCCGCAGCAGATGATGACGCGGTTCGTAGCGCTCACCGACCGCCTGCTGCCGCAGATCCAGGAGCCGATGCTGAAATTCGATCCGCGCATCGTGTTTTGCGCGGCGGTTGACCGCAACGGCTATCTGCCGACCCACAACAATATCTATTCGAAGCCGCAGGGCTCCGATCCAGCCTGGAACTCCGCCAATTGCCGCAACCGCCGCATGTTCAACGACCGCACCGGGCTCGCGGCCGGACGCTCGACACGGCCGTTCCTGCTGCAGACCTACCGCCGCGACATGGGCGGGGGCAATTTCGTGCTGATGAAGGATGTGTCGGCGCCCATCACGGTGCGCGGCCGCCACTGGGGCGGGCTGCGCATCGGATTCAAGGTGTAGACTGGCCGCGAGACCGGCAAAACCCTGACCTATCTCAATGCGGCGACGCCGGTCCGAAGCGACAAGGTCCGCATGAAACCATATGCATTCACTTTCATTTTGCCGAAATTCGCGACGATGCGGACGGCGGCGGTTGCGCTGGCCTTGCTGTTCGGCGGCGGTGCGGCGATGGCCGCGGATGCCGACGATGTCCGCGAGGGATTGAAGCTCGCCAGACAGATTTGTGCCGACTGCCATGCAGTGCGGGCGGCGGAGGTGCAGTCCCCCAATCGCAATGCGCCGAGCTTCGAGGATATTGCCGGCATATCCGGCATCACCGCCATCGCCCTGAAGGTCGCGCTACGCTCCTCGCACCGGGAGATGCCAAATCTCATTCTGAACGAGGATGAAATTGACCGGATCGTGGCCTATATCCTGAGTTTGCCTGGAGATCGCTGATGCGTATCCTGGTACAGGCCTGCATTGCCTTGCTGTTCGCGACGACAGCGGCACGCACGGAGGATGGGTTGGAGAAGGGCCGGGAACTGGCCACCCGGATGTGCGCGCATTGCCACGCCGTCGGCAAATGGGAACGCAGCCCGCTGACGAATGCCACGCCGTTTAGACAGATGGAAGCGCGTGTCGACTACGACGACCTGCAGCGGCGATTGCAGGACGGCCTGGTGGCGGGGCATCCCGCGATGCCGATGTTCGTTTTCACGGCGGAGGAAGCGCGCGCCCTGATCGTCTATCTCAGGGCCATTCGCGGGCCCTGAGACGCCGGCTCGACAAACGAAAAACCGCCCGGCCTGGCCGAGCGGCTCTCGCCGTCATCCATTGACTGTCAGCTCAAACCGCCAAACAGCCAGATGATCAGAATGATCGGCAGGGGAATGCCGATCAGCCACAGCAAAAGTCCGCGTCCCATGAAGCCTCCTCAGCTGGCGTCCGAATCCGCAATAAAACGCTGAATGTCCCCTCTGGTTCCCCGGCCGGTAAAAACGACTCGCGACCGGCCCATTTGATAAGAATCAAGGCCGATTTGCATGGATTTGGGACCCATTCCACCTCGACAAAGTCCATTGAACGCTTCTAATAAAGGCTGCGACCAAGCTGAGGGGCCGGATTCGGCCCTGATCCCTGCGTGGAACGGCAAATAGATGAATTACAACGATTTTTTCGGAGCCGCCCTGAATCGCCTGCATGACGAGCGGCGTTACCGGGTCTTTGCCGATCTGGAGCGGATCGCCGGGCGTTTCCCGGAGACCATCTGGCACTCCCCGGAAGGGCCGCGCGAGATCATCGTGTGGTGCTCGAACGACTATCTCGGCATGGGCCAGAACCCCAAGGTGATCGGGGCGATGGTCGAGACCGCCACCCGCATGGGCACCGGCGCCGGCGGCACCCGCAACATCTCCGGCACCAATCATCCCCTGGTCGAGCTGGAGCGCGAGCTCGCCGACCTGCACGGCAAACAGGCCGCGCTGATCTTCACCTCGGGCTATGTCTCCAACCAGACCGGCATCGCGACCATCGCCAAGCTGATCCCGAACGTGCTGATCCTGTCGGATGCCTATAACCACAATTCGATGATCGAGGGCGTGCGCCAGTCCGGCTGCGACAAGCAGATCTTCCGCCACAACGATCTCGAACATCTTGAAGAGCTGCTCAAGGCCGCAGTCGACCGTCCGAAGCTGATCGTATTCGAAAGCATCTACTCGATGGATGCCGACATCGCGCCGATCGAAGGCATCTGCGATCTCGCCGACAAGTACAACGCGATGACCTATATCGACGAAGTGCATGCGGTCGGCATGTACGGCCCGCGCGGCGCCGGCGTCGCCGAACGCGACGGGCTGATGCATCGCATCGACATCATCGAAGGCACGCTCGGCAAGGCGTTCGGCTGTTTCGGCGGCTATATCGCGGCGAACGAAACGATCTGCGACGCGGTGCGCTCCTACGCGCCGGGATTCATTTTCACGACGGCGTTGCCGCCGGCGGTCTGCGCCGCGGCGGCGGCGTCGATCCGTCATCTGAAGACATCGCAATGGGAGCGCGATCGGCATCAGGATCGCGTCGCCCGCGTGAAGGCCGTCCTCACCACCGCCGGTTTGCCGGTGATGCCGAGCGACACGCATATCGTTCCGATCTTCGTGGGCGATCCGGAAAAGTGCAAGGCCGCGAGCGACCTGCTGCTCGCCGAGCACGGCATCTATATCCAGCCGATCAATTATCCGACCGTTCCGAAAGGCACCGAAAGGCTGCGCGTCACGCCGTCCCCCTATCACAACGACCAACTGATCGATGCGCTGGCGGAAGCTCTGGTCGACGTCTGGCAGCGCCTCGATCTGCCGCTGAAGAAGGCCGCGCTGGCCGCTGAATAATTACTGCTTTCCGCCGAACATCCGCACGAAGACCGGCAGCGCCAGCGACACCAGCAGGAAGCGCGCGACGTGATGCGCGCCGACGAAGACCGGATCGAGATGCAGCGCGAGCGCGAGGATCATCATCGCATCAAGCGCGCCCGGTGCGTATGACACCACGACATCCGGAATCCGGAACGCCATCAGGCTGATCGCAACCCATGCGAAGGCCGACACCACGGCGATCGCGACCGCGAACGACCCCAGCCCCGCGGCCAGATATTGCAGCAACAGCCGCATGCCGGTGTTGGCAAAGCGCGAGCCGGTAATGGCGCCGAGCGACACCATCGCGGCATTCACCACCCACCAGGGCAGCACGGCGTGGATCCAGCCGGTGCCGTGCAGCACGGCCGACACCATCATGGCGCCGAAGATCAGTCCGCCGGGAAAACGCACCCATTGCAGCAGGGCAGCGATGACGCTGCAGGCGACGATCAGGATGGCGAGTTCGTGCAGCGGAGCCTCAAAACCTGACCGGAGATTCGCCGGCGCCGCATCGACCAGTCCGAGCGCCACCAGCGTGGCCGGCAGGCAGGCCGTCAGGATCACCACCCGGATGGTCTGCACGATGGCGATGCCGCGCAGATCGGACTTGTTCCGGTTGGCATACACGATAACCTGCGACAGCGCTCCCGGCATGGAACCGAACAGGGCCGAGAGCATGTCCCAGCGATGCAGCTTGCGTAAGTAAAAGGCGCTCGCGAAAGTCGCGCAGATCACCGCGACGGCCAGCATGGCCACGCTGAACGGCCAGGTCGCAATGCCGCGCAATGTCTCCGGTGTCACTGCCGCGCCGAGCGAGATGCCGACAGCGACAAACACCACCCGTCCGAAAGGCACCGGGATATGGACCGGGCGCTGTGCCAGCGCCGCCGCGGCCACCGCGATCATCGATCCCGAGAGCCAGCCGGCCGGAAAGCCCAGCCACGCGAATATCGCGCCGCCCACCGCGCCGATGAGCAGCGTTTCCGCCAGACGGATCAGCCAGGACGGAATCCACGTGGGACGCCAGGTGGGACGCATGCTGCGTTATGACCCGCCCCCCGATTCCGGCAAAGCGCAAAGCCGCATGACTGCCATAACGTTGCACAGGCCAAAGGCTCGCGTTAAGGAGCGCGCTCGTCTGCAGGCTTGGAAGGAGACCGGTGATGTCACGCATTCTGATCAAGGGCGGCACCGTCGTCACGATGGACCCCGAGATTGCCGACCTGACGCGTGGAGATATCCTGATCGAAAACGGCCGGATTTCGGCCGTCGGTGAAACGCTCGACGCCTCCGGCGCCGAGGTCATCGACGCCGGCAACATGATCGCGATTCCCGGACTGGTAAATTCACATCTCCATACATGGCAAAGCGCCCTGCGTGGAATTGCGACGGACTGGACGGCCGCGCATTACATGCAGGCCATGCATCGCGGCCTCGCCACCTTGTTCCGGCCGGAAGACATCTACATCGCCAACCTGATGGGGGCGCTGAACCAGATCAATTCCGGCACCACCACACTGGTGGACTGGTCGCACAATAATCCGACTCCGGATCATACCGACGCCGCCGTGCGCGGCCTCGACGAGTCCGGCATCCGAGCGCTGTTTCTGCACGGCTCGCCAAAACCCAATCCGAAACCGGGGCAAAAGCACTTCAGCGAAATCCCGATGCCGCGTCCGGAAGTGGAACGCCTGATGAAGGGGCGCTTCGCCAGCAAGGACGGCTTGCTGACCCTGGGCCTGGCGATTCTCGGCCCGTATTATTCAACCTATGAGGTCACGCGCACCGACGTCCTGCTGGCAAAAGAACTCGATCTAATGGCGAGCATGCATGTCGGCGGCGGCAAGCCGATGGTCGCCGACGGGCATGAACGGCTGCTTAAGGAGAAACTGGTCGGTCCCCATTACAACATCGTGCATGGCAACGACATCGCGCCGGATCTTGTGCGCGCGATCGTCGGCGCAGGCGGCACGTTCGTCGTCACCTCCGAGGTCGAGTTGCAGATGGGCTACGGCGATCCGCTCACCGGCATTCTGCACAAGCTCGGCTCGCCGGTGACCATCGGCTCCGACGTCGAGCCGGCGGCGCGCGGCGACATGTTCACCGCCATGCGCGTGACCCTGCAGCATGAACGTAACCGCTGGATGATCGAAGAATTGACGACAACCGGCAAGCGTCCGGACGCCATGCCGCTGACGACGCGCCATGCGCTGGAATGGGCGACCATCAACGGCGCGCACGTCGCGGGCCTTGGCGACCGCACCGGCTCGCTCACGCCCGGCAAGCAGGCCGACATTGTGCTGCTGCGCGCCGACGACCTGGCCATGTTCCCGGTCCGCAATCCGGTCGGCTCGGTCGTGATGCAGGGCGGCGTGTCGAGCGTCGATTCGGTGTTCATCGCAGGCCGTGCGGTCAAGCGGAACGGCAAGCTGCTGTTCGCGGGCCTGGATGCCCGCAAGGCCGAGCTTGCAGCGTCCGGCGCGCGCATCATGACGGCCTTCGATGCCCTGCCGCAGCGGGCGGCGTGAACGGAAAAGCCGCATAGTTAGATATGACCCAAGCCGGACTCCGGATAGGCCGGGGCATGGAAGAGCCGATATGCGGAAACGGTCTGGCCCGCCCGGTCGCGGATTGCGCTTTGCCCGGCTCCATGTCTAAGGTCGCGGCCCTTCTGGTCGGAACTGTCAGCGCGATAAAAAATGGCCCGTGATCAAATCGACATGACACCGGTCGAGCGGCGCGACGAACTCGTCGCCTGGTTCGAAGCGGGCTGCAAGCCAAAGGCGCAGTGGCGGATCGGCACCGAGCACGAGAAATTCCCGTTCACCGTGCATCGCCACAATCCGGTGCCCTATGAAGGCCCGCGCGGCATCCGTGCGCTGCTGGAAGGCATGAAACTCCTGCTCGGCTGGGACCCGATCATGGAGGGCGAGAACATCATCGGCCTCTACGATGTCACCGGCGGCGGCGCGATCTCGCTGGAGCCCGGCGGACAATTCGAATTGTCCGGCGCACCGGTCGAAACCGTGCATCAGACCTGCACCGAATTGATGGCGCATCTGGCGCAGGTGCGCGAAGTGGCGCGACCGCTCGGCATCGGCTTTCTCGGCATGGGTATGACGCCGAAATGGACGCGCGCCGACATTCCCAAAATGCCAAAAGGCCGCTACCGCATCATGACGGATTACATGCCGAAGGTCGGCACGCTCGGCCTCGACATGATGTACCGCACCTGCACGGTGCAGACCAATCTCGACTTCTCTTCCGAAGCCGACATGGTGAAAAAATTGCGCGTCTCGCTCGCGCTGCAGCCGGTCGGCACCGCGCTCTTCGCCAATTCGCCGTTCACCGAAAGCAAGCCGAACGGCTTTCTCTCCTTCCGCTCCGAAATCTGGCGCGACACCGATAACGACCGGTCCGGCATGCTGCCCTGGGCGTTCGAGGACGGCATGGGCTTCGAGCGCTGGGCCGATTACGCGCTCGACGTGCCGATGTATTTCATCAAGCGCGGCGACACTTATCTCGACGTCTCGGGGGAATCCTTCCGCGACCTGTTCGCCGGCAAGCTCGCGTCGCATCCCGGCGAGCATGCGACGATTTCCGACTGGGCCAATCACATCTCGACGATCTTTCCGGAGGTCCGTCTGAAGCGCTATCTGGAAATGCGCGGCTCCGACGGCGGTCCGTGGCGCCGCCTGCCGGCCTTGCCGGCCTTCTGGGTCGGCCTGCTGTACGACCAGACCTCGCTCGATGCGGCCTGGGATCTGGTGAAGGACTGGACGGCGGAGGAGCGGCAAAAACTGCGCGACGACGTGCCCAAGCTCGGCTTCGCCGCCAGAATCCGCAATCACAGTCTGCTCACGCTTGCGGCCGAAACGCTTGCGCTCGCCCGCAACGGCCTCGCTCGCCGCAAGCGCCTCGACCCCGGCGGCACCGACGAGACGCGTTATCTTGAGCCGCTGGAGGATCTGGTGTCCCGCGGCGCGACTCCGGCGGAGGAATTGCTGGCAAAATATTACGGTGCCTGGAACGGCTCGGTCGAGCCGATCTTCACCGAGTACGCCTATTGAGAGCGGATCATGGCCAAAGGCACGCCAGCGACGGTTGCGCTTGAACAGGCCGGTATCGCCTTCACCCTGCACGAATACGATTACGACCCGAATGCCGCGCGCATCGGGATGCAGGCCGCGGAAGCACTGGGCGTCTCACCGGCGCGGCTGCTGAAAACGCTGATGGCAAAAGCCGGCGGCGCCGCCGTCTGCGTGCTCGCGCCATCCGACCGGGATGTCAACCTGAAGAAACTCGCCGCGGCGGCTGGCGCGAAAGACGCCGCGATGCTGCCGCCGGCCGAAGCCGAACGCGCGACCGGCTATCACGTCGGCGGGATTTCGCCGTTCGGGCAGAAGAAACGCGCCAGCTATGTCATCGATGCATCGGCCCTCGCACACCCGACCATCATCGTGAATGGCGGGCGGCGCGGGCTGCAGATCGAATTGGCGCCGCAGGACATTTTGAACCTGCTCGGCGCCAGGTCGGCCGACATCTGCACGCGATAGACGTCACTCCGCCGCCTGCGCGGCGTCCGACAGGTTGTCGAGCGAGGAGATGATGTGTTCGGCGAGCGCATCCGCCAGCGCCGAGCTTTCATGCGGGTTGCGCACAAGACCGATCCGGCAGAATGGCAATTCCGGAAAACCTTCGGCCGGCGTGAGCACGCGCATCCCGGGCCGCAAGCCCGATTCCGGCATCACCGACACCGCCAGTCCCGCCAGCACCGCCGCAGCGTAAGCGCCGGCGTTCGAGCTGGTGTAGAGAATGCGATGCGGACGTCCGACTTTTTCCAGGCAATCAAGCGCCACGCGCCGCCAGCAGCAGCTCTGCTTGCCGAGCGCGAGCGGCAACGGATCCTCGCAATGCGTGCCGTGACGCGACGAGGTCACCCAGAGCAGGCGTTCGCGGCGAAAGGCTTCCGACGGACGCTGGCCTTCGGTCGCGGTAACGATGGCAAGATCGAGTTCGTTGGATTCAATGCGCTCCAGCAGATCGACCGACGGCTCGCACAGCACCGTCAGTTCGACGCCGGGATAGGCGCGTGAGAAGCGCGCCATGATTTCCGGCAGGTAGCGGTCGGCATAATCGTCCGGCACGCCGAGCCGGACGCGACCGCTCAGCTCCGCGCTGGAGAAGGCGGCCAGCGCCTCGACATTCAGCTTCACGATGCGCCGCGCGTAATCGAGCAGCTTCTCGCCGTCCTCAGTCAGCTTCGAGGCGCGACCGTCGCGCGCGAAGATCGGCTTGGCCAGGCGCTCTTCAAGCCGCTTCATCTGCATGGAGACGGCCGACTGGGTCTTGTGCACCACCTCCGCCGCCTTGGTGAAACTGCCGGTTTCGGCAATCGCAATGAAGGTCCGGAGCTGGTCGACGTCGATCATGGCGGTCATGGCAGCGCTCGTTTCAATACATCACCGTCTCTGATTGATCAGATTAAAAACATTCGTTTCACTTATCAATTGGCCTCCGCCATATTCTCCTCAACCCCAAAACGGGCGGGAAATCGGGTGGCTCCGGCGCGGTCCGGAAGCCAAATTTCCCCGTCCCAGAAAGGATTTGAGGAGGCCCTCATGGCTTCGACCCATTGCCCGTCCGCGGCGTCGCCGCACTTTTTCAGCACGCCGCTGTCGGCGCTTCTGGCAAGCCTTCGCAAGCTGGTCCTGACGCTGAAAAATCGTCGCCAGGCCGCGAAGCTGGCCGACATGGACGAGCGCATGCTGCGCGACATCGGACTGACCCGCAGCGACCTGCGCGACGCCTATGCCGAGCCGCTCTGGCGTGACCCGACCGACATCCTGGCCGGCCGCGCTCGCGACCGCCGCCAGCACCGGTCCACGCCGGACTCCAAGGCGTTTCTCGCCTCGCCCTCGCTGGTTCCGCACGACGGCTTCACCGTGCCCGACACCAACCGCCCCTCGCGGCACACGGTGTGACCCTCTGCCCCGGCCGGTCCCCTCCCGGGCCGGCCAGACGATCCGCCCGCGCTTCCCCTCGCACGTCAGCGGATCCGCGCCCGCCGAGCCCTCGGCGGGCGCTTCTTTTTACCCGCAGGAAAATCAGAATGCGCGGCCGAGCGCCTTTTGCGTGAAGCCGCGCCGGTCCTTGACCACGCCGATGGTGACGCCGAGCCGCTCAATCCTGGCGATGACCCGGCCATCCACCAGCTTGTCGCAGTTCATGTGTGTCGGCGCGATGTAGAAATCCGCCTCCAGCCAGCCCGGCGATGCCTCCAGTCGTCTGTCGGCGTAATTCTCGAACGCGAATTTCTCGCCGCAGACACCGATCGTGTACTTGCGCGGCGATTTTTCGTTGGCGAGGTCGAGATAGCTTTCGAGCGCGCGGACCGCCTCCGGCATCATGTTGACCCAGTAGTCCATCTCGTAGCGGCGCTCGGCGCCCGGCAATCCGCCGACCACGGAGTTGTAGAACAGATATTCGTAGGGATGCAGCCGCACCAGCAGACTCGCGTTCCAGGCGAAGGCCGCGATCAGCGCCGCGACAGCGCCCGCCTTCGCCCATCGCCATGGATCAAGCGACAGTAACAAGGCGTCGAATCCGATGCCGGACAACACCGCGAGCGGCGGCACCACAAACAGGAAATGCCGCATGCCGGTAAAGGCCGGGCCTTCCGTGACCATCTCGCACAGCACCGGGAAGATTGCGACGAACGCAATGAACGCGATCTCGATGCGGCGCCGGCTGGACCGCCAGATGGAAACACCACGCGCAGGCCAGGCCGTGATGACCAGCGCGCCTGCGGCACCGGCCAGGATCACGAGCGGCGACTTGATGGCGAGATAGAACGGAACGTACCACCAGGGGACGTCGGCCATCTTGTAGATCTCGCCCGCGACGATGGTGCGGATCTCGTAATGGAAATGCGCGAATGAAAAGAGCGCGCGCAAGGGATTCAACGGCGCCTGCGCCGCCCAAGGCCAAGCCGCGATCATGATCAGATAGCCGAGCGCAAAAGCCGGCAGCAGCCGCAGGCCCGACCGCACCGCGAACCACAGGCTGCGGCCAATTCCCTGTGCCGAGCGCAGGTCCGGCCACGGCATGGCCAGCGCGATCGCAAGGCAAGCATAGCCGGCCAGCAACAGTCCGATGGCGCGCAAGCCCGTAGCCGCGCCCAGCAGCATCCCGAAGCCGAGGATGTCGATCCAGCGCGGCGCGGGAAAATCGCGCGCGGCGCGCAGCAGGAAATAGACCGCGCCGATCATCGCGGCGGCGAAGGGAATGTCCTTGGTGTGATTGAACATGGCCCCGAACCAGGGGCCGCAAATCGCAAGCGCGACGACGGCCAGCAACCCGGCGCGCGGACCGGCGATCAGCCGTGCCACGGCGCCGGTCGCCGCCACGCCGGCGACACCGATGACGGCGCTCAGCGCGTGGCGGATGGCATAAATGTCGGCAGGGAGAATTTTCGCAATCAACACGGCGACAACGTCGAATATGCCGCCGTAGAGATACAGATTGCGATAGTCGAACAGCGTGCGGTCGGTGAACCCGCTCGTGTAATAGGAGACGATCATTTCGCCGTAGCGGTGCTGGACCTCCTCGTCGTTGGAAATGCCGTAATCGCGGAAGGTCAGCGCCACCAGCAGCAACAGGCCCGCGACCAGAACGCCGCAGGCCAGATCATACGCTCGCTCACCCAGGCCGGACCGCACGCTAAGCTGCTTCCCGCCGACGTCTCCTCGCCCCATGCCACCATAGATGAACGGTTTCCGGGACGCTGTCATGCTGCCCCGCACAACGGCCGCTGGAAATCGATCCGTATGGACCAAATTCACGAAATTGTATGACGCCGATATCGGTCTCGCCTCGGCTCGGGGGGTTCTTTAACATGGCGGCCGGGCAACCTTTCAGGGCAGGGCTGATCGCAAATGATCCGGCATTTCTGCGTGCTGACGGCCTGTTGTGTCCTGCTCTTGGCCGGACCGCGGGGCGCGCAGGCGCAAGTGGGCTTTGACCGGCCGGGTGGCGATTATGCCAGCATGGCGGTTCGCAGCGGCGATCCGGCGGTCTGCGCGGCGCGGTGCGAACGCGACGGCAAATGCCGGGCCTGGAGCTTTTCCTATCCCCGCACCGCCGCGCGCGATGCGATTTGCTGGCTGAAGAATCAGGTCACGCCGGCCAAGGAGGACAGCTGCTGCATTTCAGGAGTGAGGGGGGCCGCCGTGGCCGAGCCGCGCACCGGCGAGCTCGAATTCGCGATCGACCGGCTCGGCGGCGACTACCGCAACATCGATCTGCCCGCCGATCCCACCGGGAAAGCCTGCGCCGATGCCTGCCAGGCCGACCCCAGGTGTCGCGCCTTCACCTATGTGCGGCCCGGCTATATCGGCCCAGGCGCCCGCTGCTTCCTGAAAGACCGCATCACAAGGCCGCGGCATAAACCCTGCTGCATCTCAGGCGTTGTCAGATAGTTTTCCTGTCGAGCGACATCAGGAGCCGTCAATGAAAAAACCCGTCATCTTTCTCGCCGTTGCCACGCTGCTGACCGGCACCGCCGCCGCGCATCACGGCTGGGGCAGCTATGACGCCTCCAAGCCCGTCAGCGTGACCGGGGTCATTCTCACGTCCAAATACGAGAATCCGCACGCCACGCTTACGGTGCGCGGCAGTGACAAGGTCTGGACGGTGACGCTGGCGCCAACCTTCCGCATGACCAATCGCGGCGCGCTCGCCGGCATGATCGCCGTGGGCAAAACCATCACGGCCTATGGCTATCCCTCCACGGTCGAGAAGGACGAGATGCGCGCCGAGCGCATCACCGTCGACGGCAAAACCGTCGAGATGCGTTGATGACCGACGCCGCACCGACGATCTTCGTCGCACTCGAAGCGTCGGCGATCGGCGCGGCGATCCGGCAATCGACGTGGATCTACATGACGGCCAATGTCGGCCACATCGTCTCGCTGGTGGTGTTTGCGGGCGCGGTGGCGGTGATGGATGTGCGCATGACGGGCGCGCTCGCCGCCACGTCGCCGGGCTATGTGCTGAAGGCCGCGCGACGGGTGGCGATCGCCGCATTCGTTGGATTGGTGGCGACCGGCGCGGTGCTGTTCACCGCCGAGGCCAGTCACGTCATCACCAACCCTGTGTTCCAGCTCAAGCTGGCGCTCATCGCACTCGCGCTTCTCAACGTCACCTGGTTCGAATTCTTCACCGCCCCGAAGGTGAAGTCGCTGTCGCCGCTCACGCCACTGCCCGCGGCCGCGCGCAGAGCGGGGTTCATTTCGATCGGATTGTGGATCGCGGTCGCCGCAGCGGGGCGGACGATTGCGTATCTCTAGCGTCAGCCGGTGCCGCCGACGGTGATGCGGTCCATCCGCAACGTGGGCTGGCCGACGCCGACCGGCACGCCCTGCCCGTTCTTGCCGCAGGTGCCGATGCCGTGGTCAAGCGCCAGATCGTTGCCGACCATCGAGATGCGGTGCAAGTCGGTCGGACCGTTGCCGATCAGCATCGCGCCCTTCAGCGGCGCGCCGATCCTGCCGTTCTCGAGCTTGTAGGCCTCGGTGCACTGGAACACGTATTTGCCGGAGGTGATGTCGACCTGCCCGCCGCCGAAATTCACCGCGTAGATTCCGTTCTTCACGGACGCGAGAATCTCGCCGGGATCGCGGTCGCCGGCCAGCATGTAGGTGTTGGTCATGCGCGGCATCGGCACATGGCCGTAGGATTCGCGGCGGCCATTGCCGGTCGGCTTCATGTTCATCAGCCGCGCATTCTGCCGGTCCTGCATGTAACCGACGAGAACGCCGTCCTCGATCAGCAGGGTCTTGTTGGTCGGGGTGCCTTCGTCATCGATCGACAGCGAACCACGCCGCGCATTGATCGTGCCGTCATCGACTACCGTGACGCCGGGCGCGGCGACGCGCTGGCCCATCAGGCCGGCAAAGGCCGAGGTCTTCTTGCGGTTGAAGTCGCCTTCCAGACCGTGACCGACGGCTTCATGCAGCATGACTCCGGGCCAGCCGGGACCGAGCACCACATCCATCTCGCCCGCGGGCGCCGGAACCGAATCGAGATTGACCAGCGCCTGTCGCACGGCATCGTCGACCGCGTCGCGCCAGGCGCCGCTCTCGATGAAACGCGCATAGCCTTCGCGGCCGCCATAGCCGTGACTGCCGGTTTCCTGCCGCGTGCCGTCGCCGGCGACGATGGAGACATTGATCCGCACCATCGGCCGCACGTCGCGATAGGTTTCGCCATCTGCGCGCACGATCTCCACGACCTGCCATGACGCACCGAGGCTCGCCGACACCTGCCGCACGCGCGGATCCTTGGCGCGCGCATAGGCGTCGATCTCCTGCAGCAATTTGACCTTGGTCTCGAAGCCGGGCGCATCAAGCGGATTCTCGTCGCCATAGAGGCGGACATTGCTGCGGCCGGGCGCATCGGCATAACGGCCGGAATAACCGCCCTTCACCGCCCGCACGGCGTCGGCGGCGCGGACCAGCGCCTGTTCCGACAGATCGGAGGCATGGGCGTAACCGACCGCCTCATCCTTCACCGCGCGCAGGCCAAATCCCTGCGAGGTATCGTAGGTCGCCTGTTTCAGCCGCCCATTGTCGAAGCCGAGCGCTTCGGACTGGCGGTATTCGAGGAAGAGTTCGCCGTCATCGGCGCCTTCCAGTCCGCGCGTGATCAGGGCTCTGACGCGTCCGCGATCAAGGCCGGCGCGGTCGATGAGGGAGGATGTGGAGACGAGTTTGCTGGTCATGAATATTTACATAATGCCTTGAAACCGGTCTCGCGAGAGCCCGCAAAGAGGGGATTATCCCTGCTATTCGCTCAGGGCAGCTTGTCGAACCCCTCGCCGAAGCCCTTCAAGCCCATCGGAAAGCCAATTCCCTCTTCCGGGGTCTGGAAGATGATGAAGGTCGCGGTCTGGCCGGCACGCAACTGCTTGAGCAAAGTGTCGTCCATGATCACCTCGGCGACGCAGCCATTGGGCAGGCAGCGCACAAACCCGGCGCGGCCGACATCGGCATTGTCGATTTTCAGGCCAAGGCCCGAGGGCAGAAGCACCCCGAGCGGCGCCACCACCCGCATCAGGCGGCTTTTCTGGTCGGCGGTTTTCAGCACGATCACGGTCAGGCCGACATTGGCGCGGTCCTCGGCGGTCACGCTCTGGATCAGGGCGCATTGCTCGCCCTGGGCGCCCGGCGGGGTGTCGCAGCGGACCTGCCAGTCGTTATGCACAGACTTTACGGCGCCCTGCGCCAGGCCGGTCCCGGTCTGCAGGACCAGGAACAGGACAGCCCATGCAACGCCCGCGCAACGGGGGAGAATTGCAGTCTTGGAAAGGATCATCACCACTCCTCGGCCGGCCGTTTCTTGCCCTTCGCCGTCATGCGCCCCCCGAATCGCGCGCCAGGGAGGGCGAGAAATGCCTGCCTACAGCGTGAAGGCCCGGTGTCAAGGACACACAATCCCGCGACCGCTGCGTCCCGATCCGGGCTGGAACCGCTCCAAACCGCCCGGATTCCGTGCCTTGGCGGCGAGTCGGCGCCCTAAGCAGTTTGTCGCATTTTTCGCGACATGAGCGTCATTGCGAGTAGGTCTAAATTATGGTTTGAGAGGCCGGGATTTACCCATAAATCCTGTCGCGCGCCCGCCAAATCGGCGTCTCTTGATGACGTCTTTTGGGCTCCGGTCCGGTCTCTGCCGGACGGATTGCTCCCGAGACGGCCACGTCCTCAAGCGGGCTGCCGCGAACCGGCTGAACCCACCTTACCCGGGTGTGACCATGGCCGATCTGGCGAAGGAGCGAAAAAGACAATGCGGGCGCAGATAAAGTTGATCGCTTTGGCAGCGGCCAAGGCCGCCTTTCTCACGGCTGTCCTTTTCCCGGCCGCGGCGCTGGCCGGTATCGGACAGCCCTCGCCCTGGCAGCTCGGGCTGCAGCAGGCGGCGACGCCGGTGATGGAGAACATCACCTGGTTCCACGACTTCCTGCTCTACATCATCACCGCGATCACGGTCTTCGTGCTGATCCTGCTGGTAATCATCATGGTGCGCTTCAATGCGCGCGCCAATCCGGTGCCATCCAAGACCACCCATCACACACTGCTCGAAGTGGCATGGACCGTCCTGCCGGTGGTCATCCTGGTGGCCGTGGCGGTGCCGTCGTTCCGCCTGCTGTTCTTCCAGCTCAACATCCCGCAGGCCGACATCACCGTGAAGGCGACCGGCAAGCAGTGGTTCTGGAGCTATGCCTATCCGGACAATGGCGGCTTCGAGTTCGACTCGCTGATGCTGCAGGACAAGGACCGCAAGCCCGACCAGCCTCGCCTGCTCGCCGTCGACAACGAAGTGGTGGTTCCGGTCAACAAGGTGGTGCGCGTGCAGGTCACGGCCGCCGACGTGATCCATGCCTTCGCGGTGCCGTCCTTCGGCGTCAAGATCGACGCGATCCCCGGCCGGCTTAACGAAACCTGGTTCAAGGCAACGCGCGAAGGCGTCTATTACGGCCAATGCTCGGAGCTGTGCGGCAAGGATCACGCCTATATGCCGATCACGGTCCGCGTCGTCAGCGACAAGGATTTCGCAGCCTGGATCGATCAGGCCAAGAAGAAGTTCGCGCGCGGCGAAAACGCTGCTGTCACAGTGGCTGCGGCCGCCGAATAGGCGCCGCAGACATATAGGATTACCTGAATGTGTGTTATGGTTGGCCATAACCAATAAAACCAACGGGATCGAAGGGTTACATCATGGCTACGACGGCGAAAACCGACCACGCTCACGCCGATCATGACGCGCATGACCATCCGACCGGGTGGCGCCGCTACGTCTATTCGACCAACCACAAGGACATCGGCACGATGTACCTGGTGTTTGCGATCATCGCGGGCATCATCGGCGGCATTCTGTCGATCGGCATGCGGCTCGAGCTGCAAGAGCCGGGCATGCAGATCTTCGCGGACGCGCACATGTTCAACGTGTTCACGACCGCGCACGGCCTGATCATGATCTTCTTCATGGTCATGCCGGCGATGATCGGCGGCTTCGGCAACTGGATCGTGCCGCTGATGATCGGCGCGCCGGACATGGCCTTCCCGCGCATGAACAACATCTCGTTCTGGCTGCTGCCCGCCTCGTTCGCGCTGCTGCTGATCTCGCTGTTCGTGGAAGGCGAGCCGGGCGCACCCGGCGTCGGCGGCGGCTGGACCTTGTATGCGCCGCTCTCAACCTCGGGCCATCCCGGGCCGGCGGTCGACTTCGCGATCCTGTCGCTGCACATTGCGGGCGCCTCGTCGATCCTCGGCGCCATCAACTTCATCACCACGATCTTCAACATGCGCGCGCCGGGCATGACCCTGCACAAGATGCCGCTGTTCGTGTGGTCGATCCTGGTGACCGTGTTCCTGCTGCTGCTGGCGCTGCCGGTTCTGGCGGGCGCCATCACCATGCTGCTCACCGACCGCAATTTCGGGACGACCTTCTTCTCGCCCGACGGCGGCGGCGACCCGATCCTGTTCCAGCATCTGTTCTGGTTCTTCGGACACCCGGAAGTCTACATCCTGATCCTTCCGGGCTTCGGCATAGTCAGCCAGATCATCGCCACCTTTTCGCGCAAGCCGGTGTTCGGCTATCTCGGCATGGCCTATGCCATGGTCGCGATCGGCGGCATCGGCTTCGTCGTGTGGGCGCACCACATGTACACGGTCGGCATGAATACCGGCGCGCAGGCCTATTTCGTCGCCGCCACCATGGTGATCGCGGTGCCGACCGGCGTGAAGATCTTCTCCTGGATCGCCACCATGTGGGGCGGCTCCATCGAGTTCCGCACGCCCATGCTGTGGGCGATCGGCATGATCTTCCTGTTCACGGTCGGCGGCGTTACCGGCGTGGTGCTCGCCAATGCCGGCGTCGACCGATCGCTGCACGACACTTACTACGTGGTGGCGCACTTCCATTACGTGCTGTCGATGGGCGCCGTGTTCACGATCTTCGCGGGCTGGTACTACTGGTTCCCGAAATTCACCGGCTACATGTATTCGGAATTCATCGGCAAACTGCATTTCTGGGTGACGTTCATCGGCGTGAACATCATCTTCTTCCCGCAGCATTTCCTCGGCCTTGCCGGCATGCCACGCCGCATCGCCGACTATCCCGACGCCTATGTCGACTGGAACCGCATCTCGTCTTACGGCTCGTATCTGTCGGCGCTGGGCGTGGTGATCTTCCTGTACGGCGTGGCGCAGGCGTTCATGCGCAAGGAAGTGGCCGGCAACAATCCGTGGGGTCCCGGCGCGACCACGCTGGAGTGGACGCTGACCTCGCCGCCGCCGTTCCACCAGTTCGAAATCCTGCCGAAGATCAAGTGAGACGCAGAACGTGACCCGAATCCCGTCTCTTGCCGCCCGTCATCCGCTGCAGCCCTCCGCTGTGGCGGACGACGCGCGTTTCGAGCCGAGCCTGGCGACGGCTGGCGATTACATCGCGCTGCTCAAGCCGCGGGTCATGTCTCTGGTGATCTTCACCGCGCTGGTCGGCCTCGTGATCGCGCCCGGCCATATCCATCCGGTACTCGGCTTCACCGCGCTGCTCTGCATCGCGGTCGGCGCCGGTGCCGCCGGTGCGCTCAACATGTGGTACGAATCAGACATCGACGCGGTGATGGAACGCACCGCCAAGCGTCCGCTGCCGAGCGGACGGATCGGGCGTGACGAAGCGCTCGCCTTCGGCATCATCCTTTCGGTATTTTCGATCGTGACCATGGGACTGATGGTCAATGCCCTGGCTGCCGGCCTGCTCGCCTTCACCATCTTCTTCTATGCCGTCGTCTATACGATCTGGCTGAAGCGTTTCACCCCGCAGAACATCGTGATCGGCGGCGCCGCCGGCGCCTTCCCGCCGATGATCGGCTGGGCCGCGGCCACCGGCGCGATCGGCCTCGAACCGATCCTGATGTTCCTGATCATCTTCTTCTGGACGCCGCCGCATTTCTGGGCGCTGTCGCTCTCGCGCGCCGACGACTATGCGCGCGCCGGCGTGCCGATGCTTCCGGTGGTGGCGGGCGCGCAGGAAACCAAGCGCCAGATCGCGATCTATTCCGCCGTCCTGCTGCCGGTCGGCATGTCGCCCTGGCTGTTCGGCTTTGCCGGTGCGGCCTATGCCGCTCTGTCGCTGCTCGGCGGTGCGCTGATGGTGGCGTTCTCGATGCGGCTGCTGCGCGCCGTCGGCCAGCGCGCCGACCGGGTCGCAAAGCAGCTCTTCGGCTTCTCGATCCTGTATCTCTTTGTGCTGTTTGCCGCACTGCTGGTTGAGCGGGGCTTCGGCCTCGCCATCGGCCGGCTTTCGTGGTGAGCGCCGTGGCAGACAAAAAAGACAACGGCATCGTCCTGACCGAGGCGCAGAAGCGCGCCCGCCGCGGACGCTCCATCGCCATCGCAGTCACGCTCGCGACGCTTGTCGTGCTCTTCTATGTCATCACGCTGGTGAAAGGCCCCGGCCTTTTGAACCGGCCATTGTGAAGGCGCCATGAGCAGCACAGGCAATCACCCCGTCCGATCGACCCGCCGCGATATGCTCGTCGCCGGCGCATGTGGCGCGTTCGTCGCCGGCATGGTCGGGCTGTCCTATGCCTCGGTGCCGCTCTATGATTGGTTCTGCCGCACGACCGGCTTCGGCGGCCGTACCCAGGTGGCAACCGCCGCACCCGGCCAGGTCCTCGATCGCCTCGTGACCGTGCGCTTCGACGCCAATGTCGGTTCCGGCCTGCCGTGGAAATTCGCGCCGGCGCAAACGTCGATCCAGGTCAAGCTGGGCGAAGTCGTGACCGTCGACTACACCGTCATCAATGAATCGGCGCGCACCACCAGTGGTGTCGCCTCCTATAACGTCACGCCGCTCAACTGGGGCTCCTATTTCCAGAAGATCAACTGCTTCTGCTTTAGCGATCAGACGCTGAAGGCGGGCGAGAAACGTGACATGACGGTTGTGTTCTACGTCGATCCGGCGCTGCTCAACGACAGCGACGCGCGCGAGCACAACACCATCACCCTCTCCTACACGTTCTATCCGCAACGCGAGCCGCAACGGCCGGTGGCGGAACGCAAGGCGGGTTCGCAGGGACGGATTTAGAAATTGAATGGCAGGCGGCAAGCCGCCTGCGCGAAGACTTTGAATGGAGACGACCAACATGGCCGGCGCGCATACCAAACACCACGATTACCACCTCGTCGATCCGAGCCCCTGGCCGATCGTCGGCTCGATCTCGGCGTTCATTCTCGCCGTTGGCGCCGTGATGTGGATGCACAAGATGTTCGCCGTCGCACCGCTGGTGTTCGCCGCCGGCGCGCTCGGCGTGCTCTACACCATGGTCGGCTGGTGGCGCGACGTGATGAACGAGGCCGAGCATCTCGGCCATCATTCCCGCGTGGTGCAACTCCATCACCGCTACGGCATGATCCTGTTCATCGCCTCCGAAGTGATGTTCTTCGTCGCCTGGTTCTGGGCCTATTTCAACGTCGCCCTGTTTCCCTCCGACGCGCATCAGGTGATGCGGACCGAACTGATCGGCGGCGTCTGGCCGCCGAAAAACATCGAGACCTTCGATCCCTGGCATCTGCCGCTGCTCAACACGCTGATCCTGCTTACCTCGGGCACGACGGTGACCTGGGCGCATCATGCGCTGCTGGAAGGCGACCGCGACGGCCTGAAGAAGGGCCTGTGGGTGACCATCATTCTCGGCGTGCTGTTCACCTGCGTGCAGGCCTATGAATACAGTCACGCCGCGTTCGGCTTCAAAGGCAACATCTACGGCGCCACCTTCTTCATGGCGACCGGCTTCCACGGCGCCCATGTCATCATCGGCACCATCTTCCTGACTGTCTGCCTGTTCCGGGCCTATGCGGGTCATTTCAATCCGAAGCAGCATCTCGGCTTCGAATTCGCCGCCTGGTACTGGCATTTCGTCGACGTGGTGTGGATCTTCCTGTTCGCCTGCATTTATGTCTGGGGCTATGGCGGCCCGGTGGCGGGCGGCGCCAGTCACTAGACGCTGCGATTGTCTTCCGGAAAGGGCGGCTTCGGCCGCCCTTTTTGTTTTTGACGGACGCTATTGTCGCCGGTTCGAAACGGGCTTAGCTGGTGGCCGAGGATCGCTAAATGACCGACCAATCTCCGTCTCCCATCGTTGCCGGACTCACCTGCCGCTGCCCGGCCTGCGGCAAGGGAAAACTGTTTCAGGGATTCCTGAATTTGCGCCCGCGCTGCGAGCATTGCGGGCTGGATTACGCCGCCATGGATTCCGGCGACGGACCGGCGGTGTTCATCATCCTGCTGGCAGGCTTTGTGGTGGTGTTCGCGGCTCTGGTCATCGAGATCGTCTATCAGCCGCCCTTCTGGCTGCATGCGGTGCTGTGGCTGCCGCTGATCCTTGCGGTCACGCTGCTGCCGCTGCGGCCGATGAAGAGCCTGATGGTCGCGCTGCAATATCATCACAAGGCCGCCGAAGGACGGCTTGAGATGCGAGACCCGAAACAATGACGGCGGACGCATCGCTCAGCCTTCGCCGCGTCGTCATTCCTGCAATCGTGGTGGCGGCCGGACTCGCGATCCTGATCGGCCTTGGTCTTTGGCAACTCGATCGCAAGGCCTGGAAAGAAACGCTGATCGCGACCCTGCAGGACAGACTGTCGGCCGCGCCCGTTCCGTTGCCTGATGCCGGCCAGTGGCCGGGGATGGCGCAGGACGATTTCGAATTCCGCCGCGTCACCTTGCAGGCCGAATTTCCCGACAGCCCGCCGGTCCTTGTCTATGCCGGTGCACCGGCCTTGCGCGGCGACATCAAGGCGCCCGGCTATTTCGTGTTCGCGCCGGCGCGTCTGCCGGACGGACGAATCATCGTCGTCAACGCCGGGGCCGTGCCGCTCGACCGCACATATCCCTGGAGCGCCGGTCGGCGCGAGATCACCGGCTTTCTGCGCTGGCCCGAACAGCCGGGCTGGTTCGTTTCCGATCATGACAAGACGGGCGACATCTGGTTCGTGCGCGATCCCCGCGCCATGGCGGCCCTGCGCGGCTGGGGCGAGGTCGCCCCCTTCTATTTCGACATGGAAAGTCCGGTTCCGGCCGGCGGACTGCCGAGGCCGGCGCCGCTGACCGTGAACCTGCGGAACAACCACTTGGGCTACGCCTGGACCTGGTTCGGGCTGGCCGGGGCGCTGGCCGCTGTTTTCATCTTTTGGTTGTGGAGCGGGCGACATAAAACCGTAAACGCAGAGACCAAGCCTTCCTTGTGAAAGGCGGGGGCAGCCATTACTCTTTCCCGCACGGCATTCCCCGGCTGCCGAAGACGGGGAATTCTTAAAAAATTCAATGAGTTAAACTCTCGCCCGCGGGCCGAAACAGGGCCCCTGGACGCAGGCAAGGACGACCCATTGCGCTATCTTTCGACCCGCGGAGAGGCCCCGCCGCTCGGCTTTCTGGATGTGACGCTGGCGGGTCTGGCCCGCGACGGCGGCCTCTATGTGCCCGAAAGCTGGCCCCGGCTGACCGAAGCGGCCATCGCCGGCTTTGCCGGCCGTCCCTATGCCGAGGTCGCGGTCGAGGTGATCCGGCCGTTTACCGGCGACACCATTTCCGAACACGAGCTCTCGCGCATCGCGCACGAGGCCTATGACACCTTCCGGCACCCCGCCATCGCCCCGGTGGTGCAGCTCGACACCAACACATTTGCACTGGAGCTGTTTCACGGCCCGACGCTCGCCTTCAAGGATCTGGCGATGCAGTTCCTGGCCCGGCTGATGGACCACGCGCTGGAGCAGCGCGGCGAGCGCGCCACCATCGTGGTGGCGACCTCTGGCGATACCGGCGGCGCCGCGGTGGAAGCCTTTCGCGGGCGCTCGCGCATCGATCTGGTGGTGCTGTTTCCGGATGGCCGCATCTCCGAGGTGCAGCGCCGGATGATGACGACGGTGGACGACGACAACGTCCATGCCATTGCGGTGGAGGGCACCTTCGACGATTGCCAGGCACTGGTGAAGGCGATGTTCAGCCATCACGCCTTTGCCGACCGCGTGCGGCTCGCCGGCGTCAACTCGATCAACTGGTCGCGCATCGTCGCGCAGGCGGTCTATTACTTCACCGCCGCGGTCGCGCTCGGCACGCCCTACCGCAAGATCGCCTTCACCGTGCCGACGGGTAATTTTGGCGACGTGTTCGCGGGCTATGTCGCCCGCCGCATGGGGCTGCCGGTGGACCGGCTGATCGTCGCCACCAATACCAACGACATTCTGGTGCGTACGCTTTCGACCGGCGCTTATGAATTGCGCGACGTGGTGGCAACCTCGTCGCCTTCGATGGACATCCAGGTGTCGTCCAATTTCGAACGCCTGCTGTTCGAAGCCTATCACCGCGACGGCCAGGCCGTGCGCACGCTGATGAATACGCTGGCGCAGTCGAAGCGGTTTGTCGTCGCCCCGCCCGCGCTGGCGGAAATCCGCGCGGGCTTTTCCGCTGATCGCGCCGGCGAGGAGGAAGTCGCCGCCACGATCCGCACGGTGTTGCGCGAAACCGGCCAGCTGATCGATCCGCATACCGCCGTCGGCGTCGCCGTCGCCGAGAAGGAGCAGCGCGATCCGGCCCTGCCGATGATCGTGCTGTCCACCGCCCATGCCGCGAAATTTCCCGACGCCGTGCAGGCCGCCTGCGGCGTGCGGCCGGCCTTGCCCGACTGGCTCGGCGATCTCGAGCGGCGCGCCGAGAAAGTCACTCACCTGCCGTCCGACCAGGGGCAGATCGAACGTTGCGTACTCGCGGCCAGTCGTGCCGCGAAAGAAGGAGCTGCCGCATGAGCGTCGACGTCACCACCCTGCCCTCCGGCCTGACCGTCGTCACCGATTCCATGCCGCATCTCGAAACGGCCTCGCTCGGCGTCTGGGTCGGCGCCGGCAGCCGCGACGAATTGCCGGGCGAGCACGGCATCTCGCACCTGCTCGAGCATATGGCGTTCAAGGGCACCAAGCGCCGCAGCGCGCGCCAGATCGCCGAGGAAATCGAGGCGGTGGGCGGCGACCTGAATGCCGCCACCAGCATCGAGACCACCACCTATTATGCGCGGGTGCTCAAGGCCGACGTGCCGCTCGCACTCGATGTACTGTCCGACATTCTCGCCAATCCGGCATTCGATGCGGAGGAACTGTCGCGCGAGAAGAACGTGATCGTGCAGGAGATCGGCGCCTCGGAAGACACGCCGGACGACATCGTGTTCGATCATCTGCAGACCACCGCCTTCCCGAACCAGCCGGTGGGTCGATCCGTGCTCGGCACGCGCGCCAGCGTCTGCTCCTTCGATGCCGACAGCCTGCGCACCTATCTGGCCCGCAACTATCGCGCACCGGACATGGTGGTGGCGGCGACCGGCGCGGTCGATCACCAGACGGTCGTCGGCCAGGTCGAGGACATGTTCGCAAGCTTCGGCGGACCGGCCGGCCCGATGCCGCAGCCCGCGAAATATGCCGGCGGCACCTTTGTCGAAACCCGCGATCTCGAACAGGCGCATCTGGCCTTCGCGCTCGAAGGCGTGCCGCAGCGCGATCCCTCGCTGTTCAGCCTGCAGGTCTTCACCAGCGCGCTCGGCGGCGGGATGTCGTCGCGGCTGTTCCAGGAAGTGCGCGAAATCCGCGGGCTCTGCTACACCATTTCGGCGTTCCACATGCCCTATTCCGACACCGGATTATTCGGGCTCTATTCCGGCACCGACGCCAAGGATGCGCCGGAACTGATGCAGGTGGTGATCGACGAGATCGCCCGCGCCGCCGCTACCCTCGACGAGGTCGAAATCGCCCGCTCCAAGGCGCAGATGAAAGCCGGCCTGCTGATGGCACTGGAAAGTTCGAGCGCCCGCGCCGAACAGATCGCGCGCCAGATCATGGTGCATGGCCGTGTCATCCCGACATCGGAACTGACCGCCAAGATCGATGCCGTGACGGTCGAAAGTGCCCGCGCCGCCGGACGCGCGCTGATCGCGCGCAGCCGGCCCGCCATCGCCGCGCTGGGGCCGGGCAAGGGCCTGGAACGCGCCGCCGCCATCGTGGAGAATTTCGCCCGCCAGGCGGCATGAGGACTCGCCACGGGAACGCCGCCGATCCTAGACTGGCCGCCTCAGCGCAGATTGCAGCGTCCCATGGCTTTCTTTCGCAGCGTGCCGTCGACCGAGATCTTTCCCGCCGTCCCTGGCGACGGGGTTTACCTGCGTGCACCGCAACTCTCGGATTTCGCGGAATGGGCGACGTTGCGCGAAGCCAGCCGGGATTTCCTGGCGCCCTGGGAGCCGATCTGGCCGGCCGACGATCTGACGCGCGCGGCATTCCGCCGCCGGCTGCGCCGCTATGCCGAGGACATCCGCAACGATCTGGCCTATCCGTTTTTCATCTTCGATCGTCCGCACAACAATCTGGTCGGCGGCCTCACGCTGGCCAATATCCGCCGCGGCGTGGCGCAGGCCGGCAGCCTCGGCTACTGGATCGGCGTTCATTATGCGCGAAAAGGCTACATGACCCGTGCGGTGCAGGCGGTTATTCCGTTCTCGTTCGACGCCCTGCGGCTGCACCGGCTGGAAGCGGCCTGTATCCCGTCCAACGCTGCGTCAGTGAGTCTGCTTGAAAAAACCGGCTTCAAACGCGAAGGCTATGCGCGTGAATATCTCTGTATCGACGGTGTGTGGCAGGATCATCTGCTCTATGCGCGGCTGAAACAGGATGTCGGGGCTTAACCAATTTGCCGGTCCGCCTTGGGCGGGCCATGATGCGGATGCTATAGGACGCAAGGGCCGTGCCCCTGCGGACAATGTCGGGAAAAGCGGATGGGTAGAGTCGAGTTTGGCGGGGGCCGGATCAGGGCCACTTTGACCTTTGCGACCATCGCCGGAGCGATCGCGATCGGCGGATGCTCCGCGGACGGCACATCCAGCCTGTCCTCCTTCACAGATCGGTTCAAGCAGGCGAGCGCGGCCGGAACCGACGCACAGAGCAGTTCCGCCACAGCCTCTACCACCGTGTCGTATTGTCCGCCCGTGGATGTGCGCACGGGCGCGTCGTCGCTCGCCTTCAGCGCCGCGGGCGCCGAAGGCGCGATGGGACTGCGCTATCAGGCGACGCTGGGACAGACCGCACGCGAATGCCACGCCGTTGGCGGCAATCTCAACATGAAGGTCGGTGTGCAGGGCCGCATGATCCTCGGCCCCGCCGGCGGTCCCGGCACGGTCGAAGTCCCGCTCCGTCTCGCGCTGGTGCATGAAGGCCCGTCGCCGAAAACGCTCTGGACAAAACTCTACCGGATTCCGGTGACGATGCCGGATGGCACTCCGCATGTCGCCTTCACGCTGGTCGAGGAAGACCTGACGGTGCCGATGCCGGCCGGCGGCGACATCGAATCCTATGTGGTCTATATCGGCTTTGACGCCCTGGGCGCCAAAACCCAGCCGCAAAAAAATCCGCCGCAGCGCAAGCGCGCACAGCCAACCGGATAAATATCGGGACTTTGCGGCGGCGGATTATTCAATACCCGCGCAGAGCCGTCACGGTGCCTTTCAGCGCCCGCATGTCAGCGATCACCTCGCGGGCGCCCGCGCGCGACAATTCTGAACTGAGATTGAGCGCGGCATGGCTGCCGCCGACATATCCGACCGCGGTCATGCCGGCCGCCACGGCCGCCGAGACGCCGGCCGGCGAATCCTCCACCACGATGCAATCCGCGGGCGCGGCGCCGACGCTCGCGGCCGCGTGCAGGAACAGATCGGGCTCGGGCTTGCCTGCCGCGACGTCGCTGGCCGAAAACACATTCCGCTCGAAATAGCGCGCCAGACCCGTCACATCGAGGCTGAGCTTGACGCGGTCGAGCGGCGAGGACGATGCAACGCATTTCGGACCGCGCAGCCAGGACAGGGCATACGCGATATGCGGCGTCGCGCGCAATTCGGCCCGCAGGCGGCGCAGGGTGGCGAGGGCGACGGTGGTGGCGAAATTCACCGGCAGGCTATGACCGGTCGCGGCTTCAATTTCGACAAAAACGTCCGCCGGTCGCCGGCCGGTGAAATAGCGCGCAATGACCTGCGGGGTGACCTGGATGCCGACGCGTTGCAATTCCTGCGCGACCACGACGGTCGCGATCGGCTCGCTGTCGACCAAAACGCCATTGCAATCGAAGATGATCACCGGGAAACCTTCCCGAACCGGCTGCCCCGCATTCACCTGATTCGCGATCAAAGAATATGAAGAATGCAAGAGTTGACAAAGCACAACGTCCGTACAACCAGACGCTGTGCACAGATTACGCCGGCCTGTGTGCAAAGCCTGTTGAAGGCGTCAGGATTGCAGAGTGAATCGAAGGCGATAGCCCGCCGAAATCACAAAACTCAATTGAGTTTCTTTTTGACGTCGTCGATGCCCTGGGCGATGAGCGACTCTGCCACCTTGCCCTTGGCGGCCTGGATCAGGATCTTTTCGGCGGCGCTGGCTGCGGCGTCGGCTGCGGCGCTCCGGACATCGGCCAGAGCCTGGACCTCGGCCTGGGCGATCTTGGCCTCGGCCATCTTGGTGCGGCGGCCGACAAATTCCTCAAGCCGGGCATGGGCTTCTTCGGCCAGACGCTCGGCCTCGCCCTTGGCGCCGGCGATAATGGCGTCGGCCTCGCGCTGGGCGTCGCCGGTCTTGTGCTTGTATTCGGCCAGAAGCTTCTGCGCCTCGTCCCTCAGACGGCGGGCCTCGTCGAGTTCGGCCTTGATGCGGGCCGAACGCTGGTCGAGCGCGTTGAGGATGGTCTTGTGAACGCCGGTATAGACCAGGATGCCGAGGAACAGCACAAAGGCGACAGCGACCCAGAATTCAGCTTCCATCAGCATCGCTCTCTCCTCACCGCTTCAGGCTGTCGGCAACGGCGTCGGCGACGACCTTCTCGGCCGGCGCGGTCCCGATCAGGCGCTCCACGATCGAGGACGCCGCTTCGGTTGCGATGCCCGCCACGTTGCTCATGGCGGCGGCCTTGGTCGCCGCGATGGTCTTTTCCGCCTCTTCCAGTTTCTGGTTGAGGCGGCCTTCGACCGACTTGCGGCGTTCCTCGGCTTCCGCCATCAGTTTGTCGCGGGTCTTGGCAGCGATCGCCTGGGCATTGGCGCGGGCATCCGCCATGGTCTTGTCGTACGCGGCGATGGCGGTTTCGGTCTCTTCCTTCAGCCGCTGGGCCTCGGCGAGATCGTCCGCAATCTGGCCCGAGCGGGCGGCGATGATGCCTCCGACGCGCGGCAGCGCCAGACGCGACATCAGCAGATAGAGCAGGACAAAGGTGATCGCGAGCCAGACCAGCTGGGATGCGAAGGTGTCCTTATTGAACGGAGGAAATTGCGGTTTTCCGCCGCCCGGCACTTCGGTATGCGCGCTCGTCGCCATGATAAGCCTTAGCCTTGCTCAGTATCGGCCATGACGCGGGCGGATCGCTCCGCCCGCTCCGGCAGTTCCGTCTCTCTTAGAGAGCGAACAGCAGCAGCAGCGCGATCAGCAGCGAGAAGATGCCGAGCGCTTCGGTCACGGCGAAGCCGAAAATCAGGTTGCCGAACTGGCCCTGGGCGGCCGAGGGATTGCGCAGAGCGGCGGCCAGGTAGTTGCCGAAAATGGTGCCGACGCCGACGCCCGCGCCACCCATGCCGATGCAGGCAATGCCCGCGCCAATGTACTTCGCTGCGACCGGATCCATAGAAAACTCCTCTTTCGTTCGTCCGTTGAGAGATTGAAGATCGGGCGTCAATGGCCCGGGTGAAGGGCATCGTTGAGATAGATGCAGGTCAGGATGGTGAAGACGTAGGCCTGCAGGAATGCGACCAGAAATTCGAGCGCGGTCAGTCCCACGGTCAGCGCCAGCGGCAAGGTCGCGCCGAGCCAGCCGAAGACGCCCATCCCGCCCAGCATGGTCACAAAGCCCGCGAACACTTTCAGCGTGATGTGGCCGGCCAGCATGTTGGCGAACAGACGCACCGAATGCGAGATCGGGCGCGACAGGAACGACAGCACCTCGATGAATACGATCAACGGCAGGATGTAGATCGGAATGCCGCTGGGCACGAACAGCTTGAGGAACCTGAAGCCGTTCTTGTAGACGCCGTAGATGATGACGGTGAAGAACACGAGCAAAGCCAGCACCGCCGTCACAACGATATGGCTGGTGACCGTAAAGGTCCCGGGGATCAGCCCGATCATGTTCACCGTCAGGATGAACATGAACAGCGTGAACACGAACGGGAAGAATTTCATCCCCTCGGTGCCGGCTGAACTCTTCAAGGTATCGGCGACGAATTCGTAGGACAGTTCCGCCAGCGACTGCATGCGCCCCGGCACCAGCGCGCGGCGCCCCGTGGTGCCCAGCATCAGGAGCGAGATGGTGGCGACCGCGATCACCATGAACAGGGCCGAATTGGTGAAGGCGATCTCGTGCCCGCCGATATGGCCGAGGGTGACGAATTTCTTGATCTCGAATTGCTGGATCGGGTCGGCCATGGCCGGGTCAGGTCCTTAAAGAGTTTCGCCGGCGGCGGCGAAGATCAGTTCTTGTCCACGTCGTTTCCGGGAAGATTGTTCCCCGGCATTATCCCGGCCGCGCGCATCACGTTGAACACACCCGCGGCGAAGCCGAGCAGCAGAAACAACATCATTCCCCACGGCGAAATTCCGAGCCACCGGTCGATCAACCAGCCGATCAGCGCCCCGACAATCACGCCCGCCACAAGCTCTGTGGAAAGCCGAAAGCCGCGTGCCATCGCCGACGGATCGGAGACCGACTTGCCCCCGGATTGCGTCTCGACTGGCTTGCCGGTCCCGGCCTTGCCGAGCCGGGTGCCGAGACTCCGGAGCCTCGCGGAGAAAGCCTCGTCGGGTGCCCGATTTTCAGAACCGCCTGTGCCGCGTTTGTCGTCGCTCATGCTTTCGACATCCGCGCTGATTCAAGGCGATAGATCAATCCTTGCAGCCCTTAAAGCCGCGCGGACCATACTGAGGGGGTCATAGCGAGTCAAGAATGGCTGCGGCTCCTGCATTCGCCAGAAATCTCATGCCAATCAACGTCTTATGACCCAGTGACAAAGCGCGCACAGGCGCCTGCAACGAGACTTTGGACCAAGCCGCGCGGATCGCCCGGCGTCATTGGTTTGCCCCGGTTTGCGATGATAGTTTTGGGTGGGGTATCGGGAGGACAGCATGATCCGAATCGTTTTTGCCGCGCTTCTGGCCGGCTTGGCTATGGGCGGATCCGGGGCCGCGCTGGCGCAAGGCGGCTCGCCCGAGGGCGAGAATGGCCGCTTCACCTTCCAGCGCGTGGAGGATGGCTATCTGCGGCTGGACACCCGGACTGGCCAGGTCTCTACCTGCAGCCGCAAGACCGTCGGCTGGGCCTGCCATCCGGTGCCCGACGAGCGCATCGCGCTGGAGGGCGAAATCGCCCGCCTGCAAAGTGACAACGGCGCACTCAAGAAGGAATTGCTGGCCCGCGGCAGCACCCTGCCCGGCTCCATCAAGAAGGACCCGCCGGCCGTGAAGCTGCCGGAGGTCGAGCTGAAGCTCCCAAGCGATTCCGATCTGGACCGGGTTTTCACCTTCATGGAGAAGGTCTGGCGGCGCCTGGCGGAGAAGATGGGCACGATCCAGCGGGATTATTTCGGCAAGACCTAACGGGCATCCTGTGACGACGATCAATCTGTCCGCCATCCGCCGCGCGACGCCGCAGATCATGGCCAGCGCCGAACTGTCGGTGGACACGGCGGGCGAAGGTTTTACCGAGATCACGCGCGAGGCTGCGCGCTTCCTCGCCAAAGCCGGCGCGCAGGACGGTGTTCTCCTGCTGTATCTGCGGCACACCTCGGCGTCCCTCGTCATCCAGGAAAATGCCGACCCCGATGTGCGGCGCGATCTGGTCACCGCCTTGCGGCGGCTGGCGCCGGACAATGCCGGCTGGGTTCACAGCATCGAGGGGCAGGACGACATGCCGGCCCACGTGAAGACCATGCTGACCGGACTCTCGCTTCACGTCCCGGTGCGGGACGGCACCATGGCGCTCGGAACCTGGCAGGGCCTGTATCTGGCCGAGCACCGCACGCGTCCGCACCACAGGTCGATTCTGCTGCAATTCGTGGGCTGCGGCGTTAACCCCGGCCTTTGATTCAGGACAAGGTGCGCTGATACTGCCTCTGTCCTTTGTATAAAATGTTGTAAAGTCATCACAGTCGCCTGCCCCTCCGGCCGGGTGGCTGCCGGAGCGCGCGATTTGACCGAGATCACCCTCTATCGCCTCGTCATCGCCGACGATCATCCGCTGTTCCGCGGCGCCTTGCGCGAAGCGGTGGGCGGATTGTTCGAGCGCGTCGACATTCTGGAAGCGGGCGCTTTCGACGACGTCGCCAAACTGCTCGACAATAGCGGCGACGTCGACCTGATCCTGCTCGATCTGTCGATGCCCGGCGTGCGCGGCTTTTCCGGACTGATGTATCTGCGCGCGCAATATCCCAGCGTGCCGGTCGTCGTGGTATCCGCCAATGACGATCCCTCCGTGATCCGCCGCTGCATGGATTTCGGCGCCTCCGGTTTCATTCCCAAGACGCTCGACATCGACGGCATGCGCAAGGCGATCGCCGCGGTGCTGAAGGGCGGCGTCTGGACCCCGCCCGACATCGATCTCAATGCCGGCACCGACGCCGAGTCGGCCGAACTGATGGGCCGGCTGTCGACGCTCACGCCGCAGCAGGTGCGCGTCCTGATGATGCTGTCGGAAGGCCTGCTCAACAAGCAGATCGCCTACGAACTCAGCGTGTCGGAAGCAACCGTGAAGGCGCATGTCTCCGCCATCCTGCAGAAGCTCGGGGTCGAAAGCCGCACCCAGGCGGTGATCGCAGCCGCCAAGATCGAAGTCGGCCAATGGCCGCAAGTCGCGCCGCTGGAAAACTGATCCGCGTCTATTCCGCCGCCGCCACCCGCTGCATGCGCCATTGCGCCAGCAGCGCGCGCAACGCCGCCGGTTTCACCGGCTTGTGAATCACCGGGATGTTGTGACGCCGCGCCTCGTCGCGCACGCGCGGCGAGCGGTCGGCGGTGATCAGGATGGCGCGCAGATCGGCTCCGAACCGCTCGCGCAGGGCCACGATGACGTCGATGCCGGTGGCATTGTCGAGATGATAATCGACCAGCAAGCCGCTGAGCGGCTGTTTGTGCTGTTCGGTCGCCGCGATTGCGGCGGCGAGATCGGCGGCTTTCAGAACATGGCAGCCCCAGCCGCCCAGCAGCGCCTCCATGCCGTCGAGGATCTGCGGCTCGTTGTCGATGCAGAGCACGGCCATGCCCGCGAGCTGGCCGGGATCGACGCGCAAGGGCGGCTGCAGCGTCGTACTGGACGTGACCGGCGCCGCCAGCGGCACCTCGACCGAAAAATGCGACCCCTGCCCGACCCGCGACTCCAGCTCGACCCTATGGCCCAGCACGCGCGCAATACGCTCCACGATCGACAGGCCGAGCCCCAGCCCGCGCGCCACCTTGGCGCCCTCGTCGAGCCGGTGAAATTCCCGGAAGATGATGCGCTGCTGCGTTCGCGGAATGCCGAGCCCGGTATCGTAGACATCGATACGCAGCCGGCCTTGCCGCCGGCGCACGCCGACCAGCACGCGGCCCTTCGGGGTATATTTGATGGCGTTGGAAATGAGATTCTGCAGCAGACGGCGCAGCAGGCGGCGGTCCGATCTCACCGTCAGCGACGACGGGACAAAGACCAGTTGCAGGCCCTTTTCGCGCGCCAGCGCCGACATCTCGACTTCGAGCTGCCGCAGCAGGTCGTCGATCCGGAACGACCCCAGTTCCGGCTTCATGGCGCCGGTATCAAGCCGTGAAATGTCGAGCAGCGCCCCGAAAATCTCCTCCACCGCATCGAGCGAGGCGTCGATATTGCCGACCAGGCGCGCATCCTCGCCGGCACCCTGGCGCTCGACCAACGAGGTGACATAGAGCCGCGCCGCGTTGAGTGGCTGCAGGATGTCGTGGCTGGCCGCGGCGAGAAAGCGGGTCTTGGAAATATTGGCCTCTTCCGCGTCGGCCTTGGCGCGACCCAACTCGGCATTCAGAAGCGTGAGTTCGGTGGTGCGTTCGCGCACCCGCTGCTCCAGCGCCTCGGCCGCCTCCACGCTCGGCGTAATGTCGGTGAAGGTGGTGGCGATGCCACCATCTGGCATGCGGTTGGCGCGCACCTCGATCACCAGTCCGCGCTCCGGGAAGCGCTCATGGAACGGCTCGGCCGCCGCCGAATAGCGCGCCAGCCGTTCGTTGACCAGATCGTCGGTATCGCCTTCGCCGAGCAGACCGCGCGCAGCGTGGTACCGCAGGATGTCCTCGAGCCGCACGCCCATGCCGATCATGTCGCGCGGCAGGGCGAGAATTTCGCCGAATTGCCGATTCCAGCAGATCAGCTGCATATCCTTGTCGAACACCGCAATGCCTTCGCTGACGTGTTCCAGCGCGGTCTGCAGGATTTCGCGATTGTAGTGGATCGCCGCATTGGCGTCGTCGAGCAGCTTAAGCGCGGCCTTGGTCGACACGGTCCGCTTGCGCAGCAAGAGCGAAAGAACAAGGCGCGAGGACGCCGCGCCGATCGCCGAGGCCAGAAGATGCTCGGCATGCCGCAGCAGTTGGAAATCGGCTTCGCTCGCGGGCGCCAGATTGATCCGATTGGCGGCGGCGAAATTCTCAAACGACGTGCGCGTGCGCTCTTCGCCGATATAGCGGGTGACGGTGGCGATCACTTCGTCCACGGTCACGGTGGAGCGCCAGAGCCGGAAGCTCGGCACCGGCGCAAGGCCGCTCGGCACGAAAATATCGGCCTGCATGCGTTCGATCGAGGTCGGCGCGCGCCCGAGCGAGAAACCGATATAGGCGAGGATGTTGAGCGCCAGGCTCCAGAAGACGCCATGCGCCAGCGGCGGCAGGTCCAGCCCGAACAGGACTTGCGGCCGCAGCATCGCAATCCCCCACGGGCCATCGGTCAGCACCAGCGGACTCAGGATTCCGCTGCCGGCTGCGCTCGGCAGCAGCAGGGTATAGGCCCAGACCAAGATGCCGGCCGTCATGCCGGCGATAGCGCCGCGCGCGGTGCCGTGCCGCCAGAACAGGCCGCCGAAAAAGGCCGGAGCCAGCTGCGCAACGGCGGCAAAAGACAACAGCCCGATCGCCGCGAGCTGCGCGTCTCCGACCGAGCGGTAATAGAGATAGGCCAGCAGCAGGATGACGAAAATCGCGATGCGGCGCACCTTCAGGAGCAAAGCGCCGACATCCGCCCGCCCGGTGATCAGGGCCGCGCGCTGCTGCAGGACCAGCGGCACGATCAGATCGTTGGACACCATGATGGCGAGCGCGACGCATTCCACGATCACCATCGCGGTCGCCGCCGACAGGCCGCCGACGAAGGCCGCCACCGTGAAGAACGGCGAATTGGCCGACAATGGCAGCGCCAGAACATACATGTCGCCGTCCACGCCGCCGGACGGGAATGTGAGAAGGCCGGCCAGCGCGATCGGGATCACAAACAGGTTGATCAGCACCAGATAGATCGGGAACAGCCAGGAAGCGCGCTTCACCTCCGATTCGGAATGATTCTCGACCACCGTGACGTGAAATTGCCGCGGCAGCAGCACGATGGCGACGAAGGACAGCATCGTCATCGACAGCAATGTCGCGAAACTCGGGACGTGGCTGAACAGCGCCGCGGTGTCGGGACGCACCATGGCCCTGGAAAAAAGATCGGCGGCGCCGTCGAACATCCACCAGATCACAAAGACGCCGACCGCCAGAAATGCCGCAAGCTTGACGATGGACTCGGTCGCGATTGCGAGCATCAGGCCGTCCTGATGCTCGGTGGCGTCGATATGCCGGGTGCCGAACAGGATAGCGAACGCCGCCATCAGCAGCGCAACGAACAGCGACACGTCCCCGATCACCGGCGTCGCCGGACCGGCATTTACCGTGATATGCGCGAGAATGGTGCCGACCGACGACGACACCGCTTTCAATTGCAAGGCGATATAGGGGATCGTGCCGACAATCGCGATCAGCGCGACGGTCGCCGCCACCGCCTGCTGCTTGCCGTAGCGCGCCGCGATGAAGTCGGCGATGGACGTGATGTTCTGCGACTTCGCCAGCCGCACGATCCGCAGGATCAGCGGCCAGAACAGTCCGATCATCAGGATCGGGCCGATATAGATGGTGAGAAAGTCGAAGCCCGAGCGGGAGGCAAGACCGACCGAGCCGAAAAAGGTCCAGGAGGTGCAGTAGATCGCGAGACAGAGCGGATAGATCAGCAGACGCGAGCGGCTGCTGCGGCCAAGCAGACGCATCCGGTCGCCGTAACTGGCCACCACAAACAGCAGCCCGATATAACCGAGCGCGATCGCGATGACGACCCAGCCTTGCAGCATGTCGGCTCCTGCGCCGCCTCCTCACGGGTTTGTGTCACCCGCGAGCCACAGGTCATCACATATGGTGACACATTGTCCACTCCGGGACGCTGCCGTATCGTTAAGGCGGCAACCAGCCAAGCGAGGAGTCCATGGCGATACTTCAGGAATTCAAGGAATTCGCAGTCAAAGGCAATGTGGTGGACCTCGCCATCGGCGTGGTCATCGGCGCCGCCTTCGGGAAAATTGTGGAATCGCTGGTCGGCGATATCATAATGCCCATCATCGGAGCGATCACCGGCGGGCTGGATTTCTCCAACTACTATTTCGGCCTGTCGAGCGCGGTGACCGCGACCTCCCTGGAAGAGGCAAAAAAACAGGGTGCGGTCTTCGCCTGGGGCAATTTTCTGACGGTCGCCATCAATTTCGCGATTATCGCCGCGGCACTCTTCTTCGTGGTCAAAATGATCAACCGGCTCAAGCGTCAGGAAGCCGCCAAGCCGGTAGCACCCGCCACTCCGCCAAAGCAGGAAGTCTTGCTGCAGGAAATCCGCGACCTGTTGGCGAAGAAATAAGCCGGTCCGGCAGAAGACGGCACGGCCAAGAAGGTTCTCATGACGCCGCTGACCGACAATCTGTTGAAGGCTTTGCGGGCGGACGCGCGCGAGGCGCCCGACAGCGGCATTGTCGAGATCATGAAGTATGGCCGCGCGCGCACTGGCGTCACCGGCCTGTGGGCAGGCGAAGGCGACACGCCGACGCCGCCTTTCATCATTGAAGCGGCGACGCGCGCGCTCGCTGCCGGTGAAACCTTCTACACCTGGCAGCGCGGCATCCCGCTCCTGCGCGAGGCCTTGGCGACATACTTCACCGGCCTCTACGGCCGCGACTTCTCGGCGGAGGAATTCTACGTCACCGGTTCCGGCATGCAGGCGATCCAGATCGCGCTGGCGATGACCGCGCCGGCCGGCAGCGAGGTCATCATCCCGACTCCGGCCTGGCCGAATGCGGCCGGCGCCACCGGGATCATCGGCGCACATCCGGTGGAAGTGCCGCTGCATTTCGGCAATGACGGCTGGACACTGGACATCGAGGGCATCGCCGCCGCGATCAACGAGAAGACCCGCGTGCTGTTCGTGGTCACCCCCTCCAACCCGACCGGCTGGACCGCGACGCACGACGATCTAACGGCCCTGCTTGCGCTCGCCCGAACGCACGGGCTCTGGATCATCGCCGACGAGATCTATGCGCGCTACTGGTATGACGAGGGGGCACGTGCGCCCTCGTTTTTCGACATCATGGCGCCGGAGGATCACATCCTGTTCGTCAACACCTTCTCGAAGAACTGGTGCATGACCGGCTGGCGCATGGGCTGGATCGCCGCGCATCCCTCGCTCGGACAGGTGATCGAGAACCTCATCCAGTATTCGACCTCAGGCGTCGCGCAATTCATGCAGCGCGCGGGCATCGTGGCGCTGGAACGCGGCGAGAGTTTTGTCGCCCATCAGGTCGCGCGCGCCCGCAAAAGCCGTGACATCGCCTGCGACATTCTCGGCAAGACCGGACGCTGCCGCTTCGCGGTGCCGCAGGGCGCGTTCTATCTGTTCTTTGCGGTCGACGGTGAAACCGACACCCACAAGCTGACCCGGCGCCTGGTGGACGAGGCGCAGGTCGGGCTCGCGCCCGGCACCGCCTTCGGCCGAGGCGGCGAGCAATTCGTGCGGCTGTGTTTTGCGCGCGATCCGTTGCAGATCGAGGACGCGTGCAAGCGGATTGCGGCGGTGCTGACCCGCTAGCGCCTACGCCGCCGCCCTGCGGGCGCCCGGCGCGAAGCGGCCATAGAAGGTCTCGTTGCGCTCCGCCATCTCCAGCAGCAGCTTGGTGGGCTTGAAGCGCGCGCCATGGGCCTTTTCGAGCGTCTGGCAGAGCGCCACGAACGCCTTCGTCCCCATCATGTCGATATAGGACAGCGTGCCGCCGCTGAAGGGCGCGAAGCCGAAACCGAGAATCGAGCCGACATCGGCCTCGCGCACGTCGGTCAAAACGCCCTCTTCGAAGCAGCGCGCGGTTTCCAGCGCCTGGATCGCCAGCAGCCGTTTCTTGATCCCGTCGATATCGATGGTGTCGGGATCGAGATGTTGCGGCTGCAGGTCGGCCAGACCCGGCCACAGCTTCTTCGGTCCCTTCTCCGGATAATCGTAGAAGCCCTTGGCATTCTTGCGGCCCAGCCGGCCGTGCTTCTCCACCAGATCGGACAATAGCTGTTTCTGCCGCGCATCGATGGCGGCGGCGCCGAGATCGGCCTCGGTCGCTTTCAATATCTTCCAGGCCAGGTCGACCGCGACTTCATCGTTCAGCGACAGCGGTCCGACCGGCATGCCGGCCATGCGGCCGACATTCTCGATCATGGCCGCGGGGACGCCCTCGGTCAGCATCAGATGGCCTTCGCGGATATAGGTGCCTACCACGCGCGAGGTGTAGAAGCCGCGCGAGTCATTGACCACGATCGGCGTCTTCCTGATCGCGCGCACGAAATCCAGCGCGGTCGCCAGCGCCACGTCGCCGGTCTTCTCGCCCATGATGATCTCGACCAGCAGCATCTTCTCCACCGGCGAGAAGAAGTGGATGCCGACGAATTTCGCGGGATCCTTCGCGTTTTCCGCGAGCGAGGAAATGGGAAGCGTCGAGGTGTTGGACCCGAACACAATGTCCGGCACCACCGCCTGCGCCTTGGCGACGGTCTCCGCCTTCACCTTGCGGTCCTCGAACACCGCCTCGATCACCAGATCGCAGCCCTGCAGCGCGCCGTAATCGGAGGTCGGCGTGATGCGCGCGAGCACGGCGTCGCGGTCGGCCGCGGTGGCGCGGCCCTTGTTGACCTGATCGCTCATCAGGCCGTGCGAATGCGTCTTGCCCTTGTCGGCGGCGGCCTGATCGCGGTCGATCAGCACCACCTCGAGCCCGGCCTGCGCCGAGACATAGGCGATGCCGGCGCCCATGAAGCCCGCGCCGATGACGCCGACCTTTTTCAGCTTGGTTGCCGGCACATTGGCCGGCCGCCGCGCGCCCTTGTTGAGATCCTGCATCGACACGAACAGCGTGCGGATCATCGCCGCCGCTTCCTTCGAACGCAGGATCTTTGCAAACCAGCGCGACTCCACCTGCAGCGCCAGATCCATCGGCAATTGCAGGCCGTCGAACACGGTCTGCAGGATGGCGCGCGCGGCCGGATAGTTATCATAGGTTTCGCGCCGGTAGATCGCGTTGGCGGCCGGGAACACCATCATGCCGGCCTTGGAGAAGACGAGGCCGCCGGGATTCTTGAAGCCCTTCACGTCCCACGGCGCTTCCGCCTTGCCACCGGCCTTGATCCAGTCCTTCGCCGCTTTCACGAGGTCCGCAGCGGGGACAACATTATCGATCAATTTCATCGCCTTGGCGCGGCTGAGGCGCAATTGATCGCCCTTGAGCAGCAATTGCAGCGCATCGGCGGGTTGCAGCATCCGCGCCACGCGCTGGGTGCCGCCGGCGCCGGGGAACAGGCCGATCTTGATCTCGGGCAGGCCGACACGGGTTTTCGGATTGTCGGAGGCCACGCGGTGATGACACCCGAGACAGAGCTCGAAGCCGCCGCCGAGCGCCGTGCCGTTGATCGCGGCGACGAACGGCTTGCCGCTGGTCTCGATGCGGCGATAGAGCTGCGAGAGCTTGCGGCTTTCCTCGAACAGCACTTTCGAGGCCGCTTCCTCGCCCTGGGTCTTCGCCATTTCGGCGAAGGCGCGGGTCAGCGATTCCAGCAGGGTCAGGTCGGCGCCGGCGCAAAAAGTGTCCTTGCCCGACGTGATCACCGCGCCCTTGACGGCGGAATCCGCCACCAGCGTCTCGACGATCGCCCCCAGTTCCTCGATCACCGTCAGGTCGATCACGTTCATCGAGCGCCCGGGCATGTCCCAGGTGATGAGCGCGATGCCGTCGGAATCGGTGTCGACCTTGAAATTGCTGTCGCTCATGGTGGCCTCACACCCGCTCGATGATGGTGGCGGTGCCCATGCCGGCGCCGATACATAATGTAACGAGTGCAGTCTTGAGATTGCGCCGTTCCAGTTCGTCGAGCGCAGTGCCGAGGATCATTGCTCCGGTCGCGCCAAGCGGATGCCCCATCGCGATCGCCCCGCCATTCACGTTGACCTTTGACATGTCGAGATCCATCGCCTGCAGATAGCGCAGCACCACCGAGGCGAAGGCCTCGTTGATCTCGATCAGGTCGATATCCTTCAGCGTCATCTTGGCGCGCTTCAGCACCTTGTGGGTCACGTCGATCGGGCCGGTCAGCATCATCGCCGGCTCCGAGCCGATATTGGCGAAGGCCTTGATGCGCGCGCGCGGCTTCAGTCCGGCCGACTGGCCGGCCTCCTTGCTGCCGATCAGCACCGCAGCCGCGCCGTCCACGATCCCGGAGGAATTGCCGGCGTGGTGCACGTGATTGACCTCTTCGATCTCGGGATGCGCCTGCACCGCCACCGCGTCGAAGCCCGCCATCTGTCCCATCTCGACGAAAGCCGGCTTGAGCGAGGCCAGCGACTGCATCGTGGTCGATGGCCGCATGTGCTCGTCGGTGTCGAGCAGGGTGATGCCGTTGACGTCCGTGATCGGCAGGATCGATTTCCTGAAACGGTTGTCCTTCCACGCCTCCGCCGCGCGCTTCTGGCTTTCGACCGCATAGGCGTCGCAGTCGTCGCGGTTGAAGCCATATTTCGTCGCGATCAGATCGGCGGAAATGCCCTGCGGCATGAAATAGGACGGGAGCGCGATCATCGGGTCGACCGGCCAGGCCCCGCCCGAGGCGCCGATGCCGACGCGGCTCATGGATTCCACGCCGCCGCCGATGGTCATGTCGTGCTGGCCGGACATCACCTGCGCCGAGGCGAAATTCACCGCGTCCAGCCCGGAGGCGCAGAAGCGGTTGATCTGCACGCCCGGCACGCCGTTGCCGAACCCGGCGCAGAGCGCCGAGACCCGCGCGATGTCGCCGCCGGCCTCGCCGACCGGATCGACGCAACCCAGCACCACATCGTCCACCAGCGCCGGGTCGAGCGTGTTGCGCTCGCGCAGGCCCTTCAGCACCTGGGTGGCGAGATTGAGGGTCGTGACCTCATGCAGGGAGCCATCCGCCTTGCCGCGCCCGCGCGGCGAGCGGACGTGGTCATAGATGAAGGCATCGGTCATTGAACGCTCCATGAGTCCGGCATGCGCAGGCGTTACGCACCATATAGTCGTCCTCGCGGAGTATTCAGACGGCGAGTTATGACTTTTACATGAAGGTGATTCGGCGGCGCCGTCATTCTGTCCGAAGGCCGTCATTTTAGCCATGGCTCTTCAGGTCGGCCGCGCTATATAGCGGCCGATGGCTCCCCCACCCCTGATCCAGCTGCGCGATATCGCGCTCACCTTTGGCGGCACGCCTTTGCTCGAAAGCGCCGAATTGTCGGTTTCGGCGGGCGAGCGTGTGTGCCTTGTGGGCCGCAACGGCTCCGGCAAGTCGACCCTGCTCAAGATCGCGGCCGGCCTGATCGAGCCCGACCGTGGCAGCGTGTTCCTGCAGCCGGGCGCAACCATCCGTTATCTTCCACAGGAGCCGGATTTCTCCGGCTACGCCACCACATTATCCTATGTGCAGGCCGGTCTCGCCCCGGGCGACGACCCCTATCAGGCGCAATATCTGCTCGACCAGTTGGGACTGACCGGCACGGAAGACCCCGCGCATCTGTCCGGCGGCGAGGCCCGCCGCGCCGCTCTGGCGCGGGTGCTGGCCCCCGCACCCGACATTCTTCTGCTGGACGAGCCGACCAACCATCTCGATCTCACCACCATCGAATGGCTGGAAAGCGAACTGAAAAGCCGGCGCTCGGCGCTGGTCATCATCAGCCACGACCGGCGCTTCCTGGACACGCTGTCGCGCGTCACCGTCTGGCTGGATCGCGGCAAGACGCGCAGGCTTGAGCTCGGCTTCGGCAAGTTCGAGGCGCGGCGCGACGAGATCCTTGCCGAAGAAGAACTCGAACAGCACAAGCTCGACCGCAAGATCGTGGCGGAAGAACACTGGGTGCGCTACGGCGTCACCGCGCGCCGGAAGCGCAATGTCCGCCGCATGGCGGAATTGCAGACGCTGCGGCAGACCCGCAACGACTATCGCGGCAGCGCCGGCAAGGCCGCCATCACCGCAGCGGAAGCGGAAAAATCCGGCACGCTGGTGATCGAGGCCAACGACATCTGCAAGTCCTATGACGGGCGCCCGATCGTCACCGACTTTTCAACGCGCATCTACCGCAGCGACCGGATCGGCATCGTCGGACCGAACGGCAGCGGCAAGACCACGCTGCTCTCGATGCTGATCGGCCAGCTTGCTCCTGACAGCGGCACGGTCCGACTCGGCGCCAATCTGCAGATGGCCGCGCTCGACCAGAGCCGCGATTCGCTCGATCCCGAATGGACGCTGAAGGACGCGCTCACCTTCGGCGAAGGCGACACCGTCACCGTCGGCGGCCAGACCAAGCATGTCGTCAGCTACATGAAGGATTTCCTGTTCTCGCCCGAACAGATCGGCACCGTGTTGCGCGCGCTGTCGGGCGGGGAGCGCGGCCGCGTCATGCTCGCGCGCGCGCTGGCCAAGCCCTCGAACCTCTTGGTGCTCGACGAGCCGACCAACGATCTCGATCTGGAAACGCTCGACGTGCTGGAGGAGACGCTCGGCGATTATGCCGGCACCGTCATTCTCATCAGCCATGACCGCGACTTCCTCGATCGCGTGGTCAATGCGGTGATCGTGCCGGAAGGCAACGGTGTCTGGAACGAATATGCCGGCGGCTATTCCGACATGCTGACCCAGCGCGGCGCCGATATCTCGCTGAAGAAGCCGGCGCGCCCGTCCGCCCGCAAAGAGACGCGCGCCGCGGCGGCGGCCGAACCGAAGGCGGAAAAGCGCAAGCTCTCGTTCAACGAGAAACACGCGCTGGAAACCTTGCCGAAGCAGATGGCGAAGCTGGAAAAGGATGTCCAGGCGCTGCAAAGCACGCTCGACGATCCCGCTCTTTTCACGCGCGACCGCAAAAAATTCGACGCCACCTCGACTGCGCTCGCCGCTGCGCAGACCGAATTGGCGGCGGCGGAAGAGCGCTGGCTGCATCTGGAAATGCGGCGCGAGGAGATCGAAGGGGCGTAGCGCTCTCGCGTCATCACGAGCCGGAGATCGCGGACGATGCCGTCTCCCCGGCCACCATCGCCTCGGAAGACGATTGCTGCCACTTGTTCCAGACCTTCGTCATCCAGGACGGCAGGACATCCGGAGACCTCAGCTTCACTTTTGCGAACAACGGCGGCGTCTCGCTGCCTGCGAATTCGACCCGAATCACTTGCTGCCGCTCGACCGGCTTGAAGGCCTGCTGAAACTCGCGCGGCAGCGCCGCCGCGACCGGTTCGATGCGAGTCACAACGCCCTCGAATGTTCTGAAGCCGGCTTTGACTTTCACCCGGTCGCCGGGAGCCACGTCATAAAGCCCGCCGGTGGGAAGATAAGCCAGCACAAATCGTTGCTTTCCGTAGATCTCGATCAGCGGATCGCCGGCCCGCACCACGGCCCCGCGGTCGGCCGCCAGCCGGCTGACCACGCCGTCGATCGGAGCGCGCATGCGCCCCTCATCATAAAGACGCCGCAGATCAGAGATCGCTGATTCAGCGAGCGCAAAGCTTGCTTTCAGCGTTTCGATCTCGCTTTCCGCGCCCCGCTTTTCGGCGCGCAGTTTCTCAAGCTCCTGCTGACTGCGAAACTCGCTTTCGACCGCGGCCGTCCGCTTGTCCAGCGAGAGAAATCCGCGCTGCAGTAGTGATTCCAGTTCCTTGCGCGCGTCGCTGGCCACGCGTTGCCGGTTCTCGGCGGCCTCGGTGATTGAATTGATCATCTGCGTGCGGATTCTCAGTTCGCTGACCCGCGTCTCGCGCGTCGCCAGTTCCGTAGCGAGGTTCGCGATGCGTTCCGCTACGCTCTGGGAAGAAACGACGACCGCCACTTGTCCGCTCTGCACCATATCGCCCTCACGCACCACGACATCCCGCACGGTGACCGGAAACTCCGCCGCGATGACGCCCGGCTCGCCCAGCACCAGCCCCTCGCTGCGCAGGTAGAGCATGCCGCCAAAGAACAGATCGCCCACCCAGATCGCGAGCCCGGCCAGGCCGGCGAGATAGACCGTCCGCGCAATCGCAAGGCGGTGCGAGCGGGTCTGGTTCTGCAACGTGTCCGGGACGCGGCGCAATTTGAGACGGCGCATTACACTCTCTCCACTTGCTGCATCACTCGTGCCGGAACGTAAGGATCACGATACGAACTGCGAAAGACGAGTTCCTGCACGATGGCGACCAGACGAACAATCCGCATCAGCGAGACCTGAAGAACGCTGTGCAACGGAAGATAGGGCAGCAGCCGCAAAGGCCGCCTGAGACCTATTGCAGCGGCGGCGACGAAAGCCAGCAGATCCAGGACCACATATCCGGCCAGGGTTGCCCCGATGATGACCGCGCTGAACTCGCCGAAGTGATAGAATAACCAGACAAGATAGACCGGAAACGCCAGCGCCAGCAGGATCTGGAACACCACGACGTCGGCGAATGTCGCCACTTCCTTGATACTGAATATCGCGGCACGCGGATCGGTCGCACCACGGAATTTCCGCAACCAGATCGTCACCAGCCCCCGATCCCAGCGCAGCCGCTGCGCGATCAGCGCGGGAACGGTTTCGGGAACCAGGGTCAAGGCATGCGCTTCGGGCGCGAAGCGAATCCGCCAGCCCGCCCGGCGCAGTTTCATTGTAAGATCTGCATCCTCTCCGACCTCGACATCCTGACCGCCGACGCTGTCCAGAGCGGAACGGCGGAAGGCGCCAAAGGCTCCGGACACGATGGGCAGCGTGCCGAACATGTCTCCGATCCGGCGCCCCAGCGAGAGACCGATCGCATATTCGATGGTCTGGTGACGGGTGATAAGGGTGGCGAATGCGTTGCGCGCGGCGATGTCGCCGCCGACCGCGCCCACGCGGGGATCGGAAAAGTAGCTCAGCAAGATGGCGAAAGCGTCGCGATCGAACGACGTGTCGACGTCCGCGATCACGACAATGTCTCCGGTGCATGCAGTGAGGCCGAAATTCACCGCCGCGCTTTTGCCCCCGCGATGCTCCAGCCGTAGAACCCGGTCGATCTTGCCTTCGCCGAGCAGCTCGCGCGCGACCTCGGTCATCCGGTCGGTCGAGCCGTCATCGACCACGATGATCTGCATGCGGCTGCGGTCGGCGGCGACCGTCTGCTCTGTGAGCGCCTCGACGCAGACACGCAGCGAATTCGCCTCGTTATGGCCCGGCAGCACCACACTGATGGTGAGACCGGTCTCACCGCATCTGCGCGGTGGGCTCCAGAGCGCGGCGGTGACAACGGCAAAGGCTCCGACCAGATAACGGGGGATCTCCAAGAATGTGGTGTACCAGAACAGGAAGACGAGACCCGTGATGTCCAGCGAACCAAGAAATGAGAGCGACTGCATGACCTCAGCCTTCCGGCACCAGCTCGGCGGCCGCGCCGCGCTCGGCAATACGGGCCTTGAGATCGAACGGCAGCGCGACTTTTTCGGCTAGCGTCCGGGTCAAGCGCTCCATCACACTGGCTGCGTCGTGCCCGGCCGTCTCGGGAAAGGCGATCAAAAACGCCGAATCGTCGTCGGCGGTCACAAAATCGCTGTCCGCCAGTGTCTCGACGATCACGTCGATCGCAAGCTGAAACCCGGAGTGAACCCGCATCCGCCCATGCTCGCGGATAAGCGCGTCCAGATTGTCGACCCACAGCCGGGCAATCGCGAACGGGCGATCGTAACGCTGCGCTACCTTCATGGACGCCAACGCCATCAACCGAAATTCCCTCGCAGAAAACGCGCGGGAATGTCCATTGAGCATGGATTCTACATGCAAGTTGGGCAGCCGGCCCTCCTGAAGCGCCCGCAGGCCTTCCTCGGTGACATGGTAATGATACCAGTCGATCGCCGTGGCATCCTCGCTTCCGGTGACGGCCGAACAATCGAGACAGGCGAAATTGACGACCGGCTCCGAATTGCTGACACCGCAACCGTGACAGACGGCAACGACCCCGGGCTTGTCGTAATCGACGCCGTAATGGCGCAATTCATGGCGGCATTTCGGACAGACGAGTTGGTGATCCTGGACAAAACGCGATTCCGGTTCCTGCCAGCCGCAGGAATAATGATGCACCACCGCTTCGTCATGCAGATCGCTGCCGCCGCAATCCGGGCAGGCTTCATAGGTGTGAAGCCGCGAGGAATTGCACTTGCCGCAGACATGCGTGCGAGTGAAATGTGTCCGGCGCAACAGATCGCAATCGGCCATCGCCTCCAGCCGCCGCCGCAGATCGGCACTTCGCCCCAACAACGGATACTCGACCAGTAATGTCGAATCCGCGGCGAAGCGGGCTTCGATGGCGGAGGCGCGCGAATAGGCGAGCCTCAGAATGATCAGATCGGCGCGGTCGTCGAGGTCGGCATGGAATGGCAGATCGCCAAGACGGCGCCAGATCGGCGAAAAGCATCGCTTCATGTCCGCGACCGATGAACGATCGAGAACCGCAGCGGTGAAATCGTGCCGGAGATAGTGCGCTCCGCTGAAATCGGCGATTGGCAAAGCGGGATCTTCGGCGCTGTCAAGAACCGCAGCCAGATCGGCGGGCCCGGCACGATCGAGCAGGACGATGGCGGAAAAAGGCGACCGCGCATCTGTCGACCAAACGATGTCGGCGAGATCGGGCGGCGAGCCCCCCAGCACCAGGACCGGGAGATTATCCGGCAGATCGGGAATGACCGAAGGCGCGGCTGCGATCCGGTCGAGGGTGGTGCTGTTGCGTGGCGCACGCTGCGCGATATCAAGCGGACCGGTCAGATATTCCACGGCACCACACATCGCGCCCCGCGGCGCAACGCCCCCCGTTTATCCTTTTTCGGATCAATGGAGCGCGTCCGGGACAAGACGGCAGCGGCCATTTTTCCTCGGATAATTGTTAGGTTCAAAAGCTCAAGAATTTTACAAATCGCGGCTGGAGAACTATCCGCGATGGAATTGAAGTTAATTCTCGCTAAACGCCGGCGAACTCGGCCGATACCGTGAATCTCGCCGGGCACATCCTGCTGGGCTGGCTCTTCATCTCCGCCGGCCGGGGCAAGCTGATGAACACGGCGGGCTTTTGTCGGCAATCTCACCGCACCCAGGTGCCTGCCGTCGGACCGAGGCATTTCTTCTTCGACAACTGGCTGGCGAAACGGCGGTCGAATGACAGCCGGAGAGCCACATCGTCTGCGTCATCGCGGGCGCGTTACGGCCATGACGACGTCAGCGCCCAAGCCATGACGCTGCTCCTCTCCCCGCCGCCATACCCGTCGCAAAACAGGCCTGCAGCAGATAACCGCCGGTCGGCGCGTCCCAGTCCAGCATCTCGCCCGCCACGAACACACCGGGCTTTTTTCGCAGCATGAAGTTTTCGTCGGTCTCGCCGAACGCGACCCCGCCGGCGGTGGAAATCGCGCGGTCGATCGGCGCAACGCCGGTGAGCTTGACCGGCAGTGCCTTGAACAGCGACGCCATCGCATCGGGGGCCAGCGCGGCGAGTTTGCCGCGCGACACCTCCTGCGCGAGGCCGATGGCGACCGGCGACAGACTTGCGGCCTTGCGGAGAAACGTCGAGAGCGATTGCTTGCCGCGCGGCGCGCCCAGTTTGCGCGTCAGTTCGTCGAGAGGCGCATCGGGCAGCAGGTCGATCGTCAGGGTCGTCGCGCCGGTCTGTTCGATCGCATCGCGCAACGCCGACGACAAGGCATAGACACCGCCGCCTTCGAGGCCGCTGCGCGCGATCATCGCCTCGCCGCGCAGCGTCTGGCCGGCGAAGGACAGCGCGATGCGTTTCAGCGGCTGGCCCTCGAAACGGTCGCGGAACAGGTCCGACCAGTCCGCCAGAAATCCGCAATTGGACGGGCGCAGCGTCGAGACCGCGATGCCGTCGCGCTGAAGGATGCCGGCCCAGCCGCCGTCGGCACCGAGTTTGGGCCAGCTTGCGCCGCCCAGCGCCAACACGGCCGCGTCGGCCTGAATTGTCCTGGCCGCGCCCGCACCGTCGACAAACAGAAGACGGCCTTGCGCGTCCCAGCCGGTCCAGGTGTGGCGCAGCGCCACCTTCACGCCCTTGCCGGACAGCCGCCGCAGCCAGGCGCGCAGCAGCGGCGAAGCCTTCATGTCCTTCGGAAACACGCGCCCGCTGGTGCCGATGAAGGTCGGCTGGCCGAGCTGTTCGCTGAAGGCCCGCAGGGCATCCGGCGAAAACGCCGCAATTGCCGGGCGCAAATGGTCGGCCGCTGCGCCGTAGCGCGACAGAAAACGCTCGATCTCGTCGGTATGGGTGAGATTGAGCCCGCCGCGCCCGGCCATCAGGAACTTGCGGCCGAGCGACGGCATGCGGTCATAAATGGTGACCGCAACGCCCGCGTCGGCCAGCATTTCCGCCGCCATCAGCCCGGCCGGGCCGCCGCCGATCACGGCGGCTGTTGTCTTGTCAGTTGTCCTGGCATGTGAATCGCGCGACATGGGATGCTCTTGCCACATCCGGCACAACGCGGGTGAGAAAGCTTCCGAACCATGCTGGCCCCCGCCCCGCTGCCTTTGCGCATCCCCTTCGTCGACCTGATGCGCGGCCTCGCCTTGCTGGCGATGGCGATCTACCACTTCTTCTGGGACCTGGAATTCTTCGGCCTCGCCGATCTCGGCGTCACCGAACACGCGGTCTGGATCCTGTTCGCGCGCGCCATCGCCGCGAGCTTTCTGGCGCTGGTGGGCGTCGGACTGGTGCTGGCGCATCGCAACGGCGTGAAGCCAAAGCTCTTCCTGCGCCGGCTGGCGATGATCGTCGCCGCCGCTGCGGCGATCACCGCGCTCAGCGCCTTCGCCGATCCCGACGGCATCATCTGGTTCGGCATCCTGCATTGCATCGCGGTTTCGAGCGTGCTCGGGCTGGCCTTCCTGCGTGTGCCGGTGATCGCCGTCATCGCCGCCGGCATGGCCTGCGTCGCCGTGCCGCCGCTTCTGGCGTCGCCGATGTTCAACGGCCTCGGCTGGGTGTGGCTCGGACTGGCGCAGGACGTCATCCCGTCCAACGACTACAATCCGCTGCTGCCGTGGTTCGGCTATGTGCTGCTCGGCATCGCCGCCGCGCGGCTGGTGCCGCCGGACAGATGGCCGCGCTGGCAGCCCTCTTCCGCCGCCACCCGCGCGTTATGTCTGGCCGGCCGCCATTCTTTGGTCGTGTATCTGCTGCATCAGCCGCTGCTCATGGGCCTGCTCTGGACGGTGACACAATTCCGATGAACCGCATCCTCATGGCGCTGATCGTTATCGGACTCGCCGCGCCCCTCGCGCAGGCGCAGGCGCCAAAGCTCTCGCCCGCCTTGCAAAGACAGCTCGACGACTACACCCGCGCGCGCCAGGCGTTCCTCGCCGAGAGCGAAGCCTACTGGACGGCCATCGCCGGGAAACGAAAGCTGCGCGCGCAGAAGCGCCGCAGCGGCGAACCGGTGACGCGCGAGGATTATGTGCTCACCCAGCCGCCGGTCTATGCCGGTCCGCCGCGGCCAGTCGATCCCTCGATCCCGGACCGCGACGAGACCATCCCGCCGAAAAAGCCGATTCCGGTGATGGCGGATTTCCTGCGACACGCCCGCATGCATTATGATTTCGTCCCCGAGCGGCCCGCCAGCGAGCGCGATTTCAAGCGCGCCTATGCGCAGACAGCGCTCGCCGCCGGCCTCACGCGCGAGCAGATCATCCGCGTCTATGCGTTCGAGACCGGCGGCGGCGGAACCTATGACATGCAGGCCGGTGTCAATCCGGCGAAACCCGAGAGCCGCGCGATCTCGCCCGCCATGGGCTACAACCAGCTGCTCGCCACCAACAGCGTCTCGCTGCTGGCCGAGCATGGCGAAGAGTTTGTGCGCGTGCTGGCGCAGAAGGCGTCTGCGCGCGAGAGCGCGGCCAAAGCGGCGCTGGTGCGCAAGATCGAGACCCTGCGGAAAATGATCGCGCAGAGCCGCACGGTGCCGAAGAACTGGGCCGCGAAGGACAAGCTGGCGGAGACGCCGGAAGGCCTCGGCCTGCACGCCATCCTGCTCGACCGCGACATCGGCCCGCTGCTGCAGACGCAGAAGCTCCTGAATTCGGTCTTGTTCGCGCGCACGCGCGGGGTGAAGCGCCCGCTCACCGGCGCCGAGCTGGAGCTGATGAATTTCACCGGCGACGGCAACGGCATCGACATGGTGCTGATGCCGCCGGCCTTGCGAGAGATCGTGCCGACCGCGAATTTCTTCCAGCAGCGCGGCTACGAGCGCAATCCGATCGCGCGCCGCACCGGCACGGTGGCAAGACTGATCGCGGACATCGACGCCCGCATGGACCGCTACGCGCAGAATCCCGGCGCAAGGGAGCTGGCGGGGGCGTTCTAGCTAGTTGCGCGGCCCCGGCCCGCCTGTCCGGTTTTGTCACTTGCGTTTCGCAGTTTTGCGGGACTTGCTTTTGGGCACTTTCTTGCCCTTGGCGCGCGCCTCCGACAGGCCGATGGCGATCGCCTGCTTGCGGCTGGTCACCTTCTTCCTGCTGCGGCCGCTGCGCAGCGTGCCCTTCTTGCGTTTCTTCATCGCGCGTTCCACGTCCTTCGACGCCGCGCGGGAATATTTGCGCGCCATGTCGCTCTCCCTCATCTCCGCCGCATCAACGCACAGGCCGGGCAAATGTTGCGGCGGGGAACCGGAACCTCCCGCCCGCCCCGCGCATTGAGAGCCCACGCCAGCCGACGCCAGCGCGCCCAGGAACACTCGCAACAAGAACACTCGCAAGAAGGATCTTTTCCATGCGCGGTTTCCGCTGCGCCGGCTGCGGCCGGTCGCTCGACGAGGTGCGCTCCAGCAAGTTCCGCGCCGAGCGGTTCTATTGCTCGGAATTCTGCTCGGAGGACGACGAGCCGCAAAAGCCCTTGCTCAGCATCTGGGATTATCCCACCTCGCCGCCGGACTCGCATCGCTGAGGCGGACGCGCACCGGGGACAATCCCGACTATATTCGCGCCCGCGCCTTGTGCTTTGGCATTTGCCGGTTAGATGACGACAGGCCGCGTCTGCATCGACCTCCTTGCAGCGCGCGCCTCTCAAAGGACATGCCATGAGCAATACGCCCGTTTCGGAGCCGGTGGCGCCCGTTCCCGTCACCGCGCCCGCCGATGTCCCGGTTGCGCCGGTGAAGTCCTGACGCTTTCAAGGCCCGGCTTGTCGCCGGGCTTTTTCGCATCCTGCCCCGCACGCAAACCTGCACATCCCGCACCGGAGTTTTCATGGAACACCTCACCGCCCAGCTCATCAATCCCGTCGAGGCCGCGCGCCTTGGCATCAAGACCGGCTGGTATGGCCGCAAGGCCTCCGGCACGATCATGACCGAGGTCTGGGGCACCGAGAAGGAATGCCAGATGCAGATCAGCAAGCAGACCGGCCAGCGCATCCCGACCGTGATGTGAGCTGAGCGGCAACCCGCAAGGCCGATCCCGCATGGTCACCGAGACCGTCTATATCGTGCAGTCGTTCCAGCCCGGCCGCGGCGCGCGGCTGAAGGCCGACCCGCCCTCCGCCCACAAGACCGAGCGGGCGGCGCAGCGCGTGGCCGAGCGCCTGGCGCAGAGCAGGACCGGCGTGGTGGTGCTGGCCAATACCGGCGATCCCGACACCGGCGATTACGACGAGGAGCCGAAGGTGCTGTTCCGCGCCGGGCGCATTCCGCCGGAGCTGGACGTATGATTCCGGCACCGCCGCCCGCCTGATTTCGCTACGCTTGGGTCCGGCGACCCTCCCCGCAACAGGAGGGTGACGAAAGGCGGGCCGGCCATGAAAACCTACGCAAAGCAAAATTTTCCCGTCTCCGAGGCCCGGCGCTATCTCGAGCCCGGGCCGGTGGTGCTGGTCTCTTCCCACCACAAGGGAGCGTCCAACATCATGACCATGGGCTGGCACACGGTGATGGAGTTCACGCCCGCGCTCATCGGCTGCGTGATCGCGGAGGGCAATCACTCCTTCGGGATGATCCGCAACAGCCGGCAATGCACGATCAACGTGCCGACCGTGGACATCGCAAAGACGGTCGTGGACATCGGCAATTGCTCCGGCGCCGACACCGACAAGTTCGAAAAGTTCGGCCTCACGCCGGTGGCGGGCGCGCAGGTGACAGCGCCGCTGATCTCGCAATGCCCGGTGAGCCTGGAATGCGTGCTCACCGATACGACGCTGGTGAAGAAATACAATTTCTTCGTGTTTGAGGTGGTGGCCGCGCATGCGGCGAAGACGCCAAGATATCCGCGCACCATCCACTATCAGGGCGACGGGCAGTTCATGGTGGCGGGGCGGGAGATGAGTTTGCGGAAGCGATTCAAGCCGGAGATGCTTTAAGCTCACTCCTCCCACGGCCACAGTCGCGCCGCATGGCGCACGTGGAGGACAACGACTTCGTCTGCGCTCACCGTGTAGAAAATCAGGAATGGATATCGCACCAGCGAGGCGATACGCACCCCCGGCTCGTTGGCTTCGTGGCCGAAAAGGGGATACTCCGCCAGCAGCGTTGCAATATCCTTGACGCGCGCGGCGACGGCCCTGGCCGCCGCCGGGTTGCGTTCGAACAGATAACGAAAAATGTCCTCAAGCTCGGCGAGTGCGGTCTCGGTATAACGGACTTTCATACACCGTAGCGGCTGAACAAGGCCGTCACGGCCTCATCGCTTGCCAACCGTCCGGCGCGCATATCCGCCAGCCCGCGCCGCACGGCAGCGCGTTCGTCATCGCTGAGTTTATAGACACCGGCATGCCTGCGCTCGATGTCGGCGAGCGATTTCACGAATTCGTCCTGTGCCTCATCCGGCCAGGAGGCAATGCGTTCAAGCAGGATTTCAAGGCTGTGCTTAGTCATAGTAACATATTATCAAAATTGGAATTCCCCCGCCAGTATCGTGAGGTGAACTTAGGTTTAGCCAGCCTACGCTTGTTTTGGTATCTTGCTTCAAGCTGGAACCCAGACGCCTTGTAGTTGGAATGCGATAGGCCAATTTTAAGAGCGGATTTTGACCTACATGTCAGTACCTGGCTTTCAAGCGTTTATGCGCCCCTTGCTTGTCTATGCCCAAGATGGAACGGAAAAAAGAATTGGGGAAGCAATCAAATCGCTGGCAGACGAATTCAACTTATCACAGCAAGACAGAGCAGAAATGCTGCCGAGCGGGAAACAAACGCTTTTAGCGAACCGAATTCATTGGGCGCGAACATTTTTGGCGAAGGCTGGTGCCCTCAAAAATACTCGGCGCGCGCATTTCATGATTACGGAGCGAGGCAAGAAGCTTCTTGAACAAAATCCGCAAACTATAACCACAAAAGTCCTAAATCAGTTTCCGGAGTTTGTGGCATTCCAAACACCTAAGCCTGCGCAAGAATCTGAAGAGGAAAGCGGGAAATCGCTTCCACCGGCAACAAATGATACGTCAACGCCAGATGATGCAATCGAGGAAGCAGAGAAAGTTATTACTGAAAAGCTCAAAAGCGATTTGTTGGAACGGATAGTTGGCCTTTCGCCGACATTTTTTGAGAATCTTGTTGTAGATCTGATTGTCGCCATGAAATACGGCGGCGGCTCAAGAGAGTCTGTTAGGACCCGCCTCAAAAGTACGGGCGACGGCGGGATAGACGGCGTAGTAAACGAGGACGTTCTTGGTCTTGACGCGGTTTATTTACAAGCAAAGCGCTATTCATCCGACAATACCGTAGGTCGCCCCATGATCCAACAGTTCGCGGGTGCGCTCGCCGGCGAAGGCGCGACCAAAGGGGTCTTTATTACAACTAGCGCATTCACGTCAGGCGCCTACCAGTTTGCGGAACAAGTTCCGCAGAAGATCATTTTGATAGATGGCAAAAAGCTGGGCGAGTTGATGATTCAATATGATGTTGGAGTTCGCATTGAGCGAACCGTGCACATTAAGAAAATCGACTTGGACTATTTCGAGGAAGCTGAAGACTGATCTCAGAACAATCAACATAAAGCTGGGCCGACACAAACCTAAAACCCCTCCATCTCCAGCTCCATCACACTCCCCGCCCCCGCCTGAATCCGCGCCAGATGCGCGCCGGTCTCCGGCAGCATGCGCTCGACGAAAAATTTCGCGACGATCAGCTTGTTTTTCAACGCGTCCTCGCGCCCGGCAGCGCCCGCGGCCAGCTTCTCGTTCGCGGCCTTGACGATGCGCAGCCACATATAGCCGAGCACGACGAGGCCGAAGAGGTGCATGTAGTCGGTGGCGCCGGCGCCGGCATTGTCGGGTTTCGCCATCGCGTTCTGCATGAACCACATGGTGGCCTGCTGCAGATGGCCGAGCGAGGCGTTGACGCCCGCGAGATAGGGCTTCAGGCCGGCGTCGTCCTTGTGGTCGTTGAGGAAGCCCTGCACCTCGGCGAAGAAGGCCTGCAGCGCGCGGCCGCCGTCCTTGGGCAATTTGCGGCCGACGAGATCCAGCGCCTGGATGCCGTTGGCGCCCTCGTAGATCATGGGAATGCGGGCATCGCGCACGAACTGCTCCATGCCCCATTCGCGGATATAGCCGTGGCCGCCATACATCTGCTGCGCGTTCACCGCATTGGCAAAACCGATGTCGGTGAGCACGCCCTTCAGCACCGGGGTGAGCAGGCCCATCAGGTCGTCGGCGTGCTGCTTCTCCTTGGCGTCGCTTGAGCGATGCGAGATGTCGCCGAACAGCGAGGTCCAGATCACGAAGGCGCGCGCGGCCTCGTTGAAGGCGCGGATGGTGAGCAGCGTGCGGCGCACGTCGGGATGCACGATGATGGGATCGGCCGGCTTGTCGGGAAATTTCGCACCCGTCAGCGCGCGGCCCTGCAAGCGTTCTTTCGCGTAGGTGACGGCGTTCTGGTAGGCGACCTCGGAGAGCGCCAGCCCCTGCACGCCGACGCCGAGCCGCGCCTCGTTCATCATCACGAACATGGCGTTGAGGCCCTTGTTCTCGGTGCCGATGAGATAGCCGGTGGCCTGATCGTAATTCATCACGCAGGTGGAATTGCCGTGGATGCCCATCTTGTGCTCGATCGAGCCGCAGGACACGCCGTTCTTCGCACCGAGCGAGCCGTCGTCGTTGACCAGCATCTTGGGCACGATGAACAGCGAGATGCCCTTGGTGCCGGCCGGCGCGCCTTCGATGCGCGCAAGCACGAGATGGATGATGTTCTCGGTGATGTCCTGCTCGCCGCCGGAAATGAAAATCTTGGTGCCGGAGATCTTGTAGGAGCCGTCCGGCTGCTTCACGGCTTTCGTGCGCAGCAGGCCCAGGTCGGTGCCGCAATGCGGCTCGGTCAGGTTCATGGTGCCGGCCCAGGTGCCTTCCACCATCTTCGGCAGGAATTTCATTTTCAGTTCGTCCGAGGCATGCGCCAGGATCGCGGCGACCGCGCCCTGCACCAGTCCGGAATACATCGAGAAGGCGAGATTGCTTGAGGCGAGAAATTCGTTGACGATCACGGTGAGCGTCGCCGGCAGCCCCTGCCCGCCATATTCGACGGGGGATGACAGCCCGACCCAGCCGCCCTCGACCAGCTGCTTGTACGCCTCTTTAAATCCGTCCGGCGTGGTGACGCGTCCGTCGTCGTGGCGCGTACATCCCTGAACATCGCCGCGAGCATTGAGAGGAACAAGCACCTCGCTGCAGAGCTTCCCGCTTTCTACGAGGATTGCTTCCACTACATCTGGTGTGGCGTCGGCAAAGCCCGGAAGATTGTTCTGGCGCTCGATGTGGAACACATCGTTGAGCAGAAACAGCACGTCGTCGACTGGCGCGGTGTAGCTCGGCATTGCAGGCTCCCCGGAAACGTCCCTGAATCGCAAAAGCTTACGCGAGGCGTCTTAACAAGCGGCGCAAATGCCACGACGGCCGCGTGGAATAACGCGCAACCCCGCGAATTTAACCGCTTATTTACCCTGATCCGAACAAAGTGGCGTGCGGGGGCGGGACCGTTCGCGGCTGCACACCACGTTTCAGGACGTGACGGTTCCTCAAGGCTTTTCCGGGCCTTGTCCTCGCCGGTACTGGGTGAGAGCGCATGAAGCAACGCGTCCCGTGGAATGTGAAAGGTGTGCGGCGCGACGCCCGCGACACCGCACGGGAGGCCGCGCGCCGCGCCGGAATGCCGGTCGGGCAATGGCTCGACCAGGCCATCATCGAGCGCGCCGCCGAATACGGCGTCCAGCCGCAACCCTGGCCGCAGCCGCATTACCCGCCGCATCATGCTGCACCTCATGCTGCGCAGCATGAGATGCAGCATCGGCCCTGGAATCCGGCGCAGGACCCGCGATTTATCGAGTCCATTCAGCGGCTTGACCGCCGTCTCGATCAGATGGCGGTGCCGCCGCAGGGTTTTGCGCCCTATCCGCCGCAGCCCTGGCCGCACGGCTATCCGCAGCCGCAGGCCGCCTACCCGCAGCCTTATCCGCCCGCCGCCCTGCCGCCCATGCCGCCCATGCCGCCACGCTCAGACTGGTCGCAAGGGCTCGACCAGGCGGTGGCAGAAATCTCCGCCCGTCAGCATGCGCTGGAGCTCGATCCCGCCGCGCCGCCCTTGCAACCCGCCCTGCAGCGCCCCGATTACGCACCGCCCCCACCGCCGCAGGCTTACGCCTATCCCGTGCCGCAGGCCTATGCGCCGCCGTCGTATTACGCCCCGCCACAGGGCCATGCGCCGGCCCCGCTTGCGCCCGGCCTCGACCTGTCCGGGCTCGAGCGCCAGCTTCAGGGCATCACCTCGCAGATCGAGAGCCTGCATCGCAACGACGGCTTCAGCGCCGCCATTGCCGAATTGCGCAAGGACCTCAACGAGATCGGCCGCACCCTGATGGAGGCCATGCCGCGCCGCGCGCTCGACGCGCTGGAAGCGGAGGTGCGCAATCTCGGCGAACGCATCGACCAGAGCCGCATGGCCGGCGTCGATCCCGCCACCATCGCCAACATGGAGCGCGGCCTCGCCGATGTGCGCGAGGCGCTGCGCACGCTGACGCCGGCGGAAAGCCTGGTCGGCTTCGAGGAGGCCGTGCGCGGGCTCACCCGCAAGATCGACCAGCTCGCCGTCACCCAGACCGATCCGGCGACGCTGCAGCAGCTTGAAGCGACCATCACCGCGTTGCGCGGCATCGTCTCGCATGTCGCCTCCAACGACACGCTGGCGGGCCTGGCCGAGGAAGTGCGCGGGCTGGCCGCCAAGGTCGACCGCGTGGCGACCAATGCCGGCGGTTTTGGGCCGGAGGCGCTGACCTCGCTGGAAAAACGCATTTCCGACCTGCCGGTGCTGGGCGCGCTGGAGCGCGGCTTCGGCGAGCTGAAATCGCGCATCGACGAATTGCAAGGCACGCCCGCCGGCCTCTATGGCGGCGCGGAATCCGGCAGCAATGTCAGCAACCTCAAGCGCGAACTGGACCGCACCCAGGACACGCTGGAAGCCCTGCACGGCACGCTCGGCCTCGTGGTCGACCGCCTGGCAGTGATCGAGACCGGCATCCAGGGCGGTCCGACACCCGCGCCGTCCGCCGCTCTTTCGCAGGCCATGCCGCCGATGCCCGCGCGCACGCCCTTGCCGGACGCCGCCGCGCCCGTCTTCACCCCGGCGCCCGGGCCGTCCCTGCCGTCCGCGCCGAAGGCGATGGCGGACACTCCCGCCTATCCGCCGGCCCCGGCGGCAAGCTATCCGCCCGCACCCGCGGCATCTCCCCCGCGCGAAAAGCCGCGCCCGATGCCGCCGGCCGCGCAGGCGCGCGAGCCCATCAATCCCAATCTGCCGCCGGATTTCCCGCTCGAGCCCGGCTCCGGCACCCCGCGCATGCGCCCGAAGGCGAGCGCGGCCGAGCGGATCGCCGCTTCGGAAGCCGCGCTGGCGCCCGGCCAGCCCGGCTCGCCCGAGGCCGCGCCGACCAATTTCATCGCCGCCGCCCGCCGCGCCGCCCAGGCCGCCGCGCCCTCCGCCGCCGGCGAGACCGCCGCGAGAGACGAGGCCGCGGCCGAGACACCGGCCAAGACGATCGGGCAGCGGGTGCGTGCGCTGATCGTCGGCGGCAGCGCCGTGCTGGCGGTGATCGCGACACTACATGTAGCGGTGCGGATGCTCGATCCCTTCGCCCAGGGCGACGTCGGCGTCGTCCTCACCGATCCCCCTCCCGGCATTGAAGAGAAGATGCTGGCGGAAGAGGAAGCCGAAGAAAAAGCGAAGTCCGGAACGGGCAACATGTTCTCCGCGATGCCGCCGTCAGGTCTGCTGTTGCCGGAGACCAAGGTCGCGCCCGCGCCCCCAAGTCTCGGCAATATTGCAACGCTGCCTACGAACGATGTCGCCGTGACGGGTTCGGTGACCTCGCGCACTGCGCCGGCTGTCCCCGCTGCCACACCGACACCCGCGGATTCCCGCCCCGCCATCTCCGATCGGTTGCCAGCACCGCTGCGACAGGCCGCGCTGAACGGAGACGCCGGCGCCGAATACGAAATCGCAATGCGGCATCTGGACGGCCGCGGTGTCGCGCAAAATACCGCCGAGGCCGTGCGCTGGCTGGAGCGCGCCGCCGCAACCGGACTCGCCCCGGCACAATTCCGGCTGGGCGGGCTTTACGAAAAAGGCCAAGGGGTCAAAAAGAATCTCGAGACAGCGCGCAAGCTCTACGTCTCGGCGGCGGAAAAAGGCAACGCCAAGGCGATGCACAATCTCGCCGTCCTCTACGCCGAAGGCATCGATGGGAAGCCGGACTACAAAACCGCCGCGACATGGTTCCGCAAGGCCGCAGAACACGGCACCGCCGACAGCCAGCATAATCTCGGTATCCTGTTTGCCCGGGGCGTGGGGGTCGAGCAGAATCTGGCTGAATCCTACAAATGGTTTGCGCTCGCTGCGGCCCAGGGAGACCGTGACTCGGCGAGCAAGCGCGATGATGTTGCGACCCGGCTAGATCAAGGCTCGCTCATGGCCGCGAAACTTGCGATCCAGACCTTCGTCGCCAAGCCGCAGCCGGAGGCCGCCGTCACGGTCAAGGCGCCGCCCGGCGGCTGGGACGGCCCCGTAAGCGGCACCGACCCGCGCCCTGCCAAAAAGAAGAAGACCGGCACGTCAATGCGCGTCACGCCGTCGTAATTTATCGCGCCGAAAGGCGCCTATTTCCACAAATTCATCGACTCTTCAGGACGATCCTGTAGGGATGGACAGAACGCGGTGTCGCAGGGTGCCCGAACGCCGCGACCTTGCCGTTTTGCGCTGCGAGTTGACGTCGACAAGCTTTCAACTGGCTGGTCCTGCCCGTGCAGATTTATCTCCCGATCGCCGATCTGCCCGTGAACATTTTCCTGGTGCTCGCCATGGGCCTGGCGGTGGGCTTCATCTCGGGCATGTTCGGGATCGGCGGCGGGTTTCTGATGACCCCGCTGCTGATCTTCATCGGCGTGTCGCCGGCGGTCTCGGTCGCCACGGTTTCAAGCCACATCGCCGCATCGTCGGCATCGGGGGCCATCAGCTATTGGCGCCGGAACGCGGTCGATCTGCCGCTCGCGCTGATGCTGCTGGCGGGCGGCATTCTCGGCACCGCACTCGGCGTATGGCTCTTCACCTGGCTGCGATCGGCCGACATGCTGGATTTGCTGATCGCCGTCTCTTACGTCGTGCTGCTCGGCGCGGTCGGCGGCCTGATGGTCGTGGAGGCGATCCGCGCGATCGCCCGCACCTACCAAGGCAAGCCCGTCGTGCTGCGGCGTCCGGGCAGTCACACATGGATTCACGGGCTGCCCTTCAAGGTTCGTTTCAAACGCTCGAAAATCTACGTCTCGGCTATCCCGGTCTGGATCATCGGGCTGATCATCGGATTCGTAGGCGCCATTCTGGGCATCGGCGGTGCGTTCCTGCTGGTGCCCATGCTGATCTATTTTCTGCGCGTGTCGACCGCGACGGTCATCGGCACTTCCACAGTCCTGACCCTTGTCACCATGGGCTCGGCCACGATCATGCATGCCACCACCAATCACCTGGTGGATGCCATGCTGGCCTTGATCCTGATGGTGGGCGGCGTCACCGGTGCGCAATTCGGCGCGCGTGCGGGCGCCCTCATGAAAGCCGAACGGCTGCGGCTACTGCTGGGAATCCTCGTGCTGAGCGTCGGCATGCGCTTCGCCATCGATCTGCTGGTGCAGCCCAACGAGCTGTTTTCGATCCGGTTGGTGGGTGGCTCATGAAATATTTTTCAGCCATAGCCCTGTTCGCAGCGACATTCTTCGCACCGCAAGCGGCGTCAGGCGAGAAACTGATTTCGTCACTCAGCAGCCACCAGGTCCTGGTGTCGTCCAGCTTCGCCGGCGCCGAGCTCGTTCTGTTTGGCTCGGTCGAGCGCGACGGGGCGACCGTGCCGCGCCGCAATGGCTATAACCTTGTGGTGACCGTGACCGGACCGCGCCAGACCATGGTGACACGGCGGAAAGACCGGGTTTTCGGGATCTGGACCAACGCCGAATCCCGCACCTTTGTCGGAGCTCCGTCCTATCTGGCCGTGCTCAGCAACAAGCCGCTGAACGAGATCGCCAGCATCGGCGTCCAGCAGCGCCTCGATATCGGCTTCGACAACGTGCCCGCACCACAAACGCCCGCATTGCAGCCGACCGATCTGCTGTTCCGCGACGCCCTCATCAGGCTGAAGAAGGAACGCGGCCTGTATATTGAAGAGCCGAACAGTGTGACCTTCCTGACGCCCAATCTGTTTCGCGCCGGCATCCGCCTGCCTGCGGAAGCACCGGTCGGGAATTACGAAGTCGAAGTCAAACTTTTTGCGGATGGCGCCAATATCGCCAGAACGGCGTCGGCGCTGGAAGTCGTCAAGGTCGGCGTCGAGCAATTCGTGGCCAGCAGCGCCCGCGACCATGGCTTCTGGTACGGACTTGGCACCGCATTGATGGCGCTTCTTACCGGCTGGTTCGCCTCGGTTGTTTTCCGGCGCGACTGATCCGGTCTCAGTCCGGAAGACAGCGCGATGCTGTCATGGCATAAAGCCGTGCGTCGCCGAGCAGATGCGCGACGAATTCCGAGCCACCAAAGACGGCGTCAAAAGCGCGGCTGCGGACATTGAGACCGCCGGTAAAGGCGCCGAATGACGGCATCACCATGCGGTGTCCGTTGCTTGCAAAACATTTGCGGCTGACCGAACGCCCGCGCGTCAGCACCCGCGCCTTCGGATGCAGATGGCCCGCAATTTCCGGCCGACTGCCGTCGCCCGAAGGCTCGTGCCGGAACACGATATCGCCGATGACAACCTGCGTCATGAATCGCCCGGCAAGTCCGGCAGCCGGGTGGGGATCGTGATTGCCGGCGATCCAGACCCAATCGCGGTCGTGCTGCAATCTGCGCAACGTCTGCAGGTCGTCCTCCTGCAAACGGCCGGGTCCGTCTCCGTCGTGGAAACTGTCGCCGAGCGCGATCACGATCAGCGGGTCATAACAGGCGATCATCGTCGCAAGGCGCGCAAGCGTTGCTCGCGTATCATAGGGCGGCAGAAATTGTCCGGAGCGCGCAAAACTCGATCCTTTTTCAAAATGCAGGTCGGCGACACAGAGCAGCCGCTGTTCCGGCCAGTACAGGATGCCGGACGGATCGGCACACAGACGCGCGCCGGCAAGCCTGATCATCTCGCCTGGTTCCGCGCCCTGCCTAACCGCCACCTCCGCCACTCATCGCCTCCCTCACCAGTTCGTCCGCCGCCTCCGCCAGCAGCGTATCGGATGCTTCGCCATAAACCGTTTCACGCCCGATCTCCAGCATGACGGGGACGGCAAGCGGCGAGACCTGCTCCAGGCGCTTATGAACGATTCGTCCCCGGATGCGCGAGAGCATTTCGCCGAGCCGCTTGATATCGAGCAGACCGGTCGCGGCGTCAGCGCGCGCGGTACGCAAAAGAATATGATCCGGCTGGTGCTTGCGCAGCACGTCATAAACCAGATCGGTCGAAATGGTGACCTGTCGCCGGGTCTTTTCCTTGCCGGGGAACCGCCGCTCGATCAATCCCGCAATCACGGCGCATTGACGGAATGTGCGTTTCATCAGCGCGGTTTCCGCCAGCCACGCTTCCAGATCGTCGCCGAGCATGTCTTCATCGAACAATTGCGCCAGCGAGACATCGCCACGTTCGATATGCGCCCCGACATCGCCCAATCCCCACACCGCGAGCGCATATTCATTGGCGACAAATCCGAGCGGCTGCAATCTCGACCGTTCCAGCCGCCGAGTCAGCAGCATTCCCAAGGTCTGATGCGCCAGCCGGCCTTCGAAGGGATAGCAAACCAGATAATATTTGCCGCTGCGCGGAAACGTCTCGACCAGCAATTCGCGCGCCCCGGGGACAACAGACTTCCATTTCTGGATATCGAGCCATTCCCGGACGGAATCCGGAAGTCCCCGCCATTGCCCGGGGTCGGCCAGCAGCGCCCGCACGCGCGCGGCGAGATAGGTTGAGAGCGGAAATTTCCCGCCGGCATAGGCCGGCACTTTCGGATCGCTGGCATTGCTGCGCGAGACATAGATCTCGTTCTCGACCATGGCCTCGTAGCGCAGGATTTCACCAGCGAAAACGAAGGTGTCGCCCAGGCTCAGCATCTCGGCAAAATATTCTTCCACTTCGCCGAGGATGCGTCCGCCGCGTCCGATCATTCCGGTCTGCCCCCCGCTCCTGTTGCGCGAACGCACCAGCCGGACCTTGAGCATGGTCGATTCTACGATGGTGCCGACATTCATGCGGTATTGCTGCGCGAAACGCGGGTGGGTCACGCGCCAGCGGCCGGCCTTGTCCTGCTTGATCTTGGCATAGCGCTCATAGGCGCGGAGCGCGTAACCGCCGGTCGCGACGAAATCTACCGCGCCGTCAAAATCGGCACGCGTCAGCCCGACATACGGAACGGCGCCTCGCACTTCGGCATATAATTCATCCGCATCGAAGGGCTTGCCGCAGGCCGTTCCCAGAATATGCTGCGCCAGCACGTCGAGCGCCCCGGTCCGCAGCGGCGGCGTGTCCTGCGCATGTTCCGCTACCGCATCAATGGCGGCGCGGCATTCCAGCGCCTCGAAGCGGTTGGCGGGAACGAGGATGCCGTGCGACGGCTCGTCCAGCCGGTGATTGGCGCGGCCGATGCGCTGGAGCAGGCGCGAGGCCCCTTTCGGCGCACCGACATTCACAACCAGATCGACGTCGCCCCAGTCAACGCCGAGATCGAGCGAGGACGTGCAGACAACTGCGCGCAAACGTCCCCGCACCATGGCCTCCTCGACCTTGCGACGTTGCGCAACATCGAGCGATCCGTGGTGCAGAGCGATGCCGAGACTGTCCTCGTTGATGTCCCACAATTCGCGGAAGATCAGTTCCGCCTGGCTGCGAGTGTTCACGAAGATCAACGTGGTCTTGTGCTTCTTGATCAGGTCGTAGATCGCCGGATAGGCATGCCGCGCGGTGTGGCCTGACCATGGAAAATAGTCGCCGGGCTCCAGCATGGTGAGGCGCGGCTCGGCACCGCCCGTAGCGACGACCAGATCGGCCAGCGCTTCGCCATCCGGCGGCTGCGACACCAGGTAGCGACACAGTTCGCGCGGATCGGCGACGGTTGCCGACAGGCCGATGGTCTGAAGCCCGGGCGCGAGCGTAAACAGCCGCGCCAACCCGAGCGAAAGCAGATCACCGCGCTTGGACGTCACCAGCGAATGCAGTTCGTCGAGGACGACCCGTTTCAGGGTCCCGAACAGAAATGGCGCATCGGCGGATGCCAGCAGAAGCGCGAGCTGTTCCGGGGTTGTGAGCAGAATGTGGGGCGGATCACGGCGCTGGCGCGTGCGCTTGGAGATTGGCGTGTCGCCCGTGCGGGTCTCGAGCCGGATCGGCAAGCCCATCTCGGCGACCGGCGTTTCCAGATTGCGCGCGATGTCGACGGCCAGCGCTTTCAGCGGCGAGATGTAAAGCGTGTGCAGGCCGTCGGAGCGGCGGACGTCCTTGCCGGTCGAGACGAGTTTGCGGGGCCTCGCGCCACGGTCATGCAACTCCACCAAGGTCGGCAGAAATCCGGCCAGCGTCTTGCCGCCCCCCGTCGGCGCGATCAGAAGCACCGAGGCGCCGGCGCGGCTACGCGTCAGCAACTCCAGCTGATGCGTGCGCGGCGCCCAGCCGCGCTGCGCAAACCAGCGATGGAACACGTCCGGAAGCTCTGGTGCAGACGGCATGCGGTCGAGAGCGGTCACGGCCGGACGTTAGGACGGCGACCGTGGCAAGGTCGAGGCCGATCCCGCGACCACGATCAGACCCGGCACCGGAACGCCGTTTTCGGTGCGCGTGGACGCCTGTTCAAGATGGAGAGGCTCGAGTCCGGCCGCGGTCAAAGCGGCGCGGACATGATCCGCCCCATGGGCATAGCGCAGCTTGTCGCCCAGGATCACTCCGCCGCCCCCATGCGTTTCCACGGTGAAAGCAAGCAGCCCCTGTCGGTCAAGCGCACGCATGCAGGCCGATACAACAGGCGCGAGATCGACGGCATAGACAAAGACGTCGGCTGCCACGATCAGATGATGCAGGGCGCCGCCGGCCGCCTCTGCCGTCAGAAACTGAGCCATCTCCGCCGCCGACAAGCGATCATAGATCACCTTTCGTTTGGCCTCGGCGACCATGCCGGACGACAGATCGACGCCTGTGAGCCAATCCGCAAATGGCCGGAAGGCCACACCGGCCAGTCCGGTTCCGCAGCCGAGATCGAGCGTCGATCCGAACCGCATCGGACGTCCGCGTGCGGCGCAGACCTTTCCCACCGCCGCCCGCAGCAGGGCCGGCGCGCGATAGTCCAGGCCACCCTGCAGCGCCGTGTCGAAAGCCGGCGCATATTGATCGAACAATTCCCGCAGATAGGCCTCGGGCATTCCGGCGGTTTGCTCGGCGCCCAGCCGCATCAGATGCAGCGAGGCACCCTGCCGGTCTTCGGGATCGCTGGCGCGCGCCTGACGATAGGCTGCGACCGCGCCGGCAGGATCGCCGCGCTTTTCGCGCAGGCCGGCGAGCGCGAACCAGGCGGAGGCATAGCCGGGCGCAATCTCCAGTGCCTGTTCCATCAGGTCCGCGGCAGCCGCCAGATCGCCCTTGGCCTCGCAATCGCGCGCCCATTCAAAACGGCGGTCGGCGATCAGATCGCCGGACGACTGGAAGCTGGACGAAAGGCCTCGCAAGGAAACTCTACTCCATATGTCTCGCGGAACCGGATTTATGACATATCTGAAGCCGATGCGAGCGGAAGACCTTCTATTGCCGACGCCGGCGGGCGTTTGCTGCGAGCGCGGTGGCTTTCATATCGACCCCACGCGGCCGACCGACAAGGCCATAATCACGCACGCCCATTCCGATCACGCCCGCGCCGGCCACGGCGCCGTGCTGGCGACCCAGGAAACCCTCGACATCATGCGGCTGCGCTACGGACCCGATTTCGCGGGCGCGACCCAGGCAATCCGCTATGGAGAGACAGTGAAACTGGGCGACGTATCCGTCACGTTTCATCCCGCCGGACACGTGCTGGGTTCCGCGCAGGTCGCCGTCGAAAGCGGCAATCTGCGGATCGTGGCGTCTGGCGACTACAAGGACGCCGCCGATCCGACCTGCACCTCCTTTGAACTTGTGCCGTGCGACGTCTTCATCACCGAAGCGACCTTCGGCCTGCCGGTGTTCCGGCATGGCGATCCGGATGCCGAGGTCGGAAAACTCCTGCATTCGGTCCAGCTGTTCTCTGAGCGCGCGCATCTGGTCGGTGCCTATTCGCTCGGCAAGGCGCAGCGCGTCATCGCACTGATCCGCAAGGCGGGTTACGACAAGCCGATCTATCTGCATGGCGCGATGGAAAACATCTGCCGCTATTACCAGAGCCGCGGCATAGATCTCGGCGATTTGCCGCTGGTGCGCGACCGAAAGAAAGTCGAACTTGTCGGGACCATTACGCTCTGCCCGCCGTCCGCGTTGAAAGATGTCTGGTCACGGCGCTTTCCTGATCCGGTCGCCTGCTACGCATCGGGCTGGATGCGGGTACGCGCTCGCGCGCGGCAAAGCCAGGTCGAATTGCCACTGGTCATTTCCGATCACGCCGACTGGAATGGCTTGCGCGCGATTGTGAAGGCGACCGGCGCCAGGGACATCTGGGTCACGCACGGCCAGGAGGATGCGCTGGTGCATTGGTGCCAGACCCAAGGGCTGAAGGCGCGCCCGCTCGACATCGTCGGCTACGGCGACGAGGACGAAACTGACGGCACCGCCGACGCCGGACAGGCCGGGAATCCGGCATGAACCGCTTCGCCGAACTGCTCGACCGCCTGACCTACGAGCCGGGACGCAACAACAAGCTGCGTCTGATGACAAATTATTTCGCGAGCACCCCCGACCCCGAACGCGGCTACGCGCTGGCGGCGCTCACCGGCGGGCTGTCTTTCCGATACGCCAAGCCGAATGTGATCCGCTCCCTGATTGCGGAACGCACCGATTCCGTGCTGTTCGCGTTGTCGCGAGATTTTGTCGGCGACACCGCCGAGACCGTCGCGCTGATGTGGCCGGCGCCTGAGGCGGAAAAGCCGAATGCGGTCCCGCATCTGTCGGATGTCGTGACCCTGCTCTCCACCCTCGGAAAGGCACAATTGCCGGTGCAGCTCGCGCGCTGGCTGGACGCCCTCGACGAGACCGGCCGCTGGGCGCTGCTGAAGCTGGTGATGGGCGCATTGCGCATCGGCGTGTCGGCGCGTCTAGCAAAGACCGCCGCAGCGGCGCTGGAAGACAAGGACGTCACCGACATCGAGTTGATGTGGCCAAGCCTCACCCCACCTTATCTCGACTTGTTCGCCTGGCTGGAGGGACGCGGAGAAAAGCCGGCAACGCAGGATCCGGCTCCCTTCCGCCCCGCTATGCTGGCGCAGGCCATCGACGACAGCGATTTCGAAAAGCTCGACGCCACCGATTTCACGGCAGAATGGAAATGGGACGGCATCCGTGTCCAGGCCTCGGCAGGCATCAATGACAAGGGCACTCGTGTTGCGCGCATGTATTCGCGCACCGGCGAGGAAATTTCAAAGAGCTTCCCCGATCTGCTGGAGTCGCTGCGCTTCAATGGCTCGATCGACGGCGAATTGCTAATCCTGCGCGACGGGCGCGTGCAACCCTTCAATGTTCTGCAGCAGCGCCTGAATCGAAAAACGGTCACGACGAAACTGATGTCGGAATTTCCGGCGCATTTGCGCGCTTATGATCTTTTGGTCGACGGCGACGAGGATTTGCGCGACCTGCCTTTCGAGGCGCGGCGAAAGCGACTGGAGACCTTTGTCGCCCGCCTGAAAGACTCTCGCATCGATATCTCCCCGCTTGTGCCGTTTGACACCTGGTCTGAACTGGCCGCCGCGCGCGCCGAGCCGGCATCGGTCGGCTCGGCGGAAGATGCCAGCGCGGTCGAAGGCGTCATGCTCAAGCGGCGCGAGTCGCCCTATGTGCCGGGCCGTCCGAAAGGGTTGTGGTGGAAGTGGAAGCGCGATCCATTCACCGCCGATGCGGTGCTGATGTATGCACAGCGCGGCAGCGGGAAACGCTCGTCCTATTATTCCGACTATACCTTCGGGGTCTGGACGGCCGGCGACGAAGGCAACGAACTCGTGCCGGTGGGAAAGGCCTATTTCGGCTTTACCGACGAGGAGCTTCTGCAGATCGACCGCTTCGTGCGCCGGCATACCACCAAGCGTTTCGGCCCGGTGCGCGAAGTGGCCCACACACCGGAACAGGGACTTGTGCTGGAGGTGGCGTTCGAAGGACTGCAGCGCTCGACCCGCCACAAATCAGGCTTGGCCATGCGCTTTCCCCGCATCAGCCGCCTGCGCTGGGACAAGCCGCCAGGCGAAGCCGACCGGCTGGAGACGCTGGAAAAGATGCTGGAGGGCATTGAAAGAGGGCAGACGAGCCCTTTAATAGCGGAACGGAAATCGCGGACCTGACCCGCGCCAAGACTGAGGATCCGATCGATGTCCAACGAGACCGTGAACCGTTTCTTCGGTGGCGCCCCACTCGCCGTGATTTTCCGTCTTGTGCTGCTGTCGATCCTGATCGGATTCGTCCTGCATGCCTTCGGTTTCAATCCCTTCAACATTCTCGAAAGCATCCGCAGCCTGATCGAGGCACTCTGGAATATGGGTTTTGATGCGATCCACTGGCTGTGGCGCTATTTCCTGCTCGGGGCTATTATTGTCATTCCGATCTGGCTGGTCGTGCGCGCGGTAAACGCCCCGCGCGGCCGGTAGCCCGCTCACACTGGCCAAGGCTCTGCGGTCATGTCGGCCGCATCGTTGCCGACCAGATCCGCGAGCGTGTTGTGGCGGCCCTTTTCCAGAGCCTTCAGGATTTCGCGCTTGATCTCGGACACCACACCGAGCCCGTGAAACACCAGACCGGTATAAAGTTGCACCACGCTGGCGCCGGCCTTGATCTTGGTCAGCGCCGCCGCGCCTGAATCGATGCCGCCGGCACCGATCAGCGGAAAGGCGCCTTCCACACGAACATAGGTCTCGGCCAGAACTCGAGTCGACAGCGCAAACAGGGGGCGACCCGACAGTCCACCCTGCTCGATCGCTTTTTCGCGTTCCTTCAGGCTCGGCGGACGGCTGAGCGTAGTGTTGCTGATGATCATCCCGTCCATGCGGCGCTGCCGCGCCACTCCGACGATATCGTCGAGATCGGCCAGCGACAGATCGGGCGCGATCTTGAGCAGCACCGGGATCGATCCATACCTGGTGCGCATGCGCTCGCGCGCATCGATCGCCCGCGCCAAAAGATCATCCAGGCTCTTGGCCTGCTGCAGGTCGCGCAGGCCGGGCGTGTTGGGCGAGGATACGTTGACGGTGATATAGCTGGCCACTGGCGCGAAGGATTCGATCAGACGCACATAATCGGCGATGCGATCAGGCGAATCGCGGTTGGCCCCGACATTTACGCCTATAATTCCGCCGTCCGCGGCGCGCGCGGCCAGCCGGCTCAGGGCGGCCTTTTCGCCTTCATTGTTGAAACCAAGCCGATTGATGATGGCCTCGTCGGCATCGAGCCGGAATATCCGGGGACGCGGATTGCCGGCCTGAGGCCGCGGCGTGACCGTCCCTACCTCCACAAAACCGAAGCCAAGCCGCAACAGGGGGCTCGGCACCTCGGCGTTCTTGTCAAAACCCGGCGCCACCCCGACCGGGTTGGGGAAATTCAATCCGAAAGCCCGGATTGCGAGCCTGGGATCGTTCGGCGCCGGCTTCGGCAGGGGAACCAGTTTCAGTCCCTTCAAAGCCAGCCCATGGGCGTCCTCCGGGTCGAGCGCGCTCAGGATCGGCCGGGCAAAACGATCAAAAAGGCCAATCACGGCGCGAAACTCCGGTTCGGAACGGGAGCGGACCCTATCGGCGGTCCCCGCCCGGTTCAAGAAAATGCGGCATCAAGACCGCTGGACAGACTCACGCGAAGGCACTAATTCCTAGTAGGATCATAGTCATAGTCAGGGCGACCGCCGGTGCTGCCACCGGCTTCCTGGCCGGAGATCCTATATGAGCCGCGCTCCCATGCTGACCCATTCCCAGATCTGGACCGCCATCGACCGCCTGGCCGAGCGTGCCGGTCTTTCGTCCTCTGGCCTCGCCAAAAAGGCCGGCCTCGATCCCACCACCTATAACAAATCCAAGCGAATCACGCCCGACGGCCGGCCGCGTTGGCCGTCCACGGAATCGGTGGCCAAATCGCTGGCGGCAACCGGCACCAGCATCGAAACCTTTATCGCGCTGATCAACGAGAAAGCCAGGCCGATCATGCAGGGCGTGCCGCTGATCGGTTTTGCCGAAGCCGGCACCGGCGGCTATTTCGACGATGGCGGCTTCCCGGTCGGCAAAGGCTGGGAAGAAATTTCCTTTCCGGCGGTGAACGACGAACACGCCTATGCGCTGGAAATTTCCGGCGATTCGATGCTGCCGGCCTACCGCAAGGGAGACATCATCGTCGTCTCTCCGGCCGCTCCGGTGCGCAAGGGCGACCGCGTCGTGGTCAAGACCAAGAAGGGTGAAGTGTTGGTCAAGCAACTGGCCCGCAAGAATGCGAAGCAGATCGAACTGCAATCGCTCAATTCCAGTCACGCCGACCGCACGCTGGCGATGGCCGACGTTCTCTGGGTCGCCCGCATCGTTTGGGCCAGTCAGTAATTCTTCACGGCTGATAGAGCAGCCAGGCGCCGCGCGCGAGATAGACCACGCTGATGGCGAGGATGATCCAGCGCGTCCATTGCCGGAATCCGACATCGGTCAGCCGCTCCAGCACGTATGGCGCTAGCGACGTGCCGATAATGGCCAGTCCGATGGCGGGTGCGTGCGCCCAGAGCGGGACGACGTCCAAGGCTCCGGCCAGCGATCCGAAATAGATCAGACGCAGAAGATGCGCGAAGGTCTGCGTGACGGCCTTGGTCGCGACCGTAGTCTTGCGGTCGAGCATGCTCCTCTGGAAAAAAATATCGAGGAATTGCCCTCCGACACCGGCCACAAGTTGAACAAGTGTGGTGAGGACGCCGCAGATGAACGGCACGCCGCGCCATTCGATATTGGGCCGGGCAGACGCCGGCAAGACTTCGACCAGAAATGGAATGGTACCCAGCGCGAGATAGACCATGGCCTTGTCGGGCACGAAGGCAATCGCACGCATGGCCAGAAACGCCAGAAAAGCGCCGACGACATACAGCCAGAAAATCGACCAGCGCACGAAACGCCACCACAGCACGGCGCGCCAGGCATTGGCGGCAAGCTGGATGGTGGAGAACAGCACCATGCCGGCCACAACGTCGAAAAACAGCAGCAGCACGCCGAGCAGGATCATGCCGCCGGCCATTCCGAAAATCCCGGACAGGAAGGACGTGCCGACAATCGTGACCGCGATCAGGGCCAGCGATCCCAGCGTCATCGAGCCCATGCGATCAAAAGTCCCTGCAATCACGCCGAGCGGGCCAGCGCTCCATCGATCATGTCGACCGTGTTCTGCACGCCATACGCCGCGACGAACGATCCGAAGCGCGGACCTTTCTCCTGACCCAGCAGCACCTGATAGAGCATGTTGAACCAATCGAGCGACACGCCCGGACGCCCATCCTTGCTCTTGACCTTGCCGGTCTTATCCAGGAACGGCTCGCGGCGTCCGACCTCGTAAACGACATCCTGAATATTCTCAGGCGTCGCGCCTGCCGACAATTGCGATAGCGCATCGCGCAGATCGGCCAGCGCAACGCGCTCCTGATCGGTCGGCTCGCGGAACTTCTTGGTCGGCAGAACGAAATCGCGGTAATAGTGAATGGCGTACTGGACCAGCTTGTCGAGCTTGGGATGCGTCTGCGGCGTGACACCCGGCCGGTAGCGGCCGATGAAGCCCCACAGCGTCTCGGCATTTTCCGCGTTCGACGACGATACCAGTGCCAGCAGCATGGCGAACGACATCGGCATGTCGATGACCGGCGGGTTGCCGGCATGAATGTGCCAGACCGGATTTGACAGCCTCTGCTTGCCGTCCTGGCGCTGATAGCCATCGAGGAATTGCTGATACTCGTCCATGTGACGCGGGATCACGTCGAAATACAGACGCTTCGCCGCCTTGGGCTCGCGATACATAAACAACGACAGCGATTCCGGACTGGCATAGCGCAACCATTCGTCGATCGTCAGACCATTGCCCTTCGACTTGGAAATCTTTTGGCCCTTCTCGTCGAGGAAGAGTTCGTAGTTGAACCCTTCCGGCGGCGTGCCGCCGATGGCGCGACAGATTTCGCCCGAGAGTTTCACGGAATCGATCAGATCCTTGCCTGCCATTTCATAGTCGATGCCGAGTGCGAGCCAGCGCATGGCCCAGTCCGGCTTCCATTGCAGCTTGCAGCGCCCCCCGGTGACCGGCGTCGTGATCTGTTCCTTCGTATCGGGATCCTGGTAGGTGATCGTCCCGGCCTTGGCGTCATGCGCGATGACCGGCACCTGAAGAACGATGCCAGTGCGCGGACAGATCGGCAGGAAGGGCGAATAAGTCTGCGCTCTCTCTTCGCGCAAGGATGGCAGCATGATCGCCATCACCTTGTCGAAGTTTGTCAGCACCTGCAGCAAGGCCTTGTCGAAACGGCCGGATGTGTAGCAGGCTGTGGCCGACAGAAATTCATATTCGAAGCCGAACGTATCGAGAAAGGCGCGCAGGCGCGCGTTGTTGTGCTCGCCGAAGCTCGGATGCGTGCCGAACGGATCGGGCACCCTCGTCAGCGGCTTGCCGAGATGTTCAGCCAGCATGTCCTTGTTCGGAACATTGTCCGGTACCTTGCGCAGACCGTCCATGTCGTCCGAAAAGGCGATCAGCCGGGTCTTGACCTTGTCCTCCGTCAGCACGCGGAAGGCGTGGCGCACCATGGTGGTGCGCGCAACCTCGCCGAAGGTCCCGATGTGAGGCAGGCCGGACGGGCCATAACCGGTTGCAAAAACGATCTCGTCCTTGGGCTTTTTCTTCAAGCGCGCCACAATCGCGCGCGCCTGCTCAAACGGCCAGGCTGACGATTGCTCGGCCAGTTCGCGCAAATTCGGCTCAGTTTCGGTCACAGACATTCTTTTCTCCGCAGCGCGACCTTTAAGCAACCGCGCCGGGCGGCGTCAAATCAGGGGTCAGAACGGGCTGACCGGGAAATATCGCAGCCACAGATCGGTAAAGCGGCCTTTTTCCCAGAGCCGGAACAATGCCCAATTGAAGGCCAAACGCAGCGTGTCGTTGCCACGCTTCACCGCGATGCCCACACCCTCGCCAAAATAGCGGCTCTCGAAAAAGGCGCCGCCGGCAAACGTACAGCAACCGCCGGAATCCGTACCGTTTAACCAGAACGACAGCGAAATCCCGTCGCCAAAGACATAGTCAACCTGATTTCGCCGCAACGCTTCGCGCGCCGCTTCCACACTGGGATAGGGCACGGGCTGGGCCTCGGTGAACAGGGTCTTGAGATAGGCCTCGTGAGCGCCGCCTGCGACCACCCCTATCTTCTTGCCTTCGACCAATTCGGGCCGCAGATTGACGAGAGCGCTGTCCCGCTGCGCCGCGAATCGCGCCGGGACACGATAATAGGGATCGCTGAAATCCAGCACCTTGCGCGACTCTTCCGTTACCGCAATCGAGGCGATGATGGCCTCGCCACGGTTCTCGTTGAGTGCGGGGATGAGGGTATCGAACCGGCGCATCTGGACGGTGCACGTGACCCGCAGTTCTTCGCAGATCAGGCGAGCCAGATCGACATTGAAACCCGCCGGATGGCCGTCCGGACCGGCATAGTTGAACGGCGGATAATCGACCTCGGTCAGGAACCGGATCTGGGTCACGCGTGACAAATCCGGGCGCTCGGGCCGCCGGCGAGGATCCCAGAAACCAGGCAAAGGCAGAGCCTCCCCAGCCTGCGCCTGTGCGGCCGGGGTCACGGGAGACAGCGGCATCACCCCCCCGGCCAAGGCCGTCATCAGCACCGCCGGCAGGCGATATCGGTCTAGGCAACGAAAAAGATTTATGGACATAATTGGTCTTCACATCCGGCAGATCCGGTCGCCCTCGGTCCCGCTTATAGACCAATCGTGGCGGCGTAACACTGGTTTGACGTCGGAGGGGGCATGTGAGGAATTCTCACATCAGGGCGGCTTCGCGCGATCCTGCCGAGCCGCGGACCTGGCATGCAAAGGCCGGCGACGGGCCACCCCCGTCTCGCTGGCCGCATGCCCCTCGTCGCGTCCGGCACAAACTGGCGCCGTGCCCGGAAATTGATTGTGTCCGCCATCTGCTCGCGCCCGGAACCATCGCCGCCGCGGAATTGCACGCGATCGAAATCGGGACCGGCGCTGACCGGGTGCTGGTCGCGCAGGGCGCCATCCCGGACGAGCACTATGTCAGGGCGCTGGCCTTCTCCTTCGGCTGCGGCTTCGACTCTTTGCTGACCATTCCTCGCAACGCATGCCCTGCAAGCGACCTGGAACTGATAGAGGCCACAAAAAGCGGGATATTGTGGCTGGCCGCCGGACATCGCCGGCTTCTGGTACTGGCGCCTCAACATCTCACCGCAAGATGTTTTGTGAGTCATATCAGATTCAATCCGAGTCTTGCCGCAGATATCTGTTTCACCACATCCCAGAACCTTCTGAGCTTTGTCGGCCGGCATGCCAAAGACACTGTCGCCGGCAAGGCAGCCTTTGAACTGGCAGCCGAACAACCCGAATTGTCCGCATGCTCAGATCGGTCACGATTCTCGATTCTGCCGATCAGTGGCTGTCTGGCCATGCTTGCCGCAATCACTTTCGCACCCGCATTGACCACGGTGACCATCGACATTGCGCTGGCCTTGATCTTTCTCGGTTGGACGGCCTTGAGAATTATGGGCGCCCTGACCGCCGGATTGTTTTGGCAACGGCAGGTCTCAATCGCAGACTCCGAACTGCCGGTCTATTCCCTGATTGTTGCACTTTATCAGGAGGCAGCGGCGGTTCGGGGTCTGGTTGAATCTCTCCGCGCACTCGATTACCCGCCGGAAAAGCTCGACATCAAATTCGTTCTGGAGGCGGATGATCATGAAACCCGCCATGCGCTCACCACGCTGAACCTCGCTGCTCCCTTCACGGTCATCACTGCGCCGGAAGAGGGGCCGCGAACCAAGCCGAAGGCGCTCAATGCTGCGTTGCCATTTGTGCGCGGTAGCTATGTCGCCGTCTACGACGCGGAAGACCGGCCAGATCCCGATCAACTCAAGAAAGCTCTGCAGGTTTTCCGCGCTGGACATCTAAAGCTGGCCTGTGTGCAGGCGCGGCTGACAATCGATAACTCACACGACAGTTGGCTGACAAGGATGTTCACTGCGGAATATGCCGGCTTGTTCGACGTATTTCTGCCCGGCATCGCCGCCTGGCGCCTGCCCTTGCCGCTCGGCGGTTCATCCAATCACTTTCGCGCCTCGATCCTGCGGGAAGCGGGGGCCTGGGATCCCTATAACGTCACGGAAGATGCCGATCTCGGAATGAGATTGGCGCGGCTTGGTTATCACACCGCCGTTGTCGACTCGACGACCTATGAAGAGGCACCTTCCCGGCTGACGCCTTGGCTCAGGCAACGAACCCGCTGGTTCAAGGGCTGGATGCAGACATGGCTCGTTCATATGCGTCATCCGGTGCGTCTATGGCGCGATCTACGAGCGCCCGGATTTCTGGTTTTTCAACTCGTGGTCGGCGGAGCCGTTCTGGCTGCAATGGTGCATGGTATATTTGCGGTCGCACTCGGCTGGCAGATCGCCTCGGGCTGGTTATGGGCGCAGAAATCCGAACTAGGCGATATTCTGATCGCTGGCTTGCATGGAATTACGCTCGTCACCGGCTATTTCATTTCGGGACTGCTTGCCCTGATCGGCCTTGCTCGCCGGCGGTTGATGTCATGCGCCTGGACATTGCTGTTGTTACCCATTTATTGGCTTCTGCTTTCGGTTGCCGCATGGCGCGCATTGCTCCATCTGATCTTCGAGCCGCATAGGTGGGAGAAAACCGAACATGGTCTCGCGCGCACATCGCGGCGTGAGCCGCGTCTGGAAAGAAATGGCTATACCTCCTGATTCTCGCAATGCGTTTACGTCCACTTAATACAACCCGGCGTATTCTGACGCCACCAAGATGACGGTGACGCGATCTCTTGCAGCCGCTCTTTCCGGCCGCGAAGCTCTGCATATGCTTGTCTGACGCACGCGCATCTTTGCGAGGCATGCTCATCAGGCTCTCCGTCAAAGCGGTTGGGACTCGAATTGACGCCGATCTGGCGTCGTAAGAGACTTTCATAATGCCGACCGAGTGCAGCAATCTTATCTCGGAGCTTGAAGCCGCCTTTTCCAGCGGCCACAACGTCAAGCAAGCCGAAACCCTCCGACGCGTCACCGATCTTTTTCTGCAGGCCGCCGACAGATACTCCAGCGAACAAATCGACATTTTTGACGACGTCATGATCCGCCTGAGCACGGAGATTGAAACACGAGCCCGCGCCGAACTTTCAAGACGGCTGGCTACACTCGCAAATGCACCAATCAGAATAATTCACAGCCTCGCACATGATGACGTGATCGACGTTGCCGGCCCCGTGCTCACGCAGTCGCCGCGGATCAGCGAAGAAACCGTCCTCGCGATCGCCGAAACCAAAAACCAACAGCATCTTCTGGCAATTTCCCAGCGATTCCATATCAATGAAGCGACCACCGATGTCCTGATCCATCGCGGAGATTCAAATGTCGTGCAGTCCGTCGCATCGAACAACGGCGCGCGCTTGTCGGATTTCGGCGTCGGTCAGCTCGCCAGCCGTGCATGCGGCGACGGCATTCTTGCGGCCCGGCTACTGCAACGAAAAGACATCAAATCCCATCATCTGCATGCCGTCATTGCCCGGGTCTCCCAGACGGTTCTGAACAAGATGATTGCGGAATGCCCCAATCTCGAAACAAGTATCCGCAATGCGGTGGTCCAGGCTGCCGAGCAATTCCAGGGCGCCTTAAGCTCGGAAAAGAGAGACTACACCGCAGCGGCGAGCCAGATCGATACCATGCTGGCAGTCGAGAAACTCAGCGATCCGGCCATCGGCGAATTTGCCAAAGCACGGAATATCGAATCGACGGTCGTGGCCCTCGCGCGCATGTCTGACATGCCCGTCGACACCGTCGAACACTGCCTGTTCAGCGAGCAGATCGACCTGCCGCTCATTCTGGCACGAGCCGCGGGATTATCCTGGGTTACAACAAAATGGCTGCTGATCTTGCGCGACATGGAATTGAAGATAGCAAAGCATAATCCCGAGGATGCCAAAGCTCATTTTCTGAAGCTTCATCCCGTGACCGCACATAGACTTTTGCGCTTCTATCACGCACGCAACCTAGCGCCATTTCAAGCAGGAACAGCGCATTAAGCCTTTCGGCCGTGCGGATCGACTACATGTATTTTCGAAGATCGGCGGCTGCTTCTTCAGGCTTGCGCTTCATATTGAATGGAGCGACGAAACGGCCTTCCTTGTCCATCAGATAGACCAGCGCCGTATGGTCCATCGTATAGCCGCCGCCCTCGAGCGGGACCTTCTTCGAATAGACCCGATACGCTTTTTCCATCGCCGCGATAGCCGCCGCATCGCCGGTCAGCGCGCGCAAGTGCGGGTCGAAACTCGACAGATAGTCCTTCAGCTTCTCTGCCGTATCCCTTTCCGGATCGACGGTGACGAAAAGCGCGTTCGCCCGATCGGCATCCTTGCCTAGCTTGTCGAAGATTTCGGAGACTTCAAACAAGGTCGTCGGGCAGATATCCGGACAATGAGTAAATCCAAAAAAGATCAAAAACGGCTTCCCTTTCAGGTTCTCGTCCGTGACAACTTGCCTATTTTGATCCATCAGCCGGAATGGCCCCCCGATCGCAGATGGCGCCGGGCCCGGTGCCGACCCCTTGCCTGCAACGAAGAAAATTGCGGCCGAGAATATGACAAGCCCCGCCAGAAATGCCGTCAGGACAAGCAGAAGGTGAGAAGCGCGCGTGGTCATGTTGCAGGAATGTCTCGCTATTGGTCAGAAGCAGGCGGCGATGCCGGTCAGCAGCATTTCATAAAACACCGCGCTGCCGTAATGAACCCACAGCACAATGGTGACGGCAAACAGCATGCCGGCAAGGCCCGCCGTCACGACCAACGCCAGCGGAAAGTGACGCGGCGAGGCGCGGTCGGATGGTGTTGTTGTTGCGTCCGGCATTGTCGTTCCTGAGGCGCCTTCCAGAGCCATTTATCTTCTTCAGATAAGTCCGAACCAGGCGGCAGGCAACCCAAGGGGGACCGGGCCGGCCGGTGTCGCAATCAACTTGTCTTGTCCGCAAGCTGGCTGGAGCGGGCGGCGGGAATCGAACCCGCGACATACAGCTTGGGAAGCTGTCGTTCTACCACTGAACTACGCCCGCATCCCGGGAAAGATAGCCGCGCCAGCCGGCGGGCGGCAAGACCAACACCATCAGACCCGGAAATGCTTGGAGAGCTTGAGGCCCTGTGCCTGATAGTTGGAGCCGATACCCTGGCCGTAGAGCCTGTCTGGACGCGCCTGCATGGATTCATAGACGAGCCGACCGACGATCTGGCCATGCTCAAGAATGAATGGGACTTCGCGCGAGCGCACCTCCAGCACGGCGCGCGACCCGCGCCCGCCGGCTCCGGCATAGCCAAATCCGGGATCAAAAAAGCCGGCATAGTGAACGCGAAATTCGCCAACCAGCGGGTCGAACGGCACCATCTCGGACGCGTAATCCGGCGGCACCTGGACCGCTTCCTTGGACGCCAGGATGTAGAACTCGTTCGGATCGAGCACCAGGCTGCGATCCGCGCGCGCAGCCATCGGCTCCCAGAAATCCAGCACGTCATAGCCGTTGCGACGATCGACATCGATCAGGCCCGTATGGCGCTTGGCGCGATAGCCGATCAATTTGTCCGGGCCGAGACCGGCGAGATCGACGCCGACGGCGATGCCTTCGCTCACGTCGGCATCGGGGCTGTCGACGAGCTTCTCGCGCGCGTGCAGATCGCGCAAAGCGGCGGCGCCGAGCAGCGCATGTCCTCGACGAAAGCGAATCTGCGAGAGACGCGAGCCCTGCCGGACCAGTACCGGAAAGGTTCGCGGACTGATTTCGGCATAAAGCGGTCCGCGATAGCCGGCCTCGACGCGATCGAACCCGCGCGCGTTATTGGCGATCACCCGCGTGAACACATCGAGACGGCCGGTCGAACTTTTTGGATTGGCGGACGCCGAGATATCTGGCGGCAGATCCAGGCTCTCCAGCAGCGGCACGATATGCACGCAGCCGGTCTCCAGCACTGCGCCCTGCGACAAATCGATCTCGTGCAGCTTCAACTGCGCGATACGCTCTTCCACTGTCGCCTGCGGCCCCGGCAAAAAACTCGCCCGCACACGATAGGCGACCTTGCCAAGGCGCAAATCGAGACTGGCCGGCTGGATCTGGTCGCCGGCAAAGGGAACGGACGGACGGATGCCACCCGTCCCCGCGAGTTCGGCAATCATCCGGTCCGGCAAAATGCCTTCAGCGCCAGCGGGGTTCTCGTGGGGCAATGTCGTCATCCCAAGAAGGTCAACAGGCTCTAGACCAGAGCCGGCCCGGCGGAAAGACCGGCCGCGTGCAAAGAGCGATTTATCCTGTGGTTTTCGCGGTCAACAGCACGATCAGACCGCCGTCGAACGTCAGCGCGCCGTCGCGCTCGCGGTCAATGTCGAGCGGCTCGCAGCTTCCGCGATCGCACTGGCCAGCAGCTTGGCGATGCAGCCATAGCTCCAATCATTCATGTGCAATTCGTCGCTCGAGATGAAGACTTCGAACGGAATGCGCGATTCCTGGCGCCAATGCCGCATGACGGCAAAACGGCGGAAAAGATCGACGTGCTGCGCCTTGGCCGCATGAGCTAACAGGTCCACCATGTTGGCGGCATCGGCCTTCGCCAGCACCTTCGGAGCGAATTGCGGATCGACCAGGATGACGTCCGCACCCGTTGCCTTGAGCCGTTTCAATCCTTCAGAGATCAATGTGCCGGCCGGCGCAATCGGATCATCTCGCAACACCGAATTGGTTCCCACCTGCCAGAGCACAAGATCGGGCTTCTCCGCGATCACCTCTCGTTCGAAACGCGCCAGCATGCCGCGCGCCTCGTCGCCATTCACTCCGCGATTGATCACGGTGAAGGCCTGATAGGGATACAGTTCGCTCAACTCGGTTGCGAGACGGCTCGGGTAAGTGTTCGCGTCGGAACTCGCGCCGGCGCCGGCTGTCGATGACGACCCGATGGCGATGATCTTGATCGGCTCGCCGCCGCTCAACCGCTTTCCGGTTCTAACCAGAGGATTCATCAGCCGCGTCAGCTCGGTCGGCGCCGCGCAATTGAACTTTGCCTGCGGGATCCTATTCGTGTCCTGCGCTCGCGCAGGCCCGACCGCGATCGTTGCGACAATCGCCGCAACACCCAGAATTTTGCCGGGATAAAAAGGGCGGGAGAACGGCATCACTGTGTCGGATTCGCTTTCACGTGATCGAGATGGGAAGCCTCGATAATCAGCGAGGCCAAGGCGCGGCCGATGCAATCGTGAACTTTCTGGGCCATTGCGCTGTCTCTGGTGCCAGTACTCAGATCAAAATTACCGTTGTCATTCCAGTAACGCATGATCTCGAGACGATCAAACAAAGGGATTTCGCGGTCACGTGCAACGACTCGCATCGTGTCGGCATAGGCGCCCGACTGAATCATCGATTCCGTCCGCGGACTGTACTGCATGTTCATCAGGACGGCATCCGCGCCGGCTTCATGAATAGCATCGATCCCTTCATCAAGCGTGTGCCGGAACTCGTCCGGATCCACCCCACGCATGGCATCCACCGTTCCTGTTTGCCATACTACGAGATCGGGTTTGCGGTCGAGCAGCAATTTTTCGATGTTTTCGACCATGTCGGCGGCTTTGAGGCGTGATTTGGCCTCTGTCACAATGTTAACCGTGATTTCAGGAAATCGCCGTTTGAGGGCCTCCTCCAGGCGGCTGGGATAGGCTTTTCCGGCCCCTCCCAATGCCGAGGACCCCGTACCGAGCACCAGAATCTTGAGTTCCCGGCGATCTTTGACGGCCTTGGCGACCTCGTCCAGCATGGCATCGCCTACCAGAAGATATCCCGGCACTTCGCACGGATCCCTCTGCGGCAGAGGCACAAGAGGCTCCTGCGCCGCGGCGGGGCCTGCGGCGAGCAGCAACAAAGACAAGGCCATCATGAGCTTTTTCATGCCTCGCCTCCTGCGAGGTCCGCGTCCGGCGCCTTGGGCCGCGCGGCGCCCTTGCGTTCCGTGGCTCTTTTGTACCACGCCAAAAGCCAGGCCACCGCAACCATTATTAGAATACCTAATATACTGACTACGACCTGCATCGGCACGCCGCCCGAAATCTCCACCTTCGCGAAATGAGCGGCAAAGGCGAGGAAGACCCCGAGGCAGAAAATCTCAAGCGAATGCTGCCCGCACAAGATAGCCGGACGAAGCCATTTCGACTTCAGCGCCGGCCAATCCCGTGGAATGAAATGGACCGTGACGGCGGCCAGCGCCAAAAAATGCGCGAACCGCAGGACATCCAGATTGGTCTTGTCGATCGGATAGATATGTTCCGCGAGCCATTTTGGCACCAGCGGCGCCAGACGCGGAAAATGCCAGGTCAGCGTGATGCAAAAGGCGAATATCAGATAGGCGATTGCAACACCGATGGTGACGCGAGACCGCAGCAATCCCTTCAACCTGTCCGCCCCGCCGAGCGCGCACCATGCGCCGAAGACGAACAACAACTGCCAGGCGAACGGGTTGAAATACCAGCCACCCGCCGGATAGGCGGGTAAATTCCATCCAAATTCCCATGTCGCGGCGTAAAGTGCGACAGATGCGGCGAGCGCGAGCGTGGCGTTACGCAGCAACATCCACAGAATCGGCGCGAACAAACACATCAGCACAATATAGAGCGGCAAGACGTCCATATTGACGGGCTTGAATCTGAGGAGCAGCGCCTGGAAAATCGTGACATCCGGCTGCTGCAGAAAATCGAGCACGCCCATTTCTTCGGCATAGAGCGGGTTCTGGAAGCTGCGCGCGACATAGGCGATCTGCGCGAGATAGATCGCGAACAGAAAAATATGCGCGACGTAAATCTGCCAGGCCCGCTTGAGAATGCGGGCGCTCGAGACGACAAAGCCATAATCGCGCATCGCGCGCCCATAGACGAACGCCGCCGTGAACCCCGAAATGAAAATGAAGATTTCGGTCGCGTCACTGAACCCGTAATTGCGGATCGTCACCCAAGCGACGATATTGGACGGAATATGGTCGAGATAGATCAGCCAAAGCGCGATCCCGCGAAACAGATCGAGCCGCAAATCGCGGTCAGAAGGGACCACTGGGGCCATAATGTTGATTTCCGTCGTGAATTTCCTCCGACAGAGTTGCCGAGCCGCTCGGACGTTGCAAGCACCCAGATGACGCTATTCAATATCGTCCTCAGGGCAGGAACTCAGGCCACGAAATGTATCGCGCCGTCACCCGCAACATCGAAGTCACGGTCTCGCCGCGCTTTCTGCCCGACCGTTCGGCCCCCGACAAAGGACATTTCTTCTGGGCCTACACCGTCGAAATCACAAATCTGGGCCAGAAAACTGTCCAATTGAAGACACGGCATTGGCACATCACCGATGCTCAGGGCCGCGTGCAGGAAGTCCGTGGCGCCGGGGTGGTCGGCGAGGAACCCGTACTGGGACCGGGCGAATCCTTTGAATACACCAGCGGCGTTCCACTGCCGACGTCGTCGGGTTTCATGTCAGGAAGCTACAGCATGGTCACGACGGATGGAGAACGCTTCGATATCGAAGTTCCGGCGTTTTCGCTCGATTCCGCGCCAGGTGCCCGCACGATCAATTGATCGTGCCGGACTCGTCTGTCTGCCGCACATCCTCGGGATCGAAAATGTAGGTCTGGCTGCAGAATTCGCAGGTGACGGCAATCTTGTCGTTCTCAACCATGTGATCGCGATCATCCTGCGAGAAGCTCTGCAGCATCGCCTCCACGCTGTCGCGCGAGCATGAACATTGCGCCACAACCGGCGCGCTGTTGAAGACCCGAACGCCGCGTTCATGAAACAGCCGGTAGACCAGTTTTTCGGTTGATAGCGATGGATCGATCAACTCGAGATCTTCAACCGTCTCTATCAGCGACCGTCCTTCCACCCAGGCATCATCCTCGTCAACAGCAGGTGCCGCCACCCCTTCCGGGGCATCGCCCGGGTCGAGATCTACGACACGCATCCGTTCCGATGCTTTGGGCAGGAATTGCAGTAAAATGCCGCCAGCGCGCCAATGATGCCGGAGCTTTTCGTTCTGATCGCTGCGAAATTCCTCGGCGACGGCGAGGCGGACGCGGGTCGGAATTTGCTCCGAGCGTCGGAAATATTCATGCGCCGCATCCTCCAGTCCGCCACCTTCCAGTGCCACGACGCCCTGATAGCGGCTCATGTCGCCGCCTTGGTCGATCGTCATGGCGAGATGCCCCTGTCCCAGCAGATCGCCGGCGAAAACCCTTTTTTCCGCAATGGCCGAGGCCACACGGTTCTTGTCGAAACGTGCGCAGGCTCGGATCTTGCCGCCGGTCGCGTAATCCACAACCAGCATCCGCACCGGCCCATCGGTCTGAGTCTGCAATATGAAGCGGCCGTCGAATTTCAGCGCCGAGCCAAACAAGGCGGCAAGCGCGATCGCCTCCCCGAGCAGGCTGGCGACGGGGGCCGGATAATCATGCCGCGACAGGATCTCGTCCACCGCCGGCCCAAGCCGGACCACGCGGCCGCGCAGGTCCAGCGCAGCCACTTCGAATGGAAGGATCGTGTCGTCCGCAGACTGATCCGCAGGCGTTCTGGACGGAATCTCGATATTTTTCATCACATTGTCGCGTTCAGGCACCACGTAAGAATGCCCTTCTGCGCATGCAAGCGGTTTTCGGCTTCATCGAAGACCACCGATTGCGGACCATCCATCACCTCGTCCGTGACTTCCTCGCCCCGGTGAGCCGGCAGACAATGCATGAAAATGGCGTCCGGCTTGGCTTTCGCCATCAATTTCGCATTGACCTGATAGCGGCTGAGCAGGTTGTGGCGGTTCGCCTTGGACTGCTCGTCGCCCATCGACACCCAGGTATCCGTGACCACGCAATCCGCGCCGGCGACCGCCTCCTCCGGGTCTTCCCCAATGCGGATGGCGGCGCCAGACGATTTCGCCCAGTCCAGAAGCCATTTTTTTGGCGACAATTCAGGCGGGCTGGCGACCCTGAGAGCGAAATCGAACTGTTTGGCGGCATGCATCCACGACGCCAGAACATTGTTGGCATCCCCGGTCCACGCCACCGTCCGGCCGCGAATGGGACCGCGATGCTCCTCGAAGGTCATGACATCCGCCATCACCTGGCAGGGGTGCGATCGCTTGGTCAAACCGTTGATCACGGGAACCGTCGCGTACCGGGCCAATTCATCGAGAATGCCATGGTCCAGGGTGCGGATCATGATGCCGTCGACATAACGCGACATCACGCGCGCCGTATCGGCGATGGTCTCGCCGCGGCCAAGCTGCATTTCCGGGCCGGTGAGGACGACCGTGTCACCGCCGAGTTGACGCATGGCGACATCGAACGAAACGCGCGTACGGGTAGATGGCTTGTCGAAAATCATTGCCAGGGTCTGGCCGGCCAGCGGCCGCTTGCCCGCGCCCGCGCGCCGCGCCTTCTTCATCGCCATGGCGCTTTCGATCATCCCGCGCAATTCCGCAGACGGGATATCGATGAGATCCAGAAAATGCCGGACGCCATTGGTCATCTTGCGGCACCGAGGTTGACGGGTTTTTGCGCAGCGGCGATGCGCGTACAGGCGCGATCGATCATCCCGATGGCTTCGGTAACTTCGCTTTCGCCGGCGATCAGCGGAGGCAACAGCCGTACGACATTGTCACCCGCCGCGACCGTCAGCAGCTTTTCTGCACGGAATTCACTGACGAGATCGCCATTGGGCACCACGGCACGCAATCCGATCAGCAATCCTTCGCCGCGCACTTCAGCAATAACGCCAGGGTGCCGGTCCTTGAGTTCGGCGAGACGCTGCTTGAACAGGATGGCCGTCTTCTGCACGTGCGGGAGAAAGCCTTCGTCGAGTACGACATCGAGCACGGCGTTGCCGACCGCCATCGCAAGCGGATTGCCGCCGAATGTCGAACCGTGTGTCCCGGCGGTCATGCCTTTTGCCGCATCTGCGGTGGCAAGACAGGCGCCAATGGGGAATCCTCCGCCCAACGCTTTGGCCAGCGCCATGATGTCGGGCGCGACGCCGCTGCGCTGATAACCGAACAATTCACCGGTTCGGCCAATACCGGTCTGCACTTCGTCCAGAACCAGCAGCAGGCCGTGCTCGTCGCACAACTGCCGCAGCGCCTTCAGGAATTGCGGCGGCACCACCCGCACACCGCCCTCGCCCTGGACCGGCTCAATCAGAATGGCGGCCGTGTTCTCGCCGATCGCCTTTTTCACAAGTTTAATGTCGCCGAACGGCAACTGGTCGAAGCCTTCGGCCACAGGACCGAAGCCCTCCAGATACTTTTTCTGTCCGCCCGCAGCCAATGTCGCCAGGGTGCGGCCGTGAAAAGCGCCCTCGAAGGTGATGATGCGATAGCGATCCGGGTTGCCGCTGACGGCGTGGAATTTCCGCGCCATCTTGATCGCGCATTCCATCGCCTCCGCACCGGAATTGGCAAAGAAGACGGTGTCCGCAAAGCTGTTCTCGCAAAGCCGCGCGGCCAGCCGCTCGGCCTCGGGAATGCGAAACAGGTTCGAGACGTGCCAGACCTTCTGGCCCTGCTCGGTCAGAGCCGCGACCAGCTTGGGATGCGCGTGACCCAGCACATTGACCGCCACGCCGCAGGCAAAATCGAGGTAGCGCTCGCCGGCCGTCGACATCAGCCAGGCCCCCTCACCCCGCTCAAAAGCAAGGTCGGCGCGGGCATAGGTCGGCAACAGATGCGAGGTCACGGCTGAGTGAATCCAGGGTCCGGAAGCTGAAAATGAAATGTGCCGCCTCTTCGGGCGGCACTGAAAAGCATTCTAGGACCGCTCGACCGACTGTCAACCGACAGGAACGGTAACGCGATGCCGCACGTTTCATAACAACCGGTGGAAACCCGCCAAAATGAGCCATAACTTGGGGATGCCGTGTTTGCGGACTCTTGCAGGCGAGTCCGGCCATCTTGTAGTGTCTCGGTCGCGGGATACGACATCTCGTGCGGCGGACTGACATTCTAGTTCCATTGGTACACGCGTCGCGTTGGGCCAGCCATCAGGCTGCCCGGCGAGGGGAGTGGATTCTGCCGAGAAATCAGCCGGATGGAACCGGGAGAGAGCATGACCATGGGTTGGACGGACGAACGGGTGGAGCTTTTGAAGAAGCTTTGGGCTGACGGCCTGTCGGCCAGTCAGATTGCTGCCGAATTGGGTGGAATCACGCGCAATGCGGTGATCGGCAAGGTTCACCGTCTCGGCCTTTCGGGGCGCGCCAAAAGTCCGTCCTCTTCGGCACCGCGACAGCGCAAGCCGCGCCAGTCCCACATGCTGCGGGTTTCGCGCCCGGCCATGCGCGGCAACACTGCGCTCGCCTATTCCTACGATTATGACGTCGAAGCGGAGCCTGCTCCGGTCGAGAACATCATTCCGATGGGCCAGCGCCGCACCTTGCTGGAACTGACGGAAGAAACCTGCCGCTGGCCGATCGGCGATCCAGCCACGCAGGATTTCTATTTCTGCGGCGGCAAGACCGTGGCCGGCGTTCCCTATTGCAGCTACCACTCGCGCATCGCCTACCAGCCGCCGACCGCGCGGCGCGACAAGCGCCCGTTCCGCGGGTAATCCGCCGGTCGGGATTGCAGTTTCTGTCGGGCGGACATTCCGCCTGCTATTGCGTCAGCTGGCTTTTCCGAACCGGTCGTCGATGGAATAGCCGGAGCCGCGCACCGTGCGGATGGGATCGGTTTCGCGGCCGCGGTTAAGCGCCTTCCGCAAACGTCCCACATGCACGTCAACGGTGCGTTCATCGATATAGACATCGCTGCCCCAAACGCCGTCGAGCAATTGTTCGCGCGTGAAGACGCGGCCGGGACGCTCCATCAGATATTCCAGCAGCCGGTATTCCGTCGGCCCGAGATCGATATCGCGGCCGCCGCGGGAAACACGCCGCTTGACCCGGTCGAGTTCGATCTCGCCGAGCGTCAGCGTGTCCGCCATGCGCTCCGGCTTGGACCGCCGCAACAAGGCGCGCACACGCGCCAGCAATTCCGGAACCGAGAACGGCTTGACGACATAATCGTCGGCGCCGGTCGCGAGACCGCGCACGCGCTCGCTCTCCTCGCCGCGCGCCGTCAGCATGATGATAGGCAGCGATTTCGTCTCCTGGCGGGTGCGAAGCCGCCGGCAAAGTTCGATACCGGACAATCCCGGCAGCATCCAGTCAAGCACGACAAGATCCGGAAGCTTTTCGCGCAGCCATGTGTCGGCATCGTCGCCGCGCGCAACGGTTTCCACATTGTAGCCTTCTGCTTCAAGATTGTAGCGCAGCAGCAAAGACAGCGGCTCTTCGTCTTCGACGATCAAAATCTGCGCAACCTGGCCGTTCATGCTTGCCCCGCCTAGCCCCGAGCCGGCACGGTCGCGAATGTCGTAGTGTCGCCCTTAGGCCGTTCAGCGGTCAGCGGACGTCCTTCCACCATATAGTGTACGGTTTCCGCGATATTGGTCGCATGGTCGCCCATGCGCTCGATGTTCTTGGCGCTGAACATCAGGTGGATGCACAGGCTGATGCTGCTCGGGTCCTCCGCCATATAGGTCAGAAGCTCGCGAAACAACGACGTGCACAGGGAATCGATCTCCTCGTCGCCCTTCCACACCGCCAGCGCATTGCTGAGATTACGGGTGGCATAGCTGTCCAGCACCTGCTTGAGCTGGGCCAGAACGAGCTCGGACATGTGCTCGAGCCCGCGGATGATCGTCGGCGAAGGAAGATCTCCCGTGATGTCGACGACCCGCTTGGCGATATTCTTGGCCAGATCCCCGATCCGCTCAAGATCGTTGCAGACGCGAAGCGCGCCGATGACCTCCCGGAGATCGATGGCCATAGGCTGCCGTCGCGCAATCGTCAGGATGGCCTTTTCCTCGATATCGCGCTGCAGATCGTCGATCGCTTCATCCCGCTGGATCACCGTTGACGCCAATCCGGTATCCCGGCTGGCGAGCGCATCGACTGAATCAGCGATAGCCCTTTCAGCGAGCCCGCCCATTTCGGCGACCATGCGGGTCAATTCCTCGAGATCCGCGTCGAATGCCTTGGCAATATGGTCCGGCATTGTCTTCTTTCCTTGTCCGTCGTTTCGCCGCCGCTTATCCGAAGCGGCCGGTGATGTAATCCTGGGTTCGGCGGTCTTCCGGAGTTGTGAAAATCTTCTCCGTCGTTCCCTGTTCGACCAGGTTCCCGAGATGGAAGAATGCCGTGCGCTGCGACACACGCGCAGCCTGCTGCATGGAATGGGTTACGATCACGATCGTGAAGTTCTCGCGCAATTCGTCCATGAGCTCTTCGATCTTCGCCGTCGCGATCGGATCCAGCGCGGAGCAAGGCTCATCCATCAGGATCACCTCGGGCCCCACCGCGATGGCGCGCGCAATGCAAAGCCGCTGCTGCTGGCCGCCGGAAAGGCTCGTCCCGGAATCCTGGAGGCGATCCTTGACCTCCTCAAACAGCCCGGCGCGTTTGAGACTGGTGATCACGATTTCGTCGAGATCGGCCTTGTTGCGGCCAAGGCCATGGATGCGCGGTCCATAGGCGACGTTTTCGTAAACCGATTTGGGGAACGGATTGGGCTTCTGGAACACCATCCCGACGCGGGCACGAAGCTGAACCACGTCCAGCGAGCGGTCGTAGATGTCGTTGCCGTCGATCTCGATTTTTCCGGTCACCCGTGCGGTTGCGATCGTATCGTTCATTCGGTTGATGCAGCGCAGGAATGTCGACTTGCCGCATCCCGACGGCCCGATGAAAGCCGTGACGGCATTTTCCGGAATGTCGATGGAGACATTCTTCAGCGCATGCTTTTCACCATAATAGACATTCACGTCGCGTGCCGTAACCTTCGGCTTCGACATGTCCACCACCGGCTGCTGCGGCCGGCTGGTTTGAACGAGGGCATCCATCGCTAGCATCTCCTGTTCCTCATACTTACCACCGCCGCTCGAAGCGCCTGCGAAGGAAGATTGCCAAACCATTCATCACAAACAGAAACACCAGCAGGACCATAATCGCGGCGGCCGTCTTGGCCTGGAACGCGATCTCCGGGAGATCGGACCAGAGGTAGATCTGGGCCGGCAGCACGGTCGCCGCCGCCGTTATCCCGCTCGGCACCTCCACGATGAATGCGAGCATGCCGATCATCAGGAGCGGCGCGGTTTCTCCCAGCGCGTGCGCCATGCCGATGATCGTGCCGGTCATGATGCCCGGCATCGCCAGCGGCAACACGTGATGGAAGATCGCCTGCTGGTGCGACGCGCCGACGCCCAGCGCCGCCTCCTTTATCGACGGTGGAACTGCCTTCAAGGCTGCGCGGGAGGCAATGATGATTGTCGGCAAGACAAGAAGCGCCAGCACGAGCCCGCCCACCAGGGGCGCGGACCGCGGCAATCCAAAGAAATTCAGGAATACGGCAAGCCCCAGAAGACCGAACACGATCGACGGCACGGCCGCGAGGTTATTGATGTTGACCTCGATCAGGTCGGTCAGGCGGTTCTTCGGAGCGAACTCCTCCAGATAGATGGCGCCGGCGACGCCCAAGGGCACGCAGATCACGAGCGTAACGAACAGCGTCAGCGCCGATCCGATCAGCGCGCCGCGAATGCCCGCCAGTTCCGGCTCGCGGCTGTCGCCGGACGTAAAGAACGCCCAGTTAAAAGCGCTCTGAACGACACCTTTCTCGCGCAGACGCTCCAGCCACGCCACCTCGCGATCGCCGACGCGGCGGTTGCTCTCGGGCGTGGCATAGGTCACGAGCTGCCAGCTCCCGGGCTGTGCCTCGGCGGCCGTCTGCAACGGCAGCAGAACTTGCCCTTTGATCCCGGCATTGTCGATCTCGACGGCCTTCACCAGTCCGCCATTGATGGCGATCAGGAGGCTTGGAAGGTTCTCGGTCAGCACTTCGCTTCCGGACCGGTTGTCGAAGCGCGCCTGAAGGGCTGCGGCGTCATCCTCAAACTGCTTGGCACGCTGAGCGAAGCTGTCCGCCTCATCCCCGGCCGCCTTGATGGCCGCTTCAACGGCCGCTCTGTTGTTGCCGGTCTGGGTCGCGAGTGTTTTCTCCAGGTCAGCTTTTTTCGCCGCCGCCTGGGCGGCATAGCGCTTGAACCGCTCGGCGTCCTGACGTTCCGCCCGCGCCTGTATGGACAGGAGCTGTTTGACCTCCGCCGTGCGCGCGGCAAAGTCATCGGCGGTGGATAGTATTGTGATCTCGCCCTCGGTGCCGCTCACCGTGGCCTTGCCGCGGCCGGTCAGGCGCGTGATGCGGGTGCCGATGCCTTTGAGATAGAGATCGGCATCGTCGGACAAGAGCGCCGGCACCGTTAGCGTCTGTCCGACCAGCGAGGGATCGGCCACCACGCGCTCCCGGAGAAGGTCGGACGCGCCGGACGACAGCAACCCATCCAGCGTACGACGGTCCGAGCGACCCGTGACGTTTGGAAACTCGGCGCGCAAGGCGTCGCGGACCAGCAACTGAAAATCCGCGGCCCGGATAACGGCAGGATCGCGCGTCCCCCTCGGATCGATCTCGGCGGGATCAACCTTGACCTGCATCACCAGACTGTACTGGGTGAAGGCCGGCATGCCTTTCAGAAAGATATCGGTCAGCACCACGGCGAGAAACAGCCCGGTGACACCGATGGCGGCAAGCCCGTAGAAGCGGAAGCGGGTTTCCGCGCGGTAGCGCGCCCGGATGCGGGCCTTCGCCGCATCGGTCGCCACGTCCACGGATCTGTTCGCTGGAGCGGTCACGTCAGTCATATTGCTCACGGTATCTTTTGACGATCTGCATGGCGATCACGTTGAGCGTCAGGGTGAAGAAGAACAGGACGAATCCGAGTGCGAAGGCCGCAAGCGTCTTGGCGCTGTCGAACTCCTGGTCGCCGACCAGAATGGTCTTGATCTGCACCGTGAAGGTGGTCACCGCCTCCAGCGGATTGAAAGTGAGATTTGCCGCGAGCCCCGCCGCCATGACCACGATCATGGTCTCTCCCACTGCCCGGCTGATGGCGAGCATGAAGGCCGACACGATGCCTGCGAAGGCTGCCGGCAACACGACCTTCTTGACGGTTTCCGACTTGGTCGCGCCCATCGCATAGGAGCCGTCGCGCAGCGATTGCGGCACCGCGTTGATGACGTCATCGGACAGCGAGGAGACGAAGGGAATGATCATCATGCCCATGACAATGCCGGCCGCCAACGCGCTCTCGGAGGCCACATTCAGCCCGAAGGCTTCGCCCCACCCGCGGACATGCGGCGCCAGCGTCAGGGCGGCGAAAAAGCCCAGAACGACGGTCGGAATGCCGGCCAGGATCTCAAGCAAAGGCTTTGCGACTGCACGGAAACGAGGCGTCGCATATTCCGCCATGTAGATGGCTGCAAACAGCCCGATCGGACCTGCGATCAGCATCGCGATGGTGGTGATGAGCAGCGTGCCGGTCACCAGCGGGACGATGCCAAAAGCGCCGGACGAGCCGCCCTGATCGGCCCGCATCGCGATCTGCGGGCTCCATTGCAGCCCGAACAGGAATTCCAGCGGCGAGACCTTCTGAAAGAAACGAACGGTCTCGAACAGAACGGAGAACACAATTCCGATGGTTGTCAGGACCGCCACGCAGGCCGCCGCGAACAAAACTGCTTTCACCACGCGCTCGACCTGATTGCGGGCACGAAAATTCGCAGTCAGCACCCGCAACGCGTATGATAGGCCGAGCAGACCGAAAATCCAGCCTGCTCCGATAACGATCGTATTGGTCCAGGACTGCCACGATGCATAAGCATCGGCGGCAATACGCATCGATGGACTGACGTCTCCGGAATACTGGCCATTGGCGAGCGAGACGATGTCGCGCAGCACCGCGCCGCGGCGCAGGTCGTCGGTGAGAATGGCGGGATCGAAAGCAGTCAGCGCCTGCGTGGTGACGATGTAGCTTGCCAGCGGACGGCCGACCAGGAACACCAGCAACATCGGAATGAGAACAAGGATGACGACGAACGTGCCATGATAGGAGGGACGGGAATGCAGAACCGCGGTCTGTCCGGCGGCGACAGCTCTGGCGCGGCCGAAATAATAGCCGACCACGACCAGCAGAATGAGTCCCAGGAGATACAGGAGGCCCATGCCTCACCCCAACTCGCGTCCGCGGACGCATTAAACCCGAAAAAGGCGGCGGCCGCTTCTGCGCGGCCGCCGTATTCACATCACGCGTATCAGGAACTCGGCGCCTGCATCGGAGCCATGCCGGTCACGCCTTTGCGGACCGCATCAAGCTCCTTCTTCGGCAGCGTCACGAGACCCTTCTTGGCAAGATAGCCGTCCTCGCCCAGAGCCTTAGGCGACACATATTCCAGCGCGAACTTGTCGACGCCGGGCACCACGCCGACATGCTGTTTCTTGATGTAGACGAAGAGCGGACGCGATCCCTTGTACTTGCCGCCCGCGATATTGTCGTAATTCGGCTCCGCGCCGTCGAGCGCAACGCCGCGCAGCTTGGCGGCGTTTTCTTCGAGGAACGAATAGCCGAATACGCCGAAGGCGTTCTTGTTGGCTTCCAGCTTCTGAACGATGACGTTGTCGTTCTCGCCGGCTTCCACATAAGCGCCGTCCTCGCGCAGGGTCTTCCAGGCCTTGTCGAACGCCTTCTTGTCCGACGTCTTCAGCGCCTTCAGGGCCGGAACCTGCTCGGCGCCGACTTCCATGAACAATTCATGCAGCGAGTCGCGGGTACCCGAGGTCGGCGGCGGGCCGAGCACTTCGATCTTGAGGTTCGGCAGCGACTTGTCGATGTCCGACCAGTTCTTGTACGGGTTGGCGACCAGCTTGCCGTCGGCGCCCGGCACTTCCTTGGCCAGCGCCAGGAACAGCTGGCCGAGGGTCAGCTTCATCGCCGGCCCCTGCTTGGACTGGGCCAGCGTCAGACCATCGAAGCCGACCTTGATCTCGACGACTTCCTTGACGCCGTTCTTCTGGCAATCCTCGAATTCGCTCTTCTTCATGGGGCGCGAGGCATTGGTCACGTCCGGATGGCCGACGCCGACGCCGGCGCAGAACAGCTTCATGCCGCCGCCGGTGCCGGTCGATTCGACGACCGGGGTCTTCATGCCGGACGACTTGCCGAACTGCTCGGCGACGGTAGTGGTGAACGGATAAACGGTGGACGATCCGACGATGCGGATCTGGTCGCGGGCCTCGGCGTTACCGGCCATCAGCATGCCGGCCGCCACGAGCGCAAATGCGCCGGCGAAGGTCTTTGTATTCACGGGATATCTCCTTCGTTTGTAGGGGCGGCTTGTGGTCCTGTCGGTCATGTCGACCGCCCGCCTTGCCTCTGTCGCGTAGGGCGACTTCGTCTCGGTTCTATGACGCCGGGATGACAATCAGATGACAGACTAAGTCACTGATTTTTCAGCGTCTTTTTTCACCGCAGGAGCCGTTCCTGTGGACATGGGCAGGCGAATTGTGAAAGTCGCCCCCTGCCCGGTCTTGCTGTCGATCATCAGCCGACCGCGATGGCGATTGAGCACATGCTTGACCAGCGCCAGCCCCAGTCCGGTGCCGCCCAGCGCGCGGCTGCCGGTGACGTCCACCCGGTAGAACCGCTCGGTCAGCCGAGGAATATGCTCGGCGGCGATGCCGGGACCGTAATCCCGCACGGACGCGACCGCTTCGTCGCCGCCATCCTGCGCCTTGCTGCGAGACAGCGTGATCTCGACTCGCTTACCAGAACCGCCATACTTGAGCGCGTTCTCGATCAGATTCTCGAATACCCGGATCAGTTCATCGCGATCGCCCGGCACGACAAGCTGCTCGGCCGGGGCCTGGATCACCACCTCGACTCCCCGGTCGCGCGCCAGCGTCTGCAGTGCATCGACGACCTGCCGCACCACCGGCACCAGCTCAACGGGCGTGACTGGCCGCACATGCGCGGCGAGCTCGATCCGCGACAATGACAGCAGGTCGTCGATCAGGCGCGCCATGCGGTTGGCCTGGGCTTCCATGATGTCCAGAAAGCGTTCGCGGGCGGCGACGTCGTTGCGGGCCGGCCCTTTCAGGGTTTCGATAAAGCCCGACAGCGCCGCGAGCGGCGTGCGCAATTCGTGGCTGGCATTGGCCACGAAATCCGCCCGCATCTCCTCGACACGGCGAATCGGCGTCAGATCGTGAAATGTCAGCAGCAGGAAAGCCGGACGGGCATTTGCCTCCCCATCGCCGGCATGAACCGGCGTCACGAAAGCCTCCGACCAGCGGTCGGCGGGCACCCGTTCGGAAAATTCCACCCGCTCCGGCTTGTTGGTCACGATCGCGCGCCGAATCGCCTCGACAACGTCCGGCACGCGCAGCGCGATCGAGGCCGGGTCGCCGCGCCGCAGCGCGGGCGCCATCGCTGTCGCCTGCGCATTGAAGCTGATCACGCGCCCGTCCGGCGCAAGCGCGATGGTAGGATCTGGCAGCGCCGAAATCATATCCTGCAGGCTGCCGTAATCGGCTCGCCCCGCGCCGCTATCGAGCGGAATATCCGGGCCCGCCGTGCGGTTGGCGACAACGCCGCCGAGCCCTCCGGCGAGCAGGATGATGGCGAGACAAAGCAGCCCCCGCCCAAGCGACAGCGATCCCGCCAGCACCAATATGCAAATGACCAGGACGGCGGCCGCAGCCATGAACAATGCGCGATAAGCCCATGTCCGCGATCGCCGCGGCCACCGGCCCTTGCTCGCGTCATCACCGGTCGTCATCGCGCTTCGCGGACCCCTTCTTGCGCGCGTACGCCTTGCTTTCGGCGCGGGATTTCTTCTTGTCGCTCACCAGCACGTCGGCCGCAATATTTCCCAACGGCGGCACTTTGGCCGTAAACACACCTTTCATGATTTCGCGTCCACCCAGAATGAACAGCGAAAGCGTGAACGGCGTAATGTAATACAAAAGCCGGAATAGCAGCAGGCCGGCCAGCAACTCCTCCTTGTCGAACTGCCACAGCGCGACCAGCATCGCGGCGTCGAAAACGCCAAGGCCTCCGGGCGAATGACTGGCGAATCCAAGCAACGTGGCGGAGACAAAGATAACCGCCAGCATGATGAAGCCGACATGCGGCTCATCCGGCAGCAGCATATACATGGCCAATGCGCAGAACCCCAAATCGACAATGCCGATCAATATCTGCAGAAATGTCAGCGGCCCCCCCGGCAGCGTGACTTTCCAGTTGCTGCGGCCCATGGTCCGGGGTGCCATCCACACCCAAACGACATAAGCGGTGAGAACGGCCAGCGTTATGCCCGCGAGAAACCGATTGAACCATGCCGGCAACTGGTTGATCGCGGAGGCGGCATCCGGCGCGTAGAAAATGCCGAGACCCAGCACGGTCGCGTTGCCGAGCCAGAATGTCAGCCCCGCGATGAAGCAGATTTTTGCAACCTCCACCGCGCTCACGCCATAGGCGGAATAAATCCGGTAACGCACCGCGCCACCGGTGAACACGCTGGCCCCGACATTGTGGCCAACCGAATAGCTCGTGAATCCGGCCAGCGCCGCCGTGGCATAGGACACGTCGTTTCGGCCGATCGTCCTGAGCGCGAACAGGTCGTAAAAAGTCAGCGTAAAATATCCCGCCCCGACACAAAGCGCGGCAAGCATCACATCGCGCGGTTCGGTGTTTTTCAGCGCCTTGACGAGATCGTCCCAATTGAGGTCGTGCAGCATCCGGTACAGCACGACTGCGGCGACGACGATGATGGTGAGACTCAGGACAAACCCGACCCTGTGCCAGCCGATCTTCTCACTGATGAAACGCAAGGCGGCGCGCAGCGATTGAAGCATTGCAGTCCCCGCCCCCCTGGCGGTTGAATAGCGTGCCTCCCTGCCGGAAACACGCCAGCGCGCGCGGTACTAGCAGATGTTCACGGTCCTAAGCAAAGTGGAAAAAGGCGGATTGCGGGAAATAACCGCAATCCGCCTTTCGTCACAGTTGCCCGTAAAGCAAGTTATTTCCGGGGCGGAATCTGGATCAGTTCTTTCAGCTGGTCCGGCGTCAACTGGTTCGCGGTGAATTTCAGTTCGACCGCATCCTTGATGATGGTGTCGAGCCCGACGATCTGATCCGGGTTCAGCGAGTCCTTTGCGAAGAACTCGCGAGTCCGCCGAGCTTTCGCCTCAGGAATATTCAGCCATTCCGCATACACTTTGAGGCCGGCATCAGTGTACATCCAGTCGATGGTTTCCCGATAGGCCTTCATATAGCGATCGATGACATCCTTGCGTGACTTCAGAACGTCGGCAGTCGTGATCAGGAGACGCACCGTCTGTCCCTTGAACGCCGCCGCGTCATTGCCGGTCGCCACGATGCGAATCTGGTTCTTGTCGAGTTGATCCAGTCCGAAGGGCGGCGCGGCCCAGCCGACATCGATCTGACCCGACATCACCTGCGTCAGCGTGCCGGGAGGGCCGCCGGTCGACGTCGGTTTCGCCGTCAAACCGTATTGCTTCATGAAGGCGGTGACGATGCCGTGGGTGGACGAGCCGTTGGTCGAATAAGCGAGGGTCTTGCCAGCGGTGTCTTTCAGACTCTTGATCGGCGAATCCGTTTTCACATACCAATAAAGGTCGCCCGCACCGGTGGTCTCGGCGCCGAGAATGCGAATCGGCGCCCCCTTGGAATAGGCACCAAGCGCCCCCATGATGCCGCCGGCGACTCCGATATCGACGCTGCTGGAAATAACGGCCTGCTGGGTCTCGCCCGCACCCTGGGTGTAGACGATCTCAAGCTCAAGACCGTGTTTCTTGAAGATGCCGCCCTTCTGGCCGACTTCGGAAATTGACGTATCCCAGTTACCGCGCTGGCCGACGGCCAGCCTCAGCTTGTCTTGCGCAGCAGCACCAGCCACGCTTGTCAGGATGCCGATCACGGCAACCAGACTACAGAGTCCCACCTTCTTCATTCTCTTCTCCCTCTGAATCGCCTTCTTATTGAGACGTTGATGTGTTCAAGAACGCAATATCAGGCCACTTTTTCCGCTTGTCCTGAAGCCGGAACGTCAGAATCGACGCCGCAGGTTCGCCAGTTCGTCGATTTCGGCACCACGCCCTCGAAAGACCGGATCCTGGCGTGCGGAATGCGCGGTTCGGTCGTGCCAATGGCGGGGCCGCCGGACTGCATCTGACGCGCCGCCTCGACCATGATGCGACGGAACTCGACGACGGCGAGATCGCTAGCGCCGAGCTTTTCTCTGGTGCGATCGGCGATTGGTCCCATCGTCACCCACATCGCGATATCCTGGTTCGGAATGCCGCTGATGCCGGTGAAATTGCCGAGCTTCATCAGGTTACGGTCCTGCAGATAGCTGTTCTCGCGCGTACGAACGTTGTTGAAGTTGCGATCCAGATCGATGCCGGGTTGCGCGACGTTGAATTTGCGCCAGGCTTCCTGGTTGATGCCGCCCTTCTCGCTCCAGGCGATGAAATGGAACACGGTATTGGCATCATCCGCCGGGGCCAGCACAGTTGCAACATTGTACTCGTTGTTCGGCGGGATCAGCGCGGTGAACGGCGCGATATACACCGTCCTGCGAACGTAATCATGGGTGCCGGCATTGGTGATCGGACGGCGAATCGCGGCGTAGTGAAACCCATAACTCGTCTTTTCCACCTGCAGCCGCGGCGCCTTGTCGGTGGAGGGCCGCAGCCAATGCGTCTCGACGGCCTTGGCGCTGTCCACCTTGGCCGGCTTCATGTCGGACGAATGCAGACTGGACGAGTGCGCGGAATCGATCTGCCCCTCGAGAATCTGCGCCCAGTTGCAGGGCACATGGATCTTCACGATGCTGACCTGCGCGTCAGGCGTCGGCGCAAAGGCGGGCGGCTCGAATTCCGGCATCGTCTCGCGCGGCCCCATATAGGTCCACACGAAACCGCCTGCTTCGCGCGCCGGATAAGCTTTCATCTTCACTTTTTCGGCGAATCCGCTTTCCGGCGGTTCGGAGGCCATTTCGACCACGTTGCCTTCGACGTCCATTTTCCAGCCGTGATACAGGCAGCGCAGTCCGCATTCCTCGTTGCGGCCGAAGGCCAGCGACGCGCGGCGGTGTGGACAATATTCGTCCAGCACGCCCAGCCGGCCTTCGCTGTCGCGGAACACCACCAGATCCTCGCCGAGAAGCCTGATCTTGACCGGCGCGCCGTCGGCTTCGGCGACCTCCTCCGACAGACAGGCGGGCATCCAGTGACGGCGCATGATCTGGCCCATCGGCGCGTCGCCTTCGACGCGGCACAGCAGATCGTTCTCTTCCGATGTCATCATCGCCTTCCTCCCTGACCGGAGTGGCCGGTCCCGCAATAAATATTAGCTCTCTAAGATAAAACTTTATAAGATGTCCAGACTGGTTGTCCAGACGGCAAAGCGCCGCGTTTGTGCGACGCAACAGAGTTCTGCTTGATGAATACCTGTCCGCCCTTTAACTGACGACGTCATGAGCGCCGATCTCTCCACACCCGGCATGCCCTTGCGCCTCACCCGCATCGCGCGGATCGCGGACGGCATTCACGAGTTCGAATTCCGCCATCCCGCAGGGGCGGACCTTCCCGCTTTCACGGCCGGCGCGCATATCCAGCTGCGTGTTCCAAACGGCCTGATCCGGAAATATTCGTTGTGCAACAACCCGGCCGAACACGATCGCTATGTCATCGCGGTCAAACGAGAAATGAACGGTCGGGGGGGCTCCGCGAGTCTGATCGATGATGCGAGGGAAGGTGACGAATTCCTGGTGTCGCCGCCCGTGAATGATTTCGTGCTGGCGCCCAACGCGCAGAATTTCATTTTCATCGCGGGCGGCATCGGAATCACGCCGATCATGTCGATGATCCGTCATCTGCGCGCCATCGGCGGCAAGCAATTTCAGCTTTATTATTGCACCCGATCTCCCGAGATGACGGCTTTCCGGAACGAACTGACGGAGCCGGAATTCAAGGGCAAGGTGACAATTCATCACGATCAGGGCGACCCCGCGCGCGCGCTCGATCTCTGGCCTGTCGTGGAAGAGCGCAAGAATCGCGCGCATCTTTATTGCTGCGGACCCTTGCCGCTGATGCATGTGGTGCGCGACATGACGGGACACTGGTCGCCAACTGCGGTGCATTTCGAGGCCTTCAGCGAACCCGAAAAAGCCAAACCCGACGACAAGCCCTTCAAGGTGAGACTGGCCAAGTCCGGCGAGATCATCGACGTCCCGGTCGGCACCACGATCCTGGAAGCGATGCGCGCGCAAGGCCACGATGTGCCGAGTTCCTGCGAAAGCGGCACTTGTGGCACATGCCGCACCAAACTGCTGGCCGGCGCGGCCGACCATCGCGATCTGGTCCTGGCCGAGCATGAGCGCGGAAGTCAGATCATGATCTGCGTGTCGCGCGCGCTGACACCCGAAATCACCATTGATCGCTGAGCAAAACGCCGTGGCCGAGCGGAAAATCCGGTTGGGAATTGCAGGGTTGGGGCGAGCCTTCACCCTGATGTTGCCGACTTTGGCCGCCGATCCGCGCCTGCAATTGATGGCCGCCGCGGATCCCCGACCGGAAGCGCGCGAGCGGTTCAAGGCAGATTTCAACGCCAGCGCATACGAGAGCGTGGAAGCGCTCTGCGATGATGCAAACGTCGAAGCGGTTTATGTCGCGACCCCCCACCAGCTTCATGCAAAACATACCGGAACCGCTGCGGCCCGCGGCAAACATGTTCTGGTCGAAAAGCCGATGGCGATTACGCTGCCGGAATGCGCCGCCATGATCGAAGCGGCGCGGCGCACAGGCGTGTATCTCATTGTCGGCCACAGCCACAGCTTTAACGCGCCGATCCTGCACGCCCGCGACATCATCGCAGGCGGAGAGGCGGGCGCCGTCCGCATGATCAATGCGCTGAACTACACGGATTACATGTATCGCCCGCGTCGACCGGAAGAGCTCGACACCAAACAGGGCGGCGGCGTGGTGTTCAGCCAGGGCGCACACCAGATCGACATCGTGCGGCTGCTGGGCGGCGGACAGGTGCGCAGCGTGCGAGCCGCCACCGGGGCCTGGGATTCCGGGCGCCCGACCGAAGGCGCCTATTCCGCCTTTCTGACTTTCGAGAATGGCGCGTTTGCGACCGCCACCTACAGCGGCTACGCGCATTTCGATTCCGACGAATTCTGCGGCTGGATCGGCGAGATGGGGCTGCCGAAGGATCGCAGCCGCTATGGTGCAACACGCAAGGCGCTGCAGGCGGCGAAGGATGCGAGCGAGGAAGCCGCTCTCAAGACCGCGAGAAATTACGGCGGCAAGGATTATGCCGCCGCAGCCCCACAGCCTCGGATGCGGCTGAGCCAGCATTTCGGGACGGTGATTGTGTCGTGCGATCGCGCCGATCTGCGGCCGATGCCGGACGGGGTGATGGTGTACGGCGATTCCGACATTCGGATGGAGAAGACACCGGTTCCCGCCATTCCGCGCGCCGAGGTCATCGATGAATTGTACGGCGCAATCGTCCACGGGCGCGCGCCCATCCATAGCGGCGAATGGGCGATGGCGACGATGGAGGTCTGCCTCGCCATTCTGCAATCGCAGCGCGACCAGACCGATATCGGACTGCGGCATCAAACCGGTCTTCCGGCCAAGCCGCAGAAAGGAACCAACGTATGACCGGCGTCCGGCGCTCGGCGGAGACTGACAACACGCAAACCATTCTGCGGCACTGGCGCGAAGCTGTGCCGAACGACCGTCTTGCGCATCTCGTCAAAGACGCCACCCGCGCCTTGCTGCGCGCGCTGCAGATGCGGCTGACGGAGCATTCCGTGTCGCTCGGACACTGGGCCTTTCTGCGCATTCTTTGGGAGAAGGACGGCGTAACGCAGCGCGAACTCAGCGAACAGGCCGGCGTCATGGAGCCGACGACCTTCTCGGCGGTGAAGGCGATGGAAAAGCTCGGCTATGTGACGCGCCGGCAACTGGCCGGCAACAGAAAGAAAGTGTTCATTTTTCTCACGCCCAAGGGACGTCAGCTGAAAACCAAGCTCGTGCCTTTGGCCGAAGAGGTCAACGAGATCGCCGTGCGGGGAGTCAAAGCCGCGGATATCGCAGCGACCCGGCAAACCCTGTTCACAATTCTCGAAAATCTGGCGCGCGACGAGATCGAATCGTCAGCCAAGGAGCGGCGCATTCCTTCGACGCGGGAACTGTCATCCCGGGTCGCCGCCGCCGGCAAGCGCATGAAGAAAGGCGGCTGAGGTTGCTGAAGCGCCACCAAATTTTCCACCAGACCTCGTTTCAGGCCTTGCCCAGCGCTGGAATCGGATTAGCCTTATTTATGCAAGACCGCGACTGATTGAGGAGATCGCTCATGATGAGGACGCTCTTGGCTCTGATGGTTTCCGGCACCGTCGCGATCCTGTCGCTTCCGGTTCAGGCGAGCGACGCCAGAACAGGCGGCGCGCGGAATTCTGACGGTTACGAGTTCAGCTCGCGCGCGCGTGGATGGCGGACCAGTGGCGTGTCACGGCTTCACTATTACGATCCCTATCCATGGTGGTGGTACCCGCCATATACGAAACGCGCGCGAACGAATTATCTCGGCTGGCCGCACACCATCTATCCGCCCGACTATGACCGGCCTTATTTTGGCGGCGTGGCCGGTCACCCCGGCGGCTTCGGCATCTATTATTGATTGCTGATCGCCGCGCGGGCCGGATGTGAATGGCGCGCCGGAAGGGATTCGAACCCCTGACCCCCAGATTCGAAGTCTGGTGCTCTATCCAGCTGAGCTACCGGCGCGAGCGCTAGCAGGAAAAAATGGCGCGCCCGAAGAGATTCGAACTCCTGACCCCCAGATTCGTAGTCTGGTGCTCTATCCAGCTGAGCTACGGGCGCGTATCGCGTGCGACCATAACGCCGGCGCGCGACGG
>JALHOD010000003.1 GCA_022843165.1 Pseudorhodoplanes sp.
AACGCGCAGGGCCGCAGCGTCAGGCCCGGCCGCGCCTTGCCCCGCCGCCGCGCGCGGCCGGCCGTTCCGCACCCGACATGCGGCCGCGCACCGTCGAGCGCCGTCAGCAACGCATCGAGCAGCGCGCGGTGCGGCAACAGCACAGACTCGAGCGCCGTCAGGACGCCCGGCGTGCGGTTCAACCGCCATCGCCTGCCGCGCGCCGCGTCCAGGACCGGCAGATCCAGGCGCAGGACCGCCGCCAGCTTCGCCAGTTGCAGGCCAGGCAGCGGCAGAACTTGCGCGGCAGAAATCTCAGCCGCGCCGAACGCCAACAATTGCGCGTGCAACAGCGCCAGCAGTTGCAAAACCTGCGCGCTCAGCAGCGCGATCAGCGCCGCCAGGCATTGCAGACGCAGCGCCGGCCCGCGCTCGACCAGAACCAGAACGCGCGCGAGCAGCGACGTTTCGATCGTCGCAATATCGAGGCGGCGCGTCAGGGCCGCTTCGCCTCGCGCTTCCACAATCGCGCCGACCGCCGCGAGGCGCGGCTGGCGCGGGTCGCCGCGCGCCAGGCCTGGCGCCTCGGCCGTCGCGCCGCCTTCGTGGCCTGGCTTGGTCCGGTGTTCTACCCCTACGCCTATTCCGACATTTTCGAATACACCTATTGGCCCTACGCCTATGACGAGGCCTACTGGGCCTATGTGTATGACGATTTTTTCGATGGCGTGTTCTGGGGTTATGGAAATCCCTATATCGCTTACGAGTCCGGGCCGGTCGTCGCGACGACGGGCAGCGCGCCGCCGCGTGGTCTGCCGCCGCGCGGCGCCTCGCAATCTGCCGCGCAGCTTTGCGGCGATCCCGGCAAGGGCATCACGGCATGGCCGTTCGCGCAGATCGAGCAGACGGTCAAACCGAATGAAGATCAGAAGCGCCTGCTGGGAGATCTGAAGCGCGCTGCCGCTGAAGCTGCCGCGGCTTACAAGGCGTCCTGCGACGATGAGATCGCCCTGACGCCGACCGGCCGCCTCGCCGCCATGGCCCGCCGCGTGGAAGCGACCTTGCGCGCGATCCGGATCGTGCGTCCCGCGCTCGATGCGTTTTACAACGCGCTGAGTGACGAGCAGAAGGCGCGCTTCACCAATATGGGGCCTGAGGAGATCGGCGCCGACGAGCGCAAGCGCGCCTTGCGCGAGCCTGCGCAGGCCGCACAGTCCTGCGGCGATCCCAAGGCCGGCCTGGTCGATCTGCCGATGCAGGAGATCGAGGACACGATCCGGCCCACGGACACTCAGCGCGACAAGTTCGACAAGCTCAGCCTCGCCACCCACAGCGCGGCCGATCTGCTGCAGGCGGCGTGTCCGGATTCCATTCCGCTCACGCCCTCCGGACGCCTGGAGGCGATGGAGACGCGGCTCGATGCATTGGCGCAGGCGGCGAAGACCATTCAGCCGGCGCTGGCGGATTTCTATGCCTCGCTGACCAACGAGCAGAAGGCGCAATTCAACGCGCTTGGGCGTCGGGCGCAGCGCGCGAACTGACAGCGATATCTCACAAACAAGAAAGGGCGGCCTCGCGGCCGCCCTCCTGCATTCGCAGCGACCGAAGTTACTCCGCCGCCAGCCGCACTTCCGGCGCCGCGGCGCGGACATCGGCGTCGACCTTGTCCTCGAACTTCACGAAATTGTCCTGGAACATCTTCACCAGATCGCGCGCGGTCCTGTCGAACTCGGCCTTCTCTTTCCAGGTCTTCATCGGATAGAGCAGATGCGGCTCGATGCCCGGCACCGAGGTCGGCACCGAGAATCCGAAATACGGATCGGTGCGGAACGAGGCGTTCTTCAGCGAGCCGTCGAGCGCGGCGGTGACCAGCGCGCGCGTCGCCTTGATCGGCATGCGGCGGCCGACGCCGTACTTGCCGCCGGTCCAGCCCGAGTTCACAAGCCAGCAATCGACGTTGTGCTCGGTGATGTACTTGCGGAACAGGTTGCCGTACTCGGCCGGCGGACGCGGCAGGAACGGCGCGCCGAAGCAGGTCGAGAATTCCGGCTGCACGCCGACCAGACCCTTCTCGGTGCCGGCGACCTTGGCGGTGTAGCCGGACAGGAAATGATACATCGCCTGCGCCGGCGTGAGCTTGGCGATCGGCGGCATCACGCCATAGGCGTCGGCGGTCAGGAAGATCACGTTCTTCGGATGACCGGCGCAGCCGGTGCGCGAGGCATTCGGGATCGATTCCAGCGGATAGGCCGAGCGGGTGTTCTCGGTCTTGGAAATGTCGGTGTAGTCGGGCACGCGCGTGACCGGATCGAACCCGACATTTTCAAGAATCGCGCCGAAGCGGTTGGTGGCGTCCCAGATCTGCGGCTCGTTCTCGTGCGAAAGGTCGACGGTCTTGGCGTAGCAGCCGCCCTCGAAATTGAAGATGCCGTTCGGACCCCAGCCGGTCTCGTCGTCGCCGATCAGGATGCGGTTGGGATCGGCCGAGAGCGTGGTCTTGCCGGTGCCGGACAGGCCGAAGAACAGCGCGCTGTCGCCGCCATGGCCGACATTGGCCGAGCAATGCATCGGCATCACGTTCTGCGCCGGCAGATAGAAATTGAGCGTGGTGAACACCGACTTCTTCATCTCGCCGGCATAGGACGAGCCGCAGATCAGCACGATCTTGCGGGTGAAGTCGATCGCCACCATGGTATCGGAGCCCTCGCGTCCGCCATGGCGCTTGGGATCCGGCCGGAACGACGGCAGATCGATGATGGTCAGCTCGGGCGCAAACCCTTCCAGCTCGAACTGGTTCGGACGGATCAGCAGGGTGCGGATGAACAGCGAGTGCCAGGCGAGCTCGGTATAGACGCGCACCTTGATGCGATAGGTCGGATCGGCGCCGCCATAGAGGTCCTGCGCGAACAGGCTCTTGCCTTTGCAGTGCGCCAGAAAATCCTGGTACAGGTTTTCGAAATGCTCTTTCGAGAGCTTGCGGTTGCCGTCCCACCAGACCGACTTCTCGGTCAGCGCATCGACCACCGTGTGCTTGTCCTTGGGAGAGCGTCCGGTGTGGTGGCCGGTTTCCGCGCAGAGCGCGCCGCCCGCCACGATCTGGGCCTCGCCGGCCTTGACGGCGTGCTCGTAAAGCGGCGCATCGGTCAAATTCCAATGGACGGCTGCGAGATCCTTCAGACCGAACTTGTCGGCGCCGAAAGCCTTGTTCCTTACGCCCGTTTCCTGCACGGATGTCCTCCCGAAACGCATCCGGCCCCTGGCGGGCCGGACTTCAGATGTGCCGCGATGGCTGGCAAAAGATTATAGCGCCCCTGCCCGGGGCGCGCGACCTCATAAAGCCTGGGCGCGGCCCTGCCAAGCGGTTTGATATTTCATGGTTTCAGCGGCCGTTCGTTGCGATGCATCAAACCCCGCTGCGACGGCAAACCGGACAAATCCGTACATTCACCCTGTCCGCGCCGCGTCTGCCAGTTGTTTCAGCACCGCTCTTAACGGTCCTGCGCCGGTGATGCGTTGCGGAAATGCGAGGCGCAGCGCGACGCGGCCGTTCTGCAGTTCCATACCGTCGGGATCGAAGCCGGCGCATTTCCAGTCGCCGTCCGGCGCGCCGAGCAAGCGCGTCGCGTAGAGCCGCAGCGCATCGGCGTGATCCTCGTTCATGTGTGCGACGGCGCCGGCCTCGGCCGCCAGCAGTTCATCGGCGCCGGAAAGATCGGTCAGCAGATCGGCGGGCGTGAGATCGACGATGCGGCCAAAACCGGCGACCAGATGCGCATGCGCGATCTCGATCCGGTAGAAACTGAAATCCGCAAAGCCCGCGAACATCTCCGATTCCGGCTGGCGCGTGAGATAGCGCAGCCGGTCGTGCTCGTTCCCGGTGACTGCCGCGCGGCCGCTCAGCGTCACGCGCGCGCCCTGCAGCGGATCGCCTTCCTTGCGCTCGTCCAGCATGAGCGACACGCGGTTGTCGGCGAGAATGTTGCGGGTGTGCAGCGCGAGCCTGGAAATCAGCAGCAGCGGCGCGCCGTCGGCGGCGGTCGCGATATTGACCAGCGAGCAATAAGGATCGCCCGATCCCGGAGTCAGGGTGGCGAGGGCGCCCGAGCGGCTCTCCCGCAAGAGCTTGCGGGCGGCGACCCTGGGGTCGAAATCGGCGTTTGGCTGCATATTTGAGTGCCTTCTGGCCGCGCCCGTTAACCTTTGTCAAAAATCGGACGCGGGGAACCATTTGGGACTAGAATAGTCATCCTTGCAGAATCATATAGTTGTTGCCGAATAGTCACATTTCGGCCCAGCTTTGCAGGCTTCACAGCCCGGGGATCATTTTTACCGCATTGGAACAGGGCTCATGCCGACCATCGCTCTCGTCGACGACGATCGCAACATTCTGACATCCGTGTCCATCGCGCTGGAAGCCGAAGGCTACCGGATCATGACCTACACGGATGGTGCGTCGGCGCTCGATGGTTTCAAGTCGTCGCCGCCCGATCTGGCCATCCTCGACATCAAGATGCCGCGCATGGACGGCATGGAGCTTCTGCGCCGCGTGCGCCAGAAGACCGACATGCCGGTGATCTTCCTCACCTCCAAGGACGAGGAAATCGACGAATTGTTCGGCCTCAAGATGGGCGCCGACGATTTCATCCGCAAACCGTTTTCGCAACGCCTGCTGGTCGAACGCGTGAAGGCGATCCTGCGGCGCGGCGGCCCGAAGGACGGTACGGCGCCGAAGGAAGTCGACACCGCCAAGGTCCTCGAGCGCGGATTGCTGCGCATGGACCCCGAACGTCACACCTGCACCTGGAAGGGTGAGGCGGTGACGCTCACGGTGACCGAATTCCTGATCCTGCAGGCCCTGGCCAGCCGGCCGGGCGTGGTGAAGAGCCGCAACGCCCTCATGGATGCCGCCTATGACGATCAGGTCTATGTCGATGACCGCACCATCGACAGCCACATCAAGCGGCTGCGCAAGAAATTCAAGGTGGTGGACGACGATTTCGAGATGATCGAAACCCTTTACGGCGTTGGTTACCGCTTTAAGGAAGGCTGATAAAAGCGTCTGACACGACCGGCCGCCCTGCGCTAAAATGCGGTCTTGCGTGTGAGCGGGGCGCACGGATCACAGCAGGCAGACGCCACGACGTGCTCGACCGAACCAAGACCATTGCAGCGGAAGCCGCCGAGGCGCACAGCCGAAGCGAAGCCGTGACCGGCGCCGGCAAGGATTCCGGCCGGCTGCGGCGCTATTGGCGGACCATTGTCGGCCAGTCATCCTCGAGTCTCACCCGCCGCATCGTCATGCTGAACGTCGCCGGGCTCCTGGCGCTGGTCATCGGCATTCTCTACCTGTCGCAATCGCGCGCGTTTTTCATCGAGGCGCGCGTGCAAAGTCTTCTTGTCCAGGCCGACATCATCGCCGGCGCGATCGCCGCCTCCGCGACGGTCGAAACCGATTCCATCACCCTCGATCCCGACAAGCTGCTCGAATTGCAGGTGGGCGAATCCTATGGGCCGTCGGATGAAGCGCTCGGCGCATTTGAATTCCCGATCAATCCCGAACGCGTCGCGCCGGTGCTGCGACGGCTGATTTCGCCGACCAACACCCGCGCGCGCATCTACGATCACGATGGCGTGCTGCTGCTCGACAGCCGCAGTCTGTATGGGCGCGGCGACGTGCTGCGGTTCGATCTGCCGGCGCCGGGCGCAGAGAAGCCGGGCTTCCTGGAGAAGCAGTGGAATTCCGTGCGCAAATGGCTCGCGCGCGGCGACCTTCCGGTCTACCAGGAACTCGGCGCGGAGAACGGCAAGGGCTATCCTGAAGTTGCCGCCGCTCTGGCCGGACAGAAAGCCAGCGTCGTGCGCATCAATGCGCGCGGCGAAGTGATTGTCTCGGTAGCGGCGCCGGTGCAGCGCTTCCGCGCCGTGCGCGGCGCGATCCTGCTGTCCACGCAGGGCGCCGACATCGACCAGATGGTGGAAGCCGAGCGGCTCGCGATCTTCAAGGTGTTTTTGGTCGCCGCGGCGGTGATGGTGATCCTGTCGATGCTGCTGGCGCGCACCATTGCGGGTCCGATGCGGCGACTCGCCGAGGGCGCCGAGCATGTCCGCCGCCGCATCCGCTCGCGCGTCGAGATTCCGGATTTCACCAAGCGCGGCGACGAGATCGGGCATCTCTCCGGCACCCTGCGCGACATGACCAATGCGCTCTACAGCCGCATCGAAGGCATCGAGAGCTTCGCCGCCGACGTCGCGCACGAACTGAAAAATCCGCTGACCTCGCTGCGGTCGGCGGTGGAGACGCTGCCTCTGGCCAAGACCAAGGACAGCCAGGAGCGGCTGCTCGCGGTCATCCAGCACGACGTCAAGCGGCTGGACCGCCTGATCTCCGACATTTCCGACGCCAGCCGCCTGGATGCCGAATTGCAGCGGCAGGAAACCGCGCCGGTCGATCTCTATCAATTGCTCACCACCGTCGTCAGCGTTGCCAACGAGGTGCGCCACGACGCCGGAGTCTCGGTGTCGCTCACCTTCGAGGGCGGCGGCCCGTCGTCCTTCATGATCCCGGGGCATGATTCCCGGATCGGACAGGTCATCGACAATCTGATCGAAAATGCGCGCTCCTTCTCCTCCGCCGGCGGCACGGTGCGCGTCAATGCGCGGCGCATCAAGAACGAGGTCGAGATCATCGTCGACGACGACGGACCCGGCATCCGGCCCGATGCGTTCGAGAAAATCTTCGAGCGTTTCTATACCGACCGCCCGCACCAGGGCTTCGGGCAGAATTCGGGCCTCGGCCTGTCGATTTCCAAGCAGATCCTCGAGGCGCATGGCGGCAGGATTCACGCGGAAAACCGGCTCGGCGTTCCCACCCATGACGGCGCCGCGCCGCTGGTGCTTGGCGCCCGTTTCACGGTGCGCCTGCCGGCGATGTGATCGTGAGCGACAGCCCGACCATCCATGCGTCGGCGGTTCTCGCGGGTGCGCGCGCCGTGCTCATTCGCGGTCCGTCCGCCTCGGGAAAATCGCGGCTGGCGCTGGCGCTGATCGAGGCCGGCCTCGCCGGATCCCTGCCTTTCACACGTCTGGTGACGGATGACCGCGCGCATGTCGCGCCGGCAAGCGGCCGGCTGCTTATCCGCCCGCCCGATCCGCTCCGGGGCCTGATTGAGATCCGCGGTCTCGGCGTGAGGAAAATGCCGTTCGAGCCGGTCGCCGTGGCGGGATGGGTGGTCGATCTGGCTGCGCCGGACGCCGACCGGCTGCCGCAACCCGAGGCGGAAAAAGCCGTGATCGCTGGGGTCGAGCTTACGCGACTTGCGGTCGCATCCGGCATCGATCCCCTGCCCCTTGTTCTGGCGGCCTTGCGGAATAGCTGAGGAAAAAGCCCGGGGCGGCGCCGAGGGAGACCTGGAAGGCGGTTAATCCGCCTCCCTCTCGTAAAATCCTGCGCAGACCCTATTTACCGCAATGCAACATGAGCGTTTAATCCCGCTCCCAGCCCCTTGCAAAGGGGTTTTGGATGGTCAAGATGAGCGCCCTTTCGTGCGGCGCAACCATCGCGCCCGCCGGAGTTCTTCATGATCGGCCTCGTACTCGTTACCCACGGTCGTCTCGCCGTGGAATTCCGCTCAGCCCTGGAACACGTCGTCGGTCCGCAGCAGCAGATCGAAGCCGTGACCATCGGACCCGACGATGACGTCGAGCAGCGGCGCAAGGATATCGTCGAAGCCATCAAGCGCGTGGACACCGGCGACGGCGTCGCCGTGTTGACCGACATGTTCGGCGGCACGCCCTCCAATCTCTCGATTTCCTGCATGAGCCGGCCCAAGGTCGAGGTCATCGCCGGGATCAATCTTCCCATGCTGGTGAAGCTCGCCAAGGTGCGCAGCGAATGTCCGCTGCCGGAAGCGGTAGCGGCGGCGCAGGAAGCCGGGCGCAAATACGTCACGATCGCAAGCCGGGTGCTTGCCGGCAAATGAGCGACGCAGACGGCAGCGGCATCGTCCGGGTGCTGGAAATCACCAATAAAAAGGGACTGCACGCCCGTGCTTCCGCGAAATTCGTGCAGATGGTCGAACGCTTCGAGGCCGAGGTGAAAGTCACCCGCGCCGGCGAAACCGTGGGCGGCGACTCGATCATGGGCCTGATGATGCTGGCCGCCGGACACGGCACCTCGATCACGGTCGAGGCCTGGGGCAAGGACGCCGCCGAAGTGATGGACGCGATAGCCGGCCTGATCGGCGACCGCTTCGGCGAGGAAGACTGAGCGCGACGCCGCGAAATGATTTAGCGTCAGTGACGATTTTCCAGGGAGCCAATTGCCATGACGATCCCGCCCAAAAGCTCGACCGCCGATACCATCAGCCGGCAGACCGCAGGCGCCAAGCCGACGGCCGGAGCCAAGCAAACCGCCTCGGTGCGCTATGTCGACCGGCCGGACTGCGAGGAAACCTTCGCCGATTCCGTCAACAGCGTGTTCTTCGACGGCCAGACCATGCGCATTGAGTTCGGCGTCACCCGCATGGACGAAATGAAAAAGGATGCCGCCGTGACCGGGCGCCGCTATCCGGCCTGCCGTCTGGTGCTGCCGCCCGCCGCCGCCATCGAATTGATCAACAAGATGCAGCAAACCGCGGCCGCCCTGGAACAGGCCGGGATCGTCAAGCAGAACCGCAAGGATGGTGGCCCGGCCGCCCCCTGAGCCTGCTTTAAGCTTTTGGAAATCACATAAAGAAATCTTTATATCCTGATTGCGGCCGGGCCTGGGGCCTGCTATAGCCTGCGCCCGAAGGCGGCTGCGGGAGCGTGATCCCGCCTGCCGTCACTTTCCAAACAAGGATCCCTGAGGACATGACCGCAGCAGCGAAGAAAGCCGGCTTTTCCGATTACATCGTCAAGGACATCGGGCTCGCCGAATTCGGCCGCAAGGAAATCTCGCTCGCCGAGACCGAGATGCCCGGCCTGATGGCGACCCGCGAAGAGTACGGCCCGAAGCAGCCGCTGAAGGGCGCGCGCATCGCAGGCTCCCTGCACATGACCATCCAGACCGCGGTTCTGATCGAAACGCTGGTCGCGCTCGGCGCCGACGTGCGCTGGGTGTCGTGCAACATCTATTCGACCCAGGACCACGCCGCCGCCGCGATTGCCGCCGCCGGCATTCCGGTCTTCGCGGTAAAAGGCGAGACGCTGAAGGATTACTGGGACTACACCGCCAAGCTGTTCGACTGGCACGGCGGCGGCACGCCCAACATGATCCTCGACGACGGCGGCGACGCCACCATGTACGTCCATCTCGGCCTGCGCGCGGAGAACGGCGACACCGCCTTCCTCGACAAGCCGGGCTCCGAGGAAGAAGAGGTGTTCTTCGCGCTGCTCAAGAAGCAGCTGAAGGAAAAGCCGAAGGGCTATTTCGCGGAGATGGCGAAGAACATCAAGGGCGTGTCGGAAGAGACCACCACCGGCGTGCACCGTCTCTACGACATGCAGAAAGCCGGCACGCTGCTCTGGCCCGCCATCAACGTCAACGACAGCGTCACCAAATCGAAATTCGACAATCTCTATGGCTGCCGCGAATCGCTGGTCGACGGCATCCGCCGCGGCACCGACGTCATGATGTCGGGCAAGGTGGCGATGGTCGCGGGCTTCGGCGACGTCGGCAAGGGCTCGGCCGCATCTCTGCGTCAGGCCGGCTGCCGCGTGATGGTCTCCGAAATCGATCCGATCTGCGCCTTGCAGGCGGCGATGGAAGGCTACCAGGTCGTGACCATGGAAGACGCCGCGCCCCAGGCCGACATCTTCGTCACCGCCACCGGCAACAAGGACATCATCACGATCGAGCACATGCGCGCGATGAAGGATCGCGCCATCGTCTGCAACATCGGCCACTTCGACAACGAGATCCAGATCGCCTCGCTGAAGAACATGAAGTGGGACAACATCAAGCCGCAGGTCGACGAGATCACCTTCCCGGACGGCCACCGCATCATCCTCTTGTCGGAAGGCCGGCTGGTGAATCTCGGCAACGCCATGGGCCACCCGAGCTTCGTGATGTCGGCGTCGTTCACCAACCAGACGCTGGCGCAGATCGAATTGTGGGCGAACAACAAGGACGGCAAATACAAGAAGGAGGTCTATGTGCTGCCGAAGTCGCTCGACGAGAAGGTCGCGATGCTGCACCTGTCGAAGATCGGCGTGAAGCTGACCCAGCTGCGCCCCGACCAGGCGAGCTATATCGGCGTGAAGCCGGAAGGCCCGTTCAAGAGCGATCATTACCGCTACTGAGCCGAAACCTTTTCGCGCACTCGGAATCCCTCTCCCCTTGTGGGAGAGGGTGCGAGTTGTGAGCGCAGCGAACAATGAGCCGGGTGAGGGGTTACGACCTCTCTGGCGGCCGGACCCCTCACCCGCCCTCGCTTCGCTCGGGCACCCTCTCCCACAAGGGGAGAGGGTAAGTGCGCCTTGCCGCACCGCAAACCCGGTGCTATCTGCCCGCCATGACTGCCGCCCCCATCAGGAACATCCGCAATTTCTCCATCGTCGCCCATATCGACCATGGAAAATCGACTTTGGCCGACCGGCTGATCCAGCTCACGGGCGGGCTCGACGCGCGCGAGATGGCGGGCAAGGAGCAGGTGCTCGACTCGATGGACATCGAGCGCGAGCGCGGCATCACCATCAAGGCGCAGACCGTCCGCCTCGACTACAAGGCCAGGGACGGCCAGACCTACATCCTCAACCTGATCGACACGCCGGGACATGTCGACTTCGCCTATGAGGTGAACCGCTCGCTCGCCGCCTGCGAAGGCTCGCTGCTGGTGGTGGACGCCTCGCAGGGCGTGGAGGCGCAGACGCTCGCCAACGTCTATCACGCGCTCGACGCCGGCCACGAGATCGTGCCGGTGCTGAACAAGGTCGATCTGCCCGCCGCCGAGCCGGACAAGATCAAGAAGCAGATCGAGGACGTGATCGGCCTCGACGCCTCCGACGCGCTGATGATTTCGGCCAAGACCGGCCTTGGCGTGCCCGACGTGCTGGAAGCCATCGTCACCCGCCTGCCGCCGCCCAAGGGCGACCGCGACGCCACGCTCAAGGCGCTCCTGGTCGATAGCTGGTACGACGTCTATCTCGGCGTCGTGGTGCTGGTGCGCATCGTGGACGGCACGCTCAAGAAGGGCGACCGCATCCGCATGATGGGCACGAACTCCGCCTATGACGTGGACCGCGTCGGCGTGTTCAAGCCAAAACTCACGCCGGTGGACGAGCTCGGGCCGGGCGAGATCGGCATGCTCACGGCCTCGATCAAGGAAGTCGCGGACACGCGCGTCGGCGACACCATCACCGACGACCGCAAGCCGGTCGCCGAGATGCTGCCGGGCTTCAAGCCGGCGATCCCGGTGGTGTTCTGCGGCTTGTTTCCGGTCGACGCCGCGCAGTTCGAGGATCTGCGCGCGGCGATGGGCAAGCTGCGGCTGAACGACGCCAGCTTCTCCTACGAGATGGAAACCTCGGCCGCGCTCGGCTTCGGCTTCCGCTGCGGCTTCCTCGGATTGCTGCACCTGGAGATCATCCAGGAGCGGCTGGAGCGCGAATTCAACCTCGACCTGATCGCGACCGCGCCGAGCGTCATCTACAAGATCGGCCTGCGCGACGGCTCGGAAATCGAGCTGCACAATCCGGTCGACATGCCGGACGTGATGAAGATTCTCGAAATCCAGGAGCCGTGGATCGAGGCAACGATCCTCACGCCCGACGATTATCTCGGCGCGGTGCTGAAGCTGTGCCAGGACCGGCGCGGCACGCAGAAGGAGCTGACCTATGTCGGCTCGCGCGCGATGGTGAAATACGAATTGCCGCTGAACGAGGTGGTGTTCGATTTCTACGACCGGCTGAAATCGGTGTCCAAGGGATACGCGTCCTTCGACTACCACCTCACCGATTACCGGCCGTCTGACCTGGTGAAGATGTCGATCCTGGTCAACGACGAGCCGGTCGATGCGCTCTCCATGCTGGTGCACAAGACGCGCGCGGAAAGCCGCGGCCGCGGCATGGTGGAGAAGCTGAAGGAGCTGATCCCGCCGCACATGTTCCAGGTGCCGATCCAGGCCGCCATCGGCGGCAAGATCATCGCGCGCGAAACCGTCCGCGCCTTGCGCAAGGACGTGACCGCGAAATGCTACGGCGGCGACGCCACGCGCAAACGAAAACTTCTGGAGAAGCAGAAGAAGGGCAAGAAAAAGATGCGCCAGTTCGGGAAGGTCGACATCCCGCAGGAGGCGTTTATCGCCGCGCTGAAGGTGGATGTGTAGCTTGAGGGTTCCATGAAACCACCTAGCTGACCAATTCTAACGCAGCCTCTGGATAAGAAAGAAAGTAAACTTTGGCGAAGCCGCAAAAATCAAACTTCGCCTGTGCCTGCAGATGAAGCTTTCCACTGTTGTTCATGCGATTAGCGACCAAGAGCAATCGAATATCGGGTCCGGCGCACTCTAGGTATCGATCAAGTTTTTTAGATTTATCTTTTATCGCGTCGGCGATTTTCGTATGCGGATTGCGATCAACCCAACCGACCCGATCATTTATGCTGAACCACTCGGCACGCAACGCTCGGGTAACGAGAACGCGAAGTCCGTTATCTTCGTCGATTACTAAGTGATGCCCAATGGGTTTAGATGCAAAATCATATTTGATGATCGCAGTAACGGCCCCAGCAAGGTTTTCAACACTGAGATCGCCTACAAACCTCGCTCTTAACGGAGTATTTTGCAACGCTTCATATTTCTCCCGAAGCGCATCTAACTTATTTTGATTTATCGATTCCGCTCCTTTCATGAAAGAGCCGGACTGACTTTGCGGTCCCGTGAAAATCTCGGAGACCTCCAATCCGAACTTTTCTTCGCCTGCAATTACCAGAAAATCAGGGCCTTCCTCGGCAGCCTCAATAATCCAATTTGCGCCGAGAAACTTCGCCGTTTGTTCGACAAAAAATCGCTCTTGAGCTTTCTTTATCGGCCGCGTCAAAAAGATTCTCCAGCCCGTAGGGCGGATTAGCGAAGCGTAATCCGCCATCTCACGAACGGCGGGTTACGCCTTCGGCTAACCCGCCCTACAAATCTTATTCCGCCGCGTCTCCCACGCGCCGCAATTCGCCGGCATCTTTCATCTCATCATGCAACGCGATCGGGTCCCAGTCGTAGCCGTTGGGCCAAGTCAGCGCTCCGTCCTCGATGAACACCCGCGCGAAGTAGGCGGGGTCCTTCAGCGGCTGCGCCATCACGCCGGTCTTTTCGCGAACAAAGGAAAAGTCCCGCTCGCCGACGGTGCCGTCAGAGAACTCGATCTCCAGCCTGAAATCGCCGAGACGCCGCACTCCGATCACATCGATCATCATTCGAGGCCCTCGATTCGTTCCATCTGTCCGTCCGTGTGCCCGGCAATCCAGTTTTTCATTAATTCCTCCCGGCGCAGTTCGATCCATTCACGAACAAGCCGGGCGACAGTCGGCGGCAACCGACCGCCGATAATCTCACCATCAGCGATCCGAACACGGGCACGGAATTGCTGATAGCGTACATGAAAATGCGGCGGATCGTGATCATTGAAGAACATCCGAACCGCAATGCCGAGAAAATAAGCGATGGTCGGCATTTTTCGATCTCTCAGCCCGGAAACATTTTACCAAAGTCAGGCGGAAAGTCGCGTACCCGATATTGACTTTATTCCTATTTTCTGCTAACCACCACATCGCTTGATGGAGCGCCGGGAGGCGCTGGGCCCTGCGTCACTGGGCCCGCGCGCCTCCGGAGATGAGCCTGGTGCACGGGCTTTTCTTCCGAGGCGCGCGGCGGGGCCGATCGCAAGGCCCTGCCAAAGGGCGTCTCGCAAACGCCCTGGCGCCTCCCGGCGCTTCATCTCCGTTCGCGGAGAGTGAAAAACGGGGACAGAGGCACCCGGCCTCTCGAATAATACGGGCAGCGGAGCGTTGGCTACGGTGTCATCGCCGGGCTTGTCCCGGCGATCCCGCTTAGGCAGGCAATGCATCCCTTATCGGGATGGCCGGGACTTCAGCGCGAAGACGCGCTTCGCGCTTTCGCCCGGCCATGACAACGGTGAGGTCTTACGACAGAGAATCCCTACGGCTGCGGAATGTTCGCCCGCTCGACGATCGGCTTCCACTTGTTGAAGTCGTCGAGCACCTTCTTCTCCAGCTCCGCGCCCGAGAGACTCGTCGGCGTCACGGTCAGGCCTTTCAGCTTCTCGATGATCGCCGGCTCCTTGGTGATCGCGATCAGCTCGGCCGCCAGCTTCGTCCTGATGGCTTCTGGAACATCGCGCGGCGTGATGAACACCGCGGCCCAGGTGACTTCGAGGCCGGGAATGGATTCGGCCAAAGCGGGAATCGACTTGTCGAAGTCGTAACGCTCGAGCGAGGACACCGCGATGGCGTTGGCCTTGCCGGCCTTCACCTGCGGATAGGCGGTGGAGAACTGGTCGCAGGTCATGTGGATCTGTCCGCCGAGCAGGTCCTGGATGATCTGGTTCGACGCGCGATAGGGCACATGCGCGATCTTGGCGCCGGTATGCTGCACGATCAGCTCCATGCACAGATGCTGCGAGGTGCCGATGCCGGAGGTGCCGTAGCTGAGCTTGTCGGGGTTGGCCTTGATGTAGGCGATGAATTCGGGAACCGTCTTGGCCGGAATGCTCGGATGGACGATCAGCATGTTCGGCTGCGTGCCCACCATCGCGACCGGGCGGATGTCCTTCATGCCGTCATAGCCGAGCTTCTGCTTGTAGATGTGCGGCAGGATGAACAGCGTGCCGGCGGTGACGACGCCCAGCGTGTAGCCGTCGGGCGCCGCCTTCGCCATCGCGCCGATGCCGATGCTGCCGCCGGCGCCGCTCTTGTTCTCGATCACGAATTGCTGGCCGAGCCGCTGCGACAGCCGGTCGGCAAAGATGCGCGCGGCGACGTCGGTGTTGCCGCCGGCCGCGAACGGCACGATCACCGTCACCGGCCGCGTCGGCCATTGCTGCGCACCGGCCGGAGCCGCGGCCAGCGCAAAGCCCGAGAATGCCGCCAGGCACATGGCAGCCGGTTTCCAGAACGCCCTCATTGTCGTCTCCCTGAATTTATTGTTTTGAGCTGGTCGCCTGTCAGGAAGCCTAGCGCAGATCGCGCGCGCGCGACATCCGCGGCGACATAAACAATGCGTGCGATCGCCCACCGTCATCGCGGGTTCGGTCCGGCGATGCGGCGGCGTGGGCAGGAATGGGAACCGGCGTCTTGTTCACCCGCGCGGCAACGCGGCCGGGTTGACCCGCTCAGCGGTAATTCGTGGTTTCCATCGTCATCCATCGCGCGGGCGATCCCGGCGCCGTGGCCGGCGCCTGCACGCGCGGCAGATGGCGCGCATCGGCCACATTGATCGCGTCGTTGCGGCGGGCCGCGGCGGCGGCGATCATCCGGTCGGGCGCGAACCAGCGGTGGTCGATAGCCGCGGCGATGACATCCGAGCGCGTCACGCCGATATCGGCCAGCATACGGTCGTCGGCCTGCAGCAGCATGGCCATGTCGTTGTCGTATTGCCGGGCCAGCGCCGCGCGCTCGCGCCAGGCCGCGATCCGGCGCGCCAGGCGCCGGCCGGCAATGCGGATCATCCGGCCGATATGGACCGCGCGTTCGCCGCGGGCCTGCATAATGCTGGGCCGGGTGGTGTGGATCAGCGTGGTCACAAGCATGGTTGTCTCCATCATTCGTGCGCGGTAGATGCGGCTTTCCGCGCCGCCCGGCCATGACCGCGTTTCCGGTGTTCTTGACTGAAATGCCGGGCAGCGCCCGGCAGCGGCGGTCCTGGCGACCGCTCGTTACCCGGCTTTGTCGCGCTCAGGCGCGGGCCGGTTCATGGCCGGTGAGACGATTTTTCCGCCAGGCGGCGGGCGGCATGCCGACGATCTTCTTGAAGGCGCGGCTGAACGCGGCCTCGGAATCGTAGCCGACATCCACGGCGATGCGCGCGATATTGGCCTGCCCGGAGGTCAGCAGGCCGGAAGCGATCTGCATGCGCCATTTGGCCAGATACTGGATCGGCGGCACGCCGACAAAGCCGGTGAAGCGCTCGGCCAGCGCCGAGCGCGACAGCCCGACCTCGGCGGAGAGATCCTCCAGCGTCCAGGGTTTTGCCGGCTGTGCATGCAGCAAGGCCAGTGCCTGCCCGACATGGCGGTCGCGCAGACCCGCGAGCCAGCCGGCCTGGTCGCCCGGCAGCGATTCCAGATGCATCCGCACCAGCTCGATGAACAGAAGCTCGCTCAGTTTCGCCAGCACGCTTTCGCCGCCCATGCGCTGGCCGTTCGATTCGGCGACCGCCATCCGGTAAAAATGGCTGAGCCGTTCCTTGCAGGCGGCATCACCGCTGCTGCAATGAATCTGCGGCGGCAACGCCGCGATCAGGGGATTGAACGGGCGTATGTCGCAGCCCAGGAATCCGCAAAACAGCTTGAGGCGGTCCTGTCCGTCGCCGCCGTCCGTGACCTTCCAGGGCCGCGGCAGCGTGAGATCGATATCGCCCATATCGAGCGACTCGGGCGCGCGCAGGACGGGATCGGTCGCCATGGTGTGGCCGTCGCCATGCGGGAACACGATCAGGTCGCCGGCCCGCAGCTTGACGGGATCGTGGCCCCTCTGCACGGCAAAACACTCGCCCTGCATCACCAGATGATAGCACATCAGATGCTGCGCATCCGGCATGATCAGCGGGATCAGATGTTTGGATGCGGGCGCCCAGGTGACCCAGGGCGCGCCGACATCAATGTCGATAAAGACCGCGCCCGTCAGGCGCACGGCGCGCAACACATCGGAGAGCGTGTCAGGGCCCATGGTCCGCTCAAAAAAACGATCGATAAAATCTTATGAATGAATGGCGGGATTCGACGGTCTTTTGGGGCGTCCTGTCAATACGCCCGGGTCGCGATCGCGGCCTCCCGGGAAAGCACGGGAAACGCGGAAGATCCGTCGGATCGGCGGTGGCCGCAGCCCAAAGGAGAGGCCCGAGACGCGGTAAAATAAGACTATGCGTCGTCCGGTACCGGCGGGCGCGCCGCGCGTTCGCTCTCGGCCAGAAAGGCCGCCGCCACCCGCAGGCGGCGGAAGTCGAAATAGGCCTCAGCGATCCGACTGTTCGGCAAGTCGCTGCGGTTTGCGGCGAGCATTGTCGCCGGCTGCGGCGGCGGGTTCGATGACGATCCGGGTATTCGCTGCGCCATGTTTCTGCACCAGTGCGAACAGAACGGCGGCATTCTCGGGATGCAGCCGCACACATCCCTTCGACGCGCGCTGGCCCAATCGCTTCACATGCGTGGTGCCATGGATCGCGTAATTGCCGTCGAAGAAAATCGAATAGGGCATCGGCGCCATGTTGTATTTGCGCGAATGCCATTTGCGCTCGAGCCGCTGCGGCCTGTAGGTGCCGGTATGCGGCCCGCCGCCGACACCGGTGGACACGGTCCAGAAATGCCGCATCTCGCCGTCCACGCTGACGAACATGCGCTGGCTCGCCTTGTCGACCCACACCTCGATCTCGGCCTGCGCCGGCAGCGGCCAGAGGATCAGCAACATGACGGCGGTTGCGACAATACGAATCATATCTGCTCGACCCCGATGTTCCGGTACCCGCCCGAAATCCTGAAATCCCTGTGCCGGTGCAAAGACGGCTGACAAATCGGCAGCGGCCCGCTAGACCAAATTCATGCGACGGCAGTTTATCGCAGCAGCTCTTGCCGCTTCCTTAAGCGGTCTGTCCCTGGCCGGCGTGGCGCACGCGCAGGATCCCGGCAGCGTGAACCCGAAACCGCTGCCGCCCTTGGCCAATCCCAACGATCCGAAAAACCCGGCCAAGGAACTGTTCGCCCGCAAGCCGACGCCCGCCAACCTGCAGGCGCGCTCCATCGGCTTCTACACCCGCGGCTGTCTGGCGGGCGGCATGGCACTGCCGATCAACGGCAAGACCTGGCAAGTGATGCGGCTGTCACGCAACCGCAACTGGGGCCATCCCGATCTGGTCCGCTCGCTGGAAACGCTCGCCGGCAAGGCCCCCAGGGTCGGCTGGCGCGGATTGCTGGTCGGCGACATGGCGCAGGCGCGCGGCGGCCCGATGCTGACGGGACACGCCAGCCATCAGGTCGGGCTCGACGCCGACATCTGGCTGACCCCCATGCCGGCCCGCGAACTGACCCGGCTCGAGCGCGAGGAAATGTCGGCGACCAACGTGGTGCGGCCCGACAGGAAGGACGTCGATCCCGCGGTCTGGACCCCGCAGCATGCTGCGATCATCCGCGCCGCGGCCGAAGACCCGCAGGTCGAACGCATCATCGTCAATGCGGCGATCAAGAAGGCGCTGTGCCGCGAGGCCGGCACCAACCGCGGCTGGCTCAACAAGGTGCGCCCGTGGTGGGGGCACAATTATCATTTCCATATCCGCATCGTCTGTCCGAAAGACAGCCCGGAATGCAAGCCGCAGGATCCCACCCCGCAAAGCGACGGCTGCGGCAAGGAACTGGATTACTGGTTCCAGGACAGCATCCTGAATCCGCCGCCGCCGCGGGAGCCGCCCAGGCCCATGCCGCCGCTGACCATGGCCGACCTGCCCGCGGCCTGCCGGCAGGTTCTTGTCGCGCCCTGATTTGCGGTTCAGAGCAACCTGAACAAGCGCGCGAATTGCCACAGCGCGAGTGTAACAACCAGCAAGCCGACCAGAATCATCAATGTGCGGGCCGGAATATACTTGACGACATAGCCGCCAAGCGGCGCCGCCAGCACGCCGCCGATGATCAGTGCCAGCAGCTCGCGCCAGGGTGAGACGCCGAGTTCGATGAAGAAGGTCGTGGCCGCGGCGATGGTCACGAAGAATTCCGTAGAATTCACCGAGCCTACGGTTGTGCGGGGCGCGTGCCCGGATCCGATCAGGGTCGACGTCGTCACCGGCCCCCAGCCGCCGCCGCCGCTGGCATCCAGAAAGCCCGCGACAAAACCGACCGGCGACACCCACGGTGCGGGCGCATCGCGTCCCACCGGGATGCGAAGGGACTTGATCAGGATGAATGCGCCCAGTGCCAGCAGGTAGGCGTTCACAAACGGCCGCATCACCGCGCTATCCACGTTCGACAAGAGCCACGCGCCGAGAATCGCGCCCAGCACCCCGGCAACGCCGAGCCGCTTCACCAGCCGCCAATCGACATTGCGATGATGGATATGCGAAGCAGCGGATGCCCCGGTGGTGAATATTTCCGCAGTATGCACGATTGCGCTGGCGTGCGCAGGCGGCATGCCGATCGCCAGCATCGCCGAGGTCGAAACCACGCCGAAGGCCATGCCGAGCGCGCCATCGACGATCTGCGCCAGGAAGCCGATTCCGATCAGCGCAAAAAATTCGGCCGACAGAAAATCGGTGACCATCGACGCCCCCTGACGAATTATAAAGCGCGCGGCAGCGAAAAGACAAAATCCTTGATCAGCGCCAGCAGCACAATCACGACGAATGCGATGACGAGGATCGTCACAGTATAAACGGGGGCACGCCGGCGCGGCGCGTCCATCAGCACCGGCAGCCCGGTCCACAACAGATAACCGCTGTAGAGACTGAGAATCGTGAGGAAGCGCAAGCCCGGCACGACAAGAAAGATGCCCGCCAGCCAGACCGGAGTATGCGCATAGACCGACAGCTTGAGCGCGTTCATGAAATTCCGCTGTCCGCCGAATATCGGCGCGAGCATGTCGATGACCAGCGCCATCACATAGACGATGACAAAAGTGAGCAGATAGCTGATGACCGCGTTGGACAGTCCGATCGCGAGCGGTTCGCGGAAGGTGCCGATCGATACCTTGACCCCGACCAGCGACGTTCCGATGAAGCCCGCCAAGGCCGGAATGGCGGCAAGAATCGCGACATAGCGGACGAACAGAAATGCCGGTTCGGTGAATTCCCGCTCGATGACGGGCCATTCGGTGCGCGGCGTGAACAGGATATTCCTGATCCGCTGGAGGATATTGAGTTTGACCCGCACCATCGGTCAGCGCCTCGCATCGTCGCGGATCATCGCCGCCGCCTTGTCGGCAATCATCATAGTGGGGGAGTTGGTGTTGCCGGAGGTAATCACCGGCATGACCGATGCGTCCGCGATCCGCAAGCCTTCCAGACCAATCACGCGCAGGCGTTCGTCGGTGACGGCGAGCTTGTCGTCGCGCCGGCCCATCCTGGCCGTCCCGACCGGGTGGAAGATCGTGGTGCCGATATCGCCCGCCGCCTTGACCAGCCCGGCTTCATCGTCGTCGCGCACGGCATCGCCCGGCAGATATTCCGATGGGAAATATCTCTGCAACGCAGGCTGCGCGACGATTCTGCGGGTGATGCGGATGGAATCGGCCGCCACCCGCCGATCCTCGTCAGTGGACAGATAATTCGGCTGGATCGCCGGCGCGTCCGCCGGATCGGCGGACCGCAGGCGCACCTGCCCCCGGCTGGTCGGGCGCAGATTGGCGACGCTGACGGTGAACGCCGAAAACGCATGCAGCGGATCGCCGAACTTGTCGAGCGATAGCGGCTGCACATGATACTGGATGTTGGGCCGTTCGCGGTCGGGATCGGAGCGCGTGAAGGCCCCGAGCTGCGAGGGCGCCATGGTCAGCGCACCGCGCCGCCGCAACGCGTAGTTCATCGCCATTGCCGCGCGGCCGAGCAGCGAGCGATAGGTCTCGTTCAGGGTGGTGACGCCCGACACCTTGTAGATCATCCGCAATTGCAGATGGTCCTGCAGATTTTCGCCGACGCCGCGCCGGTCGAGCACCGGCATGATGCCGAACTTGTTCATCTGCGCCGCCGGCCCCACCCCCGACAGCAGCAGAAGCTGCGGCGACCCGATCGCGCCCGCGGCCAGGATGATCTCGCCGCGGCAGCGCGCGAGCCTGGTTTCGCCGTTCTGCCGGAAGCGCAGGCCGATGGCGCGCTTGTTGCTGAAGATGATGCGTTCGGCGAGACAGCCGGTTTCCAGGCGCAGGTTCGGACGATGCAGAACCGGCTTCAGGAAGCCGCGCGCCGAGGACCAGCGCCGGCCACGCTTCTGGTTCACGTGAAAATAGCCGGCGCCTTCATTGCTGCCGGTGTTGAAATCCGTAACTTTGGGAATGCCGTATTGCTCGGCGGCGTCCTGGAACGCATCGGTGATGTCCCAGCGGATGCGCGGATATTCCACCCGCCATTCGCCGCCGACGCCGTGGTTCTCGCTTTCGCCCAGGAAGTGATCGAGCTGCTTGCGGAACACCGGCTTCACGTCGTCCCAGCCCCAGCCCTTCAGACCGAGCTGACGCCAGTGATCGTAATCGCCCGCCTGCCCGCGCATGTAGATCATGGCGTTGATCGCGGACGAGCCGCCAATCACCTTGCCGCGCGGATAGGCCAGGCTGCGGCCGTTCAGGCCCGGCACCGGCTCGGTGCGGAACATCCAGTCGGCGCGCGGATTGCCGATGGCAAAGAGATAGCCGACCGGAATGTGAAACCAGATCCAGTTGTCCCGGCCGCCGGCTTCCAGCACCAGCACCTTCTTGTCGGGATCCGCCGACAGGCGATTGGCCAGCACGCAGCCCGCCGAGCCCGCGCCGACGATGATGTAGTCGTACTCGCCTTCCAGCAATTCGGTGTCCGGCATGTCCTGGCCCCGCCACAGCTGGGCCAATGTGCCGTTCAAGATCGGGCTTGGCAATTGCGCCTGAACCTTTAGAATGTCGCTGCGATCCGCGATGCGCTGCGCGCGCATCTCGTCCCGGGACGGCGGTTCCTGAAGGCGATCGCACTCGACAGAAATCCTAACCTTGCAGGTGACGGCGTGCCGTCGCCCGGAGAACCGCCATGTTCAAACGCCACTTCATAGCAATACTCGCCGCCGTCCTGCTGACGGCTGCCCTCGGCCTCCTCCTGAATCCGGCCGGTGCACAGGAGAAATCCATCACCGTCTTCGCCGCCGCATCCATGAAGAACGCGCTCGATGACGTGAATGCCGCCTACACAAAAGCGACCGGTGTGAAGGTGATCGCCAGCTATGCCGCCAGTTCCGCCCTGGCCAAGCAGATCGAAGGCGGCGCACCCGCCGATGCCTTTGTCTCCGCCGACCTGAAATGGATGGACTATCTGGCCGAAAAGAAGGCGATCAGGGGCGGCACCCGCGTCAATCTTCTTGGCAACAGGCTGGTGCTGATCGCGCCGAAAGATTCCGGGATTGGCAAAGCGACCATCGTCAAGGGCTTCGATCTGGAAAAACTCGCCGGCGACGGCCGCATCGCCACCGGCGACGTGAAAGCGGTGCCGGTGGGTCGGTACGCCAAGGCCGCGCTGGAAAATCTCGGCGCCTGGGCCGCGGCGGAAAAGAAATTCGCCATGACCGACAATGTGCGGGCCGCTCTCCTCCTCGTCTCGCGCGGAGAAGCCGCGCTCGGCATCGTCTACGAAACCGACGCAAAGGTCGATCCGGGCGTGAAGATCGTCGGGACCTTTCCGGAAAACTCGCATGAGCCGGTCACCTATCCGGTCGCGATGACCACAACCGCCAAACCGGAGGCCGCCGGCTACCTGTCGTTCCTGCGATCGCAGTCCGCCAGGTCGATGTTCGAGAAATACGGCTTCTCGTTCCTGATCAAGCCGACATCGTGACGTGCTGGACCTGACGCCCGAGGAATGGATCGCGATCCGCCTGTCGTTGCGGATCGCGATTGTCGCCACCGCCGTCGCCCTGCCGTTCGGCATCGCGATTGCGTGGCTGCTGGCGCGCAAGCGGTTTCCCGGCAAGGCGCTGCTCGACGCGCTGGTGCTGCTGCCGCTGGTGCTGCCGCCGGTGGTGACCGGCTATCTGCTGCTGATCTCCTTCGGCCGGCGCGGGCCGATCGGCAGTTTTCTGGCCGAGACGTTCGGCATCGTGTTCTCCTTCCGCTGGACCGGCGCCGCTCTGGCCTGCGGCATCATGGGTTTTCCCCTGATGGTGCGGGCGATCCGCCTGTCCTTCGAGGCCATCGACCGCCGCATGGAGGACGCCGCGGCGACATTGGGCGCGAACACATTCTGGACCTTCGCCACCGTCACTCTGCCGCTCGCCCTGCCCGGCGTGATCGCCGGCTTCATCCTGTGTTTTGTGAAAGCGCTGGGCGAATTCGGCGCGACCATCACATTCGTCTCGAACATCCCCGGCGAAACCCAGACCATTTCGGCCGCGATCTACAGCCTGACGCAGACCCCGGACGGCGACGCCGGCGCCATGCGTCTGGTCGTCGTCTCCATTGTCATTGCCTTTGCCGCACTGATCGCCTCGGAATGGCTGGCGCGGCGCGCCACCGCGCGCATCCATGGAGACTGACATGCTGTCCGTGGATGTCGAAAAGCAGCTTGGCGATTTCCGGCTCAATGTCGGGTTTGAAGCCGGTCCCGGCGTTACCGCCTTGTTCGGACCGTCGGGTTCGGGAAAAACCACGCTGGTCAACATGATCGCCGGGCTGGTCACACCCGACCGGGGCTGCATCATTTTCGACGACGATGTCCTGTTTGACTCCGCCGCGCGCGTGAACCGTCCGGCGCATGACCGCCGCATCGGCTATGTGTTCCAGGACGGCCGGCTGTTTCCGCATCTGTCGGTGGCGCAAAATCTCGATTACGGACGCTGGATGCGCGGCCTGCCGCATGATCCGGCGGAGGCCGGGCGCGTGATCGCCATGCTGGATATCGCGCCGTTGCTGCAACGCCGGCCGGGAAAATTGTCGGGTGGCGAGCGCCAGCGCGTCGCCATCGGACGTGCGCTGCTGGCACAGCCGCGACTGCTGCTGCTCGACGAACCGCTGGCCTCGCTCGACAGCGCCCGCAAAAGCGAGATCCTGCCCTATCTCGTCCGGCTGCGCGACGAAGCCGGCATTCCGATGATCTACGTCAGCCACAATCCGGAGGAGGTGAAACGCATTGCCGGTACGGTTGTGTGCCTCGATGGCGGACAGATCGCAGCAAGCGGTGGATTGCACGTGCTGGAAAGCTTGCAGGCCGGGCTTTTGCTGTAACATGCCGGCATGTTCCCGCCCGCCCGCATCGTTTGTCTGACCGAAGAGACCGTCGAGACGCTCTATCTGCTTGGCATGCAGCATCTCATTGTCGGCGTGTCCGGCTATGCGGTGCGGCCCGCCGAAGTGAGAAGAGAGAAGCCGCGCGTCTCCGCTTTCATCAGCGCGGACATTCCCAAGATACTGGCGCTCGAACCCGATCTCGTCCTGACTTTTTCGGATTTGCAGGCCGACATCGTCGCGGACCTGATCCGGGCCGGCATCGCGGTTCACGCCTTCAATCAGCGCGACATCGCCGGCATTCTGGCGATGATCCGCACCCTCGGCGCGCTGATCGGATCGTCCACGCGCGCGGAATTGCTCGCGCAGTCGCTCGAATACCGGCTGGCCAAGGCGCACAGCGATGCCGCCATGCTCGCCCGCAAGCCGCGCATCTATTTCGAGGAATGGGACGAGCCGATGATTTCCGGCATCGGCTGGGTGTCGGAACTGATCGCAGCCGCCGGCGGTGTGGACGTTTTTTCCGAACTGTCGCTGCAGAAAAGCGCAAAGGATCGGATCGTCGCGCCGGAGCAGGTGATCGCCGCCGCGCCCGACATCATTATCGGCTCATGGTGCGGCAAGAAATTCGCTCCAGCAAAGGTCGCCGCCCGCCCCGGCTTTGCATCCATTCCCGCCGTGCGGTCCGGCTCTCTGCATGAGATCAAGTCCACCCTGATCCTGCAGCCGGGTCCGGCAGCGCTTACCGACGGCCTCGACGCGCTCGTTACCATTGTCGATGAATGGTGCGCGGCTCAGCGCGGCCGCCGAAGATTGCGGAGCGCATCCGCCAGATAGTCGAACGACGCAACCAGGGCCGGGCCGCCGCACATGGTGTAGCGCGTCGGCAGCGCGACGCGGCGGTTCTCCGGATAAAGCTCGCGGATCGCCGGATGCGTCAGATAGAGCGCGCCCTGGTCCGATGGCGCCACCGGCGGGTCTTTCAGAAACACCAGATCGGGCTTCAGCATCATCAGCTTTTCCAGCGGGATGAATCCGCCATAGCCTGCGGGTGCGCCGGCGGGCGGCCTCAGTCCGGCTTCCGACAGCAGCGCCGCCGCAAGGCTGTTGGGACCCTGGGTATAGCCGCCGCGCTCGATCACCAGGGCGGTCTCGTCGTGCGACCGCCGTACCGCCGCAAGGCGCGCCCGCGCCGCGTCGAGCTCGGCCACCAGTTTCTCGCCGCGCTCCCGGTGGCCGAGAATCTCCGCGACCTCGCGGATCTGCCGGCGCGCATTCTCCAGATCGGTGACGAAGCCGACTTCGGCCACGCGCATCCCTTGCGCGGCCAGCATGCGCCGCGTCACCGGGCGGTCGTTGGGGCCGACCAGCACAAGGTCGGGCTGCAGCACGATGGTCGTCTCGGCCTGCCAGTCCAGGCGGCGAAAGGCGCGCGCCTGGTCGGCCACCACCGACAGGGCGCGGTCACCGGCATAGGGCGACAGTCCGGCGATCTGGCCGGGATCGGCCAAAGCCACCACCAGCTGGTCGGCACAGAGATTGAAGGACACCACGCGGCGCGGCGCATCGGCAGCAAGCGCCGCGGAGCCCCATAGCAGCATCAGACCGGCCAAGACAGCCGGCAATGGCATTCTTCGTTTCATGCGGGCATAGTCGCGCGCCAAACCGCGAGACCGCAAGCCATACCATCGATGACCGCGACCATCGTCAAAAGCACACGCCTTGTCATCCTTCTGACGGCGCTGATTCTCCTGTTGATGCTGGTCTCGCTCATGGTCGGGCCGGCCGGCCTGTCGCCGCGCGAGGCGTTCTCGGCACTTGTCTCGGGTGACGGCCCCGCCGGCATTATCGTGCGCGACATCCGCCTTCCGCGAACCTTGCTGGCGGCGCTGATCGGCGCCACGCTGGGCCTTTCGGGCGCCGCCTTGCAGGGCCTGTTGCGCAATCCGCTGGCGGAGCCCGCTTTGTTCGGCGCGCCGCAGGCTGCGGCCGCCGCCGCATCGTTCATGATTGCGTTCGGTTTCGTCTCCGCGACCTCCCTGGCGGTGCCGCTCGCCGGCATTGCAGGGGCGCTGGTGTCGATCGGCGGCTTGGTGCTCATCGCCGGCAGCCGCGCCAGCCTCACGGTGATCCTGCTCGCCGGCCTTGCATTGGCAAGCTTCGCCGGCGCCGTCACTGCGCTCATTCTCAACCTGGCGCCCAATCCTTTCATCGCGCTGGAGGTGGCGTTCTGGCTGCTCGGATCGCTGGAGGATCGCAGCAGCGATCATCTGTTCATCGCGGTGCCGTTCATGGTCGCCAGCTGGATCGTGCTGTTCGCCAATGCCCGCGCGTTCCGCGCGCTGACCCTGGGGGAAGACGCCGCCGCCTCGCTCGGCGTCGATCTGGTCCGCACGCGCCTGATGGTGGTGGTCGGCGTGGCGCTCGGCGTCGGCGCAGCCGTGGCCGTGGCGGGCTCGATCGGCTTTGTCGGTCTTGTGGCGCCGCATCTGGTGCGACGCGCGGTGGGATCGGATCCGGCGCGCGTCATGCTGCCGGGCGCGCTGGTCGGTGCGGCCCTGCTGCTCGCCGCCGATATTGCCGTGCGCACGATTCCGGCTGCCATCGAGCTGAAAGTCGGCGTGGTCACCGCGCTGATCGGCGTGCCGTTCTTTCTGAGCATGATTTTCGGCGAGCGCCGCGAGCTGGAAGGAGCGCCGTCATGACCGGCGCGGCGTCGATGAGCGCGAGCGGTCTCTCCGTGACCCTGGATCGCAAGCCGATTGTGCGGGACGCCTCGCTGACATTGCGGCCGGGAGAATTGACGGCGCTGGTCGGACCGAACGGCGCCGGCAAGACCACGCTGATGCGGGCGCTCGCCGGCCTGCTGCCGGCCGACGGCACGATCCTGCTGGACGGCCGCTCGCTTGCCGATTTTTCCGCGCGCGAGCGCGCCAGGCGCATCGCCTACCTGCCGCAAGGCAACACGTTTCATTGGCCGATGCCGGTCGAGCAGATCGTGGCGCTCGGCCGCTACCCGCATGGCGACCCGTTCTCTCCGGCGACCGAAGCCGACCGGAGCGCCGTGGCGGAGGCGCTGGCGGCAACCGGAACGCAGGATCTGGCGCATCGTGCCGTCACCCATCTGTCGGGGGGCGAAAAGGCGCGTGTCGCGCTGGCGCGCGCGCTTGCGACCAGGGCGGACATCCTGCTCGCCGACGAGCCGACCATGTCGCTTGATCCGCGCCATCAACTGGTGGTGATGGATTTGCTGCGCGATCAGACCCGCAAGGGCGGCACGGTGCTGGCCGTGGTGCATGACCTGGCGCTGGCCGCGCGTTACGCCGATCGCGTCATCACGATCCAGGAGGGACGGGTCTCCGCCGACGCCAGGCCGAATGACGCGCTCAACGCGGAGCGGATCGCGTCGGTGTTCGGCGTGGAGGCGACGATCATCGAGTTCGACAAAGGCCGCATCCCGGTGGCGCGGCGCGCGCTCTGAGTCTCAGTCGGACAGCATCCGGCGCAACGTCATCCATATCCGCTTCCACCACGGCGCGGCTTCCTCTTCCGCAAGCTGCAATCCGGCCGTCACGACGCGGCCGTCCTTGACGCGATGCGCCACCAGCGCCACTTCGCCGACCCGGATGGTCGTGCCGGCCTGCGGTGCACGCCCCAGCCGCCTGACGAAATAGTCCGAGAGCGTCATCATCGACTGGTCGCCCTCGAAGGATATCCCGTAGATTTCGGCCAGCGCACTGAGTGTCACGTCGCCGGTGACAAAGAAATCGCCGAGCAGACGCGGATCGGGCGAGGACGGCGGCGGCAGATCGGCGAAGAAGCGATCCAGCGCCTGCGCCTTGTCCTGCGGCGCCAGCAGATAGACATGATCGCCTTCATGGATGCCGCGCGCTTCTTCCGGCGTCAGCACGCGCTCGTCGCGGATCACGAGAGTCAGCTTGGCCCAGGGCGGCATGAAGCCGCGCCGCAGGAACGGGCTGCCCGGCGCGACGGGATAGCCGACCAGCTCCTGCGCGCGCTGACCCGGCAGGTCGAGCTCCACGCGCGGGTGGAACGTGTCGGGCCGTCTTTTCGCGATCCGCAACCGCCGCGCGGCGAAGGGCACGGTCCAGCCCTGAATCAGCAGCGACACGATCACCACGACGAAGCCGATGTCGAAATAGACATGCGCGTTCGGAAGCCCGACCAGCAACGGAATCGACGCGAGGAAGACGCCGACCGCGCCGCGCAGGCCGACCCACGAGATGAACAGCCGCTCGCGGAACGTGAAGCCGAACGGCAACAGGGACACAAACACCGCCACCGGCCGCGCCACCAGCATCAGCACCAGCGCGACCGCCAGACCGGGGAGGAGATGCTGCAACAACCGTTCCGGCCACGACAGCAGCCCCAGCAGCACGAACATGGCGATCTGGCCGAGCCATGTCGCCGCGTCCATGAAGGCCAGGATTGTTCCATGCGCCCGCGCGGTGCGGTTACCGACAATCATGCCGGCGAGATAGACGGCGAGAAATCCGGACCCATTGGCGGCCTGACTCAGCGCGAACACCACGACGCCGGCGGTGGCCACGAACGGCGCATGCAGGCCTTGCGGAAGGGAAACATTGTTCAACACGCCGACAATGGTGCGGCCGCCGATCACGCCCAGCAGCAGACCGATCACCGCCTGCTGCACCAGCAGCAATGCGATGTCATCCCAGGATTTGGGACCCGCCATCAGGATCTCGACCAGGATGATGGTGAGAAAAATCGCGATGGGATCGTTGGTGCCGGACTCAACTTCGATCGTCGCGCCAACCCGCGGGCGCAGGCGCAGGCCGCGGGAATGCATCAGGAAGAAGACCGCCGCCGCGTCGGTCGAGGCCACCACCGCGCCGACCAGCAGGGCTTCGGTCCAGCTCATGTTGAGCAGATAGATAGCGACGGGCGCCGTCAGCGTAGCGGTGATCAGGACGCCAAAGGTCGCCAGCGTGCCGGCGGGCCAGATCACGGAGCGGAAGGTGGCGAATTTCGTCCGCAACCCGCCGTCGAACAGGATCAGCGCCAGGGCGACCGATCCGACCATGTAAGCCAGCCGCACATCGTCGAAGCGAATGCCGCCCGGCCCGGATTCGCCCGCCAGCATGCCGACCAGCAAGAACACCAGCAGCAAGGGGGCGCCGAAGCGCAAAGCGACAAGGCTCGACAGAATCCCGGCCAGCACCAGCAGGGCGCCGAGCAGAATTATAATGCTGATGGTGTCAAGCGCTTGCATGCAATCTCCAGCGTCATTGGTAATCGCTGGAGAATAAGGCGCAATAAATAATTCGTGCGCGGCCGGCTATTCCCGCCTGCGGCAATATCCGATCGCTCAGAACCCGACCTTGTCGCCGCCCTTGAGCGAGAGGATCTCCCGCGCCTCATCCGGATCGGCGATTTCGAGGCCGAGCCCCTCGATGATCTTGCGCGCCATGGTCACCTGCGCGGCGTTGGATTCGGCCAGCTTGCCGGCGCCGAGCCAGATCGAATCCTCAAGACCGACCCGGACATTGCCGCCCATCGCCGCCGCCTGCGCCGCGATCGGCAACTGGAAGCGGCCGGCGCCCAGCACCGACCAGTGGTAATTCTCCGCGCCCAGCAGCCGGTCGGCGGTGCGCTTCATGTGAATCACGTCTTCCGGATGCGTGCCGATGCCGCCCAGGATTCCGAACACCGACTGCACGAACAGCGGCGGCTTCACCACGCCGCGATCGAGAAAATGCTTGAGCGTATAGAGATGGCCGATGTCGTAGCACTCGATCTCGAAACGCGTGTTGTTCTCGGCGCAGGTGGTGAGAATGTATTCGATGTCGGCGAAGGTGTTCTTGAAGAAACCCTTGCGCGTTCCTTCCAGGTACGGCTGCTCCCAGTCGTGCTTGAAATCCTTGAAGCGGCCGAGCATCGGATACAGCCCGAAATTCATCGTGCCCATGTTGAGCGAAGCCACTTCCGGCTTGTAGGTCGCGGCCGGCCGCACGCGCTCCTCCACCGCCATGGTCGGCGCGCCGCCCGTCGTGATATTCACGACGACATTCGAGCGCTGCTTGATCACTTTCAGGAACGGCGCAAACGCCTCCGGCGTCTGGTCGGGGCGGCCATCCTGCGGATTGCGCGCATGCAGATGCACGATGGCGGCGCCGGCTTCGGCCGCGCCGATCGCCGCGTCGGCGATCTGCTCCGCCGTCACCGGCAGATGCGGCGACATGGACGGCGTGTGGATCGAGCCGGTGACGGCGCAGGTGATGATGACTTTGCGCGACTTCGCCATGGAGATTCCCTCACCCGGTTTGGTTGTTCGGCTATCGGGTAGCCAAAAAGACACAGGATTCAAGTGTCTCACGATGCGGCGGCGGGAAAGCCCCGATTTGCTGGCCAATATCGCCGCCGGCGCCATATACCGATCATTAACGCTACCCCACGAGATCGCCGCAATTTAAGCCGAAGCCAACCCGGAGATGCTTGTTTGGCCGCATCGCCAAGGCGATGCGGGTCGGGGGATCCGGCGACCGGCCAGATGAGTGGTGGTGGGGGCGTGTTTCAGTTGAAGACGGTTGCGTCATGGGTTGCGGTGGCGATGTGGGCAATGGCGCTCGCCGCTTGCGCCAGCGTGGAACGCATTCCCTATACCCCGCAGGAACAGGCCGCCGCCCGCGTGCCGGGCTTTACCGATGTCCGCGGCTGGGCCGACGATCCCAATATCGCATCCCGTTATGCCGGCATCGTGACCCGGCAGCCGACCATGCTGGCTTTGTCCGGCGGCGGCGCCGATGGCGCCTTCGGCGCAGGATTCCTGACCGGCTGGACCGCACGCGGCAATCGCCCGCAATTCACCGTCGTCACCGGCGCCAGCGCCGGCGCGCTCATGGCGCCGTTTGCCTTCCTCGGTCCGGGCTATGACGAAGTGCTGAAAAGCGTGTTCGCCAGCGGCGAGATGGAAAACTTCCTGCAATTCGCGGGCGTCGGCGGATTGTTCGGCACCGGCCTGTTCAAGGCCGGCCCGCTGCGCGATCTGATCGCGAAATATGTCGATGCCAATACCCTGGAAGCCGTGGCGAGCGAATATCGCGCCGGACGCCGGCTGTTCATCGTCACCACCGATCTCGATTCGCAGCGCACGGCGATCTGGGACATGGGCCGGATCGCATCGAGCGGACAGCCCGGCGCGCTCGACCTGTTCCGCAAGGTGATGGAAGCCTCTGCCAGCATCCCCGGCATTTTCTCGCCGGTGCTGATCGATGTCGAGGCGGACGGCAAACGCTTTGCGGAAATGCATGTCGACGGCGGCGTGACCGCGAATATCCTGGTCGTGCCCGAAGCCATCCTGCTGGCCAAGAAGCCGCTGCTTCCCGCCGGTGTGAAACCCAGAATTTATGCGATCCTGAACGGCAAGCTGGGGCCTTACTTTGAAGTGGTGAAGCCGACCACCCTGCAGATCGCGGTGCGCGCGTTTGCGACCTCGGTGCGCGCCAACACCCGCAACACCCTGCTCGCATCCTATGAATTCATCCGGCGCCGCAACTGGGACCTGAATCTGGCGGCCATCGACGACAGCTTCCCGAATCAGGAAAAGCCCGGATTCGACACCGGCTATATGCGCGGCCTGTTCGAATACGGCTACGAGCGCGGGCGCAGCGGCCAGATGTGGCAGCGCTCGCCCGCCGATTCGATGGAGCAGCCGCGCGGACCGCGCGTGGCAAGCCAGTAGCGCAAGTCTATTTCTTCACCGCCGCCAGAAAATCGAAATCGCAGCCTTCGTCGGCCTGCTGCACATGCTCGCGATAGAGTTTCGCATAGCCGCGCTGCGCGACGTCGGGGACTGGTGGCGCTTTCCATTCCGTGGCGCGCTTTTTCAGTTCGGCGTCGTCGACCAGCAGATCGATCTTGCGCGCGGCCACATCGAGCCGGATGCGGTCGCCGGTCTTTACCAAAGCCAGCGGACCGCCGGCGGCGGATTCCGGCGAGATATGCAGCACGATGGTGCCGAAGGCCGTACCGCTCATGCGCGCATCGGAAATGCGCACCATGTCCTTGATCCCCTTCTGCGCGAGCTTCTTGGGGATCGGCAGATAACCGGCTTCCGGCATGCCGGGCGCGCCGATGGGACCGGCATTGCGCATCACCAGCACGTCGCTCTCTGTGACATCGAGATTAGGATCGTCGATCCGCCTGGTCATGTCCTCGACCGAGTCGAACACCACCGCGCGGCCTTCATGCTGCATCAGCCTGGGCGACGCCGCCGCCTGCTTGATGACGGCGCCGCGCGGCGCGAGATTGCCGTGCAGCACCGCAAGCCCGCCCTCTTTCTTGAGCGGCGCGTTGCGCGGCTTGATCACGGTCTGGCCCGGCACGTCCTCGAAAACCTTGATCGCGTCGCCAAGCGTGCCGCCCATGACATGCGGCGCGTCGAGCGCCAGCACGTCCTTCAGTTCCTGCATCAGGCGCGGCACCCCGCCGGCCTGATGGAAATGCTCCATGTAATGATCGCCCGACGGCTTGAGATCGACCAGCACCGGCGTTGTCTTGCCGATCTCGTCGAATTCCTCGAGCGTCAGGGGATTCTTTGTGCGTCCGGCCATCGCGGACAGATGCACCACGCCGTTGGTCGAGCCGCCGATCGCCTGCAGCATCACGATGGCGTTGCGGAACGCATCCCGGGTGAGAATGTCGGACGGCTTCGGACCGCCCTTGGTCATTTCGGCGGCACGCTTGCCGGTGGCTTCCGCCATGCGGATGCGGTCGGCATGCGGCGCGGGGATCGACGCCGAGCCCGGCAGCGCAAGCCCGAGACCTTCCATCATGATGGCGATGGTGCTGGCGGTGCCCATCACGCCGCAGGTGCCGACAGACGGCGCCAGCCGCGCATTGGCGACTTCGATGTCCTCGCCGCTGATGCGGTTGCCGCGGAATTCGCCCCACAATCTCCGGCAATCGGTGCAGGCGCCGAGCACCTCGCCCTTGAAATGTCCGACCAGCATCGGCCCGACCGGCAGCACGATGGCGGGAATGTCGGCGCTGACCGCGCCCATCACCTGCGCCGGCGTGGTCTTGTCGCAGCCGCCGATCAGCACCACCGAATCCACCGGCAAGGCGCGGATCATTTCCTCGGTGTCCATCGCCATCAGGTTGCGCAGGAACATCGAGGTCGGATAGGCGAAGCTCTCGTGGATCGAGATGGTGGGAAACACCATGGGCATCGCACCCGCCAGCATGGCGCCGCGTTTCACCGCCTCGATCAGCTGCGGCACGTTGCCGTGACAGGGATTGAAATCGGAATAGGTGTTGGTGATACCGACAATCGGCCGGTCAAGCGCGTCGTCGGAATAGCCCATCGCCTTGATGAAGGCCTTGCGCAGGAACAGCGAGAATTCGCTGTCGCCGTAGCTGGTCAAGCCTTTACGCATTCCGCTCGTCACGATGGTGTCTCCTTGCGGCCCGTCCAGAGCGCGCGGTTTTCGTCACGCACTCTTGTCATGCCTTGATCTTGTGTGTCGACGGTAATGTAGCGACGGAACCTGCAGAAGGGGGTGCTCGGCGGTTGTTTTTGCCATTATGAAATGTCCGGCTCTTGCCGCGATCGACGGCGGCGGCCTCCTTCGCCGCCGCCCGCATGCAGTCCATCAGCCGCGCCGCCGGCGGCGACAGGCTGCGGTCGCGCAGCCGCACCGCCGACAAGGCCGCGGGTCCGCGCAGGCTTTCGACCGGGAGGATCGAGAGCAATCCGAGCTGTTCGAAATAGGCGGAGATATCCGCCGACAGCACCCACAGCATGTGGCGTGCATTGAGCAGGCTGACATTGGTCTGGATCGACGAGGATTCGAACATGCAGCGCGCCGGGCGCCGGCGCACCCGCTGGAAAATGCGCTCGATGCCGGCGCGCATCGGCGTGCCTTCCTGCGGCAGGATCCATTCCTGCTCGGCGAGCGTCGTCCAGGTGACGGTGCCGGCACGCGCCAGCGGATGGCCGGGGCCGGCGACGATGTGGATCGGCGGATCGTAGAGTTCATCGAGCACGAAGTCGCGATCGACCAGAGCGGAATCGACGCGGCCGACCACCATGTCGAGACGGCCGTCGCGGAGCATGGAGAACATTTCCTCCATCGGTCCCTCACGCAACGTCACCGCAATGCCGGGCGCCTGTTCCAGCAGAAGCGAGAGCGCGCGCGGCACCAGCACGTAGCAGGCACCGACTCCGGCCCCGATGGCGGTGACGCCGACCAGTCCGTCCGCGATGGCATCGAGATCGGCCTGCGCGCGGTCGAGATTGCCGACCAGGCTCGCGGCATGGCGAATGAGCGCGCGGCCCGCCGCGGTCGGCCGCAGGGTTCGTCCGGCGCGTTCGAACAGTTCGATCGACAGGTCTTCCGCCAGCGTGCCGAGCAGCTTGGACGCCGCCGGCTGCGACAGCCGCACCTCACGCGCCGCCTGGCTGAGCGTCGGCGCATGTTCCAGCGCCGCCAGCAATTCCAGCTGCCGCAGCCGCACCCGGCGGCGCAGGGTCTGGCCCCGCCGGGACGCTTTTGGGCTAGGCGGCGACATATACAGATTTCAATATGAATTCAGGCCAATTATTCATTTGAATAATCTATATCGATTTCCGAGACTAATTCCATGGTGTGCGCCGGGCCGGGGTGCCGCCGTGACATGCGACGGGACTGGAATCCGCTAGCATCATGCCGCCCGATCCTCCCGTCCCCGCCATCCCGGACCCGCGTGCATGAGCAAATCAGCGTCCTTCATCGAGCGTTACGGCCTCTGGAGCGTGGAGCAGAAGCGACGCGCCGCCGACCTCAGGCGCCTCGTCCGGAAGGAGAAGCTGCGGCTGATCCGGGTGGTCTGGTCCGACACCCACGGCCATGCCCGCACCAAGGAGCTGACGGTCCCGGCATTCCTCTCGGCGCTGACCAGCGGCTACAACATCAACGTCGCGACCACGACGCTCGACGCCTCCGGCGCGCGCACCTTCTCGTCCTTCACCCAGGGCGGCGGCATGGGGCTGGACGAGATGACCGGCTCGCCCAATCTCACCATCGTCCCCGACCCGACCACGTTCCGCATCCTGCCCTGGGCGCCGGGGGTCGGCTGGATCCTGTGCGACGAGTATTTCAACACCGGCATTCCGTTTCACTTCTCGCCGCGGCAATTGCTGAAGACGCAGCTCGCGCGGCTGAAGGAGCAGAAAAAGGGATTGGTGGTCGGGCTTGAGGTCGAGTGGTATCTGCTGCGCGTCGCCGACGACCGCCTGTCCGAGGAGAATATCGGCGTGCCCGGCACGCGCGGAAAGCCGATCCGCACCATTCCGGCCGAGCCCGGCTATTCCTATCACTCCGAATCCAATTTCGATCTGATGCAGCCGGTGCTGTCGCAGCTCGCCGAACATTTCGAGGCGATCGATCTGCCGCTGCGGTCGATCGAAAACGAATGGGGGCCGGGCCAGGTCGAATGCACCTTTGCACCGCGCCCGGCACTGGAAGCCGCCGACAATCTCGTGCTCTTCCGTTCGGCGACGCGACAGATCTGCCGACGCATGGGTTACTTCGCGACCTTCATGGCGCGACCCGCACTCAAGGGCTATTATTCCAGCGGCTGGCATCTGCATCAGTCGCTCACCGATGCCGGCGGCCAGAATCTCTTCATGCCGGCAAAGACGGGCGAGCCGCTGTCGCCGCTCGGCCTGCATTATCTCGGCGGGCTCCTGGAGCATGCGCAGGCGGCGACGCCCTTCACCACCCCGACCATCAACGGCTATCGCCGCTTCCGCCCGAATTCGCTGGCGCCCGACCGCGCCACCTGGGCCTACGACCATCGCGGCGTGATGATGCGCGTGCTCGGCGCGCCGGGCGATGGCGCGACACGCATCGAGAACCGCGCGGGCGAACCCTCCGCCAATCCCTATCTCTACATGGCGGCGCAGATCGTTGCCGGCCTCGACGGCGTCGCGGGCAAGCGCGATCCCGGCCCGCAGGAACTCAATCCCTATGCCTCGCAATACCCGCTGCTGCCGAACAATCTGGGCGACGCGCTGAAGGCGCTTGAAGCGTCCAGCCTGTTCCGCGCGCAGCTCGGCGGGCTGTTCCTGGATTACTTCCTCAAGATCAAGCGCAACGAACTCGGCCGCTTCGCGCGCTGGCAGGAAGACCACGGCCGCCAGGCGCCGGCGGACGAGCCGAGCGACTGGGAACAGAACGAGTATTTCGATTTCTTCTAGGCCCGAACAGGAGCCCAACCATGCTGGACAAAACCCACGCCACGCCCGGCTTCAACGGCCCCGGCTACGACTACGATTATCTGGTGCAGGACGACCGCGTGCATCAGTCGCTCTACACCGATCCGGCGATCTTCACCGCCGAGATGACGCATATCTTCGGCGCGGTCTGGGTCTATCTCGCGCATGAGAGCCAGATCCCGAAGAACGACGACTTTATCACCGCCAGGCTCGGCCTGCGCCCGATCATCGTGCTGCGCGATTCCGACGGCGTGATCCGCGCGCTGTACAACCGCTGCACCCATCGCGGCACCACGCTCTGCCGGCTGGAGAAAGGCTCGGCGCACGTTTTCCGCTGCCCCTATCACGGCTGGACGTTCAACAATACCGGCAAGCTGCGCAACGTGCCGTGGCCGGACGGCTACGCCACCGATTTCAAGGATTCGAAGTTCAACGTCGCGCAGGTGCCGCGCGTGGAGTCCTATCGCGGCTTCATCTTCGGCACCCTCAACCTGGATGCGCCCTCGCTCTCGGATTATCTCGGTCCGGTGAAAGGCCCGATCGACGAATGGCTGGACCGCCATCCCGGCGGCAAGGTCGCGATCTGCGAAGCCAACCGCCTGAACTATCGCGGCAACTGGAAGCTCGCCTACGACAATTCCTGCGACGGCTATCACGTCGTGTTCTCGCATCGCTCGCTGCTCGACATGGAGAACCGGCTGGTGGACGAGGCCGACAAAGGCATGTCCTTCTACAAGGGCAAGCCCGACCAGGCGCCGATGTACATGAAGTATTTCGGTCACGGCCATCATTACAAGGACAAGCGTCCGAACATGGAGATCAAGCCGGGCGCGATGTGGGCGATCGAAGGTCCGCATCCCGGTATGGAGCATTATGAAGCCGAGCTACGCCGCCGCCTCGGCAGCCGCGCCGACGAAGCACTCGATCTTGCATCCTCGGAGCCGGTCAACATCAACGTGTTTCCGAATTTCTCGATTCTGGGAAACCACATCCAGGTGTTCGAGCCGTTGAGCGTCAATGAGACCAACGCGGTCTGGTACGGCACCGCGGTGGTCGACGACGAGGGCATCTGGGGTGATTCACTGCCGCTGATCAATGCGCTGCGCATGCGCACGCAGGAAGGCTTTCCAAATTTTGGCGAGGTCGACGACCTCGCCAATTTCGAGGAAATCCAGCGCGGGCTCGGCGCCTTCGAGGACGAGTGGGTCTACATGCATCGCGGCATGGACATTCCCGGCCGCATCACCACCGACGAACATGGAGTCATCAAGGCGCCGGCCACCGACGAGATGTTCATGCGCGAATACATCAAGGAATGGAAACGTCTGATGCAGACCGAGCCGAACATCCAGATCAAGCGGGAGCCGTGACATGAATTTACAGACCGCCCACGACCCGTCGAGAACGTCGTTCTACGTCAACGACGCGCTTTATGACGACGTGATCGCAAGTTTCACCAACTGGCAGCGCGACGACCTGGCCGTCACTGACCCTGTCGAGCGTGACCTGTTCCGCCGCCTGCTGGAGGAGGAAGCCCGCCTGCTCGACAACGACCGGCTGGAAGACTGGCTGAAGCTGTTTGCCGCCGAATGCGTCTACTGGGTTCCCGCCACCGTCACCGGCGGCGACCCGCGACGCGAAGTCGCAATCTCCTTTGACGACCGCCGCCGCATGGAGGACCGCGTCTATCGCCTGCGCACCGGCTTTGCCTGGTCGCAGAAGCCGAAGTCGCGCACGGTGCGGCTGGTCAGCAATGTCGAGGTGTTCCGCACCGGCCAGGACAATGTCCGCATGGTGCGCGCGAACTTCCAGATTTGCGAGTTCCGCGGCGTCGAGACCCGCTACCTGCCGGGCTGGGCGGGATACCGTTATGTCGAACGCAACGGCCGCTGGGAAATCCAGACCCGTCAGATCAACTTGCTGGAATGCGATCAGTGCATCCGCAATCCGAGCATCGTGATCTGAGATCCGGCACCGTCACATGACGCTGTGACAGTTCGGGAGAGTGAGCGCCTTCCTCCCGATTGCCTTCTGACGTATAGCTCTTGCCAGCGCGCATCAAGACGCGATGGGACCCGCAAAAATCAGGAGGAGACAATGAAGCGTATATGGCTCGGCGCGTTCTGCGCCGCGATGCTGGCGATGCCGGGCGCGGCGTCGGCACAAGACTGGCCTACCAGGACGGTCAAGGTCGTCGTACCGTTCAGCGCCGGCAGCGCCACCGACATCATCGCCCGCGCGGTGTTCGACAAGGTCTCGGCCAGCATCGGCCAGCCTGTTGTGGTCGAGAACAAGGTCGGCGCCGGCGGAACGATCGGCATGGCCGACGTGTCGCGTTCCGATCCGGACGGCCACACCATCCTGTTCAATTCGTCGTCGCACACCGTGACGCCGGCGACCTATTCGAGCCTGCCCTTCGATACCTTGAAGGACTTTGCCGCCATCATCCCGATCGCCAACCTGCCGAATGTGCTGATCGTGTCCAAGACCAAGGGCTACAATACGCTCAAGGATCTGGTCGACGCCGGCAAGGCCAAGCCGGGCTCGCTCAATTACGGGTCCGCCGGTCCGGGCAGCGCCTCGCATCTCACCGCCGAGCGCCTGCGCCTGAGCGGAAAGTTCGAGGCGGTGCATGTGCCGTTCAAGGGTGCGCCGGAAGCTCTGCGCGAGGTTGTCGCCGACCGCATCGACTTCTACTTCAGCCCGCTGCTGCCGGCGCGTTCGCTGCTGGCCGAAGGCCAGGTCAAGGCCATCGCGGTGTCGGGCGGAAAGCGCTCGGCCGCGCTGAAGGACGTGCCGACCACGGTCGAGGCCGGCCTGCCGAATTCGGATTACGAATTCTGGATCGGCGTGTTCGTTCCGGCCAAGACGCCGAAGCCGGTGCAGGAGAAGCTCTATGCCGAGATCAGGAAGGCGCTCGACAGCCCGGAGATCAAGGAGCGCATGGCCAAGCTCGGCGCCGATCCGATGCCGATGACGGCTTCGGAATTCGACAAGCTGGTGCGCGGCGAAGTCGACATGAACAAGGCGCTTGTACAGGCCGCAGGCGTCAAGGCAAACTGACAATCGATGGACGACATGAGGCGGCCTTTCGGGGCCGCCTCATTCATTTGAGGCAGGAGACGACATGATCCGCGCGGCATTGAACGGTCTTGGCATGTGGGGCGCCCGCCTCGTCGATTCCGTGCAGAACAAGAGTGCACTCATGCGTTTCGACGCCGCCATCACGCGCGACGCCGCGAAGCACGGCGAGTTGGCCGGCAAGCTCGGGCTGAAGCTGATCGAGCGGGAGGAAGATGCTCTCGGCAATCCGGACATCGACGCCGTGGTGCTGGCGACGCCGCATTCGCATCATCCCCGCCAGATCGTCGCCGCCGCCAGGGCCGGCAAGCATGTCTTCGTCGAGAAGCCCTTTGCCTTGACGCGCCGCGACGCCGAAGACGCCATCGCGGCCTGCGACCGGGCCGGCGTCACGCTCGGCGTCGGCTTCAACCGCCGCCACGCGCCGGCGGTGATCGAGATGCGCCGCCGCATTGCCGCCGGCGAGATCGGCGAGGTTCTGCATATCGAGGCGCAGTTTTCCGGGCCCTCCGGCTATCGCCTGAAGGAAGGCCAGTGGCGCGCCACCCGCGCCGAATGTCCCGGCGGCGCCATGACGCCGCGCGGCGTGCATGCGCTCGACTGCATGATCCATTTCGGCGGGCTCATTCAGAGTGTCAGCGCCGTCAGCAAGCGTCGCATCATTGCGGTCGATATCGACGACGTGACCACGGCTCTGCTCACGTTCAACTCGGGCGTCACCGGCCAGCTCACATCGCTGCACACCACCGGCGAAATCTGGCGTCTGCATATTTTCGGCAGCAAGGGCTGGATGGAATCGCGCGGCGACGCCGATCTCGTGATCGCCGGCCTCGAAGGCGAGCCGAAGCGCGTCGACCTCGCCAAAGCCGACAAGGAACGCGCCGTGCTGGAAGAATTCGCGCAGGCCGCCACGGACGGCAAGCCGACGGTGATCGATCCCGCCGAGATCATCAACGGCGTCGCGGTGCTGGAAGCGATTGTGCAGTCGTCGGACAGCGGGCAGATAATTAGAATCCCGGGCTAATAGAAGATTGCCTATTTTGAACGGGCGTCTCTCAACGTTCTCGCGCGCCCGATGAGGGACGCGCTTGGTGCAGATGCACCATACCTACTTTCTGTCTTTAGGTAGAACAGAAGCAAACATTTCCGCTGCACTCGGCCGAGGTCTTTTACGCGCAGATTGCCTTTCCCTAAATTCTTCGTAGCGGTCGGCGAGGTCGTAGATATATTCAATAATTGCGTAGACGAATGCTTGAAGATCTTCAGCGTCTTGCCTTGTGATTGTCGCATCACTGTCCGGATGAGCCGCAAGATTACGGAAGGCGTGAAGATGTTGGCTCCAATCAAATAGGCGGCTGTCGATAAAGTTCTTCTCACGAAGCTGCTTGATGCCTTCTGCTAGCATTATTTTCTTTTTCCCTGTCCCAGCGAGGGCAGCTTTCTTCTCCTCGGTGGTAAGGAGCACATCTCTGCAAAGGGCTTCCAGTGCTCGGCCAAACATAACGCAAGCTGCGAGATTGGCATTACCTTGCAGCGCTATGTCCGCCTCAGTCAGTGAGGCTGTAACGCTATGCGGAATTCGGAAGCTTGAGAATGTCTTTGGAGGCTTAGGATGAACTCGAACAGCATCTGACCAGACGTCGTCATCTTCGCCCTCCCAACCCTCGAAACGAAGCTGACGTGATTGAGCGGCAAGTGGAGTATTGCAACGAGGACATTTTCCGACGAGTAACCTCCAGCCGTATGGCTCGCCCGCTTCGTCATCGAAACCGGTGTCTTCCGCACGACCAGTTTCTTCAGCAGCAACTTTTGCCTTGCAAGTTGGGCAGTCAACGATGAAGGTCGGCATAACAAGACCTCTGGGAAATGAGATAGCTAACACATCACGATATATATTGCGGCAGTTGTAGGGGGATGAAGCCGAGCCACTTAGATCGGACCATCACGTATGCGTCAGCCGGAACAGCGCCGATGTCAGCTTGCCGTCGGGCTTGATCAGTTCTTCAAGAATTGAAAAATGGTCGTGGCCGACCAGCGCCAGCAACCGCGTCGGCAGTCCGATCTCCCCGCGCGCCTTGGCATAGTCCTGCGATTGCCGCTGCAGTTCCGGCAATTCCGCCACGCCATAGGCAATGGTCATGGGCCCGGAGGCTTTCGTCAGATGACGGATCGGGCTTAACGCTTCCACGTCCTTTTCGGTCAGCCGCAGCTTCTCGTTGAGGTAAGTGAGACGGCAGGGCTCGATGTCGAACACTCCGCTGATCGCGAAGCCGGCATCGACTTCCTCCAGCGCCATCGCCAGGGCGGTCAGATGTCCGCCGGCCGACCAGCCCGAGACCACCAGCGCGTCCCTGCCGACGCCGTGGCGCGGCCCTTCGGTTCGCAGCCAGCGGATTGCCGCATGCGTTTCGGCGACGATCTCGGTCAGCGTCGCTTCCGGCGCCAGCGTGTAGCCGACAACCGCGACATCGAATCCTTGCGCCAGCGGGCCATCCGCCATGCAGGAAAAAATCTCTTTCGAATTGCGCTGCCAGTAGCCGCCGTGAATGAACACCAGCAACGGCGCGCCCTGTCTGCCGCATTTGAACAGGTCGATCTTGTTGCGCGGCTTCGGACCGTACGCAAGATTGAGCGTCTCGGGACGGGCGGCGCGCAACTCGGCGCTGCGCCTCGTCCAGTCGGCCAGCGTCGCCGCGCTGTGCTTGACCGCGGCGCTGTTGTTGTAGGCCGCGTCCAGTTCCTCGCGGGTCATCCCGCGCCAGATGTGTTCGTTCATCGCCTGCTGCAAACCCCGGACGTGATTGTGGACTGCCCCCTTGCCGGGGCTTGTCCGCATTCTAGAGCGCGATCCGCTCGAATGGAATCGAATCAGGCCGTGGATTCTCGCCTTGCGCATGGTCCTGTCGGCGAACCGTGCCCACGCCGGAACATGCGCTATGCCGCTTTGCGGCCGTGATGGCTATGAAGTTTTTCGGACAGCTCGCGCCGGATCGCGTTGAAATCCGCCGACATCACATCCCGTGGGCGAGGGAGCTCGATCTTCATCTCGCTCTCGATCCGGCCCGGTCCGGGCGACATCACCACCACGCGGTCGGCCAGGAATATGGCCTCCTCGATGGAATGGGTGACGAACAGGACGGTCAGCCCGGTGCGCTGCCAGATATCCAGCAATTCGTCCTGCAGCCGCTCCCGGGTCATGGCGTCGAGCGCCCCGAAAGGCTCGTCCATCAGCACGATCTCGGCGTCATTGGCCAGCACCCGGGCGATGGCCACCCGCTGTTTCATGCCGCCGGAGAGCTGATGCGGATAGGCGTCGGCGAAGCGCTGCAGGCCCACCAGATCGATGAACCGCTCGACCGTGTCGCGCACCTCCGCCGCCGGGCGGCCGCGCGAGGAGGGGCCGAAACCGATATTGCCGCGCACGGTCAGCCACGGAAACAGCCCGTAATCCTGGAACACCATGCCGCGATCGGGCGCCGGCCCCTGCACCGGCATGCCCCACATCAGCGCCTGCCCGGCGCTCGTCGGCTCGAAGCCGGCCACGATCCGCAGCAAGGTGGATTTGCCGCAGCCGGAGGCGCCGATCAGGCAGATGAATTCCCCTTTGCGGACCTGCAAATTCGCGTCTCGCAACGCCTCGATGCGCTGGCTTTGCAACTCGAACTGCTTGCTCACGCCCTTGAGATCCAGGATGGGCAGCATGTTGGGATCACGCATAGCCGGGACTCCAGCGCAACAGACGCTGGCCGAGCATCTTCACCAGCCAGTCGGAAATGAAGCCGGCGATGCCGATCACGATCATGCCGGAGATGACGATTTCGGTGCGCGAGAGCTGCCGCGCTTCCATGATGATGGCGCCCAGCCCGGTCTGCACGCCGGTCATCTCGCCGACCACGATCACCACCCAGGCGAATCCGAGGCCGAGCCGCAGGCCGGTGAAGATTGCCGGCAGGCTGGCGGGCAGCACCACCTTGAAGAATTGCGCGGTGCCCTGGCAGCCCAGCATGCTGGCCGCCTCGAACAGCCGCGGATCGACCGAGCGCACACCGAAGATCGTGTTGATGAGAATGGGGTAGAAGGCGCCGAGCGCCACCAGGAACACAGCCGAGCGCGGGCCCAGTCCGAAAATGATCATGGCCAGCGGCAGCCAGGCGGTGACCGGGATCGGGCGCATCACCTGCAAGGTCGGATCGAGCAATTGCCGCACAAACGGAATTCGCCCGATCATCAGTCCGAGCGGCAACGCGATCGCCAGCGCGATGGCAAAGCCGCCATAGACGCGGCTGAGCGAGGCGAGCAGATGCGTCAGCAGCGTTCCGCTGAAGGCGTCGTCGTAGATGCCGCCGAATGCCAGATCGTACAACTCGATCGCCACTTCGCTGGGCGGCGGGATCAGGCTGAACTTGCGGCCATAGGTCGTGAAATGCCAGATCACCAGCACCGCAACCGGGAAGATCAGCGCAATGGCGGGATTGCGGAATTTGTCGATGAATGCTAGCGGCGACCGCCGCGACGGGGTGTCCGCCGCGGCAGTCAGAACCGGTGCATTGGTGTCGGCTGTCACGCTCACGCTTGCTTGGCCAGATCGTCGACGAACGTGGTGTTGAAGAAGGTGGCGAAATCCGGAAGCTGCCGGATCTGCTTCAGCTCCAGCATGTATTGCGCGTAGGTCTTCGATTGCTGGATTTCGGTCGGACCGAACTTCCAGGTCAGTTCGACATTCGGCACCGAGATCTCGATCGCCGCCGGCTTCTGGCCGAGCTTGGCCACCGCCATCGCCGCCATGTCCTTCGGATTCTTCATCGCGAACTCCACCGCCTTGCGGTGAATGTCGAGAATGACCTTCACCAGTTCCGGCTTCTCGGTCAGCGTGTCGCGATGCGCGCCGAACACCATGTTGAGCGAACCCATGCTGGTGCCGTAGGGATATTCCACCAGCCTGCCGATGCCCTGCGAAATGCTGACGCCCGGCCCCGGCTCCGCGCCGACATAGGCGTCGACGTCGCCGCGCGCGAGCGCGAGATGCATTTCGCTGAACGACACGCGGATCGGCGTGATGTCCTTGATCGACATGCCTTCCATGCGCAGGCGCTCGAGGATGAACACTTCCTGCGTCGAGCCCGGCCAGATCGCGACCTTCTTGCCCCTGAGATCCTTGATCGAGGCGATGGGCGAATCCTTGCCGGCGATCACCGCCATGCCGCGGTTGCAGGCGCCCGCGATCACCGTCACCGGCTCGCCGGCGGCCGCGCCGAGCGTCGCCGCGGCGATGCCGAACATGCCGAAATCGACCGACTTGGTGACGACCGCGTTCTTGCCCTCGGTCGGGCTTTCGAACGGGATCACCTCCACCTTGTAGCCGGCGGGCGTGAACTGCTCGTAGAAATGCGGCGCGATGGAATGGATCAGCTTCAGCGCGCCCATCTTGATCACGATGGGCTGCTGGGCGCGGACGATGCCGGCACCCGTGACACTGGCGGCGGCAGCGGCACCGGTGCCGATGATGAAGTCGCGGCGGCGGATCATGAAAAACTCCCTGTTTATCTCGACAGGGATTTGCAATCGCTGTGCCAGCGAAAAGCCGCGCTATCGACGCTGCGCGCGTATGCAAGCGCCGGATTTTGCCTATTTTACTCGCTTAATGCCGCTTCAGGCGGCAAAGCGGCGGCTTGGTCAGGCCTTGGCGCGGGTTGCGAAGGCGCGCCAGCCGCCGAATCCCGAAATGTCTTCCGCGCCCGACACCGCTTCCGCTTCGACCAGAAATCCCTTCACGCCCCGCCCATCCGCCAGGGCCAGCGTGCCGATCGACAGCGGCCCGGGAATGGCGGCGACAAACTGGCCAAACCCGGCTGCGGGCAAAGCCCAGATCTCGATCTCGATCGCGGCACCCTGGCCGGCTGCGACACGCAGCAGGCCGGGCTTGGGCGGCTTCGTTCCGGCCAGCGCAAACAGCTTGTAGTCGGGCGCGGTCGCGGTCTTTTCCAGAAAGCGCCCGCCCAGCGATGTCAGTTCGCCGTTGAGCGGCATGCCCGAGAGGTGCGCGCCGACCACGGCGACGGCGATTTCGCCTTGCGCGGCTCCCTGCGGAAGCGGAGCGAGCGGCGTCTGGTGGCTGCCGGTCGCGCCGAGCGTCAGCCCGGTATCGGCATGGAAGACGCGCCCGACGGAAGCGAGCAAGGCATCCTGCCCGCCCGGCGCCAGCAGCGTGATGCCGAAAGGCCGCTTGTCGGGATGCAGCACCGAAGGAATCGCAAGCCCGCACAGGTCGAGCAGATTGACGAAATTGGTGTAGGTGCCGAGCCGCGAATTCAGCTGCACGGGATCGGCCATCACCTGCTCGACGGTATAGACCGTCGGCGCCGTCGGCACCGCGAGCACATCAATCCCGGCGAAGGCCCGCTCGGCGACGCGGCGCAATTCCTCCAGCCGGTAGAAAGAGGTGAAAGCATCGAGCGCGGTCGGGCGCTTGCCGGCTTCTATGATCGCGCGCGTGACCGGATGCAGCGCGTCCGGCCTTGAATCGATCAGCTTGCGCGCGGCCGCGTAGCGTTCCGCCACCCATGGCCCTTCATAGAGCAGCCGCGCGGCTTCGTGGAACGGCTCGATGTCGAGATCGATCAGCGTCGCGCCCAGCCGCGCCAGCCGTCGCAACGCCGCCTCGTAATCCGCCGCCGTCTTGTCGTCGCCGAAAAACATACGCGAACCGGGATGCGGAACGCCGACGCGCAGATGCGGCGGCATCGCCGATATTTTTCCCGCCAAGCGCGCCCGCGAATAGGCATCGAGCGGATCGCGGCCCGCCATGACATCGAGCGCCGCCCAGGCGTCGTCCACCGTCAGCGCGAACACCGACACGCAATCCAGCGTGCGGCAGGCCGGCACCACGCCGTGGGTCGAGACCAGGCCGAGGCTCGGCTTCAGTCCGACGATGTTGTTGAGCATCGCCGGCACGCGGCCGGAGCCTGCCGTGTCGGTGCCGAGCGACAGCGGCACAAGACCCGCGCCGACCGCAACCGCCGAACCCGAACTCGAACCGCCGGGAATGTAATCGGCGCGCAACGCATTGCGCGGTACCGGATAAGGCGTGCGCGTGCCGACAAGTCCGGTGGCGAACTGATCGAGGTTGGTCTTGCCGATCACGATCGCGCCGGCCGCGCGCAGCCGCGCAACGGCGGTCGCATCCTTCTCCGGCAGGTAGGAAAAATCCGGACAGGCCGCCGTGGTCGGCAGGCCTTTCACGTCGATATTGTCTTTCACCGCGACCGGCACGCCATGGAGCGGCAGACCGGAATCGCTCAGCGCGCGTGCCTCGGCCAGCGCATCGGCCTCATCGCGCAGGGTGATGAAAATGCCGGGATCGCCGTGCGCGCGGATACGCTCGTAACAGCGGCGGAGTGTCTGTTCGGGGGTCGACACGCGGCCGCGATGCGCCGCAAGTATCTCTGCAACTGTTTCCGACAATCAAAAACTCCGCACCAGACGGGCGCACCCGGAAAATCATCTATCTCAAAAACAGGCACCGGGAGCAATGCAGTCCAATGCAAAAAGGCCGATACGCACCGGCGATCGCGAACTGCCGGGCGATTATCGCACCTGATCGCCAATCTACTGGCAGAGAAGTCCGTCGGACTTTACCGGACTGCCCGCCTTTAAGCCGGGGACATCCTCAAGCCGCTCGAACGGGATCGCCGGCTTTGGCGCCTCGTACTTGACTTCACGGTTCACCGGAATCTTTTCATATGGCAGTTCAATGATGCCGACCGCCTTGACCCAATCGTCAAACCGCCGCCATTGCACATCCTTGCTTTCCAGCGCCTTTTCGTAAGTGCGCCACCATTTCGCTTTGGTACCGCCAAGATAGGCATGGGAGACGAGGATCATGTCGGAGGGCCGTCGTGCGAGGACTTTCTGTACGACATTAGCAAAGTCGTCGTCCGTTGAGCCCCGAGCCCACAGACTATAGTCGCAAAGCGATCCCGTGCCCATTTCTCCGAACGGAACATTGGAGACGGAAATGATCTTGGCCTTGTACTCCTTCGGCGCGTAGATGATCGCCCGCTCGCCAGCCGTGCCACGCGCGAGCACATACTCTACGCCAAGCGCATCGGCCGCCCGCAAAGTATTTTCGTCATAGGCGAAGTATTTGCTGCCGAACACCCGCATGGACGTGACCACCGTGGTCTTTTCGATGGCCTGTTTCACCTCGCGCATGCGCGCGAACTGCTCCTCGTAGGGAACATCCCAGAACGCCTTATCTGCATAAAGACCGGCGATGGGGTAGCCCTTGAGTGAAAGACGTATGAAATCTCTCGGATATTCGGCAATGACATTGTGTTGTGCCTGAACCAGCGCAGTCAGTCCGCGACGATCCAATTGCCGTTCCCAATGCCAGACGCCCTCGATCTTCTCAAACTCGATGAGCATGATCAGGCCATTGGTCTGCCGATCCGTCCTGGGCGCCTGCGCGAGGGAATATTGCGCACCACCCGCCAGCAGGATCATGCCGGCCGACATGACGGCCGCAATTCGCTTGAGGTTGCGGTTCCGCCAGAACGGAAAACCGAAGCTGGGCCTATTCAGCGGGGCCATCGCGAGCATGATCGCCTCCGGATCATTCCTGACTGACAAAAGTCAGATACATCAAGACGAGATAGACGACCGGTATGACGACGAGCACACCGAACTCGACGACTGTTGGCGAAGATATTTTAAAAAAATATCATCCTGACCACGAAGCGTCTTGATTCACATCAAGCCCTCTGAGCCCGAATCCAAACAGAAATGCATGAAATTTGCGGCGAAACGGTCCGGCTTTGCGCAGACGGAGCGCCGAGGATAAATGACCATGGCAATTTGGCGCTTGAAAACAACGTGGATCGAAGACGGCGCTGATGCCAGCGAGGAATGGGAGGTGAATGCCGAAACCGCATACGATGCGGTGAAGGAGATCATGACACGTCTCCGCTTCAGTCCTCATCACGTTGAAGCAAAACGGCTTGCAGCAGATGCGACGGAAACGAACGCCGCAACCGGCCTCCTGCCCGGTCAAGCGCGGCGCGTGATACGCACGAAGGAATAAGATTTGCCGGATTCTGATCTGTGATCCCGCCGCTGCCATCCATTCGGCGGTCGAAGAGCACCGGGTCGGTGGCGCGCATGGATCGGCCCCCCGTATGATGCGAATTGTCAGGTTAGCTCCCTAGCCTCCCTGCGACAATCTTGCGGTGCCTCCTGTCCCATCAAAACTCCATCGACGGAGACGCGCCCGGCTCGCGTTCCTTCGCCTGAAAACAGTCGGCGAGCCGCAAGCTACGCCCAAATGTGCGCCATTAGGCGCTTGCTCAAAATGCTATTGGTGAGCCTGTTTCAGAACCTCCTGAAGTCTTTCCATGCTGGCCTGGCTGACGGTGATCAGTCCGCGGCGCGGACGATCAAGGTCGAGGATGATCACAAAAACAATAATGACCAAGCCTGCCAGAATCGCGTCCGATATAAAATTCCGCCGCCCAGCAAGTCCGCGTCCATACCCGACAAGTCCAATTGTCACAACAGCCACGATCAGCACGAGATAAATCACGGCATCAGGCAGACGGTTCTCTAATGCTTTTATGCGCTTTGCGTGGAGATCGATCGTGTTGTTGAGGGATTGCACAAACAGCCCCGTCGGCACGGAGCGTGGATCCTGCTCCGACAAGACGATCGCGACCATCCACAACCGTTCCTGCAAGTTCGCGATTTTGGCATTCACCGCTTCGAGGCGGGCAGAATCAATGCCTGCGGCGTAGAAGGCAAGCTGCTCATCCACGTATGTACGCAGCAGTCCTACAACTTCCGTCCGCTGTGGCTCCGCCATAAGACGTGCACGCAGGTATGTCGTTCCAATGGCATTTGACTCCTCGATGACTAACTCCTTGCGCGCATCGAAGCGCGCTACTGCGATCGAGAAAGTGAAGGCGACAATCAAAGCGAGGAGACCGAGCAAGGCAACCTGCAGCGCAGCGAAGTGAGCCTTGGTGGGTTCATCGGCATCTGGTTGATGCCGGAGCCCAAGCCTGAAACCGAGCTCGGTAGCGACCAAGACCACGACTAGAGCTGCCAAGCTCAGCAACAGCTCATCAGTTCGATAGATCATTCAAGCATCCCCGGGGCGCATCAGGCAAAACTGGGGCAGCAGAAGAGGAAACTGGCGGAGGGAGATGCCGCGTAGATGGCCGAGCGTTTCCGATGGCGAATAGGCAAAGCTGGTGAGGCGACTGTACTCCGAGCCGAACGCGGCCCAGACGAAGCGGAAAACGAGCAGACCGATGATCGCGTAGCCAGCCGAGCGATGGGCACCGAGCCACCACTGCGGCAAGACGAAACCCGTCACGAATGCGGCAGTAGTAGCGGCAACCAGAAGCCAGTGGAAAATACGTGTGGGGATATCCCACACCAACACCTGCCGATAGCGAAGGTCCGCCTCTGTCATTGTTGCGAATCGATTGCAGATTGTTGTGCGCAGGTCTTTACAATTTAAAACGTAGCACGGGGGCGCCTCCAATTCATATCCACTACTCGCGGATAATTGTAGACCTGCTTTCCGCCGGCAGGTTGAGCCGTACGTTGAGACCGACCGTGATCCAGTTGGAGTTCTCGCCGGTGATGTTGCGTCGGCCGTGGATCACTGCAGGCGTGAGTATACGGGATCAAGACTGTAATCGTGTACGCCATAAGGGCTTCAAGAGCTCGAGGGAAACAAGCACAAGAACGCCAGCACCAAGCGTCAAGGCGAGATCGTCAAGGTGCAGAGGCCCGAAACGAAAGAGGCCGCTCGCGAACGGCCATAGAAGCGTTAGTCCCAACATCGTTGTGACGGCCAAGAGGACCCAGATGAGTGCCGGGTTCGGCCGTCGGAGGGCCGTGAGCAGCGATGCGCTGAACGAGCGGTTGACAAAGATCAGGCTGACAATCGTCAGGATCAGCGAAAAGAAAGCCAGCGCTCGAACTTCCTCTTCCGGCATACCCCTTCTCAACGCTACGACGAAGATGATGGCAACGAGCGCAAATGCGAGTACCCCCTGCAGCAGACTCCAGCCGATCAACGACGCTGAGAATAGCGGTTCATCCGGGGCTCGCGGGGATCGGCGCATCACGTCGTCCTCCTCCGTCTCGGCCTCGAAGACGAGCGAACAAACCGGATCGATTACCATCTCCAAGAATGCGATGTGCATCGGTCCGAATAAGATAGGCAAGCCAAACAAAAGCGGCAGCAGCGCCAGGCCTGCGATCGGTACGTGCACGGCGAATATGAAGCCCATCGCCTTGCGGAGGTTGTCATAGATTCGGCGGCCGAGCCGGACGGACTTGACGATTGAGCCGAAGTCGTCGTCGAGCAGTACGATGGAGGATGCCTCGCGCGCCACATCCGTCCCGCGTCCGCCCATGGCAATACCGATGTGCGCGGCCTTGAGCGAGGGCGCATCGTTGACGCCGTCCCCAGTCATGGCGACGATCTCACCGTTCGTCTTAAGCGCGTTGACAATACGAAGCTTCTGCTCAGGCATGATCCGCGCGAAGACAGTCGCTGTTCGCACGCGTCGGGCCAATTCCGGCTCGCTCAGTTTTTCGAGCTCTTCGCCCGTCACGAGGTCTTCGGCATCCAAGCCCGCCTGACGGGCGATTGCCCTGGCGGTCGCGGGGTAGTCACCCGTAATCATGACCACTTTGATGCCGGCAGACCGGCAGTCGCTCACCGCATCGGGCACGCTCGCCCGCAATGGATCGGCAAGGCCGACCAAGCCCAAGAGCTCAAACGCGAAATCGTGTTGCGATTCGGGCCATGTCTGCCCCACGAAGGCGGCGCGGGCGACGCCCAACACACGCAGGCCTTCGGCGGCCATGGCGTCCACGGACTGCATCAGCGTGGCGAGATCCGCGGCGCCAAGATGGCAAAGATCAGCGATGGCCTCCGGTGCACCCTTGGCCGCGATAACAAACTCTTGTCGGTTGTCGGCTGCCTGCCACACGTGCGCCATGGCGAGAAGATCTGGGCGAAGCCCATAGGCGTGCATGAGCGCCCATTCTGGGCCGTGCAGATGTTCGGTCTCTGTCAATTGCTCACGACCGAGATCATGGAACGCCTTTTCCATGGGATCGAAAGGGTCTCGCGCGCTGGCGAGAAGGCCGAATTCGACCAAGTCATGGAACTTTTCCGGCATCTTCGCGCCGGACACGTCGCGGGGACGGACGGTCTCGGTACCCTTGAGCCGCAGTTCGACAATCGACATTCGATTCTCGGTGAGAGTGCCAGTTTTGTCGGTACACAGCACTGTCGCGGAGCCAAGGGCCTCGATGGCTGCAGCGCGCCGGGTCAGCACACGCGCCCGCGAAATTCGCCATGCACCCATTGCCATGAACACAGTCAGCACGACCGGAAATTCTTCGGGGAGCATCGACATGCCGAGCGCAATCCCGGCGAGCACCGCATCAAGCCATCCACCGCGCAAGGTGCCATACAACAACACCGCCAGAACACTCACAGCACCGCCGACGATGGCGAACAACCGCACAAGGCGGCGAGTCTGTGCCTGCAGGCGCGGTGGCTCCGTCTCAAGAGTGCTGAGCGACTGACCTATCTTGCCGATTTCGCTCAGGGCGCCGATCGCGATCACCTCCCCGATTCCTGTCCCGCGCACAACCAGTGACCCAGAAAACACATAAGGTAGGTCGTCGCCTCCAGGCCGATACGCTGTAGACGGAGCGACATCGCTAGTGGCGGTCTTGCGCACGGGTACGGACTCGCCCGTCAGTAGAGATTCATCGGTTTGGAGGTCGTGACCTTGAATGAGTACTGCGTCGGCCGGGACCCGGTCGCCCTCCACAAGCACGACGAAATCGCCACGCACCACTTCCCGACCGGCGATCCGTTTGCGCTCACCATCGCGAATGACAAGGGCACGAGGACTGGTGAGGTCACGAAGGGCCTCAAGGACTCGCTCGGTGCGGGTTTCTTGCACCACGGTGATCAGGACTGACATTGTTGCGAAGGCGAGCAGGATGAGTGCTTCCTTCAGATCACCGAGAGCCAGATAAATCGCGCCGCCGCCAAGTAGCAGCGCCAGCATCGGCTCTCGCACGACCTCGAGGATGATGCGCAGTGGCGTGCGTCGATCTGGACGCGGTAGCTCGTTGTATCCCTCAGCCTTCAGCCTGACTTGAGCATCCGCCTCGCTGAGACCACGGAGCGACGCAGAAGATAAGGGATCATTCAAAGAGCCGCTTACCATCGCTACGTTGCCAGATCGGTGCGGGAAATCGTGACCCCAAAAAGACACCGCACCTGTGCCATTTTTACCTCGGGTGACGCCTTGCAGTGCGGAGGTTTGTGCGCGAAACTAGTGGTTATTGGCGATTTCAGCGAGCAAAAACCCAGCGGAGAATGTTGGCCGCGGAAGAACTGGCGGAGAGGGAGGGATTCGAACCCCCGATACGGTTGCCCGTATGCCGCATTTCGAGTGCGGTGCTTTCAACCACTCAGCCACCTCTCCAACGGGGCCGAAGCAGGCCTTGCGGCCTGTCAGGAGGGTTACTTATCCAAGCCCCGCCTGCCAGACAAGGCCGCAGATTCAAGCCTTCAGAGCCCGAACAACCTCTCCGCATTCTTGCCGGCGATGCGCTTCGCCTGGTCCTTCGGCAGCGCATTCACGCGCGCTAGGCAGCCGACCATGTCGCCGATATTGTGCGGATAGTCCGAGCCGTAGAGGACGCGGTCGGGCGAGCCGGCGACCGAAATGCAGAGATCGAGCGCGCGCGGGTCGTACACCACCGTGTCGTACCAGATGCGCTGCAGATAGCTGGACGGCTTGTCCTTGATGACTTCGGCGCAGCCCGGGATCATCTCCCAGCAGCGGTCGAGGCGGCCGGCGAGATAAGGCAGCGTCGCGCCGCCATGCGAGGCGATCAGCTTGATGTTCGGATACTTGTCCAGAAAGCCGGAATAGATCATGCGCGTGAAGGCGAGCGTGGTGTCGGCCATGAATCCGATCGGCGGAATCATGTTGAACTCGTCCATGTGCTGCTCGCGCACGCCTTGCGGCGCGCCGGGATGAACGAGCACGGGCAGTCCGAGCTTGTCGATCTCCGCCCACACCGGCGCGAATTTCGGGTTGGTGAGATCCTCGCCGTCGATGTTGGCGATCACCATCACGCCGACCGCGCCGAGCTTCACGCAACGCGCCAGCTCGGCCCTGGCGTCCTCGGCATACTGGAACGGCAGCGAGGCAAACCAGCGGATGCGGTCGGGCTTTGCGCGCTGCTGTTCGGCCATCGAGTCGTTGACCATCTGCGCCGCCTTCAGCGCCACCTCGCGCCCGCCCCAATAGGCGTTCGGACAGGTCAGCGAGACGATGGCGAGATCGACCCCGGCCTCGTCCATCTTCCTGATGCGCAGCTCGTAGTCCCACATCCCCGGAAACAGGGTCATGAAGGGCGCATCGTAGAGATGCACCGCGTCCTGGCCGGCCGGGGTCTTCTTGAGGGTGTATTTGCCCGACCCGTGCGCCCGCAGCAGCTCCAGGTAGTCGAGCGTGAGCATGTGGGTATGGACGTCGATGACGGTCATTGGGCCTCCCCTCTGTGCCCTCCCTTTGACCGGGAAGGCCTGTTTTTCAGGGCCTTTTTGGCGGCCCCGCGATTTTGCAGGCAGCCTTACCGCAGCCGCAGCCGAAAAAGCACCCATTTCCTTGACTTGGGAGCCATGCACCGCCATAAACCCGCCAACAGCGGGGCCTTTGGGCCCTTTTCGTGCTTTTCGGCACGGCCGCTGGACACCCAATTGAGACTGGAAAAAGCCGGTCCGGCTCGTCCGAGCACCGGAGCAACGAACACGAGGAAAGAACGATGTTCGCAGTCATTAAGACCGGCGGCCTGCAATACCGGGTCACCGAAGACGAAACGGTCCGGATCGGACGCATCGCCGGCGAGCCCGGCGACATCGTCCAGATCGGCAATGTGCTGATGCTGGGCGGCGACGCGCCGCAGCTCGGGTCTCCGATGGTGTCGGGCGCCTCCGTGGCGGTCGAGATCCTGCAGCAGAGCCGCGGCCGCAAGATCATCGCGTTCAAGAAGCGCCGCCGGAAGAACTCGCGCCGCAAGCGCGGTTTCCGCCCGGAATACACCGTGGTCCGGATCAGCGAGATCCTGACCGACGGCAAGGCGCCGACCAAGAAGGCCAAGGGCAAGCCGGCTCCCAAGCCGAAAGCCGAAAAGCCCGAGGGCGAGGCCGGTGAGGCCAAGCCGAAGGCCAAGGCCAAGACCGCTGCCAAGCCCAAGACCTCTGGCAAGACGGCCGCGAAAAAGCCCGCTTCCAAGGCCAAATCGGCCGCGAAGACAAAGGCCAAGAAGTAAGGCGGGCGCCACCGGGCGTGGCGATCGCAACACAGTGTCAACAGATTCCGGCTATCGCACCGCTCGCGAGGCCGGAATGACACCTGAAATGGGATGATTCCGGCACGGAATCGCGTTATAGAGTTCGAGACGAAGGATTTAGTGCGATGGCACACAAGAAAGCAGGCGGATCTTCACGCAACGGCCGCGACACCGCGGGCCGCCGCCTTGGCATCAAGGCGTTCGGCGGCGAAGCCGTGATCTCCGGAAACATCATCGCGCGTCAGCGCGGCACGACCTGGCATCCCGGCCGCAATGTCGGCATGGGCAAGGATCACACGCTGTTCGCACTCGTCGATGGTCGCGTTCAGTTCAATACCAAAGCCAAGGGCCGCACATTCGTATCGGTTGTTCCGATGACGGAGGCTGCGGCCGAATAGACGGCGATCTCAAATCGAGGTCCGCCGGTTCCCAAGTCAAACCCGGCGGGCTCCTAGTGGGCTCAGAATACGAGGGGGAGACGGGTGAACCGGCTCCCCCTCAGTGTTTTTCAACCAAGGAGCCTGCGCGATGACCCTGTTAGGACTGCCCACTGAAAGCTTCCGGGAAGGAAGTATCCCCGTCCTCGAGACTGAACGGCTTTTTCTGCGTGCGCCGCGGCTCGGGGACGCCAAGCATGTAGCGGCGCTCGCAAACGACAAACGCATTGCCGAGAACACGCGCCGCTTGCCGCATCCCTATACGCGCAGCGACGCCGAGGATTTCATTTCTTCGCTCGATGCCGGCGAGATCGGGTTTCTGATCACACGCCACGACGAGACCATCGTCGGCGCATGCGGCATTGCAGCCCAAGACGATGCCGTGCCGGAGATCGGCTATTGGCTCGGGGTGAATCACTGGGGCCAAGGCTATGCGACCGAAGCCGTGCGCGCCGTGATCGATTACGCCTTCACCGAGCTCGGCCATGAATCGCTGCAGGCCGGCGCTCGGGTCACCAATCCGGCATCGCGTCGCATTTTAGAGAAATGCGGCTTCCAGTGGACCGGGGTCGGCCTGTGCCGCATCCGGGCACTGGCCAGTTCGGCGCCGATCGACCGATTCCGGCTCGATCGGGGCCTCTGGACCTCCTTGCGCAGCTGGCGCGACGTCAAAAGGGTGGCCTGATGCTGTCCGGCGAGCCGTGATGCCCTCCGGCTCGCCGGAACCCGCTCGCCCGATTGTGAGGAAGACGGCTGGAAAAATGACTGTTTTCGGGGTATGTAGCTGCCAGCCTCTACGAGATGTCAGCCTGACGCTCGTGTGTCGGCGGAACATCTTACTTACGTTTGGAGACTGATTGTGGCTACAGGCACTGTGAAGTGGTTCAACGCGACCAAGGGTTACGGCTTTATCCAGCCGCAAGGCGGCGGCAAGGATGTGTTCGTGCACATTTCAGCCGTTGAGCGCGCTGGACTGAGCAACCTCAATGAAGGCCAGCAGATCGAGTACGAAGTCGTTGCGAACCGCGGCAAGGAATCCGCGGAAAATCTGAAAGTGCGGTAACGCCATTCACGGGTCCGGCTGCGGGGGCAAATTCCGCAGCCGGACCCTACTCTCCCTTTCGTTGTGCGAACGGCCGTCGCGCTACGCGCGGTCGCAAGGTGGCTTCAGGCAGTCCGGTCCGGACGATCGCCTGCGAAGCATTGGCCGCCAGATTTGAGCGAGCCATGAAATTCCTCGACGAAGCCAAGGTCTATATCCAGTCGGGCGCCGGCGGAAACGGCTGCGTGTCGTTCCGGCGCGAGAAGTTCATCGAATTCGGCGGACCGAATGGCGGCGACGGCGGCCGCGGCGGCGACGTGATCGCGCGCGCAGTCGAAGGCCTGAACACGCTGATCGATTATCGCTACCAGCAGCACTTCAAGGCCAAGCGCGGCGGCAACGGCATGGGCAAGGACCGCCACGGCGCCAACGGCGACGACATGATCATGAAGGTGCCGGTGGGCACCGAAATCTATGAAGAGGACGGCGAGACCCTGCTCGCCGATCTCGCCAAGCTCGGCGACGAGGTCGTGCTGGCGCGCGGCGGCAATGGCGGTTTCGGCAATGCGCGCTTCAAGTCCTCGACCAATCGCGCGCCGCGCAACGCCAATCCCGGTCAGCCCGGCGAAGAGCGCACCATCCGCCTGCGGCTGAAACTGATCGCCGACGCCGGCCTTGTCGGTCTGCCGAATGCCGGCAAGTCGACATTCCTGGCCGCCGTCAGCGCGGCGAAACCCAAGATCGCGGATTATCCCTTCACCACGCTGCATCCGCAACTCGGCGTGGTCAGCGTCGACGGCCGCGAATTCGTGCTCGCCGACATTCCCGGCCTGATCGAAGGCGCGCATGAAGGCGCGGGACTGGGCGACCGCTTTCTCGGCCATGTCGAACGCTGCCGCGTACTGCTGCATCTGGTGGACGCGACCTGCGAGGATGCCGGCGCGGCCTACAGGACCGTGCGCGGCGAACTCGAGGCCTATGGCCATGAGCTGACCGACAAGACCGAGATCGTCGCCCTGTCGAAGGCAGACGCGGTGACCGAGGAGCAGATCAAGGACCAGATCAAGCGGCTGAAAAAGGCGTCGAAGAAAACCCCGCTGGTGCTGTCGGCGCAATCGCGCCAGGGCGTGCCGGAGGCCTTGCGCGCGCTGCTCGATGTGATCGACGATGCCCGCGAGAAAAGCGGCGAACGGCCGAAGGCCAAGGCGCCGGCGTGGCAGCCGTGATGCCGGCTCTCTTACCCTCTCTCCTTGTGGGAGAGGGTGGCGAACACTGAGCGAAGCGAGGTGTTCGCCGGGTGAGGGGTTCTTTCCTCACCATTTTTGCTAAAACCCCTCACCCGGTCATCCTCACTTCGTTCGGATGACCACCCTCTCCCACAAGGGGAGAGGGTAGCCGAGCAAGCCGCTAGCCTGTCACATGTCCCGCTCCGCTCCCGCCCTCACCGATTTCCGCCGCATCGTCGTGAAAGTCGGCTCCTCGCTGCTGGTCGATTCCGGCGCCGGCAAGCTGCGCGAGTCCTGGCTCGCCGCCTTGTGCGAGGACATCGCGGACCTGCACAAGGACAAGCGCGATATTCTTGTTGTCTCGTCCGGCGCCATCGCGCTCGGACGCTCGGTGCTGAAACTGCCGCGCGGCCCGCTCAAGCTGGAAGAGTCACAGGCCGCCGCCGCCGTCGGGCAGATCGCGCTCGCCCGCATCTGGGCCGAAATGCTCGGCCGTCACGGCATCACCGCCGGACAGATTCTTGTCACGCTCGGCGACACCGAGGAGCGCCGCCGCTATCTCAATGCGCGCGAGACCATCGACAAGTTGCTGGAATGGCGCAGCGTGCCGGTGATCAACGAGAACGACACCGTCGCCACCACCGAAATCCGCTACGGCGACAACGATCGCCTCGGCGCGCGCGTCGCCACCATGATGAGCGCCGATCTGCTGGTGCTGCTGTCCGATATCGACGGCCTGTATGACGCGCCGCCCGGCGAGGGCCGCAAGGTCAATCTCATTCCGGTGGTTGAGCGCATCACGCCGCAGATCGAAGGCGTCGCCGGCGCCTCCGGTTCGGAATTGTCGCGCGGCGGCATGCAGACCAAGATCGAGGCCGGCAAGATCGCGACCTCGGCCGGCACGCATATGGTGATCGCCTCCGGCAAGACCGAGCATCCCCTGCGAGCGATCATCGCGGGCGGACGCTGCACCTGGTTTCTCACCCCGGCTAATCCCGTCACCGCGCGCAAGAAATGGATCGCCGGCTCGCTCGAACCCAGGGGCACGCTCTATATCGACGCCGGCGCGGTGGCGGCGTTGCGGCGCGGCGCCAGCCTGCTGCCGGCCGGCATCAAGCGCGTGAGCGGCGAATTCGATCGCGGCGATGCGGTGATCATCCGCGACATGGACGGCGCGGAAATCGGACGCGGCCTCGTCGCCTATGACGCGGCCGACGCCGGCAAGGTGATCGGCCTATCGTCGGCAGACGTGAAAAACATTCTCGGCTTCGAGGGCCGCGCCGAGATTGTCCACAGGGACGATCTTGTGATGGGCGGCGCCTAGCGCCGCGCTTGGCTGTTGCGCCCTCGTCACGTTGCAAATCTGCCGCGCGCTTTCGATCAATTATGGCAGGACTCCCCGATACCGCTGCATCCGATCGCACGCGCGTAAGCTCGTTGCCGGTGGGGTGGCGTATGGGGGTCGCTGGAAGACCGGTCGCCCACCGGCCGGAGTAGAGTTGCGTAGAGTGAAGACGGACAATCGGACTTGCCGTTATGACGGTCGCTGATTCCCTCTCTACCGGCTCACGGCAAGTTTACACGCTGGCGCGCGATCTCTCGTCCGGTACGCCACCACCACCTGTTGCGACGCGGCATCGTATTGCACGCAAGACCGCGGCGTTATTGCGGAAAATTTAGCGCGACCATTGTCCGCAATTTGCTCTCGCCCGTTTACGCGGGCTTTGCACGTGCCTGTCATCTTCCCGCCAAACTGAAATGGCAGGTTTTCATCCATCGGAAAATCTGCGGGCGGCAAGGCAACGACGTGGAGACAACGTCATGCAAGCGCGGTCACACAAGTTCCAGAATTATGTTCGCTCCCGTCCGGTCGCGCCCTGCGCGCAATGCGGCAAGATGCTGTTCGCACCGGAATGGTCGGAATATATCGATCGCCGCCGGGCCCGCCATCTGTGGACATGCACGGCCTGCGATTATGATTTCGAGACGATTGTGGTGTTTCCGGCCGACGCCGGACAGCGCGGCGACGAAGCGGCGTAAGCGCTAGCGCACCGGAAAATCGAAATAGCTGTCGGGAAACGGTTCCTTCGCCAGCGTGAAATGCCACCATTCCTTGCTGTGCGGCAGGAACCCGCGTTTGCGCATCGCCGCGCTGAGGATTCTGCGGTTGGCCTGCGCGTCCGCGCTCACGCTCCTGTCGGAGGGCCATGACCGCGCCGAGAAGAAATCGAACGGCGTGCCCATGTCGACGTCCTTCCTGTCGCTCAGCGTCACCAATGTGAGATCGACGGTCGAGCCGCGCGAATGGCCGGAACGCGTGGCGAGATAGCCGTCGCGGAACAGGTTGCGCTTGTCGAGTTCTGGATAGAAATCCTTCTTCGTCCTGGTGTCGTCGATCGCTTTCGCCCAGCGTGCGAAATGCGCCACCGCCCGCGCCGGCCGGTAGCAATCGAACACCTTCAGTCCAAATCCCTTCGGCGCGAGATCGCGCTGCACATGTGCCAGCGCCTCGGCGGCAGACTTGGTCAGGTAGCAGACCGGTTTTTCATAGCCGTCGATCTTCGCACCGACGAAATTGGCGGTGCCGAGATAGCGCAGGTCCACCACCAGATCGGGGATGAGTTTCGAGACATCAGCGAATGCTGAATAAGGAAAACCTGATGACGGCATCGAAAAAACCAAGATAAATACAGTAAAGAACATTGCTCGAATAGCCACACCCTTCCTCACATCTCAATCGTTTGCTCAACAAGATCCTTGTCCATTGATATGTGTTTTTTGAACTCGTCTAGAGAATCGCGCAACGCACCCATGTTTAATCTTTTTGCCGGAACACTTGGCATTAGCTCTTTTCCAAACAAGCTACGATAGCACTCTTTGAACGATTCCTCCTTATGCGCCAGACGAAACACCGGCCACTCTCGATACTCACGCTCGTTAATTTCGCCCTCGGGACCCATCTTTTTCATTTGAGAAACAAGGCCAGCAAAATCTCCCTTCACTGCAGAGAGGCACACTTGAAACTGCGCATCAGCCGCGGACCAATCAACGCGCGAAAGAATATTGTTGGCCGCTTCTCGCTTACCTTGCAGGCTAAAACAGTTCGCATAATTAACGAGGAGAATTCTCCTCGAACGTTCGCTTTTGACATTCTTTAAAACATCGCACGAGAATCGAAGAATTTCCGAAGCGAGCTTGTATTTCTTATTCAGAATCAAATCATATCCAATCGCAATCAGCGCATTATCTGCTTCTTCAATTTCATCCGGCAACATCTTGCGCCAAATAACCTGAATTAGCTTCACGCCAATCTCAAAGAATATTTCTGTCGCATCTCGAAAATAACCGAGTGATGTCCTCAGCTGGCCGCCCACTTTTACGTGCGCATCCAACTTGAAGTTTACTTCTTTGCAGTTATTCAAATATTCTGTCGATACGATACCGCCCGTGTGAGTAAGAAGATTTCTCCGCTCATTAACTTCAACAAAAGCTGGCCAATTCATCAAACCTTCGGTCATTGGTATTTTGAGCACATTGGAGAACCATTGAAATTGTTCTCGGCGACTCCGCCTAATTATTCCTTCAACAAATTTCTCTGAAAAATGAGAACGAACATCTTCAATAGTTTTGAATGCGTACAAATCAGTGTACTCAATCTTTCTATCAGAACTATCTAATAGCTCGGGCTTTGCTTTAATCATTTCAGCGATGATGCTCGAAACCAATACGTCAAACTGGCTACAAAGCTGCATGATAAAATTGTTTGTTGTGATCGAAACTGTACGGAGCGCAGGAGTAATCTCACTTAGAATTTCTGAGAACCCAAGCAGGTGAGCAGAATCAAGGGAGTACTTTTCCTGCTTCTCGCTTTGATCGGTGCGTATTCCGTGTTTGATGCAATAAGTTCGAAGTTTGTGGTCAATCAATTGGTTTACGTGCAATTCAGATATGAGCGACTGTAAGGGAAAGTGGAGAAAGAATGTCTCGTGTACGGTTGTGAAATTGCGATTGATCTGGCTAAAGCCAGACGAACCTTTCTTATTTTTCGGCTTCGTTTCTGTGGGCTCGATATCAAGCGCTTTTAAACTATTCTTATCGATATCGAATCGGACGAAGCGATTCCACACCTTGTCTTTCGTGAATGTCAAAATTATTGGGCTACCGGACATTGCTTATTCCTCCCCCTGCGCACGATAACACGCTCGGCGCCTATCACGCACGGCATAGGGTCTTGTTTATAGGCTGTGATTCCCATTCACTAAGGGCCACCGGGTTGCGGCGGAGGCTCGGTTCCCATCTACAGCGCCTCTCGGCGAAGGGCGCCAAGAGCCGGGGAAGTTAATGGCTTAAAAGGGCTGCAACTCGCCGCCGTCCGCCCTACATGCTAGAAGCCCGCCAACGAGCCCTTTTTGACGCCAGACCATGACCGCGCCGCTGAAACCCATCTCCTCGCTTGAGGATCTCGACGCCCTGATGCGCGAGATCGGCCGCCGCGCGCGCTTAGCCGCGCGCAAGCTGGCGCTGGCCCGGGCCGACCAGAAGAACGCGGCGCTGAAAGCACAGGCCCATGCCCTGCGGGTGGCGAAGGAAGCAATTCTGGCCGCCAATCGCGACGACGTGGCGGAGGCCAAAAAGGCCGGCATCAGCGGTTCGTTCCTCGACCGGCTGGAACTGAACGACGCCCGCATCGAAGCGATGGCGGAAGGTCTCGACGTGGTGCGCGCCCTGCCCGATCCGGTCGGCACCGTGATGGAAAGCTGGACGCGGCCGAACGGCATGATCATCGAGCGGGTGCGCACGCCCCTCGGCGTGGTCGGCGTCATCTACGAAAGCCGTCCCAATGTCACCGCCGATGCCGGCGCGCTCTGCCTGAAAGCCGGCAACGCCGCGATCCTGCGCGGCGGCTCGGATTCGCACCGCTCCTCGCGCGCCATTCACGCCGCGCTTGCCGCCGGCCTGCGCGAAGCGGGGCTTCCCGAAGACGCCATCCAGCTCGTGCCGACGCGCGACCGCGCCGCGGTCGGCGCCATGCTGCGCGGTCTCGACGGCTGCATCGACGTGGTCGTGCCGCGCGGCGGCAAAAGCCTGGTCGCGCGCGTACAGGAAGAAGCCCGCGTGCCGGTCTTCGCGCATCTGGAAGGCGTCAACCATGTCTATGTCGACAAGGCCGCAGATCCGGAGATGGCGAAGAAAATCGTGCTGAACGCCAAGATGCGGCGCACCGGCGTCTGCGGCGCGGCCGAAACATTGCTGGTCGACAAGGCGGCGGCGGACAAGTTGCTGAAGCCGCTGGTGGCGATGCTGATCGACGCCGGCTGCGAGGTGCGCGGCGATGCGGCAGTGCTCAAGGCCGACAAGCGCGCCAAACCTGCAAACGACGACGACTGGCGCACCGAGTATCTCGACGCCGTAATCGCAGCCAAGGTCGTGAACGGGGTCGACGGCGCCATCGATCACATCGAGACCTACGGCTCGCATCACACCGATGCGATCGTCACCGCCGATGCGAAAGCCGCGGAGAAATTTTTGAACGAGGTGGATTCCGCCATCGTCCTGCACAACGCCTCCACGCAATTCGCCGATGGCGGCGAATTCGGTTTCGGCGCCGAGATCGGCATCGCCACCGGCCGCATGCATGCGCGCGGCCCGGTCGGCGTCGAGCAGCTCACCTCGTTCAAGTATCGCGTGCGCGGCACGGGACAGACGCGGCCGTGACGTCGTCGCCGCAGCGGACGCTGGTGAAAAGCATCACAAAGCCGCGCGCCACCTTGCCCAATCATGCGCCGAACCTGCGTATCGGGCTGTTCGGCGGCTCGTTCAATCCGCCGCACGCGGCGCATCGCGAGGTCAGCCTGCTGGCGATGAAGCGGCTGGGGCTCGACCGCGTGTGGTGGCTGGTGACGCCCGGCAATCCGCTGAAGGACACCAAGGCGCTGCCGCCGGTGGAGGAGCGCGTGCAGGCGGCGCAGGCTCTGGCCGATCATCCGCGCATCGATGTGACCGGCTTCGAATCCGTCATCGGCCTGAAATATTCTTGCGATACGATTGCCTATCTGCTGCGGGAATGTCCGGACGTGCGCTTTGTCTGGCTCATGGGCGCCGACAACCTGAAAGGGTTTCACCGCTGGAAGAACTGGCGCGGCATTTTCGGCATGATTCCGATCGCCATCCTGGATCGCGGCGGCATCAGTCTGCAGGCCACCTCTGGTCCCGGCGCCATCCATTTCGCCCGCGCCCGAATACCCGAAAATCAGGCCATGACGCTGGCGGACCGCGACCCGCCGGCCTGGGTCTATCTGCACGGGGTCAAATCCACCCTCTCCTCCACGGCCTTGCGGGCCGGGAAAAAGGAACGGCTTTGATATTGAAACCATTAAGGGACAATGCCTACATTTGGTGTGTTGAGTCCCGGCCAGGCTGCCGGTCGCAACTGAAAGGAAAGGGACACTGAGAACCCAGGCAATCCAGCGGGCCCGCACGACAGCGCCCCGCTCCGTCTCCAAGCTGCGTCCTGACGCGAAGGAGACCTTGCGCATCGTCCTTGAGCGCCTCGATGACATGAAGGCCGAGGACATCGTCACCATCGACCTCACCGGTAAAACCGCAATCGCCGACACCATGGTGGTGGCCTCTGGCCGCTCCAACCGCCATGTCGGTTCCATTGCGGACAATGTGACCGAAGCCCTCCACAAGGCCGGACTGAAAGACATCCGAACCGAGGGCCAGCCGCATTGCGACTGGGTGCTGATCGATGCCGGCGACGTCATCGTTCACGTCTTCCGTCCCGAGGTGCGCGAGTTCTACAATCTCGAAAAGATGTGGTCGGGTGGCCGCACCGCGAGCAAACGCGCAAGCTGACGGCTGAAGAGGAGGCGCCGATGCGGGTGATCGTGCTCGCGATCGGCCGTCTGAAAGCAGGTCCGGAAACGGAACTCTGCGAGCGCTACCGCAAGCGCGCGGCGCAGGCCGGCCGTAATCTGGGCGTGCGCGACGTCGAACTGGTCGAAATCCGCGAAAGCCGCGCCGACAGCGCCGAAAAACGCCAGTTGGAGGAATCCATCGCGCTGGCCAATCTCATTCCCGAGGCCGCCATCACGGTTCTGCTGGACGAAAAAGGCGAGTCGCTGGGCAGCGCCGGCCTGACCGAAAAGATACGGCTCTGGCGCGACGAAGGCCGCCCGGCGCTGGTGTTTATCATCGGGGGGCCGGACGGACTGGCCCCAAGCCTGCGCGACAAGGCCAAAATGACCCTCGCCTTCGGCGCCGCTACCTGGCCGCATCAACTGGTCCGGATCATGCTTTTGGAGCAGATCTACAGGGCTGTCACAATCCTGGGGGGACACCCATATCACCGCGCATAGGTCTTAAAACCGCCACCCCGCAGGATAAGATTGGCCTCGATTCCCGGGCAATTTGGAGCCGGATGCGTCTTTTTCACCATGCTGTCCTGAGTCCCCGCGCGCTTTTCGCGGCGATGGCGCTTGCCGGCGCGCTGCCGGCGGCCGCGCAGGAACAGGCGGTTCCAGATTTGCGCGGGTCCTCGACCGAAGAGACGTTCCTCAAGCAGCGCGCCCGGGAACTCGAAACCGCGCGCACCGAGCAGCAGCGGGCGGCCGAAGCCGAGAAGAAACTGCGGCTCGAGATCGAGGCGCTCGGCGCCGATCGCCGCAAGCTGACCGGCGCCCTGATCGAGACCGCCGCCAAGGTCCGCGAGGCCGAAACCAAGCTCGGCGCAATCGAGGACCGCATCGGACCGCTCGAACAGAGCGAGCGCGACTTGCGCCAGTCGCTAGCCAGCCGGCGGGGCGAAATCGCCGAAGTCCTCGCCGCCCTGCAGCGTGTCGGACGCCGCCCGCCACCCGCCCTTCTGGTCAGTCCGGAAGACGCGGTGAAATCCGTGCGCAGCGCGATCGCGCTCGGCGCCGTCCTGCCCGAAATGCGCGAGAAGGCCGAGAAGCTGGCGGCCGACCTGTCACAGCTGGTGCGCCTGCGCAGCAGTATTTCCGCCGAACGCACACGCCTTACCGCCGAACTCGCGACGCTCGCCAGCGAACGCCAGCGCATGGCCGGACTGGTGGAGGAGCGGCAGAAATCGCAGACCGAAGCCGAAAAGTCGCTGGTCACCGAACGCCAGGTCGCGCTCGACATGTCCCGTCAGGTCGACAATCTGAAGGATCTGGTCGCGCGGCTGGAACAGGGGGTGGAGAGCGCCAATCGCGCCGCGCGCGCCGCCGAGAAGGCGACGGACGATCAAAAGGGCGAGAGCCGGCCGGATTTCGCCGCGCTGAAAGATCCCGGCCGCTTGACTCCCGCCATCGCCTTCGCCTCCGCGCGCGGCCTTTTGCCGATGCCGGTGAACGGCGTGAGAATTCGCAATTTCGGGGCCCCGGACCGCCTGGGCGGGTCCGAGCGCGGCCTGTCGATCGCCACCCGGGCCGGTGCCCAGGTAACGTCCCCCAGCGACGGCTGGGTGGTGTATGCAGGTCCGTTCCGCTCTTACGGCCAACTCTTGATCCTGAATGCCGGCGGCGGGTATCATATCTTGCTCGCGGGAATGGAGCGGATTTCCGTCGATATCGGCCAGTTCGTACTGACCGGCGAACCTGTGGCCGTTATGGGAAGTGGTGCGTTGCAAACCGCCTCCACAATACCGGTCGGTACCAGTCAACCGGTTCTCTACGTCGAATTCCGCAAAGACGGGACCCCCGTCGATCCCGGCCCATGGTGGGCCAAAAGCGAAAGTGAGAAGGTTCGCGGATGATGCGCAAAACTCTCCTGGTTCTCCTCGGTGCGGCGGCGGGCGTAGCGCTCACGCTGCTCGCCATTCAGCCGCGTGTCATTTTCACAGGCATGAGCGCCAAGGCGGCCGCCTCGTCGGACACCTACCGGCAGCTCAATCTGTTCGGCGACGTGTTCGAGCGCGTGCGCTCCGACTACGTCGAGAAGCCCGACGATTCCAAGCTGGTGGAAACGGCGATCAACGGCATGCTTGCCGGCCTCGACCCGCATTCCAGCTTCATGGACGCCAAGAGCTTCCGCGACATGCAGGTGCAGACCCGCGGCGAATTCGGCGGTCTCGGCATCGAAGTCACGATGGAAGATGGCCTTGTGAAGGTCGTGGCGCCGATCGACGACACCCCGGCGGCAAAAGCCGGCATCATGGCGAATGACATCATCACGCATCTCGAAGACGAAGCGGTTCAGGGGCTGACCCTCAATCAGGCCGTCGAAAAAATGCGCGGACCGGTGAACACCAAGATCCGCCTGAAGATCATGCGCAAGGGCCAGGACAAGCCGATCGAAGTGTCGATCACCCGCGACGTCATCCGCGTGCGTGCGGTCCGCTCGCGCATCGAAGGCGACGACATCGGTTACATCCGCCTCACGCAGTTCAACGAGCAGACCACCGACAATCTGAAAAAGGCGCTGGCCGATTTGGATACCCAGATCGCGGCCGGCAAGCTCAAAGGCTATATCGTCGACATGCGCAACAATCCGGGCGGCCTGCTCGATCAGGCTATCTCGGTCTCCGATGTCTTCCTGGAAAAGGGCGAGATCGTCTCCACCCGCGGACGCAACGCCGAGGAAACCCAGCGCTTCAACGCCCGCGCCGGCGATCTCACCAAGGGCAAGCCGGTCATCGTCCTGATTAATGGCGGCTCGGCGTCGGCGTCGGAAATCGTGGCCGGTGCGCTGCAGGATCACAAGCGGGCGACCGTGCTCGGCACCCGGTCCTTCGGAAAAGGTTCGGTGCAGACCATCATCCCGCTCGGCGCCGGCAATGGCGCGCTGCGGCTGACCACGGCGCGCTACTACACGCCGTCGGGCAAGTCGATTCAGGCCAAGGGCATCTCGCCCGATATCGAAGTCCTGCAGGATGTGCCGGACGAATTGAAGGCGCGGACCGACACCAAGGGCGAATCCTCGCTGCGCGGCCATCTCAAGGCCGATGGCGACGAGCAGACCGGCTCGCAGTCCTACATCCCGCCGGATCCGAAGGACGACAAGGCCCTGAAAATGGCGGCCGATCTGCTGCGCGGAACGGTGACCAACTCGGCCTTCCCGCCGAGCGGAAAGCGCGCCTCCCTGCCGCAATAACGCACGGACAGGTCAGAACCGTCTGACGGGGCGGCCCAGGGAATCCCGGGGCCGCCCCGCTCGTTTTGGCAGGGAAAAAACCGGGCCTTAACCCCTCATGCTAGACTTTTGGGCATGATTCGCGAGGATTCGGCCGTGTCGTCGGATGACCTGAACACTCCCCTCGGCACGCAGCCGTCCAGAAAAAAGCGGCCGCCGGTCACGGCGCTGCTGCCGCAGGCGATCGCTGGCGCGCTCGGGATGTTCATTCTGATGTTCGTCCTGTGGGCCGCGGTCGCCAATGACCCGCTCGGCGGCGAACCGGGACTTTCGGTCGCCATCAATGCCGATGCCAAGAAAGCCGCCGGCAAGAACGCCCCCGGCGCTGTCGGACCCGGGCGCTATGACGGACCGGACGCCGTGGCGGCGGCCGAACCCGCGCCGACGCCGCCATCGTCCCCGCCAGCCGCACCGGCCGGCACCAAGACTGTCACCATCATCGACGGCACCAGCGGCAAGAAACAGGAAGTCGTGATTCCCGGCGCAGCCGATGCGAAGCGCGCACCGGTCGATCCGAAACTGCTGGAAGCCTCGCGTCACGGTCCCATACCCAAGGTCGCGCAGGATGGCTCGCGTCCGGCCGATACTTATGCCCGTCCCGTCAAGACCGTACAGGGCGGCAAACCCGACGGGCCGCGCGTCGCCATCGTGATCGGCGGACTTGGCGTCGGCACCGCCAGCACCATGGACGCCATCGCCAAATTGCCGGCGCCGGTGACGCTCGCCTTCACGCCCTACGGAAACGATCTCGAGAATTTCGTGTCGCGCGCACGCGCCGACAATCATGAGGTCCTGCTGCAGGTGCCGATGGAGCCGTTTGACTATCCCGACAACGATCCCGGTCCGCAGACCCTGTTGAGCACATTGGCCGGCGAGCAGAATGTCGATCGTCTGCATTGGCTGTTCAGCCGGTTTCAGGGCTATGTCGGCATCACCAATTTCATGGGCGCGCGATTCACCGCGTCCGAGCAATCCATGGCGCCGGTTTTGCGTGAAGTCGCGCGGCGCGGCCTGATCTATCTCGATGACGGCTCGTCGCCGCGCAGCCAGGCCAGCCAGATCGCCGGCGCCAACAATCTTCCGTTTGCAAAGGCCGATGTCATCATCGACGCCGTCTCGTCGTCCGACGATATCGACAAGGCATTGACGCGCCTTGAATCGCTGGCGCGCGAACGCGGACTCGCGGTCGGCTACGGAACCGGCCTGCCGGTGACCATTGAGCGGGTCGCCAGATGGGCCAAGTCGGTGCAGAACCGCGGCGTCATTCTGGTTCCGGTCACCGCCGCCGCGGCGAGAACCAAATCGTCGATCTGAGTGGGCTTGTTGCTCTCGCCGGCTCATGATCCCCTGTCATTCATGGATCGCAGACATTGGAAATAATGGTCCCGGCGTTTCGCCGCGACGACAGGTAACAGCCATGCCTCGCTACGAAGATCTTCCCTATCGCCCCTGTGTCGGGGTCGCGGTGCTGAATCGCGACGGTCTCGTCTTTATCGGCCGCCGTCTCGGCGGGCCGGAACACGTGGACGACGACCATGTCTGGCAGATGCCGCAGGGCGGGATCGACGATGGTGAGGACCCCTGGCCCGCGGCGTTGCGTGAACTCTACGAGGAAACCAATATCCGTTCGGTGGAGAAGCTCGGCGAGATCGAGGATTGGCTGACCTACGACATCCCGCGCGAGATCGTCGGCCAGGCCTGGAAGGGCAAGTATCGCGGCCAGAAACAGAAATGGTACGCGCTGCGTTTCACCGGGCCCGACAGCGAGATCGACATCGCCCATCCCGCCGGCGGCCACCACAAGCCGGAATTCGTCGCCTGGCGCTGGGAGCCGATGAAAAATCTTCCCGGTCTGATCATTCCGTTCAAGCGGCCGGTCTATGACGCGGTCGTGAAGGAATTTGCGCATCTGATGTGACCTGGCCGGGACGTTTCGCCGCAGTTGCGCGCCCTGAAGCTGCCTCCGCCCGTCACTAGGTGAGCCTGTCATTCCAGGGAGACCTCATCACGATGCTCGACGCCAAAAGCCTTCTCGACCAGTTTCTCGGCGCGCCCGCCGGCAACCAGCCTCAGCAATCCGGCCAGCAAGCCCGCGGCGGGCTTGGCGACATCGCCGGCGGTATCGGCAACGCGCTTGGCAACAATCTCGGCGGCATTGGCGGCGGCGCGGTCGCCGGCGGCCTCGTCGCGCTGCTTCTTGGCTCCAAGCAGGGCCGCAAGGTTGCCGGCGGTGCGCTGCAGCTCGGCGGCATGGCCGTGGTCGGCGCGCTCGCCTACAAGGCCTACCAGAACTGGCAGTCCGGCAAGACGGTGACGCAATCGACCGTCGAGGCCGCGCCGGCCGGCCTTTTGCCGCCGCCAGCCGACACGCCGTTTGCGCCGGCGCAACCGGCCGAACAGCAATCGCTCAGCCGTCATCTGCTGCGCGCGATGATTGCCGCCGCCAAATCCGACGGCCATATCGACGCGAAGGAGCAGGCTGCGATCTTCGCCGAGATGGACCGGATGCCGCTGTCGGCGGACGACAAGGCCTTCGTCATGGACGAATTGCGCAAGCCGCTCGATGTCGATGCCGTCGCGCGCGCGGCGGCAACGCCGGAAGAGGCGGCGAGCATCTACACCGCCTCGCTGCTCGCCATCGATATCGATAACCCGTCCGAGCGCGCCTATCTCGGTCTCCTTGCAGCGCGCCTCAATCTCGACGACGCGCTGGTGAAGCATCTGCACGCGACCGTGGAAGGTGCGACGGTGCCGGCGACAGCGCCCGCAATGGCGAGCTGAGTCCTGAAAATCTGATGTGAAACAAAAAGGCCGGGCAAAGCCCGGCCTTTTTTCAATTCGGTTGACGCCGATGCGTCAGTGCATCGCGGTGCCGGTCAGGTGATAGTCCAGCGCCTTGAAATGATCGAGCCGCGCGATTTCCTTGTCCAGCACGGAGCCCGGTTCCATCTGCGCGATGCGCGTCTCGGCCTGCTTGATCTGCTCGGTCAGCACCGCGCGGTCGAGATCATCGACGGTCATCGCGACATCGGCCAGCACGGTCAGGCCGGCGGGCGAGACTTCCGCAAAACCGCCGAGCACGACCACCTTCAGCGGCGCGCCGTCGCGGACGATCGTGAGAATGCCGGGCCGCAGGATAGCGACCAGCGGCGCATGTCCCGCAAACACGCCGAAGTCGCCTTCGGAGCCGGGAACGTCGACCTGCTCGACCTGACCGGAGAACAGCAGCTTTTCCGGCGAGACGAGATCGAACTGGAAGGTGGCCATGAGTGATCCGCCTTACGCCGCTTCCGCCGCGAGCTTCTTGCCCTTCTCGATGGCTTCCTCGATCGTGCCGACCATGTAGAACGCCGCTTCCGGCAGGTGATCGTACTTGCCTTCGCACAGGCCCTTGAAGCCCTTGATGGTGTCGGCCAGCTCGACGAACTTGCCGGGCGAGCCGGTGAACACTTCGGCGACGAAAAACGGCTGTGACAGGAAGCGCTCGATCTTGCGGGCGCGCGCCACCGCCAGCTTGTCCTCTTCCGACAATTCGTCCATGCCGAGAATGGCGATGATGTCCTGCAGCGCCTTGTAGCGCTGGAGGATCTGCTGCACCTGGCGCGAGACCGCGTAATGCTCTTCGCCCACGACCAGCGGCGACAGCATGCGCGAGGTCGAGTCGAGCGGGTCCACCGCCGGATAGATGCCCTTTTCCGCGATCGAACGCGACAGCACGGTGGTGGCGTCCAGATGCGCGAACGAGGTCGCGGGCGCCGGGTCGGTCAAGTCGTCGGCCGGCACGTAGATCGCCTGCACCGAGGTGATCGAGCCCTTTTGCGTGGTGGTGATGCGTTCCTGCAGCGCGCCCATGTCGGTGGCGAGCGTGGGCTGATAGCCCACCGCCGAAGGAATGCGGCCGAGCAGCGCCGACACTTCCGAGCCGGCCTGGGTGAAGCGGAAGATGTTGTCGACGAAGAACAGCACGTCCTGGCCTTGATCGCGGAAATGCTCCGCGACGGTCAGGCCCGAGAGGCCGACGCGCGCGCGGGCGCCGGGCGGCTCGTTCATCTGGCCGTACACCAGGGCGCATTTGGAGCCTTCGCCGCCGCCCTTCTTGTTCACGCCGGATTCGATGAACTCGTGATAGAGGTCGTTGCCTTCGCGGGTGCGCTCGCCCACGCCGGCGAACACCGAGTAACCGCCATGCGCCTTGGCGACGTTGTTGATCAGCTCCTGGATCAGCACGGTCTTGCCGACGCCGGCGCCGCCGAACAGGCCGATCTTGCCGCCCTTCGCATACGGGGCCAGGAGATCCACGACCTTGATGCCGGTGATCAGGATTTCGGCTTCGGTCGACTGGTCGGTATAGAGCGGTGCGTCCTGATGGATGGCGCGGCGGGCTTCCGCCTTGATCGGACCGGAATCGTCCACCGGCTCGCCGACCACGTTCATGATGCGGCCGAGCGTGCCGACGCCCACCGGCACCGAGATCGGCTGGCCGGTATCGGAGACCTCCTGCCCGCGCACCAGGCCTTCGGAGATGTCCATCGCGATGGTGCGGACGGTGTTCTCGCCGAGATGCTGCGCGACCTCGAGCACCAGGCGGTTGTCGCCGTTCTGGGTTTCCAGCGCGTTCAGGATCGCCGGCAGATGCTCGTCGAACTGCACGTCGACGACGGCGCCGATCACCTGCGTGATGCGGCCCTGCTTGTTGGGTTTGCCTGCGGCTGCTGCGGCTTTGGCCATTGCTCGTCCTCGCTACAAATCGTGTGTCAGAGCGCCTCGGCGCCGGAAATGATCTCGATCAGTTCCTTGGTGATCATGGCCTGGCGCGTGCGGTTATAGGTGATGGTCTGTTTGCGGATCATGTCGCCGGCATTGCGCGTGGCGTTGTCCATGGCGGTCATCTGCGCGCCGTAGAACGACGCGTTGTTCTCGAGCAAAGCGCGGAACACCTGCACCGCGAGATTGCGCGGCAGCAATTCGCCGAGAATGTCGAGTTCGTCCGGCTCGTATTCATAGGACGCGTCGGCGCCCGAATTCGTGTTCTTGGCCTCGCCCGCCGCTTCCGGGAACACCGGCGGGATGATCTGCTGCGCGGTCGGGATCTGCGCGATCACCGACTTGAACTTGGAATAGAACAGCGTCGCGATGTCGAAGCCGCCCTGCTCGTACAGCGCGATGATCTTTTCCGCGATCGCCTGCGCGTGCTCGAATTGCAGGGTCCGCACGCTGCGCAGGTCGAGATGCTCGACGATGTGCTTCTCGTAGTTGCGGCGCAGCTGCTCGTAGCCCTTGCGGCCGACGCAGAAGATCTTGACCTCTTTGCCTTCGCTCAGCAGCGCGTTGGCCTTTTCGCGCGCCAGGCGCACGATCGCCGAATTGAACGGGCCGCACAGGCCGCGCTCTCCGGTGCAGACCACCAGCAGATGCACCTGGTTGCGCCCGGTGCCGCCGAGCAGCCTGGGCGCCGACTCGATGTCGGTGACGGTGGAGGCGATATTGCCCAGCACACGGTCCATTCGCTCGGCGAAGGGGCGTGCGGCTTCCGCCGCGGCCTGCGCGCGGCGCAGCTTGGAGGCCGCGACCATCTGCATCGCCTTGGTGATCTTCTGCGTCGCCTTGGTGGAGGCGAGGCGGACGCGCATGTCCTTGAGGCTGGCCATTGCCGATCAGTCCTTACCGTCTCATCCAGCCGTTACGCGAAGGTCTTGGAATAGCCGTCGACAACCGTCTTCAGCTTGGCCGCCGTGGCATCGTCGAGATCGCGCGAGGTGCGCACGGTTTCGAGGATGTCGTTGTGCTTGGTGCGCAGCAGCGACAGCAGGCCGTTCTCGAAATCGCGGATCTTGTTGACCGGCAGCGGGTCGAGATAGCCGTTGACGCCGGCATAGATCACCGCGACCTGCTCTTCCATCTTGAGCGGCGAGAACTGCGCCTGCTTGAGAAGCTCGGTCAGGCGCGCGCCGCGGTTGAGCAGGCGCTGGGTGGTGGCGTCGAGGTCGGAGCCGAACTGCGCGAAGGCCGCCATCTCGCGGTATTGCGCCAGCTCGCCCTTGATCTTGCCGGCGACCTTTTTCATCGCCTTGGTCTGCGCCGATGATCCCACGCGCGACACCGAGAGGCCGACGTTCACCGCCGGACGAATGCCCTGATAGAACAGGTCGGTCTCCAGGAAGATCTGGCCGTCGGTGATCGAGATCACGTTGGTCGGGATATAGGCCGACACGTCGTTGGCCTGCGTCTCGATGACCGGCAAGGCCGTCAGCGAGCCGGCGCCGTGATCGTCGTTCATCTTGGCGGCGCGCTCGAGCAGGCGCGAATGCAGATAGAACACGTCGCCGGGATAGGCTTCGCGGCCGGGCGGGCGGCGCAGCAGGAGCGACATCTGGCGATAGGCGACGGCCTGTTTCGACAGATCGTCATAGATGATCACGGCGTGCATGCCGTTGTCGCGGAAATACTCGCCCATGGTGCAGCCGGAGAACGGCGCCAGGAACTGCATCGGCGCGGGGTCCGACGCGGTGGCGGCGACGATGATCGAATATTCCAGCGCGCCCTGCTCTTCCAGCACCTTCACGAATTGCGCGACGGTGGAGCGCTTCTGGCCGATCGCGACATAGACGCAATACAGCTTGATCTTCTCGTCGCCGGTGGCGTTGAGCGGCTTCTGGTTCAGGATGGTGTCGAGCGCGATTGCGGTCTTGCCGGTCTGGCGGTCGCCGATGATCAGCTCGCGCTGGCCGCGGCCGATCGGGATCAGCGCGTCGACGGCCTTGAGGCCGGTCGCCATCGGCTCATGCACCGACTTGCGCGGGATGATGCCGGGCGCCTTGACGTCCACGCGCTCGCGCTTGTCGGCCTTGATCGGGCCCTTGCCGTCGATCGGATTGCCGAGCGCATCGACCACGCGGCCGAGCAGGCCCTTGCCGACCGGCACGTCCACGATGGCGCGGGTGCGCTTGACGGTCTGGCCTTCCTTGATCTCGCGGTCGGTGCCGAAAATGACGATACCGACATTGTCGCTTTCGAGGTTCAGCGCCATGCCGCGCACGCCGCTTTCGAACTCGACCATCTCGCCGGCCTGGACGTTGTCGAGACCGAAGACGCGGGCGATGCCGTCGCCGACCGACAGCACCTGGCCGACTTCGGAGACTTCCGCCTCCTGGCCGAAATTCTTGATCTGATCCTTCAGGATCGCGGAGATTTCTGCGGCGCGGATATCCATCAGCGTGCCTCTTTCATCGCATACTTGATCGAATTGAGTTTGGTGCGCAGCGAGCTGTCGACCATGCGGCTGCCGAGCTTGACCACAAGGCCGCCAATGATCGCGGGATCGATCTTCACGTCGAGATCGACATCCTTGCCGGTGAGTGTGTTGAGCGCGCCTTTCAGCGCCTTGAGATGGGCGTCGCCGAGTTTCTCGGCGACCGTGACCTGGGCCATGACTTCGCCCTTGTGCTTGGCGACCAGCGCGCGGAAGCCGCGGATCATCTGGCCGACCGCGAACAGGCGGCGGTTGGAAGCCACGACATTCAGGAATTTCGCGGCGATACCGTCGATCTTGGCTTTCTTCAGCACGGCGGCCAGCGCCTTGGCCTGCTCCTCGCCGGTAAAGACCGGGCTGCGGACAAGACGGCTGAGATCTTCGCTTTCGGCCACCATCTCGTCGAACGCGTCGAGATCCTTGCGGACCTTGTCGAGCGCCTTTTCTTCGAGCGCCAGCTCGAACAGGGCGGTCGCGTAGCGGCCTGCCATGCCGGATACGATCGGTTGTTCGCCTGCCATTGCCACTCGTCTGAAATCGTCAATCCGCAAGCCCGACGCCGTCGCAGGAGCGGCGGCGCAAGCCATTGGAATCCAAGAGGGAATTCCGATTTTGGCCGGACGTCACGGAACGCTCCGGAGCCCCTGCAAAATCGAGCGGTTGCTAACACGCCGCGCAGGGCGGTGCAACAATGTGAAAGCCTCGAAATGTCAGGTTTGACCGGCTTTCTCTGGGCCTTTCGTCGCAAGCACCGCGCACGTTGAATGCGCGCAGCGCGGGATTATTTTCCGGCGGCGGGGACGGCCCCGTCATGCGCGGCAAACGGTAGGGACGGCCCTGCCAGGACATGAGGTTCTGTCATGGCATGGGTCTATCTGCTGATTGCCGGATTGTTCGAAGTCATCTGGGCCATCGGCCTCAAATACACCGACGGCTGGACCCGGCTGTGGCCCTCGCTCGGGACACTGGCCGCCATGGCGGTGAGTTTCCTGTTTCTCAGCCTCGCCCTGAAGGCGCTGCCGGTCGGCACCGCCTATGCGGTCTGGACCGGCATCGGCGCCATCGGCACCGTCATTCTGGGCATCGTGCTGTTCGCCGAGCCCGCCACCGCGCTCCGGCTCGGCTGCGTGGCCCTGATCCTGACCGGCATTGTTGGCCTCAAGCTGGTGACTTGAGACCATATCAAGGCTTTCCGGGCCCGCCCCGGCTAAAAAATCCTTGGCGAAATCGCGGGACCCGGCGTTAATGGCCGCACACATTTCGTCTCCTGCTGATTCCGGGGACAAGGATGGATCCCTCCGTGCCCGCGGCCCGTGGCCGTGGCGAACCGACGTTTGCCGACCTCTTCACCCCCAAGCTCGTCACAGTGCTGCGGGAAGGCTACGGGGCCGAGGGACTGCGCGCCGACGCCATCGCCGGCTTGACCGTCGCCATTGTCGCCCTGCCGCTGTCGATGGCCATTGCCATCGGCGCCGGCGTCAGCCCCGAGCGCGGGCTCTATACCGCCATCGTCGGCGGCTTCCTGATTTCGCTGCTGGGCGGCAGCCGCTTCCAGATCGGCGGACCGGCCGCCGCCTTTATCGGTCTGGTGGCGGTGATCGTGGCGCGGCACGGCTATGACGGGCTGGTGCTGGCCACCATGATCGCGGGTGCGATCATGATGATCACCGGGTTCTTGCAGCTCGGCACCTACGTCAAATACATCCCCTATCCCGTGACGGTCGGCTTCACCGCCGGCATCGCCGTGATCATTCTGGTCACGCAGGTGCACGACCTGCTCGGCCTGCAGCTGACGAACGAGCCGCCCGACATGCTGCCCAAGCTTGCGGCGATCTGGGGCGCGATCGGCACCGTCAGGCCGGTGACCGTCATTTTGTCCCTGCTCTCGGTGGCGACCATTCTGGTGTTGCGGCGCGTGCGGCCGGCCTGGCCGTCGATGCTGATCGCCGTCATCCTGGCGGCGGCGCTGACGGCGGGACTGCAGCTGGATGTCGAGACCATCGGCACGCGCTTCGGTGCGATTCCCTCGGGATTACCGGCGCCGGCGATCCCGGCCTTCAGTCTCGAAAAGGTCCGCGCCGTTCTGCCCGACGCTGTGGCCATCGCCCTGCTCGGCGCTATCGAATCCCTGCTGTCGGCGGTCGTCGCCGACGGCATGACCGGACGACGGCATCGCTCCAATTCCGAACTGGTGGCGCAGGGCGTCGGCAACATCGCCGCCGCCGCCTGCGGCGGCGTGCCGGTGACGGGAACGATCGCACGCACCGCGACCAATATCCGCGCCGGCGCGCGCGGGCCGGTCGCCGGCATGTTTCATTCGCTCTATCTGCTGGTGTTCGTTCTGTTCGCCATGCCGCTGGTGGCCTATATCCCGCTCGCCGCGCTCGCCGGCGTGCTGGTCGTGGTCGCCTGGTCGATGGCCGACAAGGCCGAGTTCGCGCTGTTGCTGCGGACGTCGCGGGCCGACGCCATGATCCTGCTCGCCACCTTCCTGCTGACGATTTTCTACGATCTGCTCACCGGCATCGGCGTCGGCGTCGTGCTCGGCTCGTTCCTGTTCCTGCATCGCATGTCGGAAGCGGTGGAAGTGGAGGGCGATCCCAAACTCGTTCGCGACGACGCCTCCGACAGCGCCAATGGCCGCGGCGCCTATCGCGGCCAGACGCCCGGCGACGTCATGGTCTATCGCATCAGCGGCGCGTTCTTCTTCGGCGCCACCGCGCGCGTGAACATGATCCTCGACCGCGTGGTCAAGCCGCCGCGCGTCTTCATTCTGGATTTTTCCGACGTACCGTTCATCGACATCACCGCCGCCGCGGCGCTCGAGCGTTTCGTGCACCGTCTGCAGAAGGCCGGCACCAAGGTGTATTTCGCCGGCGTGCGCCCGCATGTGCGGCGCTCGTTCGGATTGCCGGGATTGCGCGGCCGCGCCGTGCATTATGTCGCGAGCGTGGAGCGGGCGCTGAAAGCGGCCAGCTCCGCCAATGCGGACTGACGCATTTCCGTCCGGTTACAGAAAACTCTGCGGATCGATATCGACTTCGAGCTTGAGCGTGCCGCGCGTCCTGGGCGCGTTCTGCAGCCAGCCGCGCAGGTAATGCGACAGGTCGAAATTCTTCGGCGACTTCACCAGGATGCGGTGGCGAAAGCGCCCGCGCACCACTGCCAGCGGGGCCTCCGCCGGTCCCAGCACGCGCACATTATCGTCCAGCGGCGCGGCCGCCGCCACCTTGCGGGCAAAGCTTTCGGTCTCGTGCTTGTCGCCGCCCGACACGATCAGGCTCGCCAGCCGCCCGAACGGCGGATACGCGGTCGTCTCGCGCGAGGCGATTTCGGTGTCGTAGAAGGCGTCGCGGTCGGCCGCGATCAGGGCGCGCATCACCGGATGTTCCGGCTGGTGCGTCTGCAGATAGCCCATGCCTTGCCCGGCCTCGCGGCCGGCGCGGCCCACCACCTGATGCAGCAGCTGGAAGCTGCGCTCGGCCGCGCGCGGATCGCCGTTCGCAAGCCCGAGATCGGCATCGATGATGCCGACCAGGTTGAGCTTGGGGAAATGATGGCCCTTCGCCACCAGCTGCGTGCCGATGATGATGTCGAAGCGGCCCTCCGCCACGTCGTCCAGCTCCTCGCGCAGGCGCTCGACCGATTCCACCAGGTCGCTCGACAGGACGATGGTGCGCGCCTCGGGAAACAGGACCGCGACTTCCTCCTGCAGGCGCTCCACGCCGGGACCGACGGCCGCAAACGAATCCTTGGCCTCGCATTTGGGGCAGGATTCGGGGATCGGCTTGGAGAAGCCGCAATGATGGCAGACCAGCCGCCGCTTGAAGCGGTGATCGACCAGCCAGGCGTCGCAGTTCGGGCAATCGAGGCGATGCCCGCAGGAGCGGCATAATGTGAGCGGCGCATAGCCGCGCCGGTTCAGGAACAGCAGGGCCTGTTCGCCGCGCTCCAGCGCGATCTTGACAGCCTCGGCAAGACGCGGCGCGATGAAGCGCCCGCGCGGCGGGCCTTCGCGCGTCATGTCGATGGCCTCGATATGCGGCATGTGCTGGCCGCCAAAACGCTCCGGCAGATGCAGCCGCGTGTAGCGGCCGCGCCGCGCATTCACTTCGGTTTCGACCGACGGCGTCGCCGAAGCGAGGATGATAGGAATCTGCGCTTCATGCGCGCGCACCACCGCCATGTCGCGGGCGTGATAATGCACGCCGTCCTCCTGTTTGTAGGCGGCGTCGTGCTCCTCATCCACGATGATCAGGCCAAGATCGGCATAGGGCAGGAACAACGCCGAGCGTGCGCCGACGATGACGCTGACCTCGCCCGCCGTCACCGCCGCGAAAGTGCGCGCGCGCTTGCGCGGCGACAGCTGCGAATGCCATTCCGCCGGCCGCACCCCGAAGCGCGCGGAGAAGCGTTCGAGGAATTGCGCGGTCAGCGCGATTTCCGGCATCAGGATCAGCGTCTGCTTGCGCTGGCGGATGTTTTCCGCCACCGCCTCGAAATAGACCTCGGTCTTGCCGGAGCCGGTGACGCCGTCGACCAGGCTCGCCGCGAAGCCGCCGCGCGTGACCATCTCGCGCAAGGTGTCGGCGGCCTTGCTCTGCGCCGGCGAGAGATCGGGCTGCAGGAAATCCGGGTCGGGCGCCTTCGCCACCGGCTCCTGCGGCAGCACCTGCGTCTCGAGCGTGCCTTCGTCGATCAGCCCATCGATCACGCCGACCGACACGCCGGCGTCGTGCGCGGCGTCGCTCTTGGCGCGCAGCAGGCCGTCGGCCAGCGCCTCCATCACCCGCGCCCGCGCCGGGGTCATGCGCTTGGGCGCCGGCCCCGCCAGCCGCACGCCGACGCGTTCGCGCGCGGGGCCGAGTTCGCCCATGCGCAACGCCATGCGCAACACCATGCCGCGCGCACCCAGCGTGTAATCCGCCACCCAGTCGATGAAGCGCCGCAATTCCGGCTTGAGCGGCGGCATGTCGTGCCTGCCGATGACGTCCTTCAGCTTGTTGTGCAGGCCGGGCCGCGGATGGCCCTCGCCCCAGACCACGCCGGCATATTCCTTGGCGCCGAACGGTACGGCGACCACGTCGCCGGCTTCCAGCGTCAGGCCGGCCGGCACGCGGTAGGAATAGGCCTGATCGAGCGCGATCGGCACCAGAACGTCGACAATCTTGGCCGCCATATTTTCCCTGATTCTGCTCCGACACTCGCCCGATTCCGGCGATTTAAGGAAGGGTGAAGGACGTGCTCGTAACGTAGGGAAGAATGAAGCGCCACGAACACAGACATACTTCCCCCCTTGTGGGGGAGATCGGCAAGCGAAGCGAGCCGGGTAGGAGGGCGTCGTTACGCAAGACGAAGGACCCCCACCCCGCCAGCCTGCGCTCCGCTCCGGCTGACGACCCTCCCCACAAGGGGGTGGGTAAACTCGCCTCCGCCTCGCCCGATATCGCGGCCGAGGCGGCGCGCTGGCTGACGCATCTGGCCGCCGAGCGGCGCATGTCGCCGAAAACGCTGGAAGCCTATTCCCGCGACCTCGGCCAGTTCGTCGCCTTCCTCGCCGACCATCTCGGCCAGCCGCCGTCGCTCAAGGATCTCGCCGCGCTCGCCCCGCAGGACGTGCGCGCCTTCATGGCCTCACGCCGCGCCGGCGGACTCGGCGCGCGATCGCTGATGCGGGAGCTGGCCGGTGCGCGCTCCTTCGCGCGCTTTCTGGAGCGCGACGGCAAGGGCAAGGTCGCCGCGCTGAGCGCGGTGCGCACGCCGAAAATTCCCAAAAGCCTGCCAAAGCCGCTCACCGTGCCGTCGGCGAAGCGCGTGTCCGACACCGCCCTGCGCGCCGGCGAGGACCGCGAGCCGTGGATTCTTGCGCGCGACGCCGCCGTGCTCGGTCTGCTCTATGGCTCCGGCCTGCGCATCGCCGAAGCGCTCGGGCTTACGCGCCGCGGCATTCCCGCGCCCGGCACAGGCGACACGATCACTGTCATCGGCAAGGGCAACAAGGCGCGCATGGTGCCGGTGCTGCCAATGGTCGCGCAACTGATCGCCGATTACATCGCCGCCTGCCCCTACGACCTGCCGGACGATCAACCGCTCTTCGTCGGCGCCAGGGGCGGCCCGCTGTCGCCGCGCATCATTCAACTGACGATGGAGAGGTTGCGCGGCGCGCTCGGCCTGCCGGATTCGGCGACGCCGCATGCGCTGCGGCATTCCTTCGCGACGCACTTGCTGTCGCGCGGCGGCGACCTGCGCGCGATCCAGGAACTGCTCGGCCATGCCTCGCTCTCGACCACGCAGATCTATACGGCGGTCGACACCGAACGCCTGCTGGATGCGTACAAATCGGCGCATCCAAGGGCGTGATAATTCACATATGAATCGCGCGTTTCTCCACCGCCAGCGCGGCTTCCTTCACCGCCTCCGGCAGCGTCGGATGCGCGTGGCAGGTGCGGGCGATGTCTTCCGCCGAGGCTGAGAATTCCATCGCCACCGCCGCTTCCGCGATCATGTTGCCGGCGTCGGCGCCGACGATATGCACGCCGAGCACGCGGTCGGTTTTCGCGTCAGCGAGGATTTTGACAAAGCCTTCGGTCTTCTGGTTGGCCTTGGCGCGGCCGTTGGCGGTGAACGGAAATTTTCCGACATTGTAGGCGACATTGGCCGCCTTCAATTCGTCCTCGGATTTTCCGACCGAGGCGATTTCCGGATAGGTGTAGACCACGTTCGGGATCACGTCGTAATTCACATGCCCGGCCTGGCCGGCGAGAATTTCCGCCACCGCCATGCCTTCGTCTTCCGCCTTGTGCGCCAGCATCGGTCCGGTGATGACGTCGCCGATCGCGTAGATGCCGGGCACATTGGTTGCATAATGCGCGTCGGTCTTCACGCGGCCCCGCTCGTCGAGCGCGACGCCGGCCTCCTTCAGACCGAGTCCGTCGGTGTAGGGCACGCGGCCGATCGACACGAGCACGACATCGGCTTCAATCGTTTCGGCCGCTCCGCCCTTCGTGGGTTCGATGCTCGCCTTCAGCCGCTTGCCGGAAGCGTCAACCGCCGTGACCTTGGCGCCGAGCCTGAAGACCATGCCCTGCTTCTCGAACAGGCGCTGCGACTGCTTGCGCACTTCCGAATCCATGCCGGGCAGCACGCCGTCGAGGAATTCCACCACCGTGACCTCGGCGCCGAGACGCCGCCAGACCGAGCCAAGCTCAAGGCCGATCACGCCGGCGCCGATCACCAGCATCTTCTCCGGCACTTTCTCCAGCGTCAGCGCGCCGGTGGACGACACGATGCGCTTCTCGTCGATCTCGATACCTTTCAGCCTCGCGACATCGGAGCCGGTGGCGATGACGATGTTTTTTGTCTCGAGCGTCTGGCTCTTGCCGTCGGCGCCCTTGACCTCGACCTTGCCCGCTGCGGCGATGCGGCCGGTGCCGTGCACGGCGTCGACCTTGTTCTTCTTCAGCAGGAATTCGACGCCCTTGGTGTTGCCTTCGACCGCCTCGTCCTTGAACACCAGCATCTGCTTGAGGTCGAGCTTGGGCTTGGAGACGCCAATGCCCATTTTCGCAAATGCATGGCCGGCCTCCTCGAACAGTTCGGAGGCATGCAGCAGCGCTTTCGAGGGAATGCAGCCGATATTCAGGCAGGTGCCGCCATGGGTGGCGCGTTTTTCCACCACCGCGACTTTCATCCCGAGCTGCGCCGCGCGAATGGCGCAGACATAGCCGCCGGGGCCGGTGCCGATGACGATGAGATCGTAGGACATCACTCTTGCTTCCGCTGCTTGCGCCAAAGGCGCGACCACATCCCGGCCTCATGCTGATGAGCGCGAAGCGCGTCTCGAAGCATGGGGCCGCCCCATCCTTCGAGACTCCCGCCTGCGGCGGGCTCCTCAGGATGAGGCGGATTACAGATCCAGCACAATCCTTGCCGGATCTTCCAGATTCTCTTTCACCCGCACGAGGAACGTCACCGCCTCGCGGCCGTCGACGATGCGATGATCGTAGGACAGCGCGAGATACATCATCGGCCGGATCTCGATCTTGCCGTCATGCGCCACCGGACGTTCCTGGATCTTGTGCATGCCGAGGATGCCGGATTGCGGTGCGTTCAGGATCGGCGTCGACATCAGCGAGCCGTAGATGCCGCCATTGGTGATGGTGAAGGTGCCGCCCTGCATCTCCTCGATCTTGAGCGCGCCGTCGCGCGCGCGCCGGCCGAAATCGGTGATGTTCTTTTCGATCTCGGCGAGCGACTTGCGGTCGCAATCGCGCACCACCGGCACCACGAGACCCTTCTCGGTGCCGACGGCAATGCCGACGTGATAATAGTTCTTGTAGATGATGTCGGCGCCGTCGATCTCGGCGTTGACCGCCGGAATCTCCTTCAGCGCCTGCACGCAGGCGCGCACGAAGAAGCCCATGAAGCCGAGCTTCACGCCGTGCTTCTTCTCGAACAAGTCCTTGTATTGGGCGCGCAGGTCCATCACCGGCTTCATGTCGACCTCGTTGAAGGTCGTCAGCATGGCGGCGGTGTTCTGGGCGTCCTTCAGGCGGCGCGCGATGGTCTGACGCAGCCGCGTCATCTTCACGCGTTCCTCGCGCGCGGCGTCGTCGGCGGGCGACGGCGCGCGGACTTGCACGGCCGCAGCCGGCTGGCCGACCGGCGTCGGCGCGGAGGCCGCGCGTTCGATCGCCGCCATCAGGTCGCCCTTGGTGACGCGGCCATCCTTGCCGGAGCCCGGGACGGTGGCGGCATCGACGCCGCTTTCGGCCGAGAGCTTGCGCACCGACGGCGCCAGCGGCATGTCGCCGGAGGGTTTCGGCGTCGCGGCTTCAGGCTTGTCCTGGCCCCGGGCTTTCACCTCTTCCTCGCCGGCCTTGATCGGCGCGGTGGTGCCGGTCTTCTTGTCCGGCGAGCCGGTTGCGGTGGCGGCGGCCGTCGCGGGCTTCGCGCCGCCGGCGCCTTCCTTGATCTGGCCGAGCAGCGCGCCGACCGCGACCGTATCGCCGTCCTTGGCCGCGATCTCCGAGAGCACGCCGGCGGCGGGCGCCGGCACCTCGATCGTCACCTTGTCGGTCTCGAGCTCGACCAGCGGCTCGTCGACGGCGACGGCATCGCCCGCCTTCTTGAACCATTTGCCGATGGTCGCCTCGGTGACAGATTCGCCGAGGGTGGGAACACGGATGTCGGTCATTGTTTTCGGTCTCTCAGTTTTTCCACCCTCCCCTGGAGGGGGAGGGTCGCCGTGAGCGGAGCGAGCGGCGGGGTGGGGTGACCGATGTCGTCGCAGTTTCACCCCACCCCGGCTCACATCTCACATTCGTTCGATGTTCGCCGACCCTCCCCCTCCAGGGGAGGGTGACAGAAATTACCCCAGCGCCTCGTCCATCATCTGCTTGAGCTGCGCGAGATGCTTCGACATCAGGCCGGTCGCGGTCGCCGCCGCCGCCGGACGTCCGGCATAGCGCGGCTGCCTGTGCCTGGCGCCGATCTGCTCCAGCACCCAGCGCAGGAAGGTATCGACGAAGAACCACGAGCCCATGTTGCGCGGCTCTTCCTGGCACCACACGATCTCCGCCTGCTTGAAGCGCGACAGGTCGTGCACCAGCGCCTTGGACGGGAACGGATAGAGCTGCTCCACGCGCATGAGATAGATGTCGTTGACGTCGCGCTTCTCGCGCTCCTCGTACAGATCGTAATAGACCTTGCCGGAGCACAGCACGACGCGGCGGATCTTGTCGTCGGCGACAAGCTTGATCTTCTCGCCCTTGAGCATCTGCGCATCGTCCCACAGCACGCGATGGAACGTGGTTTCGGCGCCCATCTCGTCCAGCCGCGACGTCGCGCGCTTGTGGCGCAGCAGCGACTTCGGCGTCATCAGGATCAGGGGCTTCCTGATCTCGCGCTTCAATTGCCGGCGCAGGATGTGGAAATAGTTCGCTGGCGTCGTGCAGTTCGCCACCTGCATGTTGTCTTCCGCGCACATCTGCAGGAAACGCTCGAGCCGCGCCGAGGAATGTTCCGGGCCCTGCCCTTCATAGCCATGCGGCAGCAGGCAGACGAGGCCCGACATGCGCAGCCATTTGCGTTCGGCGGAAGAGATGAACTGGTCGAACACCACCTGCGCGCCGTTGGCGAAGTCGCCGAATTGGGCTTCCCACAATGTCAGCGCATTCGGCTCGGCGGTCGAATAGCCGTATTCGTAGCCGAGCACGGCCTCTTCCGAGAGCATCGAATTGAGAACCTCGTAACGCGCCTGGTTCTCCCTCAGCTGATTGAACGGCGTGTAGCGCGCCTCGTTTTCCTGATCGAACAGAACCGAATGGCGCTGCGAGAAGGTGCCGCGTTCGCAATCCTGCCCGGACAGGCGCACGGGATGGCCTTCGTCCAGCAGCGTGCAAAAGGCGAGCGCTTCCGCGGTCGCCCAGTCGATGCCCTCGCCGCTCTCGATCGCCTTGCGGCGATTGTCGAGGAAACGCTGGATCGTCTTGTGGGCGTGAAAATCCTTCGGCAGCGTCGTGATCTTGCGGCCGATCTCCTTCAGCGCGTCGATCTCGACGCCGGTGACGCCGCGGCGCGGATCGTCGATCTCGCCGGCCACTTTCAGTCCGGCCCAGCGGCCGTCGAGCCAGTCGGCCTTGTTCGGCTTGTAGCCCTGGCCGGCTTCGTGCTCGGCCTCGAGCCGCGCGCGCCAGTCGGCCTTCATCTTGTCGACTTCGCCATCGGTGACGACGCCTTCGCCGATCAGCTTCTTCGAATACAGATCGAGCGTGGAGGGGTGCGCCCGGATCAGCTTGTACATCAGCGGCTGGGTGAACGCCGGCTCGTCGCCTTCGTTGTGGCCGAAGCGGCGATAGCAGAACATGTCGATCACGACCGGCTTGGCGAATTTCTGCCGGTATTCGATCGCGATCTTGGCCGCGAACACCACCGCTTCCGGATCGTCGCCGTTCACGTGCAGGATCGGCGCCTCGATCATCTTCGCCACATCCGACGGATAGGGCGACGAACGCGAATAGCGCGGATAGGTGGTGAAGCCGATCTGGTTGTTGACGATGAAATGGATCGAACCGCCGGTGCGATAGCCTTTCAGCTCCGACAGGCCGAAGCATTCCGCCACCACGCCCTGGCCGGCAAAGGCCGCGTCGCCGTGAACCAGCAGCGGCAGCGCCATGGTGCGGTCTTCCGGCGTGGCGCCGAGCTGGTCCTGCTTGGCGCGCACTTTGCCCAGCACGACGGGATCGACGATCTCGAGATGCGAGGGGTTCGGTGCCAGCGACAGATGCACCTTGTTGCCGTCGAACTCGCGGTCGGACGACACGCCGAGATGGTACTTCACGTCGCCGGAGCCTTCGACTTCGTCCGGCGTCGCCGAGCCGCCCTTGAATTCATGGAACAGCACGCGATGCGGTTTGCCCAGCACCTGCGTCAGCACATTGAGCCGGCCGCGATGCGCCATGCCGAACACGATGTCCTTCACGCCGAGATTGCCGCCGCGCTTGATGATCTGTTCCAGCGCGGGTACGAGCGACTCGCCGCCGTCGAGGCCGAAGCGCTTGGTGCCGGTATATTTGACGTCAAGGAATTTCTCGAAGCCGTCGGCTTCGACCAGCTTGTTCAGGATCGCGCGCTTGCCTTCGCGCGTGAAGGTGATTTCCTTGTCCTTGCCTTCGATGCGCTCCTGGATCCAGGCCTTCTGCGCCGGATTGGAGATGTGCATGAACTCGACGCCAAGCGTCTGGCAATAGGTGCGGCGCAGGATGGCGACGATCTCGCGCAAGGTGGCGAATTCCAGACCCAGCACCTTGTCGAGGAAGATCCTGCGATCCATGTCGGCTTCGGTGAAGCCGTAGGAGCGCGGATCGAGCTCCTCCTCGTTCTTCTCCGGCTCCATGCCGAGCGGATCGAGCCTGGCGTGGAAATGCCCGCGCGCGCGATAGGCGCGGATCAGCATCAATGCGTGAATGGAGTCGCGCGTGGCCTGCTGCACGTCGGCAGTGGAGAGATCGACGCCGCGGGTCTGCGCCTTGCCCTTGATCTTGTCGCCGAGCGCCTTCTCGGTCTCGGCCCAGTTGCCGTCGAGCGCGGCGACCAGATCGCCGTTGGCGCGCACCGGCCAGTTCGGCTTTTTCCAGGAGGCGCCGCGCGCGCTCTTTTCGACGCTGGCCGGGTCGTCCTTCAGGCTCTGGAAAAAGGACTGCCACTCGGCATCGACCGAGGCCGGGTCGGCTTCGTATTTGGCGTAGAGGTCTTCGATATAGGCGGCGTTGCCGCCGTAGAGAAAAGAGGTAAGGGCGAAAGCGGCGTTCGCGTCCTGGCGTGACATCTGGCGTCCTGAATCGTCATCTGTTTGCCGCCCGGCAGCGGCAAATGGGCTCGAATCGGCCCAAAAGTGTTCCCCAAACGGGTTCTTTCTACAGATAAGAGGTTAATGCGGCTACGATTAGATGACGAAAGAATGAATTTATATTCCATTTCTTCATGATGCGTGCAGCGCATTTCCTCGGCCGAGCAACGCTGGTTGCTACGAGCATGACTCCTTGAAAAGGCGGCTGTTTCGGCCGGACCGGAAATCCTCGTACGCCGAGGATCGGGATGTCTACGAGCATGACAAAGCCGCGATCCCGGGACCGCGGCTTCGCCGGATAGGAATTGTTTCCCGTGAAACGCTACGGATTTTATTGAAAATCCAGTGTCTTAGCCTTTCAGCACCTCGACCAGCGTCTTGCCGATCCGGGCCGGCGACGGCGACACTTTAATTCCCGCCGATTCCATCGCCGCGATTTTCGATTCCGCATCGCCTTTTCCGCCGGAAATGATCGCACCGGCATGACCCATGCGGCGCCCCGGAGGCGCGGTGCGGCCGGCGATGAAGCCGGCCATCGGCTTCCGGCGGCCCTTTTTGGCTTCGTCCTTGATGAACTGCGCGGCGTCTTCTTCCGCGCTGCCGCCGATCTCGCCGATCATGATGATGGCTTCGGTCTTCGGATCGGCCAGGAACATTTCCAGCATCTCGATGAACTCGGTGCCCTTCACCGGATCGCCGCCGATGCCGACGGCCGTGGTCTGGCCCAAGCCTTCCGCCGTGGTCTGGAACACCGCCTCATAGGTCAGCGTGCCGGAGCGCGACACGATGCCGACCTTGCCGGGCTTGAAGATATTGCCCGGCATGATGCCGATCTTGCATTCGCCCGCGGTCATCACGCCGGGGCAGTTCGGGCCGATCAGCCGCGACTTCGATCCGCACAGCGAGCGCTTCACCTTCACCATGTGACTGACCGGAATGCCTTCGGTGATGCAGACGATCAGCGGAATTTCCGCCTCGATCGCTTCCGCGATCGCGTCGGCCGCGCCCGGCGGCGGCACGTAGATCACGCTCGCGTCGGCGCCGGTCTTGGCGCGCGCTTCCGCGACGGTGTCGAAGACCGGCAGGTTGAGATGGGTGGTGCCGCCCTTGCCCGGCGAGGTGCCGCCGACCATTTTGGTGCCGTAGGCAATCGCCTGCTCGGAATGGAAGGTGCCGTTCTTGCCGGTGAAGCCCTGGCAGATGACCTTGGTGTTCTTGTCGATGAGGATGGACATTACGCGGCTTCCTTCACGGCCTTGACCACTTTCTGCGCGGCGTCGTCGAGATCGTCGGCCGGCAGCACGTTCAGTCCGGATTCCTTGATGATCTTCTTGCCGAGCTCGACATTGGTTCCTTCCAGGCGCACCACCAGCGGCACCTTCAGGCCGACCTCCTTCACCGCCGCCACCACGCCTTCCGCGATCACGTCGCAGCGCATGATGCCGCCGAAGATGTTGACCAGGATGCCCTTCACCTTCGGATCGGAGGTGATGATCTTGAACGCCGCCGCCACCTTTTCTTTCGTCGCGCCGCCGCCGACATCGAGGAAGTTGGCGGGCGAGGAGCCATACAGCTTGATGATGTCCATGGTCGCCATGGCGAGGCCGGCGCCGTTCACCATGCAGCCGATCGAGCCGTCGAGCGCGATATAGTTGAGATCGAATTTCGAGGCCTCGATCTCCTTCTCGTCCTCTTCGGTCTCGTCGCGCAGTTCCGCGATCTTGGGATGCAGGAACAGCGCGTTTGAGTCGAAACCGACCTTGGCGTCGAGGCAGATGAGCTTCTTGTCCTTGGTGACGACCAGCGGGTTGATCTCCAGCAGCGCCATGTCGGTGTCGACAAACGCCTTATAAAGATTGGTCAGAAGCGGGCTCATCTGCTTCTGCAGGTCGGCGTCGAGGCCCAGCGCCTTGGAGACGCGCCGCACATGATGCGGGCAGATATTGGCCACCGGATCGACCGTAATGGTGGTGATCTTCTCCGGCGTGTCGTGCGCCACTTCCTCGATATTCATGCCGCCTTCGGTGGAGACGACGATGGCGACGCGCGAGGATTCACGATCCACCAGCATCGACAGGTAGAATTCCTTGTCGATGGCGGAGCCTTCCTCGATGTAGAGACGGCGGACTTCCTTGCCCTGCGGACCGGTCTGATGCGTCACCAGCGTCGAGCCGAGAATGCGCTGCGATTCCTTTCTGACGTCGTCGATCGATTTCACGACCTTGACGCCGCCGGCCTTGCCGCGGCCGCCGGCATGGATCTGGGCCTTCACCACCCAGACCGGGCCGCCCATGTCCTGCGCGGCCTTGACCGCTTCATCGACCGAGAAAGCCGGAATGCCGCGCGGCACCGGCACACCGAAATCCCGCAGCACCGTCTTGGCTTGGTACTCGTGAATATTCATTCCGTCCCCCTGGCCAGCCGGCGCATGTCCGGCCGCCCCATACGTGTTTTACTTTCCAAGATCCGGCGCGATCTTCTTGCAGGCCTCGACCAGCGTCTGCACTGACTCCGCCGACTTGTTGAACATGTCGCGCTCCGCCGAGGTCAGCTCGATCTCGACAATACGCTCCACGCCCTTGGCGCCGATCACCACCGGCACGCCGACGTAAAGATCCTTCACGCCGTATTCGCCGTTGATATAGGCGGCCGACGGCAGCACGCGCTTCTTGTCCTTGAGATAGCTTTCCGCCATCGCAATCGCCGAGGCAGCGGGCGCATAGAAGGCGGAGCCGGTCTTGAGCAGATTGACGATCTCGGCACCGCCATTGCGGGTGCGCGTCACGATATCGTCCATGCGCTTCTCGGTGGTCCAGCCCATCTTCACGAGGTCGGGCAGCGGAATGCCGGCGACGGTGGAATAGCGCACCAGCGGCACCATGGTGTCGCCGTGGCCGCCGAGCACGAAGGCGGTGACGTCTTCCACCGACACATTGAATTCGTCGGCGAGGAAATAACGGAACCGCGCCGAATCGAGCACGCCCGCCATGCCGACCACCATGGTCTTGGGCAGGCCGCAATATTTCTGCAACGCCCACACCATGGCATCGAGCGGATTGGTGATGCAGATGACGAAGGCGTTGGGAGCGTATTTCTTGATGCCGGAACCGACCTGCTCCATCACCTTCAGATTGATGCCGAGCAGATCGTCGCGGCTCATGCCGGGCTTGCGCGGCACGCCGGCGGTGACGATGCAGACCGAGGCGCCTTCGATGGCGTCATAGGAATTTGTGCCTGCCAGCCGGGAATCGAAGCCGTCGACCGGCGAGGACTGCGCGATATCGAGCGATTTGCCCTGCGGGACGCCTTCGGCGATGTCGAACATGACGACGTCGCCGAGTTCCTTCAATCCGATGAGATGAGCGAGCGTGCCGCCGATCTGGCCGGAGCCGATCAATGCAATCTTGGGACGCGCCATGTGGAATAGACCTCGAATGGAACTGCCGCAAAATCGCGGCCGCGCGGTGGTTAACCCGTCACGCGGCTATCGACAAGAAGGCCTTTGACGGAGCGTGTCCGGCCTGCATTTCACTCCCGTGGAATACATTATTCCAACAAGACAAGCGCTTGCCAAGCCCCCTTCGGCGGGGCCCGAGAAAATATTTTCAGGAGTGAGGTGCGGCTCCGGCCTGCGATGCTGCGGCGGATTTTTTCGACGTGCCTTTTATTTTTTCGCGCAGCCACTGGAGGATCACATAGAGCACCGGGATCATGAAAATCCCGAAAAATGCCGCGGCCAGCATGCCACCAAACACCGCGGTGCCGACGCCGCGACGGCTCAGCATGCCGGCGCCGGTCGCGATCACCAGCGGAATCAGCCCGGCGATAAAGGCGAAGCTGGTCATCATCACGGCCCGGAAGCGCTCCCGCGCGCCTTCCACCGCAGCATCCTGGATTGACAGGCCGTGCTCGCGACGCTCCTTCGCGAATTCTACGATGAGAATGCCGTTCTTCGCCGCCAGCGCGATCAGCACCACCAGTCCGATCTGGGCGTAAAGATCGAACGACAGGCCGGTGACCAGCAGGGCGGCAATGGCGCCGAGCACGCCGACGGAGACTGACAGCAGCACCGAAATCGGAATCGACCAGCTTTCGTACAATGCCACGAGGAACAGATAGGCGAACAGGATCGCGAGCAGCAGCACCGTGGTGGTCTTGCCAGCGGCTTCCTTTTCCTGCAGCGCCGTACCGGTCCATTCGTAGCTGTAGCCTTGCGGCAACGTGCTCGCCGACAGTTTCTCCATCGCGGCGATCGCATCTCCGGAACTGTGACCCGGCGCTGGATTGCCGGTGATCGTGACGCTGCGGAAATTGTTGTAGCGCAGCACCATCTGCGGCCCGAGAATCAGTCGCGCCTCGGCAAAGGCACGCACCGAAACCATATCGCCGTTCCTGTTGCGCACGTTGATACGGTAAATGTCGTCGATTTTGCTGCGCTCGGACGCTTCGCCCTGGATATTGACCTGCCAGGTACGGCCGAAAAGGTTGAAGTCGTTGATATAGGCGCTGCCCAGAATCGACTGCAGCGCATTGAAGACATCGGCCAGATTGATGCCCAGCGTTTGCACTTTCTCGCGGTCGATATCGAGATAAAGCTGCGGGGTGTTGGCGGCGTATGTCGTGAACACACCACGGAGCGCCGGATCCTGATTGGCCGCGAACACCAAGGCGCGCGCGACGCCCGCAATCTCGGCGGGACTCGACCCGGCCAGACTGAGCAGCTGATACTCGAAGCCGCTGCCGGTTCCCAGTCCGATAATCGGCGGCAGGTTGAATGCGAAGACCAGAGCCTCGCGCAAACCCTGTAATTCACCGCGCAGTTTCACGATGATCCCGTCGGACGACAAAGCCTGCGTCTTGCGGTCGTCGAATGGTTTTAATGTCAGGATCAGCAGCGCCGAATTGGATTTCACCAACCCATCCAGCATGCTGTAGCCAACCACCGAGGTGACATTCGCCACGCCTGCGGTGTTGCGCGCGATTTCCTCAACGCGCCTGGTCACGGCGTCGGTGCGATTCACCGACGCGCCTTCCGGCAGCTGAACTTCGGCGAAGATGGCGCCCTGGTCTTCCGCCGGCAGGAAGCCGGTCGGAGTGATTTTGAACAGCCAGCCGACGCCGCCCATGACCACTAACAGGGCAACAACACCCAGAACCGCCAGCCGCACCAGCTTGCCGACCACGATGGCATAGCCATCGCGCGCCTTGTCGATACCCGCCATGACATACTTGACCGGTCCACGGCGCGGGCCGTGATGTGCGCGCAGAAACACCGCGCATAAAGCTGGTGAGAGAGTCAGAGCGTTCAGCGCCGAAATCAGCATCGACACGGAGACCGCGACGGCGAACTGGCGGAACAATTCACCGGCAATACCTGGAATGAAGGCGACCGGCACGAACACCGAGAGCAACACGAGCGTGATCGCGATGATCGGCGCCGTGATTTCCTGCATCGCGCGGCGCGCAGCCTCGGCCGGTGCCATGGTTGGGTCTTTTTCAAGCTGCGCTTCCACGGCCTCCACAACCACGATCGCGTCGTCGACCACGATGCCAATCGCAAGAACCAGCGCCAGCAGCGATACCGTGTTGGCGGAGAAGCCGAGCGCCAACATGATTGCGAAAGTGCCGATCAGCGACACCGGAACGGCGACCAGTGGAATCAGCGTGGCGCGGAAATTTCCAAGAAACAGAAAGACGACAATCACCACCAGCACGAACGCTTCGAACAGCGTATGCACAACGGCCGTCACACTCTCCTTTACGAACACCGTGGTGTCGTAAGTCACCTGGTAATCGAGACCCTCGGGAAACGCCGCCTTAAGCTGCGTCATGGCCTTGCGGATCGCGTCCGCGCTGTCGATCGCATTGCCGCCGGGCGACTGATAGATGCCGATGACCGCCGCGGGCGAGCCGTCCAGACGGCCCTGCGTTTCCGACAGACGCGCCGCCAGCTCCACGCGTCCGATATCCCTTATGCGCACGAAGGATCCGTCCGGATTGGCGCGCACGACCACGCCACCGAATTCCTGCACGGTCGACAGCCTGCCCTTGGTCTGGATGCTGAGCTGGAATTGCTGATCGGGCAACGCCGGCTGCGCGCCGATACGGCCGACGGCGGCCTGGATATTCTGCTGCTTGAGCGCAGCCGCGATATCCGACGGCGTGAGGCCAAAGCTGGTGAGCCGGTCAGTGTCGAGCCACACCTTCATGCTGTAATCGGCGGTATTGAACAGAGCGACATCGCCGACGCCACGCACTCGCTTCAGGGTGTCGATGACATTGATGGTCGCGTAATTGCTGAGAAAGAGCTGATCGTAACGACCGCCCGGCGACGTCAGATTGACGACCTGCAGCAGCGCGGAGGATTTCTTGGTAACGCTGATTCCCTGGCTGCGGACCTCCTGCGGCAATTGCGCTTCCGCAAGCGAGACGCGGTTCTGCACCTTAACGTTGTTGAGATCGGGATCGGTGCCGACGGCAAAGGTGATGTTGAGCGTATAACTGCCGTCATTTCCGCTGGTCGACTTCATGTAGAGCATGTTGTCGACGCCGATCACGCGCGACTCGATCGGCTGCGCCACCGTCGCCTCGACCACTTCGGCCCCAGCGCCGACATAGCTGGCGGTGACGGAGATCTGCGGCGGAACGATATTGGGATATTGCGCGATCGGAATCTGCAACATCGCGATCGCGCCCGCGAGCGTGATGACAATCGAGATGACGATGGCGAACCGCGGGCGGTCGATGAAAACGCCGGAAATCATGTTCTGGGCCCCGGTCCGGCCTCGGTGGCATTGACGGTCAGGCCCGGACGAACCCTCTGAATCCCTTCAGTCACCAAGCGTTCGCCGGCCGCCAGGCCCTTGCGGACGATTACTTGCGCACCGCGATTGTCCCCGGTTTCGATGCGGCGGACCTGCACCTTGTTGTCATTATCGATCACAAGCACATACGTGCCAGCCTGATCGAATTGCAGCGCCTGCTGCGGCACCAGCAACGCGGTCTCGCTCTTGCCGGCCTCCGCGATCACGCTCACCAGCTGGCCGTCGACCAGGAGGCGATCGGGATTGGGGAAGGACGAGCGCACCTGCACGGTGTCGGTGCCCTGATTCACGGTGACGTCCAGAAAATTGATCCTGCCGGGATGAGCGTAGCGGCTGCCATCGGCGAGCTGCACAAAGATCGTCGCCTGATCCGGCGTGCCGACATTCTGCTTGCGGATCGCCAGGATTTCCCGCTGCGTCACAGGGAAGGTTACGTAGATCGGATCCTGGCTCACAATGGTCGCCAGCGCATTGCTGGAAGGACCAACAAAATTTCCAACCGACAGAGCGGCGCGCCCGATACGGCCCGCCAGCGGCGCCTTGATGTCGGTGTAGCTGAGATTGAGCAGCGCCTTGTCGAGCGAAGCCTTCTGCGACAGCATTTCACCGTGCGCCTGGCCCTGCTTGGCGGTGGCGTCGTCTACCCGCGCCTGCGTGCCCGCGCCCTTTTGCAGTAACTCGGTTTGCCGCGCCAGTTCGATATCGGCGAGTTTGAGAGCGGCCTGCGCCTGCTCCAGCGCGCCGCGCGCCTGCTCGACGGCGGCCTGGTATTGTCCCTTTTCGAGAACGAACAGCAATTCGTCCTGCTTCACATCGGCACCTTCGGTAAACAGGCGCTTTTCGAGAAAACCGTCGACGCGGGCACGCAGATCGACCTTGTCCCGCGCTTCGACGCGGCCGGTGAACGACACGGTCGGCCTGATGTCTTCGCTCGCCGCCTTCACCACGGTGACCGCTGGCGGGGGACCCGAAGCGGCCGGTTGCTGCGGCTTGCTGTCGCCGCAGGCCGTGAGACCCAGAAGACCGATCCCGGCAACAGCCGCTTGAAACGACGTCCGGACCATACGCATGCGCTGCCCCCTGCAGACAAGCCGCAATCATGCGTCAAAACGGGAGCCTGTCCAAGGGGCTTTCAGGTCTCGACAATACCGCCGGCCTGCGCCGCACCGTCCAGTTTGCCATGCGGCAACGCCAGATAGCTCTGTGATCCCATTTCGATCAGCCGCGATGCGGTGCGCTCGAACTCCATCGCCTCAACGCCTTCATCCGCCACATAGAGTTGATGCGGCGGCGCCTCCGCCGAGGCGATCAGTTTCACCGCATTGTCATAAAATGTATCGATGAGCGTGATGAAGCGCTTGGCCTCGTTGCGCCGCGCAAAATCCATGACCGGAATGTGATCGACGATGACAGTATGAAAATCGTGTGCAATGCGCAGGTAATCCGCCGCACCCAATGGCTTCCCGCACAAGTCCTCGAATGAAAAACGCGCGGCACCATGCGCGGCACGCGGCACATGCAAGATGTGTCCTTTCACGACCAGATCGAGCGGCGTACCGCCATCGCCGAGGGTGACGCGCAACCACGCCGCGTCCAGCGCAGCATCGGCGACATCATTCGCCGGCACATGCCAGACCTTCCCGCGCACCAGCTTCTCCAGCCGATAATCCGTGCGGGCGTCGAGTTCGATCACATCCATAGACGCCTGCAACTGTGCGATGAAAGGCAGGAACAGCGCACGGTTCAATCCGTCGCGATAGAGATCCTGCGGCATCACGTTCGAGGTCGCCACCACAACGACTCCGCGCTCGAACAGCCTCGTGAAAAGCCGTCCGAGGATCATCGCGTCGGCGATGTCGGTGACGTGGAATTCGTCGAAGCACAGCAACCACGACTCGTCGGCGATGGCCGACGCCGCAACCAGAATCGCATCTTCGCTTGCGGCTTCGCCGTTCTTCTGGCGGCTGCGGATCTCGTGTACCCGTTCGTGCACGTCGGCCATGAATTCGTGGAAATGCACACGTCGCTTGCGCGCCACCGGCGACGACTCGAAGAACAGGTCCATCAGCATCGTCTTGCCGCGCCCGACGCTGCCGTGGATGTAGAGGCCCTTGGTGGCCGTCTTGTCTTTCTTGCCGAACAGCCAGCCCAGCGACGACGACTTGCGCGCCAGCCGGTGCTGCGCGACCCGCTCTTCCAGCGCCGACAGCCGTTGCACCGCCCGGTCTTGCCGGAGGTCGGCCTCGATCCGGCCCTCGTCGACCAGGGCGGCATAGCGGGCGCTGACGTTGCCGGACATGTCTGGAAATCGGGTGCGGGAAAACGGAGAAACGGACAGGCCTTACCGCCGCCTGCCTTGCGCCGCAAGCCACACCGGAAACCGCCCCACAGGCGCGATTCAGGGATTTTTAATCACAAAAACAAAATTCTGGCACGCAGCGCCCACAATTCGGGCTTGGCTTCGTCACGCAAATGTTGCATCGCACCATTATCTGTATGAATGATTCCGGCGGGTGTGCGAGCACGCGCCACGTCTCTGGAGGAGATGGCGGGAGGTCTTTCGACGCAATGTCAGGAGACCCTCAATGGACGAGTTGCTGACCGATGGCGGGCTGATCCGGAAATTATGGGTCGGCGAAGCCGATAAATACCGCGAGCATTTGCTGCGTTTGGACCAGGAGAGCCGCCGCCGGCGCTTTGGCGGCACGGTTTCCGATGATTGCATTCGCAATCACACCGAACATGCGGCCGGCCTCGACGCCATGCTGCACGGCTTTTTCGTGGACGGCGTCCTGCGCGGCGTTGCTGAATTGCGCTTTCTCGGCCCGCGCTACCTCACCCGTGAGGCGGAAGCCGCCTTCAGTGTCGAGAGCCCCTGGCAAAGCCATGGCGTCGGTTCCGCATTGCTGGAACGCACCCTGCTCACCGCCCGCAATCGCGGCGTGAAGTTCCTGCACATGGCCTGCCTCGCCGACAACAAGCGCATGCAGCAACTGGCTCGCAAATTCGACGCCGAATTGTCGTTCGATTTCGGCAATGTGGTCTGCGAGCTGGAGACCCCGCGGCCGACGCCGATGTCCCTGATGCGCGAAATGGTGAACGACGGCCAGAGCCTGGCGACCGCCATGCTGGATGCGCAATCACACACTCTTAAGGCCGGCTGACGTTAACCGCCCGGTACCTATTGCGGCCTAGCATCGTTTCCGGGACGTTTCGGGGAACGACATGACCAGCCACACTATCGACATCCAGGTTCCGGGCCCGGGTCGCATCGAGGACCACCACGCTCATCTGTTGCGGCTGCATTATCTCGACCGCTGCCTGCATTTCTCCAGCGGCAACGACGATCGCGCCATCGACGCGCATTGTCTCCGCCTGATGTCGGAACGCGCCATTCTGGTCGCGGCCTATGTCGACGGCACGCAGCGCGCGGGCGTTGAAATCATTCCCGACCGTAACGCCAAACGCGCACAAGCGGTGGTGACCGCCGAACCCGGCTACCAGTCGCATCCCATCGTGCAGTCGCTGATCTCGCGCGCGGCCGAAGAGGCCCGCAAGCTGCACTTCAACGAGATCCATTTTCGCGGCGTCGAGGTGATGCCAAGCCAGTCCGACCTTCAGATCGCACGCAGCGCCTGATGTCCGTCGAGGGCAAAGGCCTCCTCGATCACATAAGGCCCGCCGCCGCTCGAGGCACGCGAAGAAAACAAGACAAACCGCTCCACATGCACCGCTAACGGCTGGAAATAGCCGCGTCCGGCGAGATAATCCGCCACCTGCCGGCTTGACGTATCGCGCAGCCGCGCCAGCGTGACATGCGGGGTATATTTTCGCGTTTCCGGCTCCAACCCCACCCGCCGCATCAAACGTTCGTGTTCGGCCTGCAATTCCAGGAGCGACGGTGACGGTGCCACGGTCGCGACCAGCGCACGCGGCCGGTTGCCGCCGAATGACGACAGGCCATTCAGCCTGAAATCGAACGGCTTGCGACTCACGCGACCGAGCAGAGAAACGATCTCGCGCGCGACAACGAAATCGACATCGCCGATGAAGCGCAGTGTCAGATGATAATTTTTGGGATCAATCCAGCGCGCGCCTTGCAAGCCGCCGCGCTGGAACGACAGGGTTTGCCCGACCTGATCGGGAATCTCGAGCCCGGTGAAGATACGTGGCATCGAGACACCTCCCGAAAGAGCTCAACCGCGCAACAGCACGGCACTGACTGAAGAAGATTCGGCCCACACACGCAAGAGGCTAGCTGCCTTTCTTCGTCTTGACGCGGGCAATCAATTCCTCGGCCTTCGGTAATATGCCTGTCACAATTCCAATAACCCCGTCGGCGTTGGGATGCACGCCGTCGCGCAACGCAAATTTTGCCTGCGCCGCGATGCCGTCCAGAAAGAATGGATAGAACACGACATCGTATTTGGCGGCGAGATCGGAGAATAATTTTTCGAATGCCTGCCCATATTCAGCACCGAGATTGGGCGCCGCCCGCATTCCAGTGAACAGGATTTCGATTCCGCGCTGCTTAAGCCGGCCAAGCAGCGTATCAAGCGCGGCGCGGGTGACTTTCGGATCGACGCCGCGCAGCATGTCGTTGGCGCCGAGCTCGACGATCACTGCATCGGTGCCATCGGGCACCGACCAGTCGAGCCGGGCCAATCCGCCCGACGCGGTGTCGCCCGACACCCCCGCATTCACGATCTCGACGGCATGGCCCTTCGCGGCCAGAGCCTGCTGCAACCGGGCGGGAAAAGCCTCGGTCGCCGACAGGCCATAGCCTGCGGTCAGCGAATCCCCGAAGGCCACGATCTTGACCGGCCGGTCGGCGGCGGCCGGCAGGGACAGAGCCAAAAAGGCGGCCAAGGCCATCGCACCGATGGCGGTCGCTTGAGGTCTATGGATCATGGCAAGAATCTTCCCATATGAGCGGGCCGGGCGAGGCTCTTTTTGATCACAATCGTCGGCCACCACAGCGGCCCCAAACATAGCGATACCATGTCAAAACCCTCTTCTTCCCAGCCGGCCGTTTCCCTCTCAAACGTCAATCTTTCGCTCGGCCGGGGTGCCGCCCGCGTCCATATCCTCAAGGATATCGCGCTGAATATAGGGCGGGGCGAAGCGATCGGAATGGTCGGACCCTCGGGCTCGGGCAAATCGACGCTATTAATGGTCATGGCCGGCCTGGAACGCGCCGACACCGGCACTATCGTGGTCGCCGGACAGGACCTGACCCGTCTCGACGAGGATGCCCTGGCCCGTTTTCGCGGCGGCAATATCGGGATCGTGTTCCAGTCTTTTCATCTCATCCCAACCATGACCGCCATCGAGAATGTCGCGGTGCCGCTGGAGCTGGCCGGTGCCGCCGACGCCTATACCCGAGCCGAAAACGAGCTTGCGACGGTGGGCCTAAAGGACCGTTTGCAGCACTATCCTGCGCAACTGTCGGGCGGCGAGCAGCAGCGCGTGGCGCTGGCCCGCGCGCTGGCGCCAAGTCCGTCCATTCTTGTCGCCGACGAGCCAACCGGAAATCTCGACGAAACCACCGGCAAGCAGGTGATCGAATTGCTGTTCGAAGGCCATCGCACGCGCGGCACGACGCTTGTTCTTGTCACGCATGATCCCGGTCTTGCCGCGCGCTGCGACCGCGTCGTGCGCCTGCGCTCGGGACGCATCGACGATACACCGTTGCGCGAGGTCGCACGCGCATGAGAGTGGCTGCGTCATCACAGTCCTCGCATGCGTCACGCTTGCTGCCGCTGCGTTTCGCCCTGCGTGAACTGCGTGGCGGCCTGCGCGGTTTCTACGTCTTCATTGCCTGCATCGCGCTTGGCGTGATGGCGATTGCCGGCGTCGGGTCGTTTTCGGAAAGCCTCACCGGCGGCCTGGTCCGCGAGGGACGCGTCATTCTCGGCGGCGATGTTGCATTCTCGTTGATCCAGCGGGAAGCCGGCGCCGAGGAGTTGTCGTTTCTCAGAAATGGCGGCGCCGTGTCGGCGGCCGCGACCATGCGCGCCATGGCGCGCGCACCGGACGATCGCAGCGCGCTGGTGGAAATCAAGGCAGTCGACGGCGCATATCCGCTTTACGGCAAGGTGACGCTGGAGCCAGACATTCCGCTCGGTGACGCGCTGGCCGAACGCAACGGCGCGTTCGGTGCTGCTGCCGACGCGGCCTTGCTGGTGCGTCTCGATCTGAAGCCGGGCGAACAGATCACCGTCGGCGCGGCGCGCATCGAGATCCGCGCCGCGATCCGCACCGAACCGGACAAGCTCGCCGGTGGCATCGGTTTTGGCCCGCGGCTGCTGATGAGCGAGTCTGCCTTGCGCGCCACCGGGCTGGTGCAGCCGGGAAGCCTCGTGCGCTGGCATTATCGCGTGCGACTGCCCGGCAACGACACCGCCGACCGCGCCGCCGATGTGCTGGTAAAAGCCGCAGAGGCTCGGCTGCCGGATGCCGGCTGGGAAGTCCGCACGCGCAACAATGCATCGCCCCAACTGGAACGCAATGTCGAGCGCTTCACGCAATTTCTCACGCTTGTCGGCCTGACGGCGCTTCTGGTTGGCGGTGTTGGCGTCGCCAACGCGGTGAAGGGCCATCTCGACCGCAAGCGTGACAGCATCGCGGCCATAAAGGCGCTGGGCGCAACGGGAGGGCGGATTTTCTCGATTTATTTGACGCAGGTGCTTCTTCTGTCGGCGGCGGGGTCAATTATTGGACTGGCGCTAGGTGCCGCCCTGCCCTTCGTCGTTGCGCGCGCCTTCGGCGGCATCCTGCCGCTGCCGATCGAACCGGCTTTGCAGATCCCCGAACTGGCGCTCGCGTTGCTGTATGGCCTCGTGACCGCACTGGCCTTCGCGCTGTGGCCGCTCGGCCGCGCGCATGACATTCCTGTCTCAGCGCTGTTCCGCGACGAGGTCGCATCCGACAGTCGCTGGCCGCGCAAGATCTATGTGGTCGGCACGGCCGCCGTCGCCGTTCTGCTCGCCGCGCTGGCAATATTCCTTGCCTATGATCGCCGCATCGCCGCGATTTTCGTGGCGTCGGCGGCCGCGACATTCCTTGCGCTGCGCCTGATCGCGGCGCTGATCATGTGGATCGCCAGCCGGCTGCCGCGTTCGCGCATCACCGTATTGCGGCTGGCCATCGCCAATATCCACCGGCCGGGCGCCCTCACCGCGACCATCGTCCTGTCGCTCGGACTTGGCGTGTCATTGCTTGTGACCGTGATCCAGATCGACGGCAATCTGCGCCGCCAGTTCGAGCAGGCGCTGCCCGACAAGGCGCCGGCCTTTTATTTCGTCGATATCCAGTCCGCGGATGCCGAACGCTTCGACAACTTCATCAAGACGCGCACGCCCGACGCGACACTCGAACGCGTGCCGATGCTGCGCGGGCGTATCGTCGCTGCCAATAGCGTGAAGGCCGAAGATCTGAGACCGCTGCCGAACGCCGCGTGGGTCCTGCAGAGCGATCGCGGCATCACCTATACCGGCGACATTCCGGCCGGATCACGCGTGGTGGAAGGCACATGGTGGGGCAAGGATTACGATGGGCCGCCGCTCCTGTCGTTCGAAAAGAAGATCGCAGACGGACTCAGTCTGAAGATCGGGGATCCGGTCACTGTCAATGTGCTGGGCCGCAACATCACCGCCACCATCGCCAATCTGCGCGTCGTCGACTGGCAAAATCTCGGTATCAATTTCGTACTGGTCTATTCGCCGAATGCATTTCGCGGCGCGCCGCATACGCACATTGCCACCCTGACCTATCCACGCGCATCGACCTTGCAGGAGGAAACCGCTCTTCTGAAGGAGATGGCCGCGGCGTTTCCCGCCGTCACCACGGTTCGCGTCAAGGACGCGCTGGATGCCGTCGGTGCAGTGGTTTCGAATCTCATTTTAGCGATTCGCGGTGCAAGCGTGGTGACCCTGCTGGCGGCCGCCCTGGTTCTGGCCGGGGCGCTGGCGGCCAGCCACCACAGCCGGGTCTATGACGCCGTTATCCTGAAGACGCTGGGCGCGACGCGGGCGCGGTTGATCGCAGCCTACGCCCTAGAATACACCCTGCTGGGCAGCGCGACGGCGCTGGTCGGCGTGGCGGCCGGCTCGCTGGCGGCGTGGATGGTCGTCGCCCGGGTGATGAATTTGACCTATGTCTGGCTCCCGCTACCGGCTTTGACGGCCGCCGCCGGCGCATTAACGATCACAATCGTGTTCGGCCTGATCGGCACCTTCGGCGCGCTCGGGCAGAAGCCCGCTCCGGTACTGAGAAACCTGTAGAATTGCGGCATTCAGCCGCGTGTGCGGTGCGAAACTGCGACCTTCAGGACGGATTATTTTGCCGCAATCTGGTGTAACGTTATTTGAGTTTTCGCGGATGCGGAGTGCGTCCGGGAAAGTTTGGGCGACAACAATTCAGAAATGGGAGTTCGGCAATGTCGGACTTGAATCGTGATGCGATGGCCAATCGTTATGGCCAGGCAACCAGCGGCACCAGTGCAGCCGTCACCGATCAGGGCCTGCGGGCCTATATGCTTCATATCTATAATTACATGGTGCTCGGGCTTGCCATTACCGGCTTCGCTGCGCTCGGCATCTACATGCTGTCCATGACCGGAGATGTTGCCGCGGCGGCGAAAGTCCTCCGCAACGGAGTCGAGGTGCCCGCGCAGCTTCGCGGTAGCGTATTCCTGACGCCGCTTGGCTATGCGCTGTTCGTCAGCCCGCTGAAATGGGCGATCATCCTGGCGCCGCTGGCCATGGTGTTCGTGCTCAGCTTCGGCATCCAGCGGCTACGGCCGCCGGTGGCGCAATTGCTGTTCTGGGTATTTTCGGCGCTGATCGGCATTTCGCTTGCCTCGATCTTCATGGTCTATACCCAGACTTCGATCGTGCGCGTGTTCTTCATCACCGCCGCCTCGTTCGGGGCACTCAGCCTGTGGGGCTACACCACCCAGCGCGATCTCACCGGCATGGGCTCCTTCCTGATCATGGGCCTGTTCGGGGTGATCATTGCCATGCTGGTAAACTTGTTCCTGCAGAGTTCGGCGCTGCAATTCATCGTCTCGGTGGTGGGCGTTCTGGTGTTTGCCGGCCTGACCGCATGGGACACCCAGCGCCTGAAGAACGAGTATGTTTATGGGGCCTTGGAGGGCGAGGACGCCCAGCGCTCCGCCATTATGGGCGCGCTATCGCTGTATCTGAACTTCATTAACCTGTTCACGCTGCTTCTGCAGTTGCTGGGGCAGCGCGAGGAATAGTCCAAACGGGCGGTATCGACTTCGAAAAGCCCCGGTTCGTCCGGGGCTTTTTGTTTTGGATGAAAGGGGTTAACGCCTGGCCGGCCGACCACGGACCGCTGGAAAATCGCAGACTCCATCCCTACATTTGTATTATCTCGGTCACCGGCAGGAGCTGGTGGCCAACCTGGCCCGGCAGTGTCCGGGCATTGAAAGGGAAATTTGATGTCTGACTTTGACCGGAATGTCGCAGCCTCCCGCGGCGGCTATGCCGACCGCGCCGCCGCCATCGACGCCGGCCTGCGCGCACACATGATCCGCGTCTATAACTACATGGCTGCGGCGGTGGCGCTTACCGGTGTTGTGGCCTTCCTGACCTTCCAGCTGTCGGCGGTCACCAACGAAGCCGGCGCGATCGTTGCGCTGACGCCGCTCGGCCAGGCGCTTTTCGGAAGCTGGCTGATGTGGGTGCTAATGCTGGCACCGCTGGCGCTGGTGTTTTTCATCAGCTTCCGCATCAATACGCTTGAGGCCGGCACCGCGCGGCTGCTGTTCTTCGTCTATGCCGCCCTGCTCGGTCTCTCGCTGACCACGATCTTCCTCGCTTTCACGGCGACCTCGATCACGCGCGTGTTCTTCGTCTCGGCGGCGGCGTTCGGTGCATTGAGCCTGTATGGCTACACCACCCAGCGCAACCTCTCGGCGATGGGCTCGTTCCTGATCATGGGCCTGATCGGCGTGATCGTCGCCAGCCTGGTGAACATCTTCCTGAAATCGAGCGGCCTCGACTGGATCATTTCGGTTGTAGGCGTTCTGGTCTTCGCCGGTCTCACCGCATGGGACACGCAGAAGATCAAGGAGATCTACAGCGCCTCCGACGATGGCACCGTGACCGGCCGCAAGGCGGTGATGGGTGCGCTGTCGCTCTATCTCGACTTCATCAACCTGTTCCTGATGCTGCTGCGGATCTTCGGCGACCGCCGCTAAAGGACAGAACAGGATTGTGAGTTATCAACGCCCCGGACCGTTCCGGGGCGTTTTCTTTTGCTAGACTGTTTACTCTTGCCGCATGTGACGTTCCCATGCCGATCCAGATACGTTCCGCCGCTCCAGCCGATATCCCCGTCATTACTGCAATTTACGCGCATGCCGTGCGACACGGCACCGCGTCGTTTGAAATCGACCCACCCGACGAACAAGAGATGGCGCACCGCCGGAAAGCTCTTCTCGATGGCGGATTTCCTTACATCGTCGCGCTGAATGGCAGCGAGATCGCAGGCTATGCCTATGCCGGTCCTTACCGGACGCGACCGGCGTATCGCTGGAGCGTGGAAGACAGCGTTTATGTGCATCCGGAGGCCCACCGGCGCGGCGTGGGCCGCGCCTTGCTGGAGCATCTGATTCTTGAGTCGGAAACGCGCGGCTTCCGGCAAATGATCGCGGTGATTGGCGATTCCGCGCAAACCTCGTCCATAGAACTACATCGTGCAGCCGGCTTTCGTCTGATCGGCACGATCCAAAATGTCGGCTACAAATTCGATCGCTGGCTGGACTCGGTCTTGATGCAGCGCGACCTGGGACCCGGCGCGACAACCAAGCCCTGACCTATCCCGCAACCACGCTCAGGGATCTGTCGAGCACACGCAGCACGCGGTCGAGTTCGGGGCCGCGCCGCATGATCAATCCAGTCGCAGACACGACGCTGTAGGCGCCCTGCTTGCGGGCAAGCTTCGGATTTTTCTCGATCCGGTAAATGGGGACTTCGGACGAGCGCCGGAACACGGAAAATACGGCGCGATCTTTCAGAAAATCGATGGCGTAGTCCCGCCATTCTCCGGCAGCCACCATGCGCCCATAGAGACGAAGAATGCGATCTAGCTCCAGCCTGTTGAAAGTCACCTGGTTTCCGGGGGCGATGGACCAGAGTCCTGAACTTTCGCCCCCGCGAAACTCGCTGGGATCAGTTTCGCCGGGCGTAAAGCTCATGCGGCGCCTCCGTTTGCTTACATTGACATGATCGCGCCGACTGCACCTGATCGCAAGTGCGCCTATTCTCGCTGTTGTAGAAAGTTGAAAAATTCAACGAAATCAGACGCGCGGCGAGACGTCGCAATTCACGCCTTCGTTAGGTGAACCATAATAACGCCTAATTTCGGTCCCGCGCTCGCCCCTATGGCTTGCGATATAGAAGCTTCAGGCCCGGTTCGTAGAGTTCCGGATTCCTCAGCCCCCCAGCCCCCCGGGGCTCGAACGGACCGGGCCGATGTTCCAAGTACGGTTCAATCCCCAATGCTTTCGGGCCGGCTTCCGCCGGCCCGATTTTTTCCTGGAAGACGAACTAGCGAATGCTGGCTAGGGCCGCGCCCAGCATCGGACCGGGATTGTCCGCGCTTCCGCTTTGAACAATGGCCGCGGCGGCATCCACGCCCTCGGCCTTGATATCTGCCACCGGCAATGTCCAGGACATTGCCTTGCCGTTCCAGTCGCCCACCTTCACCCAGCGGCGACTGACATTGTGGTAGATCACCGCACGGCCATTGTTCTCACCGCGGCCGATGGTGACTGGGACTTTCCTGGCCATTGCGCACAGCCAGACTTCGCCCTTAACCTGATCGCTGGCCGCATCCGGAAGGCTGACCGTGAGCTTGTCGCCGACGGCCGCGATTGTGACCGGAATTTTCATCGCCTTGCCGCGGGTCTCGGAAATCGCACGCTCGATCGCAGCCTTGTCGCTGCCGAGAACATGGTGGCTGCCATTCACAACGACTTGCGGCGTATAGACCTCCCGGTCGCCGCGCTGACGGGCGTAAGCGCGCTGGCGGGCGCTGTACCGGGGATTGGCCAGTGTGTCTTTCCAGCCGAGATAGTCCCAGTAATCGATCGGCAGAGTCATCGCGACGATTGAGGAATCCTGTGCCAGTTCGCCGAGCAATTTGTCGGCTGGCGGGCAGGACGAGCAACCCTGACTGGTGAACAGTTCCACCACTGCGCGGATTTCGGCGCCGGTCGCTTGAGTGGGCAGAAATGCCAGCCATGCGCATGACACGGCAGACAGGAAAGATGGCGCGAAAAGGCGACGTCTCAAGTCAATTCCATCTTTTCTTTTGGAAGGACCCTTCCAAGGATCTGATATACCAGCCTAACGATTAAAATAATCACAGACCACTCACTTCGCAGTGAATAGTCCTTGCCGTTTGAGAAAACCCACCCGCACAGACGCATCACGGAAACGTGCTTGGTCGCTCGCGGCCGCTATGCCGCGAGCTGACGCAAGACGTACTGCAGGATGCCGCCATTCCTGAAATATTCCAGTTCATCCAGCGTATCGATGCGGCAGATCAGCGGAACGCGCGTGAGTTTGCCGTCGGCTGCCACGATTTCAGCGATCAGTTTCTGGCGCGGCTTGAGTTCCCCGTGCAGCCCCCGGATCGTGACCTGCTCGCTGCCCTTCAGCCCAAGCGTCTGCCACGAGGCGCCTTCCTCGAACACCAGCGGCATGACCCCCATGCCGACCAGATTGGAGCGGTGGATACGCTCGAAGGACTGCGCGATGACGGCGCGAACCCCAAGAAGGACCGTGCCTTTGGCCGCCCAGTCGCGCGACGAACCGGTGCCATATTCCTTGCCGGCAAAGACAACTAGCGGAACCTTTTCCTGCTTGTAGCGCATCGCCGCGTCGTAGATCGGCATCTGCTCCTTGGACGGATAGTGAATCGTCACGCCGCCTTCAACACCCGGAACCATCTGGTTCTTGATGCGGATATTGGCGAAGGTGCCGCGCATCATCACTTCATGATTGCCACGGCGCGTGCCGTACTGGTTGAAATCGACCGGCTTAACCTTGTGATCGACCAGATATTTTCCGGCCGGCGAATTGAGCTTGATCGAGCCGGCCGGAGAAATGTGGTCGGTGGTGATGGAATCCAGGAACAGCCCCAGAACCCGCGCATCGATGATGTCTTCCAGCGTCGACGGCCGCGGCTGCATGCCCGTGAAATAGGGCGGGTTCTGCACATAGGTGGATTTATTGTCCCACGCATAGGTCAGGCCGCCCTTGACCGTGACCTTGCGCCAGTTGGCGTCACCCTTAAAGACGTTCGCGTATTTCTTTGCGAAGAGCTGTTTGGTGACGTTCTTGCGAATGAACGTGTCGATTTCCCGCGCCGTCGGCCAGATGTCCTTTAGGAACACCTTGTTGCCTTTCTTGTCGGTGCCGAGTGGTGTCTTCAGCAGATCGACCTGCATCGAACCGGCGATCGCATAGGCCACCACCAGCGGCGGCGAGGCGAGATAGTTGGCGCGTACGTCGGGATTGACGCGGCCCTCGAAGTTACGGTTGCCGGACAAAACCGCAGCAGCCACCAGATCGTTCTCGCTGATGGTCTTGGAAATTTCCTCCGGCAGCGGTCCGGAATTGCCGATGCAGGTCGTGCAGCCATAGCCGACCAGGTTGAACCCGAGCGCATCCAGATCTTTCTGCAGACCGGACTTTGCAAGATATTCGCCGACGACCTGGGAGCCGGGTGCTAGTGAGGTCTTCACCCACGGCTTGACGGCAAGACCCTTGGCCACCGCCTTGCGGGCAAGCAGGCCGGCGCCAATCATCACACTGGGATTGGATGTGTTGGTACAGGACGTGATCGCCGCGATCACCACGTCGCCATGACCGAGGTCGTGTTTGCGGCCCTGGACCGGAACGCGCTTTGCGATTTCCGCGCCCTTCTTGAACTCGTCCTCCATCGAACCGGCGAAGCCGGATTTGACATTCCTGAGTGCCACGCGGTCCTGCGGACGCTTGGGACCCGCCAGCGAGGGTTCGACCGAAGCAAGATCAAGCTTGAGAATGTCGGTGAAGACCGGATCGGAGCTGGACTTGGTCAGATACATGCCCTGCGCCTTGGCATAGGCGGCGACCAGCTTGACGCGATCTTCCTTGCGGCCGGTATCGCGCAGGAATTTCACGGTATGCTCGTCGATGGGGAAGAAGCCGCAGGTGGCGCCGTATTCCGGCGCCATGTTGCCGATGGTGGCACGATCGGCGATCGACAGATCCATCACGCCGGGTCCGAAAAATTCCACGAACTTGCCGACCACGCCGCGTTTGCGCAGCATCTCCGTGACGGTCAGAACCAGATCGGTGGCGGTCACGCCTTCCTTCAGCTTGCCGGTGAACTTGAAGCCGATCACCTCCGGCAGCAGCATGGACAACGGCTGGCCGAGCATCGCGGCCTCTGCCTCGATGCCGCCGACCCCCCAGCCAAGCACGGACAGGCCGTTCACCATGGTGGTGTGCGAGTCGGTTCCGACCAGCGAATCCGGATAGGCGACTTCCGCGTTGATGGTCTTGCCGTCGATCTTGACCTTGTCTTTCGCGGTCCAGACCGTCTGCGACAGATATTCAAGGTTGACCTGATGGCAGATGCCGGTGCCGGGCGGCACCACGCGGAAATTGTTGAACGCCTTCTGCGCCCATTTCAGGAACCGATAGCGCTCCTGGTTCTGCTTGTATTCTTCATCGACGTTTTTCTTGAACGCAGAATTGCTGCCGAAGAAATTCACGATTACCGAATGGTCGATGACCAGATCGACCGGCACCAGCGGATTGATTTTCTTCGCGTCGCCGCCCAGCACATTCATGGCGTCGCGCATGGCGGCAAGATCGACCACGGCGGGAACGCCGGTGAAATCCTGCATCAGCACACGCGCCGGCCGGAACGCAATTTCGCGATCAGAGGCCTTCGTCTTCAGCCAGGCCGCGACCGCCTGGATATCTTCCTTGGTGACTGTGCGGCCGTCTTCATTGCGCAGGAGATTTTCCAGCAGCACCTTCATCGAGGACGGCAGCCGCGAAATCCCCTTCAGCCCATTTTTCTCCGCGACCGGCAGGCTGTAATAGGCATAGGTCTTGGTGCCGACCTTGAGCGTGCGGCAACACCGAAAGCTGTCGAGCGAAGTCATGGGTCCTGTTCCTGTCTCACCGGTCCGAGCGCTGGCCGATTCGTTCCAATGCGTTGATATTGCATCACATTTCAAGCGCGAGGACACCGCGCAGGGAATCTGGCGAGAAGCGGTCTAAGGTGCGGCTTATAGGGGCTTTTTTGGCGTTCTGCCATATGAACAAATGCCGTCAACAGCAGCAGCGGCCCGCGCTCTGGCGCCGCGGCCCGTGCGGGACAGAAGTTTCAAGTGACTGGAAAAATTACACTTTCGGCAACGGACCTGACCTGCTTGCGAGGTGAGCGGGAGGTTTTCCGGGCCTTGAACTTTTCGGTCGCGGCCGGCCAAGGACTGCTGCTCACGGGGCGCAACGGCGCCGGCAAGTCCTCGCTGCTCCGCATGATCGCCGGGCTGCTGCGAATCGCCGGCGGGCGCTTGGAGTTGAGCGGCGGACAGCCGGACCGCGGAATCGGGGAGCAATCCCATTATCTCGGCCATCAGGATGCGCTGAAATCCTCGCTGACGGCGATGGAAAACCTTCGCTTCTGGATCCGCTATCTCGACGGCCGGGGCGAACCCCAGACCGCGCTCGACGCCGTCGGTCTCGGCGCCTTGCGGGATTTGCCGGCCGCCTACCTCTCCGCCGGCCAGAAACGACGGTTATCGCTCGCCCGGCTGGTGGCGATCGAACGACCGCTCTGGCTGCTGGACGAGCCGACATCGACGCTCGATGCGGCGGCGCAAACGATGCTGCACGATTTCATGCACCGGCATCTTGCCGGCGGCGGCCTGATTGTGGCCGCCACCCATCAGACGCTCGGATTGGACAATGTCCGCGAATTGCGGTTGGGAACGCCGCTATGACCGCGCTCGCCGCCCTTTTCGTCCGCGATATCCGCATCGCCGTGCGCGTCGGCGGCGGCGCCATGATTGGCGTGCTGTTCTTTCTCACCATCGTGGCCCTGATGCCATTTGCGATCGGTCCCGACCTTGCACTGCTGCAGCGCATCGGGCCGGCGATTCTCTGGATCGGCGCATTGCTGGCGAGCCTGCTTGCGCTCGACCGCCTGCTCACCGCCGATCTGGAAGACGGCTCGCTGGACCTCCTTCTAATGGGCGGAACGCCGCTGGAGCTTGCCGTGGCGGCAAAGGCGCTGGCGCACTGGCTGACCACCGGACTGCCGCTGGTGATCGCAACGCCAGTCTTCGCACTGTTTCTCAACCTGGATCTGACCGCGACGGCCGCCGTCGCCGGCACCTTGTTTGTGGGCACTCCCGCACTGACCTTCATCGGGCTGATCGGCGCCGGCCTGACAGTGACCTTGCGGCGCGGCGGCATCCTGCTCAGCGTGCTGGTGCTGCCACTAGCCATTCCGGTTCTGATTTTTGGCGTGGCCGCGTCGAATGCGGCCATCGTTGGGCCCTTGCCCTTCGGCACGCCATTCCTGATTCTTTGCGCGCTGACGCTGGTCAGCCTGGTGGTGGGCCCGTTCGCGGCGGCCCTGGCGCTGCGGCAGGGGCAGGACTGACATGATGGCATCACAATCATTTTTCGATGTTGACCTTGAAGCCGCCGAACATCCTGACTGGATGACGCGACCAAGACCCGTGGAGTGCCAATGGCCCTGATTGATCTCGCCAATCCGTCGCGGTTTCTGTCGTTCGTGGATCGCGTCCTGCCATGGCTGACGGGCGCAACCGCGCTCGCTTTCGCCGTCGGCCTCAACCAGGTCTATCTCGCCCCCGACGACTATCAGCAGGGTGCAACCGTCAAGATCATGTTCATTCATGTGCCGTCGGCGTGGCTGGCCATGTTCGGCTGGACGGTGATGAGCGTGGCCGCGCTCGGCACGCTGGTCTGGCGGCACCCGCTGGCGGATGTCGCCGCCAAGGCGGCGGCTCCCATCGGCGCCGCATTCACCCTGCTCTGCCTGATCACCGGCTCGCTCTGGGGGCGGCCGATGTGGGGCACTTACTGGGTCTGGGATGCACGCCTGACATCGGTTTTCGTGCTGTTCCTGATGTATCTCGGCGTGATCGCATTATGGCGCACCATCGAGGATCCATCACGCGCCGCGCGCGTGGCTGCGATCCTGACGCTGGTCGGCGCGATCAATATTCCGATCATCAAATACTCGGTCGAGTTCTGGAACACACTGCATCAGCCGGCGTCGGTCATGCGGCTCGACGGACCGACCATTCATGCGTCAATCCTGATTCCGCTGCTGGTCATGGCGGCCGCCTTCACCTTGCTGTTCGTCACACTCCACTTCGCGGCCATGCGCAATGAAATCCTGCGGCGCCGCGTGCGGACCATGCAGCTGATGCAAGCGCAAGCGGCGCCTGGGAGCTGAGCCATGAATCTCGGGCCTCATGCCGCTTTCATCCTGCTGTCCTATGGAGCGGCCATTCTCATTCTTGCCGTTCTGATCGCCTGGATCTGGTTGTCCCATCGCGCACTCAAGCGCACATTGGCGGCATTGGAAGAACGGGGCGTGACGCGCCGGTCCGACGAGCGCAGAAAATACCGATGACGACGGAAACGCATCAGAAAGGCGACAGGCGCCGCAGGACATTTCTGATCATCCCGCTGGTGCTGTTTCTGGCGCTGGCGGCGCTGTTCTTTTTCCAGCTCGGCGTTGGCGACCCGAACAGAATCCCTTCGGCGCTGATCGGCCGCACTGTGCCGCAGACTGAATTGCCGCCGGTGGCCGGGCTTCTGCAGGACGGCAAGCCGGTGCCGGGGCTCTCGCCGGCACTGTTTCAGGGCAAGGTGACGCTGGTGAATGTCTGGGCCTCGTGGTGCGTGCCGTGCCACGACGAGGCGCCGCTGCTCGATGACCTGGCCAAGGACAAGCGCTTCCAGATCGTCGGCATCAACTACAAGGACCAGCCGGACAACGCGCGCCGCTTCATCGGCCGCTACGGCAATCCCTTTGTCGCGGTCGGCGCCGACCCGAACGGGCGCGCGGCCATCGACTGGGGCGTGTATGGCGTGCCGGAAACATTTGTCGTCGGAAAAGACGGCAAGATCGCCTACAAGCTGGTGGGGCCGATCACGGAGCAGAATCTCGCCGCTGTGCTCAGACCAACGATTGAGAAACTTTTGAAAACACAATGAAAACGGACCCAGCCGCGTCGCGTTTCATGTGAAACAATTCCTATCGCTGGCGCGCGGTGACGCGCCTTTCATGCTCGTAGAAACCACGATCCTCGCGCAGAAACAGCGTGGTTTCGGTGATCCTCGGCAATCCTCGCGCACATTCCTCGCGCGAGGATGCGATCCTCCCGCGTTACTTCTTCTCCGGCTCCACCGCATATTTCGTCAGCACCGGATATTGCAGCATCGCGAACACGAAGGTGAGCGGCAGCGCGCCGAACACCTTGAAGCTGACCCAGGTGTCGGTGCTGGTCATACGCCAGACGGCCTCATTCAAAACCGCCATCGCGAAGAAGAACAGCGACCAGCGGACGGTGAGGATGCGCCAGCCTTGTTCACTGAGATGGAAGACCGAATCGAACACCATCTCCAGCAGCGGCTTGCGGAAGATCAGCCCGCCGAACAGAACCGTGCCGAACAGCACATAGATGATGGTCGGCTTCATCTTGATGAAGGTGTCGTTGTGCAGGACCAGCGTCAGCCCGCCGAACACCACGACGATGATCGCCGACACCACCGGCATGAGCGGCAGACGGCGGATCAGGATATAGGACACGATGAGCGACACCAGCACCGCCACCATGAACACGGCGGTGGCGACAAAGATGCCGGCGCGTTCGCCGTCGTTTGCAATCGCGGGAAAGAACGGCGCGATCAGCGGCAGGAACAGGCCCGGCCGCGAATTGGAATAGAAGAACAGGATCAGCGGCCCGAGATCGAGCGCGAGCTTCACGAAGGGATTGAGCTGGATTTTCTGGTCCATTGTTTTCTGCCGTGGTGACTTTCTTCTGTTGTCATCGCCGGGCTTGACCCGGCGATCCATCCCGCTTCGTAAAGACCATCTTCCTCGATGGATGCCCGGGTCAAGCCCGGGCAAGACGAGTCACTCCATCCCCGCCACCGCCCGCGCGAAATCCTTTGCGCTGAACGGCTGCAGATCGTCGACACCCTCGCCGACTCCGATGAAGTGGATCGGCAGCCGGAATTTTTCCGCCAGCGCCACCAGGATGCCGCCGCGGGCGGTGCCGTCGAGCTTGGTCATCACCAGGCCCGTCACGCCGGCAATTTTCCGGAACACCTCGAGCTGGGACAGCGCATTCTGCCCGACCGTGGCATCCAGCACCAGCAGCACCGCATGCGGCGCGTCGGGTTCGACCTTCTTCATGACGCGAACGATTTTCTCCAGTTCGTCCATGAGTTCGGTCTTGTTCTGCAGGCGGCCGGCAGTATCGATCAGCAGAATGTCGGCATTCTCGCTCTTCGCGGCGGTGACCGCCTCGAATGCAAGGCTTGCCGCATCCGAACCCGGCTCGCGCGCAATCACGGTCGCCCCGGTGCGCGCACCCCAGATCCTGAGCTGGTCGATGGCGGCGGCGCGGAAGGTGTCGCCGGCGGCGAGCAAAACCTTCTTTCCTTCGGCGGAGAATTTCGCCGCCAGCTTGCCGATGGTCGTGGTCTTGCCCGAGCCGTTCACGCCGGTCACCAGGATGACGAAGGGCTTTGCGGTGTCGGTTGCGAGCGGATGAGCGCAGGGTGCCAGCGACTTTTCGACCTCGGCGGCGACAATGGCCTTCACGTCCTCGGGTGCGACATCCTTGTCATAACGGCCCTCGCCCACCGCCGCAGCGATGCGGGCCGCCGCCGTGACTCCAAGATCGGCGCGGATCAGCGCCTCCTCGATCTCGTCCAGCATGGCAGAATCGAGCCGCCGCCTGGTGACGAGATCGGACAGGGCGCCGCCGAGGGAGGCGGAGGTGCGGCGCAGCCCGCCGCTCAGGCGCTGCCACCAGCTTTTCTTTTCGGGTTCGGTCATTGACGCCCTAGTTGTTGCGCCCTCTCCCCTTGTGGGAGAGGGCAGCTCGGACTGTCCACGAAAAAAGATGGCTGAGGGGTTAAAGCCCACATTGTAACCCCCTCACCCATTCTTGTTTGTTGAAGCTCTGAATTGCCCTCTCCCACAAGGGGAGAGGGCGCAAATACAAGCGCCCCGAATTCTGCCGCACCGCAAGCCCGGCCTTGAGTGACGAGGAAGGTTGAACCTGTTCTTCCGCGTGATAGCCCTTTCGGCATGACACCGGAAGAGATGGTATCCCGGCTGCTGTATCGCGACGGCCTGATGCTGGTGATCGACAAGCCGGCCGGCCTGCCCGTGCATCGCGGCCCCAAGGGCGGCGAATGCCTCGAGGACCATTTCGATGCCCTGCGCTTCGGCCTGCCGCGCCGTCCGGCGCTGGCGCACCGCCTCGACCGCGAGACTTCGGGCTGCCTGGTGCTTGGCCGCCACCGCAAGGCGCTGGCCGATCTCGGCAAGCTGTTCAAGAACGGAAAGATCGGCAAGACCTACTGGGCCGTGGTCGAAGGCGACCCTGAAACCGACGAAGGCCGAATCGATCTCCCGCTTGGCCGCCGTGACGAGACGCGCGGCTGGTGGATGAAGGTCGATCCGGCCGGCCTGCCGTCAATCACAACATGGAAGGTGATGGGCCGCGCGCGTTTCTCTTTCACCTCCCCCCTTGCGGGGGAGGTCGCCGCCGAAGGCGGCGGGAGGGGGGTCGAACAACAGACGCAAACATCTTTGGCTTACCCCCCTCCCCAACCCTCCCCCGCAAGGAGGGAGGGAGCGCGCCTGACTCGCGGCGCCCATGAGAAGAATCTCACATGGCTCGCACTCGAACCCGTCACCGGGCGGACTCATCAGCTGCGCGTGCACTGCGCCGCCATGGGCTGGCCGATCCTCGGCGACCCGATCTACGGCACGGCGCCGCGCACGGACGAACCCGGGTTGCATCTGCAATCGCGCGAGATCGTGGTGCCGCTTTACAGGAACAAGGCGCCGGTTTCCGTGACGGCGCCGGTGCCGGAACACATGCGCGAGATGCTGACAGCGTGCGGCTGGGATGGCGAAGAGAAAGTCGTCGACGCACAGCGACTGCAGCAAGCCGAGCGCACGTAACTGCGCCCTCTCCCACAAGGGGAGAGGGCGCAACAACGTTGCGACGCGTTCAGGTCTTGTCCATCACCAGAACGCGGCCGGTGGCGCTGACGACTTTTTCGTTTGCACCATTGCTGATGCGGCCGCGCAATTCCACCACGTCGCCTTTCAGGTAGGGCGATTCCTCGACCGACATGACCTGCCATTCCAGAACAATGGTGTCGTCGGCATAGACCGGCCGGTGGAACTTCACCGAGAATTCCAGCCCGACCATGTCGCCGAGTTTGGAAAAATGCGTGGCCGTCAGCGCCATCAGCCGGGCGGTGGTCTGCGTGCCGCTCGCGATCAGGCGCTGATAGCGGCTGCGCGCCGCCGCGTCCGGGTCGTGATGAATGGGATTGTGGTCGCGCGCCGCCAGCGCGAAAGCGCTCGAATCCTCCGGCGTCAGCTGGATGGTTTCGGAAAATCGTTCGCCGGGTTTCACATTCATCCGGAGATACTAGCCGGATATGCGCGGGAAATCAGGCCGCAATGAGCTGGCGGCCGTCATGTCCGGCGATCGAGAGCTCGACCATCTGCCCCGGCGCCATGGGCGAGGAAAGCCGCACGGGGGTGAATTGCTTGGTGCGGCCGATCCCGTTCAGTTCGGTCAGCACCTGCCGCCGCGCGCCGATCTCGCCCTGAAGATGCCGCCGCAATGCGGCTTGGCCTTTTTCACGCAGCCTTCTGGCGCGCTCCTTCACGACGGCGCGTTCCACCTGCGGCATCCGCGCCGCCGGCGTGCCGGGACGCGGCGAGAACGGAAAGACATGCAGATGCGTGATTCCGCATGCGTCGACCAGATCGAGCGAGCGGGCGAACATCTCCTCCGTCTCGGTCGGGAAGCCCGCGATGATGTCGGCACCGAACACCATGTCCGGGCGCAGCCGCCGGACATGCGCACAGAAATCAATCGAGTCGGCGCGCGAATGACGCCGCTTCATGCGTTTGAGCACCATGTCGTCGCCGGCCTGCAGCGACAGGTGCAGATGCGGCATCAGGCGTTCCTCGGTGGCGATGGCGTCGAGCAGGTCGTCATCCGCCTCGACCGAGTCGATGGACGACAGCCGCAGCCGCTCGAGTTCCGGAACATGTTTCAGAATCTGCCTGACCAAAGTGCCGAGCTTCGGCGCGCCCGGAAGGTTGCCGCCATAGCTTGTGATGTCGACGCCGGTGAGCACGATCTCGCGGTAGCCGTTGGCCGCGAGATGCCGGGCCTGCGACACGATCTCGCCCATCGGCACCGAACGCGAATTGCCGCGGCCATACGGGATGATGCAGAAGGTGCAGCGGTGATCGCAGCCATTCTGGATCTGCACCGTGGCGCGGGCGCGGCCTTCGATGCTGTCGATCAGGTGCAGCGCCGTTTCCTTGAGCGCCATGATGTCGTTGACGACGATCTTCTCCTCGGCGTCGAGGCCGAAAGAGGGCCCGGCGAGCGCATCGCGCGCGCTGCGCCATGTCCTGGCTTCAAGCTTCTCGCCGTTGCCGATCACGCGATCGACTTCCGGCATGGCGGCGAAGGATGAGGGATCGGTCTGCGCCGCGCAGCCGGTCACGACGATCCGGGCCTGCGGCCGGTCGCGGCGGATTTTACGGATCGCCTGCCGCGCCTGCCGCACGGCTTCGCCGGTGACGGCACAGGTGTTGACCACCACGGCATCACCAAGACCGGCGCTGTCCGCCTCGCGGCGGATGACTTCCGATTCATAGGTGTTGAGCCGGCAGCCGAAGGTGATGACGTCGACGCCCATGGGTCAGACGCCTGCAGAATCGGCAAACAGCGCGGGATCGAATGTGCCGTCGAACTCGAATTCGACCGGGCCGGTCATCAGCACGTGGTCGTCGCTTTCGCGCCAGTCGACGAAGAGATCGCCGCCCGGCAGCGTGATGCGGACCTTGCGGTCGGCGCGCTTCAGCCGCGCCGCCGCCACCGCCGTGGCGCAGGCCGCCGAGCCGCAGGCTTTCGTCAGGCCCGCGCCCCGTTCCCAGGTGCGAATGACGATGTGGTCGCGCGCCTTGATCGCCGCCAGCGTGATGTTGGCGCGTTCCGGGAAGATCGGATGGTTTTCCAGCAGCGGGCCGAACTTGGCGAGATCGTAGGGCGCAGGATCCTCGACCCAGAAGATCGCGTGCGGGTTGCCCATATTCACCACCGAGGGCGAATGCAGGATCGGCTTGTCGATCGGACCGATCTGCAATTCGATCGCGCGGGTGTCGCGGAATTCCTCCGCCAGCGGAATCTCGTTCCACGCAAAGCGCGGCTTGCCCATGTCGACGGTGAAGCGGTCGGCCTGATCGGTCTTCCAGCAATTCACCAGGCCCGCCTTGGTCTCGAAGGTCAGCGTGCTCTTGCCGGTTTCGGCGAAGACCAGCGACGCCACGCAGCGCATGCCGTTGCCGCAGGCGCCGGCTTCCGAGCCGTCATTGTTGTAGATGCGCACAAAGGAGTCGGTTCCCGGGATACGCGGCGGATACAGCGCCATCAGCTGATCGTAGGGCGCACCGGCCGGACCGGCGGCGGCGCGCGCCTCGTCCGCGCTGATGGCGCCGGGGTTCTGACGCAGATCGACCACCACGATCTCGTTGCCGAGGCCGTTCATCTTCACAAAAGCGTGGTTGGCGAGCGTGCTCATGACGATTTCTGCCGGTATATATGGGGAAAGGCGGTCGATTGGCCAGCGGCGGGTTCCGCCGGCGCGGGGGAATTGCGGCGCATGCGCCGCACTTGGCCATGCTAGAATTTTGCGGGCGCGGGTCCGCGAGGACCGGACGGAGACGGGAAATGAAAATGTTGCGCGCGTGCTTGGCCGCTGCGCTTGTCCTGATACTGGTTCTGGCACCGGCAGCCGTAGTCGCGCAGGAGCGCGGGCCGCGGCCGGCCGGCGAATTCGCGCTCGAGGTCACGCTGCCGGAAAAAACCGTCGTGTTTCTGAGCGGAAACGGCAACTGGGACTCCGCCTTCGACACCCTCGTCGATGCCTTCAAGACGGTTTACGCCTTCATGGACAAGGAAGGCCTCAAGCCCGCCGGCGAGCCGATGATGATCTACACCTCGGCAGACGATGCCGGCTTCAGTTTCCAGGCCGCGGTTCCGATCGCGGCGGCGCCTGAAAATCCGCCCAAGGGGGATATGTCCGTCGGCCCGGCGCCCACCGGCAAAGCCTATAAATTCGTCCATCGCGGCTCCTATGACGGGATGGAGAATACCTACGAGGCGATCACGAATTTCTTCGACGAGAAGAACATCCAGTCCAAGGACATGTTCATCGAGGAATACCTGACCGATCCGCGCAGCACCCCGGAAGGGGAATTGGTCATCAATGTGCTGGTTCCGGTTAAATAATACCTCCGTTACATATTTGATATTGCTTGCCTTTCTGAAATCCTTGACGCCATGGCGGGGCATCCCTAGGTTCCGCCCGCTCTCGCAAGAGATCTGAATTTCACCCCGCCGACCGGTCCGCGAGGCCGGAGGCACCCGCCCGACAGCGCGATGCGCCCTCGGGCGACACGTGTGTTTTTCAAGCTTCATCCTGAGGAGCCGGCGAAGCCGGCATCTCGAAGGATGAGGCGGCAAGAAAAGGGCGACCTCGCCCTTCGAGACGGCAGCTTCGCTGCCTCCTCGGGACGAGGCCGATAACTGCATGTTCGACACTCTGTCGGAACGGCTCGGAGGCATACTCGACCGCCTGACGCGGCGCGGGGCGCTGTCGGCCGCCGATGTCGACGAGGCGTTGCGCGAAGTGCGCCGCGCGTTGCTGGAGGCCGATGTTGCGCTCGACGTGGCGCGCGCCTTCATCGACCGTGTGCGCGAACGCGCGGTCGGCGCCGACGTCATCAAGTCGGTCACGCCCGGCCAGATGGTGGTGAAGATCGTCCATGACGAACTGGTCACCACGCTCGGCTCCGATGCGCAGGTGATCGATCTCAACGCGCCGGCCCCGGTCGCGATCATGATGGTCGGCCTGCAGGGCTCGGGCAAAACCACCACCACCGCGAAACTTGCCAAGCGCCTGACCGCCCTCAACAACAAGAAAACGCTGATGGCCTCGCTCGACACCCGCCGTCCGGCGGCGATGGAGCAACTGGCCGTGCTCGGCCGGCAGGTCGAAATCGACACGCTGCCGATCGTGCAGGGCCAGACGCCGCCGCAGATCGCACGCCGCGCGCTCGAAGCCGGGCGTCTCGGCGGCTATGACATCGTGCTGCTCGACACCGCCGGCCGCATCACGCTGGATGAGGCGATGATGGCGGAAGCAGCGGACGTGAAAAACGCCGCCCAGCCGCACGAAGTGCTGCTGGTCGCCGACAGCCTGACCGGCCAGGACGCGGTCAATCTCGCGCGCGCGTTCGACGAGCGCGTCGGCCTGACCGGCATCGTGCTGACGCGCGTCGACGGCGACGGCCGCGGCGGCGCCGCGCTCTCCATGCGCGCGGTCACCGGCAAGCCGATCAAGCTGATCGGCACCGGCGAAAAGATGGATGCGCTGGAGACCTTCGATCCCGCGCGCATCGCCGGCCGCATTCTCGGCATGGGCGACATCGTCTCGCTGGTCGAGAAGGCGGCGGCGAATATCGACGCCGAGAAGATGCAGCGCGCGGCCGAGCGCATGCGCAAGGGCGCCTTCGATCTCACCGATCTGCGCGAACAGCTCACGCAGATGCAGAAGCTCGGCGGCATGTCGGGCCTGATGGGCATGATCCCGGGCGTCGCCAAGATGAAGGCGCAGATGGCCAGCGCCAATCTCGACGACACTCTCCTGAAGCGACAATGCGCGATCATCGACTCGATGACGCCGCAGGAGCGGCGCAATCCCGACATCCTGAAGGCCAGCCGCAAGAAGCGCATCGCCGCAGGCGCCGGCACGACGCCGGAACAGATCAACAAGCTGCTGAAAATGCATCGCACCATGGCCGACATGATGAAGGCGATGGGCGGCGGCAAGCGCGGCCCGATGGCCGGCCTTGCCAATGCGCTCGGCATGGGCGGCGGTTTGGGCGGCGGCATGCCGTCGGCGGAAGAGATGGCGAAAATGGCGGAGCAGATGAAGGGCGGCGGAGCCGGCGGATTGCCGCCCACCATGCCCGGCCTGCCGCCGAATTTCCCCGGTCTGCCGGGCGGAAAAATGCCGGGGCTGGGCGGACTGCCCGGATTGCCGGGTTTTGGAAAAAAGAAATGAGTTTTGCGAATTCAACACGAACAGATCGATCTCAAGAAAGGAACCTGAAATGCCCGTCGTGATCCGCATGTCCCGTGCCGGGACCAAGAAGCGCCCGTTCTATCACATCGTCGCCGCCGACTCGCGCAGCCCGCGCGACGGCCGCTTCATCGAACGCCTCGGCTTTTTCAATCCGCTGCTGCCGAAGGACAATGCCGAGCGTCTGAAGCTCGACATGGAGAAGGTGAAGGACTGGATCAAGAAAGGCGCGCAGCCGTCCGATCGCGTGATGCGCTTCCTCGATGCCGCCGGCGTCGCCAAACGCGAGAAGCGCAACAATCCCGAGAAGGCGATCCCGCGCAAGCAGCGCAAGGCGATGGCTGAGGAAGCCGCCAAGGCGGCGAGCGCAGCGCCCGCACCGGCTGCGAAGCCCGCGCCCGCCGCTCCGGCCGCGAGCTAACGGCCGATGGCCTCGCGTCCGAAAGACGGGCGCGACGACCGGGTCTGTGTGGCGCAAATCGGCGCCGCGCATGGGCTCAAGGGAGAAGTGCGCCTGTGGTCCTATACGCAGGAGCCGTCCGCGGTCGCGCAATATGGCGCGCTCGAAACCGAGGACGGATCGCGGCGACTTGAAATTTCAAATCTGCGGGTGGCGAAAGACCACTTCGTCGCCAGGCTGCGCGGCGTCGATGACCGCAACGCGGCCGAGGCGTTGCGCAACACCAAACTCTATATCGCGCGCGACCGGCTGCCGCCCACCGAAGACGACGACACGTTCTACTACGCCGACCTGATCGGCCTTGCGGCCATGGATCCGGAGGGTGCGAAGATCGGCGACGTGATCGCTGTGCACGATTTCGGCGCCGGCGGAATCATCGAGATCAGACGCGCCGATCAGACGACGGCGCTGTTTCCGTTCAACGACGCCGTGGTGCCGGAGATCGATCTGGCCGCCGGACGCATGACCGTCGTGCCGCCCGCCGAGAGCGGAGACGAGGCGGCCGAGCGTGCGGCAGAGCCGCAGGAGCGCTGAATCGATGTGGCGCGCCACCATTCTCACGATTTTCCCGGACATGTTTCCCGGCCCGCTCGGCTTGAGCCTGGCCGGCAAGGCGCTCAAGGCCGGGACGTGGTCGCTTGAGCCCGTCGATATCCGCGATTTCGGCATTGGTGCGCACCGCACGGTGGACGACACACCGGCCGGGGGCGGACCCGGCATGGTGATAAAGGCCGACGTGCTGGCGCAGGCGATCGACGCCCGCGCCGCCGATCCACGCCCGCGCCTGCTGATGAGCCCGCGCGGGGTCCCGCTGACCCAGCACCGGGTGGCCGGGCTCGCGAAGGGCGACGGCGTGGTGATCGTCTGCGGGCGGTTCGAGGGCGTGGACGAGCGCCTGATTGCGGCCCGCGGGCTGGAAGAGGTCTCGATCGGCGACTACGTGCTGTCGGGCGGGGAAATCGCGGCCCTGGCGGTGCTGGATGCCTGTGTCCGCCTGCTGCCGGGGGTCATGGGGGCAGAGACCTCCGGAACCGAGGAAAGTTTCGCCGACGGCCTGCTGGAATACCCGCAATATACCCGGCCCCAGGTCTTCGAGGGCCGGCCGATCCCCGACGTGCTGGTGTCCGGCGACCATGCCAAGGTCGCCCGATGGCGGCGGGAGGAGGCCGAAAGGTTGACCCGGGAGCGCCGGCCCGACCTCTGGGCGGCGTTTGGCGCCAAAACGCCCAGCCCGAAGAAAAACCACCCAAAAAGGTGACAAACCGGACTCTTTGCATTAGAACCCCGGCCAATCCTGACAGTGGACATACGGCGCCGCGCCACCGCAAGCGCGCGCAGACGACGGAGATTTCGCCATGAACCTTATCCAGCAACTCGAAAAAGAGCAGATGGCGAAGCTGTCCGCCAACAAGGAGATTCCGGATTTCGAACCGGGCGACACCCTGCTGGTGAACGTCAAGGTGAAGGAAGGCGAGCGCACCCGCGTGCAGGCCTATGAAGGCGTCTGCATCGGCCGTTCCGGCGCCGGCATCAACGAGAATTTCACGGTGCGCAAGATTTCCTACGGCGAAGGCGTGGAGCGCGTGTTCCCGCTCTACTCGCCGATGATCGACTCGATCAAGCTCGTGCGCCGCGGCAAGGTCCGTCGCGCCAAGCTGTATTACCTGCGCTCGCGCCGCGGCAAGAAGGCCCGCATCGCCGAAGTGCAGTCGCATCACGGCGGCGAAAACAGCGGCGCGGAAGCTGCCGCTCCGGCCAAGAAAAAGGCCGCCGCGAAGTAATTCGCGGCCTTTACGCCGGACCAACAAAAAGGGGCCGCAAGGCCCCTTTTTCATGCCGGCGGCCATGCGGCGGGTTCATTGTCCCTTGAGACTGGAATTGCTACATACCGGCCATGACATTCCGGCGAACCAGACCCGCAGCCGTGCTGTTCCCGCATCCGATCGTGCTGGACGATCACGCGCGCCTGCCGGGACGGTTTTTCGGCCGGATGACGGCGGCGATCCAGGCGGGTCTTTGACCGTTCCGGGCAGGAAGCCCGTTCGCGACGCGCATGCTGCGCTCACAGACGCCTGATCCACAAAACGCAATCGAGACCGACACCATGAAACCGCGCACTCTTTACGACAAGATCTGGGACGACCACGTTGTCGATCAGCAGGAGGACGGCACCTGCCTGCTCTATATCGACCGCCATCTGGTGCATGAAGTGACATCACCGCAGGCTTTCGAAGGCCTGCGCAATGCCGGCCGCAAGGTGCGCGCACCGCAGAAAACCCTGGCCGTGGTCGATCACAACGTGCCGACCTCGAACCGCAAATTGCCCAATCCGGATCCCGAAAGCGCCGAGCAGATCGCGGTGCTGGCACAGAACGCCAAGGATTTCGGGATCGAATATTACAACGAGTTCGACAGGCGCCAGGGTATCGTTCACATCATCGGACCGGAGCAGGGCTTCACCCTTCCCGGCACCACGATCGTGTGCGGCGACAGCCACACCGCAACGCATGGCGCGTTCGGCGCGCTGGCCTATGGCATCGGCACGTCCGAGGTCGAGCATGTGCTCGCGACGCAAACGCTGCTGCAGAAGAAGTCAAAAAACATGCGCGCCATCGTGGACGGCCAGTTGCCGCCCGGCGTGACGGCGAAGGACATTATCCTCGCTATCATCGGCGAGATCGGCACCGCGGGCGGCACCGGCTATGCGCTGGAATATGCCGGCGAAGCGATCCGCGCGATCTCGATGGAAGGCCGCATGACGATCTGCAACATGTCGATCGAAGGCGGCGCGCGCGCCGGCATGGTCGCGCCGGACGAGAAGACCTACGCCTATCTCAAGGATCGCCCGAAGGCGCCGAAAGGCATCGACTGGGACAACGCCCGCCGCTACTGGGATTCGCTGCATACCGACCACGGCGCGTTCTTCGATCATGAAATCCGTCTGGACGCCACGAAGCTGCCGCCGCTGGTCACCTGGGGCACGAGCCCGGAGGACGTCGTGTCGGTGACAGGCATTGTGCCCAATCCCGACGACATCGCGGAAGAAAACAAGCGTGCGTCGAAGAAGCGCGCGCTGGAATATATCGGCCTGACGCCGGGCACGAAGATCACCGACATCAAGCTCGACCGCGTGTTCATCGGCTCCTGCACCAACGGCCGGATCGAGGATCTGCGCGAGGTTGCGCGCGTGGTGAATGGGCACACCGTCAACGCCAACGTCAACGCGATGATCGTGCCGGGCTCGGGACTTGTGAAGGAACAGGCGGAAGCCGAAGGCCTCGACAAGATTTTCAAGGCGGCCGGTTTCGACTGGCGCGAGCCGGGCTGCTCGATGTGCCTGGCGATGAATCCCGACAAGCTGGCGCCGGGCGAGCGTTGCGCGTCGACATCCAATCGCAACTTTGAAGGCCGTCAGGGCTTCAAGGGCCGCACCCATCTGGTGTCGCCGGCGATGGCGGCGGCGGCGGCGATCGCCGGACATTTCGTCGACGTGCGCGAGTGGAACTGATCCCGCATCGGAATTGAGAGTGAAAAAGGCCCGCCTCACGGCGGGCCTTTTGAATTCGGAATCAGCCTCGCGGCTTACCAGTAGAAGCCGAAGCCATAGGGCCGGTAGTACGGGTAAGGCCGGTAATAGGGCCGGTAATATCCGTAATAGGGATACGGCCGATAATACGGCCGATAGTAGCGGTACGGCCGGTAATGGCGGCGGTAATGGCGCCGTGAGCTGAATTCATGCTGATCGGCCTGCGCGGCGCGGACACCGTCCGGCCGGGATGCGGCGGACGCCGAAGCCGGCAGTGAAAATGCGATCAGAGCACCCAGAACAGCAAGGCTTGCGAGAATTTTTGACATCGTCATCTCCAAGACTTCAATCGCCTCCACCACCCTCAACGCGCCAAGAGGCCAATAGTGCCATGCTTCCGGCCAATTGCGGCAGGGCGGGGGCGCACCACATCACAAGACCGCGCGCTGAATGTTCGTTCAGCCAATGCAGATCCGGTCGGACATACGACGTCCTGCTAGCCCCGCACCCAGCGGCAGCGCCGCTGCGGCGTTATGACCGTGCCGCCGGGGCGGTATTCGGTCAGATACCAGGCTTCGCACTGGCGGTAGGCCGGAGCGGGCGCCGGCCAGGAATAATCGTCAGGCCGCGGGTAGGGCCAGGCCGCCGGCTGTTGCGGCTGCACACGAATCCGGGGATGCCGGCGTTCCTGGCCGGAGAATTCAGACGCTGTCCGCAAACCGGCATCCTGCGCGACGGCCGGCGCCGGAGCGGCGATCACAGCGGCGCTCGCCACCGCTCCGACCAATGCTGCAAGTCCCGGCTTGAAGATGCACATGTGCCGCTCCGCGTGTACTGTCCGCAAACTCTCCCATCGTGCCCGGCAGGTCAACCCGATAGCGGCCCCGCCGCGCCGGCTCTATGCTCACCTCATGACAGACCGGCACAATAGCGAACAGACCGCCCGCCGCGAGCTGAAAAAGCTGCGGCATGAGGGCGACGCACTCGGCGGGGTTTTTGCGCGCTGGGTTCTGCCGCGTAACGTCGACTCCGGCGATGCGATCGAAGTCTGGGGGACCCGCATCGGCCGCAGCCTCAGCGTGGTCGCATTGATCGTCGTCGGCCTGTATCTGCTCTGGGTCTACATCCGGTGAAGCCTGTTCCATGAAAGACAACATGTTCGCAGATCCGCTCGCGTGGCGATCGGTCAAGGCTTTGTCGCTGGCCGAGATGGAGACAATCGCCGAGGAGGCTTTCCGCCGGCTGCCGGAGAATTTCCGCGCGCTCTGTTCCGATCTCGTGATCCAGGTCGACGATTTCCCGAGCGACGACGTGGTCCGCGACATGCGGCTGCAAAGCGAATTCGACATTCTCGGGCTGTTTCAGGGCATAGGCCTGCCGTTCCAGTCCACGTCCGACCCCTCGCGCATGCCGAACATGGTCTGGCTCTATCGCCGGCCAATTCTCGATTACTGGGCCGAACACGAGGAGACCCTCGGCGCGATCATCACGCATGTGCTGGTGCACGAGATCGGCCATCATTTCGGATTGTCGGACGACGACATGGAAGCGATCGAATCGAATACGGGATAGATCCCGAACAGCAAAAACAACAGCGGAGGATTCATGCGCACCAAACCCTGCCTGACTGCGAGCGACGCCCTGAAAATGGCGGCGGCCTGCAAGGCCGAAGCCGAGAAGAACAAGTGGAGCGTGACCATCGCCATCACCGACGACGCCGGTGTGCCGCTCTATCTGGAGCGCATGGACGGCGCCACGGCCACCACCGCGGAGGTGGCCGTCGCCAAGGCGCGCACCTCGGCGATGACCCGCCGCCCGAGCAAGTTCTGGGAGGAGCGGATCAAGGAGCGGCCGGGATTCGTTAACTTTCCGGGCGTCCTTCACATTCAGGGCGGCTTGCCGATCATGTACCAGGGCGAATGTGTCGGCGCGATCGGGGTATCCGGCGTGCAATCGCAGGAAGACGAGCAGATCGCCCAGGCCGGCATCGCCGGCCTTGGCTGACGCCCGCGCCGGCCGCATGGCAGGCAGCAATTTGCCTTATGATACGGGGCCTTGACCGGCAGCGGCCGGGACGCCTAGAGGAAAGCGGGACGCGCGTCCGGGCGCGCAAAGGAACTGGAGCGATGGACAAGTTTACCGTGCTGGAAGGCGTCGCGGCGCCGCTGCGGGTGGTCAATGTCGACACCGACATGATCATTCCCAAGCAATATCTGAAGACGATCAAGCGCACCGGCCTCGGCAAGGGTCTGTTCTCGGAAAAGCGTTACAACGACGACGGCAGCGAGAACCCGGATTTCATGCTCAACAAGCCGGCCTATCGCAACGCCAAGATCCTGGTGGCGGGCGACAATTTCGGCTGCGGCTCTTCACGCGAACACGCGCCCTGGGCGCTGCTCGACTTCGGCATCCGCTGCGTGATCTCGACCTCGTTCGGCGACATTTTCTACAACAACAGCTTCAAGAACGGCATCCTGCCGATCCGCGTCACGCCGGAAGAACTCGAGAAGCTGTTCGAGGACGCCGACCGCGGCGCCAACGCCACGCTGACCATCGATCTCGAAAAGCAGGAAATCCGCGGCCCCGATGGCGGCGTGATCAAGTTCGAGATCGACGCCTTCCGCAAGCATTGTCTGCTCAACGGACTCGACGATATCGGGCTGACGATGGTGAAGAAGAGCAAGATCGACACGTTCGAGAACAGCGTCAAAGCCCAGCGTCCCTGGTTTTAATGAGACCGTCTGTAAAGGCGTTCCTGCTGATGGCGGTGGCCGCAACGCTGATGCTGCCGGCATCGGCGTCGGCGCAGCGCACGAAGTTCGACGGCCTGCGGCAATGCGAGCGCTATGGCGGGCTTCAGTTCCGAAAACAGAACCCGGCGTTTCGCCGCTTCATGATCGACCGCTCAAGCGTCAGCGAAGACAAGTATGTCGATCAGGTCGGGATGCAATTCGTATCGACGATCTATCACGGCAAGGCGACCTACGAAGCCGCCGCCGGACCGAAGCCGGTCCGCTTCATTTGCCTGCATGCCGGCTTTCGGCGCGGGCCGGTTTTCGTCCACACATTGCCGGAATAAAATGTCCTTCGATGTGTCGCGCTAGCGCGCCCGCATCAACGCCATCCAGACGCCGCCGCCGATCAGAAATGCGCCGCTGATCCTCGACAGCAGACGCACCCGCGATCGCGACAGGATTTGTCCCGCCCGCCCGACCAGAATGGCGTAGAGCGAATCGAAAATCGCCGCCGTCGCCATCGCGGTGACGCCGAGCAGGACCACCTGTCCGATGTAATCGCCCTTCGGATCGACGAATTGCGGAATGAAGGCGCCGAACAGCAACAGCGCCTTCGGATTGCTCATCAGCACCAGAAAACCCTGCAGAAAAAAGCCGCCGCGCGGCTTCGGCGCCTGCCCGGGCGCATCGAACGCCCCGCTCGACGTGAACAGCTTGAGTCCGAGCCAGATCAGATAGGCCGCACCGGCCAACCGCAGCCAGTCGAACCAGAACCCTGCCGTCTCGATGATCGAGGCGAGGCCCAAGATCACGATCAGCATCATCAGGCCGAGCCCGAGCTGCGTCCCGGCCACGTTCAGCAAGCCCGCGCTCGCGCCATAACGCAGCGAATTGGCGATGATCACGGTCACGGTCGGGCCGGGCACGATTACCACCACGATGCAGGCGACGACATAGGCAAGATAGAACTCGAGCGACATGGCGAGGCTCTCCGTTTCTCGGCGCGCAGTTTCTTCTTCCTCCCCATTCAGGAGGAGGTGAAGAGAAATTTACTGACGCGCCGCAATCGCGTCGGCAATGGCAACGGTTCGTCGTGCGATATCGGCATGCATGCGTTCGACCATGCGGCCATCGAGCTGCACCACGCCCTTGTCCCTGTTCTCCGGCTGGTCGAAAGCCGCGATGATTTTCTTGGCCTGCGTCACTTCTTCGGCGGCGGGTGAAAACGCGTCGTTGCATGGCGCGATCTGGTTGGGATGAATCAGTGTCTTGCCGTCCATCCCGAGATCGCGCGCCTGCTGGCATTCCCGCACAAAACCTTCGGCGTCGCTGATATCGTTGTAGACCCCGTCGAGAAGGGAAATTCCGAATGCCCGCGCCGCCAGCACGCAGGTGGTCAGCCATGGCAGCATCGGCCAGCGTCCTGGCAAAAGACGCGCTCCGGTTTCCTTGGCGAGATCGTTGGTGCCCAGCACGAAACCCGACAGCCGCGTTTCCGAGTCTTTCGCCGCCGCCGCGATGGCCTGAATGTTGAGAATGGCGATCGGCGTCTCGATCATCGCCCAGATGCGGGTCTTGCGATCGGTGCCCATGTCCAGGAGCCGCTGGCCCAGCATTTCAAGCTGCCCGGGATTTGATATTTTCGGGACCAGAATGCCGTCCGGCGCGGCGCGCGCCGCTGCCGTCAGATCGTCGGCATGCCAGGGCGTATCAATGGCGTTGACTCGGATAAACACCTCGCGCGCGCCGAAACCCCCGGCTTTCACAGCTTCCGCCACCTGCTTGCGTGCGTCGGCCTTGGCGTCGGGTGCGACCGCGTCTTCGAGATCCAGAATCACACCGTCGGCCGGCAGCGAGCGGGCTTTTTCAATGGCGCGGGCATTCGAGCCCGGCATGTAGAGAACGGAGCGGCGCGGCCGGATCGTCATGAACTCCCCCAACGGTAATCAAACGAACCTAGCGGGACCGGGCGCGGCATGCCAGCGTGCAGCATGAGCGACAAAGGTCGAATGGGCCGGCCGGATATCTGGCTCGCCGGCGTCGATGGATGCGCCGGCGGCTGGATCACCGTCCTTGTCAGACCATCCGGCGAAGACATGAAAATCACCGTGTACAGGCGCTTTGCCGAGCTTGCCGCCGCGCCTGAAAATCCCGCCATCGTCGCCATCGACATGCCGATCGGCTTGCCCGATCGGACCGGGCCCGGGGGACGTGATGCTGAAAACGCGGTTCGCCCCCTTCTGGGTCAAAGGCAATCGTCGGTCTTCTCGGTTCCGTCGCGGTCCGCGGTCTATGCGAAGGATTACGACGAGTGATCGCGGCGGGCCTGCCCATCGCCGCAGTCGAAGGACGACCCCCCAAAGGGGCGGGAGTCGACGACCTGCTCGACGCCCTGGCTTGCGGCTCCATTGCACGGCGGATTCATGCAGGCAATGCACAGCCTTTTCCGGAACGGCCCCCGCGCGATGCTTACGGGTTGCCGATGGCGATCTGGGCGTGATAGTCGGCTCGCCGAAGCCGAGTGGCATGTCCTGCATCATCATGCGGCCCCGGAGAAAATCCTTGAGCGACGTTCTCAGTCTTGCCACGCAGAATCTGCTCTCGCCGATGGTTCTGTTCTTCGCTCTGGGCCTCCTGGCCGCATTGGCAAAATCCGATCTCGTGGTCCCTGAGGCGATCGCAAAAGGGCTCGCCCTCTACCTGATGATGGCGATCGGTTTCAAGGGCGGCGCGCAGGTGGCGGCCTCAGGCGTCAGCGCGCGCATGGTCGCCACCATCCTCAGCGGTATCGCGCTGTCGCTCCTCATTCCATGTCTCGCATTCCTGCTGTTACGCCTGACCAGCAGATTGTCGGCAATCGACGCCGCCGCGACCGCTGCACATTACGGGTCGATTTCGATCGTCACCTTCATCGCCAGCACCCAGGCGCTCCAGTCCATGGGCCTTGATTACGAAGGCTATCTGGTCGCAGTGGCCGCCGGCATGGAAGCTCCGGCGATCCTGGTCGCGTTACTGATCGCTCGCCGCTATTCGGACTGCGCCGGTGACGAGCCGCTGGGCCGCATGCTGCGGGAGGTAGCCGGTAATTCCTCCGTCGTCATGCTGATCGGCGCTTTCATTATCGGCTGGATCACCGGCGCGCGGGGCTACGAGATGATCAAGCCGTTTATCGGCGATCTGTTTCTTGGCGTACTTTGCCTGTTCCTGCTCGACATGGGTCTGATCGCCGGCCGCGGTCTACGCGAAGGACGCCGGCAATTGTCCGCGCCGGTAATCTTGTTCGGGCTTTACATGCCGCTTGTCAGTGCGGCGCTAACACTGCCGGTCTGCTGGCTGCTTGGGTTGTCCACAGGCGGCTCGACGTTGCTGCTGACGCTTGCGGCCTCCGCCTCCTACATCGCCGTGCCTGCCGCGATGCGGCTTGCGCTGCCGGAAGCGAACGCGTCGATCTATCTGACGCTGTCGCTCGGCATCACTTTTCCCTTCAATCTCACGCTCGGCATCCCGACCTATGTCTGGATCGCCCGCAGCGTAATCGGTTCGTGACCGCGAGGCCGCCATGGAGATGCACGCCAAAAAGAGAGTTGAGATCGTGGTGGAGGCCCCCCTCCTCAACCGGCTGCTCGGCATCCTCGATGATGCCAACGTGTCCGGCTATACAGTTCTCCCGGCGATCGCCGGCCGCGGCCACCATGGCAGCTGGAGCCGCGAAGGCCTGGCGACCGACGCAGGGCGGATGGTTGTCGTCGTGCTGATCGTAAGCCCCGACGCAGCTCCCGGCCTGATGACCGCCATCCGCCCGCTGATTACCCGCCAGATCGCCATCGTCAGCGTCTCCGACGTGCAGGTAATCCGCGGCGAACGGTTCTGATGACCTCGGCGACCGATATTGTATTCGGAAGCCGCGTGCCATATCGGAAGGTCGGCCGAGCCGCCGGGGCGGCGGTCGGCACGGAGCGACATCGCAGAGTAATCATATGAGCTTCCCACAACGTCTCGTCGAAGGCTACGGCAACTTCCTGTCCGGCCGTCTGATCGAGGAGCAAAGCCGTTATCGCGAGCTGGCCGAAAAAGGCCAGTCGCCCGAGATCATGGTGATCGGCTGTTGCGACTCGCGGGTGTCGCCCGAAGTGGTTTTCGACGCCCATCCCGGCGAATTGTTCGTCGTGCGCAATGTCGCCAATCTGGTGCCGCCCTACACGCCGGACGGCGCGCAGCGCGCGGTTTCGGCGGCTTTGGAATTTGCGGTACAGGCGCTGAAGGTGAAGCACATTGTCGTGCTGGGACACGCGCAATGCGGCGGCATCCGCGCTTTTGCGGAGGATTCCGCACCGCTGTCGCCGGGCGATTTCATCGGACACTGGATGGCGTTGATCGCGCCGGCCGCGAAAACGGTAGGGCCGCGCGGCGAGCGGCCGATGGCGGATTACCTGACCCAGCTCGAACAAGCCTCGCTGGTCAAGACGCTGGACAACCTGATGACCTTTCCCTGCGTGCGCATTCTGGCCGAGCGCAAGAAGCTCGAGCTGCACGCGGCCTATTTCGGCGTCGCCACGGGAAAACTCTCGGTGCTCAATCCCGAGACGGACACATTCGAACCTGTGGCGCAGAATTATCACGACCGGGTGTTCGGAGAGCCGAGGTTTTGATCTTGCCTTCACCTCTCCCTGAAAGGGGGAGGGATAAAGCAAGTTACGCCGCCTTCTTCTTCGCCTCGATCAGCTTGCGGTTGATCAGGGCTTCGGCGATCTGGATGGCGTTGAGCGCAGCACCCTTGCGCAGATTGTCTGCTACGCACCACAGCACAAGACCGTTCTCGACCGTCGGATCTTCGCGAACGCGGCTGACATAGGTCGCGTCTTCGCCGGCCGCTTCGTGCGGCGTCGCGTAACCGCCCGGCTCTCGCCTGTCGACCACAAGAACTCCCGGCGCCCGGCGCAGAACTTCGTGCGCTTCGTCGGTGGTGATCGGAGTCTCGAATTCGATATTCACCGCCTCGGAATGGCCGATGAACACCGGCACGCGCACGCAGGTCGCGTTCAGCTTGATCTTGGGATCGAGAATTTTCTTGGTCTCAACCACCATCTTCCATTCTTCCTTCGTCGAGCCGTCATCCATAAAGACGTCGATCTGCGGAATCACATTGAAGGCAATGCGCTTGGGAAATTTCTTGGTTTCGACTTCGCCGAGCGAATAGAGCGCCTTGGTCTGCCGATCGAGTTCGTCCATGCCGTCCTTGCCGGCGCCCGACACCGACTGATAGGTCGAGACCACCACGCGCTTGATCCTCGCCTTGTCATGCAGCGGCTTCAGCACGACCACGAGTTGCGCCGTCGAGCAGTTCGGATTGGCGATGATGCCCTTCTTGCGGAAACCGGCGACGGCGTCGGCATTCACCTCCGGCACCACCAGCGGCACATCCGGATCCATGCGCCAGGTCGATGAATTGTCGATCACCACCGCGCCGGCCGCGGCGATCTTCGGCGACCATTCCTTGGAGACGGCGCCGCCGGCGGACATCAGGCAGATATCGATGTCGGAAAAATCGTAATGCTCGAGCGCTTTGACCTTAAGCGTCTTTTCACCATAGGAGACCTCGGTGCCGAGCGAACGGCGCGACGCAAGCGCGACCACCTCGTCGGCGGGGAAACGCCGCTCGGCCAGAATTGCGAGCATCTCGCGGCCCACATTCCCTGTGGCACCGACAACCGCGACCTTGTAACCCATCGTTGACTCTCCGGCGGAAAATGGCCCGGAAACCGATACCACGGAAACCGGAACGGAGGCGCTTCTAAGCGAGAAATGCGGCGAATACAACGCCGGCCTAGAAAAGGCCGGTCATGGAGGCCGCGTTGCAAGCCGTTCAGCCCCGGTCTTTCGGAAAACGCCGGGTTTCCCCGTCCCTGCCGCCCGTGACTGCGCCGGAAAATCCGGCCCTGGCATGGGTCAAATCGCAAGTCGAGTTTCAGCGGGAACGTCTTCAGGACGCGACCCAATCCGCGCGCCCCATGGCCGGCGCCGTCTCCGCATGGGTGTACACGCTTGCAAGCGCGGGCATTCCCTTGAGCGGAATGGCGTTCGCGGGATGTGTCGCAGCATCAAAGGCGGTCTTCGCGTCCGTTCTGAAGCATCTCAAATCCATCGAATTCCGGCGCCCGGCGCCGCCGCCGTCCAACCCCCTGCTCGACGCCATGGCTCAATCATGGCGCGGCACATTCGTGCGCACATTGGCCTATCTCGGAGGTATTGGCGCCGTGTCCGTCTTCGCGGCGGAAATGTTCCAACCCGCACCGATCGTCGCCGCGATGGAGCCGGTCGCGCGCCCGGAATGGATCAACGTCGCCAAACCTTATCCGGCTTTCCACTTGAGCCTCACCGACGTGTCGGACGATCACCGCTATGTGATCCAGCGTCACGGCGACGGCGGCGGCCGCAAGGACGTTCTTACATGGGGCGAGCCCGGCCAGTCGGTGCGTCACGTCATGATCGAAATCTATCGCCCCGGCACCGAACTCCAGCGTTTTTCCGACCCGGCGAGCGAGATCGAAAAACGCGCGGCCGAATTCGGCCCGACAACAAGCATGCGCGCCTCGTTGCCGATCGAGACAAAGTTCGGTCCGGTCTCCACCGTCGACTTCGCCATCGGCCGCTTCGGCGGAGGACATTGCGTCGGCTTCACTCGCGCCTTCGATGAGCCGCGGCTGCAGATTGCCGGCCTGTCCTGCAGCATGGACGCGATTGTCGACCGCAGCGCAATGGCCTGCGCGCTCGACAAGCTGACGCTGATGTCGGCCGGCAGCGACCCCGACATCGCAAAACTGTTCGCGCAGGCGGAACTCAAGCGCAATTTCTGCGGCCAGCGCGATCCGCTTCTCTATGCAACCCCGAAGCGTCCCGGCGACGCCGGCAAGTCGGTACTGTCGACATTGCGTGGACGCATGTCGGCGCGCTGAAAACTAGCGCTTCAGGAACGGGTTCTGCCAGCCGCCGCCTGCCGGCGCTCGCGGCGGATAGGTTGCTTCCAGATAATCCAGCACCACCTTGCGGTCGGCATCGTCGAGCCGCGGCATGTTGTGCTTGGTCACCATCCATTCCAGCGAATCTTCCCATTGCCGGCGGCTCATGCCCTGCGCCGCCACCAGCTTGAAATTATGACAGGCGGTGCAGGCATAGAAAGTCTCGTCGCGTCCCGCGCCGGCCGGAAATTCATCCGGCGTTTCGTCGCGCGGTGCGAATTGCGGGGCCTGCGCAAAACCTGCTCCGCCCGCCACAAACAGCGCAAAAATCCCAACCGATGCCGAGAGGAGAAACCGCCGCGCATAACGCGCGGCGGAAAAGATCCTGTGTTTCGCTTTCATACGTCAGCCAACCAAAACGGCGATCCGATGCATCGGGTTTGCGCCGTAGCCTTGCGGATTCCAGTTACCGGCGACATGAGGCTGATGGATGCCGCGCGAATCCGTCGCCCGCGCCCAGATTTCGTAGTAGCCGTCGGATGGAAACGACACGCTTCCGGTCCAGCGCTGCCAGTCGTAGCGATTGCGCGGCTCGCCGAGTTTCGTGGCTTTCCAGCTCGCCCCATAGTCGGTCGAAATCTCCACCGAGCGCACGATATTGTCGCCGGCCCATGCGGCACCGCGCAGATCGAGCTTGCGGGTGCCGGCCGCGAGTTTCGAACCATTTGCCGGATTGGTGATGATCGAGCGTACCGGCATGGATTCAAGATCGCGAAAATTCTTGTCATCGGCCTTGTCGCCCGGAACCATCGGCTTGATAGTGACACGATAGGACGTTCCGCCCATGCCCTGACCGTCATGAATCTTGTCGCGCACCCAGATCCGGGTCAGCCACTTCGCCGACACCGAGCCTGGCCAACCGGGAACGATCAGACGCACCGGACCGCCATGAATGTTCATCAGCGGCTTGCCGTTCATGTTCCAGACGATCAGATTGTTCGGATCCATCAATTTCTTGATCGGCACGCCGCGTGACAGCGCCGGCTTGCTGGTATCGCCCGACAGATGCGGATCGGCGCCATAGTGACCACTGAACACCGCCGATGATTTCACGCCGGCCGCCTTCAGCACATCGACGAGGCGAACGCCGGTCCATTCCGCGCAGCCTGCGCCGCCATTGGTCCATTGGTTGCCCCGCGCCTGCGGCGTGAAGAACGAGCGGCCGTTGCCGCCGCATTCCATCACCATGAATTGCGACACCGGTTTGAATTTTTTCTTCAGTTCGCCCAGCGTGATTTCGAGCTTCTTATTGACCTCTCCGTCGACAACGATTTTCCAGGCCTCCGGATTCTTGGCTTCCTCCGGAACCTGACCATTGTTGCGGATAAAGAATTTGTCGATCGGCGTCGTGGCGTCGTTGAGCAAACTTTCCGGCGTTTCGGCCACCAGAGGCCGGTCCCCAAGCAAGACCAGCTTTGGGTCCTTGCCGGGGAAGTTAAGGGGCTGGGGCCCTTTGGGAGCAGCAGGCGCCGCGGCGGGCTTGTCTTGGGCGAAGGCCGCCGGAATCAACCCGCCTGGCATGTTGCTTCCAAAAGGTATGGCGCCCCCAACCGCAGCACCCATTGCGGCCAAACCAGCGCCCCCAAGAAAGCCGCGCCGGTTGACGCCAGTTCCGCGCCCGAACACCACCGCATCGGCCCGTTCCGGGTCCTCCGCATACAATTCCTCGACAGATCGCTCGATCTTGGACATTCTTGCTCTCCCCTGCGCCCGGCATCGCCATGCCGCGCCTTTGATTATTCGCAACGTCATCACGTCACGTATTCAATAATTCTAATACGTTCTGGCAGGTGGTCAATCTGCAACAGGTGCGGTATTCAGTCCGGCCATGCTGCATTGCGTCGATCAGGCCCCTGTCGGGCTGAACCAAAATCGCATAAGCTGCGTTTGAATCGAAGGACTTAGCGAGGGCACTGGAAATGCGGATTTTGACGTTTGCCGCGATGACCGCAGCCGCAGCCGGGGCGTTAATGATCGCAGCCAGCCCCGCCGATGCGGCGCGCAAGAAGCGGGTCGAATATTACGCGGGTGACCGCTACTACACCCCGCAGGCCCGGCCGCGTTCCCGTGTGACGGTGCGGCAGCGCTCCTATCTCGATGCCGGAACCGAAGTATTGCCCGGAGAGCGGAAATTCACCGACTACGCCATTCCTTACGGCTATTCGGCGATGGAAAGCGCGCTGGGACCGAGCTTCGGGTGGGACCGCCGGCCGTTCAACGATCCATGGGACGTGCCGCAGCGATATTGATCGCTTGCCTCATCGGTCTTGAAAAAAACGCGCGGCATGGACCGCGCGTTTTTGTTGCGCCGGGCAGAAATTCCGCCTGGGCGCCGCCGGGCGGCATCCGGGCTAGCCTGAGAGTTTTTCCATCTCGCCGATGATTGCTGCACCCATCTCGGCCGTACCGACGGTTTTTGTGCCCGGTCCGGCGATATCCCCGGTCCGCAGGCCGCTCGCAAGCGCGGCGGCAATCGCCTGATCGATCAGGTCGGCTTCCTTGCCCATGTTGAACGAGTAGCGCAGCGCCATTCCGAAGGACGCGATCATCGCGATCGGATTGGCGAGGCCCTTGCCGGCAATGTCGGGCGCGGAGCCATGCACCGGCTCGTAAAGCGCTTGACGCTTCTTCGTTTTCGGATTGACCTCGCCCAGCGAGGCCGACGCCAGCATGCCCAGCGAGCCCGTCAGCATCGCGGCCACATCGGACAGCATGTCGCCGAACAGATTGTCGGTGACGATAACGTCGAACTGCTTGGGATTGCGCACCAGCTGCATGCCGCCGGCGTCGGCCAGCATATGTTCGAGCTGCACGTCCTTGAATTCGCGCTGGTGGACCTGCGTCACCACCTCGTTCCACAACAGGCCGCTCTTCATGACGTTGCGCTTTTCCATCGACGTCACCTTGTTGCGGCGCTTGCGCGCGAGCTCGAAGGCGACACGCGATATGCGCTCGATCTCGTAGGTGTCGTAGACCTGCGTGTCGATGGCGCGCTTCTGACCATTGCCGAGATCGGTGATGGTCTTCGGTTCGCCGAAATACACGCCGCCCGTCAATTCGCGCACGATCATGATGTCGAGGCCCTCGACCAGCTCGCGCTTGAGCGACGAGGCGTCGGCGAGCGCAGGATAGGTCACCGCCGGCCGCAGATTGGCGTACAGCGCGAGATCCTTGCGCAGTCGCAGCAGGCCGGCTTCCGGCCGCACGTCATAGGCCACGCCGTCCCATTTGGGTCCGCCCACGGCGCCAAAGATCACCGCATCGGCGGCCTTCGCCTTGTCCATGGTCTCGTCGGTGATCGCGACCTTGTGGGCATCATAGGCGGCCCCGCCTACCAGACCGTCCTCGGTCTCGAAGCGGCCCAGGCCCTTGTCGTTAAAGAATTTGATGAGTTTCTTCACCTCGGCCATGACTTCCGGGCCAATGCCGTCACCGGGGAGAAGAAGGAGCTTATGGGTCGCCATCACCACGCCTCGCTACCGTTGGAATGCCGCGCGGAGTGCTAAAGGGCGCAGCGACGGTTGGCAAGGCGCTCCTAGAGCCCGCTATGCCAATTGTAGCCCTGATTTTCCCAATAGCCGCCGAGATCGCTGTTGGTCACATGGACGGCGACCACATGCTTGGGATTCTTGAAGCCGAGCTTGGTCGGCATCCGGCATTTCATCGGAAACCCGTATTTGCGCGGCAGGATCTCGTTGTCGAATCTGAAGCTGAGCTGGGTCTGCGGATGCAGCGCCGTCGCCATGTCGATGGTGTTGGAATAGCCTTCGGCACACTGGAACCAAACATATCTGGCGCGCGTGTCGGCCCCGACACGGCGGAGGAATTCGCTCAGCCGCACGCCGGTCCAGCTTCCGATCGCGCTCCAGCCTTCGACGCAAATATGGCGCGTGATCTGCTTCTCCTGCGGCAGCGCATAGAGTTCGTCGAGCGTCCATGAATTCTTGCTGTCGACCAGTCCGCCGACTTCCAGCTTGAAATCCCTTGCATCGACTTCCGGCGCATCCTCTTCGGGATAATAGGCGTTGAACGGGAATGGCCGCGTGATCGCGCTGTCCGGATATTCCGGCGCCAATTGGCCTGGATCGAACAGCCACGCCTGCGCGCCATCATTGAGCTCGGACATCTTGCGCAGGACTTTCTCGGCGGAAAATCCGTCAACGACATCGCAGCCGGTGAGAAACGTGAGCGTGCCGAGACTCGCCATGCCGCGCAGAAAAGAGCGCCGCGCGAAATCGGGTCGCAGCTTCGCCGCATCCCTGATCAGAAGTTTGGGATCGACGCCGGGAATGCGTTTGCGTCTCATGCCGATCTCCTCAGCGGCCCGTGATCATGCTGCGCAGGGTTTTTGGCACAAGCAGCGCCAGCACCACATGAATGATTAGAAATCCGACGATTCCCGCCATCGCGAAGAAATGCACATAGCGGGCGGCGTCATAGCCGCCGAAGATGGCCGTCAGCATCTGCAGCTGCACCGGCTTCCAGATTGCAAGACCTGAAAGCACCACAACGAACCCGGCAAGAATGACACCGAGGTAAAGCAGTTTTTGAACTGCATTGTAGATCGACAAGTCATCGTGCGAGAGCCGGAACGTCAATGCGGCCCTGACGTCGGCAACAACAGCGTGCGGGCTGATCGGCAGAAATTTTCGGCGGAAGCGTCCGGTCAGAACGCCCAGGGTCACGTAAACGATACCGTTGATCACCAGCAGCCACATCGCCGCGAAATGCCAGAGCAGGGCGCCGGCGAGCCAGCCGCCGAGCGTGATCTCGCGCGGAAAGACGAACGGAAACAGCGGCGAGGCATTATAGATCTGCCAGCCCGACATGATCATGACGACCATTGCGACGGCGTTGATCCAGTGCGTGACGCGTACCCATAGCGGGTGAATGACCTGCGGCGCGGTATTTGATGTCATCGAAGGACTGGCTGTGGTCACGCTCATCGCGATGGCTACCAGATTTTTGACCTGACGAATCGATCAGAATGCAATGACGGAACACCGGGGATAACCCCGGCGTTCCGGCTTTATTGCAACATCAGCTCAACGGCAGCAAAACGCTGTCGATCACATGGATGACGCCGTTCGACTGACGGACGTCGGCGATCGTCACGGTCGCGACCCCGCCCTTCTCGTCGGTCAGCGTGATCTTGTTGCCGGTCTTCTTGGCCTGCAGGACGCAGCCGCCGACGGTCTTCACCGGATGCGTGCCCTTGTCGTCGGCGATCATCTTGTTGATCGCAGACGACATCGCGTTCGCAGCGACCACATGGCAGGTCAGGATCTTGGTCAGCGTCGCCTTGTTTTCAGGCTTCACCAGCGTTTCGACCGTACCGGCGGGCAATTTGGCGAAGGCCGAATTGGTCGGCGCGAACACCGTGAACGGGCCCTTGCCGGACAAGGTGTCCACCAGACCGGCCGCCTTCACCGCTGCGACCAGCGTGGTGTGGTCCTTGGAGTTCACGGCGTTCTCGACGATGTTCTTGTTGGAATACATCGGCGCGCCGCCGACCATCGGGTTGTTCTGGGCATAAGCAGGAGCCGCGACCGCGAGCAGGGCGGCCACAGCAAGCAAGGTATAACGCTTCGACATTGGAATGCTCCCTTCCGGATTGATCGGCGGCAAGCCGCCGGCGACGACGCCTGCGAAGGCCGGTCCCTCGACTTTATGGGATGCCTGGTGTCCATCGCATCGTCGGCAGGAGCTACGGGGGGCTTTGTACGAAGGTTTCCCGGCCTGCCCAATCTCACGGCTTCGTGACCGGGTCGAGCTGCGCTATAGAGAGCTTCCTATTTCACGCGATTGATCGAGCAATGACAAAGACAAGTTCAGGCAATTTTTTCGAAGACTTCCGGCTCGGACAAACCATCCGTCATGCGACGCCGCGCACGGTTACCGTCGGAGACGTCGCAATCTACAACGGAATTTTCGGACCGCGTTTCGCCGTGCAATCTTCCGATGCTTTCGCGCAGGCGATCGGTTATCATCACGCCCCAATTGACGATCTTCTGGTGTTTCACATCGTCTTCGGCAAGACGGTGCCCGACATCTCGCTCAATGCTGTGGCCAATCTCGGTTATGCGAATTGCCGCTTCCTGCAGCCGGTTTATCCCGGCGACACATTGACCGCAGTCTCCGAAGTCATCGGACTGAAGGAAAATTCCAACCGCAAAACCGGGATCGTGTCGGTCCGTTCCAGCGGCTTCCGACAGGACGGAACGCTGGTGTTGGAATATGTGCGCTGGGTGATGGTGCGAAAGCGCGATGAAGCCGCCGCCGCTCCCGCCGACCACATTCCGCGTCTGCCGACGGCGGTGGAGCCGAATCTGCTGGGCGACGCCTGTCCGCCGATCAATGTCGGCGCATTCGATACGACACTGTCGGGTTCGGCGCACAAATTCGGCGACTATCGCATCGGGGAGAAGATCGACCATGTCGACGGCATCACGGTCGAGGAAGCCGAACACCAGATGGCGACGCGCCTTTACCAGAACACGGCGCGCATCCATTTCAACAACTTCGCCGAGAGCAAGGGCCGCTTCGGCCGCCGGCTGATCTATGGCGGCCACGTGATTTCGCTGGCGCGCGCATTGTCGTTCAACGGACTCGCCAACGCATTCCATATCGGCGCGATCAATGGCGGCCGGCATGTCGCGCCGCTTTTCGCGGGCGATACGGTGTTTGCATGGTCGGAAATTCTCGCCACCTCCGAATTGCCGCGACGCGCCGATGTCGGCGCCCTGCGCGTGCGTAGCGTGGCGACGAAGAACCGGTCCTGCGAGGATTTCCCGCTCAAGGCCGGCGAGCAGGACGATCCCGCCGTCATCCTGGATCTCGATTACTGGGTCCTGATTCCGCGCTGAGATCAGCCGTTCACGGCGCGCAAGTGATGAACGAGTTGTTGCGCGTAAGGCGGCAACGCGTCGAAGTCGCGAATGCAGATGGTCAGGTCGCGCGGCGCCCAGGCGTCATCGAGCGCCACCGCCGTGATCGCCATTGTCTTCGCGGCGCGCTGCGCCGTCGTCTCCGGCACGATGCCGACACCGACATTGTGCTCCACCAGACGGCAGACCGCGTCGAAACTGCGCAACTGAATCCGCAAACGTAAGGGCCGCCCGACGCGGTCGGCCTTGCCGGCCAGAAAACGCTGCAAGGCGCTGGCGCGATCGAGTCCGACAAAATCGTAATCCAGCACATCGGCGAAGGCGATCTTGGCCCGGTTTGCCAGAGGATGATCGCGCGCCACTACCAGCACGAAACGATCGCTGCGGAACGGATAGGTCATCAGGCGTCCGGCATCGACGGTGCCGGCGATGATGCCGATATCGGCGACGCCTTCGGCGATCAGATCGACGATCTCGTCGCTCAGGCGCTCCTCGAGGTCGATGCTGACATTGCGATGCGTGGTGAGAAACGAACTCAGCGTTTCCGGCAGGAACTCGGTCAGCGCGTTAGTGTTGGACAGCACCGTGACCTGGCCGGCGACGCCGCCGGCATAGGCGCCGAGGTCCTCGCGCAAACGCTCGGCCTGCGCCAGCAACGTGCGGGCGTGCTGCAGCAGCGTGCGGCCGGCCTGCGTCGGCTTCACGCCAAGGCGTCCGCGCACCAGGAGCGGCGCCCCCAGGGTGTCTTCCATGTTGCGGATACGGGTACTGGCCGCTCCCAGGGCCAGACGGGCCCGGGCGGCGCCGTGGGTGATGCTTCCAGCTTCCACCACATGGCGAAAAAGACTCAAATCGGCCAGATCGAAGCGCATAAAAAAACATAGCCTTCAATTTTGGAGAAGGCAAACTACGCCAAATAGATATTGCGGCCTGTATTTTCTTGATGGTACTTCGTTATTGACGAAGTTTAGAAGTTAATGAACCAGCGGTATCTCTATCCGCTGAAAAAATGCTCCTCGGATTGCGGCCGGGATCGGCATTTCTGCCTGAACCACACCACCGATCTCCAGACCTGTTTACGGAGCGCATCATGGCCGATCTCAAGCCTTCACCGGCCAGCCTGCGGCCACTCTCGCCGCATCTGCAGATCTACAAGCCGATGCTGACGATGATGATGTCGATCGTGCATCGCATCACCGGCGCGGCTTTGTATTTCGGCACATTGCTGCTGGCCTGGTGGCTGCTGGCGGCGGCATCCGGTCCGACCGCTTATGGAAAGTTCCAGTGGGCGATGGAAAGCCTTGTCGGCCAGCTTGTGCTGTTCGGCTACACATGGGCGCTGATCCATCACATGCTGGGCGGCATCCGCCATCTGATCTGGGACACCGGCCGCGGCTTCGGTCCGGTGGAGCGCGAGTGGCTCGCTCTGGCGAACCTGATCGGCTCGATCGGACTGACGCTGTTGCTGTGGATCGTTGGCCTGCTGGTGACGGGAGGCGCATCATGAGCAAACAGCGCAGCATGCGCACGCCGCTGGCGCGCGTCCGTTATCTCGGTTCAGCAAAATCCGGCACCAAGCATTTCTGGCATCAGCGCGTCTCCGCAGTCGCGCTCATTCCGCTCACCATCGCCTTCGTGCTGATCGTGGCCGGCCTGATCGGCCGCAATCATGCCGCGACGGCGCAGATCCTCGGCTCTCCCTTCGTCTCGATCGTGATGATGCTGTTTGTCATCAGCTCCACCTATCATATGTGGCTGGGCATGCAGGTGATCATCGAGGACTACATCCATTCCGAGTCGAAGCTGACCTGGCTGATCCTCAACACCTTCTTCTGCTTCACGATCGCGCTCTGCTGCATCTACGCGATCCTCAAGCTGTCTTTTGGAGTCTGACATGGCCGCGAACGGACGTAACGGTGCGGCGCCTGGCGTGAACGGCAAGGCCTATCCGATCGAGGATCACACCTTTGACGTTGTGGTGGTCGGCGCCGGCGGCGCGGGCTTGCGCGCCGTGGTCGGCTGTTCGCAGGCGGGACTGAAGACCGCCTGCATCACCAAGGTGTTCCCCACCCGCTCGCACACGGTGGCTGCGCAAGGCGGCATCTCGGCCTCGCTTGGCAATATGGGCGAGGATGATTGGCGCTGGCACATGTACGACACCGTCAAGGGCGCCGACTGGCTCGGCGACCAGGACGCGATCGAATACATGGTGCGCGAGGCTCCGGCCGCGGTGTACGAACTGGAACACTGGGGCGTGCCATTTTCGCGCACCGACGACGGCAAGATCTATCAGCGCCCGTTCGGCGGCATGACCACCCATTTCGGCAAGGGCACCGCGCAGCGCACCTGCGCCGCCGCCGACCGCACCGGTCACGCCATCCTGCACACGCTCTATGCGCAATCGCTGCGGCATTCGGCGGAATTCTTCATCGAATATTTCGCCATCGATCTCATCATGGATGAGGAAGGCCGCTGCCGCGGCGTGATCGCGCTCAAGCTCGATGACGGCTCGATGCATCGCTTCCGCGCCAAGACCACCGTGCTGGCGACCGGCGGCTATGGCCGCGCCTATTTCTCGGCGACCTCCGCGCATACTTGCACCGGCGACGGCAATGCAATGGTGCTGCGCGCCGGCCTGCCACTGCAGGACATGGAATTCGTGCAATTCCATCCCACCGGTATCTACGGCGCGGGCTGCCTGATCACCGAAGGCGCGCGCGGCGAAGGCGGCTATCTGGTCAATTCGGAAGGCGAGCGCTTCATGGAGCGCTATGCGCCCTCGGCCAAGGACCTCGCCTCACGCGATGTCGTCTCGCGCTCCATGACCATCGAAATCCGCGAAGGCCGCGGCGTCGGCAAGAACAAGGATCACATCTATCTGCATCTCGATCATCTCGATCCCAGCGTGCTGGCCGAACGGCTGCCCGGCATTTCCGAATCCGCGCACATCTTCGCCGGCGTCGATCTCACCAAGGAACCGATCCCGGTGCTGCCGACCGTGCATTACAACATGGGCGGCATTGCCACCAATTTCCACGGCGAGGTGCTGACCAAGAAGAGCGGCGATCCCGACGCGGTCGTCCCCGGCCTGATGGCGATCGGCGAAGCCGCCTGCGTGTCGGTGCACGGCGCCAACCGTCTGGGCTCGAACTCGCTGATCGATCTGGTGGTGTTCGGCCGCGCCGCCGCATTGCGCTGCGCCGAAACCGTCGAAGCCGGCAGCAAACATGCAGAATTGCCGTCCGACTCCGCCGATCTGGCGCTCAGCCGCCTCGACAAGTTCCGCCACGCCTCCGGCACGGCGCCAACCGCCGACCTGCGCCTGAAGATGCAGAAGGTGATGCAGACCAATTGCGCGGTGTTCCGCACCGGCGAAACCCTGGATGAAGGCCACAAGCTGATTCATCAGGTGTTCGACCAGATGCCGGAGATTCGCGTCACCGACCGTTCGCTGGTCTGGAATTCCGATCTGATCGAGACGCTGGAGCTCGACAACCTGATCGCGCAGGCCGTTGTGACGATGGATTCGGCGCAGAATCGCACCGAAAGCCGCGGCTCGCATGCCCGCGAGGATTATCCCGATCGAGACGACAAGAACTGGATGAAACACACGCTGGCGTGGCTCGATCCCAGGACCGGCAAGGTCACGATCGATTACCGTCCAGTTCATGCCTACACGATGACCAACGACATCGCCTATATCGAACCGAAGGCGCGGGTATACTGACAATGGTCGAGATCACGCTTCCAAAAAATTCCCGCGTCACCGAAGGCAAGACCTGGCCGCACAATCCGGGTGCGAAACGCGAGCGCGAATTTCGCATCTATCGCTGGAATCCCGACGACAGCGAAAATCCGCGCGTCGACACCTATTTTGTCGATCTCGACGATTGCGGGCCGATGGTTCTGGACGCGCTGATCTGGATCAAGTCGAAGATCGATCCCACACTGACCTTTCGCCGCTCCTGCCGCGAAGGCGTCTGCGGCTCGTGTTCGATGAATATCGACGGCACCAATACGCTCGCCTGCACGCGCGGCATGAACGAGATCAAGGGCGATGTCCGGATCTATCCGTTGCCGCACATGCCGGTGATCAAGGATCTGGTCCCCGACCTGACCACCTTCTATGCGCAATACGCGTCCATCGAGCCTTGGCTGAAGACCGAAACGCCTGAACCGCAAAAGGAATGGAAGCAAAGCAAGGAGGATCGCGAAAAGCTCGACGGCCTCTACGAATGCATCCTGTGCGCCTGCTGCACCACCTCCTGCCCGAGCTATTGGTGGAACGGCGACCGCTATATGGGGCCGGCTGCGCTTCTGCAGGCACAACGCTGGATCGTGGATTCGCGCGACGAAAAGACCGGCGAGCGGCTGGATTTTCTGGAAGATCCGTTCCGGCTTTATCGCTGCCACACCATCATGAACTGCTCGAAGGCCTGCCCGAAGGGGCTGAATCCGGCGAAAGCGATTGCCGAGATCAAGAAAAAGATGGTCGAACGGCAGGTGTGATTTTCACACAGCAGAGCAATGTTCGTCATGGCCGGGCTCGTCCCGGCCATTTTGTTTTGCGTCTTCCGTCGACGCACCAGCACAACGGAACATTCCGGCCCCTGAGTCGTTCTTCTTGCCGGGAATCCGCCCGGACAAGAAAACGATCATGCATTGCAGCGCAACCAAAGCGATGAACGCCCGTTAAACGAAGCGCCGCAGATCGGCCATTGTCGCGACAAATCCGCGCCCATCGCTATCTGCACGCTGCCGCCCCGCAACAAAGCCTTCCATCAGAAAACGGAACCCCATGACGACGCTGAAACGCCTGCTGCTTGCCACCACTATTCTGACCGCCGCCGGCAATTGGGAGGCAACCGCGACAGCGCAAGATGCCGCACGCATGATCCTCGCGCAGCAGGCCTCGCCGGAACCCGAGAAGAAACCGGAAGGCACGCCGCCCGCGAAACCGGCGCCGGCCGGAAAGCCGGCTCCCGCTCCGGCGACCAAACCCGCGCCGGCGCAGCCGCAGCGTCCGGCAGCGCCGACACGACCCACACCGCCGGCGACGCAACAGGCACCGGCTCCCGGAGCGGCGCAGCCCCGCAAACCCGATCAAGCACCGCCCGCTGTACGACAACCGCAGCCGCCAGCCACACAGCAACCGGTCCAGCGCCGAGAACTGCCGCAGCGCCCGGTCGACCGCACGCCGCCTGCACCTCCTTCACAGGTGCAACCGTCTCAGGCGCCTGCACAAGCTGCGCCCGGCACACCGCCGCCTCCGCCGCCCCGGGACGGAGTCGCCCCCGGCTCACCGGCACCGCGGGTCCAGCCGCAGCAGCCTTCCTCGGTGCCGACACCACCGCCATCGGCCATACAGGACCGTCGTGCGCCGTCTGGGCAACAAAGCGCTCCAGCACCCGCGCCACAGGCACCGGCCGCTCAACCGGCTCCACAGCAATCGCAGACGCCCGCCACCCAACCCGGCCGGCCTGCGACAGCCGCACAGCCGCGCCGCATCGAGGATCTGCGTCAGGAACGGCGCGAGGAGAAACGCGACGGACGCACGGTTATTCAGGAGGGCGACCGCACCATCATCCGGCAAGGGGATCGCACCATCATCCGCCGTGACGAAGCCGACCGTTTCCGCAGCAGAGGCGGCCGCGATGCCCGCGTCGAGCGGCGCGGCAACGAGACCTTCACGATCTCCGTCCGTCCGGGCGGCGTCCAGATCGTCACCGTCACGGATTCCGATGGCCGACTGATCCGGCGGGCGCGGCGCGATGCGCGAGGCCGCGAAGTCGTGATCATCGACAACAGATCGCGTGGACCGCGGCGAGCGGGAGGATTTTTCGTGCAGCTCCCGCCGCCGGTGATCCGCATTCCGCGCGAGCGCTACATCGTGGAAGCCAACGACGCGGACGAAACGCTCATCTACGAAACACTGATCGCGCCTCCGGTGGAACGCATTGAGCGCGGCTACACGCTCGATGAGGTGCGCTACAGTCCGCAATTGCGCGACCGGATGCGGCGTGTCGATGTCGATTCCGTAACCTTCGATACCGGTTCATGGGACGTGACGCAGGATCAGGTCAGCAGGCTGGCGCCGATTGCGGACGCCATCCGGCGCGCCATCGAGCGAAACCCGAACGAGGTGTTCCTGATCGAAGGTCACACCGATGCCGTCGGTCCCGATATCGACAATCTGTCCCTGTCGGACCGCAGGGCGGAATCGGTCGCCAATCTCCTGACCGAGGAATTCGGGATTCCGCCGGAGAACCTGACCACGCAAGGCTATGGTGAGGAATATCTGAAAATCCCGACTGACGGTCCGGAGCGGCAGAACCGCCGCGTCACCGTGCGGCGGATTACCCCGCTGCTGACGGGACAAAACCAGCCCGGCGGCCCGCCGCCGCGCTAGCTACATAAGGTCCGTCGCGACGTATCGCGGCGGGCTTTTTCTCTCTCAGAGTTTCAGCTTCTTCTTCCGCTGCCCCAGCGTCCTCAGACGCAGCGCATTGAGCCGGATGAACCCTTCGGCGTCGCGATGATCGTAGGCCACCGCGCCTTCTTCAAACGTCACGAGCTCCTGATCATACAGCGAATAAGGGCTCTCCCGGCCGATCACGACGACCGATCCCTTATACAGTTTCAATGTCACGCGGCCGGTGACGAATTCCTGCGACTTGTCGATCGCCGCCTGCAGCATCTCGCGCTCGGGCGCGAACCAGAAGCCGTTATAGATCAGCTCGGCATATTTCGGCATCAACTCATCTTTCAGATGCGCCGCGCCGCGATCGAGCGTAATCGATTCGATGCCGCGATGGGCGGCCAGCAGGATCGTGCCGCCCGGCGTCTCGTACATGCCGCGCGACTTCATGCCGACAAAACGGTTCTCGACCAGATCGAGACGGCCGATTCCGTTGACCTTTCCCAATTCGTTGAGCTTGGTCAGTAACGTCGCCGGCGACAGCTTCTTGCCATCGATAGCGACGGCGTCGCCGCGCTCGAAATCGATGGTGATCGCGGTCGGCTTGTCCGGCGCCTTTTCCGGATCGTCGGTGCGCGAGAACACATAGTCGGGAACTTCGACATTCGGATCTTCTAGCACCTTGCCTTCCGAAGACGCATGCAGAAGATTGGCATCGACCGAGAACGGTGCATCCCCGCGCTTGTCCTTGGCGATCGGAATCTGGTGCTTCTCGGCGAAATCGATCAGCCTGGTGCGCGAGGTGAGGTCCCATTCCCGCCAAGGCGCGATCACCTTCACATCCGGCTTCAGCGCGTAATAGGCGAGTTCGAAGCGGACCTGGTCGTTGCCCTTGCCGGTCGCGCCATGCGCCACGGCATCGGCGCCGACCTTTTCCGCGATCTCGATCTGCTTCTTGCCGATCAAAGGGCGCGCGATCGAGGTGCCCAGAAGATACTGGCCCTCATAGACCGTATTGGCTCGGAACATCGGGAACACGTAGTCGCGGACGAATTCCTCGCGCAAATCCTCGATGAAGATGTTTTCCGGCTTGATGCCGAGCAGCAGCGCCTTGTTGCGCGCGGGCTCGAGCTCCTCCCCCTGGCCGAGATCGGCGGTGAAGGTCACCACCTCGCAGCCATAGGTGGTTTGCAGCCATTTCAGGATGATCGAGGTGTCCAGCCCGCCGGAATAGGCCAGCACCACTTTCTTGACGTCGCCCTTTTTCGGGTCGCTCTGGGTCATGTCGGGAAGTCCGCGGTAGGGAGAAAAATCGCGCGGACTATAGGCGGATGTGCTTGCGGTTCAAGCCGCAACGGCACCCGGCTGTCCTAAAAGCCAGATTTTGCGGGACTTTGCGCTCAGCGCGGGGCCGTCCGTTTCTTCTGCCGCGGCGGCGGGCCGGCATAGCGCGGATTGCGCTCGCAGATCCCGCCAATCCCCCTGACGGTCGCCAGACATTGCTCGAAACTGACGAAACCGCAATTGGAGGTCGACCAGTCATAGCGGGCGCACCAGGGATATTCCCGCGCCTGCGCCGCGGTCGCCGGAAGAAACTGACAGGCTATCCCAAGGGTGGCGAGAATGAGAATTCTGCGCATGTGACCTCCCGGAAAATCATTGGCCCTGAACGCTTTCACAGCCAACAATGAACCGGTCCGAACGTTCCGTCGAGGCCTCCCCCCGCATGTCCCGTCCCGTCATCGACTTCTGGTTTGACTTCGCATCGACCTATTCCTATCCGGCCACCGCCCGCATCGGCGCTCTCGCTAACGCGGCCGGAGTGTCTGTTCGCTTCCGACCGTTTCTGCTCGGCCCGATCTTCAAAGCCCAGGGCTGGGACAATTCGCCCTTCAACATCTACGAGGCGAAGGGCCGCTACATGTGGCGCGATCTTGAACGGCTTTGCGCCGGCTACGGCCTGGCGTTTCGCAAACCGGCCGCTTTTCCGCAGGCCGGCCTTCTGGCGGCACGCGTGGCGCTGGTTGGCCTGAAAGACGGTTGGGGCGAAAGCTTTATCAGCCAGGTTTTTCGGGCCCAGTTCGCCGAGGGTCGCCTGATCAACGATCCGGCCGTGATCCGCGATCTGCTGTCCGGACTGCCGTGCAACCCCAGGCAGGTGTTCGACCAAGCGCAGAGCGATGAGATCAAATCGCTTCTCCGCGCAGAAACCGAAGAGGCACAACGGCTCGTTGTGTTCGGCGCGCCCAGTTTCGTCACCGCCGACGGCGAATTGTTCTGGGGCAACGACCGGCTCGAAGCAGCCCTCACATGGGCATGCAAAACGAAGGGAATCTGATCGCGGAACAAGCGTTTTACTCTCGTGCGACGCAAATGGCGTGCTGAGTTGGGGGGTGATTGACCGATCGCCCATTATCCCCGGAGCCTGGTTTCGGGGATTTTGTGTCCGGACGGCAGGAACAGGACAAGGCCGGGAGGACTTGAAATAAGCTAAGTGCGCGGGACCACATCGTCCCATCTTCACCCGCCATTCGGTGGCCCCGGCCTCACGGCTGGGGTCTTTGGGGCGCGGTCAGGGATCGAGCCGCATCGGCAAACCCGCTGCCGCCATGTGTTCTTTGGCCTGGCGAACCGAATATTCCCCGAAATGAAAAATCGACGCGGCAAGCACAGCCGTGGCGTGGCCTTCGCGAATGCCGTCCACCAGATGATCGAGACTGCCGACACCGCCCGAGGCAATCACCGGCACCGTGATGCCGTCAGCCACGGCGCGCGTGAGCGCAATGTCGAAGCCGGATTTTGTGCCGTCGCGGTCCATCGAGGTCAGCAGGATTTCACCTGCGCCGAGCGAAACCACTTCCTTCGCATATTCGATTGCATCAAGACCGGTTGGATTGCGCCCGCCATGCGTGAAAATTTCCCAGCGATTCTTTTCGCCCAGCTTTGAGACCTTCTTGGCGTCGATCGCAACCACAATGCATTGATCTCCGAACTTTTCAGCAGCCTCCTTCACGAAGGCGCGCCGGGTGACGGCGGCGGTATTGATCGATACCTTGTCCGCCCCGCAATTCAGCAGCTTGCGGATATCTTCCACTGTTCGTACGCCGCCGCCGACGGTCAGCGGCATGAAACAGGCTTCCGCCGTGCGTGTCACGACATCGTAGATCGTATCGCGGTTTTCATGGCTTGCGGTGATGTCCAGAAAGCACAACTCGTCGGCGCCCGCCGCGTCATAAGCGATCGCGGCTTCCACCGGATCTCCGGCGTCCCGCAGATCGAGGAATTTGACGCCTTTGACGACACGGCCGTCCTTTACGTCCAGGCAGGGAATGACGCGGACCTTAAACATGGACCCCAGGAACCGGAGCAGTCTTCATCGCCTCCGACAAAGCCTGATACCGCGCAACAAGTTCGAGCGCGAAAGCGGCCAGAAGAATGACAAAACTCAGAAAGTCGATTCGGCTGTCGCGCTTGGACGAAATCGTCTCAACGGCCTTGTCGTATTGCAGATAGGAATCGTAATTCCCGTCGCGCAGATAACCGAACCGTTCCCGCGCCTTCACACGCTGGATATGCCAGCTATAGAGCAGGATGCAGATCGCCAATCCCGCCAGCGCCGCCGCCGCAAGATGCGCAAACAAGGCCGTTTTCGGGAGAGCAGACCGCAATTCCGGCAGAACAAAGAAAATCAATCCGCCAGCCGCTACGAACATCAGAGTCCGCAGATAATTCGTGGATTGATCGGCGCGATTCAGACTGGCAAGCGCCAGCTCCCATTGCCTGTCTTCGGATAAGCCGGCTTTGCCGTTTGCGCCCTGTTCGGTCGTCATGCCCCGCCCCGTGCCGCACGGATCAAACCCAACGCCTCGGCGGCATCCAGACGGCCATCATACAACGCACGGCCGGCAATCGCGCCCTGAAGTTTGCCCGCACGGGGCTCAAGCATGGCTCGTATGTCGTCAATGGAGGCGAGCCCTCCCGACGCGATGATCGGGATCGACACGGCGTTGGCCAGCGCGATGGTGGCGTCGAGATTCAGGCCCTTCAGCATGCCGTCGCGAGCGATGTCGGTATAGATAATGGCCGCAACGCCGGCATCCTCGAACCGGCGCGCAATATCCAGCACCGATAATTCGGAGCTCTCGGCCCATCCCTGCACGGCCACCTTGCCGTCGCGGGCGTCGAGACCCACCGCTACCTGCTCCGGATGCTGCGCGGCGGCCTCTTTCACCAATGCGGGATCGCGCACCGCTGCCGTCCCGATGATCACCCGATTGACGCCCTTGTCCAGCCAGGCCTCCACGGTCGCAAGGTCGCGTATGCCGCCGCCGAGCTGCACCGGGATATTGGTCGCTTCCAGAATGCGATCCACCGCATCCGCATTGACCGGCTTGCCGGCAAACGCACCGTCCAGATCGACAAGATGCAGATACTCGAATCCGGCGAGCTCGAAGGAATAGGCCTGCTCGGCGGGGTCGCGATTGAACACGGTCGCGCGCGCCATGTCGCCCTGTTCGAGCCGCACGCAAAGACCGTCCTTGAGATCGATGGCGGGAAATAGGATCACGGTTTCCACTTCAGAAAATTGGCAATCAGCGCCAGTCCCAGACGCTGGCTTTTCTCCGGGTGGAACTGGGTGCCGACAATATTGTCATGACCCACAATCGCCGTCACCGGCCCGCCATACTCGGCCGTTGCGACCAGATCGCCCTTGTCCGCGACACCAAGTTGATAGGAATGCACAAAATAGGCATGCAGTCCGTTTGCGCCGGTCGCAATACCGTTCAGAAGCGGATGCGGTCTTAACGTGTCGAGCGTGTTCCAGCCCATATGCGGAATCTTCAAATCCGGATCGGAGGGTGTGATTCGATCGACCTCGCCCTTGATCCAGCCGAGACCCTGCGTCACCACATATTCGCGGCCGCGCTCCGCCATCAGCTGCATGCCGACGCAAATACCGAAAAACGGCCGCCCGCGCTTAATGACCGTCTCGTCCAGAACCTCGATCATGCCCGCAACGGCATCGAGTCCGCGCCGGCAATCGGCGAATGCCCCGACGCCCGGCAGCACAACGCGATCCGCGCCGGCAACCGCTTTGGGATCGTTGGTGACCAGAACCCGCTCATTCAGGCCGGCATCCCGCGCCGCGCGTTCAAAGGCTTTGGCGGCGGAATGCAGATTTCCGGAACCGTAATCGACAATGGCCGTGGTCATCGCGGCTTTCCGGACTCCGGAAACAACCCGATGATGTCCTGGCCAGGATCCGCCGACATCCGCGCCACCACAGGCGTCTGCGGCTTAACAAGTCCCGCTTGCTGTGGCGACTGCCGATTGTCGATCCAGTCCGCGAAGAAACGGCGTTCGGCCGATTCACGATCGTCGCCGACCACGACACCGATATTCTTCCAGCCGCGGCGATTGAGCGTCCAGCGACGCAGTGTCGCCGCTTCCAGGCCGACAAGAAGCGCAACGGCAAGTGCGATCAGCGTCTTCATCGAGGCAGTGGCGCCGGCAAGCCGCAACAGCACTTCGGCACCGATCGCCGCCAGCACATACAGCACCAGCACCAGCCACAACCGCCGCCAGGCCATCCAGACCGGGCCGAGCAGGAATGCCCAGACATAGAAGCCGTCGCGCACCAGCACGAAACGATCCGGATCGGGGGAAGTTTCGCCTTTGCGCAGCGGCGGCTCATGAATCGTATAGACCGCCATTGTCGTCCTGTTCAGCGCTCAGCCGCCGAGCGTTCCCTTGGTCGAGGGAATTTCGTTTGCGGCGCGCGGATCGATCGCCAAAGCGACACGCAAGGCGCGCGCCAGGCCCTTGAAGCACGATTCCGAGATATGGTGATCGTTCGAACCATACAATGTCTCGACATGAAGGGTCATGCCGGAATTCATGGCAAAGGCCTGGAACCATTCGTTCACCAGCTCGGTGTCGAAGGTGCCGATCTTGTCGCGCATGAATTTCACACTGAATACCAGGAACGGCCGCCCCGACACGTCGATGGCGACGCGCGTCAGCGCCTCATCCATCGGCACATGCACGTCGGAATAACGGGTGATCCCCTTCATGTCGCCGAGCGCCTGCTTCACCGCCTGGCCGAGCGCAATGCCCACATCCTCGGCGGTGTGGTGATAGTCGATATGCAGGTCGCCTTTGGCCTTGACGGTGATGTCGATGCGGGAATGGCGCGCCAGGAGATCCAGCATGTGATCGAGAAAGCCGATTCCGGTCTCGATCGACGAATTCCCCTTGCCATCGAGATCGACCTCGACGGCAATATCGGTCTCCTTGGTGGTGCGCTTCACCTGGCCTTTGCGCATGATTTGTAAGGCTTTCCGGGGTTCGAGAATGCGCGCCTTTTAACAGGGGTTTCCGGCTTCCGCCACCTCCGGACGAAGCGGTTTGCAAACACCCTTGGCAATCCCTAAATCACTGTCCGCACGGGGTAAAATACGCATGTCATCGCCTGAACACGCCTCCTGGCACGGGACCACCATCCTGACCGTCCGCAAGGGCGGCATCGTCGCCATAGGCGGCGACGGCCAGGTTTCGCTCCAGGCGACCATCATCAAGGCCAATGCCAAAAAGGTCCGCCGCCTCGGAAAGGGCGACGTGATCGGCGGCTTTGCCGGCGCCACCGCCGACGCTTTCACCCTGTTCGAGCGGCTGGAGACCAAGCTCGAGCAATATCCCGGCCAGCTGACGCGCGCTTGCGTCGAGCTCGCCAAGGACTGGCGCACCGACCGCTATCTGCGGCGCCTGGAAGCGATGATGATCGTCGCCGACCAGGAGACCTCGCTGGTGCTGACCGGCACCGGCGACGTGCTGGAGCCGGAAGCCGGCGTCGCTGGCATCGGCTCGGGCGGCAATTATGCGCTGGCCGCCGCGCGCGCCCTGCTCGACGGGCCGCTCGATGCGGAAGCCATCGTTCGCAAGTCGCTCGATATCGCCGCCGACATCTGCGTCTACACCAACCGCAACGTCACCGTCGAAACCATCAATGCAGCCTGATCCGCACCAGATCAGCTTCGTGCCGGTGGAGCCGCAGCATTATCCCTTGCTCCAGAAGTGGCTCGACGAAGCGCATATGCGGAAATGGTGGGGCGACCCGGACACGGAGCTTGGCTACATCCGCGCCATGGTCGAAGGACGCGACACGACACGGCCTTTCCTGATCGCACTGGACGGCGCGCCGGTCGGCTATATCCAGTACTGGTTCATCGGCCATCATCAGAACGAGCAATGGATCAAGGATCATCCATGGCTCGCCGAGCTTCCGTCCGAAACGGTCGGCGTCGATTTGTCGATCGGCTGCCCGGAGAAGCTTTCGAAGGGCATCGGATCACAAGCACTGGCTGCGTTTGTCGACGCTTTGCGCGAACAAGGCCATGACACCATCATCATCGATCCCGATCCCTGCAATGGACGCGCCGTGCGCGCTTATGCGAAAGTCGGCTTTCGCCCCGTTCCTCATCTGCATGGACGCACCGGCGACGTGCTGATCATGCAGTACCATCCCGATGCACACGAGTTCACATGACCGACTTCTCTCCCCGTGAAATCGTTTCCGAACTGGACCGCTTCATCATCGGCCAGCATGACGCCAAGCGCGCGGTTGCGATCGCGCTGCGCAACCGCTGGCGGCGCCTGCAGCTCGACGACAAGCTGCGCGAGGAAGTGCTGCCGAAGAACATCCTGATGATCGGACCAACCGGCGTCGGCAAGACGGAGATTTCGCGTCGTCTCGCCAAGCTTGCCGGGGCGCCGTTTCTGAAGATCGAGGCCACCAAATTCACCGAGGTCGGCTATGTCGGCCGCGACGTGGAACAGATCGTGCGCGATCTGGTCGAGGTCGCGATTGCCCAGACCCGCGAGAAACGACGAAAAGGCGTGCAGGCACGGGCCGAACTGGCTGCGGAGGAACGCGTGATCAACGCGCTCGTGGGCGAGAATTCGAGCGCTGCCACCAAGGAGTCCTTCCGCAGGAAACTGCGCGCCGGCGAACTGAACGACAAGGAAATCGAGATCGAAGTGCAGTCCGGCGGCGGCATGCCGCTGTTCGATATCCCGGGCATGCCGGGCGCGCAGATGGGCGCGATCTCGATCGGCGATATTTTCGGCAAACTCGGCGGTCGCACGAAAACACGGCGCGTCACGATCGAAGAGTCGCACGACATCCTGATCAACGAAGAATCCGATAAGCTGCTCGATCAGGAAGTGCTGGTGCAGGACGCGATCCGGGCGGTGGAGAATAACGGTATCGTGTTCCTGGACGAGCTAGACAAGATTTGCGCGCGCGAAGGCCGCATGAGCGGCGACGTGTCGCGCGAAGGTGTGCAGCGTGATCTGTTGCCGTTGATCGAAGGCACCACCGTCTCCACCAAACACGGCCCGGTGAAGACCGACCACATTCTGTTCATTGCGTCCGGCGCCTTCCATATTGCGAAGCCATCGGACCTGCTGCCCGAATTGCAGGGACGCCTGCCGATTCGTGTCGAGCTTCGGGCGCTGACACGCGAGGATTTCCGCCGCATCCTCACCGACACCGAGGCCTCGCTCATCAAGCAGTACATTGCACTGATGAAGACAGAGGGGGTCACGCTTGACTTCACCGACGACGCCATTGACGCGATTGCCGACATCGCGGTGTCGGTCAATTCCAGTGTCGAAAATATCGGCGCACGCCGCTTGCAGACGGTTATGGAGCGCGTCCTCGACGATATCTCCTTCACCGCCACCGACCGTTCCGGCGAGACGCTGAAGATCGATGGCGCCTATGTGCGCAATTCGATCGGCGATCTGGCCAGGAATGCCGACCTGAGCCGGTTCATTCTCTGACACCCGAACCTCGCCAATCGCGACGGAGCCGCCACTCCACGTGTTGACAGCGTCAGGCCTCTGGATGATATGTTATAATATAACATATTGGGGACTGAGCAATGGCATTATCCGAGCGCAGATGGCTGACATCAACCACTATCACTTTGATTTACATGGGTTTTCCAACTGACCCTGCTTTGGCCCAGGTCCAATTGCCGACGATCGTTGTGACGGCTCCCAGCCCCATCCTCTCCGGCCAGTCACCCGGTGAAATCGCCGGCCTGCCAAACGGCATCCTGCCGTTGGTGGACGACGTGTTCGCGCCAGTGACGGTCATTCCAGGCCCGGAGATTTTGAGCAGCCCGGCTGCCACGCTGGGCGATGTCATGTTCAGCAAACCCGGCATCACCTCATCCACCTTCGCGCCCGGCGCCAGCCGTCCGGTGATTCGCGGACTCGACAATTATCGCGTCCGGATTCAAGAGAACGGCATCGGCTCACACGACCTCTCCGAGCTCGGCGAGGATCACGGCGTGCCGATCGATCCCCTCTCCGCCGATCAGATCGAGGTCATTCGCGGACCGGCCACCCTGCGCTACGGCTCGCAGGCCATCGGCGGCGTAGTCAGCGTCACCAACAACCGCATCCCGACCACGCGCATCGAGAATGGCTTCAGCGCGCGGTTCAAGGGTGCGGCCACAACCGTCGACGACGGCCGCGAAAGTTCCGGCGCGCTGGAGGCTGGCGGCAGGAATTTCGCGATGCATGTCGACGCCTTCGATCGGCGCGCCTTCGACTACGAGATTCCCGGCGGACAGAAACAGGCAAATTCGTGGGTTAACTCGAAAGGCCATGCGATCGGTGGCTCCTTTGTCTTTGAACAGGGTTTCATCGGCGCCTCAGTCAGCCGCAATCTCAGCATGTACGGAATCCCCGGCGCCGAAGCCGAGGGCGGCACACGCATTGATCTCGATCAGACCAAATTCAACGCCAAGGGCGAATTCCGTCCCGACTCCGGCGCGATCTCGGCGGTACGGTTCTGGTTCGGCGCAACACGGTATCAGCACGATGAACAGGCGCTGGTCGATGGCGTCCACCAGATCCTGTCCACGTTCAAGAACAGACAGCAGGAAGGCCGCGTCGAGTTGCAGCACGCACCGATCGCGGGATGGAACGGCGCTGTCGGCTTCCAGTACGGTAACCAGCGTCTGTCGACCGAAGGCGAAGCAGAAGAATTTCTGCTGCCCGCACAGGCCAAGAATGCCGCCGTCTATCTGTTCGAGGAATACAACATCAATTCAGACCTGAGATTTCAGGCTGCGGGACGAATCGAGCGCACAACGGTGGACGGTACCGCCGGTCTGTTTCCCTCCGATTTTCTTCCGGTGGCACCGGGCGACGAACCTTTCCTGGATCCCCGAAACCGGCGCTTTCTGCCGGGCAGCGCAAGCGCCGGCTTCATTCAACAATTGCCGTGGGGAATTGTGGCCAGCCTGACAGGTCAATATGTCGAGCGCGCGCCGGCCGCCGCCGAACTCTTCGCCAAGGGCGTGCATGAGGCGACCGGCACTTTCGAGATCGGCAACCCGAATCTCGACAAGGAAAAGGCGATGAGCGTCGAATTCGGCCTGCGCCGGCGTGAAGGGCCGCTGCGTTTCGACGCCACGGCCTATTACACCAAATACAAGGGCTTCATTTTCAAGCAGTTCACCGGCAATAGTTGCGGGGAGGAATTCGATAGCTGCGTCGCCGGCGACGGCGAGGAACTGCTGCAAGTCGCCTACGCGCAACGCGACGCGACTTTCAAGGGTGTCGAGGTGGCGACCCAGCTTGATTTGCTCCCGGTCGCTGGCGGCATGTTCGGCATCGACGGTCAGTACGACATTGTCGATGCGCGCTTCAGCGACGGCAGCTATGTCCCCCGCATTCCGCCGCAGCGCCTCGGTGGCGGATTGTTCTGGCGGCACGAAAACTGGTTCGCGCGCGTGAACCTGTTGCATGCCTACGCACAGGACAGAATCGCGCAGAACGAAACGCCGACCGGCGGCTACGATCTTCTCAACGCCGAAATCAGCTACACGCAGAAACTGAAGCCATCCGATTTCGGTGCGCGTGAAATGGTATGGGGAATTGCCGGCAGAAACCTTCTGGACGACGACATCCGCAACCACGTCTCATTCCGCAAGGACGAGGTGTTGCAGCCGGGACGTAACTACCGGTTCTTTGCAACGCTGCGATTCTGATCGAGGATGGCGGACGCAGGCGTCGCCGCGCAAAAATCAGGCGCGCTGTTTTCGTAACCGAACGTACAGCGCGCCTTCGCCGCCATGGCCGATGGCGGCCTCGTCGAAGCCCACGACATAGTCGCGGAATTCGGCCAGCGCGAGCCAGAGCGGCACCTGCCGCCTCAGCACCCCGCGCTCGCGGCCGGCTTCGCCACGAACCCCTTTGCCGGTGATGACCAGAACCACCCTGCTCCCATTGGCTTGCGAGGCCCGCAGGAAACGAAGCAGCGCCGCGTGCGCCTCCGCCTGGGTATGACCATGCAGATCGATACGGCCGTCGATGTCGCGTTTGCCGCGCGCGATGCTTTGCTTGGTGCGGCGGTCAATCGGCGCCAGCGGTGGCGGGCTTTTCGGTCTGACCGGCGGCCGAGCCGCTTTGTGCGCAGCGACCGCCTTTCGCAGCTTGGCGATGGCCGGTTTCTCGTCTTCGAGTCCCCGCTCGGGCCTGGTGTCGGGCTTGGGCGCGCGTTTGAGCAATGGCTTGATCGAGCGCGTCACGCCCTGCCACAGCGTATGTTCATCCTTGGAGAGCCGCCGTCCCTTCCGGCCCCCGTCTGCGCTCATGATGCAGGTTTTCCCGGATTGCGCTTCGCAGGACGCGCTTTTGGCAACGGAACAGCCGCTGCAGTGACGGCAGGTTTCGTCGTTTTTGCGGTGCTGACGGCGATCTCATCCGGCACCTGATCGGCAAGCTTGATGGATTTGTCGCCTGCATTCGGCTTTGGCAGCGGCAACGGCACCGACTGCGCGATATTGCCGGGATCGAGTTCGTTGGGCACCAGCATGACGAACTGGCCAAAATGCTTGAAGCGGCCCGCGGCGCGCGCGGCTTCCTCGCCGGCGCCGAGATAGATATCGGCCCGCGCCGGCCCGATAATGGCTCCGCCGGTGTCCTGGGCGATCGTCAAACGCTGAAATCTTGTATCCGGCTTCGTGGACTGAAACGGCAGCGTCGCATCGATGAAAAACGGCATCCCGTAAGTATGAAGCTTGCGGTCGACCGCGATGGAGCGCGAAGCGGTCAACGGCAACCCCTGTGCGCCAATGGCCTCTTCATATTCAGACAGGTCGGTCTCGCGGAAGAACACATACGATTTATTCTCCCGCCGCAGGTTCTTTCCTTCCTCGGGATTGGCTTCCATGTATTCGCGAATTTTCTGCATCGACATCTCTTCCTTGGAGACGATGTTTCGCTCCACCAGGAATTTGCCGACGGCTGTATATGGATGACCGTTTCCGGAAGCGTAATTGAGCCTGATGACCGAACCGTCTTCCAGACGCACCCGGGTGGAACCCTGTATTTCCGCGAAGAATCCGTCGATCGGATCTTTCAGATAGACAATCTCGAGTTCGCGGCCCGCCAGCGCACCGTCCTCGATCTGCGCGCGATCATAGAACGGCGCGGTGCGCTTCACCGCGCGCTTGCCCGCCTTGCCTTTCTTGCCCGACATCCGCAAGCGCTGCGTCACCATGTTGGGCGGACGGCGATACAGCGGCACCGTGTAGACATCGCTGGGCAGGCGCGCGCCTTCCACGATCGGTTCATAATAGCCGGTGAAAAATCCCGCCTGCTCGCCTAACGGCGACAGCCGGACGGCGCGGAAGTTCTTTTCGAAGAACGCACGCGCGCCGGTGTCATCAAGCGGCACGGCAGCGACAGCACGGCCACAAACCTCATAGAGCGCGTTATAGGCGGCGGGACGCGAGGCACGGATTTTCGCGCTGCTGCGCAGGATTGCCTTGCACGACGCCAGAAAGGTTGCGAAGGCCTCGGCATGGTGATCGTGCATCCAGCCGTCGATCTGATGCCAGGCCAGCGGTTCGATCTGGCTATTGGGAATTTTCAGGGGATTTGGTTTGGCTTGCGCTTTTGCCGAGGCTTGCGCGCCGATAGGATACGCGGTGACGGCGAGCGCAAGCATCGCGACCCGAAACGACCGCGACGCAGACACACGCGACAGTGAAATCCGCGCCAAGATCATTGTCCGGCTTCGGTTGCCACCAATTTCCAGTTCGGGTCACGCGAGGTTACGTCACGAGCAAAGGTCCAGACGTCCGTGACGTCGGTGACCTTGTCGGGGCTGCCATCGACGACATTGCCGGATTTGTCCCGGGTCGCCGTAATGAGCTGCGATACAAAGCGCACGGTCACATGCGCCATGCCGCCGCGCAATTCGGCACCGATGATGTCGGCATTGTCGAGCGACACGAAACGATTCTCGACGGTTTCGCCTTTGGTTTCGCGGTCGCGAATTGCCGCCTCGAAGCCTTCATACACATCCTTGGACAGCAACCCCTTGAGGGTCTTGCGGTCACCGGTGGCGAAAGCGTTGACAATCATTTCGTAGGCAGCGCGGGCGCCCATCACGAACTGCTTGCCGTCAAAGCTCGGATCCTTGGCGACGATCGCATCGAGGCCGGCGGCCACCGGCGTGCCCTCTTCCGCGATACCCTTCCAGCGTTCGGACGGTTCAACCGTTTCCAACGGCTTGGGCGCGGTTTCCGCGTTGCGGGTCGGCAAGCTCACGACCTTGTCGCCGGACTGGGCGCGCGCATCGCGCGCGGAATAGGGATCATAAGGCGGCCGTTCACGGCCGGTCCGCTGACCCAAGACACTGCGGAGACGCAGGAAAATGAAAATCGCCAGCGCCAGGAATATGATGGTGTAAATATCGAACACGTCGCGCTTGCCTCTAGAGCCGTGGGTGACGAGAACGACGAGCCGCCACGTCGACCTGCCGGGTCATGAAATCGGGTTTCGCCGCCTTTAATCTAAGCACGCGATCCGGCTTATCCATAGCTGCAACAGGTCAAAAAGCGCTTGTCGGACACAACATTAGACGATCCGCCCGGTGACGCCAACACAACAAAGGGACCCGGGACCAGAGCCAAATGTCGCTCAATTGGATAATCCTGCTCGGCATTTAGGGCCTCGTTGTGGCGGAGGTCCTGGCCTACCCCCGCGGTGTCGGGCGGAGCGGTCTTCCCGGGACCGCCGGTTTTCAGCATTACCGCTTCTCCGGAGGCGAGTGTATGTCGCCCATGCAGCTTCCTGTCCGCTCATGCGGCCTTCATTGTTAACGGCAGCGATCCTTGTTCGCCCCCCGCAGGCCGTGTTAGCCACACCGCCGAATGCGAGGGGCGCTGACGCCCAGGGAACAATCCATGGCAAATCCGACCAATGGCGGCCAACAGGCCGCTCAGCCGGCACCCGGCGCACTTCCCCAGCTCAACGTGCTGGCGCAGTACACCAAGGATTTCTCGTTCGAGAACCCCAACGCACCGCGTTCGCTGCAGCCCTCGCAACAGCAGCCCGCGATCAATCTGCAGATCAATGTCAACGCCAACCAGCTGGCTGACAACGACATCGAGGTCGAGCTCAAGATCGAGGGCAAGGCCGAGGCCGCAGGTTCGGTCCTGTTCGCTTTCGACCTAATCTATGCCGGGGTGTTCCGCATCCAGAACGTTCCGCAGGCCGAGATGCACCCGATCATCATGATCGAGTGTCCGCGCATCCTTTTCCCCTTTGCGCGCGAAATTGTCGCAGCTGCGGTGCGTAATGGCGGCTTCCCGCCGCTGATGATCGATCCGGTGGATTTTGTCGGCCTGTATCGTCAGAAGATGACCGAAGCCCAGGCGCAGACGATCTCGAGCTGACGACTCACTCAACCGTCAGATATTTCCGCCAGACTGCGGTTTCTCCGAGCGTTGCAACGAAGGCGCGATGCGCAGCGCGGTCCTCATCGGTCATGCGCGGCTGCAAAGGGTCCGGGCGCGGCCGCAAAACCGCCTGACGGCTTGCATTCGCAGCTGCGACCGAAACATTGGTCAATCCGAGCAGCGCCTGGCGCGCCCCGATCAGTTCAATATAGACTTCCGCAAGAAGTTCGGCATCCAGCAGCGCGCCGTGTTTGGTGCGGCGCGAATTGTCAATCCTGTAGCGCGCGCAGAGATCGTCGAGCTTGTTCTGGCCCCCCGGATGCTTGCGGCGCGCCAGCAGCAAGGTATCGACGATACGCTCGCGGCCGATCAGCTGCCTTTGCAGGCGATTCAACTCCGCATTGATGAAGCCAAGGTCGAAAAAGGCATTGTGCGCAATCAGGGGTGCGTCGCCGATGAAATCGATGAACTCGTCCGCCACCGCGGCAAAAAGCGGATGGCTCTTCAGGAAATCCGCTGAAAGGCCATGAACGGCAAAAGCTTCCGACGGCATATCGCGTTCGGGATTGAGATAGCGATGAAAATTATTGCCGGTCGGAATACGATTGAGCAGTTCGATGCAGCCGATCTCGACCAGACGATGTCCTTGCAGGGGATCAAGGCCGGTGGTTTCGGTGTCGAAGACAATTTCGCGCATGATGTTCAAAGACGTTTGCATTTCGGGCCGGCAGCGAATCAGCTTTTCCTCATCCTAGCAACGTCGGCCAGGATTTGCCTTACCTGCGCCCGCGCATGGTCAAGGCCCTGCCCGCTATCCACGATGAAGTCGGCGCGGCGGCGTTTCTCTGCGTCGGGCATCTGCTTGGCGAGAAGGACATCCAACTTCTCCGACGTCATCCCCGGCCGTTCCATCACCCGCTGCCGCTGCACGGATTCCGACGCCGAGACCACCACCACCGCATCGACCCGTTTTTCACCACCGGTTTCATACAGCAGCGGAATGTCAAGCACGGCCACGGCCGCACCGCTTGCTTCGGCCTCAGCCAGAAACCTGGATTCGGTCTGACGCACCAGCGGATGGACGATGGCTTCAAGCCGTCTCAACGCATCGGCGTCACCCATCACGCTCCGGCTGAGTTTTTCGCGATCGACTTTGCCGGCATGCGTCGTGCCCGGAAAAGCCGCTTCGATCAGGGAAACCGCCTCGCCTTCATAAAGCCTGTGCACGGCGGCGTCGGCATCATGCACCGGCACACCCTCCTCCGCGAACAGCCGCGCTGTAGTGGTTTTCCCCATGCCGATTGATCCGGTCAGGCCGAGAATGAACATGATTGTCTATCCGGCCAAAAACCCTTCGCACCGCAAGGCCTCGAGCAAGGGCAGCAGCGGCATACCGAGAATAGTAAAATGATCGCCCTCGACGCGCTGAAACAAATGGATACCTGTTCGTTCGAGCTGATAGCCACCAACGCTTTCGGTCACGGTATCGCCGGCCGCCTCGAGGTAAATTTCCAGGAACGCGTCGGAGAGCTCCCGCATGGTGAGCCGCGCCGCGTCTTCATGCGAAAACAGAAGCTGATCGTCGCGCATCAGCGCGACGGCCGAGTGCAGCATATGGGTCTGGCCGCGCAAAGCGAGCAGCTGAATGCGTGCGTCGTCCATATTGGCAGGCTTGCTGAAGCGCTGCAGTCCCAGTACAAGCGTCTGGTCGGCACCGATCACCAACCGGCCGGGCATGCGCGCAGCAACGGCCTTTGCTTTTTCGCGCGCGAGATGCAGCGCGGCATTACCGGCTTTCGGATTGTCCCCCAGCATCTTCTCGGCCGCACGTTCGTCGATATCCGAGGTCACGGCCTCGACCGGAATTCCGGCCGCAACCAGCATCTGCCGGCGCGCCAGACTCTTCGACGCCAGGACGAGCGGACTGGGCGCACGCCAGAGCGGCATCAGGCGACCGGCTGCCGCCGGCGCTCCGACAGCAATTGCAGAACCGCCGCCGCGGTTTCTTCGATCGAGCGGCGGGTGACGTCGATCGACGGCCAGCCGTGCTTGGCGCACAATTTGCGGGAATAGGTCACTTCTTCCGCCACCGATTGTCTGTCGATATATTGATCGTCATCGCGATGGGCGTTTAGCCCCAAAAGCCGGTTCTGGCGAATCTGCACGATACGCTCCGGACTGGCGTAAAGTCCGATGACCAAGGGCTTGGTCAATGTCTCGACTTTCGGCGGCAACGGCACCCTTGGCACGAGCGGCACGTTCGCGGTCTTCACGCCGCGATTGGCCAGGTAGATCGATGTCGGCGTCTTGGACGTGCGCGACACACCGACCAGAACCACGTCTGCGTTTTCCAGATCGTCGGTGTGCTGGCCGTCGTCATGCAGCATTGTATAATTCAGCGCGTCGATCCGCTTGAAATATTCCGCATTCAGCGTGTGCTGGGCACCCACTCGATGGGTGGACGCCGCCCCCAGATAGGACTGGAACACCCTCAACACCGGGCCGAGGATGGAACGGCAGGGGATGCTCAATTCGCTGCATTTCCCCTCCAGTCGCTCAATCAGAACATCGTCCAGCAACGTATAGAGGACGATCCCCGGCGCTTCCTCGATTTCAGCCAATACCCGATCGAGCTGTTTCTGGGTCCGGACCAACGGATAGACATGTTCGATCGGAGAAACCGTCGAATATTGAGCGGCTGCGGCATGCGCAACCGTGGTCAGTGTTTCCCCGGTCGAATCCGAGATCAGATGCAGATGGAAATAACTCGGGCCCGGTTGGGACATGGCCTATTCACAGTATGGATTGTGGACACCTGGGGAGGAGGCCATGGCTTTCGGTCCGGTGCAAGCATTCCTCGCTCCCACGGCCATCAATCGTCCACATGGAGACCTGCCGGGACAATAAAAACCGGACCAGATAGAAAACTGGGGCGGACACATTCTACGCAGAATAACATGTGGGGAGAAAATCCAAACTTGCCTGCAGAACGGCCTGAAATAACCACGGCGGCAAATATGTCAGAGACTGATAAGATCGGGGATATGTGTATAAACCCGACGGTCTTTGTGGACGCAAATGTGTGAGTCCAATCAACGGTCAAACAGACACTACAACCTTTAAGAATCTAGATGGGATTTGAAGGACACCCGTGGCCAATACCGCTGTGAAAAAAACTCTCCTCGATGTGCTGCACGGCAACCGGCAATCAGTTCCTCCAATCTGGATGATGCGCCAGGCGGGTCGTTATCTTCCTGAATACCGTGCCGTTCGAGAGAAGGCGGGCGGTTTTCTGGATCTATGTTTTTCGCCGGAACTGGCTGCGGAAGTAACGCTGCAGCCGATCAAAAGGTTCGGATTCGATGCAGCGATTCTGTTTTCTGACATCCTCGTCATTCCTCATGCGTTGGGATGCAAGGTGTCGTTTGTGGCAGGTGAAGGTCCCAGGCTCGATCCGCTCTCCGATCCCAAACTGGTTGGTTCCATGAAACGTGACGTGGACCATGCGGTACTTGAGCCGGTCTATGAAACGATCAGGCGGGTGAAACAGGCCTTGCCGCCGGCGGTGACGTTTCTCGGCTTCTGTGGGGCGCCCTGGACGGTTGCGACCTATATGATCGCGGGGGAAGGTACGGCAGATCAGGCGCCGGCAAGATTGTTCGCCTATCGGCATCCCGAAGCTTTTGCACAGATGATTGACAATCTTGTGGAAGCGTCCGCTGCCTATCTGGTGCGTCAGCTTCGCGCAGGCGTGGATGCCGTGCAGATTTTCGACACATGGGCCGGGATCCTTCCTCCCGAACAATTCGCGCGCTGGTCGATCGCGCCGACCGCAAGAATCGTAGCGGCGGTGCGGACGGAAATTCCGGACGCCAGAATCATCGGTTTTCCACGTGGCGCCGGATCCTCGCTTGAGCGCTATGTCAGCGAACTGCCCCTGAATGCGGTCGGGCTGGACTGGATGATCGACCGGAAATTTGCGAGGGAGAGAATTCAGAGACGCGTTGCCGTGCAGGGAAATCTCGACCCGCTGGTTCTGATCGCAGGCGGCGATGCGCTGGATGCGGGTGTCGACGCTGTTCTTGAGGCTTTTTCTGACGGACCATTTATCTTCAACCTGGGGCATGGCATCACCCCCGAAACTCCGATCGCGAATGTGGAACGCATGATCAGACGTGTCCGGGGCGGATGAGATGTACGACTGGCTGAAGGCATTTCACATCATCGCCGTCATCGCCTGGATGGCGGGTATGCTCTATCTGCCACGTTTGTTCGTCTATCATTGCGACGCCGAACCGGGTTCCAGGCAATCCGAGACCTTCAAGGTGATGGAACGCCGGCTCCTGAAAGCCATCATCAATCCGGCCATGATCGCGACCTGGATCTTGGGTTTATGGTTGGCTTGGGAGGGTGGATGGTTCAGGGCTGGCTGGCTGCATGGCAAGCTCGCACTCGTCCTTGCGCTGTCGGCGCTGCACGGGTGGCTGGTGCGCTGTATGAAAGACTTTGCCGCCGACAAGAACCGGCGCACGCAGAAATTCTATCGAATCATCAATGAGGTACCCGCCGTCTTGATGGTCCTGGTTGTGATTCTGGTGGTCGTGAAACCGTTCTGAATTTGCGTCGTCTGGCGGGGTTCAGTGCGTCCCCTCTTGCGGAATCGCAAGTTCCTCAGTATGTTACGTGTATCCCCCCGAACGCAGGCGGATGCAGTTTCACGCGGTCCCGCGTATCCGGATCACGTAAGCATCGGGCCGGGGGAGGACTGTTCTCCACAGCCACAAGACCTGCAATTCCCTTCCTTCTCTGATCCGCTGCCGCCCCCTTTTTCACATAGCGCCACCGGACTTTTCCAACAGGACTACCCCCTATGCGGGAAGTAAAACTACAAGACCTCAAATCCAAAACCCCGGTCGAGCTTCTTTCCTTTGCGGAAGAGCACGAGATCGAGAACGCCAGCACCCTGCGCAAGCAGGAATTGATGTTTGCGATCCTGAAGCAACTGGCCAGCAAGGAAATCGACATCATCGGGGAAGGCGTTGTCGAAGTGCTGTCGGACGGCTTCGGCTTCCTGCGCTCGCCGGAAGCGAACTACCTGCCCGGCCCGGACGATATCTACGTTTCGCCCTCGCAGATCCGCCGTTTCGGCCTGCGCACCGGCGACACCGTGGAAGGTCATATTCGTTCGCCGAAAGAAGGCGAACGCTATTTCGCGCTGCTCAAGGTGAACTCGATCAATTTCGAGGATCCGGACAAGGCCCGCCACAAGATCAACTTCGACAACCTCACCCCGCTTTATCCCGATGAGCGGCTGCGCATGGAGCACGAGGATCCGACCCGGAAGGATCTTTCCCCGCGCGTCATCGATATCGTCGCGCCGATCGGCAAGGGCCAGCGCGCTCTGATCGTGTCGCCGCCGCGCACGGGTAAAACCGTGCTGCTGCAGAACATTGCTCACGCCATCACGTCCAATCACCCGGAATGCTATCTGATCGTGCTCCTGATCGACGAGCGTCCGGAAGAAGTGACCGACATGCAGCGCTCGGTGAAGGGCGAGGTCGTTTCCTCGACCTTCGATGAGCCGGCCACGCGCCACGTCCAGGTCGCCGAGATGGTGATCGAAAAGGCCAAGCGCCTAGTCGAGCATGGCCGCGACGTCGTGATCCTGCTCGACTCGATCACCCGTCTCGGCCGCGCCTACAACACCGTGGTGCCGTCATCCGGCAAGGTGCTGACCGGCGGTGTCGACGCCAACGCCTTGCAGCGCCCGAAGCGCTTCTTCGGCGCCGCGCGCAACATCGAGGAAGGCGGCTCGCTGACGATCATCGCCACCGCGCTGATCGATACCGGCAGCCGCATGGACGAAGTGATCTTCGAAGAGTTCAAGGGCACCGGCAACTCGGAAATCATTCTGGATCGCAAGGTCGCCGACAAGCGCACTTTCCCGGCGATCGACATCACCCGCTCCGGTACCCGCAAGGAAGAGCTGCTCACCGATCCGCAGCAGCTCAAGAAGATGTATGTCCTGCGCCGCATCCTCAATCCGATGGGCACTATGGATGCCATCGACTTCCTGCTCGATAAGCTGCGCAACACCAAGAACAACGCCGAGTTCTTCGAGTCGATGAACACCTGAACCCCGTCTTGGGGCTGTTTTGGAAAGGGGGCGGAGGGGAACCTCCGGCCCTTTTTTGTTTCACATCGAGCAGAGGTATTTCGCGCCCAAAATTGCGCCGGGGTGCCAAAAATTCATGCGTTCGGAAAGACTTATCGGAAACGCTTTGGAAACGTAGACCGTGCGATTCAACCCAATCGGGGCTCAAGTCCGGCAACGGTGCCGCGGCGGTCTTCATTGCGCGCGAAGATGAAACTGAAATTCCGAAGACCGGCGCTCTGGATCACGATTCCCGCGGTTGCGATCGCCACGACTGCCGCGGTTGTCAGCGCGGAGGCCGGTCTTCGCCTGGGTCTGCTGATTGCATTTGGCGGGTCACTGGCGCTGGGTTGGTTCGTCGAATACCGGCTGGCCGGGATTGTCGCGAGTCTGGTGCGGATCGCCCGCGGCGACCGGTACGCCAATCTGCCGCCGGCGATCGGCGACGGCACCATGCAGCGTTTTGGCGATGCTGCGGAAGCCATGCGGTCCGCCCTGGTCGATGCCGATGCTATCATGGTCGATCGCGATCGCCGGGTCACGGAATCAAAATTGCGCCATGCCGGCCGGGTATTCATCACCAAGCGTTTTCAGGGCGCGATCGGAGACGTGGTAACCGCATTCACGGAGGCGGACGAGCGGATCCGGATCACGGCGGCCGACCTGGCCACGCGCAATCATGACATGTCGATGCGGGTCTCAAGCGCGGCGCAATCCGCCGGAGCGGCCGCCGAGAATGCCGCGCATGTGGCCGCCGCCGCCCATGACGTGCGCGGGATCGTGCTGCAATCGGGCCATCATATTGCCGCTGCGCGGGAAGCTACCGAACGCACAGTGGTGGAGCTTCGGCACGCCGACGAGACCGTGCGCAGCCTCTCGGCGGCAGCGCAACGGATCGACGTCGTCATCAAGCTGATTCAGAGCATTGCCGGCCAGACCTCGTTGCTGGCTCTGAATGCGACCATCGAGGCGGCGCGCGCCGGGGAATCCGGACGCGGATTCGCGGTGGTGGCGAGTGAGGTCAAGGAATTGGCCAAGCAGACGGCGCAGGCCACGGGTGAAATCCGTACCCAGATTCTCGGGATCCAGACTGCCGTGCATGAAACGGCGGAGGCCATTGCCGCGGTGTCCTTGCGTGTGAATGCGACTAGCGATGTCAATCGCGATCTCAATGCGATGCTGGAACGGCAGATCTCCGAACTTGACCATATCGGGGACGAAGCCAGCAATGTTGCGACCACGGTGAGCCAGGCGATCCCCGATATCCAGAGCGCGATCGCGGAAGTGGCGCATGCCGGCGAAGCTGTGCTGGGCACGGCAGACGAACTTGCCAGCCGCTCGCAGTCTCTGGTGATTTCAGTGAAGCGTTACTTCACCGATCTCGACCACGACGCCATCAAGATCGGCATTCTGCATTCCCTCTCGGGGACGCTGACGGCGAGCGAGCGCCCGCTGCAGCAGGTGCTGGTGATGCTGATCGAGCAGCTCAACAATGCCGGCGGATTGCTGGGACGGCCGATCGAGGCCGTCATTCTCAACCCGTGCTCGCATCCGGAAACCTATGCCGAACTGGCGCTGACCATGCTGAAGCAACACAATGTGGCGGCGATCTTCGGATGCTGGACATCGGCGTCACGCAAGCATGTCGTGCCCGTGATGGAGCGCGAGAACGGATTGCTGTTCTATCCCAGCCAGTATGAGGGCGAGGAGCAATCCGCCAACGTTTATTACATGGGCGCCACGCCGAACCAGCAGGCGCTGCCGGCCATCGATTATCTGCTCGATCAGGGCCGCCGCCGGTTTTTTCTGGTCGGCACCGACTACGTCTATCCGCACACGACCAATGCCGTGATCAAGGGTTATCTGGCCTCGCAGGGCGTGGCGGCTGACGCGGTTGCGGAATTCTACGCGCCCTTCGGCGAAAAGATCTGGCGCGAAACCATCGAGAAGATGCGCCGCTTCGGCGGGCACGGCGATGCCGCCGTGATCGCAACTATCAGCGGCGATTCGAATGTGCATTTCTTCCGCGAATTCGCGCGCCAGGGCATTGGCGCCGACGAATTGCCGGTGATGACCCTGTCCATTGGCGAGGCGGAATTGCCCGCCCTCGCTCGGGCGAAGATGGAAGGGCATCTGGCGGCCTGGAGTTATTTCGGCGCCATCGACAGCGCGGTGAACCGTGACTTTGTCTCGCAATGGCGTGAATTCAGCGGCCATCCTGAGGCCATGACCAACGATCCGATGGAAGCGACCTGGATCGGGTTCAGGCTGTGGGCTGAGGCGGTGGCGAAAGCTGGCAGCACGGACATCGGCGCCGTGCGTAACGCACTTGACGGGATGCAAGTCGCGGCGCCGAGCGGCTTCACGGTGCGGATGGACGAGACCAACCATCACCTGCACAAGCCGGCTTTCATCGGCCGCATTACCGTGGCAGGCCGCATCATGCCGGTCTGGAGCAGCGGCGGACTTGTGCCGCCCGAGCCATGGAGCGCGTGGCTGGGCAAGCCGCGCAGCGATCGGGTGGCCCAGGGAAAGATCCGGGTTAGGGCGTCGTAGGCCCTTGGCCAACGACCCTTATCGCGGCATCTCGCCAATGACCCTGACGATGTCGCCCGGCTGAGTGACCGGCAGCGAACAGGTTTCACCCACACAGACAAAAGCCGCCGAACCCTTGGCCGCTTTCAGCTTTTCTTGCGCCGGATGCGATGCAGGCAGGGATTGGGCGGATGCGGCACGTACCAGCACCCGGTTGAGGAAAGGCACGGCCCACGCCGCCTGGACAAGCGGTTCGGCGCCCTCTCCCGTTACGACGATCTCGACTGCATTGAGGCGCATGTCGATGGCGTTGAGGATGCCGAGATGGGCAAACAGATTGTCGCCGCTGCTTCCGAGGATGCCGTCGATCAGACGATCGGCTTTTTCGCGCCACGCGTGGCCGCCTGTGAAGATGGCAAGGCGGAGCAGATTTTGCGCGGCCAATGCGTTTGGATTCGGCGTGGCGTCGTCCGAGGTGCTGGCCGGGCGCACCACCAGACCTTCGGCATCGTCTGCGGTCAGGTAGTAGCCATTGTTCGACGAATTGGCGTAATGCCGATCCAGAGCCTGCTGCCAGGTGACCGCCTGATTGAGGAAGCGCGTCTCGGCGGTGGCTTCGTACAGGGCCAGGGCCGCGCGGATCATGGCGGCAAAATCCGAGGCCAGACCGGGATGGAGCAGACGGCCTTGCCGCCAGGAATGGCCGAGCCGGCCGTCGCGCGTCATGTTCGTCGAAATGAAATCGAAGGCCGTCCGGCCAAGCGCGATCCATGATGCTTCGCCCAGCATGGTGCCGGCATTCGCGAGTGCTGCGATCATCAGACCGTTCCAGTCGGCCAGCACCTTGTCATCCAGACCGGGGCGAACGCGGCTGTCGCGCATCTTCAGCAATGCGGCTCGAAGAGTGGCGAGCCGCGTCTCGTCGTCTTCCGTCCGGGGTATGGTCTTGAGACGGTTGAGAATCGTGTGACCCTCGAAATTACCCCCCTCGGTGACGTCGTAATGCGATGCGAAGAAAGCCGCGTCGTCCGCGCCGAGCACATCTCTGATTGCGGTCAGCGACCAGACATAGAACTTGCCCTCCTCGCCCTCCGAATCGGCGTCGAGCGAGGCAGAGAAGGCGCCCTCCGCCGTGGTCATTTCACGGCGTAGCCAGTCCACGGTTTCACGCGCACGCTGCAGAAACAGCGCATTGCCGGACCGGCGATAGGCCAGCGCCAGCAGCTCCAGAAGCTGCGCATTGTCGTAGAGCATCTTCTCGAAATGCGGCACCAGCCATTTGTCGTCAACCGAATAGCGCGAGAAACCGCCGCCCAGGTGATCGTAGATGCCGCCCTCGCAGATGCGTTCGAGCGTCAGTTCGGCGATGGCGAAATAGCGCGGCTCACCGGTGCGCAGGCCTGCGCGCCACAGATTTTCGGTCATCATGCATTGCGGGAATTTCGGGGCGCCGCGCAATCCGCCATGCACGGGGTCCATGGCGCCGCCCAGCTGCAATGCGACTTGGTCGAGCTCCTGCCGTCCGATCACCACGCGTTGCGGCGGCCGCGCCGTCTCTGCCAGCCGGCTCATCAGGGCGTCACGGTTCTGTTGGATCTTGCCGGGCTCTTCGCGAAACAGCCGCGCCACCTCGTGCAGCACATCGACAAAGGCCGGCCGGCCGTAACGCGAGCCATTCGGAAAATAGGTGCCGCCCCAGAACGGTTCGCCGTCCGGCGTCAAAAACATGGTCAGCGGCCAGCCGCCCTGCTCGCCCAGGTGATGCAGCGCCGACATGTAGATCTGGTCGATATCGGGCCGCTCTTCGCGATCCACTTTGATGTTGACGAACAGGTCGTTCATTATTGCCGCGGTGGCATTGTCCTCGAAACTCTCGTGCGCCATCACATGGCACCAATGGCAGGCGGCATAGCCGACGGAGAGCAGGATGGGCTTGTTTTTGCTTTTTGCTTCCGCCAGCGCGGCCGGTCCCCATGGCCACCAGTCGACCGGGTTTTGCTTGTGCTGAAGCAGGTAGGGGCTGGTCTCGTGGGCGAGGCGATTTTCGTGCGACGTGCCGGGCAATGCAGTCATGACTGAAATCCTTGGGCCGGAGGCCGGTGCGCCAGTTAGCGATGCCGGCACGCATGACCGTTATGTGCGGCCGGCAAGATGTCAAACGCGGGCGGGGCAGCTAAAGCTCCCCGCATGGGCGATTATGTTCCGATCATCGGCATTGTCATTGCGGCCTATCTTCTCGCCGGCTTCGTCAAGGGCGTGATCGGCATGGGCTTGCCGGCTGTGGCGCTCGCCGTGCTGGCCATGGTGATCACGCCGGCCCAGGCCGCGGCTCTTCTGATCGCGCCGTCGCTGGTGACAAATGTCTGGCAGATGCTGGCGGGTCCGCATTTCCTTGCGCTGGTCCGCCGTCTTGCAACCATGCTGATCGGCGTGTGTGCCGGGGCCTGGCTGGGCGCTGGAATTCTCACGGGACCAAACGTACGGGTCGCCGCACTCGGTCTTGGCCTCTCGCTTGTTGTGTTCGGCCTGTTCGGTTTGTCGAATATCCGCTTCGTGATCTCACGGCGGACCGAGATCTGGCTTGCACCGATTATTGGCGTTGCCACCGGTACGATCATGGCTGCGACCGGAATTTTCGTGATACCAGCCCTGCCCTATCTGCAAGCCATCGGGCTGGAAAAGGACGACCTGGTGCAGGCGCTGGGTCTGCATTTTACGTTCGCGACGTTTTTGCTGGCGGCGGTTCTCTATCAGGGCGGTGCGTTTGATGTGTCGGTGGCGGCGACATCCATGCTGGTCGTCATACCCGCGCTGATCGGCATGATCATCGGGCAATGGGTCCGCGGTCGCGTGTCTGTTGTGGTGTTCAGGGCATGCCTGTTCATTGGCCTGTTGCTGCTGGGTGTCCAGCTCACAATTCGGAACTTGTTTTGACCCAATAGGCGGGCACCTTGGCGATCTCGCTAAAAATCAAATTGTCTTTGTAATTATTGCTGCATGTCTTTGTGGGATGATGTCAGCGATCCCGTGCTACGCAAGTACACGCCAATCAGGACTTTCCTGCTGTGTATTTACAGTTTTCTGGGGACCGTTAAGGAGGCAGTAGCCATGTTTGCCATCAGCTTCTCGCACTTCTTTCGTCAGTGGCGCGCATATGACGCCAATCTGTGCCGGCTGTCCCGTCTCGACGACCGCGCGCTGGCGGCGATCGGTATCAACCGCTTGGAAATTCCGCGTCTGGCATGGCAGAAGGCCGAGCGCACGGTTTGAGCTGAATCGCGCCTGAACACACGGCGCAATTCTGCGCTGGCAGATTCAGGCTTTCGGTGTCGCGCCGCATTCGGGTTTTTGCCACCGCGATTGATATCGAAAGTCGGCATCGACATCGCCAATCGAAAAGACGGCGCCTTGTTGCGGTGACTGCGCTCGACCGATCATTTGAGCGAACGCGCGATCTCGCGTAAGGATGTGCTTCCCCAAATCATCAAAGTAACTCGCCTGGCCATTGCTTGGCTGTTTTTTTGTCCGCGGCAGATCGCAGTCGCTGTGCCATGACGGCCTCTGATGCTATGGCAGAATAACTGCGGTGGCCGGAAAGAGTTCGCACGACGACGCTCCTCGACCCGGCAGAAGGAATATATTCAGCGGGGTCCGCGTGGTCCAGCCTGACACCATTTATGCCCTCTCCTCCGGCCGTCCGCCGGTTGCGATCGCGGTGATTCGAATCTCGGGTCCGCGCGCCGGCGACGCATTGAAGGCGCTGGCCGGACGCCTGCCGGAGCCACGTCGCGCCATGTTCGCGCGTGTGCGCGATCCGAAGACCACTGAGATCATCGACGAGGCTCTGGCGCTCTGGTTTCCCGGACCCAACAGCGAAACCGGCGAAGACGCGGCCGAATTGCAGGTCCATGGCGGACGGGCGGTGATCGCGGCGGTGTTCAGCGCTCTGTCGCAGATCGACGGCCTGCGGCCGGCGGAAGCCGGGGAATTCACCCGCCGGGCATTCGAGAACGGCAAACTTGATCTCACGCGGGTCGAGGGCTTGGCCGACCTGATCTATGCGGACACCGATGTCCAGCGGCGACAGGCGCTGCGGCAATTACAGGGGTTTCTCGGCCAACGCGCGGAAGTCTGGCGGACAAAACTAATTGAAGCGCAGGCCCTGGTCGAGGCGGGCATCGATTTTTCCAACGAGGCTGACGTCGCAAGCGATGTGCTGACGCGCTCGCTGGCGGCGGTGCATGAACTGGCACACGAAATTGGCGACGCACTGGCTGATGCAAAGCGCGGCGAGCGTTTGCGCGAAGGTCTGGTGGTGGCGATTGCCGGCCCGCCCAATGCAGGGAAGTCGACGCTGCTGAACCGCATTGCACGGCGTGAGGCGTCGATCGTTTCGCCTTATGCCGGGACCACCCGTGATGTCATCGAGGTTCATCTCGATCTCGATGGTTATCCGGTGATCCTGCTCGACACCGCCGGCATTCGCGAGACCGACGATCCGGTGGAGCGCGAAGGCGTGGCCCGGGCCCGGGCCCGCGCTACGGCGGCCGATCTGGTGCTGTGGGTGGTGGATGCGACCGCACCGGCCTTGATGAACGCGCCACAGCGGGAGCATCAAGATTGCTGGATTGTTCAGAACAAGATTGATCTGAATCCTGCCGCGGCCCTGCCCGACCAACCTCGGTCATTCGGCATATCTGCGACCACCGGCGCCGGCGTCGAACATCTGGTCAAGGTGTTGTCGGCCCATGCGGCGGATGTGCTCGGTTCGCAGGAACCGGCTCTGGTGACGCGGGAGCGGCAACGCACTGCTTTGAGGGAGGCGGCTTCGGCGCTCGATCGTGCCATTACCGAAGGTACGGCCGGGCGTGAAGATGTATTCGCAGAGGAACTTCGCTTGGCGGCGCGGTCGCTGGGTCGGCTCACCGGACGCGTTGACGTTGAGGATATTCTCGATGTGATTTTCCGGGATTTCTGCATCGGAAAATAAAAACGCGCGCAGATTTCCGTATTCGCCGTTAGTGCAATGGTACCCTCTTTCTGAATCAGATTAGATTTTGTGCAAAGGAAACGCTCAGTTTTTCCGGCCGGAAGAAGTTGGAAAGCTGTGATCGGGGGCTCTGCGGTGACCGCAACCGGGCATGCTGCAGGCGGCGACGTAGTTTATGCTGACTTGGAAGGCGCCTCGGTCTCTCCCGAGAGCGCCACCGAGTTGTCTGCTATTCGCGAAACCATAGACCTGCTGGAACTCGATCTCGGTGCGATGATTCGCGCCGTCGAGCGCGCTGCCGACATTGTGTGTTCCGGGACGCAGGCCTCTGCAGAAGCATTGTCCGCCATCAACACGCGTACGGAATCCCTGGCGTCCAAATCGCAGGATGCGAAGTTCAACGCGCTCCAGTTTGCGCAGTCGACCGAAGAACTGGCGCAATCTTTCAACGAAGTCGGACAGCGTGTGCGCCAGGCCGATGCGCTGGCGCAGGAAGCGGGCGCGGCGACGGAAGCTGCGACTCACTCCATCGATGGTTTGCGGTCGTCGTCTTCGGAAATCGGCAAGGTTGCCGCGCTTATTCAGAAAGTCACCAAGCAGACCAATTTGCTCGCACTGAACGCCACTATCGAAGCCGAACGGGCCGGTCAGGCTGGCCGGGGATTCGCGGTGGTGGCGGCAGAAGTGAAAGCGTTGTCCTTGCAAACCCAGCAGGCAACGGAAGAGATCAAACGCAAGATCAGCATGCTGCAGGGTGACGCCGGAGCGCTGATCGCAGCCGTTCAGCGTATCGCCGAAGTGATCGGCACAATCAGGCCCCTGTTCAGCGCGGTCGCAAGCGCCGTTGAAGAGCAAGTGGTGACCGCGAACAATCTTTCCTCAACAGCGGGCGAGACATCGCGGTTCGTGGCGATTGTCGCCGATGGCGCAGAAGATATTCAGAAGGCTGCGGCGGCGGTGGCTGATCATGGCCGCAATGTCGATCACTCCGGGAAGGATGTCGCGTTACTGGCCGGCAAGCTGAAAACACGTTGCGTGATTTTTCTTCGGCAGACGGAAATTGGAGATCGCCGCCGACATGACCGCTTGCCATGCGATCTGGAGATCGAATTGCAGGCTCGCTTCGGTGTCGTCCGTGGCCATACCGCGGATATTTCGGAAGGCGGTGTGCTCATGCGACTGACGGATGCGCATTCCATTGCGGTCGGAGATGTCATCACGTCGGATATTCTCGGGCTCGGACGCAGCCAGGTTCGAGTGGTGAATCACTCTCATCTCGGATTGCATCTGCATTTCGTCGATTTCTCTGGCGCGACGCGCAGTGCAATCCTGAACAAGCTGGAAGACATTCGCCGCGACAACAAGGAATTCATCGAGCGCGCGATTCAGGCTGCCGACCGCATCTCGAGCTTGTTCGAAGATGCTGTGTCGCGCGGCGTTCTCACGCAGGACCAGCTGTTCGATAACAATTATCAGCCGATAGAGGGCACCGAGCCGCTACAGCATCGCACCGCGTTTCTCGAGTGGCTGGAAACCGTGCTGCCGGGAATTCAGGAGCCGCTGCGGGCCAGCGACGAGCGGATGATTTTTTGCGCAGCGGTGGACCGGAATGCCTATCTGCCGGTGCACAACAGGATCTATTCGCATCCGCAGCGGCCAGGCGACGTGGCGTGGAATACGGCGAATTCCCGCAATCGTCGGATCTTTGACGATCGGGCGGGTCTGGCCGCCGCGCGCAATGCGCGGCCTTATCTCATCCAAAATTATCCGCGCGATATGGGCAACGGCATCACCATCATGATGCAGGAGATTGATGCGCCGATCCGTGTAAACGGAAAGCACTGGGGCGGTTTTCGCACGGCCTATCGCCTCTGATTCTTTCGTTTCGGAAGCGAACCGCTGTATCGGCCGGAAGAACGTCTTGCCGCGCCGGGACGAGCCGGGAAACGCCGAGAGAAGACGAAACAGCGAGGTTTTCCGGCGGGCGATCGCGCTATTTATGGTTAATGACCAATGACCAGTGTTTCACATGAAACACGAAGTCTTTTGACCCCGGCACGAGGCTCTACTAGATAGGCCATCTCGAGGATTTCCGATGGACCTGCGTTTCGACGTCATTGTGATTGGCGGCGGTCATGCCGGCTGTGAAGCCGCGGCCGCCGCTGCACGCATGGGCGCGTCGACGGCGCTGGTCACGCACCGTTTTGCGACAATTGGCGCTATGTCCTGCAATCCGGCCATCGGCGGACTCGGAAAAGGTCATCTGGTGCGGGAAATCGACGCATTGGACGGCCTGATGGGTCGCGTGGCTGACCAGGGCGGAATTCAGTTTCGGGTTCTCAACCGCCGCAAGGGTCCGGCGGTGCGCGGTCCGCGCGCGCAGGCCGATCGCAAGCTTTATGCGGCGGCGATGCAGCGTGCGATCCGTGAAACATCGAATCTCACGGCGATCGAGGCCGAAGCCGACGAGCTGGTCGTTGAAAATGGCTGCATTTCCGGCCTCAAACTGGCGGATGGCCGGCTGATTTCGACCGGCGCCGTGGTTCTGACGACCGGAACGTTTTTGCGCGGTCTCATCCACATCGGCGAGCAAAAAACTCCTGGCGGACGGGTCGGCGAAGCCCCTGCCCTCGGTCTTTCGCTCTCCCTGGAGCGCCTGGGCCTGGGGCTCGGCCGTCTGAAGACCGGCACTCCACCCCGTCTCGACGGCCGCACCATCGACTGGAAGTCGCTGGACATGCAGCCCGGCGACGAGCCGCCGGAGCCGTTTTCCACCCTCACCGAGCGCATCACGACGCCCCAGGTTCAGTGCGGGATCACGCGGACGACCGGTGCCACGCATGATGTGATCCGGGCCAATGTGCACCGTTCGCCCATGTATTCCGGCCAGATCGAGAGCCGCGGGCCACGCTATTGTCCTTCCATAGAGGACAAGATCGTGCGTTTCGGGGAACGCGACGGGCACCAGATTTTCCTCGAGCCGGAGGGGCTGGACGACGACACGGTCTATCCCAACGGGATCTCGACCTCTTTGCCGGAAGACGTCCAGCGCGCGGTGGTTGCTTCGATTCCCGGGCTGGAAAAGGCCCGGATCATCAGGCCCGGCTACGCCATCGAATACGACCATGTGGACCCGCGCGAGTTGGGTCCGACGCTGGAAACCCGGGCCGTGACCGGGCTTTTCCTGGCCGGCCAGATCAACGGCACCACCGGTTATGAAGAGGCTGCGGCCCAGGGGCTTATGGCGGGTCTGAATGCGGCCGCCCGAGTCTCGAACAGCCCGCCGATCATTTTCGACCGCGCGGAGGCTTATCTGGGCGTGATGATCGACGATCTGGTGACGCGGGGGGTGTCCGAGCCCTACCGGATGTTCACCTCGCGGGCCGAATATCGCCTGGCCCTGCGGGCGGATAATGCCGACCAGAGGCTGACCGAAAGAGGAATCGCTCTCGGCTGCGTGGGTGGTGTTCGCCGTGAAACATATCGGGCGAAGGCCAAGGCGCTGGAGGAGGCGAGGGCGTTCGCGCGTTCGGTTTCCGTATCGCCGACCGAAGCCGACCGGCATGGCTTGGCCCTCAAGAAGGACGGCCACCGCCGTACGGCCTTCGAGCTTTTATCCTATCCTACCATCGGAATGATCGATGTTGCCCGGATCTGGCCGCAACTGGGCGAACTGCCAGCGAAGATCGCCGAACAGCTTGAAATCGACGCCAAATACGATGTCTATCTGTCGCGTCAGGCCGCCGATGTGGCTGCCTATCGCCGGGATGAGTCGTTCGAGTTACCAGACGGGCTCGATTACGCCGATATCACAGGACTTTCCAATGAGGCCCGGCACAAGCTGCAGACCCATCGCCCCCGCACCATCGGCCAGGCCGGCCGCATTGATGGCATGACGCCTGCAGCCTTGACCCTGGTGGCCGCGCATCTGCGCCGAAAGGGTCGAAAAGCGGCATTGCAGGGATGAAAACGCGGGAATCGGCGCTCGATCTGGCGGCGGACCGGGCAAAAGCCCTGACATTGACCCCTGTTTCACGTGAAACCGAGGCCCGTCTGGACCGCTTCGTAGGCCTGCTAACCACTTGGCAAAACAGGATAAATCTGGTTGCGCCGTCCACGATGCCGAATCTGTGGACTCGCCATATCGCCGATTCCCTGCAGCTCTTAATGCTCGTAGAAACCCCGATGCTCTGGCTTGATCTGGGGTCTGGAGGCGGTTTTCCGGGGATGATCATCGCTTGCTCGCTGGCCGAGCATCCAGGCGCCATCGTTCACCTCGTGGAGAGCAACCAGAAAAAGGCGGCTTTCCTTCGCGAGGCGGTGCGGGTCACGGGCGCCCCGGCGCAGGTGCATGCGATGCGGATCGAGGACTTCGCCGCGGAGTTTTCCGGCCGGGCCGATGTCGTCTCCGCGCGGGCGCTGGCGCCGCTGGCAAAGCTGCTGGCTGAAGCCTATCCGCTGTTGAAAACCGGTACTGTAGCTCTCTTTCCCAAGGGACAAGATGTTGATGTTGAATTGACCGAGGCCTCTAAATATTGGACATTTGATGCCAAGTTGGTCCCGAGTCTGACCAATCCGGATGGCCAGATTGTTGTGATCCGGACGCTGGCAAAACGGCCGGTGAATTAATGCTCCAAAGCAGTGATCGGACGACGTCATGATGATAGATACAGATGCGCCCCTTTCTCCTGTCCTGGAGGAGTCCGGCATGGCTCTTGATCACGAAAAAGTGAAGACCCCCCGGGTGCTGGCGCTCGCCAACCAGAAGGGCGGGGTCGGCAAGACCACGACCGCGATCAATCTCGGCACCGCCCTGGCCGCCATCGGCGAGCGCGTGCTGATCATCGATCTCGATCCGCAGGGCAACGCCTCGACCGGCCTCGGCATCGATCGCCGCAACCGGCAATGCTCGACCTACGATGTGATGGTCGGCGAAGCGCGGCTGCGCGATTCGATTCTCACCACCGCGGTGCCGCGTCTGCACATCGCGCCATCGACCATGGATCTCTCCGGTCTCGAACTGGAAATCTCGACCGCGCGCGATCGCGCCTTCCGTCTGCGCAACGCGCTCGCCGCGCTCAACAACGGCAACGCCGCGAGCGACTACACCTATGTGCTGGTCGATTGCCCGCCCTCGCTCAATCTTCTCACCGTCAACGCCATGGCGGCGTCGAACGCCATCCTGGTGCCGCTGCAATGCGAGTTCTTCGCGCTCGAGGGATTGTCGCAACTGATCAAGACGGTCGAGCAGGTGAAGGAAACGCTCAATCCCGATCTGACGATTCACGGCATCGTGCTGACCATGTTCGACGCCCGCAACAACCTGTCCAACCAGGTGGTCGCCGATGTGCGCGAATTCATGGGCCGCAAGGTCTACGACACCATCATTCCGCGCAATGTCCGCATCTCGGAAGCGCCGTCCTACGGCAAGCCGGTGCTGGTCTACGATCTGAAATGCGTCGGCAGCGAAGCCTATCTGCGGCTCGCGACCGAAATCATCCAACGCGAGAAGGAGCTCTGCGCAGCGAGCTGAGATTGCGTCGAACACACGTCCTTAATTCAATCTGGAGCTCGATGTGAACAAAGTGGCAGGAGCGGCAGCGATGGCCGAAGAATCGCGATCACGTCTGGGGCGCGGGCTGGCAGCGCTGATGGGCGATGTCGGCGCCGAGTCCGCCGTCAGCGATCGTGGATCGCGCGGCGCGCGCCGGGTTCCGATCGAGCATATCAAGCCGAGCGCGCGCAATCCGCGCCGGTCCTTCATCGAGGACGATCTGGAAGAGCTGGCGCAGTCGATCAAGGAGCGCGGCATCATCCAGCCGATCGTCGTGCGCGCCTTGCGTGGTCAGCCCGATTCCTACGAGATCATCGCCGGCGAGCGCCGCTGGCGTGCCGCGCAACGCGCCGGCCTGCATGATGTGCCGATCGTTCTGCTTGATGTCGGCGATGCCGAGGCGCTCGAGCTTGCGATCATCGAGAACGTGCAGCGCGCCGACCTCAATGCGCTGGAAGAGGCGGCGGGCTATCAGTCGCTGGCGAGCGAATACAAGCACAGCCAGGAAGACATCGCCTCGATCGTCGGCAAGAGCCGCAGCCACATCGCCAATACGCTGCGCCTGCTCAAGCTGCCGGATGCGGTGAAGACCTATATCGCCGAGGGCAAGCTGTCGGCCGGCCATGCGCGCGCGCTGATCGGTCAGCCCAATCCCGAAGAGCTTGCGCGCGACATCGTCAACAAGGGATTGAATGTCCGGCAGGCGGAAGCGCTGCGGCAGGACCCCGCCAAGCCGACGGCGAAGAAAAGCCAGGCCAAGGCCCGCAAGGATGCCGATACCGCGGCGACCGAGAAGCGCCTGGCGGACGCGCTGGGGCTGGCGGTCGAGATCAGGCACGGCGCGCGCGGCGGCTCGGTCGAGATCAAGTACAAGACGCTCGATCAGCTCGACGAAGTCATTCGGCGGCTGGAGAGTGGGGGCTGATTATCGGCGCTGCCGTGCGGCGGTGCTGAGCGACAGAAGACAACGCTGCGCGATGGTGTCTGCGAGAGCGGCGTTGCGGCGCGTTTCCAGGACCGCCTCGGCAATCTGCTGCATTCCCCGCACCAGTTTCGCGCTGTTCCAGCTTTTCAGCGCCATCTCGATTATCGACTTGCGGCTGAAATGGATCGGAGGACGGTGGCCTTCGATGACGGCGCTCGCGGGTTGCCCGCCTTCGATCGTGAGACGAAGCCGGTGCAGGCTGTAAAGCTCGCGCAGCGCGGTATTGAGAATCGCGCCGGCGGGAAAGCCTTCCGCCCGGACCTTGGTGAATTCGGAATCCATGTCCGCCGACTTGCCGGCAAAGGCGAAATCGATCAGCCGGGTCAGGCCGGGAGACGAGGCGTCGGAAATCACCGCCATCACGTCATCGAGGGTCACGCGGTTGCGACCCGACACATACAAAAACAGCTTCTGGATCTCGCTGCGCGAGGCGCGACGGTCGCCGCCGAGCAGCGGCAGCAAGGCGGCGCGGGCGTCCGGTGCGATGGTCAGCCCGGACTGGCGCAGCTCGTCGTCGAGCAGGCGGCCGAGGCTGCGATCGTCGTCGGCATAACAGGCAATGACCGCGACATTCTTTCCGCGCTCGCACAAGGTCCGCAGCGGCGCGCTCTTGCGCAACTCGCCGGCCTCGATGATGACGCGGCAATCCTTCAGGGACGACGACAGCAGCGGCTCGACGGCGGGGACGATATTGCGGCTGCCGGCACGGACGAGAATGGCGCGTCGTCCGCCGAACAGCGGAATGGTGTTGGCTTCCTCGATCAGCCGTTGCGGGTCACCGGACAGTTCGTCGCCGTCGAGACGGATGAAGGAAAACGGATCGTCGGGATTGTCCACCGACAGGCGGATCAGGGCGTCGGCGCGTTCGCGAACGAGGCCGGCGTCAGGCCCGTAGATCAGCACGACCGGATGCGCCGTGTCCGGGCGCGCGAGAAAGGCGTCCGCGTCCCTGCTTTTCAGCGCAACCATGAGAGCCCGTGGTGATCAGGAGCCGGTAACGAAATAGGACGCCAGACGCGACTTGATGTTTTCGGCGATGACCGAGGCCGCGCGGTTCTCGGCGTCGCGCAGGCCGCGCTGCCGCGCGAACCGCTGCTGCTGGCCGGGAATGTCGTAGGACACGCGCGAGAAGGTGCGGCCGGTCAGCACGACCTTGCCGGTCGCAGCATCCGTCAGGGTATAGACCGCGTCGATGCCGTAATTCTCGACGTCCGGCCGGGCAGTGGTGATGTCGACGATGACCTGCTGGCGGCTGGACGTGAGCAGGATCTTCAGCTTGTGGGTGGACGACCCGCCGCCGCTGCCTCCGGTCAGGTCGTAGATCAGGGCATTGCGGACCTCGACGCCAAGCCGGGATTCCGGGGTGCCGTTGGCGGCCTCGATCGGCTGCACTTCCACGCCGCTGAGCTGGCCGACGATGGAGGGACCGGGGCCGTTGCGCTGGCCGTAAAGCGGCTGGAAACAGCCGCCGGCCAGACCGGCGCAGACCAGCGCCAGCGCGATCCGCGCCGTCCTCATCCGATCCAAACCCTTCTCACGCCACGACATTCACAATCCTCTGCGGGACAACGATGACTTTTTTGGGGGCCTTGCCCTCGAGCGCCTTTTTTACCGCATCGAGGGTTAAAACTGCAGCCTCAATATCGGCATGTGCGGCGTCGCGCGGCACAGTCACATCCGCCCGTTTCTTGCCGTTGATCTGGACCGGCAGGGTGATGGTGTCCTCGACCAGCAGGGCGCCCTCGACCTGCGGCCAGGGCGCCTGCGCGATCAGGGTCTTGTGGCCGAGCGCCGCCCAGCATTCCTCGGCGAGGTGCGGCATCATCGGGTGAAACAGCGGGACCAGAATGTCGGCGGCTTCGCGCATGGCCCAGGCCATGTCCGGCGTGGCCTGGCCGGCGGCGGACACGGTCTCCACCGCATCGCTCATGGCATTGGCGAATTCGCGGATCTGCGCCAGGCAGACGTTGAAATGAAGCTTCTCGATGTCGCCCGAAACCCGCGCCAGCGCGCCATGCGCGGCCTTGCGCAGTTTCAGCGCGGCCGCGCCGAATTCCGCCGGACGCTCCTTCGGCGCGGATTTCGCAACCTCATGTGCCTCGCCGACCAGCCGCCACAGCCGCTGCACGAAGCGCGAGGCGCCCTGCACGCGCTCCTCGGTCCAGATCACGTCGCGCTCGGGCGGTGAATCCGACAGCATGAACCAGCGCGCAGTGTCGGCGCCGTAGGTTTCGATGATGTCGTCGGGATCGACCGTGTTGCGCTTAGACTTCGACATCTTCTCGATCGAGCCGATCTCCACCTCTTCGCCGGTCGCGAGCAGGGTCGCGCGGCGCTGGTCGCCGGCGCCGTCGATCTTCACTTCCGCCGGCGTGGCAAACGTGCCGTCCGTCTTGCGATAGGTCTCATGCACCACCATGCCCTGCGTGAAGAGGCCGGCGAACGGCTCCTTCAGTCCGGCATGGCCGGCGACATTCATCGCCCGCGTGAAGAAGCGGCTGTAGAGCAGATGCAGGATCGCGTGCTCGATGCCGCCGATATACTGATCGACCGGCAGCCAGGAATCGACATCCTTGCGTTCGGTCGGGGCGTTTTCGATCCAGGGATTTGTGAAGCGCGCGAAATACCAGGATGAGTCGACGAAGGTGTCCATGGTGTCGGTTTCGCGCCGCGCCGGCTTTCCGCATTGCGGACAGGCGACATTCTTCCATGTCGGATGGCGGTCGAGCGGATTGCCGGGGCGATCGAACTCGATGTCCTCGGGCAAGGTCACCGGCAGATTCTTCACCGGCACCGGCACGACGCCGCAATCGTCGCAATGAATCACCGGGATCGGGCAACCCCAGTAACGCTGACGCGAAATGCCCCAGTCGCGCAGGCGGAAATTCACCTGGCGCTGCGCCACCGGACGGTTGCCGCGGGTTTCGCCTTCCAGCCTCTTCGCCACGGCGTCCTTGGCATCGGCGATGGTCATGCCGTCGAGAAAGCGCGAATTGACCATGCGGCCGTCGCCGTCATAGGCGGTGTCGGTGATCACGAAGGTTTTTGGATCCTGGCCCTCCGGGCACACCACCGGCACGTTTCCGAGCCCGTATTTATTGACGAAATCGAGATCGCGCTGGTCGTGCGCCGGACAGCCGAAAATCGCGCCGGTGCCGTAATCCATCAGGATGAAGTTGGCGACATAGACCGGCAGCGTCCAGTTCGGATCGAACGGATGCACCGCCCTGATGCCGGTGTCGAAGCCGAGCTTCTCCGCCTTGTCGATGATTTCCTGCGCGGTGCCGTGCTTCTTGCACTCGGCGATGAAGGCGGCGAGTTTCTGATTCTTCTTCGCCGCCGCAGCGGCGAGCGGATGATCGGGCGACAGCGCCATGAATTTTGCGCCGAACAGGGTGTCGGGCCGCGTTGTGTAGATTTCGAGTTCGCTTTCGCTGTTCGGCGTGGTTTTCGGATCCAGCATGAAGCGGACCAGCAGGCCTTCCGACCGGCCGATCCAGTTGCGCTGCATCAGCCGCACCTTGTCGGGCCAGCGGTCGAGGGTGTCGATTGAGTCCAGCAGATCCTGCGCGTAATCGCTGATCCTGAAGAACCACTGCGTCAGCTCGCGCTGCTCGACCTCCGCGCCGCTTCTCCAGCCGCGGCCGTCGATCACCTGCTCGTTGGCGAGCACGGTCTGGTCGACCGGGTCCCAGTTCACTTTCGACTGCTTGCGCTCGATCAGTCCCGCCTTCAGGAAATCGAGGAACATGCGCTGCTGGTGCTTGTAATAGGACGGATCGCAGGTGGCGATCTCGCGCGCCCAGTCGAGGGACAGGCCCATCGACTTGAGCTGCTTCTTCATGGTCGCGATGTTTTCGTAGGTCCAGGTTTTCGGATGAACCTTGCGCTCGATCGCGGCATTCTCCGCCGGCATGCCGAAGGCGTCCCAGCCCATCGGATGCAGCACGTTGAAACCCATGGCGCGCTTGTAGCGCGCCACCACGTCGCCCATCGTGTAGTTGCGGACATGCCCCATATGGATGCGCCCCGACGGATAGGGGAACATCTCCAGCACGTAGTATTTCGGCCGCGGGTCGTCGTTCTTCGTCGCGAAGATGCCGCGCTCGTCCCACAGCTTCTGCCAGCGCGGTTCGGTTTCGCGGGCGTTGTAGCGCTCGTTACTCATGGAAATGTCGGTCATCCGGGCGTGAGAATGGGGGCGAAAGGACACGAAAATCCCTGTGCGGTCAACGGCCTGCCGCAAAGCCGCCGCGGGCGGCACGGACGTTGAAGGCCACATGTGCCGGAACTTTCGCCCGGCCCGGGCCGTTTTATCCGGGTTGAAAGGAGGCCAACCATGGCGAAAGTCGAAGATATCCGCGAACACATGGAAGTTCTGGGCTCCGACGGGGAGCATGTCGGCACCGTCGATCATCTGGACGGCGGCAACCGCATCAAGCTGACCAAGTCGGACCCCAAGGCGGGCGGCCGGCATCACTACATTTCGGTGGACTGGGTCGACCATGTCGACCGCCACGTGCATCTGAACAAGACCTCGTCGGATGCCATGAAACAGTGGCAGGCGGCCTGAGCCCGATTTCGCTTCGGTCCCGTAAAGCCCGGCCGCATGGCTGGGCTTTTTGCATCGCCCGGCGGCGACCGCTATAGACGAAAAATGCCGCATTCCGACGCCGCAGAATCCGTCGCCGCCGCGCTCGCCGATGTGAAACGGCAGGTCGCGGACGCCTGCCGCGCGTGCGGGCGCGATCCGGCCACCGTCACCCTGATCGCGGTGAGCAAGACATTTGCCACTGATGTGATCGAGCACGCGATCGTGGCGGGTCAGCGCGTGTTCGGCGAGAACCGCGTGCAGGAGAGCAAGTCGAAATGGCCAGCCTTGCGGGAGAAGTATTCCGCCCTTGAGCTGCATCTGATCGGGCCGCTGCAATCCAACAAGGCGAAGGAAGCGGTGGCCTTGTTCGACGCCATCCACTCCGTCGATCGCCCCAGCATCTGCGAGGCGCTGGCGAAGGAGATCGTCAAGCAGGGCCGCGCGCCAAGGCTTTTCGTCGAGATCAACACCGGCGCCGAACCGCAGAAGGCCGGCATTCTGCCGGAGCAGGCAGATGCGTTCCTGCGCGATTGCCGCGACGCTTACGGTCTCACCATCGACGGACTGATGTGCATTCCGCCCGCCGACGAAGCGCCGGCGCCGCATTTTGCCCTCACGGCAAAGATCGCCGCGCGCAACGGTCTGAAACTGTTGTCGATGGGAATGAGTTCGGATTTTGCAATCGCGATCGAATTCGGCGCCACGCATGTGCGTGTCGGCAGCGCGATCTTCGGAGAGCGGCCGAAGCCCGCTACTCAATAACGATCCTGGTTTTCGGTCCGAGCCGGGCGAGCAATCTCAGCAATCTGTTTTTTTCCAGCCCCACGCATCCAGCCGTCGGAGAAAAACCCGGCCGCGCCAAATGAATGAACACCGCGCTGCCGCGGCCGGCGATGCGCGGGCGGTCGTTGTGGTCGATCTCGATAATGAGGTCGTAGAGATGATCCTCCCGCCACAGCCGGTCGCCGGTCGCGCCCGGGCGGCGCAGCACCGGGCGGTTGTACCTGCGGTCGGCCGGGTCCTCGCTCCAGGCATCGGCCGGGCCGATGGGGCGGACGGGCAGGGCGGTTAACGGTCTGGGCATGCGGTCGCGCCGCCACCAGAGCCGCTTGAGACGGAAGGTTCCCCGGGGCGTGCCGCCATCCCCCTCCCGCTTGCTAGCCCTGATGCCGGATCGGCCGAGCGCCACCGGCAGACACATGGTATCAGCGCACAGCCAGCCCTGAGTGCGACGGCCGGGGCGTGACCGGACGCGAATCGTGGATAAGGTCTGGCGCAACATCGCGTGATGACTGCTCTCGGGGCCGACTTCGTCTTGCCCTTTTTGCCTTTAATGCCCTAATTCGCCAGAAAATTGTAAGATCAAGCTTCGGGGACCTGCGAAATATGTCCAATGTCCGCAAAATCCTGATTGTCGACGATGACGCCGAGCTGCGCGACGCGCTGCTTGAGCAGCTTCGGCTGCATGAGGAATTCGAGGCGAGCGCGGCCGACACCGCGGCCAAGGGTGTGCAGGCGGCCAAGGCCAGCCAGATCGATCTGGTGATCATGGATGTCGGGCTGCCCGACATGGACGGCCGCGAGGCCGTACGCATCCTGCGCAAGGGCGGCTTCAAGGCGCCGATCATCATGCTGACCGGCCACGACACCGATTCGGACACCATTCTCGGTCTGGAATCGGGCGCCAATGATTACGTGACCAAGCCGTTTCGTTTCGCCGTACTGCTGGCGCGCATCCGCGCGCAACTTCGGCAGCACGAGGCAAGCGAGGATGCCGTCTTCACCATCGGACCCTATTCGTTCCGCCCGAGCTCGAAACTGCTGATGAGCCCGAAGGGCACCAAGGTGCGCCTCACGGAAAAGGAAACCGCCATCCTGCGCTATCTCTATCGCGCCGGACAGCAGGCGGTGTCGCGCGAAACCCTGTTGCAGGAAGTGTGGGGTTACAATTCCGGCGTCACGACGCATACGCTGGAAACGCATGTCTACCGCTTGCGGCAGAAAGTCGAGCAGGATGCCGCCAATCCCTCGATTCTGGTGACGGATTCCGGCGGCTACAAGCTGGTGCCGTAGCCGGCTCATGACCATCGAAGACGATATTTCCTTTCTGGAATCGGTGCCGCTGTTCCGGCTGATCGGGCGCACGCCTTTGCGTGTGATCGCAATGGGCGCGGAAACGCAGATCGTTCACGAAGGCGATGTGCTGTTCGACAATCCCGACAGCATCGATGCGGGCTACGTCGTCAAGCATGGCCGTTTCGGTTTGCGCGGCCATGCCGAGAACGATTCGAAATTCATCGCCGGATCTGGCGCCTTGCTCGGCGAACTGGCTCTGATCAGCGAAACGGCCAAGCCGTCGCGCGCGATGGCGCTTGAACTGTCGACGGTGATCAAGATTCCGCGCAGCCTGTTCCTGAAAATGCTCGAAGGCTATCCGGATGCGGCCTTGCGGCTGCGCGATCATGTCGCCGCGCGCGCGGAACGGACCATGGGCGATATCGCGAAACTCAAGACGGTGCTGGGTCCGGCCGACGCCAAGTCCTGATCGGCATTTCGCCGATCGTCACACGTCGAATGTCGCGGTGACCGGCACATGATCGGATGGCTGCGTCCAGCCGCGCGCATCCTTGGCGATCTTGATGTCGTCGAGTCGGTCCATCAATGAGGGCGCCAGCCACATGTGATCGAGGCGGCGGCCCTTGTCGGCGGTCTTCCAGTCCGGCGAACGATAACTCCACCAAGTGTAGAGCTTCTCCGGCTCCGGCACGAGTTCGCGCATGGCGTCGATCCAGCCGCCCTTTTGCCGCGCGGTTTCGAGCTTTTTGCATTCGATCGGCGTATGCGAGACAACATCCAGCAGTTGCTTGTGGCTCCAGACATCGTGTTCGCGCGGCGCCACGTTGAGATCGCCGAGCAGGATCGAGCGCTCCCGGCCTTTCACATGCACGTCGGCGCAGTCGTTCATCTCGTCGAGGAATGACAGCTTGTGCGCGAATTTGGGATTGGCTTCCGGATCCGGCATGTCGCCGCCGGCCGGGACATAGAGATTGTGGATGGTGAGCGGATCCTTCAGCCCGGCTTTTTCCCCGAACACGACCGAGATGTGCCGGCTGTCGGTGAGACCGCAAAATCCGCGCTTGCTGAAACTCTCGAACGGCCGCAGCGAAAGCACGGCCACGCCGTGATAGCCCTTCTGGCCGTTGAGTGCGACATGCTCGTAACCCAGACGCTTGAACCGCTTGAGCGGGAAAGCGTCGTCGATGCATTTCGTTTCCTGCAGGCAGAGAATGTCCGGCCGCGCCGCCTTGATGAATTTCGCCACCAGATCGATGCGGAATCGAACGGAGTTCACGTTCCAGGTTGTTATCTTGAGTTTCATCCGGCGTTCTTTGGACTTCCAAAAAGTCATTGCCGGGCCTGGCCCGGCAATCTGTCATTCAGGATCATATTTATCGGATGAAGCGGCGGGTCAAGCCTGCCGGCGAGGGAGCGGATTTACTGCATCAGCCGTTCGTAATTGATCTTGAACAGGCTGGGATCGGGCCGCTTGGTCATGTCGAGATTGTAGACCGCGACCGTGGTGTCGTAGCCCTGCGGATCGGTCACGGTCCATTGCTTGAGCGCGAGATCCTGCGCGCCGAACATCAGCATCAGCTTGTGCGTGCCGCCCAGCGTCTTCTTCTCTTCGATCACGACCGTGGTGAAGATATTGTCGGAATAGACGCCGACCACATTGGTCTCGCGCATCAGGTCGACCCGGTCCGCCAGAAGGAAGCGCAAAGGGGTCTGGCCGAGCGGATAAAGATCCTGCGTCGCCAGCTTGCGGTCGCGCACGACCAGGCTCTGGCCGTCGGCGATCAGTTCGATCGGGCTCGGCGGCGCGTATTCAAAGCGCACGCGGCCGGGCTTCTGCAGATAGATCTGGCCTTCGGTCTTGGCGCCATCGGGGCCGACCTGGACGAAATCGCCGACCATGGTGCGGATGCTGGTCAGATAGGTGCTGACCTTGTCCACCAGGGCGCGCTGGTTGGGGTCGAAGGCGGTGGTTTCACCGGTCTTGGCACGGTTGAACAGGCTGCTGATGGGGTCGCTGCCGCCGATGGCGCTGGGCGGGGTCGGGCGCGATTCGGCCGCCGGGGCGGCCGGCGCCATATTGGTCTTGGGCTGGGGCGCGGGAGTCGGTAATGGCACGGATTGCGCCCTCGCCAAGGGCGAGGCCGCCATTCCGATCAGCAAAGCTCCGAAAAAAGCCGGAAGCCGCTTCGCCATGATCCGCTCCATTGTCGTCTTACAGGTGTCGCTAAGGGCCGCCTGTGGCGATTTCGCGACTGCGCAACGCTTCCGGCGAGTTAATACCAAAACCCTGATTCTCAATAGCGTTCGGCGCCTTCCTCGATCAGGATTTCGCGCTTGCCGGCGTGATTGGGCTGGCCGATCACGCCCTCTTGTTCCATACGCTCCATGATGGTGGCTGCGCGGTTATAGCCGATCTGCAACCGGCGCTGGATATAGCTGGTCGAGGCCTTGCGGTCGCGCAGCACGATCTGCACGGCCTGCCGGTACAGGTCGTCGGCGCCCCCGGACCCGCCCATGTCGGTGCTGTCGAACACCGCGCCGTCCTCGTCTTCCTCGTCGCTGCGGGTGACGGCTTCGAGATATTCCGGCGCGCCCTGCGACTTCAGATGCCGCACGACCTTCTCGACCTCGTCGTCGGCGACGAAGGGGCCGTGCACGCGGCTGATGCGGCCGCCGCCCGCCATATAGAGCATGTCGCCCTGGCCGAGCAGTTGCTCGGCGCCCTGTTCGCCGAGAATGGTGCGGCTGTCGATCTTGGAGGTGACCTGGAACGAGATGCGGGTCGGGAAATTCGCCTTGATGGTGCCGGTGATGACGTCGACCGACGGGCGCTGGGTCGCAAGAATCACGTGGATGCCGGCCGCGCGCGCCATCTGCGCCAGGCGCTGGATCGCGCCTTCGATGTCCTTGCCGGCGACCATCATCAGGTCGGCCATTTCGTCGACGATCACGACAATGAAGGGCAACGGCTCGAGCGCGAGCTCTTCCTTCTCGTAGATCGCTTCTCCGGTATCCTTGTCGTAGCCGGTATGCACCGTGCGGGTGAGCGTCTCGCGCCTGGACTTCGCTTCCGCGAGCCGCACGTTATATCCCTCGATGTTGCGCACACCGAGCTTGGACATCTTCTTGTAGCGCTCCTCCATTTCCTTCACTGCCCATTTGAGCGCGACCACCGCCTTCTTGGGATCGGTGACGACGGGCGTGAGCAGGTGAGGGATGCCGTCATAGACGGACAATTCGAGCATCTTCGGATCGATCATGATCAGCCGGCATTGCTCGGGACGGAGCTTGTACACCAGGCTGAGGATCATGGTGTTGATGGCGACCGACTTGCCGGAGCCGGTGGTGCCCGCGATCAAGAGATGCGGCATGCGCGACAGATCGACGATCACCGGCTCGCCGCCGATGGTCTTGCCGAGGCAGAGCGGCAGCTTGGTCGGAGAGTTGTTGTATTCGCTTGAGGCCAGCATCTCGCGCAGATAGACCTTCTCGCGGATCTCGTTCGGCAATTCGATGCCGATGGCATTGCGTCCGGCGACCACGGCGACGCGCGCGGACACCGCGCTCATCGAGCGCGCGATGTCGTCGGCGAGACCGATCACGCGCGACGACTTGATGCCGGGCGCGGGCTCGAGTTCGTAGAGCGTGACGACCGGACCGGGCCGTGCGTTGATGATCTCGCCCTTGACGCCGAAATCCTCCAGCACGCTTTCCAGCGACTCGGCATTTTCCTCGATCTCGGCGGTGCTGGGCGTGAAGCGTTCGGAGGCTTTCGCCGCCGCCAGCAAATTCAGCGACGGCAGCACGAAGGCGCCGCTGATATTGAGGCGGCGCGGTTTCGGCTGCGGCGCGGCGCGGCGCGCGCGCGGCTGCTCCTCTTCCTCCTCTTCGTCTTCGTAGTGTTCCTCTTCGTCCTGCCCGCATTCGTCCTCTTCCGCGGCGGCGCGGCGGCCGGCAAAACGCGGCTCGGCACGGCGCGCGGTCGCGCCACGCGACGATGCGCCGGACAGACGGGAGCGGCGGACGAACAGGCGTCCCAGCCTCGCCTTCAGGCTCAGCAAGGCGTGCACGATCCAGCCCAGCGAAACGGACGTGCGTTCGTCCTCTTCCTCGAATTGCTCCGTTTCGCGATGCAGGTCGGCGGCGAGCGTTTCACGCGACCGCCAGCCAAAGCCGACGGCGCCGATCATGGTTGCAAGCGCCAGCAGGCCGCACATACCGGCCACCATTAGGCGGCTGAACCCGGTCAGCGGATCGCCGAGAATGGCCAGCGGCAGGCGCAGGATGGCGTCGCCGGTGACGCCGCCCAGTCCCGTTGGCAGCGGCCAGGACGCCAGGCGCGGCAGAGCCGATGCAAAAGCCGCCGCGCAAGCAACCGCCAGAACCCAGAAGATCAGCCGCAGCCATTCGCGTTCGACCGGCCGGTGAGTCAGCAGCCGCCAGCCCCAGACCGCGACCGGCAACACCACGACGATGGCGGCCAGGCCGAACAGCTGGATCAGCAGATCGGCGGCCACAGCGCCGGGCGCGCCGAGCAGATTTCGCACCGGCGCGTCGGTGGCGTGGCTGAGACTCGGATCCTTCACCGACCAGGTCGCGAGCGCAACGGCGATTGTCACCGACAGCAGGATCAGGACGAGCCCGAACATTTCGCCAAGCCGCCGGCGGATCGCGCCGCGGAAATCGTCGGACAGGAAATCCACATTGTTGAGGCTGCGGTCGATTGCTGGCATGGTCCGGCCTCTCACCCCAACACCGCGATCAGCCGGCGCAACGCTTCGGCTGTGGTGTCTTTGTCATGCACCATGGCGACACGGATGTAATCGGCGCCGGGATTGCGGCCCTGCGCATCGTCACGCGCCGCGTAGCCGCCGGGAAGCACGCGCAGGCCGGCCTCGCGCCACAGCCGCTCGGTGACCTTCTCGCCGCCGCCTTGCGCGGAGACATCCAGCCAGAGGAAAAATCCGCCGGCCGGCCGCTTGTAACCGAAGCGATGGCCGATGATCTCGTCGGCGAGATCGAACTTCTCGGCATAAAGCCGGCGGTTCTCGATCACATGGCTTTCGTCGCCGTAAGCCGCGATCGCCACCGCCTGCGCGGGCATCGGCACCTGCGGCGCCGCGGTGTTTCGCAGCTCCATGAATTTTGCGAGGAAACTGCGATCGCCGGCGGCGAATCCGATGCGCAGGCCGGGAAGATTGGAGCGCTTCGAGAGCGAATGAAATATCACGACATTCGCGTAATCCGGCCCCGCCATTTCCAGCGTGCCGGCCGGCGCCGCGCCGGAATAGATTTCCGAATAGCATTCGTCGGCGAAGACGAGAAAGCCGAAGCGGCGCGCGAGCGCGACCAGACGCGCCAGATATTTTTCATCGGCCACCGCGCCCTGCGGATTGGCGGGCGTTGCAATGTAGAAAGCCACGGTGCGGGCGAGCAGCTCGTCTCCGAGCGCGTCGAGGTCGGGCAGGAATCCGGTTTGCGCCGTGGCCGGGAGATAGACGGTTTCGCATTCGGCGCCGCGCGCACCGGCGGCATAGGCGGCGTAGCAGGGATTGGGAACCAGGATCGCGGGCGCGCCCTTGCGCGGCGCGACAAACCGTTTGGCAGCGACCGCCGCGAGATAAAGTCCCTCGCGTGTGCCGTTGAGCACGATCGCATCGTGTTCGGGATCGAGCGGCCGCGGCAGGCGGTAGCGCCAGGACAGCCAGCGGCAAACGGCGCGGCGGAAGTCGTCGGTGCCCTTGTTGGCGGGATAGCGCCCGAAATCGTCGAGATGGGCGGCCAGCGTCGGCCCGACAAAGGACGGGATCGGATGCTGCGGCTCGCCGACGGCGCAACTGATCGGCGGCTGGCCGGGCTGGACCGGCGCCAGCAGGTCGTTCAGCCGCACGAAGGGCGACCGCGCGTCGGGTGTCCGGGCGGGTGAGGGCGGCGACTCGCGATCGGCGACGGTCATGAACATCAAAAAAGGCGGTTTATGCCGATAACAGAGGGGTTTGCACCACCCTAGACGCCCGAGGTTAAGGTCCGATTAACCATCGGTGCCCGGACGGAGCCCCAAAAGAAAGAGGCCCCGGTCCAAGGACCGGGGCCTCCGTTCGGCGAGGGGCGGTGCCGGGTATTTCGCCCCGCCGCGCGAGCGTGGATTACATATTGTAGGCGCGCTCACCGTGCTCGGTGAGATCGAGACCTTCGCGTTCCTTGTCCACCGTGACCCGCAGGCCGACGACGAGGTTGACGATGAAGAACAAGATCGCCGAGCCGATGCCTGACCAGGCAATCGTCAGCAGCACGGCTTTGCACTGGGCGATGATCTGGGTCATGAAGTCGTAATCGGCGACTTTGCCGGTGACGTAATCGAACACGCCGGTTCCGCCGAGCGCGGGGCTGACCAGGATGCCGGTGCCGATGGCGCCGACAATTCCGCCGACGGCATGAACGCCGAACACGTCGAGCGAGTCGTCGTATCCGAAGGCGTTCTTCACCGCCGAGCAGAAGAACAGGCAGACCACGCCGGCAACCAGGCCGAGCACGATCGAACCCATCGGTCCCGCAAAGCCGGCCGCCGGTGTGACGGCGACGAGACCGGCAATGGCGCCGGTGACGATTCCGAGCAGCGAGGCCTTGCCCTTCACCATCCACTCCGCGAACATCCACGACAGGGCAGCGCCCGCCGTGGCGACGAAGGTGTTGACGATCGCCAGCGAGGCAACGCCGGTCGCTTCGAGATTGGATCCGGCGTTGAATCCGAACCAGCCGACCCACAGCAGCGAACCGCCGATCATGGTCATGACCAGCGAGTGCGGCGGCATCAGTTCCTTGCCGAAGCCGGTGCGCTTGCCGATCATGATGGCGCCGACCAGACCGGCGATGCCGGCATTGATGTGCACCACCGTGCCGCCCGCGAAGTCGAGCGCGCCCCAGGAAAAGATCTGGCCGGCATCGGCGAGAACTTCGTCGAGAGCCGCCTGCGCGGTCTTTTTCGCCGCATCGTCGGTCGCAGCAGCCAGAGCCTTGGCAGCGGCGTCGATGGCGTCCGGGCCGGCCCAATACCAGACCATGTGTGCCATCGGGTAGTAGATGAAGGTGATCCAGAGCGGAATGAACAGCGCCAGAGCGGAGAACTTCATGCGCTCCGCGAAGGCGCCGACGATAAGTGCCGGCGTGATGCAGGCGAAGGTCAGCTGGAAGGCCAAATAGGCATATTCCGAAACGCTGGCGCCGACCGAGAAGGTGACCGCCATCGAATCCGGCGTCACGCCGGCCAGAAACGCTTTCGAGAAGCCACCGATATAGGCCGAGCCGCCGGTGAAGGCGAGGCTGTAACCGTAGACGACCCAAAGGATCGCGCCAATGCAGACCGTGTAGAAGACGTGCATCAGCACCGAGAGCATGTTCTTGGAGCGGACAAGGCCGCCGTAGAACAAGGCCAGGCCGGGGATCGTCATCAGCAGAACAAGAACCGCCGATGTCATCAGCCAGGCGTTGTCGCCTTTGTTGACCGTCGCCTCTGCGAAGGCTGGTGTTGCCGCTATCAATGCGGCGAGAAGGGCGGTGATAAACCCGGCCCGGTGCGGAATCTTGAACGACATTGTTTTAGCTCCTGTCCGAAGACTTTTTGGGTCGGGTTTAGAGGGCTGACGCATCGGTCTCGCCGGTGCGGATGCGCACGGCGTGATCGAGGCTGAAGACAAAAATCTTGCCGTCGCCGATCTGGCCGGTCTTGGCCGCCCCGGTAATGGCGTCGATGACTTTGTCGACCTGGTTGCTGGCAACCGCGACCTCGACTTTGAGTTTGGGCAGGAAACTCACGGCATATTCGGTGCCGCGATAAATTTCGGTGTGCCCCTTCTGACGCCCGTAGCCTTTGACCTCGGTGACGGTCATGCCGTGCACCCCGATCGCGGTAAGCGCGTCGCGGACCTCGTCGAGCTTGAACGGCTTGATGACGGCCATGACGATTTTCATTGGTTCGATCCCCGTTGGCCCTTCACACGCACAATGCAGATCCGGGCGTTCTCATTCAGCTTGGCGACGCAAGGTTGCCCCCTTGCGGGCGTTGCCAGGGCATAGGGAATCAAACGCCGTGCCAGTCTGGCATCTGAGCGCTAAGACTTTGAATTTTTGGACGATTTGTCGCGCTCTAGAGAGCTGGCAAAGTGCCAGTCAGGGTTGCCGCACAAAGAGACGCCAGTCCTGCCTAGTAACTGGTCAGCGATTGGGCTTCGACCAACGGCGGGGGCCGCCGAAAGAAAAAGAGCCCGGACGGGCCGGGCTCTTTCCTGTTTTCCGGCAGATGCCGTCTGGTTATTGCAGCGCTTCGCCGTGCTGGGAGATGTCGAGCCCCTCGATTTCCTGCTGCTGGCTGACCCGCAGCGGCACCATCAGCGAAATCACCTTGAGCAGCAGCCAGGTCACGCCCCCACTCCAGAGGATGGTGACGGCGATCCCGTAAGCCTGCATCAGAAGCTGGTTGGAATTACCTTCCAGCAGACCGGGCAGTCCGCCCGGCGCATCGGCGCTCGCAGAAATGGCGGCGGTGGCAAACACGCCGGTGAGCAGCGTTCCGGTCAGGCCGCCCACACCATGCACACCGAACACGTCGAGCGAGTCGTCGTAGCCCAGCATCTGCTTGAGCTTGGTGCAGGCCCAGAAGCAGACTGCGCCGGCAATCAGTCCGATCACGATGCCGTGCCACGGCAGCACGAAGCCGGAGGCCGGCGTGATCGTGCCGAGGCCTGCGATGGCGCCGGAAATCATGCCGAGCACCGACGGCTTGCCGCGTGTCCACCATTCCAGAAACATCCATGCGAGCGCGCCCGCGCAAGCCGCGAGATGGGTTGAAACGAGTGCGAACACCGCGCGTGAATTGGCGCCGAGCGCGGAGCCGCCATTGAATCCGAACCAGCCGACCCAGAGCAGGCCGGTTCCGATCACCGCGAGCGCGAGATTATAGGGCGCAAGATTCTCGGTGCCGTAGCCGCGGCGCGAACCCAGCATGTAGGCGGCGACGAGACCAGCCACGCCGCAATTGAGATGAACCACAAGACCGCCGGCGAAATCCAGCACGCCGGCGGCGCCGAGAAAGCCCCCGCCCCAGACCCAATGCGCGACCGGCACATAGACCAGAAGCAGCCAGCCGACGCAGAACCACACGAACGCCGAGAAACGCATGCGTTCCGCCACCGAGCCGGAGACCAGCGCCACCGTGATGATCGCAAATGTCATCTGGTAGATCATGAACAGCGCTTCCGGAATCGTTTTCGCGAGCGCGTGAGCCGAGTCCATCGTCATGCCGGTGAGCATGAAACGATCCATCGTGCCGATCAGCGGGCCTTCGCCCGTAAAAGTCAGCGAATAGCCGATGACCACCCACAGCAGCGAACAGATCACCAGCGCCGCGAGACTTTGCGCCATGGTGGCAAGCACGTTCTTCTTGCGCACCATGCCGGCGTAAAACAGCGCGAGCCCCGGCAAGGTCATCATCAGAACAAGCGCAGTGGCCACGATCATCCAGGCCGTGTCGGCGGCGTCGATCTTAGCCGCTTGCGCGAGAGCGGGCGTGGCGCCGCAAGAGAAAAGGGCCGTGCCCGCAAGGATGGGCAGCGGCCGGCAATATGTCGGCATTGGCATCTGGTTTCCCCCTGAAATGGCAGAACGCTTACAGCGCGTCCTTGTCGGTTTCGCCGGTGCGAATGCGCACGGCGCGTTCGATGTCGGTAACGAAGATTTTTCCGTCGCCGATCTGTCCTGTCTTGGCGGCCGACGAGATCGCATCGACGACCTTGTCGGCGCGCTCGCTGGCGACCGCGATTTCGATGCGGACCTTGGGCAGGAAATTCACCGCGTATTCCGCGCCGCGATAGATTTCGGTGTGGCCCTTCTGGCGGCCATAGCCCTTGACCTCGGTGACGGTCATGCCGTGTACGCCGAGCCCGTTCAGGGCATCGCGCACTTCCTCGAGTTTGAAGGGTTTGATGATCGCAGTGATGAGTTTCATAAGCGAAAGCCCCCGGTTGGCGTCTTTATCCGTGCGAACGGGCACGGTTTGATCGCCGCCGAAGATATAGTCTGCGCGACCAGAGTTTAAGCGGATTCACCCGAGTCCGTCAGCAAAGGCCGCTTATGCTGTGAGCAAACGGCCGAATTTCAGCGAGCCCATTATTTTTTGGGAGGTGCGGGGTCGGGCCATTGCCGGGGCGTCCGGGTGCGTTCGCGCACCAATCCCTCCTGGACCACCGAGGCGACCAGCGTGCCGTCCTGTTTGAAAATCAGCCCGCGGGCAAAGCCGCGCGCGCCATGTAAATTCGGGCTGTCCTGGGCATAGAGCAGCCATTCGTCCGCGCGGAACGGGCGGTGCAGCCACAGGGCGTGATCCAGGCTGGCGCCCATGAAGTCCTTTTCGAACAAGGTACGGCCATGCGGCACCAGAGCGGTGTCGAGCAGGGTCATGTCCGAGGCGTAGGCCAGCACGCATTGGTGGATGGCGGGATCGTCAGGCAGCCGGCCGGTGGCGCGGATCCAGACATTGAACTTTCCGTCCGGAAGTTTCTTTCCGGTGTAGCGGTCATATTCGACTGGCCGCAATTCGATCGGCCGCTCGCGTTCGTAATAGCGCCGCACCGGATCGGGCATCATCGGCAAGATGCGCTCGCGCACTTCCGATTCACTCGGTAACCGGTCCGGCCCCGGCACATCGGGCATGAAAGCCTGGTGATCGAATCCGGCCTCGTCGACATGAAACGACACCGACATCGCGAAAATCGGCTGGCCGTGCTGGATCGCCTTCACGCGGCGGGTGCTGAAGCTCTTGCCGTCGCGCAGATGCTCGACCTCATAGACGATCGGCACGCTGGGATCGCCCGGCAAAATGAAATAGGCATGCATGGAATGCGGCAACCGGGCGTCCACCGTGCGGCACGCCGCCACCAGCGCCTGTCCGATCACCTGGCCGCCGAACACCCGCTGCCAGCCGACTTGCGGAGACCTCCCGCGGAATAGATTTACCTCAAGCGGCTCAAGATCGAGGATGGTGAGGAGTTCTTGGACGGCGGACGACATGAGGTTCTCTGAGGAGGGGCGGCGGCGGGAATATGGAGTATAATAAAGTGGTCATGTCAAAGAAGCCTCAAAGCCATGCGGATCGGGCCGATATTCTGATCGGCGGCGGCGGTCTTGCGGGTCTCGCGCTCGCCATCGCCCTGCGGGAAGCCCTGGGCGACGCCTTTCATGTGGTGGTCGCGGACCCCGCGCTCGATCGTGCGCCGGGCGACGCGCGCGCCTCCGCCATCGCGGCGGCGGCGCGGCGGCTGTTCGAGACCATCGGCGTCTGGGACGAGGTCGCGGCCGGCGCGCAGCCGATCCTCGACATGGTGGTCACCGATTCCAAGCTCGACGACGCCATGCGGCCGACCTTCCTCACCTTTGACGGCGAGATCGCGCCGGGCGAGCCGTTCGCGCACATGATCGAGAACAACGCATTGATCGCCTCGCTGCTGAAAAAGGCGCGCGAAACCGGCGTCGACCTGCGTACCGACGCGGTGGCGGATTTCGACACGCAGCCTGGTGGCATTGTCGTGCGGCTGGCGAGTGGCGCGACGATACCGGCTCGGCTTCTGGTCGCCGCCGATGGCGCGCGCTCGGCGATCCGCGAACGCGCCGGCATCGCCAGCCATGGCTGGGATTACCAACAATCGGGCATCGTGACCACAGTCGCGCATGAGCGCGCGCATCACGGCCGTGCGGAGGAGCATTTTCTCCCGGCCGGTCCGTTTGCGATCCTGCCGCTCACGGGCAATCGGTCATCCATCGTCTGGACCGAGCAGCGCACCGAAGCCGACCGCATCGTCGCGTTGCCGGATTCCGAATTTCATACCGAACTGGAAAGACGTTTCGGCCTGCATCTCGGCGATATCGCCATTGCCGGACCCCGCCGCGCCTATCCGCTCGGCCTGTCGGTGGCGCGCAGTTTCATCGCCGAACGCGTCGCGCTGATCGGCGACGCCGCACATGTCATTCATCCGATCGCGGGGCAGGGGCTGAATATGGGCCTGCGCGACGTCGCGGCGCTGGCGGAAGCGGTGGTCGATGCCGCGCGGCTGGGCCTCGATATCGGCGGCGCCACCGTGCTCGACCGCTATCAGCGCTGGCGGCGCTTCGACACCATGGCGATGGGCGTCGCCACCGACGGCCTCAACCGGCTGTTCTCCAACCAGTCCGACGTGCTGCGGCTGCTGCGCGACACCGGGCTCGGCATCGTGGACCGGATTCCAACGCTGAAGGATTTCTTCATCCGCGAAGCCGCCGGCATCACCGGCGCGGCGCCGAAGCTGCTGAAGGGCGAGGCGCTTTAACGCGCCGCACTGCGGACGAAATCGATCAGCGGCGGCATCACACCAGCATCGAGCGGCGCTGCGCGATTTGTGTACAGCGCGACATTTCCGGCGCGATCCGCGGGCGACGATTTCAATGTATGATTGGCCTCCGGCAACGCGACCCTGCGCGCATCGGGCCGCGCTTGTCGCAATGCTTCAAAATCTGCGCGGCCGATCTGTAGATCGCGTTCGGCATGTAGCAGGAGCGCGGGCGTCTTCACTCGGGCAAGTTCCGCCGCGGGGTCGAGCTTGATAAGCGACAGGAGGAAGGGCTGCACCGAAGGCCGGAACAGCGCGTTGAGTTCGGGCCGGACATTCGCCGCCCTTTCGCCAGAGGTGAGCTTGTCGAGGATCGCGAGCGCATTGTCGCGCAGTGGCCCGGGCAGCGCCGTCTGCAACTGGTCGCGCAGCACGGCGGACAGCGGCCGGCCCGTCGACGCGAGCAGGATCAGACCGGCGACGTCGATTTTCTGTGCCGCCAGAATGGCGATCAGCGCGCCCTCGCTGTGCCCGGCTAAAATGATCGCGGAGACGTCCGGTCTTGCTTGCAAGGAACGGGCGGCGGTAACAGCGTCATCCACGAAGTTGCCGAAGCGCGCATCTTCCTCACGCGTCACCAGCGCCTTGCTCTCGCCGATGCCACGCTTGTCGTAACGCAGGGAACGGATGCCGGCTTCGGCAAATCCCCGCGCCAGCAACTTGTAAGTATCGGTGGACAGATTCGGGCCGTTGCCGTTGCGATCGGTGGGACCGGAGCCGGCGATGATGAGAATTGCCGGTCCGCGCATGTCGGCATCTGTGGCATGCTGCAAGGTGCCGTGCAGGCCGCCGCCCGACCACGGCTCTTCTTTCATGTGCTGCGCCATGGTCGGCAGGGTAAAAATTATGAGCCACGCCATGAGAGCGGATGCAAGATGCGCGGCCATGCGCTTGTCCTGCATCGGCGACAGCGTCAGCTCAGGGGAATCGATTCAACGTGATCCTTGAACGCCGCTCGCTTTTGCAGTTCGGCATACCAGCGCTCGAGATTCGGCAAGTCCGGGCGCTCGGGGCAGAGCTGACGGAAGCGATAGGCCATCACGCCGACCGGAATGTCGCCCATGGAAAACTGGTCGCCGGCGACAAAGGCGGTACGCCCGAGCTGGCCGTCGAGAATTTTCATCGCCTCGGCGGTCTTGGATTGCGAGGCGGCGATCGCCGCGAGGTCGCGTTTTTCTTCCGGTGTGCGGATCAGGCCCCAGAACGCAGCGAAGATCGCAGGTCCCACCACCGACAATTGCCAGTCCATCCACTGGCCGGCGCGCGCACGCATTTTCGGATCTGCCGGCTCGAGCTTGCCGGCGCTGTATTCGCGCGCCAGATAGCGCACGATGGCGTTGGATTCCCAGAGAATGAAATCGCCGTCCTGCAGGGTCGGGACCAGACCGTTCGGGTTCATCGCGAGATAGGCCGGCTCCTTGTTCTTGCCGAAGGCGCCGCCGACATCGAAGCGTTCATATTCAACGCCGATTTCGCCGACAGCCCACATCGCCTTCTGGACGTTGGACGAAGTATTGCGGCCCCATATCTTCAACATGGTCTGTATTCCCGGATATGAATTGGATGGTCAGTCGAGCTTGCGCGCTTCTTCCGGCAGCATGATCGGAATGCCGTCGCGGATCGGATAGGCGAGTTTGGCCGCGCGCGAAATCAGTTCCTGCCGGGCGGCGTCATATTCCAGCGGTCCCTTGGTTATGGGACAGACCAGAATTTCGAGCAGCTTGGGATCGAGGCTGCCGGCGGGACGATCGGTATCGGTCATGTCGGCTCCAAGCGAAAAGTCCGCTCCAAGCGAAAGGTCCGGCGCGGGCCGGCGACAGGGTTGTAAAGGGTCGGCGCGTTATTGCAACGGCGTTTCGCCGGACGTGCTGTTCTTGGCGAGCTCGATTTCGGTGACCGCCACCAGGATTTCCGCGCGGGTTTTCAGGTCCGGCGCTTCCAGCATCGCCTGCTTTTCCGGCGAGCCGTACGGGGACATCATCGCCAGGGCGTTCACCAGGGCCTCGTTCGGCGCATTCTCGATGCCTTCCCAGTCCGTCTTCAGATTGTTGGCGGTCAGGAAATCGGACAGAGCCCGCAGCACGGCCTTGCGATCGACCTGTTCCTCGCCCTTGCGCGCAACAAAATCGTCCACGAACGGCGCATAGGTCACGCGGCATTGCCGGAACGGTGTGTGCACCGGCAATTCTTCCTCGATGCGAAAGCGGCTGATGCCCGTCAGCTGCAGCAGATAGCGTCCGTCGCCGGATTCCGCGATCTGCGTGATGCGGCCGACGCAGCCGATCTTGTAGAGATTTGGTCGATCCTCGGAGCCTGGATGCGCGGCGTCCGGCTGGATCATTCCGATCAGGCGGTTGCCCGACATCAGCGCCGCGTCGATCATGGCGACATAGCGCGACTCGAAAATATTGAGCGGCATCTGCCCGCGCGGCAACAGCAATGCGCCCGGCAGCGGAAAGACCGGGATCACGCCCGCGAGATCGTCGGGACCTTTATAGATCTCGTTCATCGGCATGGTCGCCCTCCGCACATGGCGACAGTCCGGCTCTCAGGAAAACAGGATCGATGACAGGCGCCGTCGTCCTGTCACCGTCGCATCGTCGGTCGGCCCCCAGGCATCGAACAATTGCACGAGCTGCTTGCGCGCACCGTCCTCGTTCCATTTGCGGTCCCGCTTGACGATCTCGAGCAGGTGATCAAGTGCGCCTTCGCGGTTGCCCTTGGCGTTGAGCGCCAGCGCCAGATCGAAACGTGCCTGATGATCGGCGGGGTTGGCGGTCACTTTCGCTTCCAACTCGGTCACCGGTCCGACATTGCTGGCCTGTTCGGCGAGATCGATCGCGGCCTTGGCGGCGGCGAAGGCCGGATCGCCGTGCCTGGATTCCGGGATCATGGCGAGCGTGGTCTTGGCCTGCGGGATGTTGCCGGCGCCGAGATAGCTGCGGGCAAGTCCGGCCAGCGCGGGGACGCTGGCATTGTCCTGCGCCAGAATCTGCGCGTAGATGTCGGCCGCACCCGCAAAGTCGTGGGCGGCAAGCGCGTCGTCGGCGGCCTTGAGCAGATCCTTGTCCTCGCCGCCGACCTTGTCCTTGATCAGGCGTTCGATGAAGCCGGTCACCTGGCTTTCCGGCAGAGCGCCCATGAAGCCGTCGACGGGCTGGCCGTTGACGAAAGCGAACACGGCGGGAATGGACTGGATGCCAAGCTGGCCGGGAATGGCCGGATCCTTGTCGATATCCATCTTGACGAGCTTGACCTTGCCCTTGGCGGCGCGGACCACCTTTTCGAGGACAGGCGTGAGTTGCTTGCAGGGGCCGCACCAAGGCGCCCAGAAATCGACCAGGACAGGCCGGGTCTTGGATTCCTCGATCACGTCCTTGACGAAGGACTGGGTCGTGGTGTCGGCAATAACACTATCCGCCGTCGCGGCCGCCGCTCCACCCATCTCTTGCAACATCTCAATAATCCTTATGCCCTGAACGGGCCGCAATCTGCCTTGCGGCACTTTACCCGATGAGGCCCATTAAATGGCGACAAAAGCCGCGATTGCAATCTGTCTAGCCGCCGGCCGGCCCGTCCGAAACGCCCTCGATCCCCGCCTCATGCCCGGTGGCCGCGATGAACCGGAGCAGGTCCGGGCCCCCGATGGTTGTGGTCATGGTGTTGACCAAGGGATGATAATTGAGCTGCGCATGCGCCATCATCGCCCGGTCGAGGATGACGCGGACCCGCCGATGAACGTCATTGATCAAGCCGAAGGGGGTCACGGAACCGGGTTCGACGCCGAGCGTCTCCCGCATCAGGTCGGCGGAGGCGAACGACAGCCGCCCCGTCACGCCCAGCCGGCGATGCAGGGATTTCAGATCGATAGCCGCATCCTCCAGCGCCACGACCAGCAGCAGGATGCCTTTCTTGTCCTTCAGGAACAGATTTTTGGTGTGGCCGCCGGGAATCTGGCCGCGCAGGGTCTGCGACTGCTCGACCGTGAACAGGGCCGGATGCGACACGGTGGCATGTGCGATGCCAAGGCGGTCCAGAAAGGCGAAGAGATCGTCGGGTGTGGCGGGCATGCTGAACTTGCGGAGCGAAATCGGCCTTATCTCAGGCCAAAAATCCAATAAATCTTAATATAGGCTGGCCGGTTGCAAAGGCTTAAGCGTTTTGGCATAGGAAAGCCCAAGCGGCCCGGATGGCCGCCAATTCCACGGATGCGGGTGTAGCTCAGGGGTAGAGCACGACCTTGCCAAGGTCGGGGTCGAGGGTTCGAATCCCTTCGCCCGCTCCAATTTCAGCGCACCACCCCCGGCGCTGATTTGTCACAATCGATCGATCAATATCCTGCCGCCAGCGCACCGCGCGTGCGGGTATCGGCCGCGCCGGCGAGCCCGTCGCGCGTGACCAGAATGGAATTCGCCGAGGTGCCGGGCGGACGCAGAACCAGCGCATGGCCGCGCGCCTTCAGCGTATTGAGCGTTGAATCAGTCAACCCCGGTTCAACATAGACCTGATCCGGCAGCCATTGATGATGCAGGAGCGGCGCGGCGACGGCATTTGCCGCCGTCATGCCGTGGTCGATCACGTTACTCACAACCTGCAGCACGGTGGTGATGATGCGGCTGCCGCCCGGACTTCCCGTCACAAGAAAGGGGCGGCCGTTTTTCAGCACGATGGTCGGCGTCATCGACGACAGCGGACGCTTGCGCGGACCCGGCGCATTGGCGCTGGCGCCGACCAGGCCGAAGGCGTTGGGCGCGCCGGGCCTGGCGGCGAAATCGTCCATCTCGTTGTTGAGCAGGACGCCGGTGCCTTCGGCGACCAGTCCGACGCCATAACTGAGATTCAGCGTGTAGGTATTCGATACGGCGTTGCCGGCGCGATCGACCACGGAATAATGCGTGGTGTTGTCGCCTTCCGCCTTCAGCGGGTTGCCGTGCCGGATTTCGGATGATGGCGTCGCGCGGTCGCCAATATTTTTCCGCAGCGACGCCGCATATGTCTTCGACGTCAATCCCGGCGTGGGCACCTTCACGAAATCTGGATCTCCAAGATGCACCGCGCGGTCGGCATAGGCGCGCTTCATCGATTCGATCAGCAGATGCGCGGTGTCCGGGCTGGCCTGTCCCAGTTTATTCAGGTCATAGGCCTCCAGAATGTTCAGCATCTGGATCAGGTGCACGCCGCCGGATGATGGCGGCGGCATCGACACAATCTCGTAGCCGCGATAGCGTCCGGTCACCGGATTGCGCTCGACCGCGCGGTAGGCTTTCAGATCGCCGGTGGTCATCACCCCGCCGGCCGCCTGCACGGCGGCAGCGATCCTGTCGGCAATCGGGCCTTCATAAAAGGCGCGCGGTCCAACGCGGGCGATGGCGGCCAGTGTATCGGCCAGATCGCGCTGCACCAGACGGTCGCCGGCGCCGAGCGCCCGGCCGTCGGCTTTCAGGAAGATCCTCGCCGATGACGGCCAGCGGGCCAGCAGGTTGCGCGCCGCCGGCAGGGTATCGGCCACATCGCCATCGATGATGAAACCGTTGCGCGCCAGCGCGACGGATGGCGCAATCAGTTGCGCCAGTGTCATTCTGCCGGAGCCGTATTTGCGGTGCGCCAGTGCGAGCCCGGCAACCGTGCCGGGCACGCCGATGGCGAGTCCGGTGGCGCGCGACTTGTCTGGATCGGCATTTCCCTGGCTGTCGAGAAAGCTGTCGCGGCCGATCGCGGCCGGCGCGGTCTCGCGGTAATCGATGGCAATATTGCGTTTGCCGGCGGAGAGGTGGATCAGCATGAAGCCGCCGCCACCGATATTGCCGGCGCGCGGATAGGTCACCGCCAAAGCGAAACCGGTCGCAACGGCGGCATCCACGGCGTTGCCGCCCGCCTTGAGAATGTCGGCGCCGATCCGCGCGGCGATCGCGTCCTGCGCCACCACCATGCCGTGGCGCGCAATGACGGTTTCGACCGGCGGAATTCCGGCGGGCGCATCTGAGCGCGCGGACGATTGCGGCCAGGCTCCGCCAATGGACGCAAGCAGAATAACCAAAGACGTGAAAAGTCGTCGCATTCCTGCCAATCGCGGATCAGCGCGCCTGCGCGTGATACGCCGTGTTCGGCCGCATGTCGGTCGCCGCAGCGACGCGGTTGGTCATGTTGAAGAAGCCGGCCACGTTCGAGATGTCCCAGATGTCGCGGTCGGAAAATCCGGCGCGCCGCAGCCGTTCGCGGTCGGGTTCCTCCACCGACCAGGGCTGCGACGTCAGCTTCACCGAGAAATCCAGCATCGTGCGATGGCGCTTCGACAGCCGCGCGCCGCGATAGTTCATCACCATCAGTTCACCCAGGAGAGGATCGCCTGCCATCTGCCGCACAGCGGCGCCATGCGCGACCAAACAATAATAGCAGCGATTCTGCGACGACACCGCCACCGCGATCATCTCGCGCTCAAGCTTGCTCAGGCCGGACGGTCCGAGCATCAGATCGTTGTACATGGCGACGAAGGCTTCGAGCTTCGTCATGTCGAAGGCATAGGCCTTCAGCACATTCGGGACGAAACCGAGCTTATCCTTGCACTTCTTGAAATACGCTGCCATCGAACCATTCAGCTTCGGTTCGGGCAGCGACAGCGCAACAAAGACCACATCGTCGCTGGCTACCGCCGCGGGTTGAGAGGCGACGGGTGTCGCCGGTTTTTTGCCGGCCGCCTTGGCGAGCGCGGCGATCATATCTTTCTTCTTGATTTTGTTGGATTTTTTCTTGTCCTTGGGCAAGGTCCGTTCTCCCCGGTTGCATTCAGGCAAGCCTATCTGCTCGCGGGGCCGGCGGGAACGCCATCCGGCACTTTCGTCTTCGAAACTTCGTGAAGCGTCGGCTATCAGGGCTCGACGGCGGCGGCAGGGTCGAGGACACTGACACGGGGCCAGCGGCAAGAGAATCACCGATGCGGGTTGAAGGTCACTCCGGTGCGGAGGAGGAACGATCCGCGCACCGCCTGATCAAGCAGGCGGCCGCGATCGTGCGCGACAACGGCAGCGATGTTCCCGCCGAGCTTGTCGGGGCGCTGTTCGCGCAAGCCGCGCCCGAAGATCTGCTCGGCTATGAGCCCGCGGACCTCGCCGCGCTTGCCGAACATGCCTTCGCGTTCCTGTCGGTGCGCAAGCCGGGCGTTCCCAAAGTCCGCTTTGTCGATGCGCCGCCGGGCGGCGAGCGCCTGAAGGCGATTTCGGTCATCGAGATCGTCAACGACGACATGCCGTTCCTGGTTGATTCGGTGATGGCCGATCTGGCGGTGCGCGACACCGCTATCAGGCTGGTAGCGCATCCGATTCTCGGCGTCACCCGCGAGGCCGCCGGAAAACTGCAGTCGCTGACGCCGCAAGCCAAATCCGCGCCCGCGCGCGAAAGCGTCATCCATATTCATGTCGACCGCGACGACAACAAAGCGCGCCGCCACCAGATCGTGCAGGGGCTTGAGCGAACCCTGGCCGATGTGCGGGTCAGCGTGACCGACTGGCGGCCTATTCTGGATCGGGTCGGCGAAATCACCGCCGATCTGAAAGCCGGCCCGCCGCCTTTGCCGGTGGATGAAATCGCCGAGGCCGTACAGTTTCTGGAATGGCTGGCCGGCGACAATTTCACATTCCTGGGCGCGCGCGAGTATCGCTATGCCGCGAATGGCGCGCCGGAGCCGTTGCCCGAAAGCGGGCTCGGCATCCTGCGCGATCCGGAGATCAGCGAGCTCAAGGCCGTCGCCGGTCATGACGTGATGATGCGCGAAATGCGCGCTTTTCTTGAAGAACCCAAGGTCCTGATGATCAACAAGGCGAGCATCCGTTCGCGCGTGCATCGCCGCGTCTTCATGGATTACATCGCGGTCAAGCGCTTTGATCGCAACGGCCGTGCCGTCGGCGAATTGCGCATTGTCGGGCTGCTCACCTCGACCGCCTATACGCGATCCACGCGCTCGATTCCCTATATCCGCCGCAAGGTGAGCGCGGTGATCGATCGCGCCGGTTTCAGCAGCGCCGGCCATTCCGCCAAGGCGCTGGCCAATGTGCTTGAAACCTATCCGCGCGACGAACTCTTTCAGATCGACGAGGCGACGCTTCTGGAATTCGCCGTCGCCATCATGCAGCTCGGCGAGCGCCCGCGGGTGCGCGTCCTGCCGCGGCGGGACCGCTTCGACCGGTTCATCTCCGTGCTGGTGTTCCTGCCGCGCGATCGTGCCACCAGCGACGTGGTGGAATCGGTGGGAGAATTCCTTGCCCGGGCCCATCAGGGGCATATCGGCGGTCTGACGCTGTTCCTGCCCGAAAGCGCGCTGGTGCGCGCGCATTTCATCGTGGCGCGGCGCGATCTCGACGCCGACGAGCGCCGGGCGGCTGATCCGGATCGCGCCACGCTGGAATACGGGGTCAATGCGATCGTCCGCACCTGGACCGATGCGCTGTTCGAGCAACTGTCGCTCAATTATGAGCCGGCGCGGGCCAAGGATCTTCTGGTCCGCTATCAGAGCGGATTCCCGGCCGGCTATCGCGGCCGCTATTCGCCTGCGATCGCGGTTGCCGATATTCGCGTGATCGAGGCGCTGTCGGCGGAGCGACCGTTGGCGGTGAATTTCCATTCGCTGAAGGACGTCGGGCCTGACGATGTCGGGCTCAAGGTCTGGAGCCACAACCGGCCGCTGCCATTGTCCGAACGCGTGCCGGTACTGGAAAACATGGGTTTCCGTGTGGTCGACGAGCGGACATCGGAAATCACTCCGTCCACGGACGCTCACCCGATCATATTCCTCCACGACATGGTGCTGGAGCGGGCCGACGGCGGAAAGGTCGATCTGGAGCGGCTGAAGTCTGCGCTGGAAAGCTGCTTCCTGGTGGTGATGGGCGGCAGTTCCGAGAACGACGGCTATAACGCACTGGTCCTTGCCGCCGGACTCTATTGGCGCGATGTCGCGCTGGTGCGTGCGGTGTCGCGCTTTCTGCGCCAGGTAAGGGTGCCGTTTTCGCAGGATTACATGTGGCGGACGCTGTATCGCCACGCGCCGGTAGCCGCGCGCATCGTTGCGCTGTTTCGCGCCCGCTTCGATCCCCGGCTCGACATTTCGCTGGAAGAGCGCGGCCATCACGAGGCGGAGATCGTGGCGGAGATCGACGCCGCGCTCGACAAGGTCGAGAGTCTGGATGAGGATCGCATCCTTCGGCATTTCGTCAACGCGGTGCAAAGCGCGATCCGTACCAATTTCTATCAGCTCGACATGGATGGTCTGCCCAAGGGCCTGATCGCCATCAAATATGAAAGCCGCAAGCTGACGACCCTGCCGGCGCCGCGCCCGCTCTACGAAATCTTCGTCTATTCGCCGCGGGTCGAGGGCATTCACCTACGCTTCGGCAAGGTGGCGCGCGGCGGTATCCGCTGGTCGGACCGGCCGCAGGATTTCCGCACCGAGGTGCTGGGCCTGGTGAAAGCGCAGCAGGTCAAGAATGCGGTGATCGTCCCGGTCGGCGCCAAAGGCGGCTTTGTCCCCAAGCGCTCGCCCGCCGGGCCGCGCGAAGCGGTGCAGGCGGAAGGGGTGGCGACCTACAAGCTGTTCATCGAGAGCCTGCTCGACATCACCGACAACCTCTCGATCGACACGCTGATCCCGCCCGAGCAGGTGGTGCGCCACGACGGTGACGACCCCTATCTGGTGGTAGCAGCCGACAAGGGCACGGCGACGTTTTCCGATATCGCCAACGAGCTTTCGCTGAAGCACGATTTCTGGCTGGGCGATGCTTTCGCCTCCGGCGGTTCGGCCGGCTACGACCACAAGAAAATGGGCATCACCGCCCGCGGGGCCTGGGAGGCCGTGAAGCGGCATTTCCGCGAAATGGATATCGATATCGGGACGACGCCTTTCACGGTGGCCGGGGTCGGCGACATGTCCGGCGACGTGTTCGGCAACGGCATGCTGCGCGAAAAAACCATCCGCCTCGTCGCCGCATTCGATCATCGCGACATCTTCATCGATCCCGACCCCGATCCCACGAAAAGTTTTACCGAGCGCCAGCGGCTGTTCGATCTGCCGCGCTCAAGCTGGCAGGATTACGACAAGGGACTGATCTCCAGAGGCGGCGGCGTTTATGCACGCAACGCCAAGGAGATTCTGCTGTCGAAGGAAGCGCAGGCGCTCCTGGGGCTTGAATCGACAAAACCCACACCGCAGCAGGTGATGAGCGCGATCCTGAAAATGGATGCCGATCTGCTGTTCTTTGGCGGCATCGGCACCTATATCCGTGCATCGGGGGAGGGCGACGAGGCGGTCGGCGACCGTGCCAATGACGCCATTCGTGTCACCGGCGCCGATCTGCGCTGCAAGGTGGTCGGCGAGGGCGCCAATCTCGGCATGACCCAGCGCGGGCGCGTCGAGGCCGGGTTGCGCGGCGTGCGGCTGAACACCGACGCGATCGACAATTCGGCCGGCGTCAACACCTCCGACGTCGAGGTCAATATCAAGATCGCGCTCAGCGTTCCGGTGCGGGCGGGCGCGCTGACGCTCGAGCAGCGCAACGTTTTCCTTGCCGACATGACCGAAGAGGTCGCGCAGCTCGTGCTCCGCAACAACTATTTGCAGACGCTGGCCATATCGCTCACCGAGCGGCGCGGTGCGGAAGATATCGGCTTTCTGCAGCGGCTGATGCAGATGCTGGAAGCGCGCGGCGCGCTCGACCGCGCAGTGGAATTCCTGCCCGACGATGCCGAGATCGCAGATCGCCGCCGGCGCTCGCAATCCCTCACCCGGCCGGAACTCGCCGTCCTGCTGGCCTATGCCAAGCTGTCGCTGTTCGAGAATCTCATCCGGACCGAAGTGCCCGACGACCCCTATCTCGGCCGCGACCTGATCCGGTATTTTCCGCAGGACCTCTCCCGGCGGTTTCCGGATGCGCTCAGGCAGCACCGGTTGCGGCGCGAGATCATCGCCACCCACCTGACCAATTCGATGATCAATCGCGGCGGGCCTTCGCTGATCGCCCGTCTGACCGACGAGACCGGCGCCCCGCCGGACAAGATCGCCAAGGCCTTTGCCGCCGTGCGCGACAGCTTCGGCATGACGGCGCTGAATGGAGAGATCGACGCCCTCGACAACAAGATTTCGGGCGCGCTGCAGCTCGAATTGTATGGCGCGATCCAGAGCCTGTTGCTCGACCGGCTGGTCTGGTTCCTGCGCAATGTCGATCTCGAGAAGGGACTTGCCGACACCGTCACGCATTTCGGCGGCGGCATCGCCGAGGTCGACCGCATGCTGGACAAGGCGTTGTCGGAGGATGGCGCCGCCGCCCGTTCGGCGCGCGCGGCGGATCTCCGGCAGGCCGGTGTGCCGGAAACTCTGGCGCGGCGGATGGCCAGCCTTCCGGCTCTGTCGGTTGCGCCCGACATCGTTCTGGTCGCCGACCGCACCGGAAAGGCGATTGCCGATGTCACGCTGACCTATTTCGCCGCCCGCAATTTTTTCAGGCTCGACCGCATCGCCAGTGCCGCGCGCGACATCGCGGTGTCGGATTATTTCGACCGGCTGGCGCTGGACCGGGCGCGCAACATGCTGGGCGAGGCCATGCGCCGGCTCACGGCGGACATGCTCGATGCGGGTCCGCCCGGGCCGGCGGCGGTGGAGGCCTGGGTGGCGGCGCGCAAGAGCGACGTGGAGCGCATCCGCAGCGCGGTGCTCGAGATCGCCGATACCGGCCTGACGCTGTCGAAATTGTCGGTGGCCGCGAGCCTGCTGGGCGATCTGGCGGCGAAGTGAGGTCCGTCTCGCCGCAGGACGGCGATGGATCACTCAATGCCGGAAATGCCGCGTTCCCGTGAACACCATGGCGATGCCGGCGTCATCGGCGGCCTTGATCACCTCGTCGTCGCGCATCGAGCCGCCGGGCTGGATCACCGCCGTGGCGCCGGCCTCGATGGCGACCAGCAGGCCGTCGGCGAACGGGAAGAAGGCGTCCGACGCCACCACCGAGCCCCTAGTCAGCGGCTCGGCGAGGCCCAGTTCCTTCGCCGCGTCCTGCGCCTTGCGGGCGGCGATGCGGGCGGAATCGATGCGGCTCATCTGGCCGGCGCCGATGCCCACGGTCGCGTTGTCTTTCGCGTAAACGATCGTGTTCGACTTGACGTGCTTGGCAACCCGGAAGGCGAAACGCAGATCGCGCAATTCCGCGTTTGTCGGCGCGCGCCTGGTGACGACCTTGAGGTCCATGTCGTCGGCGACCGCATTGTCGCGCGATTGCACCAGCAGACCGCCGGCGACGGATTTCACCAGCAGGCCGGCTTCACGCGGATCGGGCAGTCCGCCGGCGACCAGAAGGCGCAGATTCTTCTTGGCGCCGACAATGGCGACCGCTTCGTCCGTCGCCTCCGGTGCGATGATCACTTCGGTGAAGATGTCCGTGATCGCCCGCGCCGCCTCTGCATCGAGCGTGCGGTTGAGCGCCACGATGCCACCGAAGGCGGAGGTGGAGTCGCAGGCCAGCGCCTTGCGATAGGCGTCCATTATCGTCTCGCCTTCCGCGACGCCGCAGGGATTGGCGTGTTTCACGATCACGCATGCCGCGGTGCGCCTGGGATCGAACTCGGCGACGCATTCATAGGCGGCGTCGGTGTCGTTGATATTGTTGTAGGAGAGTTGCTTGCCCTGCAATTGCCGCGCGGTGGCGACGCCCGGCCGCTGTTCGCCCGAGCGGTAAAAAGCCGCGCTCTGGTGCGGGTTTTCGCCGTAGCGCAGGGCTTCGGCGAGCTTGCCGCCGAAGGCGCGGAAGGCCGGCGCCGTATCGTGAAGCTGCGCGGCGAACCAGTTGGAGATCGCCGCGTCATACGCGGCGGTGCGGGCATAGGCCTTGGCCGCCAGCGTCTTGCGCAGCGCCAGCGTCGTCGCGCCGTTCTGCGCGTCGAGTTCATCCAGCACGGTCCTGTAGTCGTCGGCATCGACAATCACGGCCACGTCGCCGTGGTTCTTGGCCGCGGCGCGGATCATGGCCGGCCCGCCGATGTCGATATTCTCGATGCAATCGTCGAAGCCCGCGCCCTTCGCCACCGTAGCCTCGAAGGGATAAAGGCTCACCACCAGCAGATCGATCGGCTTGATGCCGTGCGTCTGCATGGCGCCGGCGTGATCCTTGTTGGCGCGGATCGCGAGCAGCCCGCCATGCACCCTGGGATGCAGCGTCTTCACCCGGCCATCCATCATTTCGGGAAAGCCGGTGACCTCGGACACGTCGACAACCTTGAGCCCCGCATCGATCAGGGTCTTTGCGGTGCCGCCGGTGGACACGATCTCGATGCCATGCTTGTCCAGCCGGCGTGCGAAATCGATCAGTCCGGCCTTGTCTGACACGGACAGCAGGGCGCGGGTCACACGGCGAAGAGTTTCAGACATCGGTCGTCCTGTCACAGCGGCAATTCGGGTTCGTCACGCGGCAATTTGCGCGCGGCCGGTTCGCCGCGGCGCTGAGGCTGCTGCCCCGTGGATGTATGTGCGAAGGTCCAGTGCACGCGCGGCACCCGGCGGGCCTGCCCGAAGATCACGATCTGCACCGTGCGGCGCGGCCCGTCGAGTCCGGCCAGGAACACGCTCTCCTCCAGTTCGACCTGGTCGGCATGGGCGTCGAATGTCCAGACTTCGCGATTGGGCAGGACCAGCATCACGCCATGGCCGTCGGTCAGGCGATTGGCTTTCACGGTCGGATGCAGGTGAAAGCGCACCGCGAATTCGTCCGGTGTGCCGGGCCGCAATCCGTCACCATGCACCGGCATGAACACATCCTCGCCGTCGAGGCGCAGACCGTTGGCCGCCAGCATGAGGGAGCGCTGGTGGATGATGCCGAAGTCGTCGGCGTAGCCGTCATGCGAGGTGCGCAGCACCAGCGAGTCGCCATGGTCTTCGCGCGCCACGTTGACGCGGTGCGGGCCGTCCAGGACCGGAACGCCGACCAGGTTCTTGAACGCGCCACCTTCGAGGAAGGTGCAGGACGATGTGTCGTTGAAAGTGACGGTCGAATGCGCGGCGGTGGCGCGCGCGACCTGGCGCCAGCTTTCGCGGTTGTTGGCGGGCACGCCGCAATTCACCACGATGCGGTGATCGTTGGCGGAGAATTCGAACGCCAGGCATCCGGCATGCGCTTCCTGGCTCACCGCCAGCGGCGGCGGGGTTCCGGTATCGGCAATCACCAGCATGGTCTTGGCTTGCAGGCGCTGATAGCCGGAATGCGGCGCATTCGCCACCGGCGTGCCGCGCGCGTCGTCATAGGCCAGAATGGTGGCGAGCTGATCGGCGGCCGTCGGTCCCATGCCGTTGAACAAAGCGAAATTGCCGTCGCCGTGCCGGAAGAAACGCAGCATCGGCATCATGCGGTCGATCGCGTTGAGCAGCGCCGCCGGCGGCGCGACATTGCGGGCGGAAAAGGCCTGCCGCAGCGGCAGCAGATCGAGCAGCAATTCGATCAGCACGCCCGGATTGCGGCTGACATGTCCGCCGTCGGGGAGGATCTGCCATTCCAGTTCGTCTTCCAGACGCTTGGTGGCGCTGCGCAGATGGCGGGTCTGGCCGGCCATGCACAACGTCGCGTACATGAGCGCGATGGCGGCCTGCAGCCTTGGCGCGCCGTCGCGCGCTTCGGCAAAATTATGCCGAAGGGTGCGGACCTGCCGGGTCAGGCTGCGCAGAAAGCGGCGATAGAAGTGAACGTCGGCGTCCTGCAGGGCCAGCGGCGCCTGGCTGATCCAGGACATGATTCGGCGCGCCAGAATGTCGGGGCGCCAGCCCAGGGGATGCCAGGAGCCCTGCAGGGAAATCCATTCGTCCATCAGCGCGCGGGCATTGGCGCGGGTGATGGCCGATTCGGCGGCCCGCAGATGACGCAGCCAGCCGAAGCCCAGCAGCAGGGTGGCCCATTCGTCGGAAGGCGGGGTCATCTCGAAGGGCGAGCGGCCGTCGCAGATCACGACCTTGCCGGCAAAGGCGAATCGTCCGGCATAGATCTCGCTGGCGCGGGTCGGATCGGCGGTGCGCAAATCCTGCGGCGAAATCACCAGCCGGTCGGTCTTGGCCGGGAAAAACCGCCAGCGCAGAAGGGGATGTGCGTTCAGCCGGCCGCTGGCATGGCGAAGCCCGCGACGCACCAGCAGCATGGATAGCTTGGTACGTTCCGCGACAGACACGGACATTTCCGGCTTGGCCTCTTCGCTGCGACGGGCCCCATGTCCCGCTCCCGAAGCGATCATATAGCGAAGCGCCGGGAGGCGGCCAACCAGAACGCTTCACACTTGGTCAGATCGGCCAATGGCCTAGCGCCGCTCAAGCCGGGCGGCAAAGAAGCCATCGAGACCGCCCAGCCGCGTATCCGGACTCGGCCAATGGCAGGGCAGAGTGCGCAGATCGCCATCCGCGGTCAGGAATTCGCTCTGGCCAAAGACATCGGCCGCCACGATCGGCTTCCGGCCGACCGCGGATGTCCGCGCCAGAAAAGACCCGATCGCGGCTTCGCCTTCCTCCGGTTCCAGCGAGCAGGTGCAATAGACAATGAGGCCGCCCGGCTTGGTGATTCGGACCGCATTATCGAGCAGCCTTTGCTGCAGGGCTGCGAGCTTCACGATATCCGCCTGCCGCTTCTGCCAGGGAATATCGGGATGGCGGCGGACGGTGCCGGTCGAGGAACAGGGCGCGTCGAGCAGCACGGCATCGAACGGTCCCGCCTCCCAGACCGCCGCATCGGCCACGACCGTTTCCACCGGAAGATGCAGCCGGCCGAAATTCTCCTGCAGCCGCGCAAGCCTGACCTTGGAGCGGTCGACCGCGATGACGCTGGCGCCGGCCTGCGCAAGCTGCGCGGTTTTTCCGCCCGGCGCCGCGCACAGATCGGCGACGGTCTTGCCGCGCACATCGCCCAGCAGATGCGCCGGCAAGGCTGCGGCGGCGTCCTGCACCCACCATTCGCCCTCGTCATAGCCGGGCAAGGAGGGGACCGGCACCTGTGCGATCAGACGCACGCTGCCGTTCGGCAGCACCTGTCCGTTCAGGCGTTCCGCCCATGCCGCGGGATCGCTTTTCACGCTGAGATCGAGCGCGGCTTCATGGCTGTTGGCGATCACGATGCTGCGCGCGGTCTCGCTGCCGTAAGCCTTGATCCAGCGTTGCAGCAGCCAGCCCGGTGTATCGAGCGAAGGCGCGTCGAGTTTGGCGAGCGCGGCTTTGCCCTCGCGCACCATGCGCCGCAGCACCGCGTTCACCAGGCCGGCATAATGCGCCTGATGGCGGGTGGCCTGTGTCAGCCGCACCGACAGATCGACGGCGGCATGGTCCGGCACGTCGAGAAACAGGATCTGCGCCGCGCCGACCAGCAGGATCGGCTCCACCAGCGGCGCGTCCGCCGGCATTCCCTTGGCGAGAAAGCGCGCCAGCAGATAGCGCAGGCTGCCGAGCCGCCGCAGCGTGGTCGCGATGATGTTGCGCGCGAGCGCGCGGTCGCGCTCGTCCAGCGCCGCCAGGCCGGCATGGGCGGCCTTGCCGGAGAGGAGATCGTCGAGCGGCTGACGGTGCCTGAGGACGGAATCGAGGATTTCGACCGCGCTCCGGCGTGTCGCCAGTCCGGGGGCGTCGGCGTCTGAAGGTGCTTGCGGGTGTGCCATCGGCCTTCCCATGGCACGAAGAAACGGCGGATGCGAGGGCGCACCCGCCGTCCATTCGGCGAATTTACGAAATCAGCCCCAGGGACCGGAGCGCGTTGACCCGCCGCGCCGCCCGCTCGCCCAGGGGCCGGACGCCGGTACGCTGGCCGCGCTTGCGCCCGAACGGAAATCTCCGCCGGAACGGCTGCTCTGGCCCATTTCGCGCGCCAGCTCCTGCAAGGCGGCAATGCGGTTCTCGGTCGCCGGATGGGTCGAGAACAGATTGTCCATGCGCTGGCCCGACAGCGGATTGATGATGAACATGTGCGCCGTTGCCGGATTGCGCTCCGCGTCTTCGTTCGGGATCACATGCGCGGCGTTCGAGATCTTGACCAGCGCGGAAGCCAGCCAGTCCGGATTGCCGACGATGCGTCCGCCAAGATTGTCGGCGGAATATTCCCGCGTGCGGCTGATCGCCATCTGCACGATCATGGCGGCGATCGGCGCGAGAATGACCATGGCGAGCGTGCCGATCATGCCCATGCCGTTATTGTTCTCGCGATTGCCGCCGAAGAACATGCCGAACTGCGCCAGCATGGAAATCGCGCCCGCGATGGTGGCGGTGATGGTCATGATCAGGGTGTCGTGATTCTTGATATGCGCGAGTTCGTGCGCGATCACGCCCGCCACTTCCTCGCGCGACAGCCGCTGCAGCAAGCCGGTGGTGACCGCGACCGCGGCATGTTCCGGATTGCGGCCGGTGGCAAAGGCGTTCGGCTGCGGATTGTCCATCAGATAGACGCGCGGCATCGGCAGTTGCGCACGGCCCGCAAGCTCGCGGACCATGGAATGGATGTCCGGCGCGGTGCGCTCGTCGACTTCCTGCGCGCCGTTCATGGACAAGACCATCTTGTCCGAATTCCAGTAGGCGAAAATGTTCATGCCGCCCGCGACCAGCAATGCGAGCAGGGCGCCGCTCTGGCCGCCGATCAGATAGCCCACGCCCATGAACAGGGCGGTGAGCCCCGCCAGCAGCATCGCCGTCCGAAAATAATTCATTCTTTCTCTCCTCCGGCCGCACCGCGCAGAGGCGCGTGTCGGTCAGGCTGCAAAGGATGGGGACGGCCGGCCCGGCATTCAAGATTGTCCGGCCAGCGGCGCGCGGTCGCGGCCCTGTGCCGCGCCCGGAATGGCATTAATTGTTTGTAACATATGTAGTTTCTGTGTCTGGGCCGCGCCGGGCTCAGCGCGTCACGATCACCGGCGTGCCGTAGCCGACGCGGTCGAACAGGTCGAGGATGTCGCGGTTGTGCATGCGGATGCAGCCATAGGACACGAAACCGCCGATCGATCCCGGCGCGTTGGTGCCGTGGATGGCATATTGATCGCCGCCCGACAGCGTCAGCGCGGCCACGCCCATGGGATTGCCGGGCGTGCCGCCCGGGATCACCGCCGGCAGGCTTGGCCGGTCGCGGCGGACTTCCGGCGGCGGCGACCAGGCGGGATTGCGATACTTGCCGTTGATGTATTTGGTGCCGGTCCAGGTCTTGCCGGCGCGGCCGACGCCGACGGTGTAGGCCACCGCCCGGCCGCCCGGCATGACGTAATAGAGCCGGCGCTGATTGGTCTTGATCACAATGGTGCCCGGCGAGACGTCGGTATCGAACCTGATGCTCTCGCGCGCAAAAGCGGTGCCGGTCTGTGCGGCGAGGACAAGGACGCCGAGCGACGCCAAAAGGCAGTGTGCAGTCCGCATGAAGCAACCCCAGCCAATTCAGCCCTGTTCAGCTGAACCTAGCGCATCCGCCGGTCCGGGGAAAAGCATCGCCTGAGAGTAATGTAAACAGTGTTGAAAAATGGCAACGCGGCCGGCTGGGCCGGCCGCGCGCGATTTGCTCTCTCTCTCTCTGGAACCTTAATGCGTCCGGTTCTGCCGGTTGTTCACGAGATCGTTGACCACCGCCGGATCGGCCAGCGTCGTGGTGTCGCCGAGATTGTTATACTCGTCCTCGGCGATCTTGCGCAGGATGCGGCGCATGATCTTGCCGGACCGCGTCTTGGGAAGACCGGGTGCGAATTGCAGCAGGTCGGGGGAGGCGATCGCCCCGATTTCCTTGCGCACCCACGCCACGAGTTCCTTCTTGAGTTCGTCGCTCGGCTGCTCGCCGGCCATCAGCGTCACATAGGCATAGATGCCCTGGCCCTTGATCGGATGCGGATAGCCGACCACGGCGGCCTCGCTGCATTTCGGATGCGCCACGAGCGCGCTTTCAACCTCGGCGGTGCCGAGCCGGTGGCCCGACACGTTGAGCACGTCATCGACGCGGCCGGTGATCCAGTAATAGCCGTCCTCGTCGCGGCGGCAGCCGTCGCCGGTGAAATACTTGCCGGGATAAGTCATGAAATAGGTTTCCACGAAGCGCGCGTGATCGCCGTAGACGCTGCGCATCTGGCCCGGCCAGGAATCGGTGATGCAGAGATTGCCGCTGGCGGCGCCCTCCAGCACCTGGCCTTCGGCGTCGACGAGTTGCGGCTGCACGCCGAAGAACGGCCGTGTCGCCGAACCGGGCTTGAGCTTGGTCGCGCCCGGCAACGGCGTGATCAGGATGCCGCCGGTCTCGGTCTGCCACCAGGTATCGACGATCGGGCAGCGGCTGTCGCCGACCACGCGGTGGTACCATTCCCAGGCTTCCGGATTGATCGGCTCGCCGACCGAGCCGAGCAGTCTGAGCGATTTGCGCGAAGTCTTCTTCACCGGCTCGTCGCCGGCCTGCATCAGCGCGCGGATCGCGGTCGGTGCGGTGTAGAAGGTGTTGACCTTGTGCTTGTCGATGACGTCCCAGAAGCGTGAATTGGTGGGGTAGTTCGGCACGCCTTCAAACATCAGCGTGATCGCACCGTTGGAAAGCGGGCCATACACGATGTAGCTGTGGCCTGTGACCCAGCCGACGTCGGCCGTGCACCAGTAGACGTCGCCCTCGTGATAATCGAACACGTATTGATGCGTGATCGAGGTGTAAACCAGATAGCCGCCGGTGGTGTGCAGCACGCCCTTCGGCTTTCCGGTCGAGCCCGATGTGTAGAGGATGAACAGCGGGTCTTCCGCTTTCATCTCCTCGCACGGGCATTCCGCGGTCACGACTTCCTTCGCTTCGTGGTACCAGACGTCGCGCACCGGATCCATGTTCACCGGCGCGCCGGTGCGGCGCACCACCACGACATGGTCGACGCCGCCGACCTTTTCGATCGCCGCGTCGACATTGGCTTTCAGCGGAATTTTTCTGCCGCCGCGCAAGCCCTCGTCGGCGGTGATGACGAAATTGGATTTGCAATCCTCGATGCGGCCGGCGATCGAATCCGGCGAAAAGCCGCCGAAGATCACCGAATGAACGGCGCCGATCCGCGCGCAGGCCAGCATCGCGTAAGCCGCTTCCGGAATCATCGGCATGTAGATGGTGACGCGGTCGCCCTTGCCGACATTGCGGTTGCGCATGATGTTGGCGAAGCGGCAGACCTCGTCGTGCAATTCCTGATAGGTGATGTGCCTGGAGTCTTTCGGATCGTCGCCTTCCCAGATGATCGCGGTCTGGTTGGCGCGATGCGGCAGATGCCGGTCGATGCAGTTGTAGGCGGCATTCAGGGTGCCGTCCTCGAACCATTTGATCGAGACATTGTCGGCGGCGAAGGACGTGTTCTTGACCTTGGAAAAGGGCCGCATCCAGTCGATGCGCTTGGCCTGTTGCCCCCAGAATGCGTCCGGGTTCGCGACCGAATCCGCATACATCGCCTTGTATTTGGCGTCGTCCAGCCAGGCGCGCTGCTGCCATTCGGCCGGAACGTCGAAAATCTTGTCGGACATCTCAGTCACCCTCCCCACGCAACGCCACAGGATCGCTTGCCGAGCCTGCCATGTTCTTGATTTGCCGCAATTATGCGGAGCGCCCGGCCGAACGGCAAGACGGCAGACCGTGCCACTTTGGTGGCATTGCGCCGCGGAAGAGGAGCTTCGGATGCCGGCTTTGCCGGTCTTTCAGGCCTGCTCCGGCCAGTTTCACTTTATTCCGCCCATCCTGCAGATCGTCTTCCATTCGGCATCCGTCACCGGCTGCACCGACAGCCGCGAATATTTCAGCAGCGCCATGTCCTTCAGCCTGGGCTCCGCCTTGATGGCGGCCAGTGTGACCGGCTGCGGAACCGGCTCGACCGCTTTCACGTCGACCACGACAAATTTTTGGGTGTCGTCGGTCGGGTCGGGATAATGCTCGCGGATGACCTCCACAATGCCGACAATCTCCTTGCCGATATTGGAGTGATAGAAGAAGGCGCGGTCGCCTTTCTTCATCTTCATCAGGTTCTGTTTGGCGGTGTGGTTGCGCACGCCGCTCCACATCTCGCCTTTTGTGCCCCTCTTCACCTGCTGGTCCCACGACCAAGCGTCGGGCTCGCTTTTTACAAGCCAGTAGGCCATTCAGATCTCCGCGCCAATCGGCCGCGCCAGCAGCCCGTCGATGGCCTTGTCGACGCTTGTGCTGCCGTCGAGCACGCTGGCGACCGCGTCGGCGATCGGCATTTCGATCTTGTGCGCGCGCGCCATGTCGGTCAGCACCGACGCGGTATAGGCGCCCTCCGCGAGTTTTGATGCGCCCAACGCTTCCAGCGGAGACTTTCCGCGGCCGAGCGCGATGCCGAGCGAGAAGTTGCGCGATTGCCGGCTTGAACAGGTCAGGATCAGATCGCCGAGGCCCGACAGGCCGGTCAGCGTTTCCGGCCTTGCGCCGCAGGCCTTTCCGAAGCGCAACAATTCCGCAAAGCCGCGCGTGATCAACGCCGCCGCCGCGCTGTCGCCCAATCCGCGGCCCGCGACGATTCCGGCCGCGATGGCGAATACATTTTTGGCCGCGCCGCCGATTTCGACGCCGCGCAGGTCGGTCGAATGATAGGGCCGGAAGGTCGCCGTGCCGATCGCCTGCGACAGGGCATGGGCGATGCCTTCATCCTTCGCCGCCAGGGTGACGGCTGTCGGCAGACCGCGAGCGACGTCCGCCGCGAAGCTCGGACCGGACAGGATCGCAGGTACGGCCAGCGGCGCACATTCGGCGATCACTTCGGTCATGAACTTGCGGGTGCCGCGCTCGATGCCCTTGGCGCAGGTGATGAGCGGCGTGCCCGCGCTGATCAGCGCGCTCGCCGCGGTCACAACCTCGCGCGAGGCCTGCGCCGGGACGACAACGAGGATCGCGTCCGCCTTCGCCGCCTGCGCGAGCGATGTCGTGACGGTGACGTCCGGATCGATCCTCACGCCGGGCAGCATCGGCGACATCCCTGTCGTCGTAATGGTGTCGGCTTCCGTCTTGTCGATCGTCCAGAGCGTGACCTTGCGGCCGGCATGCGCGGCCGCGTTGGCGAGCGCGCTTCCCCAGGCTCCGGCGCCGAGCACGGCGATATGATCGAACGGCATGATGCGGCCCCGGCTGGAGGGTCAGATACGCGACGCTGGGTGAGGATCGGTCATCGCGCGCGGACCGGCAACCTCCTCCAGCGGCCAGCGTGCCCGCGGGGCAATGTCGAGACCGTCGGTCAGGCCCGCGGCCAGCCGCTCCGCTCCGGCCCAGGCGATCATCGCGCCATTGTCCGTGCACAGGGCGGGCGGCGGCACGATCAGCCGGGTCCCGATCTGGAAAGCCAGCTTGTGCAGGGCCTTGCCGATCGCCTGATTGGCGGCGACGCCGCCGGCGGCGACCAGAGCGGTGGGCGCACCGTAGCGCTCGCGAAACAGCCGCAAGCCGACGCGCAGGCGATCGGACACCACGTCGACCACCGCCTGCTGGAACGAGGCGCACAGGTCGCTCACGTCCTGATCGCTCAGGGGGGCGATCTTTTCGGCCTCCAGCCGCAAGGCGGTTTTCAGCCCGGAGAGGGAGAAATTGGCGTCATGGCGGGCGAACATCGGGCGCGGCAGCGTGAAGCGGGACGCGTCGCCGCGCGTGGCCTCCTGCTCGACCTGCGGCCCGCCCGGATAGCCGAGACCGAGCAGCTTGGCGGTCTTGTCGAAGGCCTCGCCGATCGCATCATCAAGCGTGTTGCCAAGCAGCACATAATCTCCGACACCGCGCACGGCCACGATCTGGGTATGGCCGCCCGAGGCCAGAAACAGGCAATAAGGGAACGGCACGCCGTCGGTCAGGCGCGCGGTCAGGGCATGGGCTTCGAGATGATTGACGGCGATCAGCGGCTTCTGGTTGACCAGCGCCATGGCCTTCGCGGTGGTCAGCCCGACAATGACGCCGCCGATCAGGCCGGGTCCGGCGGCCGCGGCGACGCCGTCGATCTGCGGGAAGGTCAGGCCGGCCTCCTGCATCGCTCTTGCGATCAGCAGGTCGAGCACTTCCACATGCGCGCGGGCGGCGATTTCCGGAACCACGCCACCGAAGGCCGCGTGTTCGTCGTTCTGCGAAAGCACGATGTTGGACAGAATGCGCCCGCGCCCGTCCGCGCCGCGCTCGACGAGGGCGGCCGCGGTCTCGTCGCAAGTCGTTTCGATTCCGAGTACAACCATGTCCGCCGGCAAACCTTGCTTGTCAGACCGGCGTAGCATTGCGAGGTCTTATGGCGCAATCCTCTGCCAGCTTTGTCCTGCGGATCGGCACGCGCGGATCGCCGCTGGCGCTGGCGCAATCGCGGACGGTGCAGGCACGGCTGGCGGCGGCACATGGGCTGGAGCCGGCGGCAATCGAAATCCGCGTCATACGCACCAGCGGCGACCGCATCCAGGACCGCCCGCTGTCCGAATCCGGTGGCAAGGGTCTGTTCACCAAGGAGATCGAAGAGGCGCTGCTGGCGGACGAGATCGATCTCGCCGTTCATTCGGCGAAGGACATGCCGACAATCCTGCCGCACGGCCTGGCACTGGTCTGCTGCCTGGAGCGCGAGGACCCGCGCGATGTGCTGATCAGCCGCAAGGCGACGTCGCTGTCCGGCCTCGCGCAAGCCGCAACGATCGGCACCGCCTCGCTGCGGCGGCAGGCGATGGCGAAACGGCTGCGGCCCGATCTGCGAGTCGAGATGTTGCGCGGCAATGTCGAGACGCGCCTGCGCCGCATCGACGAAGGGGCGTTCGATGCGACGCTGCTGGCGCTGGCCGGGTTGCGCCGGCTCGGACTCGCGCATGCCGCGACGTGCGTTCTCAGCACGGACGAATTCTTGCCGGCGGTCGGACAGGGCGCGATCGTGATCGAGGCGCGCGAGAACGATGCGCGCACGGGCAAATATCTTGCGGCCATCGATCATGCCGCGACATCGATTGCGCTCGCGGCCGAGCGCGCTTTTCTCGGCGTGCTGGACGGCTCCTGCCGGACGCCGATCGGCGGCCATGCCGTTCTGAACGGATCGCGCATTCATTTTCGCGGCCTGATCCTGAAGCCCGACGGCAGCGAAAGTTTCGAGACCGTGCGGGAGGGTGCAGTGAACGACGCCGTCGCCCTCGGTCGGGACGCCGGCGCCGAACTGAGGCGCCGCGGCGGTCCCGGTTTCTTCACGCAAGGATGAAGCGGTGCGGATTCTGGTCACGCGTCCACGCGATGAAGCGCAGCGCACCGCAAACCGGTTGCGCGATCTCGGCCACGAGGCCTTGATCGCGCCCGTGCTCGATATCGAGGCGTTGTCCGATGCGGCAATCGGATCTGGTCCCTGGGCGGCCGTGCTGATGACCAGCGGCAACGCCGCGCGTGCGCTCATGACGCATGCGAGTTGCCGCGATCTTGGAAAATTGCCGGTTTTCGCGGTCGGCGGCCGCACCGCGGAGGCGGCGCGGCTGGCCGGCTTTTCCGAGGTCATTTCGGCGGACGGTGACGGCGACGATCTTGTCCGGCTGGTGACGGCGCGGATCGGGGCGAATCCGCAACCGCTGCTCTATCTCGCCGGCAGCGACGTCGCGCGCGATCTCGCCGGGGATCTGGCCGCTCGGGGTCTCGAGGTCGAGACTGCGGTCCTTTACCGCGCGCGCGCCGCCGCAATCCTCCCGCAAAACGTGGCGGCTGCGCTCGAGACCGGCGCGGTTGATGGTGTTCTGCATTATTCCCGCCGCAGCGCTGCGATCTTTGTCGATTGCGCGAAAACCGGCGGGTTGTTGCGTCATATCAAGGCATTGCCGCATCTCTGCCTGTCCGATCGCGCGGCCGGGCCGCTCAGGGATATAGACGCCACCGATATTCGTGTGGCGCGGAAGCCTGACGAGGCAGCGTTGCTGGACCTTTTGCTGCGTTGAAGGGTTGGGCCTCTTCGGGCAGCACAGGGCGCGGTTGCCGCCGAAATGCTGACGCAGTATCTCGGGTAATGTCCGCGGCCTGATCGTGAATCCAAGCCAGGAGACGGCACCATGACCGGCGGCACCAGCGACAAGGGCACGGGCCCGAAGAAAGGGCCGTCGGGCAGCCGCCGGAGCGGGCCGACCATCGAACTGAAAGCGACCGAAGTGGCAAGTCAGCCGATTGCTCACGAACCGCCTGTGGCTGCAGAGAAACCCGAGACCGTTGCGGCCGAGCGGGCGACACCCGAATCATCGCCGCCCCGGCCCGACACAGCGGCCGGCGGGGTGCCGCCGCGCGGGCCGGATCGCTTCGCGCAAAAAATATGGGGCCGGGTGCCCGGCGGATTGCCGTGGCCGCTGATCGGGGCGGGCGCTGTTGCCGCGATCGTGTTCTTTCTGCTGGGGCTCGCCGCCGCCAATCTGCTCGCCGGCCGCGCCGTCACCACCGACTCCGCGCCCGAGCGCAACCGGACGGCCGACGATCTGTCGCAGCGCATCGCCCGGCTTGAATCCGCGCTGGCTGTTCCTCGCGCGCCCGATGCCGGCTTGACCGGCCGCATCGCCGCCGCCGAAGCCGCTGCCAGGCTGGCGGCAGAGCAGGCCGCGGCGCAGCAGCGGCGCGCGGACGAATTGGCGGTGCTGGTGCGCGAAGCGCGCGCCCGTTCGGACAGCGCGCTCGCCGCCGCCGAAACGGCGCAAAAGGGGACGGGTGTTGCAACGTCCGATGTCGCGCGCGGCGATATCGACGCGCTGAATAATCGCATCGCGGCGCTCGAACAGGCGCTCAAGGCAAGCGAAGCCGAGCGCCGCAGCGCCGGCGTCGTTGACGATCGGAAGAGCGGGCTGGCGGTCGTGGCGTCGGTGCTGTCGATGGCCGTGGACCGCGGCGCATCCTTCACTGCTGAACTTGCGGCGGCGCGCGCGCTGGCGCCCGATGCCGGCGTTCTTGCGCCGCTCGAACCCTTTGCCGCCGCCGGCGTTCCGAGCGCGCAGGCGTTGTCGCGCGAACTCGCGGCCTTGACGCCTGCGCTGCTGAAGGCCGCGGGAAATGCCGCGCCGCAGGACGGCGGCATTCTGGACAAGCTGCAGGCCAATGCGGAGCGGCTGGTTCGCATCCGCCCGGTCGGCGACGTGTCCGGCGATCGGCCAGCCGATGTCATCGCGCGCATCGAGGCGAAAGCGGCGCGCGCCGATCTGGCCGGCGCCTTGCAGGATCTTTCAAAACTGCCTGCTCCGGTGCGTGCGCCCGCCGATCCGTGGATCAGGACAGCCGAAGCCCGCGCCGCCGCGCTCGCGGCGGCCCGGCAATTCTCGATGAATGCGCTTGCCGCCGTCGGCAAACCCAACATGTGAGGCCTCTGCGCCGATGATCCGCGTTGCATTTTATCTTGTCGTCGTCGGGCTGCTGGCGCTCGGCGTAGCCTGGTTCGCCGATCGTCCCGGCGAGGTCGCCGTCACCTGGCAGGGGCTGCGCATCGAAACCTCGGTGATGGTGGCGCTGGTCGCGCTCGCCGCCGTCGTGGTTTTGGCAATTCTGGCGTGGTCGATCCTGCGCGGACTTTTCCGCTCGCCGCGGCAGTTCTCCGAATTCTGGCGCCGCCGCCGCGTGGGACAGGGCCATCTTGCGATCACCAAAGGCCTGCTGGCGATCGGCGCCGGCGATGCCGGGCAGGCGCGCAAATATGCCGGCGAGGCCAAACGCCTGGCGTCGGACGAGCCGCTGACGCTGCTGCTGGGCGCGCAGGCGGCGCAATTGTCGGGCGACCGTAACGCGGCGGAGCGCAGTTTCCGCAAGATGACGGAATTTGACGACACGCGCCTGCTCGGCCTGCGCGGCCTGTATGTCGAGGCCCAGCGCCGCGACGATGTCGCCGGCGCACGGCTTTATGCGGAAGAGGCGGCGCGGCTGCAGCCGGCCTTGCCGTGGGCCGGGCAGGCGGTGCTGCAATTCCGGTGCGCGGCGGGTGACTGGGCGGGCGCGCTCGACGTCATCGAGCGCAACCGAAGCAGCGGCGCCATCGACAAGGAAACCTATCGCCGCCAGCGCGCCGTGCTGCTCACCGGTCAGGCGCTCGCGGCGGAAGACGCCGATCGCGATCTGGCGAAAGACGCGGTGCTGGAAGCGGTCAGGCTCGCGCCCGATCTGGTGCCGGCGGTCGCGCTCGCCGCGCGCTTTCTGTCCGAGTCGGGCGATATCCGCAAAGCCTCGCGGCTGATCGAGAAGGCATGGGACGCTCATCCGCATCCCGATCTTGCGGACGCCTACGTCCATGTGCGGCTCGGGGATTCGGCGCGCGAGCGGCTGGCGCGCGCAAAACGGCTGAATGAAAAATCGGCCGCTCATATCGACGGCGCCATCGCGCTGGCGCGCGCCGCCATCGATGCGCGCGAGTTCATGCAGGCGCGGCAGGCCTTGTTTCCCTATCTCGACCGGCCGACACAGCGCCTCGCCGTGCTGATGGCGAATCTCGAACAGGCCGAATTCGGCGACGAAGGCCGCGCCCGCGAATGGATGGCGCGCGCGGTGCGCGCCGCGCGCGATCCGGCCTGGACGGCGGACGGTTTTGTCTCGGAGCGCTGGATGCCGGTCTCGCCGGTCAGCGGCCGTCTCGACGCATTCGAGTGGAAGGTGCCGCTGGCCGAGATCGCGCATCAGGAGCCCGCGCTGGATCTTGCGCAGGACGCTCCCATGCTGGTGGAAGAGAAGCCCGTTCCCGCTCCGCCGGCGCCGAAGCCGGAAGCCGCGCCGGTCGTTGCCGCCAAGGCGCCGCGGGTCTCGCGCGCGCCCATGGTTCCCGCCGCCGATATTATCGTGCCGCAGGTGCATGTGCCGGACGACCCGGGTCCGGACCCCGATCCGGAGCGCGATCCGCGGCCGGAGCCGACCAGCCCGGTTTCGGGCTGGCGGCGGCTGTTTTCCTGGTAGCGCCGGTTTCGGGGCTCGCTTGCCAAGGCGGGTTCGGCCCGGTATCAGGGGCGACTTCTCGGCATCGGCGTTGGGCCGCAATAGCTCAGTTGGTAGAGCACATCATTCGTAATGATGGGGTCGGGGGTTCGAATCCCTCTTGCGGCACCATTTCGATCGGCCGGCCGGCACTCACGCCGCTTTTTTGTCCGCCTTCGGATCGATCAGTTCCTTGAGCGGCGCTTCCAGTTCGTAGTGAAAGCCCTGGCTGTCGTAGCTCACCGTGCTGCGGCCGGCGACGTCGCGCGGGGCAATGCGGCGCACCAGCAATTCGCCGAAGCCGCGCCGGGTCGGCGCGCTGACGGCCGGTCCGCCGGTCTCCTGCCAGGTCAGGCGGAACAGCGGCTCCTCCGCGGAATGATCGATGACCCAGCTCAGAAGCACCTTGCCTTGCGGCACCGACAGCGCGCCATGCTTGGCCGCATTGGTGGCGAGTTCGTAAAGCAAGAGGGCGAAGGTCTGTCCGGCGCGCGGCCGCAGGGCGATGTCGGGGCCGCTGACGTTTATCCGTTCCGAGAACGGGATGATGTCTTCCGAAATCAGCTGACGCAGATTGACGCTCCGCCAGTCGGCGGCGGTCAGCAGCGTCATCGCGTTGGCCAAGGCCTGCAACCGGCCCTCGCAGGTCTTCTGCACGTCGGCCAGGCTATAGCCTGACGTGAAACTGAGCCTCACCACGGCCTGCGCCACCGTCATCACGTTCCTGACACGATGGTTCAGTTCGTGAATCAGGATCTTGAGGCGATCTTCCGCCGAGCGCCGCGATGCGACTTCCTGCGATAGTTTTGTCGCGCGGCTGGCCATGAATCCCAGCAGCAGGACCGCGGCGCCGGTCAGGCAGAAGCCGGCCGCCGCGATCCAGACGCCATGCACCAGGCCTTCGTGCGCCAGATCGCGCGGGACGGAATAGACGAATCTGAATTCCTGCCCGGCAAAGCCGATCTTGCGTTCGATGATGGTCGCGTTCCGATCGCTTGTCTGCGATCCGGTCGAGGCGCTGCGCGATGGGTTCTCAAGCAACACGCCCTTGGCATCCGGCGCGAAGACGCGGACGTGAAAGTTGTTGCCGGACTTTCTTGCATCCAGCGCGCTGCGAAAAAATTCGTCGACCTTGTAGCCGAATCCGATGGCGCCGAGAAAGCCGCCGTCAGCTCCGAACACCGGAGCGAAAATCAGCAACGCGCTGGCATCGGCATCCTGCACCAGCCCGGTCGAAATGGTTCGCGCCAGCGTGCGGGTTTCGCGGGCCTGCTGAATGGCAGCGAGCCGGTTGGGAAAATCGCCGGCATCGACGCCGACGATCCAGCGTGTCTGATCGGGCACGACGTCGACAATCGGGTATAGCGGTCGGTTCAGGTCATTGAGCGGCAGCGGCTTGCGGTCGGCCCCGCGCAACACGGGGCTTTCGATACCCGATGCCGCCATGGACCTGAGGACGTCGTCGATCTGCGCAGGCGCGATCTCGGGCAGCCATCCCACGGCTGTCACGTCCGGCGCCAGTGCGAGGATTTTTGCGCCGAATTGTTTCAGCGGCCGTGGCGCCGACAGCGCCGGAGGATTGAACAAGGCGGCCACGGTGGTCGCGAGATTCTCCCGTGTGGCGAGATGGTCGGTGACGGTTCCGAAATCTCCGTCCACCGTTTCCCCGATCCGCAGTCTTTCGATGGCCCGGTATTGCTGCGCTTCGACATGGGCCATGAACAGCGAGAGCGCCACCCCGCCGATCGCCAGCACGGCCAGAATGCCTTTCGGCACCGTCGTCAATGCGGACATATTGCGCGAATTCATGCAGGGCGGCTCACAGCGCGTTCAGGGTGATACCCACCCAATATGTTCAAATTGGTCAATAGCGCTGGTTGCGGAATCGCGGTGCGGGAACCGCGGAGCCTAAACGGTATTGAATGCAGATGGCATCACATGCGCGCGCATTCACGGATACGTCAGACGACCAGGGCCGCGCCCGATCCTACCAGGATCGCGGCCACCACCTGCCGGAACCGGGTTTCGTCGAGCCGCCCGTAGATGTGCCATCCGCACCACGCGCCCGCGAGCAAGGCGGGCAGGGCCGCGATCAACAGCAGCACACCCATGCGATTGAGCGCCACGAAGCCGACCAGCAGCAGCGTCGTGACATGACCGAACAGGATGAAGGGCTGATACACGCCGCGCGCAATGTCCTTCGGCCAGCCTTTCAATTGCGCCCAGATCGCCGGCAAGACCCCGGAATAGCCGCCGATGCCGCCCATGATGCCGCCGGCAAAGCCGATGCCAACATCGGCCATCCGCCCGCCCTTTCGGATCACCGGCAGGCGCGGCGTCACCAGTGCATAAATTCCGTAGATGGCCAGAAACGCGCCGATCCCGGTCTTGAGAATCGCGGCATTGCCATGGGTCAGAATATAGACCCCGAGCGGAATCCCGATCAGCCCGCCCGCGATGAAGGGCCACAGGCGGCTCGCCGCAATGCCTTTGCGTGCCGGCCAGATCAGTCCGACATGCAGGATGGTGCCGCAGGCCACCACCAGAAACGTCGCATAGACGGGTTCCAGCTTGTGCAGCCAGATCGACGACGCCACCACGCCGAACGCAAATCCGGCGCCGCCTGCGGCCAGCGCCCCGACAAACGCGCCCAGCCAGAGATTGGCGAGCGTGGAAAAGCTCAGGACCGCGGCCAGCGCGGGATCGTCCAGCATCGCGCGCATCAGTCCGGGTTGCGGGGAAGATTCATTGCCCACCATATTGTGGCAATTGCCGTATTCGGGCAATGATTCCGTCGGCGTTGTCATGGTCTATTCGCGCCGCGTCGAGGGAAAATGAGCACTATCGTCATCACCGAAATCATGGGCCAGGACGCGATCGACGAACTCCTCGCCGGCTTCGACATTCACTACGACAAGACATTGGTCGATCATCCCGACCGGATTCCACCTTTGCTCGGGGATGCCCGCGCCCTCATCGTGCGCAACAGGACGCAGGTGACCAAGGCCGTTCTCGAGGCGGGGCCGAAACTTGAATGCATCGGACGCCTTGGGGTCGGCCTCGACAATATCGATCTCGATGCGTGCAAGACGCGCGGCATCACGGTCTATCCCGCGACCGGGTGCAACGAGGTGTCGGTCGCCGAATATGTGATGGGCGCCATGCTGGTGCTGATGCGCAAGGGGGTCTATTCGGCCAACGACAGCACGCTCGCCGGCAAATGGCTGCGCAATGAGCTGATGGGGACCGAACTCGCGGGCAAGCAGCTCGGCCTGATCGGCTATGGCAACAATGCGCGCCGCACGGCGGCGCGCGCGCTCGCCTTCGACATGAATGTCGTGGCTTACGATCCCCTGGTGCCGGCCAACGATCCGGCCTGGACCCACAGGATCGGCGTGGTCACCAAAGCCGACCTCGACCCGCTGATCGCGACCTCCGACGTGATCTCGCTGCATCTGCCGTTCATGCCGCAGACCAGGAACCTGATCGACGCCAAGGCGTTTGCGCGCATGAAGCGCGGCGCTATTTTGATCAATCCGGCGCGCGGCGGCATCGTGGATGAACCCGCGCTGGTCGAGGCGCTGAAATCCGGCCAGCTCGGCGGCGCGGCGCTCGACGTTTTCGTTGACGAACCACTGTCGGCCGAGACCGCTGCGCCGTTCCGGGACGTGCCGAACCTGCTGCTGTCGCCGCATGTCGCCGGGGTGACGTTCGAATCCAACGACCGGACCAATCGCATCACCGCGGAGAATGTCCGGAGGCATCTGACGAAAGTGTGAGGGCGCTGGGCATGGGCGTCCGGCTTGCCTATTGTTCGAATCGCCGGACCACAGCACGGGATCGCAACATGTTTTTCCGCTTCATCCGCCATGCCGGCCTTCTGCTGACCGCGAGCGCGCTGTCCGGCGCGGCGCCGGCGCAAGCGCTGGACAAGGTTTCCTTCGGCACCAACTGGGTCGCGCAAGCCGAACACGGCGGTTTCTATCAGGCGGTGGCGGACGGGACTTACAGAAAATACGACCTTGATGTCAGGATCGTGCCGGGCGGGCCCAACGTGAACAACCGCATCCTGCTGCCGGTCGGCAAGATCGACTTCTTCATGAGCGCCAACACGCTGCAGTCGTTCGACGCCGTCGAACAGAAGATCCCGACGCTGGCGATCGCGGCGATGTTCCAGAAGGACCCGCAGGTTCTGCTGGCGCATCCCGACCAGGGCATCGAGAAATTCGAGGATCTGAAGACGCTCACGCTGTTCATCTCCAAGGAAGGCCTGGCCGGCTATTATCAGTGGATGAAGAGGGATTTCGGTTTCACCGACAAGCAGGTGAAGCCTTACACCTTCAACGCGCAGCCTTTCCTCGCCGACAAGCGCAGCGCCATGCAGGGTTATGTCACCTCCGAGCCCTACGCGGTGGAGACGCAGGGCAAGTTCAAGCCGAAAATCTTTCTGCTCGCCGATCAGGGTTTCAACACCTATTCGACCCTGATCGAGACGCGGCGCGATCTGGTCGAGAACAAACCCGATCTGGTGCAGCGTTTTGTCGACGCCTCGATCATCGGATGGGCCAATTATCTCTACGGCGACAACAGGGCGGCGAACGCGATGATCAGGCGGGACAATCCGGAAATGGACGACGCCCGCATCGCCTATTCGATCGCCAAGATGAAGGAATTCGGTATCGTCGATTCCGGCGATGCGCAGAAGCTCGGCATCGGCGCGATGACCGATGCACGCATGAAGGATTTCTTCGACAAGATGGTGCGCGCCGGAATCGTCAAGCCGAGTGTCGACTACAAGGCATCCTACACGCTGCGGTTTGTGAACAAGGGCGTCGGCGTCAATCTGCGGCCGAAGCAATAGGCCCTGTCCCGATGCCGGATCGCAGCGCCGCGCAGCCCCCGATCGTCAGCCTGCGGGACGTCGGCAAGCGGTTCGGCAACGGCGTGGTTGCGCTGACGCAGACGAGTTTCGATGTCCGCCGGCGGGAATTCGTCTCGCTTCTGGGGCCTTCCGGCTGCGGCAAGTCGACCGCCTTGCGGATCATGGCCGGCCTGAGCGAACCGACCGCGGGCGATGTGGTCTGGCGCGACGGCGGGGACAGGGCGCCGGGCTCCATCGGCTTTGTGTTCCAGGAACCGACGCTGATGCCCTGGGCCACGGTCGCTGCCAACGTGTATCTGCCGCTGAAACTGACCGGCATGGCTTTTGACAGGGCGCAGCCGCAGATCGCGCTGGCGCTTCAGCGCGTCGGACTGCCCGATTTTGCCGGCGCCTATCCGCGCCAATTGTCCGGCGGCATGAAGATGCGGGCGTCGATCGCGCGCGCGCTGGTCACCCGGCCGCAATTGCTGTTGATGGACGAGCCGTTTGCGGCGCTGGATGAGATCACCCGCTTCCGGCTCAACAACGATCTGCTGGCGCTGTGGCAGGCCACGGACCAGACCGTGGTGTTCGTCACCCATTCGGTGTTCGAGTCGGTGTTTCTGTCCAGCCGCGTTCTGGTGATGACGGCGCGGCCGGGCCGGATATTTGCCGAAATCGAGATCGATGCGCCCTACCCGCGCGCGGAATCCTTCCGCACGTCCTCCGAATATGCCGCGCTGTGCCGGCGGGTTTCCGAGGCGCTGGCGCGCGCGATGTCGGCGGAGGCGGCAGCATGACGACACCGCGCCGGCGACGCGAGGACGAGAATCTCGAACGCAGCCGGCGCGAGCGCATTCTGCGCGCCTCGCTGCCGCTCGCCGCGTTGCTGCTCGGCTTTCTGGTCTGGGATCTTGTGGTGCGGCTGAAAGGCCTGCCGCCCTATATGTTGCCGAGCCCGGGCCTGGTGCTGTCAACGCTGATCGATGATTGGGCCATTCTGTTTGCATCGCTGCTGGTGACGCTCACCATTACGTTCGAGGGCCTGCTTCTGGCGCTGGTCGGCGGCGTGGGTCTGGCGATCCTGTTCAACCAGTCGCGGCTGGTCGAATATTCCCTCTATCCCTATGCCGTCATCCTGCAGGTGACACCCGTCGTCGCGATCGCCCCGCTGCTGCTGATCTATCTGCCGCAACAGGCCGCGGTGCTGGCCTGCGCCTGGATCGTTGCATTCTTTCCGGTGCTGGCGAACACCACGCTGGGCCTGAATTCGGTCGATCGCAATCTGGCGGAATTGTTCCGGCTTTACGGCGCGTCGCGCTGGCAGGTGCTGTGGGACCTGAAGCTGCCGGCGGCGATGCCGTTCATTCTGGGCGGACTGAAGATCGCGGGCGGCCTGTCGCTGATCGGCGCGGTGGTGGCGGAGATCGCGGCGGGATCGGCCGGCGCCGGATCGGGGCTCGCCTATCGCATCGCCGAGTCGGGCTATCGTCTCAACATCCCGCGCATGTTCGCGGCCCTGCTGCTGTTGTCGGTCACCGGCATCGTGATTTTCGCCGCGCTGTCATGGTTCTCGCATCTGATGCTGCGGCGCTGGCACGACAGCGCCGTCGAGCAGGAGACATGAGGCTATACGCCGAAGGCCAGTTTCACGGTCATTCCGAACGCAGCCATGACGATCACCGTCGTCACCAGCCCGGTGTGCAATCCGAACGCCAGCACGCCGGCGACGACGGCGAGGATCGCCGCCAGCACGTCGATGCTCGCCAGATCGACGGCGTACCAGCGCAGCCAGCCGGAATGCATTTCCTGCACGCGCCCGAACAGGACGTGCAACGAGAACCAGACCGTCAGGTTGAGGATCACGCCGACCACGGCTGCGGTGATGGCGGCCAGCGCTCCCGTCAGACGCTTGTTGGCGCGCAGCTGTTCGATGAAGGGCGCGCCGGCGAAGATCCACAGCATCGACGGCACGAACACCACCCAGATGGTCATCGCCGCGCCAAGAATGCCGGCGGTCACCGGAGAAAATGGCGCGGCTTCGCGGAAGGCCGCGAGAAAGCCGACGAATTGCGTGACCAGAATCAGCGGACCGGGCGTGGTTTCCGCGAGCCCGAGTCCGTCGACCATTTCGGCGGCCGTCATCCAGCCGTTGGTCTCGACCGCTTCCTGCGCCATATAGGCAAGCAGCGCATAGGCGCCGCCGAAACTCACCACTGCGAGCTTGGAAAAGAAAGTGCCGATATCGACGAGGATGTGAGACGGCGCGAGCAGCACGGCGGCAAGCGCCACGGGGGTCCACCAGGCGATCAGGCCGACCACGCTTGCAGTAACGGCCTGCCGCCAGCGTTCGGGATGCGGCGCGGTGAGCTGATGGTCGGTTCCGGCCAGTCCGAGTTGCGCGGGAGCGGATCGCGCCACCAGAAATCCGATCAGCCCGGCGCCGATGACGATCAGCGGAAAGGCCAGGTCCAGAAAGAAGATGCCGACAAAAGCCGCCGCCGCGATTCCCACAAGAAACGAGGTTTTGAGCGCGCGCTTGCCGATGCGGATCAGCGCCTCGACCACGATCACCAGCACAGCGGCCTTGATGCCGAACAAGGCGCCGTCGACGAGCGGAATGCCGCGCCCGAGCGCGTAGAGCAGACTCAGGCCCAGCATGACAAAGGCGCCCGGCAGGACGAACAGGATGCCGGCCGCCAGTCCGCCGCGCACGCCATGCAGCAGCCAGCCGATATAGGTGGCGAGTTGCTGCGCCTCCGGGCCTGGCAGCAGCATGCAGAAATTCAGCGCATGCAGGAAGCGCGGCTCGTCGACCCATTTCTTCTCGTCGACGACGATGCGGTGCATCAGCGCGATCTGCCCGGCCGGTCCGCCGAAGCCGAGGCAGCCGATCTTGAACCAGGTCTTCACGGCTTGGGAGAAAGGGGGCGTTTCGGTCATGTCATGCCGCTTTCGCCGGCCAGTTGTGACGTTCGCTGGCGGCGAATCGCAGCCACGCATAAAGCGCATCGTAAACCACGAAGCCGCGTTCGAGCAGTTCATGATCATTATCATCGGCGAGCGCAGACAAGCCAAGTGAGATCGCGAGCAATCCCGAAGCTTCCGGTGCCAGGTCGGGCCGCGCGGTGTCGGCGCCGCGCACGATCGACGCCAGCCGCGCCAGGGACGGCTCGCTCTCGAGACCGAACAGCCTGAGGATGGTGTCGAAAGAACAGCGCTCGCCGTCATGCGAGAGCTCGACGCCGTCGATGTCGAAGGGCACGCCGCCGGTCTCGCGTGCGACCGCCGCCACCTCCGGCGGATCGACGAACAGGAATCGCGCGTCCGGATCGATGAAACGGCGGATCAGCCAGGGGCAAGCCACGCGATCGATCTTCGGCCGCCTGCGGGTGACCCAGAGGCTGCGTTGCCCGGGTGCGAAGCGAGCCAGGGCCGCCTTGGACACAAGCGGCAGCCTTGCGTCGGTCCACGCCTTGTAGCCGCCTGTCAGCACGCGCGCATCGAACCCTTGCTCGCGCAGGATAGCGGCCGCCGTCTGGCTGCGCTCATGCCCTTCCTTGCAGGCAAGGACGACAGACATCCAACGGCCGGCGCCATGCGGCCATGATGCCGCCTCGAGTGGGTCGCGCCAGGATGCGCCCGGCAGCAATCCCGGTGAACTGTCCAGAATCTCGCGCCTGCGCACGTCGATGATGCGCGGCGCGGACGGAGAACCGATCAGCGTCCAGAGATCCTGCGGAGAAATGGCAAAAGGTGCAGCAAGCATGGTCTCCTCCATCTGCGCGTGATCGCGCGAAGGAGACGGTGCTTGGGCCTTGCGAGCCTTGGAAGACGGGGCGACCGTCGCTGGCCCCGCATTTAAACGGTACAGCAATCGGACTGCGGCATCAACGGGGTGGCCGGCAATCCTGCTCTTCTCCGCCGGGCCCTCGCATACGCCGGGCAGCTTCGCTAGGTTGTGTCCGGCATGGAAGCCGATCCCCACCAATTGGCCGATCTTGAGGCCCGCAAGCTGCGCCGTCACCGGCTGATCGGCATCGCCCTGATGTGCGGCGCGGTAGCGAGTTTCGCCATTCTGGACGCGACGGCGAAATATCTGAACGGGCACATGGACACCATGCAGGTGGTGTGGGCGCGCTATGTCAGCGCCTTCGTTCTCACGCTGATCATATCGAATCCGATCTCCAGTCCAGGCCTGATGCGGACCGGACGTCCGGTGCTGCAACTGGCCCGCTCGGCGTTGCTGCTCGGCTCGACCTTGTTCAATTTTCTCGCCTTCCGTTATCTGCAGCTCGATCAGGCCTTGTCGATCCTGTTTTCGACACCCTTCATGGTGGCGATTCTGGCGGGGCCGTTTCTGGGTGAATGGATCGGTTGGCGGCGCTGGCTGGCGATTCTGGTCGGGTTTGCCGGCGTGTTGCTGGTGACGCGGCCGGGTGCGGGCGGCGTTCACTGGGCGGCGCTGTATTCGGTTGCCAGCGCGGTCTGCTATTCGGTCTATATCATTGCGACACGCGTGCTCTCGCGCACAGACTCCACCGAGACCACGCTGTTCTATTCCAATCTCGTCGGTGCGGTTGCAATGATGCCGGTGCTGCCCTTCGTCTGGAGCACGCCCGACAACTGGTTCCTGATCTTCCTGATGGCGGTCTTTGGCGCGTTCGGAAGTTTCGGCCATTATCTGCTGATCGCCGGTCATCGTCTGGCGCCGGCCTCGATCCTCGCGCCATTCATGTATACCCAGCTGGTCTGGGCGGTGCTGCTCGGCTATCTGATTTTCAGCGATGTGCCGAACAACTGGACGCTGGCCGGCGCCGCTGTGGTCATCGCGTCCGGCCTCTATCTGCTCTACCGAGAGCGGGTCGTGAAAGGGCGCTGAGTCACGGCAGCAGCAGCAGAACCGGGATCGCGCCGATCTCCTGAAGATACTCAAAACCTTCCGCAGCCGGCACCGCCAGCAGGAACACCAGTGCATCGGCGAATGTCATCAGAACGCGCGGCGGCCGGATGGTGAGCGTCGGCTCGTCTTTCCAGAGGGAGGGATTGGGCAGAAAGCGCGGGACCTTGGCCATGAAGGCGCGATAGGGTTCGCCATAACGCTGCAGCAGCAGTTTTTCCTCCTGCAGCACGACGATGTAAAACACAACGTAAGCCAGCACCCCGCAGATCAGCGCCAGCACAATACTTCCGGCCTGCGCGCCGGCGCCCGCCGCGCCCAGGAACGAGAAAAAATAAAGCGGATTGCGTGTCGCCGAATAAGGGCCCGTCGTCACCAGTTCGTCGATCTTGCGTCCGCCGATATAGAGCGAAGCCCAGGTGCGGCCGAGAATACAGATCACGATCAGCACGATTCCGGCCCACTCGACCATCTCGTGCATCGTGCCGCCGCTTCGATAGCGGGAATTGGTCACCGCGAACGTGAATATCCCGAGCGCAATGACGGCAAAGAGGACGATCTTCCGGATGGCCTGGACGGCGGCGATATTCATGACGTCTATCACTTGATCGAGAACGCAAGTCGGCTGCCGGTGTCTAGTCCGGACGAATGCTCTCCACAAGTGACACTTGTGATAATCGGACTTGCAGTGAGACCGGGGATTGCGGCAGGTTTGCACGGAAAATCAAGGGAGGACTCAAGAATGGCCGCAGACAAGGCCGATATCGTTCTGATCGGTGCGTCCAAGCCGGTGATTGTGAACGGCCTGTCGTCGCAGGTGCATCTGCACAAGCTGTTCGAGGCCAAGGATCGCGAGGCATTGCTGGCTGAAATCGCGCCGCGGGTGCGCGGCCTGGCGGTGGCCTATACCGCCAACAAGATCGACAGCGCGTTCATGTCACGCTTTCCGAAACTGGAAATCGTTTCAAGTTTCGGCGTCGGCTACGATCATGTCGATGCAAAATGGGCCGGCCAGCACGGTATTATCGTCACCAACACGCCGGATGTGCTGAACGAGGAAGTCGCCGACACCGCGCTCGGTCTGCTGCTCTGCACGGTCCGCGAATTTCCGCAGGCCGACCGTTATTTGCGCGCGGGCAAATGGATCGAAAAAGGATATCCGCTCAGCAAGGCGACGCTGCGCGACCGCACTGTCGGCATCGTCGGCATGGGCCGCATCGGCAAGGCGATCGCGCGCCGTCTCGACGCCTTCGGCGTGCCGGTGGTCTATCACTCGCGCAATCCGCAGGCGGGTGTCGCTTACAAATATTATCCCGATCTCGTCGCGATGGCGCGCGATGTCGACACCTTGATGGTGATTGTGCCCGGCGGCGCGGCGACCAAAAGTCTCATCAACATGCAGGTCTTGGAGGCGCTCGGACCCAACGGCATCCTGATCAACATGGCGCGCGGGTCGGTCGTGGACGAGCCGGCGCTGATCAAGGCGCTGCAGAACAGGACCATCATGTCGGCCGGACTCGATGTCTTCGTCAATGAGCCCGAGGTGCCGCAGGAACTGATCGCGATGGATCATGTCGTGCTGTTTCCGCATCTCGGCTCCGCCTCGGAATATACCCGCCGCGCCATGGACCAGCTCGTGGTCGACAATCTTCTGGCCTGGTTTTCCGGAAAGCCTCCCTTAACGCCGGTTCCGGAAACGCCCTACCCACCACAAAAGCGCGGGTGACCGCCGCGCCGGATATGCTAGCGTTTCCACATCGAACAGGGATGGTGGAATGCGTAAAATTTTACCGATTGTTCTGGTCGCGTTGTTCGCCTCTCATTTCGCCTCTCATAATGCCGAGGCTCAGACTCCCAGCGACGCCATCAAGGCCTTGGCCGGGGGCTGGGAGATTTCCAACGCCGATCGCGAGAAGGCGTGCCATCTGACCTTCAAGGCCGATCCCGTGAAGGGCGGCTTCAAGGTCGAATTCGACAAGGCCTGCGCAGGAGTTTTTCCGGCAACCAGGGATGTCGAGGCCTGGGCCGTCGTGAAGGATGACCTGCGGCTGCTGGACGCGCGCGGCCGCACCGTTTTCGACTTCACCGAAGTCGAGAGCGGCATGTACGAGGCCGAGCGCGCAAACGAAGGACTTTATTTCCTGCAGAATCAGGCGTCGGCGCCGCCGGCAGCGGAGACGGCGGAGAACATGTTCGGCGAATGGACGCTGGCTCGAAGCGGCAAGCCGGTCTGCGTCGTCACCCTGACCAGCGACGGCGCCGGCGGCGAAGCCGGTTACGCCCTGCATGTGCGCCCCGGCTGCGATCCTGTGGTGATGCGGCTCAATCCGGTGGCGTGGCGGATGGATCGCGGTGAAGTCGTGCTGTCGGCCGCCAACGGCCAGAGCTGGCGATTCGAGCAGGGCGAACGCAAGACGTGGCAGCGGGTGCCCGAAACCGCCGGCGGCCTGACCATGAGCCGGAAATAATCAGATCAGCTGCAATCCCTTGAAGCTGGCATGGCCGTCCCTGCCGACGATGATGTGGTCGTGCACGGAAATGCCGAGCGGCCTGGCGATATCGACGATGGACTGCGTCATCTGAATATCGGCGTGCGAGGGGGTGGGATCGCCCGAGGGATGATTGTGCACGATGATGACGGCGGTGGCCGATAATTCCAGCGCCCGTTTGACCACCTCGCGCGGATAGACCGGCGTGTGGTCCACGGTGCCGGTTTGCTGCACCTCGTCGGCGATCAGCTGGTTGCGCTTGTCGAGAAACAGCACGCGCAAGTGCTCTTTTTCGGCAAAAGCCATGGCCGTGCGGCAGTAATCCAGCACCGACGTCCAGGACGACAGCACCGGGCGTTTTTGCACCGCCCCTTTGACAAAACGGCTGGCCGCGGCCTGCACGATTTTCAGTTCGGTGACGGCGGCGCCTCCGAGCCCTTTCACTTCGGCCAGCCGCGCGCCCGGCGCCGCGATGACTTCGGCGAAGGAGCCGAATTTGGCGATCAGTTGCTTGGCGAGCGGCTTCACGTCGCGCCGCGGCAGGGCCCGGAACAGCAGCAATTCCAGCAATTCGTAGTCGGTGAGGGCGTCGGTGCCCGCATCCCGGAACCGGGCGCGCAGACGTTCGCGATGGCCGTGATAATGCGGGGCCGCATTCTGCAGGCCCGCCTCCTCGCTACGGACTTTTTTTCTGCCCGGCATCGCCGCCATCCCCCGACGGACCATCAGGATGCCGCGAAAGCGGGACTTTGGAAATCCCGATTTATGCCGCGGGGCGGTAAGGCGGCTTGTCGAGGCCCTTGGGCGAGGGCGTGAAAATCTCGACGCCCTTGTCGGTCACGCCGATGCTGTGCTCGAACTGCGCGGAAAGCGAGCGGTCGCGCGTCACGGCGGTCCAGCCGTCCGACAGCACCTTCACATGCGGGCGCCCGAGATTGATCATCGGCTCGACGGTGAAGAACATGCCGGGCCGCAGCACGGTGCCTTCGCCGGCGCGGCCGACGTGAACGATATTCGGCTCGTCATGAAACAGCCGGCCCAGTCCGTGGCCGCAGAAGTCGCGCACCACGCTCATATGCTGGGCTTCGACATAGGACTGGATGGCGGCGCCGATATCGCCGGTGGTGCCGCCGGGCCTGATGGCGGCAATGCCGCGCATCATGGCTTCGTAGGTCACGTCGATCAGCCGCTCGGCGCGGCGCGGAATCTCCCCGACCGCGTACATGCGGCTGGAATCGCCGTGCCAGCCATCGACGATCAGGGTGACGTCGATATTGACGATGTCGCCCTCTTTCATCGGCTTGTCGTTCGGGATGCCGTGACAGACGACGTGATTGATCGAGGTGCAGGTGGATTTCCGGTAGCCGCGATACATCAGCGTCGCCGGCAGCGCGCCGTGATCCATCGCGAAATCGAAGACCAGCTTGTCGATGCGCTCGGTCGGAACGCCCGGCTTCACTTCGTCGACCAGCAGGTCGAGACATTCCGCCACCAGCCGGCCGGCCTTGCGCATGCCGGCAAAGGCTTCCGGGCCGTGCAATTTGATTTGTCCGGTCTTGCGCGCAGGCGCAAGCGCGGCCTCAACGTAACTCATGCCAGTCCTCGCGGCGATTTGCCCGCAATGTAAGCGATCGCCCGCCTGGTGCAAGCGGCCCGAAATCAGGCGACAAAACGGCCGCCCAGATCCTCATCGATGTGGATTTTGACGATTTCATCGAAGGTATTTTCCGCCTTGAAGCCGAGCGCGCGCGCGCGATCCGACGTGAAGCTGCGCGGCCAGCCTTCCACGATCCGCATGATGAAGGGGTCCGGGACATGGCGGATCCGCGCCGCCACCCGTTCGCCGGCCACGCGGCGGAGCGCGGCCACCTGTTCGCCGACCGAGCAGCAGACGCCGGGCATGGTGAGATTGATGCGCGGGCCAAGCTGCGCGCGCGTGAGCCCGGCGGCGTGGATCAGGAAGCCGGCGGCGGACCGGGGAGAGGCATGCGTGTTCTGCACGTCGTCCGGCACCGGCTGGATCGCTTCAAGTCCGGCCAGCGGCTCGCGGATGATCGCCGAGAAGAAGCCGGATGCCGCCTTGTTCGGCTTGCCCGGACGCACCGTGATGCCGGGCAGGCGGATGCCGACGCCATCGACAAAGCCGCGCCGGCTGTAGTCGGCGAGCAGCGCTTCGATCATGACCTTCTGCGTGCCGTAGGATGTGAGCGGGGTCAGGTGAAAATCGTCCGGCACCGGGTCCGGCAGCGGCGCGCCGAAGACCGCGATGGAAGACGTGAAAATGAATTTCGGACAATAGCCGTCGCCGGCATTGCGGATGGCGTCGAGCAGCGTCCGCGAACCGTCAAGATTGACGCGATAGCCTTTCTCCAGATCGGTTTCGGCTTCGCCGGAGACAACGCCGGCGAGGTGAAAAATCACGTTCGGGCGCGCGATGAGAAGCGCTTCGGCGGCGCCCGGTGCGGGCAGATCGATCGTCCGGCTCTCGATGTCGCCGCTCAGGCCCTTCGGCGGTTCCGGCGGGACGATGTCTGCGAGCGTCAGCTTGTCGATGGTCTTGCCGTTCAGCTTGCCGGTGCGCGCCAGTCTCTCGACCAGCTTGCGTCCGATCATGCCGGCTGCGCCTGTGATGAGAATATGCATGCGGCGCCTGCCTCAGTGACAATAGGGGACGCCGTCGAGAATGGCGCAGTTGCGCTTGTTCGGCGCATTCGGGTCGTCGAGCGGCACCGAACCCCTGCCTTGTCCGACGAACACGCCCGGCCCGACGCGCACGGAATCTTTGTGACCGATGATCACGCTCGGATGCGGGTTGCTGGCGCTGGAGCGCGTGCCGTCGGGCCACACGATCGCGTCGCCGGCGAATAGGCCGGTGCGGCCGTCGTCGCAGGTGACGGCATTGCCGTTGCGCTTGCAGGCTTGCGCCAGAGCCAGCGACGTCCCGGCCAGCAGGATCGCACAGGCCAGCGGAATGACACGGAAACCGGCGGTCATGGACTGGGCTCCGTCAGGACGCGGTATCCGGCATGGCCATGCGCGATTTCTGCCGGCCTTCGGCGTCGAAATTGTCCGCCGCAAGCCAGCGCTCGAACTCAGCCTTGCGCACCGGCCATTCGCTGTCCAGCATGGAAAAATACGCGGTGTCGCGATTGCGGCCCTTGGCGATCATGTGCTGCCGCAGGATGCCTTCGAATACAAAACCATAGCGCAGGGCCGCCCGCCGCGACGCGTCGTTGAGGGCATTGCATTTCCATTCATAGCGGCGATAGCCGAGCGTCTCGAAGACGTAGCGCGCCAAGAGATATTGCGCCTCGGTGCCGAGCGGTGTGCGCTGCAGGGCGGGGGAATAGACAATGTGCCCCACCTCGATTCGCCGCATGGCTGGCTGGATTTCCATCAGCGTCGCAATGCCGACGGCGCGGCCGGACGCGTCCACGATGGCGTAGGAACAGGGGTCTTCGAGCGGCTCGCGTGTGGCAAGCCACCGGCCGAAAGCCGCTTCGTCGGCGAACGGACCATAGGCCGACATATAGGTCCAGATGTGATCGTGGTCTTTCACCGCCTGCCAGAGATCGCGGCCATGGCGCGGCGCGTTCAGTTTTTCGACGCGGCCGGTGCGGCCCTCCAGCACGACCGCCGAAGGCCTGTGTGCGGGCGCGGGGTCGACCGGGGCGCCGATGGACAGGCGCGATGTCACGGCGCGGATCCGCTCTTTTGATCGGCGCCGAACAGGGCGTTCAGGTCGGCGGCCGGCGCTGCATCCGAGAAGCCGCCAAAGCTGCCGCCGAGCGCGATCTGCCGGGCGGCGCGGATGAAGCCGCCCCAGGCCGCGCGCGCCAGCGCACCTCCGACACTGATGCGGCGCACGCCGAGCGCTGCGATGTCGTCCACGGACAGGCCGCCGGCCCAGCCCTTCAGAAGATTGACCGGCTTGGGCGCGACCGCCTGAACCACGGCAGTGATCTCGTCGGGGGTCTTGATGCCCGGCGCATACAGACAATCGGCGCCCGCGTCCGCGAAGGCCTTGAGCCGCCGGATGGTCTCGGCAAGGTCGGGTCGTCCGCGGATGAAACCTTCGGTGCGGGCAGTCAGCAGAACGTCGGCCCCGGTCTTGTCGATGGCGCTGCGCGCCGCCTTGATGCGCGCGAGCGCGAGATCGAAATCATAGAGCGGCCTGTCCTTGTCGCCGGTGGAATCCTCGATCGACAATCCGGCGACGCCGGTTTCCACGCAAAGCCGCACGCTCTCGGCGACGCCGGCCGGGTCCACGGCATAGCCGCCCTCGAAATCCGCGTTCACCGGAACGTCGGCGGCGGCGGCGATCTCGGCGATATGGGCCAGCATCATGTCGCGCGGCACCGTGCCGTCCGCGCGGCCCTGCGAGAAGGCGTAGCCGAGACTTGTGGTGGCGAGCGCCTTGAAGCCCAGATGCTGCAGATAGCGCGTGGTGCCGATGTCCCAGGGATTGGGAATGACAAAACATCCGCTGTCATGCAGGCGGCGGAATGCGCGGCGCTTGTCGACGATGCTGGGCATGAACGTTCAGCCTGAATAACGGGAGGGCGCGGTCTGGTTTATGGTGCGGTCAGTCGACCGTTCTCAGCCGGTGCTGTCAATGCGCGGGAACGTCGTGTCCTGCAAGGCAGCAATGCTCGGACGATTGCGGGCCGAGGCATTTACAGGCCGGGCAGGTAGGTGGCAATCGCCGGAAAGATCGCGACGACGGCCACGACCAGCATCAGAATGATCCAGTAGGGAATCGCACCCCAGAAGATCTCCGCGAGCTCGACGCCCGTCTCCGGCACCGCCGCTTTCACCGTGAACACCAGAATGCCGAAGGGCGGCGTCAGCAGCCCCATTTCGATCGCCAGAATGCCGATGATGGCGAAGGCCAGCGGATCGAACCCAAGCTGCGTGGCGATCGGCGCGAAGATCGGCACCGTCAGCAGGATGATCGAGATCGAATCGATCAGGCAGCCCAGCACGAACCAGATTCCGAGCATCACCATCAGAATGCCCCATGGGCCGAGGCCGGTGTCGAGCAGGAAGACTTTTGCGGCCTCGGTGAAGCCCGTCATCGACAGCACGCGCGAGTAGAGCTGCGCGCAGAACAGCAGCAGCAAGAGCGGGCCGGAGGTGCGGCCGACATTCAGCACCACCTGCCAGATTTCGCGCGGGGTGATGCCCTTGATCAGCGCCAGGATGAGAGCCCCGACCGCGCCGACGCCGGCCCCTTCGGTCGGCGTGCACAGGCCAAGCCAGATCGAGCCCAGCACGCCCGCGATCAGCACCAGCACCAGCCCGGTGCTGAACAGCAATGGGCCGATGGGTTCGAGGTCGGCGGGATTGGCTGGCCGGGTGGCGGCGGCGCTCAGCGGCGCAGCTCCAATGCGCGAGGGACCGGCTTCGCCGACCAGTTCCGGTTTCAGGATTGCGGCGACCACGACATAGAGACAGAAGCCACCCGCCAGCAGCAGGCCGGGAAGCACGCCGGCCAGAAACAGCTTGCCGATCGACAATTCGGTCAGCACGCCCCAGACGATCATCAGCACCGACGGGGGAATCAGCATGCCGAGACAAGCGCTGCCGGCGATGCAGCCCAGCGAGAATTGCCGATCATAGCCGTAACGCTTCATCTCGGGATAGGCGATGCGGGAAAAGGCGGCGGCCGCCGCGATGCTGACGCCGGTGACAAAGGCGAAGATCGCATTTGAAATGATGGTCGCGACCGCGAGCCGTCCGGGCAGCCAGCGGCTGATGCGATTGGCCAATGTATAGAGATCGCTGGCCGCGCCGCATTTGGCGAGAAAGTCACCCATCAGCATGAACAGCGGAATCACCGCGAACACATAGTCGCGCAGGGCTTCATAGGCCGTGCTGGCGACGAAGGTGCGAACCACCTCGATATCGCCCAGCATCAGATAGATGCCGATCGCGGCGGTGACGCCGAGCGCAATCGCGATATGAACGCCGGCAAAGACGAGCCCGAGCAGGACGACGATAATGATGAACATCTCGCTGCTGCCGAGCATGTCAGCGATCCTTCAGACGATTGGTGTTTCGGGGGAGGCCTCGGTCTTGCGGGACGCGAAGCCGAACAGGGCGAGGGCGGCGGCCAGGGCCTGCGCCAGATAGATCGCCACGACCAGAACGGCGCCGAGCATGACGACCATGCGGGCCGGCCAGACCGGCACCCGCAGCGCGCCTTCGCCTTCGAACTCGCCGCTGGACCAGGCATGCAATGTGGGTTCGTAGCTGCCCCAGACGATCAGAATGAAAAACGCCGCGCCGAGCAGGCCGGACAGCATGTCCGCGAAATCCTGGCCGCGCGGCCCAAAGGCGCCGACGATCACATCGGTGCGCAGCATGCCGCCGCTCTGCACCGCGTAGGCCGCGAGCAGGAAGCAGATGATCACGATCGACATCGAAACGATTTCGGGCGTGCCCTTCACGGGCGAATTGAACAGGGCGCGGCCCAGCACGTCGGCCACCACCAGAAAGCTGAGGCAGAAGATGATCACCGCCGCGACCACGAGAAGAGTGCGCACCAGTCGATCTGTAATTCGTGCGAGCACCGCAAAGGTCTCCCGATCAAAGAAAACGGGCGGCGGGACCGCGTCCCGCCGCCCGCCGCGCGATTACTTGACCTGGTAGCGCAGCGGCCATTTGTGGCCGGCCTTTTCGGCAGCCGCCAGCGTCAGCTCCAGCACCTGCGTCGCCGGCAGGCCCTGCTTGTCGAGTTCCTGCGCTTTTTCCTTTGGCCAGGCCGCGAGGGACTTGGCCCAGTCCGCGCGCACCGAGTCCGGCAATTTGCGGACATTGGTGCCTTTCGACTTCAGGTCTTCCAGCTGCTTGGGATAGTTCTCTTCGTTCACCGTTCCGGTCCTGGCTTCGTATTCCTTCGCCACTTCCAGAATGATGTCCTGCACCTCTTTCGGCAGTTTCGCCCAGCGCGCGGAGTTGATGGTCAGTCCGTGCCAGGTGATCGCGCCGAAGCCGATCTCGGTATAGAACTTGCCGACTTCGAACAGCTTGAAGTTGACCCAGCCCGACGGGAACATGATCCAGCCGTTGTAGACGCCGGTCTGCATCGCGGTATAGGCGTCGGGCAGCGAGGATTGCACCGGCGTCGCGCCGGCATATTCCAGCCATTTCAGATTGAGTCCGGCGCCGGCCAGCTTCTGGCCCTTGAGGTCGGACACCTTGTTCCATTCGAAATTGGTGCCGAGATTGTAGCCGTTGTCGGCGATCAGCGCGATCAGCTTCTGCCGGTACTTGTCCTCGAACACTTTCGACATGTACGGGACCTTGTCATAGACCTCGCGCGCGATTTTCACGCTCGCCACCGGGCTCATGGTGCCGAACGGCAGCATCACCTGGAACGCGTGCAGCGGCAGGTTCGACGGCTCGAAGCAGAAGCAATAGCCGCCGATGTCGATGATGCCGGACTGCACGCCTTCCAGCGTGTCGGCGACCTTCACCATGGCGCCGCCATAGCCCTCGACGAACTCGATCTTGTGCTTGGTGCGGGCGGCGACGCGCTTGGTCACCTCCGGCACGAAGAAATTCTGCATCAGGTTGACGTAGGTGTTCACCGGCGGATGGCCGGACGCGATGCGCAGACGAATCGTTTCCTGCGCCGAAGCGCCGGTCGCGGCAGAGACAATCGCGGCAACAGCCAGCGACTGCACAAGAGTGCGTATTTTCATGGCTTTCCTCCCAACGCCGCCTTGGGGCGGCTTGTGTCCTTATGCACGCAGCATCGGGTGCGGGCGGGGGCAAAGTCAACACGCCGCTGTCACACGCGGGAATGGATGCCGATTAGATTTTCGCCTGTTGAAAATAAGGAAAGCTAATGCGGGAAACTAATGATTGTCGCGCGGCACGCTGGTCTGCGCGACGCGCTGATACTTGACCGCCGGCTTGAGCACCTGACCGTCGGCCATCTGGTCGACCATGCCGCGATAGATTTCCTGCCACGGCGTCTGGCTTTTCGGCGTCTTGTAGCCGCCGCGTTTGTCGAGCGCCGCGCGCCGCCGCGCCAGCTCGGCTTTCGGGACCAGAATATTGGCGGTGCCCTTGTTGAGGTCGATGCGGACGCGATCGCCGGTCTTCAGCAGCGCCAGTCCGCCGCCCGCCGCGGCTTCCGGCGTGGCGTTGAGAATGGAGGGGGAGCCGGATGTGCCCGATTGCCGCCCGTCGCCGATACAGGGCAGCGACAGGATCCCTCGTTTGATCAGCGCCGCCGGCGGCTGCATGTTCACCACTTCCGCCGAACCCGGATAACCGATGGGGCCCACGCCGCGCATGAACAGCAGGCTGTTCTCGTCGATCCTGAGCGCGGGATCGTCGATGCGATGGTGATAGTCCTCCGGCCCTTCGAACACGACCGCGCGCCCCTCGAACGCATTCGGGTCTTTCGGATTGGACAGATAACGCGTACGGAATTCGTCCGAGATCACGCTGGTCTTCATGATCGCGGACTCGAACAGGTTGCCGCGCAGCACCCGGAAACCGGATTGCTTTTTCATCGGCGACTTGTAGGACTTGATCACGTCGGCATCCTGAACCTTTGCGCGCCGGACATTCTCGCCCATGGTCCTGCCGTTGACGGTGAGCGCGTCGGCATGAATGCGCTTCGCGCGCAGCAATTCGTTCATGACGGCGGGCAGGCCGCCGGCGCGATAATATTCTTCGCCGAGATAGAAGCCGGCCGGCTGCATGTTGACCAGCAGCGGCACGTCATAGCCGATCTTCTCCCAGTCCTGGATCGTCAGCGGAACGCCGATATGGCGCGCAATGGCATTGATGTGAATTGGCGCATTGGTCGAGCCGCCGATCGCCGAACAGGCGACGATCGCATTCTCGAACGCCTTGCGCGTGAGAATGTCGGATGGCTTCAGATCCTCGTGCACGATCTCGACCGCGCGCAGGCCGGTCTCATAGGCGATCTGTCCGCGTTCGCGGTAAGGCGCGGGAATGGCCGCGCAGCCGGGCAGCGACAGGCCCAGCGCCTCGGCCAGCGCATTCATGGTCGAGGCGGTGCCCATGGTGTTGCAATGCCCGATCGACGGCGCCGACGATGCAACGATGTCGAGAAATTCCTTGTAGCCGATGGCGCCCGCGGCAAGCTCCTTGCGGGCCTGCCAGACCACGGTTCCGGAGCCGGAGCGTTCGCCCTTCCACCAGCCGTTCAGCATCGGCCCGCCCGACAGCACGATCGCGGGAATGTTCACGGTGCAGGCCGCCATGATGCAAGCCGGCGTGGTCTTGTCACAGCCCGTCGTCAGCACCACGCCGTCGAGCGGATAGCCGTAAAGGGTCTCTACCAGGCCTAGATAGGCGAGATTGCGGTCCAGCGCCGCGGTCGGCCGCTTGCCGGTTTCCTGAATCGGATGCACGGGGAACTCGAAGGCGAGGCCGCCGGCGGCGGCGATGCCCTCGCGCACGCGCTTCGCAAGTTCGATGTGATGGCGATTGCAGGGCGAGAGATCGCTGCCGGTCTGGGCGATGCCGATGATCGGCTTGCCCGATGTCAGTTCCTCCAGCGTCAGGCCGTAATTGAGATAGCGCTCGAGATAGATCGCGGTCATGCCCGGATTGTCGGGATTGTCGAACCAGAGCTGGGAGCGGAGGCTGCGTCCGCGCGGTTTTGCCGTTTTGGGTGTCTTCGTCATGAGGTCCTCCGCGAGACCCGCCTAATCTAGGCTCTGGAGACGGCAGCGCAACGTGGTGGCGGCTCTGCGTCAGTCGGCCTGTTCGCTGTGATGCGGCGAGAACATCAGCTTGTCGATCCGCTTGCCGTCCATGTCGAGAATTTCGACCCGCCAGCTGTTGAACACGAAGGTGTCGCCTTCGGTCGGAATGCGCGCCAACCGCTCCAGCGCGAAGCCGGCGGCGGTGTGGAACTCGCCACCGACATCCACCAGCTTCAGTTTCTCCGCAAGATCGGCGATGGATGCGCGGCCGTCGACCAGCCAGGAGCCGTCCGGGCGCCGCACGATTTCTTCCGACACCTGCGGATGTTCCTCCGGCAGATCGCCGGCGATGCCTTGCAGCACGTCGTTCAGCGTCGCCACGCCGAGGAAGTCGCCATACTCGTCCACCACGAAGGCGATATGCATCGTCACCTTGCGGAAGGTCTCCAGCAATCGCAATGCCGGCATGGATTCCGGAACGAACACCGGCTCGATCAGCCGCTCCTCGACGCGGATGCCGCGGCCGGACATCAGATCGTCCACCAGGTCCTTCTTTTGCAGCACGCCGAGCGGACGGCCGAGATCGCCGCCGCGCACCACCACGATGCGCGAATAGGGGCAATCTGCGATTTCCCGCGCGATCACGTCCTTGTCGTCGTCGAGATCGATCCAGTACACATCCGGCCGCGGCACCATGATCGAGGCGACCGAATTGTCCGCGAGCGCGAGCACGCCGTGGATCATCTGCTCCTCGACCTCGTCGATCACGCCGGCTTCCGTGCCTTCGGCGATGGCGAGTTTGACTTCCTCTTCCGTGACATTGTCGGCGCGCCGCTGCGGAACGCGCAGGACCCACAACAGGAAGGCCGTGGCGTTTTCCAGGAACCAGACCAGCGGCCGCGCTGCGATCACCACGATCTGCAGCGGCCGCGCCACGAGCGCGGCGATGCGTTCCGGTTTCAGCAGGGCGATGCGCTTGGGGACCAGTTCGCCGACGATGACCGACGACGCGGTGATCGCGATCACCACCAGGATGAAGGCGATTTCCGGTCCGCGCGGGCTGAGGGCCGGAAATTCGTTGAGCACGATGCCGAGCCGCGCGCCGAGGGTGGCGCCGCCGAAGGCGCCGGACAGGATGCCGATCAGGGTGATGCCGACCTGCACGCCGGACAGGAAGCGGCTGGGATTTTCCGCCAGTTCCAGCGCGCGCATGGCGCCGCGCGAGCCGGCCTCCGCCATCTGTTGCAGCCGGATGCGGCGGGATGACACGATCGCCATTTCGGCCATGGCGAAAAAGCCGTTGAGCAGAATCAGCCCGACGACGATGGTCAGTTCAAGCCAGACAGTCATAATTCCCTGTGTCGCATACTGTGAGGGTCGACCGCAACCGGCCTTGGGCAAGTGTGTTGAATTCGCAGGGCTGATAGGTGCTAATTGATGCGGAAAGGGGCGAGGACATGGTCTGGCAGCTGATCGTTGGCGGTGCCGTCAGTTTTATCAATTTCCTTATTCATGCGGCCACGGCCGGGCTGATCATGATCGCGACCCGGCATGCGGCGGCGGCGACCGACGACTTTCATCGCTTCGTCCAGCTTACCGCCCTGCTCACGGTGACCGTTGTGGTGCTGACGTTCGCACACCTGATCGAAATTTCGATCTGGGCAATGTTCTATTCGCTTGCGGGAATCGATCCCGGCCATGGGATTCACGTCTTCGAGTTCGCTTTCGAGAATTACACCGCTCTGGGTTATGGCGATGCGGTGCCTCCGCCCGGCCAGCGATTATACGGTCCGATCACCGCACTCAATGGCCTGCTGCTGATCGGGTTGTCGGTGTTCATCATTTTTGAAGTCATGCGGATGGGAGAGCTTGAAATCCGCCGCATCGACCGCCGGGATTGACGCAGGCCGCAGCCGGCGCGTTCAATGCGGATAAACAGGGCAAAGGGAAACGCCATGCTCCGGACCATCGCAGCATTCGACCGTATCGGCGAGGAAAACGCCTTTGCGGTGCTCGCGCGCGCCAACGCGCTGATCGCGCAAGGCCGTGACGTCATCAATCTCGGCATCGGCCAGCCGGATTTCCGCACGCCGGACCATATCGTCGAGGCCGCGATCAAGGCGTTGCGCGACGGCCACCACGGCTACACGCCGGCCAACGGCATTCCGGCCTTGCGCGAAGCGGTGGCGGCCGATCTGCACAAGCGCTTTGCGGTCGAGGTGTCGCCCGACAGCGTGATGATCATGCCGGGCGGCAAGCCCACGATGTTCATGTCGATCCTGATGTTCGGCGAACCGGGCGTGGACATTCTCTATCCGGATCCCGGTTTCCCGATCTACCGCTCGATGATCGAGTTCACCGGCGCGCGGCCAGTGCCGGTGCCGATCCGCGAGGAGAACGGTTTTGCCTTCTCGGCCGAGGAGACGCTGAAGCTGATCACGCCGCAGACCCGGCTCCTGATCGTGAATTCTCCGGCCAATCCGACCGGCGGGGTCACGCCGAAAAGCGAAGTCGACAAGCTGGTTGCCGGACTGGAAAAATTCCCCGACGTCGCGGTGATGTCGGACGAGATCTACGACCAGATGACCTATGACGGCGAGACGCATGTCTGCCTGCTGTCCTATCCGTCCATCCGCGACCGGCTGATCCTGCTGAACGGCTGGTCGAAGACCTATGCGATGACCGGCTGGCGGCTCGGTTACGCGGTGTGGCCGGGCAAGCTCTACGACTATGCGCGCAAGCTCGCGGTCAATCTGCATTCCTGCGTGAATGCGTCGGCGCAATATGCGGGCCTGGCCGCTCTGACCGGCCCGCAGGACGAGGTGCGCCGCATGGTCGCGGAATTCGACCAGCGGCGGAAGGTTGTGGTCGAGGGACTGAACAAGCTGCCCGGCATGTCCTGCGCGACGCCGAAAGGCGCGTTTTATGCCTTCCCCAATATCAAGAAGACCGGCTGGAAGGCCAAGCCGCTGGCGTCGGCGCTGCTGGAAGACGCCGGCGTCGCCATTATCGGCGGACCGGATTTCGGCATCCTGGGCGAGGGCTATGTGCGGCTCTCCTACGCCAACTCCACCGACAACATCCTGAAGGCGCTCGATCGCATGGGCGAGTTTCTGGCGAGCCGCAAGGCGGCGTAGCTTTGCTTACCCTCCCCCCGCAAGGGGAGGGGCTAAATCGCGGCGAGGCATGTAGATGAAGTCAATGATTCAACCACATTTGTTTATCGTGTTCATCGTCGTCGGGAGCACGAATTCCGCCGCCGCGCAAAAGTTCTTCAATTACACCTGCGCCGACGGCAGCCAGCTCATCGCAGCCTTCGTCCCACAATCGAAATCCGCTTTCGTGCAGCTCGACGGCAAGTCGATGACCTTGCCGCAGCGGCTTTCCGCCTCCGGCGCACGCTATGCGAAGGGCGGCGTCACCTTCTGGATCAAGGGCAACCAGGCGCAACTCAAGCGTCCCAGGACGAAGTGGACGCAATGCACCACGGTCTCATGATGCGCTGACCGATCCTGAATGGATCACGGCTTCATCGCGAAACGGAAGCCGACGACGACGATCGCAAGGCCCAGCAGTTGCAGCGGCGTCGGGATTTCCCCAAGCGCGAGAAAGCCGATCAGCATGGTCAGCCCGGGCACCAGCGCCGGGAAGGTCGAGGCGCGGCCGGCACCGAGCGTGGTCACGGCGCGCGCGAACAGGAACAGCGCCAATAATCCCGCGAACACGCCCTGCACCGCAATCTGGATCAGATTCTCGATCCACCCCGCCGCGATCATGGTGTGAAAGCCGAAGAGCAGCGCATGCAGCGGCGCGTAGATGAAGAGCGACAGCACGCCCACGATCATGGCGGCATGCATGCCGTCCATGCGCCAGCGCCGCAGGCACAGCGTGAACGTCGCCCACATCAGCCCGGCGGTGGCGAACAGCGAATCGCCGGCCAGCGCATGCAGCCCGATCGAGGTGACGGCTTCGCCGGCGAACACGATCAGTCCGCAGACAATGGCGATCACACCCACAAGCCGGGCGGTGCTGAGCGGCTCCTTCAGCACCAGCGTGGCCAGCAGCAGCCCGCCCAGGGCGGCCGAGGCCGGGTGGATCACGGCGCCATGACCGAGGGGGGCTAGTGTGAAGCCGGTATAACTGGAGACCGCCTGCAACGGGCCCGCCAGCAGCAGGATGATCAGGCCACGGCCCCAGCCGGCGCCGCCCAGATCGGCCATGCCCATGCGCCAGAGCGCCGGCACCAGCAGCACCCCCGACCAGACAAAGCGGTGAAAGGCCATGTCCGAGGGGGTCAGGCCGACGGCGACGCCGTGCTTGGCCGCCACCAGCCCGGCGGCCCAGAACAGTGCGGCCGCGATGCCGCACAGCGTTCCGATGACTCTGGCGGACAGCCAGGACGGCAAGGAGAAGGATGAAGGCACGCGCAAGCTCCGGCGAGTCGGCGTGTCCGGCATACGCCGCCATGGCCCGGCTGGCCATCCACAGCCTGCGAACGCCAGCTATGTCTTTCACGCGAGGTCCGCTGCGCGCGGGGCCGGGGCGCTTCGCCTTTGGGAGCATGCTTTTTGTGACACAACCCCGCCGGTTTGACCGGCCATGTCCCCGATTTGTTTGACGCCGCCGATACCGCTCTCTAATTTCCCCGCTCTGCCGGTTATCCGGCCCCCGCGCGGCAAGTGCTGCGCCGGCGGCATCGGCCTGGACAGGGAACGAATGTCGCTGCACAGCTTCGACGCCAGAGCCCCATGAAATCATCGGCAGCATTCCTGATTTCCGCGCTGGTTGCGCTGGCCTTTCTGGCCGGTTCGGTGCTGGCGCTTGGGCAGGTCTGCGGCAGCTATTCGCCGGTGCCGCCCGTCGAGAAGAAGGCGCCTCCGCCGCAGATTCGCGTCGATCTGCCGGGCGGCGGCCACCTGATTCGCGCCGTCAGTCTGCGCGACACGCTTGAGGGCCATGTCGTCCTTGCGCAGAACGCCGCAGCGCCATCGACCGCCGCTCTGCCGGGCTGGTGGCAGCGATTTGTCTGCGAGATCCGCGCGTCGGATCTGGCCCTCCTGGCCTGCGCGGTATTCCTGCTGCTGGCCGGTCTTTTCCAGGGCCTGTGGATGCGCGGCGCCTTGCGCGCGTCGCAGAAGGCGGCGCAGGCATCGGAAAAATCCTCCGCGCTGATGGACGAGGCGCTGATGTCGGCGCAACGCGCCTATGTCTTCATGAAGGAAATCCAGGTCAGCCTGACCAAGAATCCCATCAACGACGAGATTCAGACCTGCACCTTGCAGCCGATCTGGGAAAATACCGGCACCACGCCGACCAGGAACGGCCGCAGCCATGTGAGCTGGAAATATTTCGAACGTTCGGTGCCCGCCGATTTCGATTTTTCCGATTTCGACGATCTCGGCAACCGCATCCTGTCCTACGACGCCTACCGGCCGCTGATCGTCGGCCCGAAATCGACGGCGCTCTCGCCGGTCATCAATATCGAGCCGGCGATGCTGCGCCAGGTCCGCGATCTGCAGGGCAAGCTGCTGATCTGGGGCTGGACCGAATATGACGAGATTTTCGCCGGCGCGAAACGTCACCGCACCGAGTTCTGCTACCAGGTCGCGGTGTCAGGTTCGCCCGCCAGCCATGTCGGATTCAGCCAGTATCATCTGCATAACGGTGTGGATGAAGACTGCATGAAGAAGCCGACCACGCTGACGCGCGCGGCCGCCTGAGCGCCATTTCATCGGCCCACGGAGCGCTTCCTCAGCCGGCTGCCTTTTCCGCTGCGACACGCTGCCGGACGGCGGGACTCGCGTCGTACCAGTCGCGTGTGCCGTTCACGATTTTGACCACCGACAACATCACGGGCACTTCGATCAGGACCCCGACCACAGTTGCCAACGCGGCGCCCGAATTGAATCCGAAGAGACTGATCGCGGCCGCGACGGCGAGTTCGAAGAAGTTGCTGGCTCCGATCAGGGCTGACGGCGCCGCCACGCAATGCGCCTCTCCGGCCGCGCGATTGAGAAGATAGGCAAGGCCCGAATTGAAGTAGACCTGGATCAGGATCGGCACGGCCAGAATGGCAATGATCAAGGGCTGGGCCAGGATTTGCTCGCCCTGGAATCCGAAAAGCAGCACCAGTGTGGCCAGCAAGGCGACGAGAGAAACCGGCTGCAAGGTCGACAGCAGCCGCGTCAACGCGTCGGCTCCGCTGCTCGCGAGCACGCTCCGCCGGACAATCTGCGCGATGATCACCGGCACGACAATGTAAAGCACAACCGACAGGAGCAGGGTTTCCCACGGCACGGTAATGGCAGACAGGCCGAGCAGCAGTCCCACGATTGGCGCAAATGCAAAGACCATGATCACGTCGTTGAGGGCGACCTGACTCAGGGTGAAATGCGGCTCGCCGTCAGACAGATTGCTCCAGACGAACACCATCGCCGTACACGGCGCCGCGGCGAGCAGGATCAGCCCCGCAATGTAGCTGTTGATCTGGTCTGCCGGCAGATAGGGCTTGAACAGCCAGCCGATGAAAAGCCATCCCAGAAAGGCCATCGAAAACGGCTTCACCGCCCAGTTGATGAAAAGCGTGACGCCGATGCCGCGCCAATGCTCCTTGACGCCCGACAAGGCCGCAAAGTCGATCTTCACCAGCATGGGAATGATCATCAGCCAGATCAGAACCGCGACCGGCAGATTGACTTTGGCGATCTCGGCCGTGCCGATCATGTGGAATGCGGCGGGAAAGAAGTGGCCGAGGGCGATCCCGACAATAATGCATAGGCCGACCCAGATCGTGAGATAGCGTTCGAACAAGGACATGTGTGAAACCTCGGCTGGGTCAGCGTGTGTGGTTGACGGCAAGTTCAGTCCTGCATCGCTTTTGCGGTCGCGCCGTCCATGCGGCCGATATCCTTCAGCCGGCTTTCAAGTTTCAGCCGGTCGAGCGATGCGATCGGGAGCGCGGAAAACACCGAAATGCGCCGGTGCAGCATTCCATAGGCCTTGTCGAAGGCGAGCGCGATCTCGATGGGTGAGCCTTCGGCGGCGGCGGGATCGGGAATGCCCCAATGCGCGGTCATTGGCTGGCCCGGCCAGAGCGGGCAGGATTCGCCCGCGGCATCGTCGCAGACCGTGAACACGAAATCGAATTCCGGCGCGCCCGGCTGAGAAAACTCGTTCCAGGATTTCGAACGCAACTCTGCGGTCGGATAGCCAAGGCGTTCCAGCAAACCGCGCGCATACGGGTTCACCTGCCCCTTGGGCTGGCTGCCGGCGCTATAGGCCCGGAACTTCCCGCGGCCCTCGCGATTCAAGATCGCTTCCGCCAGAATCGAGCGCGACGTGTTGCCCGTACACAGAAAGAGAACGTTGTAGACCCGCTCACTCATAACCTGCCCCTGCAGCGATGCTTGGTTTGTTCAGCCCACACCCGCCTCGCCGGTCGCCGGCAAGGACGTGCCTGCGGCGTTCGGCGCGCACAGCTCCGGCTTGCCGCCGCAGCAATTCTCGGTGAGATAGGAGAGAAGATCATTCATGACGTCGAAGCGCGCCGCATAGATCAGCGAGCGCCCGTCCCGACGCACCGACACGAGGCCGGCTTGCCGCAGACGATCGAAGTGAAACGACAGCGTGTTGGGCGCGAGGCCAAGCGCGCTGGCGACCTGACCGGCCGGAAGGCCGGCGGGTCCGGCGCGCACCAGCAGACGATAGACATCCAGCCGGTTGTCCTGCGCCAGCGCACCAAGCGCCTGAATGATAGTGACTTTTTCTATCTCTTCCATAGTTCAACGAATATCGAAATAATGGCAGAAAGTCAAGAAAACTGGCGGCCTGCTGCTAAACTGTCCGGACTGGCATCCGCCGAGATGCGTCAGTCACATTCGGGCGCTATTTCAGGCGAGGACGCGGGGCCATGTCGCATTCCCACAAGCCATTGATGCTGTCGTCGCGGTTCGCGCCGCTGTTCTGGACGCAGTTTTTTTCCGCGTTCAACGACAACTATCTGAAGAACGCGCTGGTCTTCCTGATCCTGTTTCATGTCGCCAAGGACAGCCCGCAATCGGCGGAGACGCTGATCACGCTGGCCGGAGCGACCTTCATCGCGCCGTATTTTTTCCTGTCGGCTTTGGGCGGCGAAATCGCCGACCGCTTCGACAAGGCGGTGGTCGCGCAGCGGCTGAAACTGATCGAGATCGCGGTCGCCGGAGTCGCGGTCGCCGGATTCGTGTTTCATTCGATCGCAATCCTGTTCGTCGCGCTGTTCGGCTTCGGCGTGATCGGCGCGCTGTTTGGTCCGATCAAATACGGCATCCTTCCCGATCATCTGGAGCGCCGCGAACTGCCGGCCGGCAATGCGCTGGTGGAAGGCGCCACCTTCATTGCCATCCTGCTCGGCACGATCGCCGGCGGTCTTGTGGCGCGGGGCGGCGGTGATCCCGCCACCTTCTCCGGTCTGGTCATGGTGTTCGCGCTGCTGTGCTGGGTGTCCAGCCTGCTGATTCCGCGCACCGGCGAAGCCGCCCCCAATCTGCAGATCAACAGGAACATCGTGATCTCGACCTGGTCGCTGATCCAGCATCTGCGCAGCGACAGCCGGCTGTGGTGGGGCGCGCTGGTGACCAGCTGGTTCTGGCTCGTCGGCATCGTGGTCCTGTCGCTGCTGCCGCCTTTGGTGAAATCGCTGGTCGGCGGCAACGAGGAAGTGGTCACGGCCTATCTGGCGATTTTCTCGATCGCGGTGGCTGTCGGCTCGGGCCTTGCGGCCTGGCTGGCGAGCGGACGCATCATCTTGTTGCCGACTCTTTTCGGTGCCGTCCTGCTCGGGCTGTCGGCGCTGGTTGTCGGTTTCTCGGTTTACGGCGTTGCGCCGGCCCAGACACTGGCGGGGCCGTCGGAGGTTTTTGCTTCGGTGCGCGGCATCAACGTCGCCATCGGACTGATGGGTCTGGCGATCGGCGGCGGCCTGTTCATCGTCCCGGCTTTCGCGGCGGTGCAGGCCTGGTCCGGCGCCGATCGCCGTGCGCGCGTGATCGCAGCCGTCAACGTGCTCAACGCGCTGTTCATGACGGCTGCGACGCTGATCGTCGCGGCACTGCAGGGCAACGGCGCAACCACGCCGACGCTGTTCATCGGGCTTGGCATCTGCAATCTCGTCGTGGCGGTGCTGATCGGCTTCACCATGCCGACCCGGCCGTTCAACGATGCGCTGTCGATCCTGTATCGCTGTCTGTTCCGCGTGCAGGTGAAGGGACTCGACAATCTCACCAAGATCAAAAGTCCCAATGTCATCATCGCGCTCAATCATGTCAGCTTTCTCGATGCCGGCATCGCGCTCTCGCTGCTCGGCCGCGATCCGGTTTTCGCCGTCGACACCGCCATGGCGCAGAAATGGTGGGTCAAGCCGTTCATGCGCATGACGCGGGCCTTGCCGATCGACCCGCTCAAGCCGATGGCGACCCGCACGCTGATTCATGCGGTGCAGTCGGGCGAGACGCTGATCATCTTCCCGGAAGGACGGATCACCGTCACCGGCTCGCTGATGAAGGTCTATGACGGTGCCGGTCTCATCGCCGACAAGTCGGACGCCACCATCGTGCCCGTGCATATCGACGGCCTCGAGCAGACCCCGTTCACGCGTCTCAACAAGAGCCAGGTGCGCCGCCGCTGGTTCCCCAAAGTGACCGTCACGGTGCTGGAACCGGTCAAGCTCAATGTGAATCCGGACTTGCGCGGCCGCCGCCGCCGTCAGGCCGCCGGCGCCGCGCTCTACGACATCATGTCGGACATGATCTATCGCACGGTTTCGACCGATCGCACGGTGGTGCAGGCGCTGATCCAGGCGGCGCAGGCGAATGGCATGGGCCGCGTGGCGACCGAGGATCCCGTCACCGGCGAACTGACCTACAAGAAGCTGTTGCGCGCGACCGCCGTGCTGGGCCGCAAGCTGATGCCGCTGGCCGATATCGGCAAGCCGGTGGGCGTGATGCTGCCCAATGCCAACGGCGCGGTTGCGACGCTGTTCGCGCTGATGTCGGCGGGCCGCGTGCCGGCCATGATCAACTTCACCGCCGGCGCGGCCAATATCCTGGCCGGCTGCCGGGCGGCCGGTGTGTCCACCATCGTCACGTCGCGCACCTTCATCGAACGCGGCAAGCTGGAGCCGCTGATCGACAAGCTGCACGGCACGATCCGTTTCGTCTATCTCGAGGACGTGCGCGCCACCGTGAACATCATCGACAAGCTGCGCGTGCTGTTCGGGGCCAACAAGCCGCTGGTGCCGCGCAGGCCGGACGATTGGGCCGTGGTCCTGTTCACGTCGGGCTCGGAAGGCACGCCCAAGGGAGTCGTGCTGTCCCATCGCAATATTCTCACCAATGCGGCGCAGGCCAAGGCGCGCATCGATTTCGGGCGCACCGACAAGGTGTTCAATATCCTGCCGGTCTTCCATTCCTTCGGGCTGACCGTCGGCGTGATCCTGCCGCTGGTGTCCGGCGTGAGGATTTATCTCTATCCGTCGCCGCTGCATTACCGCACCGTTCCCGAACTGATCTACGGCATCAACGCCACCATCATGTTCGGCACCGACACGTTCCTGAACGGCTATGCGCGCGCGGCCAATCCGTACGATTTCCGGTCGATCCGTTACATCCTGTCGGGCGCCGAGCCGGTGAAGGAATCCACGCGCCGCACCTACCTGGAAAAATTTGGACTGCGCATCCTGGAAGGCTATGGCGTGACCGAAACCGCCCCTGCGCTGGCGCTCAACACGCCCATGTTCAACAAGTTCGGCACGGTCGGTCGTCTGCTGCCCGGCATGGAAGCGCGGCTGGACAAGGTCGAGGGCGTGGATGAAGGCGGGCGGCTGTTCGTCAAGGGACCGAACGTGATGCTCGGCTATCTGCGCGCCGAGAATCCCGGCATCCTCGAGCGTCCTCCGCAGGGATGGCACGACACCGGCGACATCGTCACCATCGACGAGCAGGGCTATATCGCGATCAAGGGCCGCGCCAAGCGTTTCGCCAAGGTCGGCGGGGAGATGATCTCGCTGGCGGCGGTGGAGATGCTGGCGGCGGAATTGTGGGTCGATGTGGTCTCGGCCGTGGTCGCCGTCCCCGACGCGCGCAAGGGCGAGCGGCTGCTGCTTTACACCCAGAAGAAGGACGCCGCGCGGTCTGAGATCATCGCCTTCGCGCGGGCGCGGCATGCCTCCGAGCTGATGATTCCGGCGGAAGTGATCTATATGGAGAAACTTCCCATGCTGGGATCCGGCAAGGTCGACATGCTCAGTCTGCAGAAGATGGCGAAGGAACGGGCCGAGCAAGCGGCCGCGCGCGCGTCGGCCGTGACGGCCTGAAGGAGGAAGCATGTCGGTTTCGGGAGACAACCAGCACAGACTTGAGGTGATCCATCCGTCGCCGGAGGAAGCCTACAAGATGCCCTATGCGCCGGCGATCCAGATCGTGGGCGCCTGCGACCTGATGTTCGTGTCGGGCTGCACGCCTTCGGATCTCTATCATCATCATCCGCATCGCGATGAAGAGCATATCCACCCGCATTCCATCGAGGAACAGACCACCAAGGCGATGGATTGCATCAAGCTGATCCTCGACGAGGTCGGCGCCAGCTTCCAGGATATCGTCAAGATCACCAAGTACCTGACCGACATGCGCGACGCCGACGGCATGAACAGGGCGATGAAACCCTATATGGGCGACTGGCGTCCGGCCAGCACCATGGTTTGCATCAACCAGCTCAGCTCTCCCGGCGCGCGCGTGGAGCTGGACGTCATCGTGGCCGTTCCGAAGAAGGCGTCGAGGTAGCGGTCTTCCTCTGCTAGCATCGCTCTCTTTCGGCAGGGAGTGATGCCATGAGTCTCCGGATCGCCATTGTTGCTCCCGGTGAAATGGGCAGCGGGGTAGGGCAGAAGCTGGTTCAGCAGGGACTGACCGTGCTGACGTCTCTGAAGGGTCGCAGCGCCGCCAGCGCCGCGCGCGCGGTGCGGGCCGGTCTCACCGACGCTCCGGACGACGATGCCTTGGCCGGGTGCGACATGGTTCTGTCAATCGTGCCGCCCAAGGATGCGCTCGGTCTTGCCGAGCGTCTGCGGCCCGCATTCGCGCGCGCGGTCCGCAAGCCGGTTTATGTCGATTGCAACGCCATCGCCCCCGAAACGGTGCGCCGCATCGCTGCGGTGATTGCCGGCACCGGCGCGCGCTTTGTCGACGCCGGCATTATCGGTCCGCCGCCGTCCGCCACCCAGCGCGCGGCCACCACATTCTACGCGTCGGGTGAAGCCGCGCCGGAATTCGCGGCCTTGTCCGCCCATGGACTGGACATTCGCGTTCTCGACGGTCCGCTCGGCGCGGCTTCGGCGCTGAAGATGTCCTATGCCGGACTGACCAAGGGCTTCACGGCGCTCGGCGCCGCCATGATTCTGGGCGCATCGCAAGCGGGCGTGTCGGACGCGCTGGCGCGCGAATTGTCGGAAAGCCAGCCACACTTCCTGTCGTTCCTGCAGCGGTCCGTGCCGGGCATGTTTCCGAAGGCCTATCGCTGGATCGCCGAGATGGAGGAGATCGCGGTCTTCGCGGACAATGTCGCGGGCGGACCGGACATGTATCAGGGTGCAGCCGATCTCTATCGCCGGATCGCGTCCGCCGTCGCGGAGGTGTCCGACGCGCAACGCGACCTCACATTGCTGCTTGATTTTTGCGGTTCGGCTGCGTCCGCGCCGATGCGCCAGCGCAGCTGAAACCGTGCTTTATTTTGAATGAACCGAAACCGGAAAGATTTCGGTAATCGCTGTGGCGCGCGCGACGGCTCCGGCGTCAGAAACATCCGGTTTTAAAGGCTGATCTCGCCGCCTTCGAAAACGCGCAAGGTTAAGCTTGCGTTGCGCTCGGCACGACAATTTTTCATAAACGACGTCGATTCAGGCTCTTTTCAGTATAGGCGCAGAAGCGGATTTTGCTTCACCAATTCAATACGACCCGGCTCCGATAGTGCGGCGGAGAAATACGCTGCATCGGGTTTTTGAATCGGGACGGGCGTCGTGCGTAAGTCAACAGTTGTGATGATTGCGTTTGCCGTGGTCTTCGGCCTGCTCGCGGTCTTCATTGCGCAGACGTGGCTGAACAATGCAGCCGCGAACCGCATGAAGAGCCTCGAAGCCGGCAAGAAGGTGCTGACCACCAACACGATCGTGGTTGCCGCCGAGCGCCTGCAGTTCGGCACCGAACTTGCGCCCAATCATCTGCGCGAAATCGCGTGGCCCGCCGATTCGATTCCGGCCGGCGCCTTCGCGAAGATTTCCGACATGCTTTCGGCCGGCAAGCGCGTGGTGCTGTCGCCGGTCGAGCCGAACGAGCCGGTCCTGGCCTTGAAGATCACCGGTTCCGGCCAGCGCGCGACATTGTCGGCGCTGGTGGGCGAAGGCATGAGAGCCGTCACCGTGCGCGTGAACGATGTCGAAGGCGTCGGCGGCTTCGTGCTGCCCGGCGATCGCGTCGACGTCGTGCTGACGCGCCAGGTCGACAAGGGCAACGCCACAACCGAGGTGGTTCTGCAGAATACGCGCGTGCTCGCGGTGGATCAAAGCGCCGACGAGCGCAGTTCGAAGGCCACGGTCGCCAAGGCCGTGACCCTCGAGGTCGATACGGTCGGCGCGCAGAAGGTTTGGCTGGCGGCTTCGGTCGGCAGCCTGTCGCTGCTGCTGCGAAAGGCGGGCGAGAACACCGCCGAGCGGACGCGACGTGTGACGCTGGACGATCTCAGCAAGCCCGACCGGGTTGTGCGCGGTCGCGATACCGGCGTCACGAATGTGGTGGTTCAAAGGGGCTCAAACAAACAGGAATACCAGGTGCCCGTCGAGGGCACCGATGGCCGGCGAGCTGTCGGGGATGACGGTTCGAAACGCCAATGACTTGGGGACTATCAAGAAGGACGGGGTGTGTGTCGTGAACAACAAGAACGTCATTGATGGGCTGCAGAAGCGGCCTTCGGACAGGGCCACAGGCAACGGCCGCTCGCGCGCGTTTCGCGCCGCGGCCGTCGGCATGGCGGTGCTGATGATGGAGCCGGTTCTGCCGCTGGGTCTCGGCGTCGCGCTGGCGCAGCGCCTGGTACAGATCAACGCCGTCAAGAAGACGTCGCTGATCAGCGTGGCCATCGGAAAGACCGAGGATGTCCGGACCGATGCGAGTTTCGTCGATCTTGTGGTCGGCGACCCCGAAGTCGCCGATGTCGCCCCGCTCACCGACCGTTCGCTGTCGATCCTGGGCCGCAAGAGCGGGACCACGCGGGTCTCGGCCTATGCCGAGGGCAAGAAGCTGATCGGCGTCTTCGACGTCGAGGTGACGCACGACACCTCCATGATCTCCTCGGTGCTGGCGCGACGCTTCCCCTACGAGAAAATCAAGGTGGCCTCGATCAACGGCCGCATCATGCTGTCGGGTAATATCACCGACGCGGTGACCGTCGACAAGGCGATGACGCTGGCCCGGCAGTTCGGACCTGATGTCATCAATTCCATGGCGGTGATGTCGCCGCAGCAGGTGATGCTCGAGGTGCGCTTCATCGAAGTGAACCGCAAGGCCGGCCGCGAATTCGGCGTGCAATGGAACAGCTTCTCCAACAACGGAAAATTCCTCGGCAATATCGGCAACCGCGTTGACGCCAACCAGTTGCCGGTCACCAACGGCTCCACCTTCATGCAGCCGAATGCGACGTTGCCAACGGCCGCAGGCAAGAATGTCCCGGCCAGCGGCCTGCCGATCTCGCCGATCGTCGCCGCCGGCGTGCTGTCCGGCACTGCGCCCTTCGGCTTCATGATCGGCAAGCTGATCGCCAACGGCCTGTCGGCCGATATCCTGATCAACGCGCTGGAGCAGAAGGGCATGGCGCGCGCGCTGGCCGAGCCCAATCTGGTCGCCCTGTCGGGCGATACCGCAAGCTTCCTGGCGGGCGGCGAATTCCCGGTGCCGGTGCCCGGCTCGCTCGGCACCGTGTCGATCGAATACAAGCGCTACGGCGTCGGTCTCGCTTTCACCCCGACGGTGCTGTCCGACGGTCTGGTTAACATGAAGATCGAACCGGAAGTCAGCCAGCTCGACACCAGCAATCCGGTGCAGGTTGCCGGCATCTCGGTTCCGCCGCTGATCGTGCGCCGCGCCTCCACGACCGTGGAATTGCGCGACGGCCAGAGCTTCGTCATCGGCGGCCTGCTGCAGAGCCAGGGCCAGACGGCGGCGCAACAATTGCCGTGGCTGGGAGATATTCCGGTTCTCGGCGCGCTGTTCTCCAGCCGCTCCTACCAGAAGAACGAAACCGATCTCGCCATCATTGTGACGCCGCGTCTGGTGCGCCCGGCGCGTCCTGGCGACACCATCAAGACGCCGCTCGACAGCTCGCTGCCGCCGAACGATGCCGACTTCTTCCTGATGGGCAAAACCGAAATCCCGCGCGCCGTCGCCAAGCTCGAAGCCGGCACCGAACGCGCCATGACCGGGCACATGCTCGATCTGCCGGGTGCCGTCGCCATCCCGGTCTCGGCGAACGTCCCGGTCTCGACGAAGAAGGAGGTGGGCCATGTCATGGTCAAATACTAGGATTCGCCTCTTCACCGGCGTCCTGCTGCTCGGACCTGCTCTTGCCGGCTGCTCCGACATCTATTTCGATCGCCGCGAAACCATTGTCCCGAATGCAGGCGAGGCCATGGCCGCCAACCGGGTCACGCAGATGGTCGATCCCTGGCCGCGGTCCAGCGCCAACCGCAACATCGCCTTCAACGGCCAGGTCATGCAGGGCGCTGTTGAGCGTTATCGCGAAGGGCGTGTGATTCCGCCCGTCAACGCCACGACCAGTTCCACCGCCTATGCGCGCGCGCAGGCTTCGGTCGCCAACGCGGCACAGTCCGTGCGGAGCTCCACGTCGGCGTCGTCGCCTCCACCTTCGGGCTGGGCGGGGTCCCCGCAGTCCCAGCCGCAGACGTCGTCGCAGCAATCCCAGGCCTCCTCGCAGCAATCCCAGGCGTTGCAGCCGGGTGAGACCAGGTAAGGGACCGAATACGAATGCATCTCGGCCGAGCTCAGACCGCGGATAACAAGACGCATGTGGTCGTCGTGACCGCTGACGCCGGATTCGAGCAATCGATCCGCTCGACATTCAGCGCCAGTCAGCAGATCGACATGCATGTGTTGTCGGCGGACCTGGCCGCGGTCGAGGACAAGGTCGATCCGGAAGGCGCCACCGTCATCCTGATCGACCTGAACACCGGCCGGGCCGAGGAAATGCAGGCGCTCGAGCGGCTGATGCTCCGCATCGGCAACTGGCCGCCCGTGATCGTGGTCGCGCAGAGCTTCGATGCCCAGGCTGCCCGGACATTGCTGCAGATGCGGGTTGCGGATTTCCTGGTGAAGCCGGTGCCCCCGATTGAGCTGGTCCGCACCTGCGCGCGCGTGGTCAAGCCGGTTGCGACGGATCAAGCCGAGGCGGAAATCTATACCTTCCTGCCCGCCGTGGGCGGCGCCGGTGTCACGACATTGGCGATCCAGACCGCTTTGCTGTTGCTCAATAGCGGCCAGAAACGGCGCGCCTCCACCTGCCTGGTCGATCTGAATTTCCAGCATGGCGCCTGCGCCGATTATCTTGATCTCGAGCCGCGGCTCGATCTGTCGGAAATCGAGCCGCGTCCGGAGCGCCTCGACCGCCAGCTGCTTGAAGTCATGACGACCGTCCATGCCTCCGGCCTTGCGGTCGTGGCGGCGCCGAACCGGCCGGCGGAAATGCGCTCGTTCGATCCCGACGTGGTCACGCGTCTGCTCGATCTGGTGTCGTCGAATTTCGACAATGTCGTGATCGACATGCCGCGCACCTGGTTTTCCTGGACCGACAGCGTGCTGCTCGGCTCGAACCGGCTGTTCATCGTCAGCGAAATGACGGTGCCGAGCCTCAAGCACACCAAGCAGCTCGTTGCCGCCATCCGCGAACGCATGCCGGAGGGACCGCAGCCGCAGGTCATCGTCAATCGCTTCGAGGAGCGGCTGTTCGTACCCGGCGTGAAGAAGGCCGACATCGAACAGGCGCTGGGCAAGGATTTCACCGCCGCTATCCCGAATTTCTACCGGCTGGTGCGCGAGGCGATCGATCGCGGCGTTCCGCTGGAAGAGATCAAGCCCGGCAACAAGATTACGCGCGAGCTCAAGAAGCTGATCATGCCGCAACCGGCCAAGGCCGCCGCCAAGGCTGCGGCGGAATCCAAGCCGCTCAATTTTTCGCTCGCGCGCTGAATCGGAAGAGATATCGGGTGAGCTGGAGACGATGAGCAGATTCCAATCCATGACGGGGCGATTCACCGCGCGGCGCAGCGAAGCGCCCGATTCGGCGCCGGCTCTTGCCGAGGATGGCGTTGCCGCGGCGGGGGAGACCTCATGGCAGGCTCTGCCGGAACTGGAATCGCAGATACAGCCCGCTTTGCAGCCGGAGCCGGGTCCGGATGTACCGTCCGCGCCATCCAATCCCCTGCTCACCGACAAGCTGCTCGACGCCAAGGTGCGTCTGCACCGGCGGCTGATCGAGGAAATCAATCTGCAGGCGCTGGAGAAGCTGCCGGAAGCGGAAATGCACGCGCATGTGCAGAAGCTGGTCAGCCAGTATGTCGTGAGCGAGCGGCTTGCGCTCAATACCCAGGAGCTGAATGATTTCGTCTCCGAGATTCTCGACGAGATGACGGGGCTTGGGCCGATCGAGCCCCTGCTGAAAGACCCGACCATCAGCGATATCCTGATCAACGGCCATGAATGCACCTATGTCGAGCGCGGCGGCATGCTGGAGCCGACCCAGGTGCGCTTCAAGGACGAGCAGCATCTGATCCGCATCGTCAACAAGATCGTCTCGGCGGTCGGACGCCGCGTGGATGAATCGCATCCCATGTGCGACGCGCGCCTGCTCGACGGCAGCCGCGTCAACGTCGCGGTGCGGCCGATCGCGGTCGACGGGCCGCTGGTCTCGATCCGCAAATTTTCCAAGAAGCCGTTCAACCTGAACAAGCTGGTCGATATCGGCGCGCTGCGGCCGCAGATGGCGGAACTGCTCGGCGCCGCCGTGAAGGCGCGCGTGACGCTGATCATTTCCGGCGGCACCGGCTCCGGCAAGACCACGATGCTGAACGCCCTGTCGGCCTTCATCTCGGAAAAGGAGCGCCTGCTCACCATCGAGGACGCCGCCGAGCTGCAATTGCAGCAGCCGCATGTCGGACGCATGGAAACGCGGCCCCCCAATACCGAGGGCAAGGGCGAGATCCGCCAGCGCGAACTGGTCAAGAACGCGCTGCGTATGCGTCCCGACCGCGTCATTCTCGGCGAGTGCCGCGGCGAGGAAGCGTTCGACATGCTGCAGGCCATGAATACCGGCCACGAAGGCTCGATGGCGACCATTCACGCCAACACGCCGCGCGACGCCATTTCGCGTCTGGAGCAGATGATCGGCATGGCCGGTCTGCCGATGACGATCGCGTCGACGCGCGGCCAGATCGCCTCCGCGATTCGCGTCATCGTGCAGCTTCAGCGCCTGTCCGACGGCAAGCGCCGCGTCACCAGCATCGCCGAAATCACCGGCATGGAAGGCGACATCCTGCAGATGCAGGAAATCTACAAGTTTGTCCGGACCGGGACGGCGGAAGACGGAGCCGTGCAGGGGCACTTCCAGGCGACCGGTGTGCGGCCGCGTTTTCTGACCGACCTCTTGGCCAAGGGCATCAAGATTCCCGGCAGCTATTTCGATCCCAGCCAACCGCTGTGACCGCCATGTCGTTCAATTTCAGCAGCGAATATGTCTTCTACGCTTTCGCCGCGATCTCGGCGGTTCTGTTCGTCGAAGCGCTTTATCTCCTGCTGTTTTCGGCGTCGTCCTACCGAAAGCGGATCAACCGCAGGCTGGATCTTCTGAAAGGCCAGAGCGACCGCGAAGGCGTTCTGGTCCAGCTCAGGCGCGAGCGCGGGCTGACCAGCGGCGGCGATTTCCGTCTTCCGGTGGTGGCGCTCAATCGGCTGATCCTGCAATCGGGATTGTCGGCCGGCGTCTGGAAGCTGTGCGTCTATGTCGTGATGGTCGCCGTCATCGCTTTCGGCGCGATGATGGTGCTTCACGGCGATATCCGCTACGCCGCCGCGCTTGGGCTGTTCTGCTGCACGCTCGGGCCGCTGCTGTGGCTGCGTTTCCTGCGGAACCGGCGGCAGAAGAAATTCGGTGCGCAGTTTCCGGACGCCGTCGACGTCATTGTGCGCTCCCTGCGCGCGGGGCATCCGGTCCCGATCGCGATCGCCATGGTCGGGCGCGAATTGCCCGATCCGGTCGGCAGCGAATTCGGCATCGTATCGGATGAGGTCGCCTACGGCTCGGAGCTCGAAACGGCGATGCGGAATCTGTACTTCCGTGTCGGTCAGGAGGACCTGCCGCTGTTCGTGACGGCGGTTGCCATTCAGGGGTCCACGGGCGGAAACCTGAGCGAAATCCTGGAGAATCTGTCGGCCGTGATCCGCCTGCGCTTCAAGATGCGGCGCAAGATCAGGGCGCTGGCGGCGGAGGGCCGCGCCTCCGCGATCATCCTCTCGTCGCTGCCGATCGCGATCTTCGCCGTCGTCAATCTGATCGCGCCTGATTTCTACCGCACCATCTGGCATCACGACATCACCAAGGTCGTGCTTGGAATCGCGGTTTCGTGGATGGTGCTCGGGAATTTCATCATGTACCGCATGGTCAATTTCAAGATCTGATCATGGATGCAGTCTTCGACATATTCGGCGACACGGCATCCACGATGCTGACGTTGCTGGTGTTCCTGGCTGCGGCGACGCTCGCCTTTGCGGTCATGGCGTCGTTGCGGCTGCACGGCTCGATGAAGCGGCGCACTGCCGGCATCAGCGTTGACATGGGACAGGGAAGCGGGACGGGCCGGCGCTCGCTGCGCGGCTCCAATTTCAAAGGCGCGCAGCGTCTTATCGATTATACGCAGAAGCATTACACCGAGTCCGATTCGCAGGACATGAAGGTGCTGCGCAAGCGGCTCGTGATCGCGGGCATCTACGATCCGCGCGGCGTCGCCTATTTCTTTCTGGCGCGGACCATTCTCTGCCTCGGGCTGGCCGCCCTTGCGATATTCCTTGCACCCAACAGCAGTGCGTCGATCTACTGGATGGTTGTCGGCGCCGCCGGCATGGCCGGTTATGTCGGCCCCAGCATCTACCTCGACCGGCGCATTGCGCGCCGTAAGGAAGAGCATCGCGCGGGCTTTCCGGATTTCATGGATCTGCTCGTGGTCTGCGCCGATGCCGGACTCAGCATGGAGGCCGCGCTGGATCGTGTGGGGCGCGAACTCGGCGACTCCTACCCCTCGCTGACCGCCAATATCCACATGGCCAACCTGGAAATCCGCGCCGGCCGTCCCATGACCGACGCGCTCGAACATCTGGCCGACCGGCTCGGTCTGGAGGAAGCGCGCTCGTTCGCAACCCTGATCCAGCAATCCGATGAACTGGGCTCGAGCATCACCGAAGCGCTGCGGATCTATTCCGACGACATGCGCCACAAGCGTCTGTCGCGCGCCGAGGAAAAAGCCTATGCGCTGCCGGCCAAGCTGTCCCTGCCGATGATGACCTGCATCTTTCCGGTGCTGTTTGTCGTGATCCTGCTGCCGGTGGCGGTACGGATCTATACCGGCACCTATTGAGCCGCGGTGCGGACATACCAATGTCGCCGGCCGGGTTCCAAGGTCGATAAAATCTTAACCAACGTCTCCTAGCCTGTGGCTCCGGCCTTGTATGGGCCGTTTGTATGCGTGCGTGCGCTCGCTCCGGCGGGATCGCTTCGCCGCGCGGAGCGTAGAATGCGAGTGGGTGACATCCGCGTATTCGTTGTCACGGCGGCGTGCCTGGTATGGCTGGCCGGCTGTGAGACTACGAAAGACGGCACGGCCGCGACCGCCGAAGGCGACGTCACCGGCTCGATCGCCCAGCCGGGGATTGCGCCCGAGACGCCGGAATCGACCGGTCTGATGGGGGAAGACCCCAACGACGATCTCAGCCTTGGCAAGAAGCATTATCGCCAGAACAGCTTCGGTCTGGCCGAACAGCATTTCCGGCGCGCGGTCGAGAAAGGCCCGAAAAGTCTCGAGGCCTGGATCGGGCTGGCCGCGAGTTATGACAAGCTGCGCCGCTTCGACCTCGCCGACCGTGCCTATGCGCAAGCCATCAAGCTCGGCGGTCCGACGCCGGAAATCCTGAACAACCAGGGTTATTCCTATCTGCTGCGCGGGGATCGCCGCCGCGCCCGCCAGACCCTGCTGCTGGCGCAGGCCAAGGACCCCGGCAACCCCTATATCCAGAACAATCTCGAGCTTTTGGACGAAAGTTTGCGCAAGAAAAGCGCGGTGCAATAGCGCCGCGCATGCCGTAACCGGACGTTGATTGCCAAACGGTAATGCGGACGCGCGCTTTCGCGCGGCTATTTTGCTTTACATCGCGGCCGCCGATCCCCAAATTCCGGCCGAATTGGCGGGACTTATGGCATGCTTGATCTTCTGAAGGAATTTCTCAGCGATGTCGGCGCTGGCGACAAGCCGGCCAATCGCTTTGACGACAGCGATTACCGGCTGGCCGCGGCCGCCTTGCTGATGCATGTCAGCATGATCGACGGCGAGATGTCCGCAAAGGAACGCGAACGTCTGCAGGCCGTACTCAAGCGCGAATTCGGCCTCGACGATGACGCGACCGCGGACCTGATCGAGGCGGCGACCGCGGCCGACCGCGAGGCGGTGGATCTCTATTCTTTCACCAGCCTGCTCAATCGCTCGCTCGACGAGGACGGCCGTCGCCGCATGGTCGAGATGATGTGGCAGATCGTGTTCGCCGACGGGCGCATGAACGAATTCGAGGACAATATCGTCTGGCGCGCGTCGGATCTGCTCGGTGTCTCCCAGCGCGAGCGCGTCGAGTTGCGCCGGAGCGTGTCGAGCGAATCTCGGGCGCGCGACGACGCATGATCGCGCGTCGCGTGCCATCGTCCGCATCATGACCGCGCGGGAACCCGTCACCATTCTCACCGGCGCCTCCGCCGGCATCGGCATGGAGCTGGCGCGTGTCTTCGCCCGCAACGGACAGCGGCTTGTGCTGATCGCGCGCCGCGGCGAAAAACTCGCAGCGCTCGCGCAGGAGATCGCGGCAGCGGGTGATCCGGAGCCGGTCGTTCTGGCGCTCGACCTGCAACAGCCAGGCATGGCGGACAAGGTCGATGCCGAACTGGCGGCGCGGGGGCTTGAGCCGCTTTATGTCGTCAACAATGCCGGCTTCGGTCTGGTCGGCAAGGCGCATGAGCGCGATCGCGCAGAGCAACTTGAGATGATCGATCTCAATATCCGCACGCTCACGGATTTTTCCTTGCGCTGGGTCGACACGCTGGCGCGCCGGCAGGGCGGCATTCTGAATGTCGCCTCGGTGGCGGGCTTTCTGCCCGGTCCGGGCTCGAGCGTGTATTACGCCAGCAAGGCCTATGTGCTGTCCTTTACCGAAGCCCTGCATCGCGAACTCAAGGGCCGCGTGCGGGTGACGGCGCTGTGCCCGGGCCCGGTCCGGACTGAATTCCAGGCCCGCGCCGGCCTGACCGCAGCGGACGAATCGGGCGCGATGGGGCTGCTTGCCGTTCCGGCGGCGCGGGTGGCGGACGAGGGCTATCGCGGGCTGATGGCGGGCCGGCGGCTGGTCATACCGGGCGTCCTGAACAAGGTGGTGACGGTCCTGCCGCGCATGATTCCCCGGTCCTGGGTGCTGGAAGGCGTCTATGCCCGGCAGCGGCGCCGCAGATGAACCGGACCGCCGCCGCGCACATGGCCGCCCTGCGGGCGCGAATCTTGCCTGGACCGATGAAAAGAAGACATAAACGATTGATGTCTAGACTGCCCAAATCCGCAGACATGCCGCGATGAAACCGCCCGTTCTGATCGTCCTGCACCAGCAAAACTCGACGCCCGGTCGCGTCGGCAATTATCTGGTCAAGCGCGGCTATTCCCTCGACATCCGCCGGCCCTGCATTGGCGACGACCTGCCCGCCACGCTCGCGCAGCATTCCGGCGCGGTGGTGTTCGGCGGTCCGCAAAGCGCCAATGACAATCACGATTACGTCCTGCGCGAGATCGACTGGATGTCGGTGCCGCTGAAGGAAAACAAGCCGCTGCTCGGCATCTGTCTCGGCGCCCAGATGATGGCGCGCAATCTGGGCGGCAAGGTCGGCTTTCACGACGAAGGCCAGGTCGAGGTCGGCTATTATCCGATCCGCCCGACCGAGGCCGGCCGCGAGGTCAGCGAGATGTGGCCCGACCACGTCTATCAATGGCATCGCGAGGGTTTCGATCTGCCCGCCGGCTCGACGCTGCTGGCGGAAGGCGACACCTTTCCCTGCCAGGCCTTCCGTCATGGCGATCACGCCTTCGGCGTGCAGTTTCATCCCGAAGTCACCCACGCCATGATGTGCCGCTGGCTGATCCGCGGCGCGCATCGCATGGAATTGCCGGGCGCCAAGCAGCGCGGCGCGCATTTCGAGGACCGCTGGGTGCACGATTACGCCATGCAGTCCTGGCTGTCGGGTTTTCTCGACCACTGGCTGCGGCATCTGCGCGATGCCGCGCACGAACAGCAGGTGCGCGGCCAGGCACGCGACGCCCAGCTCACCGCCTGACGGCGAAGGCCTCGATTTCGACCCTCGCGCCGAGGGCAAGCCCGTTGGCGCCGAAGGCGCTGCGCGCCGGCGCCGCGTCCGGGAAAAACTCCAGATAGATCTGGTTGAATCGCTGCCACTCGCTCATGTCGGCGAGCATCACCTGCACGCGGACAATGTCGTTGAGAGTCAGGCCATGCGCGGTCAGCGTCAGCCTGAGATTTTCAAATGTCTGCCGCGCCTCGGGCTCGATCCCGCCCGGCACCAGATCCAGCGTGCCTGGCCGGATGCCGATCTGGCCCGACAGGATCACCAGGTCGCCGACCCGCACGCCGTCGGGAAATGGCAGGCCCTTAGTCAGGACCGCGTTCGACCGCAGCACGTCCACGTGCGGACTTTTTGGCTCGGACATTGGCGTTCTTCCTCGGCTTTGGTTTCGGCTTGTCCTGATCGGGCTCGCTGCGTTCCAGATCGTCGACCCTGAGCAGGGCCGGGAACAGTTTCATCCAGAGCGCGACGATCAGCAATGTCCCGACGCCGCCGGCCAGCACCGCGATCAGCGCGCCGGTGAACTGCGCCATGCCGCCGGCGCGGAATTCGCCGAGCTGGTTGGAGGTGCCGACGAACAATGTGTTTACCGCCGTCACGCGCCCGCGCATGTTGTCGGGCGTCTGCATCTGCACCAGCGTCTGCCGCACCACCACGCTCACCATGTCGGCGGCGCCCAGCACAATCAGGGTTGCGATCGACAGCAGGAAGGATGTCGACAGCGCGAATACGATGGTGGCGACGCCGAAGATCGCAACGGCAACGAACATCTTGCGCCCCGCATTCCTGTTCAGGGACCAGTGCGCCAGCGCCACCGCCATGATCAGCGCGCCAAGGGCGGGCGCCGCGCGCAGCAGGCCGAGGCCGAGCGGGCCGGTATGCAGGATGTCCTTGGCGTAGATCGGCAGCAAGGCCGTGGCTCCGCCGAGCAGCACGGCGAACATGTCGAGCGAGATGGCGCCGAGGATCACCGGCTTCTTGCGGATGAAGGAGATGCCGGCGAACAATACCTGCATGTTGATCTTCTCGCGCTTGGGCGCCACGCGCGCGACGTCGATCAGCGAGATCAGGAAGCTCGCCGCAATGAACAGCGCGCAGCAGATCGCGTAGACCAGCGTCGGGCTGTAGACATAGAGCAGTCCGCCGATCGCGGGCCCCGCGATGGTTGCCGCCTGATTGGCGGAGGCGGAGCCGGCCACCGCCTTCGGCAGCATCGGCATCGGCACGATGCCGGGCAGCAGCGCCTGCAGGCTCGGCGCCTCGAAGGCCCGCGCCGCGCCCAGCACGAACACCAGCAGGAAAATCCATTCCCGCGTCAGCCAGCCCGAGGCGGTGCCGAGCGCGAGGCCGGCCGCGGCCAGACCCTCGATGATCTGGCACAGGCGGAGGATCACGCTGCGGTCGTAGCGGTCGGCGACATGGCCGGCGATCAGGACCAGCAGAAAGGCGGGAATGAATTGCGCGAGTCCGACCAGCCCGAGATCGAGCGGCCGGCCGGTCATCGCATAGACCTGCCAGCCGACGGCGACCACCTGCATCTGCAGGGCGACGGTCGCGAAGACGCGGGCGAACCAGAACAGCTGGAACGGGCGGTGGCGGCCGATGGGGGTATCGGCGGGCGGCTTCGCGCTCATGGCGTGCGGCGCTCCTGCAATCGACAACGGAGCGGCGCGCTCATCCGGTCACGATTATCCGGCCAAAATCGGGAATTCCGGGCGGGTGATCCCGGGAAGATTGGTGGAGCCGAGGGGATTTGAACCCCTGACCTCCTCATTGCGAACGAGGCGCTCTCCCAGCTGAGCTACGGCCCCAATCCCTGAGTGCGGGCCATTTAGGCCGCAGGGTTGGGACTGTCAAGGATGAGGGGCTGGCGTGCTCCGGCTTGTTCCCTGCGCCCCGACCCGGTACATCTGCGGGACGTTTCACGGCATTCCCTGAAAGAAGCGAATCGGCACATGCGCGCGCTCCTCGACGTCATTCTGGTCGTTCTGCAAATCTATGTCTGGCTTCTGATCGCGTCGGCGATCCTGTCCTGGCTGATCGCCTTCAATGTCGTGAACACGCACAACCAGGTGGTCGCGGTGATCGCCGATTTCCTCTACCGGATCACCGAGCCGGTGCTGCGGCCGATCCGCTCCTTCATGCCGAATCTCGGCGGGCTGGACATTTCGCCGGTGATCCTGATCCTGATCATCTTCTTCTTCCAGAGCGTGATTGTCCGCTACATCTATCCCAACGTGTTCTGATCCCGCCGTGGGCGAGCGCCCGTGGACGGCGAGCGCGGACGGACTGACTCTCTCCATCCGCCTGACTCCGAAGGGTGGGCGCGACGCCATCGACGGCGTCGAGACATTGTCGGATGGGCGCTCGGTGCTGAAGGCGCGGGTGCGGGCCGCGCCCACCGAGGGCGAAGCCAACGACGCGCTGGTCAGACTGCTTGCCAAAACGCTTGACGTTCCTGCGCGCGCCGTGAATTTGACGGCGGGCGCCACCGCGCGCATCAAGCGCGTCGCCGTCGCCGGCGACGCCGCGATGCTGGCGGCGCGGCTGGAACGTGTTCTGGAGCAGGCGAAGAAATGACCGCAACCCTTATCGACGGCAAGGCGATCGCACAGGAATTGCGCGCCAGCATCGCGGCTGCGACGGCGGCCTTGTCGAAAGAGCACGGCATCGTGCCGGGTCTGGCGGTGGTGCTGGTCGGCAGCGATCCGGCGAGCGAAGTCTATGTGCGCTCGAAATCGAAGGCCGTCACCGAGGCGGGCATGCGCTCCTTCGATCACAAATTGCCGGAGACCGCTTCGCAGGCCGAACTGATCGCGCTGATCGAAAGGCTGAACGCCGACAAGAGCGTGCATGGCATTCTGGTGCAATTGCCGCTGCCCAGGCACATCGATTCCACACTGGTGCTCAACACCATCGATCCCGGCAAGGATGTCGACGGCTTTCACCCGGTCAATGCCGGGCGGCTCGCCACCGGCCAGCGGGCGCTCGTGCCCTGCACGCCGTTCGGTTGCGTGATCATGGCGAAGAAGGTCCATCCTTCTCTTTCGAGCCTGGACGCGGTGGTGATCGGCCGCTCCAACATTGTCGGCAAGCCGCTGGCGCAATTGCTGCTGGCGGAAAATGCCACCGTCACCGTGGCGCATTCCAGGACGAAGGATCTGCCCGCCGTCTGCCGCCGCGCCGATCTGCTGTTTGCCGCGGTCGGCCGCCCGGAAATGGTGCGCGGCGACTGGATCAAGCCCGGCGCCACCGTCATCGATGTCGGCATCAACCGCGTGCCGGGCGAGGGCGGCAAGACGAAGCTGGTCGGCGATGTCGCCTTTGCCGAAGCGAAAGGGGTGGCCGGCGCCATCACGCCGGTGCCGGGCGGCGTCGGTCCCATGACCATCGCCTGCGTCATCCTCAATACGCTGCGCGCGGCCTGCGCCGGCGCCGGCCTGCCGGAACCGAAAATCTGAACCGGTCCTGTCCGTCCGGCGACCAGGGCATGACATGTCTCTGGAAGGATCTTCGGTCATGCGTCAGGCGATCATGGCGGCGGCCGGCGCCGCATTTGTTTGCGGCGCTTGCGGCGCAACACCCGCCCGCGCGCAGGACATTGTCAGCGCCTACACGCAATTCGACGCCGACAGAACCTGCAAGCACACGCGCGGCCGCGAGGTCGAGGATTACGGCTCGTGGCGCTGCCCCGGTTATGGCGGGCTTGGTGTCCATCTGAGCGCGGGCGACCAGCGCATGCAGGTCAGTTTCGGAACGATCGCGAAGGACGCCGCGCGCGAACTGGCGGCGGAACAGACCTTCCCCGGCTTCAACAGCGTTTACAGCGGCACCGTCGAGTGGCGGATCGAAAAATTGCCGGACGGCAGCGCGCGGCCCTTCGCCACCATCCTGCGCTGGAACGTGATGACGGAAGCGGATGTCGAGCGCGGCGACGGAAAATCGACCGGACGCACGCTCGTGGTGACGCGCCTCAATCCCGGCGGCGTCTGCCATGTCGGTTATGTCGATGCGCGCGCGCCCGGTGCCAACGAAGCGGCCCGCAAGCTGGCCGACGAGAAAGCGCGCACGTTCAAATGCGGCAAGGATGAGCCGGGCAAGTGAGAGGCGGCGCTTACGCCTGCCAAGCGAAGGCGACCTTGTCGAGCACCTTGCTGCCGAAGCGTTCCGAAGACCGCGCCACCGCCCGGCCGCCGAGCGCGCGATAGAATTCCACCGCCGGCTCGTTGTCGGAGAGCGCCCAGATCACAAGGCTCTTCAGGCCGCTCTGCGCCAGATCCTTGCGCGCGGCGGAGAACAGGCGTCGTCCGAAGCCGAGGCCCTGGAATTCCGGCTTCAGATAAATCTCGTAGATCTCGCCCTCGTAATAGAGGCTGCGCGCGCGATTGCGGCCGTAATTCGCATAGCCCGCGATGTTGTCGCCGAATTGCATGAGCGCGATGCGGCTGCCTTTCCGGATCGCCGAATCCCACCAGTCCGGTCCGCGGCGCGCGATCAGCTTTTCCAGTTCGGCGCCGGGGATGATCCCCTGATAGGCATTGCGCCAGGCTTCGTCATGCGTCTCCGCGACGGCGGTGGCGTCGGAGGCTTTGGCGCGGCGGATCTCGATAAGGACGGTACTCATGACGCCATATGAGCAAGCGGCGACTCGGGCTTCAAGCCTGTATTTAACGATCAGTTAACGGTGTGGATTTCTTGCACCGCTTTGTGAGAGGACTGGAACGGCTATAAATTCCAAAGGGTTCTCGCGATGAAACGCCTGCTGGCCGGTCTGTTCGGTTTTTGTCTTGCGATATCGGCCACCGCTGTGCCGGCGCAGGACGGGGGCGGGCGTCCCGCGGCCGGACCGCAGAGTCAGGAGCAGGGACGCTACCGCCAGCAGCTCTGGCTTGTCCCATCGCAGGACAGCTCCATCCTGATGCGGACGACGGTGTTTCGTCCCGCCGGCCCCGGTCCATTTCCGCTGGTGATCATCAATCACGGTTCGGTCCAGAACCCGGAGGAGCGCCGAAAGTTCGGTCAGCCGGTTTTCGCGGCGGGCGCCGAATTTTTCGTGCGGCGCGGCTATGCGGTGGCGGTGCCGCAGCGACCCGGGCATGGTGAAACCGGCGGGCCTTATCTCGAAGCGCAGGGCAGTCCCTGCGAGCGCGCGGATTTTCGCAAGGCCGGACTGGCGGTGGCGGATTCGATCGAGGCCGCGATCCGCTACATGAGCGAGCAGCTGTTTGTGAAACGTGACGGCATCGTCGTCGTGGGACAATCGGCGGGCGGCTGGGGCGCGCTCGGGCTGGCGAGCCGCAATCCGAAAAATGTGATGGCGATCATCAATTTCGCCGGCGGCCGCGGCGGCCGTGTGCACAACCGTTCGAACAACAATTGCGCGCCCGAAAAACTGGTCGCGGCCGCGGCCCTGTTCGGCTCGACCGCGCGCATTCCGGTGCTGTCGATCTACACGCAAAATGATTCCTACTTTTCCGCCGCGCTCTCACGGCAGATCGCCGACGCCTATCGCAAGGCGGGGGGCAACATGGACTATCGTCTGCTGCCGGCTTTCGGCGAGGACGGCCACCGGCTGTTCGGCGCGCGCGACGGCACGGCGATCTGGGAGCCGGTGGTGGACGGCTTTCTGAAAGGTCTCAAATAGGCCGGGCGGAGAGCGCCATCCTTCGAGGCCGCGCTGGGTGCGCGCCCGCGGAGGACCGATTGCGTCAAACCGTCTCCGCTTCCTTCTGACGCTCGGCGCGCTTGCGGTCGTTGGGATCGAGCAGCTTCTTGCGCAGGCGGATCGATTTCGGCGTGACCTCGACCAGTTCGTCGTCCTGGATATAGGCCAGCGCCTTTTCCAGCGTCATGCGGATCGGCGGCGTCAGGCGCACCGCCTCGTCCTTCGAGGTGGTGCGGATATTGGTGAGCTGCTTGCCCTTGAGCACGTTGATCTCGAGATCGTTGTCGCGGGTGTGCTCGCCGACGATCATGCCGCGATACACCTTCCAGCCCGGCTCGATCATCATCGGGCCGCGATCCTCGAGCTTCCACATCGCATAGGCGACGGCTTCGCCCTGTTCGTTGGAGATCAGCACGCCGTTGCGGCGGCCCTGCACCTCGCCCTTGTAGGGCGCATATGCGTGGAACAGCCGGTTCATGATCGCGGTGCCGCGGGTGTCCGTGAGCAATTCGCCCTGATAGCCGATCAGCCCGCGCGTGGGGGCGTGGAAGACCAGCCGCAGCCGGTTGCCGCCGGACGGCTTCATTTCCATCATCTCGGCCTTGCGCTCCGACATCTTCTGCACGACCACACCGGAATGCTCCTCGTCGACGTCGATGACGACTTCTTCGATCGGCTCTTCCAGCTCTCCGGATTCGTTGCGGCGGAACAGCACTTTCGGCCGCGACACGGAGAGTTCGAAGCCTTCGCGGCGCATGGTCTCGATCAGGATGCCGAGCTGCAATTCGCCGCGGCCGGCGACTTCCATCGAATCTTTCTCGTCGGATTCGGACACGCGCAGCGCCACGTTGCCTTCGGCTTCGCGCAGCAGGCGGTCGCGGATCATGCGGCTGGTGACCTTGCTGCCTTCGGTGCCGGCAAGCGGGGAATCGTTGACGCGGAAGGTCATCGCCAGCGTCGGCGGGTCGATCGGCTGCGCCGGCAGCGGCGTGTCCACTTCCGGAGCGCAGATGGTATGCGCGACGGTCGCATCCGGCAGGCCGGCAATGGCGACGATGTCGCCGGCTTCGGCCTCTTCCACCGGCGTGCGCTCAAGTCCGCGGAAGGCAAGCACCTTGGAAATGCGGCCCTCCTCGATCAGCTTGCCGGTGTGATCAAGAACCTTGACCGCCTGGTTCGGTTTCACCGATCCCGACACGATGCGGCCGGTCACAATGCGTCCGAGATAGGGATTGGCTTCAAGGATGGTGCCGAGCAGCCGGAACGGCCCCTCCTGAACGGTCGGTTCCGGCACATGACGCAGGATCAGGTCGAACAGCGGCGCCATGCCCTTGTCCTTCGGGCCTTCTTCCTTCTCGGCCATCCAGCCTTCCTTGGCCGAACCGTAGAGAATCGGGAAGTCGAGTTGTTCGTCGGTGGCGTCGAGCGCGGCAAAGAGATCGAACACTTCGTTCACGACTTGCGTCGCGCGTGCGTCGGGACGATCCACCTTGTTGATCGCCACGATCGGCTTCAGGCCCATCTTCAGCGCCTTGCCGACCACGAACTTGGTCTGCGGCAGCGGACCTTCGGCGGCGTCGACCAGCACAATCGCGCCGTCCACCATGCCGAGAATGCGCTCCACCTCGCCGCCGAAATCGGCGTGGCCCGGAGTGTCGACGATGTTGATGCGCACGTCGTTCCACACCACCGACGTCGCCTTGGCGAGAATGGTGATGCCGCGCTCGCGCTCCAGGTCGTTGGAATCCATCGCGCGTTCGGCCACGCGCTGGTTCTCCCGGAACGAGCCGGATTGCTGCAGCAGGCGATCCACCAGCGTGGTCTTGCCATGGTCGACGTGTGCGATGATGGCGACGTTACGAAGCTTCATGAAAGGGGTGTGTCCAAAAGCCGGACGCGGGCCCAATCCGGCCCGCGACCCAAATGCGCTGTCAGCGATGGCGGGGATATAGGCGAGCCGCCCCGTTTAGGCAATCGGCCCTTGGTTAATGGCCTTTTCGGGCCTCGCGAGGCGGCTCCAGGGACCGAATTTGGCGTCTTTCGGCATGGCGTCGCGCATCATCAGCAATTCGCCCATGGTTTCGGTGGTGATCAGCCCCAGAAACCGGCCGTCGTTTTCGACCACGGCCACCGCCGGCGCCGCTTTCTCCTGCAGGAGGCGGACCGCCTCATCCAGCGGGGCGCGGCGATTCACCACCGGAATCGAATCGGTCATGACCTGGCTGACGCGCGCATCCGGACCCAGCTCCTTCAGGGCGCGGATGATGTCGCCGCGGCCGAGCAGCCCGACCGGCCTGTGCGCGGCATCGACCACCGGGAATTCGCTCTGGCTGGTGCGCAGCAGGGTCTGCACCGCCTCGTCGATATGCGCCTCCGGCGGGAGCGTTGCGATCTGCGTCATGGTGGCGGCCGAGACCGGCACGCCGCGCGCGACCGAACGCAACGCGACCATGTGAGCCTCCGAGGACGCTGCGAGATACACGAAGATTGCGATGAAGATCAGGATCGGATTGTAGAACAGCCCGACAAAGCCGAGCAGGAAGGCGAAGCCCTGCCCGATCGAGGCGGCGACTTCGGTTGCGCGCACGAAACCCAGTTTTGCACTGAGCAGGGCGCGCAGCACGCGCCCCCCGTCCATCGGAAAGGCCGGGATCATGTTGAACAGGGCCAGGAACAGGTTCACCGCCGCCAGCCGGTTGACCAGCGGAATGGTGGTGTTGTCCAGCGAGGCCGCCGCGGCCCCCGACGTCAGCTCGGCGCCGGCAAACAGCAGCAGGAACCCGGCGATCACCACATTCACCAGCGGTCCGGCGATGGCGATCAGGAATTCCTCCATCGGCTTTTCCGGGATGCGCTCCAGCCGCGCCACGCCGCCGATCGGCAGCAATGTCACGTCCGGCGTCGCCACACCGAAGGCGCGCGCGGTGAAGATATGTCCGAACTCATGCGCCAGAACGCAGGCGAAGATCAGCACCAGGAAGAGCAGCCCGCTCCAGGCGGCGTCCGCCCCGCCGGCGGCATAGCTGGCGCCGAAAATCCACACCAGAAACAGCAGGAACGTGATGTGGATGCGCACGGCGGTGCCGGCGATCGACCCGATATTCAATGACCAGCCCATGACATCCTCACCGTTGCAATCCGGACCGCTTCGTGCCGCCCAAGGAAACAGCTAAGGTCGGTTCCGGTTCTTTGCGAGGGCCATCCTATCTGTCAAATGAGCCCGGAGATGCCGCCATGCCAGAAAAACTGACCGGAGAGGCCCGCAGATCCGCCCTGGCGGCCCTGCCCGGCTGGATCGAGATGACGGACCGCGACGCGATTTTCAGGACGTTCGTGTTCCGGGATTTCAGCGAAGCCTTCGGCTTCATGACCCGCGCCGCCCTGGTGGCCGAGAAGCTTGACCATCATCCGGAATGGATGAATGTCTACAAGACGGTGGACGTGACGCTCTCGACGCACGATGCCGGCGGGCTGACCGAAAAGGACGTCACGCTCGCAAAGGCAATGAACAAACTGGCGGATTGAATTTCCATGGACTTGAATTTGACCGGCAAGGCGGCCGTCGTCACCGGCGGCAGCATCGGCATCGGCCGCGCCATCGCGGTCGAACTTGCGGCCGAGGGCGCCGATATCGTGATCGTGGCGCGCAATGCCGAGCGGCTGCAAGCGGCCGCGGACGAGATCGCCAGGGGCACGGGACGCCGGGTGATCGCCTGTGCCGGCGACATGACGCAGCCGGGCGATATCGCGAACGCGATGGACGCCGCGCGTCAGGCCTTCGGGCGCATCGACATCCTGATCAACAATGCCGGCGCCTCGCCGATGGGACGCATTGCCGACACGCCGGACGCGACCTGGGAGAAATCCCTCAATCTGAAGCTGCTCGGTTACATGCGGTGCGCGCGCGACGTGCTGCCCGGCATGCGCGAGCGGCGCTGGGGACGCATCGTCAACATCATCGGCCGCAGCGGGCATCAGCCGCGCGCGGCCTATATGGCGGGCGGCGCGGTCAACGCGGCGTTGCTCAATTTCACGCTGGCGCTGGCGGAGGAATGCGCGCCCGACAACGTTCTGGTGACCGGCGTCAATCCCGGTCCGGTGCAGACCGAGCGCTGGGACAGCCTGATCTCGCAAGGTGCGGCCATCGCCGGCAGGGATGCCAATGCGGTCAACGCCGCCGCAATTGCGTCGGTGCCGCTCGGCCGCGTCGGGCGGCCGGACGAAGTGTCGGGCCTGGTGGCGTTCTTGTGCTCGGAGCGTGCGTCGTTCATGACCGGCACCTGCATCAATATCGACGGCGGCGGGACGCGGTGCATCTGATGGCGACTGCAATCTCGAAAATCCGCGTCGGCGACGATTGCGAACTGGCTGTTCGACTCGACGATTACGCCGATGCCTGGCAGGCGAAGCCGCCGGTGGTGATGCTGCACGGGCTTGCCGAAAGCGGCGAGGCGTTCCGCCGCTGGGTGCCGTATTTCGCCGCCCATCATCTGGTGGTGCGGCCGGATCTGCGCGGCTACGGCGATTCCACGCCGATGGCGGGAGATTACAAATACCGTTTCGCGCAACTGGGCGAGGACATCATCCGCCTGCTCGACGCGCTGAAGCTTGAGCGCGTGTTCCTGATCGGCGGCAAGATCGGCGGCACGCTCGCGATGCATCTCGCCGCGAATTGTCCCGCGCGCGTGATCGCGCTCGCCGCCGTCGGGGCGCCGGTTTCGCTCACGTCGTTTTCCGAACGGGCGCCGGCCTGGCGCAGGCAGATTCGCGAGCAGGGCGTCGCCGCCTGGGTGCGCGAAACCACCGAAGGCCGGCTCGGCACCTCCCTGCCGCCGCCGGCGATCGAATGGTGGGTGAACCTGATGTCGAAGACGCAGGCTTCGACACTGGAGGCTTTTCTGCAGATGGTGCCGACGGTCGACGTCACCGCCGAATTGCCGCGCATCCAGTGTCCGGCGGTGGTGATCACCACCACCGGGTCGGGTCTTGGCAGCGTGGAATCCGTGCGCGCCTGGCAGGAGAGGATTCCGGGCTCGAAGCTCGAAGTCCTGCCCGGCGATTCCTACCACGTCGCCGCAACCGATCCGGACAAGTGCGCGTCGTTGGTGCGCAGCTTCTTCGACCGCCTGAAGGTTTGACGGGCCTTATTCCACCTTGGCGCCGGACACCTGGATCACCTTGGTCCATTTCGTGGTTTCGTCGGCGAGGAACTTTCCGAAAGCCGCGCCCGAGACATCGCCGGGCTCGGCGCCGAGTTCGGTAAAGCGCTTCTGCACGTCCGGCATTTTCAGGACCGCGGCGATCTCGCCTTCCAGCTTTTTCAGCACGGCGGGCGGCGTCTTCGCCGGTGCCACGAGACCGAACCAGGCCGAAGCATCAAAGCCCGACAGACCGGATTCGGCCACCGTCGGCACGTCCGGCATGGCGGTGGCGCGTTTCGCGCCGGCGACCGCAATCGCGTTCACCTTCTTGCCCGCGACCTGCGGCAGTACCGCCGGCATGTTGTCGAACATCACCGGAATGTGGCCGGCGACCAGATCGTTCATCGCCGGAGCCGCGCCCTTGTAGGGCACGTGCACGATGTTGATGTTCGCCATGCTCTTGAGCAATTCGCCGGCGAGATGGTTGGTCGAGCCGTTGCCGGACGAGCCGAAATTGATCGTGCCGGGCTTTGCTTTCGCCAGCGCGATCAGATCCTTCACGCTCTTCGCCTCGACGGAAGGGTGCACCATCAGCACGATCGGCACCTGCGCGATCAGCGCCACCGGCGCAAAAGCCTTTGTCGGATCGAAGGGCAGGTTCTTGTAAAGGGCGACGTTCGACGTGAGCGGACCGGGCGCGCTGAGCAGCAGCGTGTAGCCGTCCGGTTCGGAACTTGCGACCGATTCGGCGCCGATATTGCCGCCGGCGCCGCCGCGATTTTCGACGAAGAATTGCTGGCCCACCCGCTCCGACAGCTTCTGCGCCAGGATGCGCGCGATGATGTCGTTGGAGCCGCCGGCCGGGTAGGGCACCACGATCTTCACCGGGCGCGCGGGATAATCCTGCGCGGCAGCCAGGCCGGTCATGCCGAAGGCGGCGAGGCAGGCGGAGAGGATGGTGGCGCGCCAATGGATTTGCATCGAACGTTTCCCTTTGAAATATGTTGATTAAAGGCTTGTTGGGCGCGGAGCATTACCGCGCCGGTGCGGCGCGTCAACTGCGGCGCAATGGCTTGCGGCCGGGGGCCGCCGGGGCCATGTAGCGGGCTGGCGCCTTTCAGCGGAGACGGGACCATGCGCTCAGGACGCACATCGGCCGGCGGAAATGCCTACGCAGCGAACGACGTGGCGGACGACGAACGGCTTGTCCGCAACGGCTTCTGGCGCAAGCTGGCGCGCCATGCCGGCAAGCTGCCCTTCGCCGAGGATCTGCTGGCCGCCTATTATTGCGCCTTCGACCGCCAGACGCCGTTGCAGGTGCGCGCGGTCTTGCTCGGCGCGCTGGCCTATTTCGTTCTGCCGCTCGACGGCATTCCCGACCTTCTGCCCATGCTCGGCTTCGCCGACGACGCCGCCGTGCTCGCCACCGCCATGAAGCTCGTGATGGATTCGATCCGCCCCGAGCATCGCGAGGCGGCGCGCGAGAAGCTCTTCCAATAGCCGCTACGGCCGGATAATCGCTTTTCCCATCACCTTGCGGTCGGCGATGTCCTTCAGCGCCCGCGGCGTGTCGGCGAGCGGGTAGACCGCGTGTACATGCACCGACAGTTTTCCGTCCGCCGCCCAGCGCACGATCTGCTGCATGTTGCTGGCATTCTGCTCCGGAAAGCGTTCGGTGAAGCCGCCCCATTGCACGCCGACAATGTCACAGCTTTTCAGCAGCGCGAGATTGAGCGGGATTTTCGGAATCTCGCCGGCCGCGAATCCGATCACCAGGAAGCGGCCTTCCCAGGCCAGCGCGCGCAGGGCCGCCTCGGAATAGGCGCCGCCGATCGGGTCGTAGACGACATCCACGCCATGCGAACCGCCCAGCCTTTTCAGTTCGGCTTTCAGGTCCTGCGTCGTGTAGTTGATGGTCTCGTCGGCGCCGTGCGCCCGCGCGAAGGCGCATTTCTCGGCGGTCGAGGCGCAGGCGATCACGCGCGCGCCCATCAGCTTGCCGATCTCCACCGCCGACAATCCGGTGCCGCCGGCCGCGCCCAGCACCGCCAGCGTCTCGCCCGCCTTCAGCTTTCCACGATCATGCAATGCGTAATAGGTGGTGCCGTAGATCACGCTCAGTCCGGCGGCGCGGTCGAAATCCAGTCCGTCGGGAATCTTCACAAGCCGCACGGCCCCGATCGCCACGCGCTCGCGCGCCGCGCCGTAGCGCATGTAGCCCATCACGCGGTCGCCCGGCGTCACGCCGGCCGCGCCCGCGCCCACGCTCTCGACAATGCCGGCGAATTCCGCCGCCGGTGAAAACGGATAGGCCGGCTTGACCTGGTACTTGTCGGCGATGATCAGCGTGTCGAAGAAATTCAGCGCCGCCGCCGCGATCCTGACCACGGCCTCGCCGGGTGCCGCGACGGGGTCGGGGATGTCGCCGAGCACAAGATCGTCGGGTGTGCCGGGTTGGCTGCAAAGAATGGCTTTCATGGTGGACATCTCCTACCACGACCCCCGTGCCGGCAATCAACGGTGGAAATCGCCTTCACAATGCCGATTTTGGATTATTATTCGCCCGCAGGGGCCGCTTCGGCGCAGGCCGGAACGAAAGGTGCGAGCACATGAGATCTTTCCGCGATATTCCGACATTTGTTGCAGGTCTTGGCGTGGCTTTGGCCATGTCGGCGGCGGCGATTTCGGTGGCCTGGGGGCAGGCGTCACCCACGCAGGGGGCGACATTGCTCGGCCAATATGGCGACTGGGGCGCCTATACCGCCTCGCCGGGCGGCAAGAAGGTCTGTTTTGCGCTCGCCAAGCCGGCCTCGTCTGCGACCAATCCGCCCAACCGTCCGCGCGATCCGGCCTGGCTGTTCATTTCCACCCGTCCGGCCGAGAAGGTGAAGGAAGAGGTGTCCGTCATCATCGGCTATCCGTTCAAGCCCAATGCCGACGCCAGCGTGGAGATCGGCGGCGCCAGTTTCGCCATGTACACGCAGAATGACGGCGCCTGGATCAAGAATGCCGCCGAGGAGGCGCGTCTGGTCGACGCCCTGCGCAAGGGGGCCGATGTCACCGTCCGTGGCGAATCCGGCCGCGGCACCAAGACCACGGACACCTTCTCGCTCAAGGGCATTTCCCAGGCGCTCGACCGCACCGCGCAGGAATGCCGTTAATTATTTGGCGTCGTCCCGGCCAAGCGAGCGTCAGCGAGCGCGAGCCGGGACCCATACCCCCTGTATTTCCGTAAACCAGAGGCCGGTGGCTATGGGTTCCGGCTCTCGCTTTCGCTCGGCCGGAACGACCCTGATAAATGGTCGTCCAGGCCCCATCTATGCTACGACCGCGCGCCATCCGCGCCTTATATGATTGCCATGACCGCCGCCGAACTGACCCTCGAAAAGACGCCGCTGGAGCGCTATGTCGCCCCGGCGAAGCCCTCGCTGGTCGGCGCCTCGCGCGCCGAGCTTGCGGCGATGCTGGGCCACATCGGCGTGCCGGAACGCGCGCAGAAGATGCGCGCGCAGCAGATATGGCACTGGCTCTATGTGCGCGGCGCCCGCGATTTTTCCGACATGACCTCGGTGTCGAAGGATCTGCGCGCCGAACTCGAACAGCATTTCACGCTCGAGCGTCCCGAGATCGTCGCCGAGCAGGTGTCGAACGACGGCACCCGCAAATGGCTGCTGCGGCTTCCCGGCGAAACCGTTGGCGAGCGCCCGCATGAGGTCGAGTGCGTCTATATCCCCGAAACCGATCGCGGCACATTGTGCGTCTCCAGCCAGGTCGGCTGCACGCTGAACTGTTCCTTCTGCCACACCGGCACGCAGCGTCTGGTGCGCAATCTCACCGCCGGCGAGATCGTCGGCCAGATCATGGTGGCGCGCGACCGGCTCGGCGATTTTCTCGGGCAGGAGCATGCCAAGGGTCCCGGCCTGCCGACCGAGGGCGAGCGCTTCGTCTCCAACATCGTCATGATGGGCATGGGCGAGCCGCTCTACAATTTCGAGGCGGTGCGCGACGCGCTCTTGGTCGCAAGCGACGGCGAGGGCCTGTCGCTGTCGCGCCGCCGCATCACGCTCTCGACCTCCGGCGTGGTGCCGAACATCTCCCGCACCGGCGAGGAGATTGCCTGCATGCTGGCGATTTCGCTGCATGCGGTGCGCGACGATCTGCGCAACGAGCTGGTGCCGCTCAACCGCAAATATCCAATCAAGGAATTGCTTGAGGCCTGCCGCAATTATCCCGGCGTGTCGAATGCGCGCCGCATCACCTTCGAATACGTGATGCTGAAAGGCGTCAACGACTCGCTCTCGGACGCCAAGGAACTGGTGCGGCTGCTCAAGGGCATTCCCGCCAAGATCAATCTCATTCCGTTCAATCCCTGGCCCGGCACGACGTATGAGTGCTCGGACTGGGAGCAGATCGAGAAGTTTTCCGAAGTCGTGTTCAATGCCGGCTATGCCTCGCCGGTGCGCACCCCGCGCGGCCGCGACATTCTCGCCGCCTGCGGCCAGCTCAAGAGCGCGACGGAGAAGCTGTCAGTGCGCGAGCGCATGGCTTTGCGGGCGATGGCGATGACGGATTGACTGTTTCCGCCCAGATCAGGAATTGCCCTATGTCCCTTTTCGTCCGCTTCTTCGTGATCATCTTCGCCCTGATGGTCTCCATTCTCGCGGCCGGGCTCGCGCTCGCGATCGGCATCATGCTGCCGGACTACGTCACCGTCACCACCGACCCGATCGAGCATTTCGCGTTCTTCTTCGTCAGCTTCTTCACCACCGGCCTGGTCGGTGCCTATGCCTTCCTGCCGGCGCTGATCCTGATCGGCATCGCCGAGGGGGTCGCTATCCGCTCGATCTTCTATTACGCACTCGGCGGCGCCGCGATCGGGCTGCTGGCCTATTTCGGCACCAACATGTCGGTGCGGCTGGAAGAGACCACCGACATGCCGCCGGTCGCCTTCGGGCTGCAGCTTGTCGCCGCCGCCGGCATCGTCGCCGGCTTCGTCTATTGGCTGATCGCCGGTCGCAATGCCGGCAGGTGGAAGACGTCGCTGGGGGCGGTGTAACTCCTTCGTCATGCGCGGACTTGATCCGCGCATCCATCTTCTTCGCGAGTTTGTAGGATGGGTTGAGCGCAGCGAAACCCATCCTACGTGAGTGTGCTCTAATTGCCCCGCGCCAGCAGCAGCCGCAGCGCGAACGCCCCCATCAGCCCGGCAAACATCCAGTCGAAGGCACGCATGATGCGCGGCGAGCGCCG
>JALHOD010000004.1 GCA_022843165.1 Pseudorhodoplanes sp.
CAAGGAGAACTGGAAGAAGCGCAGCGCGCGGCTGCGCGACCTGCCGCCGGCGGCGCGCCTGCTCAATGAGGCGACGGCGTTGCTGACGGCGCCCGACGAACCTGACGAGAAGTCGCCCCCCACCCCTGACCCCTCCCCACCGCTGGCGGGAGGAGGGGAATCGCGCGGCACTTCCTCCGCCATCGAGCGTCTCGAACGGCTGGTGGAGAAAGAGCTGACGGCCGAGGAGGCCGTGCGGGCGCAGCTCGGCCCGCTGCCGCGCAATGCGGCGGACGCCGAACGCACGGCGCGCACGCTCTCGACCCTCACGCAAACCCTGCACGCGCTGCAACGCCTGCGCGGCGGAAAGGCACCGGACCTCGATGACGATGACGACATGCCCCGCGACATCGACGCCTTCCGTCGCGACCTTGCGCGCCGCATTGACGCGTTCGTCGCAAGCCGGACTGAGCCTGCCGATGCTGGCGGCGATCCCGGTCCCGCTGTGGCGGAGGCTGGACCGGGACTTCGCGACGCTGGCGCATCGTCATCAGGAGCCGCCGGACCGCGCGCATGACGGCGGCGCCTGGACCACCTGGCTGATGCTGGGCGGGCGCGGCGCCGGCAAGACGCGGCTCGGCGCCGAATGGGTGCGCGCGCTGGTGCACGGCACTCAGCCTTACGCCGCGCGCCCGCACGGGCGCATCGCGCTCGTCGGCGAAAGCGCGCTCGACGCGCGCGCGGTGATGATCGAAGGCGAATCCGGATTGCTGCGGACATCTCCGCGCCGCGAGCGGCCAAGCTGGATCTCCTCGCGCCGCAGGCTGGAATGGAGCAACGGCGCGGTGGCGGAGCTGTTCTCGGCGGAAGACCCGGACAGCCTGCGCGGGCCGCAATTCGAGGCGGCGTGGTGCGACGAACTCGCCAAGTGGCGCGACGCGGAAGCGACCTTCGACATGCTGCAATTCGCGCTGCGGCTGGGCCGGCATCCGCGCCAGCTCGTGACCACCACGCCGCGGCCGATCCCGCTGCTGAAGCGGCTGATCGCCGATCCGCGCAGCGCGGTGACACGCGCCACCACGCACGCGAATGCCGCGCATCTGTCGCCGGCCTTTCTCGACGCGGTGATCGGCCGCTATGCCGGCACGCGGCTGGGGCGGCAGGAAATCGACGGCGAGATCATCGCGGACCGGCCGGATGCCCTGTGGTCGCGCGAGATCATCGAACGCGCGCGCGTCGCCGCCGCGCCGCCGCTGGCGCGTATCGTGATCGGGATCGATCCGCCCGCGTCATCGCGCGAGGGTGCGGATGCCTGCGGCATCGTGGCGGCGGGGCGCAGCGCGGATGGCGGCGTGTATGTGCTGGAGGACGCGACCGCGCAGGGCCTGCCGCCGGCGGGCTGGGCGGCGCGCGCGATCGCGCTCTATCGCCGGCATTGCGCCGACATGATGGTGGCGGAGGTCAACCAGGGCGGCGAGATGGTGCGCGCGGTGTTGCGGCAGGTCGATGCGTCGGTGCCGCTGAAGACCGTGCATGCGACACGCGGCAAATATCTGCGCGCCGAGCCGGTGGCCGCGATGTACGCGCAGGGCCGGGTGAAGCATGTCGATCCGCCGCCGGAGCAGCTGGAGGACGAGATGTGCGACTTCGCACTGAACGGATTGTCCGACGGCCGCTCGCCCGACCGGCTCGACGCGCTGGTCTGGGCGGTGACCGAACTGACGGCGCGTGCGCATGAGGGGCCGCGGATCAGGTTTCTGTAAATGGCGACGCCTCACCGCTCCAGCGAGGCGTCCTCGATCATCCACGCGACCAGTTGCTCGAACGACATCCCGGCATAAGCCGCCAGTTCGGGCACCAGCGAGGTTTCGGTCATGCCGGGCTGGGTGTTCACTTCCAGGCAGGCCAGTCCGGCCACACCGGCGCTGTCGTCCCAGCGGAAATCGGCGCGCGTCACGCCGCGGCAGGCGAGCGCGCGGTGCGCGGCCAGCGTCAGCCGCTGCACCTCCGTATAGACATCGGCGGGAATTTTCGCCGGCAGCACATGCGCGGAGCCGCCGGGCGCGTATTTCGCCTCGTAATCGTAGAACCGCACTTTCGGCACGATCTCGATCACGTCCAGCGCCTGCTCGCCGATCACCGCGCAGGTCAGTTCCTTGCCGGGGATGTAACGCTCGCACAAAATCATCTCGCCAAAGGTCCAGTCCTCGCGGAACAATTCCTGCGGCGGATGCGCGTGCTGTTCGGTGACGATGAAGACGCCGACGCTGGAGCCTTCCGCGACCGGCTTGATCACATAGGGCCGCGGGAGCAGATGCGCTTTCGCGGCCTCGAAGCGCGAGACCACCAGGCCCTCCGGCACCGGCACGCCGGCCGCCTTCAGCATGACCTTGGCGAGATCCTTCTGCATGGCGAGCGAGGAGGCCAGCACGCCGGAATGGGTATAGGGAATCCCGATCACCTCCAGCACGCCCTGCAAGGTGCCGTCCTCGCCCGGCCGGCCGTGCAGCACGTTGAGCGCGACGTCCGGCTTCAGGCTTTGCAGCACGGTCGCGATGTCGCGCTGCACATCCACGCGGCTGACGCGATAGCCGGCGCGCTCGGCCGCATCGGCGCAGGCGGCCCCCGAGCGCAGCGAGACCTCGCGCTCGGCCGACCAGCCGCCCATCAGAACCGCGACATGTCTGCTCATGCGACAACTCCGATGCGCTTGATTTCCCAGTCCAGCGTCACGCCGGATTTTTCCTTCACGCGCCGGCGCACGGTCTCGCCCAGCGTCTCGATGTCCTGCGCGGTGGCATGGCCGCGGTTGATCAAAAAATTGCAGTGCAGGTCCGAGACCTGCGCGTCGCCGACCACCAGCCCGCGGCAGCCGGCGGCGTCGATCAGTTGCCAGGCCTTGTGGCCTTCCGGATTCTTGAAGGTGGAGCCGCCGGTGCGGCTCTTGATCGGCTGCGTCGCCTCGCGCGCTTCGGTGATCTTGTCCATCTCGGCGGCAATCACCGCGCGGTCGCCCGGCTCGCCCTGGAACAGCGCCTGGGTGAAGACGATGTCCTCGGGCGCGCCGCAATGGCGATAGGTATAATGCATGTCGCGGTTCCCGAGGACATGGATGTTGCCCTTGCGGTCGACGCCGCGCGCCTCGACCAGCGCGTCCTTGGTCTCGCGGCCATAGGCGCCGCCATTCATGCGCAAGGCGCCGCCGATGCCGCCGGGAATGCCGCGCATGAAGGACAGCCCGGCGATGCCGGCCTCCTGCGCGGCCCGCGCCACCTTCACATCGGGAACGGCGGTGCCGGCGCGGATGCGGGCGCCCTCTTCCACGCTGATCTCGCCGAAGCCGCGGCCAAGCCGGATCACGACGCCCGGCACGCCACCGTCGCGCACGATCAGGTTGGAGCCAAGGCCGACCACAATGACAGGAATCTCGGCCGGCAGATTCCGAAGGAAATAGGCGAGATCGCTTTCGTCGTCCGGCGTGAACAAGACCTGCGCCGGCCCGCCCACGCGGAACCAGGTGAGATCGGCGAGCGGCTGGTTGGCGATCAGCCGGCCGCGCAATTGCGGCATCCGCGCTTTCAGATCGGCGGTGATGTCGGGGAAGGTCATGCAGGCACCAGCAAGTCATGGCCGGGCTTGTCCCGGCCATCCACGAGCGGCCCACTCGGACGATGGCGGGATACGTCTACATTCTCACCAACAGGCCGAACGGCATTCCGTATGTCGGCGTCACGAGCGATCTTATTCGCCGAATTGCTGAACATCGCGAGGGAGCAATTCAGGACTTTACTGGGCGGTACAGCCTCAAGCGTCTCGTCTATTTTGAAGTCTATGACGACATTCGTATCGCCATTCAACATGAGAAGAATATCAAACATTGGCCGCGAACGTGGAAGACCGGGTTGTTCCTTGCGTCCAATACGCAACGGGATGACCTTTTCGAGTCCCTGCTTCAGAGTCGCGGATGGCCGGGACAAGCCCGGCCATGACGGTGGAGAGGCAATTGCCTGATCCAAAGTCATCAGCCTAAACTCCCAGCGCCTTCAATTCGCCTGGCAGCGCATAGGCCCATTGCGTGATGTTGCCGGCGCCGAGGCACACCACCATGTCGCCCGGCTGCGCGATGCCCTTGACCAGGGATGCGAGTTTTTCCGACGAGTCGAGCGCGACCACGTTGCGATGCCCGCGCGCGCGCATGCCCGCCATCAGGTGATCGCGGTCGATGCCCTCGATCGGCGCCTCGCCGGCGGCATAGACGTCGGCGACGATCACGGTGTCGGCGTCGTTGAAGCAGGTGCAGAACGCCTCGAACAATTGCTGCAGCCGGGTGTAGCGATGCGGCTGCATGACCGCGATCACCCGGCCCTTGCTGGATTCGCGCGCCGCCTTCAGCACCGCGGCGATCTCCACCGGATGATGGCCATAGTCATCAATGATGGCGACGCCGTTCCAGTCGCCGGTGCGTGTGAAGCGCCGCTTCACGCCGCCGAAGGAGGCCAGCGCCTTGCGGATCAGGTCGGCTTTCACGCCGAGTTCGTGCGCCACCGTGATCGCGGCCGTCGCATTGAGCGCATTGTGGCGGCCGGGCATCGGCAAGGTGAGATCGCGGATCGCATGCTCGCGACCGCCGTCGCGGCCGCGGAACACCACGGAGAAATTGGAGGCGCCGTTGACATGCGAGAGATCGACCAGGCGCGCATCGGCCTGCGGATTCTCGCCATAGGTGACGATGCGGCGGTCGACGATGCGGCCGACCAGCGTCTGCACCTCGGGATGGTCGGTGCACATCACCGCGAAACCGTAGAACGGCACGTTTTCGACAAAGGCCTGGAACGCGGCCTTCACGGCCTCGAAAGTCTGGAAATGATCGAGATGCTCGGGATCGACATTGGTGACGATGGCGACGTCCGCCGGCAGTTTCAGGAAGGTGCCGTCGGATTCGTCGGCTTCCACCACCATCCAGTCGCCGGCGCCGAGCCGCGCATTGGTGCCGTAGGCGTTGATGATGCCGCCGTTGATCACGGTCGGATCGAATCCGCCGGCATCGAGCAAGGCCGCGACCATCGAGGTCGTCGTGGTCTTGCCGTGGGTGCCGGCAATGGCGACCGCCGAGCGCAGCCGCATCAGTTCGGCCAGCATCTCTGCGCGCCGCACCACCGGCAGGCGCTTGGCGCGCGCGGCGACCAGTTCCGGGTTGTCGCGCTTGATGGCGGAGGAAACCACCACCACGGCGGCGTCATCGACGTTCCTGGCCTCGTGGCCGATCGCGATGGCGATGCCCTTCTCGCGCAGGCGCTTCACGTTGGCGCTTTCGGCGACGTCGGAGCCCGACACCTTGTAGCCGAGATTGGCCAGCACCTCGGCGATGCCGCTCATGCCGATGCCCCCGATGCCGACAAAATGGATCGGGCCGATGTCGCGCGGCAATTTCATGGAAAACCCAACCCCTGTGACTTCAGCCTTTGACGCGGGCCACTTTCAGTACCAATTCGGCCAGTTGGCAGGCGGCGTCAAGCGCGCCCGCCGCCCGCGCGGCCCCCGCCATGGCGGCCAGACGGCGGGAATCCCCCGCCAGAGCGGCGATTTCGGCGGCCAGACGGTCGGGGGTGAAATCCGCCTGCAGCAGGCGGATCGCGCCGCCGGCCTGTTCCAGCACCGCGGCATTGGCGGCCTGGTCCTGGTCCAGCGCATGCGGCAGCGGCACCAGGATGGCGGGCCGGCCGACGGCCGAGAGTTCCGCCACCGTCGAGGCGCCGGAGCGCGAGATCACCAGATGCGAGTCCGCCATGCGCGCGGGCAGATCGCTGAAGAACGGCGCGATCTCCGCTTTCACGCCCGACTTCGCATAGCTCTCGCGCACCGCCTGCACATCCTCCTCGCGCGCCTGCTGCACGATCTTCAGCCGCATCTTCAGATGCTCTTCCAGCCGCGCGACGGCGGGCGGCACGATCTCGGCCATGATGCGCGCGCCCTGGCTGCCGCCGAACACAAGGACGCGGAAGGCGCCGTCCGGCTTCGGCGCATCATAGGGAACGGCCGCCGCCTCGATCACCGCCGGACGCACGGGGTTGCCGACATGCGTGGTCTTGGCCGCGAGATCGGGATTGCCGTCCGTGATGCCCGGAAAGCCGGTGGCGATGGCGGTGACGCTGCGCGCCAGGAATCTGTTGGCGCGGCCCATCACCGCGTTCTGCTCGTGGATGAGAGTCGGAATCCTGCGCAGCGATGCCGCCAGCAGCGGCGGCACGCTCGGATAGCCGCCGAAGCCGACGACCACCACCGGCCTGACGCGGCCCAGCATTGCAAACGCCTTGCCGGTGCCATAGGCCAGCGTGCCGGCGGTGCGCATCAGCGACAGCGGATCGCGACCGCGCAAGGTCGCGCTCGGAATCACATGCACCTGCGAAAAATGTTCACTGAACTTCGCCGCGCGGGCGTCGGTCGCGAGCGCGACGTCGACGCCCTGGCGCACGAGCGCGGCGCTCAGCGCCTCGGCCGGAAACAGATGCCCGCCGGTGCCGCCGGCTGCGAGAAGCACAAGCGGCCCGCTCTTGGTCATTCACAAATCCTGTCGTCGCGAAAGCGGGAACCCATATCATAGTCATAGCAAATCCAGCGCCGGTTTCATCCATTCTTCCGCCCTCATCCTGAGGAGCGCTCCGCAGGAGCGTCTCGACGGACGAGGACGGCCCCATCCTTCGAGACGCATTGCTTCGCAATGCTCCTCAGGATGAGGCCGACTGAGGGCTGGCGCTGATCTCAAGCCAGGCTTCCGGCCGGGTGGAAATGTCCGCGGCTCTGGAGCTGCTCGGCGCGCGGACGCTCGCGCGTCAGCGCCAGCAGCATGCCCATGCCATAGGCCAGCGACAGCAGCGAGGAGCCGCCATAGGAGATGAACGGCAGCGTCATGCCCTTGGCCGGGATCAGATGCAGGTTCACCGCCATGTTGATCGCCGACTGCGCGCCGAACAGCACGGCGAGGCCGGCCGCCGCGAAGCGCGCGAAGGCGTCCTCGTTGTGAAAGGCGCGCGACAGGGTGCGGATCACGATGAAGGAGAACAGCGCGACGATCACGATACAGAGCACAATGCCGAATTCCTCCGCCGCCACCGCGAAGATGAAGTCGGCATGGCTGTCCGGGAGAATGCGTTTCACCACGCCCTCGCCCGGTCCCTTGCCGAACCAGCCGCCGCGCAGGAAGGATTCGACCGCATTGTCGATCTGGAAGGTATCGCCGGAGGACGGATCGAAGAAGCGCTTGAAGCGGCGCGCGACATGCGGAACCGTGAAATAGGCGCCGGTCAGTCCGACGATGGCCGCGCCGCCGAGTCCGACCACCCAGATCACGCGCATGCCGGCGATGAAGAACAGCGCGCCCCAGACCATCGCGATCAGCATGGTCTGCCCGAAATCCGGCTGCAGGATGAGCAGGCTTCCCACCAGACCGAGCAGAAACAGCGCGACGGTGTTGGCCGGCATTTCCGGGCGGCGCGAGGATTCCGCGAACAGCCAGGCGATCAGGATCACGAAGGCGGGCTTGACGAATTCGGACGGCTGGATATTGACCCCGAGCAGCACGATCCAGCGCCGCGCGCCCTTGATCTCGGTGCCGACGAACAGCGTCGCCGCCAGCAGCAGCGTCGAGATCACGAACACGGCGAGCGCGAGCCTGCGGATCTGGCGCGGCGACAGGAACGAGGCGCCCAGCATGATCGCGATTGCCGGCACCAGATAGAGAATCTGGCGGTTGACGAAATGGAACGGATCGAGGCCGAGCTTGGTCGCCACCGGCGGGCTTGCGGCCAGCAGCAGGATGATGCCGGCCAGCATCAGCGCACCGATCGCGGCCAGCGTCAGCCGGTCGACCGTCCACCACCATTCCGCGAAAGGCGTACGCTGCGTGCGCGAGACCATGATACCCCGTTATCAATCGGCCTCATCCTGAGGAGCATTGCGAAGCAATGCGTCTCGAAGGATGGGCCGCCCTCGTCCTGCGAGACGCGCTCCTGCGGAGCGCTCCTCAGGATGAGGGCGGGATAGATTCAGTGTGAACGACCCCGGCCTTAGTGGTCGCCCAGGTCTGGTTTACGTCTGATTAAGATTCGGAAATTGCCGGTCACCCCCGCGAGAGCGGGGACGACGCCGAGGAGAGTTGCGCCCGCACCAGGTCCCGGAACCGGTCGCCGCGCACCTCGAAATTGCGAAACTGGTCGAACGAGGCGCAGGCCGGCGACAGCAGCACCACCGCATCGTCGTCCTGCGCGGCGTCGGTGGCGGCCTGCGGCACCGCGCGCTCCAGCGTCTCCACGATCTCGAACGGGACTTTGCCGGCCAGGGTTTTCGCAAAATCCTGCGCCGCCTCGCCGATCAGATAGGCCTTGGCGATGCGCGGGAAGAACTCCGCGAGCGGCGCGATGCCGCCCTCTTTCGGCTTGCCGCCCGCAATCCAGTAGATGTTGTCGAAAGAACCGAGCGCCCTGGCGGCGGAATCGGCGTTGGTCGCCTTCGAGTCGTTGACGAACAGCACGTTGCCCATGCGGCCGACCTCTTCCATGCGATGCGCGAGGCCGGGGAAGGAACGCAGGCCGTTTCGGATCGTCTCGTCATCGAGACCAAGCACGGTGCAAGCCGCAATCGCCGCCATCGCATTCTGCGCGTTATGCGCCCCGCGCAGCGAACCGATGCCGGCCAGATCGGCGACCTCTTCGGCGTCCTTGCCGACAACCCGGTAAATGTGCGTCTCGCCCGCCAGATAACCCTGCGCGGGGAAATCCCCCGTGGAAATCCGGATCACGCCCTTGCCGGTTGCCGCCAGGTTGCGCGCCATCTCGCGTCCGTAATCGTCGTCGATGCCGATCACGGGAAATCTGGCGCGGCCGGGCACGCGCGACTTGACGAAGGCGTAATGCTCCATCGTTCCGTGCCGGTCGAGATGATCGGGCGTGACATTGAGCATGATGCCGACCGTGGGCTTGAGCGACGGCATCAGGTCGATCTGGTAGGACGACAATTCGATCACGTGATAGCGATCGGCTTTGGGCGGATCGAGCGCCAGGATCGGCGTGCCGAGATTGCCGCCGACCTGCACGTCGCGGCCGGCATTCTTCAGAACATGCGCGATCAGCGAGGTGGTGGTGGACTTGCCGTTGGTGCCGGTGATGGCGACGAACGGCGCATCCGGCGCCAGCGCCGCGCGCTCGCGCGCATACAATTCGACATCGCCGATGACGGGGACATCGTGCCGCTGCGCCAGTTTCACCGTCCAGTGCGGCTCGGGATGGGTGAGCGGCACGCCCGGCGCCAGCACGAGCGCGTCGAAGGCGCTCCAGTCGGCCTCCTTCAGATCGCCGACGGGAATATTGTCGCGCGCCGCCGCCGCGCGGCTGGTGTCGGAATCGTCCCAGACCAGAACCTCGGCGCCGCCCGCGATCAGCGCTTTCGCCGCCGACAGGCCGGAGGCGCCGAGCCCGAAGATCGCGGCGCGCTTGCCCTTGAAGGTGGTGACCGGAGTCATGATGCCTTCTCGATCCCACCCCGTCCGCCATCGCTTCGCGCGGCGGACGACCCTCCCCTTTCAGGGGAGGGATAAAGAGAGACAGATCGGGGTCTCATCGCAGCTTCAGCGTGGACAGGCCGATCAGGGCCAGCACGATGGAGATGATCCAGAACCGGATCACGATCTGCGGCTCGGTCCAGCCCTTTTTCTCGAAATGATGATGGATCGGCGCCATCTCGAACACGCGCCGGCCGGTGAGCTTGAACGACACCACCTGCACGATCACCGACACCGCCTCCAGCACGAACAGCCCGCCGATAATGGCGAGCGCGATCTCGTGCTTGGTGGCCACCGCGATGGTGCCGATCATGCCGCCGAGCGCGAGCGAACCGGTATCGCCCATGAAGATCGAGGCCGGCGGCGCGTTGAACCACAGAAAGCCCAGTCCCGCGCCGACCACCGCGCCGCACAGCACCGCCAGTTCGCCGGTGCCGGCGACGTAATGAATCTGCAGATAATCCGCGAACACCACGTTGCCCGACAGATAGGCGATCATGCCGAAGGAGAGCGCCGCAATCATCACCGGCACGATGGCCAGACCGTCGAGGCCGTCGGTCAGGTTCACCGCGTTGCCGGCGCCGATGATGATGAAGGCGCCGAAGATCACGAAGAACCAGCTCAGGTTGACAACCAGGTCCTTGAAAAACGGAAAGGCCAGCGAGGTCGAGAAACCCGGCCGCCCCAGTTGCGCCAGCGCCAGGCAGGCGGTGATGGCGACGATCGCCTCCAGCCCGATCCGCATGCGGCCGGAAAAGCCGGTGTCGCTCTTCTGCTTCCGAACCTTCAGAAGGTCATCGTAGAAACCGATCGCGCCGAAACACAGCGTCACGCCGAGCACGACCCAGACATAGCGGTTGGACGGATTGGCCCAGAGCAAAGTCGCGAGCGTGACGCCCGACAGGATCATCAGCCCGCCCATGGTCGGCGTGCCGAGCTTGGTCTTCAGATGCGATTGCGGGCCGTCGCTGCGGATCGGCTGGCCGCGGCCCTGCCGCATCCGCAGCCAGTCGATGATCGGCGATCCCGCGATGAAGACGAACAAGGCGGCGGTGATCAGCGCTCCGCCGGTGCGGAAGGTGATGTAGCGGAAAATATTGAGGAACGAAAATTTGTCGGACAGATCGACGAGCCAGTAAAGCATTGCGCTGAAACCTTATGCTGACGTCTCTTCGGGTGCGTCCGCGCGCGCGAAATTGCGCTGCAACGCTGTCACGATCGGCGCCATTTTCGAACCGTTTGATCCCTTGACCATGATGGCATCGCCGCTGCGGACCGCGTCCAGCACCTGCGGCTCAAGCCCCCGCGAGTCCTCCGCATAGCCGCCCCGGCGTTCCGAGGGAAGAGCTTGCCACAGATTTCGCATCGCGGGGCCGGAACAGAAGACCAGATCCACGTCATTCGCCACCAGCGGCTCCACCAGACCGCGATGCAACGCCTCGGCCTCGGCGCCGAGTTCCAGCATGTCGCCGAGCACCGCAATGCGCCGGCCGCGCGGTCCGAGCGCCGCCTGGCCGAGCAAGGCGAGCGCCGCCCGCATCGAGACCGGGTTGGCGTTGTAGCTTTCGTCGATCAGCAGGGCCGCGCCGCCCGGCAGCCTGAGTTCGATGCGGGTGCCGCGGCCCGATGCCGGCTTCAGGTCGGCCAGCGCCAGCGCCGCGAGCGCCAGATCGGCGCCGCACAACTTGACGGCGGCCAGCACCGCCAGCGAATTGAGCACCAGATGCCGCCCCGGCGCGCCCAGCTTGTAGGCGACGTCCTCGCCCATGATGCTGGCGCGCACGGTCGAGCTCGCCGGCTGCAGCGCGCAGTCGATCAGGCGGGCGTCGGCGGCCGCGCCTTCGCCGAAGGACACGACGCGCCCGACATTCGCCGCCCGCGCCCGTTCGGTCAGCCGCGCGAATTGCGGATTGTCGCGATTGAGAATGGCGGCGCCGCCCGGCACCAGGCCCTCGAAGATTTCCGCCTTGGCGTCGGCGATCTCGTCCACCGATCTGAAATATTCCAGATGCACCGGTGCGATGGTGGTGATGATCGCGACATGCGGCTGCACCAGCCGCGACAGCGGGCCGATCTCGCCGGCATGGTTCATGCCCATCTCGAACACGGCAAAGCGCGCCGCCTGCGGGCAGCGCGCCAGCGACAGCGGCACGCCCCAGTGATTGTTGTAGGAGGCCGCCGACGCGTGCGTCAGGCCCTCGCGCGAGAGCGCGAGCTGCAAGGCTTCCTTGGTCGAGGTCTTGCCGACCGAACCGGTGACGCCGATCACCTTCGCACCGGTGCGCGCGCGCGCGGCTTTGGCCAGATCGCGCAAGCCATCGAGCACATCGTCGACGACGAGATAGCTGCCATTCGCCGGAAGGCTGTCGCGCTTGTCTGCGGCGACCACTGCAAGCGCGGCGCCCGCCTTGAGCGCGCCCTCGACAAACTGGTGCCCGTCGCGGTTGTCGCCGGCGATGGCGAAGAAGGCGTCGCCTTCCCCCAGCGTGCGGCTGTCGATCGAAAGGCCGGCAATGCCGGCCGCCGATACGCCGTCCACCCGCGCGCGCATCGCCTCGGCCATCGCCGCGACGGTCCACAAAGCCGTCATCACCCCGTCTCCCTCAACGCCGCCGCAACCGCCTCATGATCGCTGAACGGCAGCACGCGGTCGCCGACAATCTGGCCGGTTTCATGGCCTTTGCCCGCAATCACCAGAACATCGCCGGGCGTCAGGCCGGAAATCGTGCGCCGGATGGCCTCGCCGCGGTCGGCGATCTCGATCGCGCCCGGCGCCGCGGACAGGATCGCGGCCCGGATCGTGGCGGGGTTCTCGCTGCGCGGATTGTCGTCGGTGACCACCACGCGGTCCGCCTTCTCGGCGGCAATCCCGCCCATGATCGCGCGCTTGCCGGGATCGCGGTCGCCGCCGGCGCCGAACAGGGCGATCAGGCGGCCTTTTACATAAGGCCGCAACGCCTCCAGCGTCTTGGCCAGAGCGTCGGGCTTGTGCGCGTAATCGACAAAGACCGGCGCGCCGTTGCGCTCGCCGACATGTTCCAGCCGGCCCTTGGCGCCTTCGAGCTTTTCCAGCGCGGCAAAGACCTGCGCCGGATCGCCGCCGGTGACGATGACCAGACCCGCGGCCACCAGCGCATTCTCGATCTGGAAGGCGCCGACCAGCGGCAGGCGGACGGAATAGGTCTTTCCGGCGTGATCGAGCGTGAGTCTTTGCGCATAGCCGTCGATCGCCGCATCGCGCAGGCGAATGCCCTCGCCCGCCCGTCCGACGGTGAACACGTTCAGTCCGCGTTGTCGTGCGGCGGCGACGACAGCGGCGGCATGTTCATGATCGGCGCAGATCACCGCGCTGCCGCCGCCGGCGACCAGATCCTCGAACAGCCGCAGCTTGGCGCGCAGATAGTCTTCGATGGTCGGATGATAATCGAGATGATCACGGCTGAGATTGGTGAAGGCCCCGGCCGCGATGCGCACGCCATCGAGCCGGTGCTGGTGGAGACCGTGCGACGACGCTTCCATCGCCAGATGCGTCACACCCTCGGCCGCAAGGCGATCGAGGGTGCGATGCAATTCGACCGGATCGGGCGTGGTCAGCGAGCCATAGACTTCGCCGTTCGGCGAGACGACGCCGATGGTGCCGATGCTGGCCGCCGGCGCGCCGAGCGCGGCCCAGATCTGCCGCGTGAAGGCGGCGACCGAGGTCTTGCCGCTGGTGCCGGTGACCGCCGCGATCACGCGCGGCTGGCGTGCGAACAGTTTCGCCGCCGCGAGCGCAAGCGCGCGCCGGATATTCCTGACCTGCACAAAGGCGACATCGCCGGACATCGGGTCCGGCTTGCGTTCCGCCATCACCGCGACCGCGCCGTTCGCAATTGCCGGCGCCACATATTGCAGGCCGTCGGCCTTGGTGCCCGGAATCGCCACGAACAGATCGCCCGGCTTCACCGCGCGGCTGTCGGCGGTGACGCCGCGAATCTCGATCGCAGCGAAGCGCGGATCAATTGCGGCGTCGGGAGGCAGAAGGTCGGCGAGCTTCATGGATCGTTTTTCACTCTTATCCCTCCCCCTGCAAGGGGGGAGGGATAACGACGGCCTGCTCTTACCGGATTCCCGCCGTCACCGCCAGAATCTGCTTGTCCGCCGTCGGCAGGTCGAACCGCGGCTCCACGCCCAGGAGGGGCGCAACGCGGGTGATCACATTGGCGGCGGTCGGCGCGGCGTTCCAGCCCGACGTGGCATAGCCCTTGGTTTCCGGAATTGGCTGCGGCTCGTCGAGCAGGATGGTGACCAGATATTTCGGCTGGTCGGCCGGAAACACCGCCATGAAGGTGGTCAGCAGCTTGGTCTTGGAATAGCGGCCGTTGACGACCTTCTCCGCCGTGCCGGTCTTGCCGCCGACGTAATAGCCCGGAATGTCGACCTTGCGCGCCGATCCCTTCTCGGCGTTCAGCCGCATCAGATAGCGCATGCGGTCGCTGGTCTCCGGCTTGATCACCTGTTTGGCGATCGCATCCGCTTCCGCCTGCGTGCGCTTGAGGAAGGTCGGCGGAATGAGCTTGCCGCCGTTCATCAGCGCGCCGACGCCCATCACGGCTTGCAGCGGCGCAACCGAAAGGCCGTGGCCGAACGCGATCGTGACGGTGTTGAGTTCGGCCCAGCGCTTGGGCACCAGCGGCTCGGCGCTTTCGGGAATTTCGGTGCGCAGGCGGTCGAGCTGCCCCATCTTTTTCAGGAACGCCTTGTGGTGCTCCACGCCCAGCGCCAGCGCCATGCGCGCGGTGCCGATATTGGACGAATAGGTGAAAATCTCCGGCACCGTCAGGATGCGCTTCTGCGCGTGATAATCGTTGATATCGAATTTGCCGTAACGCAGCGACTGGCGCGCATCGAAGGATGAACTGAGCGACACCTTTCCGGAATCCAGCGCCATCGCCACGGTCAGCGCCTTGAAGGTCGAACCCATCTCGAACACGCCGGTCGTGAGGCGGTTGAGTCTGGTCTTGTCGAGCGCCTGGCGGGGATCGTTGGGATCGTAGTCGGGCAGCGACACCATGCCGACGATCTCGCCGGTGCGCACATCGGTCACCAGCCCCGAGGCCGCGATCGCCTTGAACTTGTCCTTGGCGGCGACCAGCTCGGCGCGCAGCACGTGCTGCACGCGCAGATCGACCGCGAGTTCGACCGGCTTTTGCTGACGGTCGATGGCGAAGCCCAGACTGTGCAGGTCCGCCAGCCCGCGGCTGTCCAGCCATTTTTCAAGACCGGCGATGCCCTGGTTGTCGATATTGACGTGGCCGATGACATGCGAGACTTCCGGACCGTTCGGATAGACGCGCTTGTTCTCGGCCAGGAAGCCGATGCCGGGCAGGCCGAGCTTGTGAATCTGCTGCTGCTGCAGCGGCGTGATCTCTCGCTTCAGCCAGACAAAGCCCTTGTTGGAGGAGAGCCGCTCGCGCAATTCCCTGCCATCGATATCGGGCAAGGTGGCGGTCAGCAATTCCACCGCCTCGTCCACGTCGATGATGCGGCGCGGCTCGCCGAACAGCGAGGGCATGCGCACGTCGGTCGCCAGCACCGCGCCGTTGCGGTCGAGAATATCCGGGCGCGCGGTCGCCACGACGTCGCCGCCGCTCCCCCGCTTCGCCGACGGACCGTCCGAGGACACGCCATACATCACAAGCCGGCCCGCGATCACGGCGTAGATCAGGCCGAAGGCCAGAATGGCGAGGCCGACGCGCGCCTTGGCCTTGGCGTCGCGATCCACGCCGCGGCCATAGAGCAGCCGGGCGAGCAGGCCGCCCTTGTCCGCCGGAGCTTTGTCGTGCGGCACCGCCGTCATTGCGCACCGGCGGGATGGCCGACGCTGGCGGTGGGAATGTCGGTTTCCTCGATCATGCTGCCGATCGGATCGGCGTTGTCCGGCACCGGCGGCTTCGGCCGCGCCGGCAGATTGTCGAGACCCGACATCTGCTGGGCCTCGACCTGTTTCAGCGGCAGATGGCGCTGCGCCAGGCCTTCGATGCGGCGCGGGGTGTCGAGTTTTGCCCATTCCGCCCGCAGCGCCGCGATGGCGTCGCGCTCGCGGCGGATTTCGCCGCGCATGCGCGCCAGCCGCTCGGCATCGAGCGTGGACTCGAACTTGATCTCATAGACATAGGCCGCCGCCAGAACGAGCCCGATGATGACGAGGAGGTTCAGCAGACGCATGTCACCGCCCCTTCATCACGTCGGCGAGCGACGGCAATCGCGGCAGCAGATCCTCAAGCGAGCCGGCGCGGGCGGGCGCGGCGGTGCGTTCGGCGGCGCGCAGCCTGGCGGAGCGCGCGCGCGGATTGGCGGCGATTTCGCCGTCGTCCGCAACCACCGGCTTCTTTGTGATCAACGAAAATGTCGGCTCCGGGCCGGAGGCTTCCGGCCGGTGGCGCGACCCTTGCGCGCTCTTGCCGCGCTCGGTGAAAAAGGTTTTCACGATGCGGTCTTCCAGCGAATGGAACGACACCACCGCCAGGCGGCCGCCGGGCTTCAGGATGCGCTCGGCGGCGGCCAGCGCCTCGGCAAGTTCCTGCAATTCCTCGTTCACGAAAATGCGCAAGGCCTGGAACGTGCGGGTGGCCGGATGAATGGCGCCGGGCTTTGAGCGCACCACGCGGCCGACAATGTCGGCCAGCGCGCGGGTGGTCGTGATCGGGGCTTTCGCCCGTTCGGCGACGATGGCGCGCGCCACCGCACGCGAATGCCGCTCTTCGCCGAGCTGAAAGATGATGTTGGCGAGATCGCGCTCGCCCGCCGCGGCGATCACGCCGGCGGCGCTCGGCCCCTGCTTGCTCATGCGCATGTCGAGCGGACCGTCGAGCCGGAAGGAAAATCCGCGCTCCGCCTCGTCGACCTGCATCGAGGACACGCCGACATCCAGCACCACGCCGTCGACGGCTTCGAAGCCTGCGCCGCGCGCGACCCTATCGAGTTCGGAAAAGCGGTCCTCGATCAGCGTCAGACGGCCCCGCGCGGATTCGACCAGACCGGCGCCGCGCGCGATCGCGCTCTGGTCGCGATCGATGCCGATTACCGTGCAACGCGCTGCATCGAGAATGAGCCGGGTATAGCCGCCGGCGCCGAAGGTGCCGTCGATATAGACGCCGCCCTCGCGCACCGCGAGGCAGCCGACCGCCTGGGGACCCAGCACGGGAATGTGACGGGCCAGTCCGCCAGCGACCGCGGGAGACCCGCCGTCGCTGCCCGTCGTCATTCCCGTGCTCCTTGCGGTGTCACCGCCGCCCCCTGAGCGCTCAACGCCTTTCTCAATGCCCGCATCTTTCCGGTGGCCGTGGAAAGCTGCGCCGAGAAACGGTCGGGCGCCCAGATCTGGAATTTGTGGCCAAGCCCCACGAACGCGACCGCGTCCATGATGCCGGCATGGTCCTTCAGGGGATCGGGCAGCGTCACCCGCCCCTCGCCGTCCATCTTCAATGTCTCGCTGGTGCCGTAGAGCGCGGTGGCGAAATGCTCGCGCTCCTCCGAGAACGGCGGATAGCTCGCGATCAGCTGTTCGATCTCGGCCAGGAGCGCGCGGCCGCCCGCCTCGATCGCCGGCCGGTCCAGCGCCGGGCAGCAATAAAGACCCTCGAAGCCATCGCGGCCCAGCAGCGCACGAAACGGCGCAGGCACCGATACCCGGCCCTTCGCGTCCAGCCGCAGAATATAATGAGAAACGAACCGGTCCATTTCGCCCGCCGTACCGGTATGGGAGAATATGGGCTATCATGGGATAAACTGGGCGTCAATGGAACCATGCCCGGCGCCCCGCGCGTGGGTCACCAGGCCACTCCGCCCATTAAGGATGGTTAAGATTAAGGAAGCGTTGACCCGTGCGCCCTGCGCCTCACGTCTGCTGACCCTGTGCCGGCTCCAATTTAAGCGCAGCAGTCCGGTTCCGTTCAAATGGTTTTGTTGAATCGTGATGGCGATTCACAAAACAAAGTTCCATCGGAACGCAGCCCCTCATCATGCGTTGGCCTTGCATCTGCGCGCCGCGTCGCGTTCCGGCGCGCGAACGAGTTCCTTTATTTCCAAAAACACGCAAGGAGGCCAGACATGTTCAAGAAATTGATGGTGACCACTGCAATCACGGGTCTGATGATCGGCGCCGCGGCGGCACAGACATCACAGCCCTCTCCGTCGTTGCCCTCGGCGCAGGATCGTCCGGCGGCAACCGCCCCGGCCAGCTCTGCGGCCGCCAACACGACATTCATCAACAGCCAGGGAAGCGATCAGTGGCTGTCGTCGAATTTCATCGGCACCGACGTGATCGGTCCGGATGAGGCCAAGATCGGCGACGTCAACGACGTGCTGTTCGAGAAGGACGGCAACGTGGTGGCTTACGTCGTCGGCGTGGGCGGCTTCCTCGGCATCGGCGCCAAGAACGTCGCGCTCGCACCCGCCTCGTTCCAGGTCGTGGCCGGCAAGGATGCGTCCGACACCAAGCTGAAGCTGAACATGACCAAGGATCAGCTGCAGCAGGCGGCGTCGTTCGAGACCGCGCGCGACAAGGAAGCGGCGGCGCGCCGCACCACGACGACCGGCTCCGGCTCGCCGTCGGGCATGGCGCCGCGCCCGACGTCCCCGGCTCCGAGCGCGAAGTAACGTCGCGTCGCATACTGAAGAGTGAGTGCAGGCGGCCCGGATTCCCCCATCCGGGCCGTCTTCCTATGTGCGTTATGTGCGCGTGTTCAGGAGAAGGTCTGCTTCCACCACATGGTGAGCGCCGCGACCGCGGTCATGACCAGCGCCGGCGCGACCAGGCTGCGCCAGTCCGCACCGAACGGGTTGTGCCGGCCGCAATAATAGCAGCGCTGGAATTTCCGCAGGATCAGATCCTCGAGCGGCACGCTGGTGCCGCAGCCGCGGCATTTGCCGCCGCGATTGAGCTTGTACAATTCCGTGATGACCGGCTCACGCATACGAAACTCCCGGATGGCTGTGCAGTCCCTCGGCCGATGAAGCGGGATTTCGCCGGTGATGGTACGCGGCGGGTTTTGAGATTCTCTTAACCACGCACGCCGCCGCAGGCGCGGCGACGGGTTTTCGTCCCGGACTGGCACAAGGTTCGTCTTGCGTTCCGGAAGAACGAATCAGGGCCTGGTTTTCCGGAGCGAGTCGGACGTTAAGCGATGGTTTCGATCGCGCGCGATGCGCGCATCTTTGAAAAAATTTTGCGCTGCTTCCGGATTCGATCGCGATGCAGATGCAGCGGCCGAAAACCTGGCGGGGCGCCCGGCGTTTTGCGCCGGACGCCCCTTCATCAAGATGTCAGCCCGCCTGTAAGCCGGGTTCTGTATGGCCCGCACCGCAAACGATGCGGACGTGACGGCCATTCCTCTGCGACGCCGGTTGCCCGGCGCCTGAAGCAACCTACCCGAACGGCTGGTCCGGACAGACCGGCGCTTGCGCGCCACGCCGCTCCTATTCGGTTTTGCTCCCGGTGGGGTTTGCCGTGCCGTCTGCGTTGCCGCAAACGCGGTGCGCTCTTACCGCACCGTTTCACCCTTGCCCCGGCCAATACGCAACGCGGCCGCGGCGGTTTGCTTCTCTGTGGCACTGTCCCTGAGGTGCGAACTCCGCTTGCGCGCAGACGCCCCTCGCCGGACGTTATCCGGCACCGTTTGTCCATGGAGCCCGGACTTTCCTCCCCGGCCACCTTTCGGTGATTGCCGGAGCGGCCGTCCAGCCGACTGACGCCTAAGGAATGGGGAGCGGCCGCCCCCGCGTCAAGTGTCGCTCAGGCTTTCGGGCGCGTCTTCTGCCGCCATGGTTTCCAGCTGATGCAAAGGCGCCAGCGAGGGCTGGGTTTCCAAGAGCGCCCGCAGGGTAATGAGCGTCGAGGAATCGAGCACGCCGTCGATACGGGCGGGACGGAAATGGCGCTGGAAGGCCGCCACCACGCACCGGGTTTTCTCGTCGTAATAGCCGTCGGTCGGCAGGCCGTAGCCGTAGCGCGCGAGCGCCATCTGCAGCTTGCCGATCGCCTCGCCGCGGTCGCCCATCTCGAAATTCGGGCTGTCCATGAGCGGCGCCGGATGCACCCAATGCCCGATGCCGGATTCCGAGAGCAGCCGCCACGGAAACTTCTCGCCCGGATCCTGCTTGCGCTCGGGCGCGACGTCGGAATGGCCGAGCACGCGGTCGGCGGGGATGTTCCGCCGCAGCAGGATGGCGCGGCAGAGCGAAATCACCGCCGCGATCTGCTTGCGGGTGAAATCCGGATAGCCGAAATCGTGGCCCGGATTGTGGATCTCGATGCCGATGGAGCAGGAATTGATGTCGGTCTCGCCCGCCCAGAAGCTGTGCCCGGCATGCCAGGCGCGCTGCTGCTCCGGCACCATCTGGATGATGCGGCCGTCCTCGTGAATGAAATAATGCACGGAGACCCCGCTTTCGAGCGCGCAGAGACGCTGCAGCGCGGTGTCGGCGTCCTCCATGCCGGTATAATGCAGGACGATCATGTCGGGCTCGCGATTGTTCGCACGCTCGCCGTAATTGGGCGAGGGCGCGACGTCGGAGACCAGGATGGTGTCGGGTTCGAACGGGTGCAGGGACATGGCGGCAGTGTAGCAAGCGGAGTGGCCCCAGGAGAAGGGCCGGACGCAGATCCTGCCGGAAGGGTTACCGTCTCCGGACACCGCGCCGCGCGCGGCCCCACTCATCACGCTTCTGCATGCGCCGGATGAATTTTGCGCGCTGGCATGCCGGCGCGAACGCGGCTAGCGTCCGCCTCCTTTTCATCTCGCCGGTTCCCCCATGCTCTCGCGCCGCCGGAATCTCGGTCTGCTGCTCGGCTTTGTCGGCATCGTGATCTTTGCCGGCACGCTGCCCGGCACGCGCTACGTCAACCAGTATCTCGATCCGTATTTCGTGGTCGCGGCGCGGTCCGCCCTGGCCGGTATCGCGGGACTTGTCGCGCTTTTGCTCACACGCCGCGCCATGCCCTCGCCCCGCACGCTGGCGCTGCTGGCCTTCTGCGCGCTCTGCCTCGTGCTCGGCTTTCCGCTGATGATCACGCTGGCGCTGGTCACGGTGCCGGCGGCGCATGGCGGCGTCATCCTCGGCGTGCTGCCGCTGGCCACCGCCTGCGCCGCCGCGCTGATCCAGCACGAACGCCCAAGCACCGGTTTCTGGATCGCCGGCGTCCTGGGCGCCGCGCTGGTGATCGCCTTCGCGCTTCATCGCAGCGGCGGCGGCACGATCACGGCCGGCGACCTGCTCACCCTGCTGGCGGTGCCCTGCGCCGCCATCGGCTACACCTATTCCGCGCGGCTCACCGCCATCATGCCGGGCTGGGAAGTGATTTCCTGGTGCGTGGTGATCTCGCTGCCGGTGGCGCTGCCGGCGACCTATCTGCTGTGGCCCGCCGACATTGCCATGATTCCGGCCGGCGGCTGGGTCGCGCTGGTCTATCTCGGGCTGATGAGCCAGTTCATCGGCTTCTTCGCCTGGAATGCCGGCCTCGCCATGGGCGGCGTGGCGCGCGTCAGCCAGATCCAGCTGCTGATGCCGTTCGTGGTCGTGATCATGGCGGCGTTCGTCAATCGCGAGACCATCGATCTGGAGACCGTGCTGTTCGCGGTGGCGGTGGTCGCGACCGTCGCCGTCGGCACCCGCATGCGGGTTTCGAGAGGAGCCGCGCAGGAGCGCGGTGCGCGCTAACCTTCGCGGATCGAAGGATTTTCAACAGCTCCGTTGCAACGCGGCATGATTTTGAGCGCCGAAGATGCTACGGGCTGCCGGTCATTCCGGCCGGACATTTGGGGACTCAGTGGCAAAGAGCGCGCTCGACAAGGATCTGAAGAAAGTCGTCCAACTCGAAAATGCGACCCAGGCCCTGGGGCGCTCGCTCGCCGGTCCCGGCCTGCTGATCGTCTTTCTGACCGGAGCCGTCACCCTTGCGAGCCTTTCGATCTCCGGGGGACCGCTCGCCTATTTTGTGATCGTGGCAGCGGTGGTGGCAGCCTATATGGCGCTCAGCATCGGCGCCAACGATGTCGCCAACAATATGGGCCCCGCCGTCGGCAGCCGCGCGCTGACGATGACCGGAGCCCTTATCATCGCCGCCGTGTGTGAGGCCGCCGGCGCGGTCGTTGCCGGCGGCGATGTGGTCAAGACTCTGTCGCGCGACCTGCTGAAGCCGGAAGAAATCCTGAGCGCCCGGCAATTCATTCTCGTCATGACGTCGGCGCTGCTGGCCGCGGCGATCTGGATTCATCTTGCCACTTTTCTCGGCGCACCAGTTTCGACAACCCACGCTGTGGTTGGCGGCATCGTCGGCGCCGGCGTGGCCGCTGCCGGCACGGATATCGTGGTCTGGCCGGTGATCGGGACAATCGCCGCGAGCTGGGTGATATCCCCGGTCCTCGGCGGATTGGTCGCCGCCCTTCTTCTCGGCTTCATCAAATGGGCGGTGATTTTCCGGCCGGATCGCATCGCCGCAGCCCGAAAATGGGTTCCGGCACTGGTCGCACTGATGATCGGCGTCTTTGCGATGTACCTGGCCACCAAGGGACTGAGCCGGGTGTGGCGGATGCCACCCGCGCTGGTGCTCGCGACAGGGGTCGCATTCTTTGCCGGCGGATATTTTCTTGCTCGCCCGTGGGTCCTCGCGCGATCGGCAGGGATGGAGAATCGCCGACGCAATGTCAGCAATCTGTTCAGATTGCCGCTGATCTTCTCCGCTGCTCTTTTGTCCTTCGCGCACGGGGCCAACGACGTCGCCAATGCGGTCGGTCCGCTGGCAGCGATCGTGTCCGCCGCGCAATCGGGATTGGCGGCTCCGGATAAAGTGATCCTGCCATTCTGGGTGTTGCTGATTGGCGCCGTCGGCATCGCCATCGGCCTTGCCATGTTCGGTCCGCGGCTGATCCGTACCGTGGGCGAGAAAATCACCAAGATGGACGCCATTCGTGCGTTCTGCGTCGCCCTGTCGGCGGCGATCACCGTGCTGATCGCATCGGCGCTGGGGCTGCCGGTGTCGTCGACGCATATCGCGATCGGCGGCGTCTTTGGCGTCGGATACCTGCGCGAAATCCTGAGCAATACCGGCGTCGCAAATCTCGCGGTGCAGCCCAATTCATTTTTTCTCGCGCCCTCGCGTCTCAACAAGACCCCGGAAGAGGCGCTCAAGAACTTTCAAAAACGGGAGAAGCGTCGCCTCGTGCGGCGCCGGCATGTGATCGGCATCGCCGCCGCCTGGGTCATCACCGTTCCGGCCGCGGCGTTGCTGGCCGGCACCTTCTACGCGCTCATGCGAATCCTTGCCGGCTGAGGCTGACGCAGGCGCGCATCGAGCGTGGCCGCGAATTCCTTGAGCTTGGGATCGGACAGAAGCCGTTTTGCATCCTGCAGGATGACCCAGTGGCGGTGCCGTTTGCCTTTTTCCGGCCAATCATCGAGCTGACGCGTCACGCGCATCGGAAACATGTCCACATCGATCAGCACCGGCCGGATGCCAGCCTTCAGGGTCCGGTAGTGGCCGATGGGCGTCGTCTCGATCTCGCCTTCGATGCCGGCCTCCTCGTAAGCTTCGTGCAACGCGACCTGCCAGGGCTGCAGGTTTTCGATCGGCGCGCCCTTGGGAAATATCCAGCGGCCTGTCCGCCGGGTCGTAACCAGCAGAAACACCACCCGTCCTTCCACGATCGTATAGGGAATCGCGCCGGCCTGCCGGTCGGGCGAGATCTCGGCAGCGCGGGCGGCCAGCCGGTCGATCCACTTGCGAAGCGTGCTCATGGCTGGGTGCGTGCTCCTGCCTGTCCTTGCCGCCGAATCTGCGGCAACGCAGATTATCGCCCCGCCGGCGACATGCCCATATCAGATGTCGCCAGACGAGGGCCGGGACAAGACCTAGCGCGCGTCCAGCATGGTCGAGGGCAGGAACAGCGCGATCTGCGGAAACACCACGATCAGCGCAACCGCGACGCACATCAGCAGAAAGAACGGCAGCGCATACAGGCCGATGGTGAAGATATTGCGGCCGGTCATGCCCTGCAGCACATACAGATTGAATCCGACCGGCGGCGTGATCTGCGCCATTTCCACCACCAGCACCAGATAGATGCCGAACCAGATCAGATCGAAGCCCGCGCGCTCCACCAGCGGAATGACGATGGACGTGGTGAGAACCACCATCGAAATGCCGTCGAGAAAGCACCCCAGCAGCACGAAGAAGAATGTCAGCGCCAGGATCAGCTGCCAGTTCGCCAGATTGAACGTCGCGATCCACTCCGCCAGCGCGCGCGGAATCCCGGTGAATCCCATGGCGGCGGTGAGATAAGCCGCGCCGGCCAGGATGAAGGCGATCATGCAGCTGGTTTTGGTCGCGCTCAGCAAAGCGGCGACGAAATTCTCGCGCGTCAGCGTTCCCATCCACCATGACAAGACGAGCGCGAGAAACACGCCGACCACGGCGGCTTCCGTCGCCGAGGCAAGCCCGCCATAGATCGAGCCGATGACGCCGAGGATCAGCAGGATCACCGGGATCAGGCGGCGCGTGGCCCGCACCCGGTTGCCGAACGTGGTGGCCGGCTCCGGCGGCGGCATGCGGCGCTTATTCATCAGCGCCCACACCATGATGAAGCCCATGAACAGGAGCGCCAGCATGATGCCGGGCACGACGCCGGCGATGAACAGCCGCGCGATCGACTGGTCGGTCGCGGTGGCATAGACGATCATGATGATCGAGGGCGGAATCAGAAGTCCGAGCGTGCCGGCGCCGGCCAGCGTTCCGACCGCCATCTTCTCGTCATAGCCGCGCTTGAGCAGTTGCGGCAGCGCGATGCGGCCGATGGTGGCGCAGGTCGCGGCCGAGGAGCCCGACACCGCGGCAAAGACGGCGCAGCCGGCGACATTGATATGCAGCAGCCGGCCCGGCAGCCGTTGCAGCCAGGGCGCCAATCCTTCGAACATGTCTTCCGACAATTTCGTCCGGTACAGGATGTCGCCCATCCAGATGAACATCGGCAGCGCCGTCAGATCCCAGGAGTTCGACGCCGACCACATCGAGGTGGCCAGCACCTGCCCCGGCGGCGTCGCGATCTTGGTCATCACCGCGACCAGTCCGGTGGCGGCGAGCGCCAGTCCGATCCAGACGCCCGACCCCAGAATGACGAACAGCAGGACGAGAAGGACGAGAGACAGTTCGACGACGCTCATCACCCCTCCTTGCCGAGCGTGACGGCGTCCTCGACGGCGCGGAAACTGGGGCGGCCGCGCCTGAACACGATCATGCATTCGTCGATCAGTGCGATGGTGAGAACGAGCGCGCCGAACGCCATCGCCGCCTGCGGAAGCGCAAGCGGAACGCGGATCACGCCGGGCGACACCTCGTTGAACTGCCACGAGACGAAAGCGAACAGGCCAAGCTGCCAGGTCACGTAGGCGCAAAAGGCGGCCGAGGCGCCGAACGCCCACACTTCCACCTTGTGCCGCACGGTTTCAGGCAAGGCCGCCAGCAGCATGGTGACGCGGATATGCGCGCCGGCCTTCAGCGTGCCCGCCAGCGCCAGAAAACTCGCGGCCGCCAGAAGGTAGCCCGCGATCTCGGCCAGCGACAGAATGACAAGTCCGAACGGCTGCAATCCGGCGAGCTTGAGCGCGCCGTCGACCAGCCGCGCGGCCAGCTGGATGCCGACCATGAGCGCGATGACGACGAGGCACAAGGCGGACAGCCAGAGCGTCAGATGAAAAAGCAGGTCCAGACTTTTGCGCATCGCGATCCCCACATCGTCATGCCGGCACGCGATCTGCAAAAAAGACCCCGGTTCTGCGTCCGATCGCGCAGACGTCACGAACCGTCCGGCGTCAGCCGGAAACAACGTCCCGAAAAAAGAACTCCCGGGTCTGGCCCGGGAGTTCCTGTCCTGGCGGATTACTTCTTGTAGGCGTCCAGCATCGCCTTGCCGTCTGCGCCGGCCGATGCCGCCCATTCAGTCGCGATCGTCTCGCCGATCCTGGTGAGGCCGGCTTTCAGTTCCGGGCTCGGCGGCATCACGATGATCTTGGCGTCTTTCAGCGCATTGGTCTTGATGGTCATTTCCTCGATCGAGGCTTTCCAGCCGCGGTCCTCGGCCACCCTGGCGGCGTCCATCACCGCCTTCTGCTCATTCGGCTTCAGCTTGTCGAACGCCGCCTTGTTCACGAAGACGATGTTGCGCGGCAGCCAGGCCTGGGTGTCGATGTAGTGCGTCAGGTAATCCTGCGCCTTGGTGTCCACGCCGGTCGACGCCGAGGTGATCATCACGTCGACGCGGCCGGTGGCGAATGCCGTCGGCAGGTCGGGCACCTCGATCTGGGTCGGGATCGCGCCGGCAAGCGAGGCGATGCGGCCGATGGTGGCGTTGTAGGTGCGGAATTTCAGGCCCTTGAGATCGTCGACCGACTTGATCTCGCGCTTGGCATACAGACCCTGCGGCGGCCACGGCACGGAATAGAGCAGAACCAGGCCTTCGGAGGCGAGCTGCTTCTCGAGATAGGGCTTCTGTGCGGCGTAGAGCTTCTTGGCCGCGTCATAGCCGGTGGCCAGGAACGGCATCGAGTCGAAGGCATAGACCGGCGCTTCGTTGGCCGCCAGCGATTCCAGGATTTCGCCGATCGGCGCCGTGCCCTGCCGCACCGCGCGCTTGATTTCCGGATGCTTGATCAGCGAGCCGGCCGAATGCACCTTGATCTTGAGCGAGCCGCCGGTCGCCTTGTCGACATCCGCGGCAAAGGCGGCCACATTCCTGGTGTGGAAATTGCCGTCCGGATAGGGCGTCGGCATATCCCATGTGGTCTGGGCCGCGGCGGCGGTCATCATGCCGCCGGCCAGAACCAGACCGAGCAGTCCACGCGTCACTGTCGTCATTGTCACTCTCCCTCGCGGTTGCAATCGCAACACCGCTTTGCTGCCGTAACCAACTTTAGCAGGGATCGCCTGCCCTTCGAATAGTGCTTCCGTCCGAGACTCTCACAAGCTCGCCGCCGACCGCGCGGCCTGATCGTAATGACCCGACAAGGCGCGCATCAGCGCCGCCACTTCCGACACCTTGCGGTCGTCGCTGCCCGCGCCTTTCACCGGCGCGACCAGCAGCGCTTCGCGGATTTTTCCATAGTTCGCGACCAGCCCCTCGCCCTTGCGGCTCAGGCTCACGGTCTTCTCGTTGCCGCTGCGGCCGGACAGCACGAGCCCCGCGGCTTCCAGCTTCTTCACGGAATAGGTGACGAGATGCGTGTCCTCGATATTGAGCACCAGGCAGATATCGGCGAGCCGCTTGGACTTGCCGCGATGCGCGATGGTGTGGAGGACGAGCACGTCCAGTGCCGACAGATCGGGCATGCCGGCCGCCGCCATGCAGCGCACCATCCAGCGCTCGAAGGCATGGCCCAGAAGGATCAGCCCGAATTCCAGTTCCGACAGCGCCGGCATCGCGCCGGACGCCAGATGGGCCGAGGAAACAATCGGGCCGAGAGGCTTCTCGCCGCTTCTTTCCGCTTGCTGCCTGGCCATAAGCTGCGTTTCCATCGGGAGCGTTGCGAAGGCTAGCGTCACAAAATAATTTGTCAACAAATTGTTGACGATTTATAGAATAGCGGATCACCTTGCAACGAGGCGGAGGCGCATGGCGGCACGGCACAGCTGGGACTTCTGGATCGACCGCGGCGGCACCTTCACCGACATTGTCGGGCGCAGGCCGGACGGATCGCTGATCGCGCACAAGCTGCTCTCGGAAAATCCCGAAGCCTATCGCGACGCGGCCGTGCAGGGCATCCGCGACCTGCTCGGCCTGAAGACAGGCGAAGCCATTCCCGCCGGCCGCGTCGGCGCGGTGAAGATGGGCACCACGGTCGCGACCAATGCGCTGCTCGAGCGCAAGGGCGAGCGCACCCTGCTGCTGATCACCAGGGGATTCCGCGACGCCCTGCGCATCGGCTATCAGGCGCGGCCGAAAATCTTTGCCAAACAGATCATCAAGCCGGACATGCTGTTCGAGCGCGTGGTGGAGGTCGAAGAACGTGTGCGCGCCGACGGCACGGTCGAAGCCAGACCCGATCTCGCGACCGTGCGCGGCGATCTCGACCGCGCCAAGGCGGACGGCATCAACTCGGTCGCGATCGTGTTCATGCATGCCTATCGCCATCCGGATCACGAGAGGCAGGTTGCGGCGCTGGCGCGCGAGATGGGCTTTGCGCAGGTCTCGGTCAGCCACGAGGTCTCGCCGCTGATCAAGCTGATCGGCCGCGGCGACACCACCGTCGTCGACGCCTATCTCTCGCCGATCCTGCGGCGCTATGTCGGACAGGTCGACAGCGAACTCGATGCCCGCAAGTCGGGCGCACGGCTGATGTTCATGATGTCGTCGGGCGGCCTCACCGCCGCCGAACTGTTCCAGGGCAAGGACGCCATTCTCTCCGGCCCGGCCGGCGGCGTGGTGTCGATGGCGGAAACCGCGCGCGAGGCGGGCTTCAACCGCGTCATCGGCTTCGACATGGGCGGCACCTCCACCGACGTCTCCCACTTCGATGGCGAATACGAGCGCGCCTTCGAAACCGAGGTGGCGGGCGTGCGCATGCGCGCGCCGATGATGCTCATTCATACGGTGGCGGCCGGCGGCGGCTCGATCCTGCATTTCGACGGCGCGCGTTTCCGCGTCGGCCCGGATTCGGCCGGCGCCAATCCGGGACCAAAGTGCTACCGGCGCGGCGGCCCCCTCGCCGTCACCGACGCCAATGTGATGACCGGCAAGCTGCTGCCCGACTTCTTCCCGAAGATTTTCGGCGCCAACCAGAACGCGCCGCTGGACGACGCGGCCGTGCGCGCGGCGTTCGAAACGCTCGCAAAGGAGATCGGCGGCGGCAAGACGCCGGAAGACGTCGCCGACGGCTTCATCCGCATCGCGGTCGAGAACATGGCGAACGCGATCAAGAAGATTTCGGTGCAGCGCGGCTACGACGTGACGCGCTATGCGCTCAACTGCTTCGGCGGCGCCGGCGGCCAGCATGCCTGTATGGTCGCCGACGCGCTCGGCATGACCAAGGTGCTGATCCACCCGTTCTCGTCGCTGCTCTCGGCCTACGGCATGGGGCTGGCCGATATCCGCGCCACCCGCCAGCAGGCGATCGAGGAAGCATTTGGGCCAAGGGCGCTGGCCGCGATCAAAAGCCTCGGCGGCCGGCTCGGCCGCACTGTGAAAGCGGAAGTCGCCTCGCAGGGCGTGCCGGCGACCGCCATCCGGGTCATCGTGCGGGCGCATATCCGCTACGCCGGCACCGACACGGCGCTGGTGGTCAATGCCGGTTCGCTGCGGGCGATGAAGGCGGCCTTCGAGAAGGCCCACAAGGCGCAGTTCGGCTTCATCGACCGCAAGAAGGACCTCGTGGTCGAGGCGGTCTCGGTCGAGGCGGTGGGCGGCGGCGCAAAATTTCGCGAGAAGATCCTGAAAATCTCGCGGGCCAAGCTGCCCTCGCCCGCCCGCCGCACCAAATTCTTCTCCGGCGGTACATGGCACAGGGCCGCGGTCTTTGGCCGTGAACAGCTCCGGCCCGGCAGCAAGGTCAAGGGACCGGCCATCGTGATCGAGCCGCACCAGACCATCGTGGTCGAACCGGGCTGGCAGGCCGAACTGACGAAGAAGAACCATCTGGTGCTGGCGCGCATCAGGAAGCTCAAGCGTCAGAGCGCCATCGGCACCAGGGCCGATCCGGTGATGCTGGAAGTGTTCAACAATCTCTTCATGTCGATCGCCGAGCAGATGGGCGTGTCGCTGCAGAACACCGCCTATTCGGTCAACATCAAGGAACGGCTGGATTTCTCCTGCGCGGTGTTTTCCGGCGACGGCGCGCTGGTGGCGAATGCGCCGCACATGCCGGTGCATCTCGGCTCCATGGACCGTGCGGTCGAGACCATCATCCGCGAAAACAAGGGCCGGATCAGACCGGGCGACGTCTACGCGATCAACGCGCCCTATAACGGCGGCACGCATCTGCCCGACATCACCGTCTGCACGCCGGTCTTCGACAAGGGCAAGCGCAAGATTCTGTTTTGGGTCGCAAGCCGCGGCCATCACGCCGATGTCGGCGGCATTTCGCCCGGCTCGATGTCGCCGAATGCGACCACCATCGAGCAGGAAGGCGTCTATCTCGACAATTTCAAACTGGTCGACCGCGGGCGCTTTCTCGAGAATGAACTTTACACGGCGCTGACCGGCGCCAAATATCCGGCGCGCAATCCCGTGCAGAACATCAACGACCTGAAGGCGCAGATCGCCGCCAACGAGAAAGGCGTGCAGGAACTGCGCAAGATGGTGGCGCATTTCAGCCAGCGCGTGGTCGATGCCTATATGAAGCACGTGCAGGACAACGCCGCCGAAAGCGTGCGGCGGGTGATCGACCGCCTGCACGACAGCGAATTCTCCTACGAGATGGATCAGGGCACGGTGATCAGAGTGAAGATCACGGTGGACAAGAAGAAGCGCGAGGCCACCGTCGATTTCACCGGCACATCAAAGCAGCAGCCGACCAATTTCAACGCGCCGGAGCCGGTGACGCGCGCCGCCGTGCTCTATGTGTTTCGCGTGATGGTGGACGACGACATCCCGATGAATGCCGGCTGCCTGCGGCCGATCAACATCGTGATCCCGAAAGGCTCGATGCTGACGCCGGAATATCCGGCCGCCGTCGTCGCGGGCAATGTCGAGACCTCGCAAGCCGTGACCAATTGCCTGTTCGGCGCGCTCGGCGCGCTCGCCTGCGCGCAGGGCACCATGAACAATCTGAATTTCGGCAACAGGAAATATCAGTATTACGAGACGATCTGCTCGGGCTCGCCCGCCGGTCCGGGCTTCGACGGCACCGACGCCGTGCACACCCACATGACCAACACCCGCCTCACCGATCCGGAAATTCTCGAATTCCGCTATCCGGTGCTGCTCGAGGACTTCCATATCCGGAAAGATTCCGGCGGCAAGGGCCAGTGGAAGGCCGGCGACGGCATCCGCCGCACCATCCGTTTTCTCGAAGAGATGGAATGCACCCTGCTCACCGGCCATCGCCGCGTGCGGCCGTTCGGTCTGGCCGGCGGTGAGGCCGGCCAGGTCGGCGAGAATTCCGTGCGGCGCACGGACGGCAGGATCGAGAAGCTGCAGGGCTGCGACGCCACCACGCTGGCGGCGGGCGACGCCATTATCATTCAGACGCCGACGGCGGGAGGATATGGCGATCCCGCCAAGCGGCGGACCTAGGCCGGTTTCGCCGCCGGAATGCCGAAACGCCGGCCTTTCCGGGTCGCAGGCTCGTCCAATCCCGTTTCGCGCCTAACGGAACCGATAGCTGTCCGCTACAAGCCGCCGTCAATTATTGACCGGAAATTCACCCTCGATGTCGCGGATGCGCCGGACAGGGCCGAAAAACGTGCGGCCTGACCGACATTTCGGCTCTCCCTGCCCAACTCCTTGCACGCCGATAAAATTTCCCGTGCAGGTTTGCGAATGTCCTTCACCGTTTTGCAATCGTGCGGTGGGCAGCGGACGAGCCGGGCTCGCAATTTGCCGCGCAATCGCGCGCAGGGGCTCGACGCTGGCCGCCCGGTCGGATTGAATACGGCTTTCCCCATTGAAAGCCCGGTGCCGTCTGATGATGGACACTTCGAATCCGCGGCAAGCGGATGTTTCTGCTCAAGTCGCGTGTCCGCCAGATCCAGCCGAGCTCGATGCGCTCCTGCGTGACGTGCTGGATGCCGCGCCGGTGCTGATCTGGATGTCCGGGTCCGACAAGCTGTGCACCTGGTTCAACCGTCCCTGGCTCGATTTCACCGGCCGCACGATGCAACAGCAACTCGGCAACGGGTGGACGGAAGGTGTCCATCCCGAGGACCTGAACCGCTGTCTCGGAATCTACATCAAGCATTTCGACGAACAGAAGCCGTTCCGGATGCAATACCGGCTGCGGGCCGACGACGACACCTATCGCTGGATCGATGCCACCGGAATCCCGCGTTACGGCGATGGCGGCCGGTTTCTGGGTTACATCGGCGCCTGCACCGACGTTCACGACGTTCACGAGGCCGAGGCGGAATTGCGCGCGCTCAAGGAGGAATTGCTGCACACCACGATCCAGCACGCCGATACGTCACCCGACGGCGATCCGGGTGCGGGTGCGGGTGCGCTGCATCCGCTTCCCGGCATCGTGGCGCAGGAGCTGAACGCCATCCTCACCATCGTGCTCGGCAATCTGGAAATCGCGCACCGTCACATCGAATTGGGCGAGGACCGGGAAAAGCGCCTGCGCCGTGCCATCCATACCGCGCTGCAGGCGGCGCGGCGGGGACCGATCCTGACCGAACGGCTGCTGGCCTTCACCCGCCGCCAGGGTCATCTGGGATGAATGGCGGACTATTGTCGCGCGGCGATCGCAACGGCCGCGCCGGGCGCGGAGCCGGCGGCTAGTTGAGTGTGGTCTTGCCGGTCGTCCGCGGCACCCCGCGGATCACGCTGCCGGTCGCGGTGCGGCTCTGCATCGCATCGGCGGTGGTCGAGGATATGACCCTGTTCCGGCCGCTGGACTTGGCTACATACAGCGCGATGTCGGCCCGCCTGAGCAACAGATCGATGGTGTCGCCGGGCTTCCATTCGCTGACCCCGAAACTGCAGGTCAGGCTGAGTTCGCCCTGATCGGTGTCGATGCGCAGGGCCATCATTTGCGTGCGCAGCCGTTCCGCCACGGCAATTGCGTCCGCCAGCGACCGGCCAGGGAGCAGCATCGCAAACTCTTCCCCGCCGAGACGTCCCACGATCGCATTTTCGTTCGCGGTCAGCGCCGCGACATGGAGGATCGCTTCATCGCCGGCCTCATGACCGTAGATGTCGTTGACCTCCTTGAAATGGTCGATGTCGATCATGATGGCGGGCAAGGCCTGCTGGGCAAAGCTCTTGATGCACAAATCTTCCGCGACCTCGAAAAAAGCGCGGCGATTGAGGATGCCGGTCAGGGGATCGGTCGTGGCCATCTGGATCAGATCGCGCTGCATCGACCCCAAGCGTTCGGCCGACCGCAACCGGGCGTACAATTCCTCCGCATTCGGTGGCTTGCTGATGAAATCGTCCGCGCCACCGTCAAGCGCCTCGATCAGATTATGGCGCTCGTGACTCGCCGACATCAGGAGGATGTAGATCGGACGCCGGTTGCCGGCCAGGCGGCGGGCCTTCTGGCACATCTCGGTGCCAGACATCGACGCCAGTTCGGCGCTGGTCAGCAGCGCATCGACGTTGGCGTGCGTCGCAATGTAATGCAGCGCCTCGGGACCATCCTGGAACGGGAACACCTGATGGTTCCGGGCCTCAAGAAGGCGCGTGACACATTTCAAGACGGTTCGGCTGGGATCGACAACCACGGCATCCATGGCGGCACAATAGACAACGGTCCCCTTAAGTCAAAAAAAGTCGAGCGGCGCGGATGGAATCATACACGGGCTTGCGCGAGTCGCAGATGCAGAAATTTGATCAAGCTTTTGTGTCAATCGAAGCCAGTCCAGATTCGCATGACGGTCATGCGGACGTGGCAGAAGCGCCATTGGGCAGCGCAAAGGCACCTCTCCGGGGGTCGCGGAGCCTTATCCACAGCCCACGCCGCATCCGACAATTGTCGGCAGAGTTGCGGCAATCTCGATGCGAAAACGCCCGGCGGCGGCAAGGGCTTGTAAGCCGCATCCGCCGATCGCCCGCGCGGAGACCGCCATCGCGTGCCATCGCTCAAACAGAACGCAGCCATCCCGGATAGGATGATCCCCATGAACCACGCTGCCGCGATTCGCATCCTGGCCGTCCTGGCGCTCACGGCACCGCCCGGGGCCGCCTTGGCCCAGAGCTATCCGGTCTCAGGCAAGTGGACCTATGAGAATGCCTCCGCCAAAGGCCCGGCCAAGGATTGCGGCAAACGGTACATGACCTTCCAGAGCCCGCAGCGTTTCGACACCGGCGGCGGAGTGCCGAACTATCGCAATATCAGCGTCGACAATATCGGCGGCGACACCTATCGCATCGTCGACGAATTCAACACCGGCCAGATCCACGCCCGGTCGAGCTACACCTTGCGCAAGGTCGATCCCGATCACATCGAACTGCAGGTGTCCGGCCACACGATTGCGCTGCGCCGCTGCGAATAGGCCGGGCGGTCAATTGTCGGCGCGGCGCGGCCCGTCGTCCTCCACCCAATCGTCGTCGTCATCTTCCTCGGGCGCGAAGAACTTTTTCAGCTTCGGCCTCGCCTTCGGTTTGGCCTTTTCGCCGGCCTTGCTCCCGGCGGTCTTGCCGATCGAGCCGGTAGCGCCGGGATCGCGTCCGCCGGCATAGCCGCGCTCCTGCGCCGCGCGCGCGGCGATCACCTCGCCCGCCACCGCATCGGGATTGCAGATCGTGCGCCCGCTGTCGCGCCGCATCAGATCGACATGGATGTGGTCGTAGTGAAAGCGGTTGGAACCGGGCGCCAGCACCGTCGTGAATTGCTCGCAGGCCGCGCCCTGCACGTCGCGCAGAAAGCCCTGCTCTTCCGGCGTCCCGCGCCAGCCATTCTTCACCGTCACCTTGCGCCCGTCGGCCAGAACGAACGAGGCGATGTCGAGCGCATTGCCGAAGGCATGTTCGGAAATCCGCGCGCCGGCCTGGCCGTTCATGCCGCGGCAGGAATAGGCGGAAATCTGCCGGATCTCGGTCACCGGCTGGCGGAACCAGCGCAAAGCGGCGGGCTGCACGGAACTCGCGATCCATTGATCGAGCGCCGACACGATCGGACAGGCCAGCGTCGCCGTCGGCTTGATCTCCACCGGTCCGACCGTCCCGGTATATATTCCGCGCGGCGACAACGGCACGCTTTGCGGACGCTGCTGATAGGTTGGCCGGCCCTGCGCCGGCGCGCGCAGCGGCGTATCCGCGATGTCATCTTCATCGTCGGGCGGCGCCGAGCCTGGCGCGTCATAGACCGACGGACGCCGGCCCGCGGACGCCGCCGGCGCGCTGCGGATTGCGGCACGATCGTAAGAGCCGGCCGTTGAGCCGCGCTGGTCCGGCCCCCGCGGCGTGATCGACAAAGGCGCGTTCAGCGGCGCGGACTCGACGGCGCCGCGCGGCGCGGTTCCCACGTGCGGCTCATAGGTCTGCGGCGCGGACAGCCGTGGCGCCGGGCGCGCCGGCGCATGCGATTGTCCGTAGGGATTGCCGTAACGCGGCTCGGCCTGCGGCCACGGGGCGGAAGACGCGGCTGCGTTGGGAATGGCGCCGGGGGGGCGGACGTCGCCGGAATAGCCCATGGCGCTCGAAACCTCACCGAGCGCGACCACTTTCAGCGGAAATTCCGCTCCGCAGATGCCGGGACCGTTGATCGGTTCGACCCGCACCAGCACCTGGCTTTCCTTGACGGCGCCGGATTTCAGGCAGGTGAGCTCGGCCTCTTTACGCCAAGGATCGCGCTGCGCGAAAAAATAGCGCCCGCAGCCCGCGAGGGCGACGAGCACGCAGCAACCGAGCAGGACCAGACGCACGCCACGGGACATGACCCGGACAATGCGAATGACTCTGTTAACGTCTCTTCAATCTTGCCGGACCCGCCCGCTGCATGAGTCCGTTAGTGTTACCAAGTGGTTTCCGGCTTGATGTCGGGGCGGCCTTGCGCTCAATTCGGCGCCCGCAAGAGGACTGGAAATGGACTGGAAGACACGGCTGCTGACGGCGATGCTGATGACCATTGTGATGGTGCTGGTGGTGACCTTCATCGCCACGTTCCTGAATCTCGGCTTCGATCCGGGCTTTTTCCGGCAATGGGCCAAGGCCTATGCCGTCGCATGGCCGGTCGCCGCCATCACCGGCTTTCTGGTCATGCCGGTCGCCCGCCGGCTGGCCGAGCGGATCCTGCTGCGCCTGGGGCGTTCGTCCTGAGCCGCCCGGGACGAAAAGGAGTCGCCATGCATATTTTCAACCTGAAATTGCGCCACAATTGCCCGCGTCCGGCCTGAAAAATCAATCACTTGCGGGTCCCGGCGGCGCCGTGTGGAAAATAATTTATGTAGAAATATCAGGTTCTTGCTAGCCAAAACGTCACGTTTTCAGCTTCCCCTGAGGCACTTTCCGGCAAATGCGGCGTTGTGGGCTTCGAGCCGGTTCCCGCGTCTGCTAGAATTCGTACATCTTAACAAAGGGAGGCCTTATGCACCTTGCCTTGAAACTGAATGTCCTGGCTGTCTGCGCCGTCTTCGCTTTTGTCGGCGCGGTCCTGCTTGGTGCGTTTTGATTTCGAGCCTGCAGGACAAGCCATAAGACCAACACGCCGCCATCTGAATGCGGCCTGAGCTTTCAGCAGACACCGGAGCGGGGCATCCCTCCGGTGTCTTGCTTTTTGGACGACCGACATTTCACGATTTGAAAATCAGGCGGCCGCCCGCGCCTTGCCGACGGTCGCGGGATTGTAGTTGAGGATCGGGGCCAGCCACTTCTCGCATTCCCCGACGGTCCAGCCCTTGCGTCGGGCATAGTCCTCGACCTGGTCGCGCTCGATCTTGCCGACGCCGAAATAATGGCTCTCCGGGTGGCTGAAATACAGCCCGCAGACCGACGCGCCCGGCCACATCGCAAAGCTCTCGGTCAACTTCACGCCGATGCGCTCGCCCTCGATCAGGCGGAACAGCGTGTCCTTCTCGGTGTGGTCGGGCTGCGCCGGATAGCCCGGCGCCGGACGGATGCCTTGGTATTTTTCCGCGATCAGTTCGGCGCGGCTGAAATGCTCGCCGGGCGCAAATCCCCACAACTCCTTGCGCACCTTCTCGTGCAGGCGCTCGGCAAAAGCCTCCGCCAGCCGGTCGGCCAAAGCCTTGATCATGATCGAGGAGTAATCGTCATTGGCCTTCTTGTAGCGCTCGGCGACGTCGTCCTCGCCGATGCCGGCGGTCACCACGAAGGCGCCGATGTAATCCTCGAGGCCGGTCGCGCGCGGCGCCACGAAATCGGAAATCGCCACATTGAAGCGGCCCTCGCGGCGCGCGATCTGCTGGCGCAGCCCATGCAGCCGGGCGATCTCGGACTTGCGCGCCGGATCGAACACCGCGATGTCGTCGCCCTCGCTGTTCGCCGGCCAGAACCCGACCGCGGCGGCGGCCTTGAACCAGCCCTCGCCGGTGATGCGCTTCAGCATTTCCTGCGCATCGGCATAGAGCGAGCGCGCGGCTTCGCCGAATTTGGCGTCGCTGAGAATATCGGGATATTTGCCGGTCAGTTCCCAGGTCGAGAAGAACGGCGTCCAGTCGATATAGTCGACGAGTTCGGCGAGCGGATAATCCTCCAGCAGCTTGGTCCCGAGGAAGGACGGTTTCGGCGGCACATAGCCGGACCAGTCGAGCGTCAGGCCGTTCGCGCGCGCGTCGGCGAGCGACAGCCGCTTCTTGTCCTCCTGCCCGCGCGCATGTGCGGCGGCGATCTGGGCATATTCCTCGCGCAGGTTGCGGACATAATCGGTGCGCCCGCCCTCGGCCATCAGCGCGCCGGCGACGCCGACCGCGCGGCTGGCGTCGGTCACATAGACCGTCTGGCCCTTATTGTAGTTGGGATGGATCTTCACCGCGGTATGCACGCGGCTGGTGGTGGCGCCGCCGATCATCAGCGGCAGATCGAATCCCTGCCGCTCCATCTCGGCGGCCACGTGACACATCTCGTCGAGCGAGGGGGTGATCAGGCCGGACAGGCCGATGATGTCGGCCTGCTCGGCGCGCGCGATCTCCAGGATCTTTGCCGCCGGCACCATGACGCCGAGATCGATCACCTCGTAATTGTTGCACTGGAGCACGACGCCGACGATGTTCTTGCCGATATCGTGCACGTCGCCCTTCACGGTCGCCATCACGATCTTGCCGTTGGAGCTGCTCTGGCCGCGATCGTTGGCAGCTTTCTCGGCGTCCATATAGGGCATGAGATAGGCCACCGCCTGTTTCATCACCCGCGCGGACTTCACCACCTGCGGCAGGAACATCTTGCCGGACCCGAACAGGTCGCCGACCACGTTCATGCCGTCCATCAGCGGGCCTTCGATCACGTCGAGCGGACGCTTGGCCCTGGCGCGCGCCTCCTCGGTGTCTTCGATGATGAAATCGGTGAGGCCGTGCACCAGCGCGTGCGACAGCCGCTTCTCCACCGGCCATTCGCGCCAGGCCAGATCGGCTTCGGCTTTTTCCCTGGTCTTGCCGTGGAAGCGCTTGGCGATGTCGAGCAGGCGATCTGCCGCGTCCGCACGACGGTTGAGCACCACGTCCTCGCAGGCCTCGCGCAATTCCGCATCGAGGTCGTCATACACCGCCATCTGGCCGGCATTGACGATGCCCATATCCATGCCGGCCTTGATGGCGTGATAGAGAAACACCGAATGCATCGCCTCGCGCACCGGCTCGTTGCCGCGGAACGAGAACGAGAGATTCGACACGCCGCCGGAGACATGCGCGTGCGGCAGGTTCTGGCGGATCCAGCGCGTCGCCTCGATGAAGGCGACGCCATAGCCGTTATGCTCCTCGATGCCGGTCGCCACGGCGAAGATGTTGGGGTCAAAAATAATGTCTTCCGGCGGGAAGCCGACCTTGTTCACCAGGATGTCGTAGGCGCGCTTGCAGATCTCGGTCTTGCGCTCGAAGGTGTCGGCCTGGCCCTGTTCGTCGAACGCCATCACCACCACGGCGGCGCCGTAGCGGCGCACGATCTTTGCGTGATGGATGAAGGCCTCTTCGCCTTCCTTCATCGAGATCGAATTGACGATCGCCTTGCCCTGCACGCATTTCAGGCCGGCCTCGATCACCGAGAACTTGGATGAATCGATCATCACCGGCACGCGCGCGATATCGGGCTCGGCGGCGATCAGGTTGAGGAAAGTGACCATCGCCTGTTCGGAATCGAGCAGTCCCTCGTCCATGTTGACGTCGATCACCTGCGCGCCGTTCTCCACCTGGTCGCGCGCGATGGCGAGGCCGGCGGTGTAGTCGCCGGCGGTGATCAGCTTGCGGAACCGGGCCGAGCCGGTGACGTTGGTGCGCTCGCCGACATTCACGAACGGGATTTCCGGCGTCAGCGTGAAGGGCTCGAGGCCGGACAGCCGCAGCATCGGCTTGATCCGCGGAATCCTGCGCGGCGTCGCGCCCTTCACCGCCTGCGCGATCGCATGCATATGCGCGGGCGTGGTGCCGCAGCAGCCGCCGACGATATTGACCAGGCCGGAGGCGGCGAATTCGCCCAGCAGTTCGGCCATGTGCTCCGGGCTCTCGTCGTAAAGCCCGAATTCGTTCGGCAGGCCGGCATTGGGATAGGCGCAGGTCAGCGTGTCGGCGATGCGGGCAATCTCCGCGATATGCGCGCGCATCTCCCTGGCGCCGAGCGCGCAATTCAGCCCAATAGAGAGCGGCGCGGCGTGCCGCACCGCGTTCCAGAACGCTTCCGGCGTCTGACCCGACAGCGTGCGGCCCGACAGGTCGGTGATGGTGCCGGAGATCATCACCGGGATGGTCTTGCCCAGCTTTTCCTCCAGTTCGGCGATGGCGCAGAGCGCGGCCTTGGCGTTGAGGGTGTCGAAGATCGTCTCGACCAGCAGGATGTCGACGCCGCCGTCGATCAGCGCGGCGGCCTGTTCGGCATAGGCCGCCTTCAGTTCGTCGAAGCTGACCGCGCGGAAACCCGGATTGTTCACGTCCGGCGAGATCGAGGCGGTGCGGTTGGTCGGCCCCATCGCGCCGGCGGCGAAACGCTTGCGGCCGTCTTCTTTCTCGGCGAACGCGGCGGCCTCGCGCACCAGCCGCGCGGCGTCGCGATTCAGTTCCTGCACGAGCGCTTCCATGCCGTAATCGGCCTGCGCGATCGACGTCGACGAGAAAGTATTGGTGGAGACGATGTCGGCGCCGGCGCGGAAATATTGCAGATGGATGGCGCGCACGGCGTCCGGCCGCGTCAGCACCAGAAGGTCGTTGTTGCCGCGCAGATCGCGCGGCCAGTCGGCGAAGCGGGCGCCGCGAAAACCGTGCTCGTCGAGCTTGAGGTCCTGCAGCATGGTGCCCATGCCGCCGTCGAGCAGCAGGATGCGTTCCGCGGCGGTGGCGCGGAGCGTCTGTTCGACGACTGAAATTTTCTTAATTCCCGACATGGCCTAGGCCGCTTCCTTCGCATCCGGCCGCAGCCCGAGCAGATGGCAGATCGCGTAGACGAGATCGGCGCGGTTCATGGTGTAGAAGTGGAAATCGGTGACGCCGCGGTCGACCAGGTCGATCACCTGTTCGGCGGCGACGGCGGCGGCGACCAGCTTGCGGGTGGCGATATCGTCGTCCAGCCCCTCGAAGCGTTCCGCCAGCCAGCGCGGAACGGAGGCGCCCGTGCGCTCGGCAAAATTTTTGGCCTGCTTGAAATTCTGCACCGGCAGGATGCCCGGCACCACCGGCACGTCGATGCCGCGCGCCCGCACGCGGTCGAGATAGCGGAAATACAGATCGTTCTCGAAGAAGAACTGGGTGATGGCGCGGCTCGCGCCGGCATCGACCTTGGCCTTCAGCATGTCGATATCGGCATCCACCGTCGGGCTGTCGGGATGCTTTTCCGGATAGGCCGAGACCGACACCTCGAAATCGGCGATGCGCCTGATGCCGGCGACCAGATCGGCTGCATTCACATAGCCGCCGGGATGCGGCGCATAGGGCGTGCCGGCCCCCGCCGTCGGATCACCGCGCAACGCCACGATGTGGCGCACGCCGATGGCGGCATAATTGCGGATCACCCCGTCCACTTCATCGCGCGTGGCGTCGACACAGGTCAGATGCGCGGCCGGCGTGAGCGAGGTCTCGGTCAGGATGCGCTTCACCGTCGCATGCGTGCGTTCGCGCGTGGAGCCGCCGGCGCCATAGGTTACCGACACGAAATGCGGCGACAGCGGCGCGAGTTTCTTGATCGACTCCCAGAGCGTCGCCTCCATCTCCTCCGTTTTCGGCGGAAAGAATTCGAATGACACGCGGATGCGGTCGGCCAGTCCCGTGCCATGCAGCCGGCTGGTGCGGGCTTCGCTCATTACGCCACCACGCCGAGGCGATTGGCGACGCGCACGCGCGGATCATGCGCCAGCCACAGCGACACCGCGATCTTGCCGTCGGAGCCCGGCTCGGGCGCAATGCTCCGCTGCATGGTGACGTCGAGGCCGGCGGCCTGCAGCCATTGCGACACCGCCTCCGGTGCGAAGCCGAGACGGCGATGCGCGTGTTCCTCGCGCAGGAATTCCAGATCGTGCGGGGCGAAATCCACCACCAGCAGGCGGCCGTTGGGCGCCAGCACGCGCGCGGCCTCGCGCACGGCGCGCGCGCCGTCGTCGAGATAATGCAGCACCTGGTGGATGATCACGACGTCGAAGGATTCGCGCGCCAGCGGCAGATTGTAGATGTCACCCTGCCGCACGCTGCAATTCTTCAGGCCGGCGCGTTCCAGCCGCGCGCGCGCCAGCGACAGCATGGCCGGCGACAGGTCGATGCCGAGCCCGCGCTCGAGATTGGGGCCGAACAGTTCCAGCATCCGCCCTGTGCCGGTGCCGAGGTCGAGCAGCGCTCGGAACGGCTTGTCGGACAAGGCCATCACGATGGCGTCCTCCACCGCGGAATCGGCGGTGTGCAGTTTGCGGATGCGGTCCCATTCGGCGGCATGCGCCCGGAAATAATCCTGCGCCTGCCTGGCGCGCTGCTCGCGCACGGCGGCGAGCCGCTCGCGGTCGCGCGCCAGGGTCGGGTCTTCGGGATCTAGGCGCTCGACCAGCAGACGGCCGAGCTGGGCGCTCTCGCCGCGATCGGCCATGCGGAAAAAGGCCCAGGCGCCCTCGCGGTGGCGCTCGATCAGGCCGGCTTCCGACAGCAGCTTGAGATGGCGCGAGATGCGCGGCTGCGATTGCCGGAGGATCTCGGTCAGGTCGGACACGGTGAGTTCGGTCTCGGCCAGCAGGGCGAGCACGCGCAGGCGGGTGCCTTCGGCGCTCGCCTTCAGCGCCGCATGCATCGACTCGAACGAGAGGGGTGTTACCATCACAGCGGTCCGGATTTGATATAACAATATCTTTATACGTCAATCCGGTGGGCGCAAGCCCATTCATTGGGACGGTCCAGTTCCTTGCATTTAGGGTTTCGAACCGGTTTCACCGGCCCCAGCCCCGGGTTACGGTCGGCAAATGACCCAAACCCCTCCTGCCGACGGTCCGGCCGACATCCGGGACGGCGAAATCGCGGTCGCCCTGCCCGGCCGGTTCGACGCCCAGCTCTATTTCATCGGCCGGATCCGCACGCCCTGGACCCGCCGGCAGGACTGTCCGCACAATGCCCGCGAGGCGCGGGAGCGCGGGGACGTCTGTACCATCGAGGTCGATCCGCGCTTCGCGGCCGCCCTCAAAGACGTGGCCGGCTATTCGCACCTGATCGTCCTCTACTGGATGAACGAGGCCCGGCGCGATCTGGTGCAGCAGACCCCGCGCCATGCCAGCGCCCCGCGCGGCACATTCTCGTTGCGCTCGCCGGTGCGGCCCAATCCGGTGGCGCTCAGCGTGGTCCGCCTGCTCAACATCGACGGCTCCCGGCTGTCGGTGATCGGCCTCGACTGCCTCGACAATACGCCCCTTATCGACATCAAGCCCTATTTCGCCTCCACCGACTCCGTGCCCGAGGCCACCACGCCCGCGCACAAGCAGACATCCGACACCGGGACATAACATCATGCGCATTGCCATCATGGCCGCGGGAGCGGTCGGCGGTTATTTCGGCGCGCGTCTGGCGCAGGCCGGACACGACGTCATCTTCATCGCGCGCGGCGCGCATCTCGAGGCCATCCGCAAGAACGGCCTGAAGATCGAGAGCGTGCTGGGCGATGCGCATCTGACGAATGTGCGCGCGACCGACGATCCCGCAAGCGTCGGCCCGGTCGATATCGTGATGTTCGCGGTGAAGCTGTGGGACACCGAAAAGGCAGGCGCGCTGACGAAACCGCTGGTCGGACCGGACACCCGCGTCATCACCTTGCAGAACGGCGTCGACAGCGTGGAGCGGCTGGTGCCGATCCTCGGCGCCGATCATGTCGCCGGCGGCACCACGCATGTGGTCACCGTCATGCCCGAACCCGGCGTGATCCGGCACACCAGCACGTTTGCAAGATTCACCTGCGGCTTTCCCGATCGTCGCAGCGATCCGAAATTGCAGGCTTTTGTGAAAGCGTCGCAGGACGCCGGCATCGACGCCGTTCTCTCCGACGACATCGCGCGCGACCGCTGGCAGAAATTCGTTCTGCTCACCGGCACGTCCGGAGCGACCGCCGCCATGCGCAGCACGCTCGGCCCGATCGTGGGCGATCCCGATACGCGCGCCTTTTTCCGCAAGATCATGGAAGAGACGCACGCCGTCGCGCGCGCCAGCGGCGTTCGCGTCCCGGACGATTATGTCGACCAGCAGATGGCGTTCGCGGATGCCGCGCTGCCGACCATGAAGGCCTCCCAGTTCAACGATCTGGAGGCCGGCAACCGGCTGGAGCTCGACTGGCTGGCCGGAAAGGTGGTTGCGCTCGGGCGCGCGTTGCGCGTGCCGACGCCCGCCAACGAGGCGGTTTACGCCATCCTCAAGCTGCACCGCATGGGCCGGAAGAGCTAAGCGGACGGCAACGCCGCATAATCCCTTAAGGTAAACCGAGTTCCACCCGGCGCCGAAAAAATCGGGCGGAACCGGATCGGCTTCTTTCACTTGTCTCCGGCATAAGGGCAGCAGGGGCTGCGGAGGGGTTCTCGTCGGAGTGTGTCATGGCGAACAATCGCCTGTCTGGTCTGGGAAGCACCATTTTCGCGGTCTCGATGCTGGCCTGCGGTAGCGCCGGCGCGCAGACCCTGGCCTACAACGACCCGGCGGTACCGTTTCCGCTGTTCCAGATCTTCCCGCAACCGCAGGTGCAGCAGGCGCCGCAGGTCCAGCAACGGCCGGTCGAGGCGGAGCAGGGCGACGCCGAAACTCCCGCGCATCTGCGCCGCCAGATCGTCAGCTATGCCAGCCGCGAGCCGGCCGGCACCATCATTATCGATACGCCGAACACCTATCTCTATTATGTGCTCGGCAACGGACAGGCCGTGCGTTACGGCATCGGCGTCGGGCGCGACGGCTTCCGCTGGTCGGGCGTAAAGGCGATCGACCGCAAGGCCGAGTGGCCGGACTGGGTGCCACCCGCCGAAATGATCGCGCGCCAGCCCTATCTGCCGCGCTTCGTCGCCGGCGGCCCGCACAATCCGCTGGGTGCGCGCGCACTCTATCTCGGCGGCACGATCTATCGCATCCACGGCACCAACGTGCCCTCCAGCATCGGCCAGCGCGTCTCGTCGGGCTGCATCCGCATGCTGAACGAGGATGTCACCGATCTCTACGAACGCGCTAGGATCGGCACAAAGGTCGTCGTATTGCCCGATACCCGCCACATGGCGTCGAGGCTGTAAGCCGCATTTCGCCGGCGCAGATGGCCTAGCTTGCCGCAGGCCGCCGCATTAGACTTCGCGCGCCGATTCAATGGCGCGCGAAGGCACAAGCGCAATGCGGGGGATACGCACAACCATTCCGGGCGCCAGATTGCTGGGCGGCGTCGCCGTGGTGGTCGCGTTCTTCTTCGGCACGCTCTGGATCATGGATCTCCTGGCGCCATCGGTCTCCGACGCGCCGCCGGCGCTCGCGCAATTGCCGCCCTTGCCCGCCGCCACCCGCACCTCGACCATCATCGCGCCGGCCGCCATTGCATTGAGTGCGATCCAGGCCACGCTGGATCGCGCGGCGCCGCGCGATTTTTCCGGCAAGCCTGACAATCCGGTCAGCAAATTGTTGTCGAAAGCCGAGATCGGCTGGCAGGTGGCGCGTTCGCCGCTGATCCTCAGCGGCAAGACCGACGGCGTGACCGTCGCGACAACGCTGAACGGCAGTTTGCGCGTCACCGGTCAGATCGCCGATCAGGCCGGAAACCTGACCGGCGCCCTGGCGGGCCTCGTGAGCAGCGGGCTCGGCTCCGGCGTGCAGAAGCTGACCGGCAAGGCGCTCGACCAGCGCGCCGACATCCGCGGCAATGTCGCGGTGCTGTCGCGACCCGCCATCACCACCGACTGGCGGCTGGAGCCCAATCTCAACGCGCAGGTCTCGGTCGCGGACGCCAATCTGTCGATCGCCGGACTGAAGCTCAGCGCCTCCAACGAAGTGCGCCCGCTGCTCGACAAGGCGGTGGCCGAACAGATGGCGGCGTTGCAGACTCGGCTGCGCAATGATCCGTTCCTGGAACAGGCGGCGCGGCGCGAATGGACGAAGATGTGCCGCTCGATCGCGCTCGGCGCGGCCGGCTCCGGCCTGCCGAAATTGTGGCTCGAGCTGCGGCCGACCCGCGCCTTCGCGGCGCAGCCGCGCACCGACGCCAATGCGGTGACGCTCACGCTCGGCGTGCAGGCGCAGACCCGCATCGTCGCCGAGGAGACAAAGCCAAGCTGCCCGTTCCCCGCCAAGCTCGATCTGGTGCCGCAGATGGAGCAGGGCCGCGTCAATATCGGCGTGCCGATCGACGTGCCGTTCACCGAACTCAATCGCATCCTGGAACCGCAACTGAAGAACAAGTCGTTTCCGGAAGACGGCTCCGGACCGGTGCAGGTCACGGTGCTGCGCGCCTCGGTCGGCGCCGCCGGCGAGCGGCTTCTGATCTCGCTGCGCGTGAAGGCGACCGAGCGCAAGAGCTGGTTCGGCTTCGGCACCGAGGCCACCATCCATGTCTGGGGCCGGCCGCTGCTCGACAAGGCCGAGCAGATGTTGCGGCTGGAGAATATTTCGCTGGCGGTGGAGTCGGAGGCCGCCTTCGGGCTGCTCGGCGCGGCGGCGAAGGCGGCGGTGCCCTATCTGGAAGCGGCGCTCGCGAAAAACGCCGTGGTCGACCTGAAGCCCTTTGCCGCCAATGCGCGCAAGAGCATCGAAGGCGCGCTCGCCGATTTCCGCCAGCAGCAGGACGGCGTGCGGGTGGACGCCGCCGTCACCGGATTGCGGCTGGTCGGCATCGAGTTCGATTCCAGGATGCTGCGTGTGATCGCGGAAGCCGACGGCAACGTGCGCGTTGCCGTCAGCAGATTGCCCTAGGCCGCCACTTCGGTGCAGGCGATGCAGATCTGCTCAAGATGACGGTGGTCGGTGCCGCAACAGCCGCCCAGCACGGTGAGGTGCTTCATGCGCGCGCGCAGGTCGCGATAGTGGCGCCCGAGTTCCACCGGATCGCCGATATCCAGATCGGGCGCGGTGTCGAGTTCGGCATGGCTGCGTTTCGAGGCATTGGCGCGCAGGCCGCGCAACCGCGTGAGCCAGCGTTCCTTCCTGCGCAGCGCGCCGTCGAAATGCGTCGGGTGCGCGCAGTTGATCATGTAATAGGCGGGCGCCGCGCCGGTCTCGCGATCGACCTGCTCGATCGCCTCCTTCAGCGTCTGGCCGGACGGCAGGTTGCCGTCGGTCTCCAGCGTGAACGAGATCACCACCGGAAGGCCGGACGCGTTCGCGGCTTTCGCAATGCCGATCGCTTCCTCGACATAATTGAGCGTGAAGGCCGAGACCATATCGGCCTCGGTGTCGCGGAACACCCCGATCTGCCAGCCGTGATAATCCTGCGCCTCCTTGGCGGTCATCGCGTTGTCGATGCGGTAGCCGTCGCCGCGCGGACCGATATTGCCGGAAACGACCATCGGCGATTGCGACGTTTCGTGCTCGCGGCGCAGATCCGCCATCAGGCCGACGCAGCGGCGGTTGACGTCGGCGAGCGCCTCCAGCGAATAGCCGACCTTGCGGCCCCAGTCCGGATTGGCGCGCCAGGTGGCGCTTTCCAGCACGAAGCCGAGCCCGTTGCTCTTGGCCATCGCGATATGGCGCGCGTAATAGGCGCGGGTGCGCGCGACGCCGTCGGCGTTCTTCATCAGGTCGAAGCTGGCGAAGCACGGCAGGTCGATCCCGTCATGAAAGACCAGCGTGGTCTCGAAACCGCTGTCGGTGAGAAAGAGCTTGTCCGCGAGTTGCGGCAGATTGCTGCGATATTTGGCCATCGGTCAAAAGTCCCGGTCAGAAACGTGAATTCGAATGCAATGGGTGCGGCGCGGGACTTCGCAAAGACGGCGGCCCGCGCCTAGCCGTCTGTTGGTGCAGCGGCGGGCCGGTCCGGTTCATGCCCGACGCCGGAAAAACAGGCCGCGCGCGCAGGGATTTCCGCGAATGAGGCCGGAATTTGTTGCATTTTTCCGGTCAACTGGACTCGTGGTACAGTGCCGTCATGCTCGAAACCCCGCCCCGGCGCGACACGCGCGAAAAGATCCTGGAAGTGGCCGAAGCTGCGGTGCTGGCCAAGGGCTTTGCCGCGACCTCGATCGAGGAGCTGATCGCCGCCGTCGGCATCACCAAGAGCGGCTTCTTCTATCACTTCAAGGACAAGGGCGAGCTCGCGAAGGCGATGATGCTGCGCTACATCGCGCATGACTCGCAATTGCTCGACGACATCTTCCGCCGCGGCGACGAACTGAACGACGACCCGCTGCACGGCTTTCTGGTCGGGCTGAAGCTGTTCGCGGAAATGCTGGGCAATCTGCCGGAGGCGCATCCGGGATGCCTGGCGGCCTCGTTCTGCTATCAGGACCAGCTCTTCAACAAGGACATCCGCGAGCTCAACAAGAGCAGCGTGCTGGCCTGGCGCAAGCGGTTCCGCGAACGGCTGGAGTTGATCGCGCAGCGTTATCCGCCGCGGCAGGATGTGGATTTCGAGGCGCTTGCAGACATGGCGGCCTCCAATGTCGAGGGCGGGCTGATCCTCGGCCGGCTGCTGCAGGACGTCACCATCCTGCCGCGGCAGGTCCTGCTCTACCGCGATCTGGTGAAGATGACGTTCCTGCCGGATCCGGCGCGTTGACACCCGGCCGCAGAAGCATAGATTAGCGCCGTTCCGAGGGGAGTCCCGTCTGGGGCTGAGATTCCGCAAGGTCTTTTTGAAAGACGCCGCGGTAACCCTTTGAACCTGATCCGGGTCATGCCGGCGAAGGGACAGGACACGATGCAGACCTCGCACTTTCTCGCCCAGTTGATTGGTCCGATGCTGCTCGTCATCGGCCTCGGCATGCTGATCAACCGCGACGGATACCGCGCCATGGCCAAGGAATTCCTGGCCAGCCGCGCGCTTATTTATATTGCCGGCCTTCTGGCGCTCGTGCCCGGTCTCGCCGTGGTGCTGACACATAATGTGTGGGCCGCCGACTGGCGCGCGATCATCACGCTCCTCGGCTGGCTCGCCGTGATCGGCGGCGCGTTTCGCATCCTGTTCCCGCAGGAGGTGACGCGGCTCGGCTCCCGAATGATCGCCAATCCCCTTCACCTGACCGTCGGCGGCGCCGTTACGCTCATCCTCGGCGCCATTCTCTCCTATTACGGCTACGTGCGCTAACGAACGGACCATCAAAAATGAACATCCACAATCCCAATCTCGAGACGCCCAAGGTCACGACCGGCGCGCTGCCCGCCTCGCGCAAGGTCCATGCGGTGCCCGACGCCGCACCCGACCTGCGCGTGCCTTTGCGCGAGATCGTGTTGTCGCAGGAATCCGGCGAGCCGCCGCTGCCGGTCTATGACACGTCGGGGCCGTACACCGAGGAGAGCGTCACCATCGACGTCGAAAAGGGCCTGCCGCGCGCGCGCATCGCCTGGGTGAAGGCGCGCGGCGGCGTGGAGGACTATGACGGCCGCCCGATCAAGGCCGTCGACAACGGCAACGCCACCGGAAAATATCTCGCGCGCGCCTTCCCCAACACGCCAAAGCCCTTGCGCGGAATCGGCGATGCGCCGGTGACGCAATACGAATTCGCGAAAGCCGGGATCATCACCAAGGAGATGATCTATGTCGCCGAGCGCGAGAATCTCGGCCGCAAAAAGATGCTGGAGCGCGCGGAAGCGGCCCTGACCGACGGCGAGAGCTTTGGCGCGTCGGTGCCGGCCTTCATCACGCCCGAATTTGTGCGCGAGGAGATCGCCCGCGGACGCGCCATCATTCCGGCCAACATCAATCACGGCGAACTCGAGCCGATGATCATCGGCCGCAACTTCCTGGTGAAGATCAACGCCAATATCGGCAATTCGGCGGTCACATCGTCCGTGGAAGAAGAGATCGAGAAGATGGTATGGGCGATCCGCTGGGGCGCCGATACGGTGATGGATCTGTCCACCGGCCGCAACATCCACAACACCCGCGAATGGATTTTGCGCAATTCGCCGGTACCGATCGGCACCGTGCCGATCTACCAGGCGCTGGAGAAGGTTGACGGCGACCCGGTCAAGCTCGACTGGGAGTGCTACAAGGACACGCTGATCGAGCAATGCGAACAGGGCGTGGATTATTTCACCATCCATGCCGGCGTGCGGCTGGCCTATGTGCCGCTGACCGCCAACCGCGTCACCGGCATCGTCTCGCGCGGCGGCAGCATCATGGCGAAATGGTGCCTGTCGCGGCACAAGGAAAGTTTTCTGTACGAGCGCTTCGAGGAGATCTGCGACATCATGCGCAAGTATGATGTGAGCTTCTCGCTCGGCGACGGCCTGCGGCCGGGCTCCATCGCCGACGCCAACGACCGCGCGCAATTCGCGGAACTCGAGACGCTCGGCGAGCTGACGCAGATCGCCTGGAAGAAGGGCTGCCAGGTGATGATCGAGGGGCCGGGCCACGTGCCGCTGCACAAGATCAAGATCAACATGGACAAGCAACTGAAGGAATGCGGCGAGGCGCCGTTCTACACGCTCGGTCCGCTCACCACCGACATCGCGCCGGGCTACGACCACATCACGTCGGGCATCGGCGCCGCCATGATCGGCTGGTTCGGCTGCGCCATGCTCTGCTACGTCACGCCGAAGGAGCATCTCGGGCTGCCCAACCGCGACGACGTGAAAGAAGGCGTGATCACCTACAAGATCGCAGCGCACGCCGCCGATCTCGCCAAGGGCCACCCGGCCGCGCAATTGCGCGACGACGCGCTCAGCCGCGCGCGCTTCGACTTCCGCTGGGAGGACCAGTTCAATCTCGGTCTCGATCCCGACACCGCGCGCAGCTATCACGACGAGACGCTGCCCAAGGACGCGCACAAGGTCGCGCATTTCTGCTCGATGTGCGGCCCCAAGTTCTGCTCGATGAAGATCACCCAGGACGTGCGGGATTATGCGGCGAGCCTCGGCGACAATGAGCAGAAGGCGATTCAAGGCATGGCGGAGATGAGCGCCAAGTTCAAGGCGATGGGCGGGCAGGTCTATGTCGATGCCGAGAAGGTGAAGGACAGCAACAAGGCGCTCTGACTCACCCCGCCCTCATCCTGAGGAGCCCGCCGACGCGTCAGCGAAGGCGGGCATCTCGAAGGATGAGGCTACGCTCCATGCGGGCTACTCGCTAACTGCAGACATTGCTTGCGCTGACGATCCGGTTCTTCAGATCGCATTCGAACACAATGGTGACATCTTCTCCGTCGCCGTCATCGCCCCAGAGCGAGAGCCCGATTGTCGCGGGTGGCGGCACGGCGACAATCATGTCGGCGCGCTGCCGTTCCGGCATGTTGGGAAATCGCTCCGCAAATTCGTCGTAGCTTGTGCGCGATGGTTCGGCCTGCAGTTGCAGCGGCACATAAGGTAGAAGCGGCGGAAAATCCGGATAGGGCCAATCGTCGACGGGCGTCGCGGTCTCGATGTACAGCAATTCGATGTGATGGCCGTAGTCGACGCGGTAGCTCTGCTGGCCGCAGTAATACATTCCGTAAATCAGCGGGAGATCGAACAAATGATGCGCGACGAGCGCGGGAATATGACAGGCGCCCAGACGCGCAATGTGATGCAGCGGCTTTGGTCCAAACGCTCGCCCCGCCATCCTGGCCCGCGATGGCCCGCCGAACACCGACGCCGAATACTTTTCCCCGCGCCCGAACGTGTAGAGCGTCTCGTCATGAAACGCGAAGAGCAGTGACTCCCCCATGGCCGCCCTCACTCACATCTAACTCGCTCAAATCCCACAACTCTCGATAGAACAAAACGGGAACACAGTCAAGGCGGGTGCGATGCCAATTTTCGCATTTCCACCCGAGGGGATTTTGCGCGATGAAGGCGGCACACAATATTGGTGCGACCTGCGATGACCACCACCTCCGAACTCTCCCACTGGCAGGAACGCTATTCCACGCCGGACTATCGCTTCGGCAAGGCGCCGAACGAATTCCTGGCCGCGTGCCGCCCGCTGCTGCCGGCGCGCGGCAAGGCGCTGGCGGTCGCCGACGGCGAGGGCCGCAACGGCGTGTGGCTCGCCAAGCAGGGCCTCGACGTGCTCTCCATCGATTTCGCGCCGGCGGCGCTTGAGAAGGCGCGCAAGCTCGCGGACGAGAACAAGGTCAGCGTCACGTTCGAGGAAGCCGACGTGCATGCCTGGCCCTATCCGGACGCCGCGTTCGACGTGGTCGCGGAGATTTTCACGCAGTTCTCGACGCCGGCGCAGCGCGCGCTGAAATGGGCGGGCATGCGGCGCGCGCTCAAGCGCGGCGGGCTTCTCATCGTGCAGGGCTACACGCCGAAGCAGTTGCAATACGGCACCGGCGGCCCGAAGCAGGTCGAACATCTCTATACGCGCGAGATGCTGGAGCACGCCTTCGGAGATCTCGCCGACCTCGTCATCGTCGAGGAAGAGCGCGAACTGAACGAAGGCCCGGGACATTCCGGCATGTCCGCCGTGATCGGACTGACGGCGCGAAAACCCTGAAAGGACACGACGTCCCATGAGCAACGACAACAACCCGTCACTTGCGGAGATCGAGCAACGCCTCGCCATTGTGCGCGACAATATCCGCCAACTGACCGAGCAGGCCACGGCCTATTCCGGCGCGGCGGACGAGAGCCGCAACGCCGACCGCATCGCCGATCAGGAAGCGGAGTTGCAAAGACTGCTCAGGCAGCGGGATGAAGTGACGAAGAGCAAATAGCGCAGGCTCCGCTCCACGCGCCCCACAATCACCCCGCCTTCAGCTTCCGCGCTTTCCGCAAATCGGCATTGATCCGCGTCTGCCAGCCCTCGCCGGTCTTGCGGTAGGCGGCAAGCACGTCGGCATCGAGCCGCAACTTGACGGCCTGTTTCGGATTGTCGAGCGGCGGACGGCCGCGCCGGACAAGCTTCGCCCCTTTCCGGATTTCGGCGCGGTCGAAAAACTTCTCCGTCAGCGCCGGCGCGTCGTCGGGATCAACCCATGCGGCGGCGCCAGATTTTTTCTTCCTTGGCATGACAATGTCTCATCGAGATGATGTGGCGGGCGTCGCCACGCTGGGTCCAGACCATCACCACCAGCCGGCCATCGAGATGGCCTGCGGTGATGAAGCGCGTTTCGCCGTAATCGCGCCGGTCGTCGATGATCGTCGCGGTCAGCCCCGCAAACACGTCGCCGGCCCGCGCAAAATCGAGGTTGCGATGCCTGAGCGCAAGGTCACGTTTCGGCGGATCGAACGTGATCGTCATCGCGATTAAATGTACCCCCAAATAATAGAGAGGTCAAGCCGCGGTGCGGACGGCGCCGGCCTCCGGGCGCGCGGCCGCAATACTTCGCCGCGCGGCCGGGTCCGGGCGTCCGGGCCTAAAGGCCGGCCCACCGTTGCGGATGAAACCTTGCCACCGCCAGCGCGCCGAGCGCGATGAAAACGACGAGCGCTGCGCCCTGCGCGATCAGGAACGGCGACTCCGATTGCGTCGGCGCGAAGGGCTGCAGGAAGCTCACCTTCTGAAAACCCTGCACGATGAAGACGAACACGTTCAGATACAGCGATGCCACGGCGGCGACGACATAGATCGCGCGCCAGCGCCCGCTCAGGCGAAAGCCGTAAAGCGCGACCAGCGCGACGACCAGCACCAGCGAGGCCACGATGCCGGTACCGAGCGCCGGGGTGAACGCGCCGATCGGAAACAGGAAGCCGGTGAGGCTGGTCAGCACGGTGAAGAGCAGAAAAAGGGCAGTCCAGCCGCCCAGCGCGCTCGCGGAGAACATCGCGCCCAGCACGACAAAGCCCGCGGCAATCGCGATTACGCTGATGATGACATGCAGCAGTGTGAAGGCGGCAAACGACAATCCCAGAATCACGGCTATCCCCCATCCCGAAAACCGGCGCGGCGATCCTCGGCCGCGCGACGGCGCGCGTCAATGGCGGGCCGCGGCGTGCAGGACAGCCCTGTGTCCGCTGCGCGGCCGCAGCGGAAAGACTTTCTCCCGGCCGGACCGCGCTCCGCGCGGCGCCGGCAATGCCGCAACGATGCGGCTAGTTCACCAGACCGAGCCAGCGGTTCGCCGCCGCGCGCATCGGGACAAACAGGCAGCGCGTGTTGGCGCCCTGATGCTTGACCCAGTGGCGGTCGGCGGAGTCGTAATCGCAGGCGCAGCGGTAGAACTTGCCGTCGGGCGACCAGTCGGTGCGCTTGCGCACCTGGCCGGTGGACACGACCTGCCACTGATCGTCGGGCATGGGCCTGAGCTCACGCTCGCTGATCTCCCAGCAGCAATCGTTGGTGACGCAACAGGTGGGCGGTATCCAGGACAACAGCCATGGATTGGAGTGGTAGTCGCGCGCGAACGCCGCGCCGAATACCGAGAGCGCCGCGACGCCCGCGAGCGCGGCACCGAGCAGACCCCGCCGCATGCGAACACGCGGCGGACGAGGGAACGCCCCGAACCTGCGGAGCGGCGGCACCGATGAAGAAAGCCTCGGCGACTCGTTACAGTTGGTCAACGGATGTGACATGGCGTTTCTTTTCTTGGCCTGAAGGGTCCCGGCACCCTTTCCCCAAGCAAGCCGCGCGCCAGATGCGCGAGAACGCCGGCTCCGCCTTTGGTCGATGACGGACAGACGGACAATGGCGCGCGCGGCCGGTGGCGGCTGACCCGGCCGCAGGAGATTGCAAAGCGGACGAAAACGAGTCCGCGGTCAGGACCGTCGGCGCAGCCTGTGTGCAAGAGCGCAACCGGCCTGCACCCGGCGGGCGAAACCGCCTAGCATGAGGGCATGAAAAAGCCCGGCGGACCGGCAGCGATTGCCGCATTGCTCTCCTTCAATGGCGGCCTGGTCGACACCGCCGGATTTCTCGGGTTGCAGGGCCTGTTCCTTGCGCATGTCACCGGAAATTTTGTGACCCTGGGCGCCACGCTGGCGCTCGGCAGCCACGGCATCGTGGGAAAGATTCTTGCGCTGCCGGAATTCATTCTGGTCGTGGCGCTGGCGCGGCTGGCCGGCGGCGCGCTGCGCGCCCGCGATCTGCCGGTGCTGCGCGTGCTGCTGGTCGCCAAGGTCGTGCTGCTGGCGGGCTTTTTCGCGCTGGCGGTGGGTTTCGGCCCGTTTCCCGATCCCGACACGCCGCTCGCTTTGCTCACCAGTTTTGCCGGCATCGCCGCGATGGCGCTGCAGAACGCGATCCAGCGGGTGCATCTGGCCAGTCTGCCGCCGACCACATTGATGACCGGCTCGACCACGCAGGCCACCATCGACGCGATCGATCTGCTCACCGGCACCGACCAGGCCCATGCGACCCAGATCCGCGACCGTTTCGGCCGCCTCTCGCTCAGTATCCTGTATTTCGCCGCCGGCTGCGCGGTCTCCGCCCTGCTCTACTGGCTGGTCGGCTTCTGGTGCCTTGCGCTGGCGGTTCTGGTCGCGGCGGTCGCGGCGATGATGCGGACCGACGCCTGAACCGCCACAACCCCCTTGCACGCATGACGCGAACGCGGCACACTTATAGGTAGTGCGCGGGAGGGCGCTGTGCGTGCTGCGTCTGTGCGGACCGGTCTTGGGTATGCGGTCTTTCGGCCGGCTGTGCTGGCCACCGCGATCGCGCTCGCCGGCTGCGCCGCGAAGCCGGAGGGACCCGACACCGGCAAGTGGAAATTCGAGCGGAGCAACGACCCGGTCAGCGGCATGCAGGTCACCAAAGCCTGGCTGATGATCGAAAGAACGAATTTCCTCTCCGGCGAAACGGTGGCCGGCGCGGTACAACTAATGTGCTTCCGGCATCAGCCGGTCGTGCGGTTCTCGTTCAGCGTCAAGATCGGCACCGACAAGACCGCGGCCCTCGCCTATCGCTTCGACGACAATCCGGGCCGCGACGTCAGCGCCAGATTTTTCGCACGGCCACAGATCATCGTCGTCGACAACAATGCCGAGGTCGCGCAATTCGTGAACGAACTGGCCCGCGCCCAAACCCTGTATCTGCGCATCTCCACGCTGACGGTCGGCGACATCAGGGCGAAATTTCCGGTGCATGGCGCGCCGTATGCGATTGAGGCCGCCTACTCGCAGTGCCCGATCGACACCGGCAAGCCGAAGACGCGCACGAGCCTCTCTGATGCTCCCCTCACCGCACGAATTTCTGCAGCTCGCGCACCACGTTCGCCGCCTCGCGCGGCGTGAGCATGCGGTTCTCGTCGCAATCGAGCACGTGGCCGTCGGTCGCGCGCGCATAGGCCGCCGCCGCCATATAGGCGCAGAGACAGGCCGCCATGTCGCCGCCCCAGCGGAACGCCAGGGCGTGGCGCCAGCGCCGTCCGAAATCGACATCGGAAAAACTGTCCATGGTCTCGGCGGCGTCGAAGTGATCGCATTCGCATCCGGCCTTGCGGCCGTCGAGGTCCATCGGCAAAAAACCGCTCAGCGCCTCGAAAGGGGTCGCGGTCGCTACCCGCAGCGCAAAACCCTCGGCCTCGATCGCCGCCTGCCACTGCGCCAGCGACTCCAGCTTGCGGTCCGAAAAGACATAGATTTCCATTGCCATCGTCACGCCTCGCGCCACATGCAATTTTAATTGGAACAAAGTGAGAACGAATAGTCAATCGGAAGTTGCATTCCGACGGCAGGATTCTCATCACGATGTATTCCATTCGCCGCCCGGACGATCACGTTTCCGCGTGACGCGACCGCGCGCGTGAAATCCGGCGACGCCGGCTCACGACCGCAACGATCGACGCAACGCATCGCGGCGGCGCGCATGGCGACGGATTTGCGAAAAACATGCGAGCGGCAATCCTGCGCGCAACGCGTCGGCATGCCGACCGCGCGGTGACGGCGGGCATCGCCGCCTTTCGTGTCATAATGACACAAGGTTCGCGTCTGTTCGCCAGGAACGAATCGCGTCCGTGAATCCGCGCACGCAACACACATTAAGAGAGTCTTGCATGGCCACGCCGTTGCATCCGTCGCGCGCAGTTCTTCGTATCTCGCTGTCGCTTGCCGCGCTCGCGCTGATCGCCGCGACGGCGGCGCAAGCCTGCGCCTGCTGCACGCAGACCGCATGGCGGCGCGTCGAAATCGAAAAGCTCGACGCGGCCAGGCGCGACGAAATCGCTCAGGTGCGGTTTGCGAAGGCCGCGCAGCTCATGCTGGGCGAAGCCGGCAACGCGATCAAGGGCGTCGCCGATCCCGAACAGGAATACGAACTCACCGTGACGCGCGCGAAGGAGCGCTGGGCGTTTTCGTTCCGCGACCGGAAAGGCCGCGCCGGCACGCTCGTCTTGTCGCTGCCGAAGACCATTTCGATTTTCGAAGTCGACCCGCGTTACGGCAAGGACGACGGCCAGGGTCCGGCGCTCTACAAGGAATGGAAACTGACCGCCAGCGCCGCCGGCGACGGCCTGTTCCGCGCCGCGACCGGCGGCGGCCAGAAGCTGACTCTGGTGCTGCATGGCCGCGGCAATGGCTGCACCAGCGCCGACCAATTCACGCACTGGACGCTGCTGGTGCATGGTCCGGCCGACACTTTCACATTGTACGGCAAGCTGGACTCGGACGCGCAATAATCGCCGGCCTGCGGGTCACGGCGTCGCGGCTTTTCGCTGTATGAAATTCACACGCCATCGCGGTGCAATGAGCGGCGCCATGGCGCAGCTGAACCGCGCCGCGATGCGGGACAGCGCCACCGCGTCTCAGGACTCCGGGCGCGTTTGATGGCATAGTGGCGGCAGCGCGCAACGCAGTCCCTCGAATGGGCGGCGGCGCATCCACAGGGAGATTGACGAATGACCGACCGGACTATTCGCACCAGCCGCCGCACCTTTCTCGGACTCGCGGGGGCCGCGCTCGCGACGCCGGCCTTGCCGCGTTTCGCATCCGCGCAGGCCTGGCCCGCGCGGCCGATCCGCGCCATCATTCCTTTCACCGCAGGCAGCACTGTCGATATCGTCGGACGCCTGGTGCTGGAGCCGCTGTCGCAACAGCTGGGCCAGCCGATCGTGGTGGAAAATCGCGGCGGCGCCGGCGGCACTATCGGCAGCGCCGCGGTCGCCAAGGCGGATCCCGATGGCTACACGATCCTGATCAACGCCTCCGCGCATTCCGCCGCGCCGGCCGCCTTTCCGAACGTGCCCTACGACACCGCGAACGATTTTGCCGGCGTCATCTCCTTCGGCAGCGTGCCGAACGTGATGGTGATCTCGCCGGAGAAGGGCATCAAGACCGTAAAGGATCTCGCCGAAGCCGCGAAAAAATCCGGCTCGTTCACCTACGCATCGGCCGGCATCGGCAGCGCCACCCACTGGGCGGCCGAGCGCTTCCGTCTCAGCGCCGGCTTCAAGGCCACGCACGTTCCTTTCCGCGGCGGCCCCGAAGCGCTCAGCGAAGTGATGACCGGACGGGTCGACTTCATGTGCATCGGTGTGTCGTCCGGCCTTTCGCTGGTCAAGGAAGGCAAGCTGCTTGCGCTTGCGGTCAGCACGCCGAAACGTTCGAGCGCCATGCCGGATGTGCCGACCACGATCGAGGCCGGCTTTGCGGATTCCGACTACACCTTCTGGAACGGCATGCTGGTGCCGGCGAAGACGCCGAAGGCGATCGTCGACCGCCTGCACGCGGAGAGCAAGAAGGCGCTCGCGCTGCCGGCGGTGCAGGCCAAGTTCAAGCCGCAGGGCATCGATCCGATGCCGCTGACGCCGGCGGAATTCGACGCGCTGATCAGGAAAGAGATCGACGCCAATCTCAAGCTGGTGAAAGCGGCGGGTTTGAAGTTCAACTGACGCCGCCCCGGTTTTTCCGAAAGACAACGCCGGCCCCGAAAGGGCCGGCGTTTTTTTACGTCGGCAGTTGCTGCGCTGCGAAAGCGTAAGAATCTTTCAAAACCACGCGGCCGGACCGTGAAAATTCCTAACGATCCGTCAATCAAGCCGTCGCAGGATTGCAGCGTTGCACTGGAGGACCGTCATGCACGATCCGGTCGACGACATGAAAGTGCGCGTACGATGCCAGGACTGCCGCACCGTGTTCCGCGAGCGCATCCGGCGCGTCGTGCACGGCGACCGCGTGGTCTGTCCGCGCTGTCACGAGGAAATGCGCTTCGGCGGCATCGACCATCATCATGCCGATGAAGACGTCGCGCGCTTCATTCATCGCGTCGAAGAGCGCACCTGCCGGATGCAGTTCTGATTGCAGTTTGCGGAACGACCCGAGCGCAGCGAAATTCATCCGGCGCATTGGACGGCTCTCAGCTGTTGCGACCGCCGGTTTCGCGATCCTTCAGCCAGTCCGATAACGGCGCGGCCTTGGTCTTTGTTTTCCGCCCAGCCTTTTTCGGTGCGGCCTTCGGCGCTGCGGCGGCGTCGGCGGCTTCCTTGGCCAGCCGCAAGGCACGCAGCTTCTCGGTCTTGGCGCGCATCGCGGCGCCTTCGGCTTCATACTCGGCCATCGCCTTCTTTCCATCTTCGGCGCGCTGCATTTTCTGCAACTGGGCCTGGGTATCGGTTTTCGAGGAACGGTCTGCCAATGCGCTCTCCTGATGTGTGTGGGCGGCAATCCATGCGGTTCTTTCGGCCGCGCCGCGCGTATCGTCAAATATCCGGCTGTTGCCGGCCCGCCGGTCTATTTGCCGGCGGCCTTCCTGAGCGCGTCGTTGATGCGCTCCTGCCAGCCCGGACCGCCCTCCTGGAAATGCGCCAGCACGTCCTGGTCGATGCGGAGCGAGACCGTTTCCCTGGCGCCCGGCACGATCGAAGCTTTGGGCGCAGGTTCCGCAGGCTGGGGCACGGGTTTCCGGAAGGCCGCTTCGGCGGCCAGCCGCGGGTCGGTGGGTCGGCGAGTCATTCCCTCTTCTAGCACCCTATTCCCGCCGCCATAACCCCTGTTGACTATTTTCCTATTATGGAATAAATTCACATCACCTCGTCCTGTTAAGAGGGGCGCTGTCATGAGGCGTCGTGAGAGCGGGACGAAGAAAGGGGTGCCGTGGAGATGCGCGGCACGGCCTTTCTGGGCATGTGCGGGCAATTCCCGTGCGTGACCGGTGCGGCGCCCGCGTCCGTGCTTCGCAGGCACGGCCCGGGCGACGGCGGGGCTCCGCCCGGAGGCACTACGGCCTCCTGCCAGGAGCTTGGCTGACCGCGCGGCGATCCGCGTTGCGTAAAGGGATCGCCCGCCGAAGCGCGGCCCGCCGTCGCGGTGAAAACGCCGCAAACGGTGCGCCGAGAGGCGGCTGCGTTGTTCGCGCAACGCAGCGATATCAGGAACGGCCCTGCGTCTTTCGGCGCGCCGTCCCCTCTCTCTTTTTTTGAAGAGAGGGAAAAGGAATGAAGGCGAACCCGGCGCCTCCAACAATACGGGCGATGGCACACGCGCATTTTCATGGCATGAAAGCGCGAGATGGCGAACGGCGAGAAGCTCGGCACCGCACTGTTGCCTGCACGCGCCGTCCGCATGCTAGGCTGGTTTTAATACCAACAACAAAGATTCGACATCCCGGGAGTGAAACATGAAGAAGCTTGTGCTCGCTGCATTGTGCGCGGCGATCCTGCCTGTTGCGACCGCGGCCTTGTCATCGCCCGTCGCGGCGCAGGTCTATCCCAACCGTCCGATCACCATGGTGGTGCCGCTCGGCGTCGGCGGTTCCACCGACGTGATCGCGCGCATCATGGCGGAAGGCATGCGGCAGGTGCTGGGCCAGACCATCGTGGTGGAGAACACCACCGGCGCCGGCGGCACGATCGGCGTCGGCCGCGTCGCGCGCGCGGCGCCCGACGGCTACACGCTGGGCATCGGGCAATGGGGAACGAATGTCGCCAGCGGCGCGATCTATCCGCTGCAATTCGATCTCGAGAAGGATTTCGAACCGATCGGACTCATCGCTACCCAGCCCTTCCTGATCGTCTCGAAAAAGGACGTGCCGGCCACCAATCTGAAAGAGCTGATCGCCTGGCTGAAGGCGAATGCGGACAAGACCTCGCAGGGCAATTCCGGCGTCGGCACGCCGAGCCATGTCGGCGGATTGCTGCTGCAAAAGGCGATGGGCGTCAGCCCGACCATGGTGCCGTTCCGCGGCGCCGGGCAATCGAGCCAGGGCTTGGTCGCCGGACAGATCGACGTGATGCTGGATACGCCGGCGGTCTCGATGCCGCAGGTGCAGGGCGGAACGATCAAGGCCTATGCGGTGACGGCGCCGAAACGGCTGGCGATCGCGCCGGAGATTCCGACGACCGACGAGGCCGGGCTGCCCGGATTCTACTTTACGTTCTGGCACGCCTTCTGGGTGCCGAAGGGCACACCGAAGGACATCGTCGCGAAGCTGAACGATGCCCTGGTGAAGACGCTGGCCGATCCCGTGACGCGCGAGCGGCTCACCAAGATCGCGCAGGAGATCTTCCCGAAGGAGCAGCAGACGCCGGAGGCGCTCGCCACCTACCACCGGGCGGAGATCGCCAAATGGTGGCCCATCATCAAGGAGGCCGGAATCAAGCCGCAATGATTTGGGTTTCGTCCGCAAGCCTTTGCAAACCATCGGGAAAAAGTGGCTTTTTTGGACAGGAATGTTCAGCGGTTGTTCACAGCCGGCGGTGGAACCTTCCTCGCAAGCGAAGGTTTTTCGTTTTGCAGGTATGAGGAACGCCATGACCAGAACAATGACTGCTGTCGCTGCTGCCGCGATCGTCGCCGCCGCCGCGATCGCCGCTCCGACCTCGGCTGAAGCCCGCCGCGGCGGCTGGTGGGTGCCGGGCGCCGTGATCGGCGGACTGGCCGCCGGCGCCATCGTTGCCGGCGCGGCCGGCGCCTACGGACCCTACGGCTATTACGGCCCCGGGCCCTATTACGCCTATGGTCCCGGTTACGGACCCGGCTGCTATTTTCAGCGCCAGCGCGTCTGGGACGGCTATGGCTGGCGCATCCGCCGGGTGCGGGTCTGCTACTGAAGAGGAGCGGAAACAGCTCCGGCCCGACAGCCGGGATGCCGCGCTGTAGCCCATCAATTTTACGCCAGAATCGTGTCCAACTATTCCGGGTGAGTCTGGTTGAGGCTATATAATCGATGGGGACGAGGTGTTCGGCGCCCGGCCGGCACCCCTTCAGGAGAAGAATCTGATGAAGAAGGCATTCATTGCGCTCGTTGCCGCCGCAACCCTCGCGGGTTCGGTGTTTGCGTTTTCGGGTGAAGCCGAGGCCAGCAAGAGCGGCCGCGCCTTGACCTACGGCATTCTCGGTGGGGTCGCCGCGGGTGCCTTGATCGCCGGCGGTGCGGCGGCCGCGCCCGGTTACTACTACGCGCCGCCCCCGCCCCCGCCGGCCTATTACTATGAAGAGCCTGCCTGCCGCACCGTTCGCGAGCGGTTCTGGGACGGTTATTCCTGGCGCAGCCGCCGCGTCCGCGTTTGCGACTGAGCGAGATCTCTGACTAACCAAAACCCGGCGGACCCAGTCCGCCGGGTTTTTTGTTGCCGCTAAAGCAGATTCCGATCAGGTTGAACCATATCCAGCGGCGCGGAAGTAGTTTGTGCATTCGTCTGGTGTGAATGCGTTGACTGCGTCTGCGTCTGCGATTGCGGTTTCCAGGGCCTCGACGCTTCTGGCGGCGGTTTTGCGCAGCTGTGATTTGAACTTGGCATAGACATTCGAAGGTTGTGGTCAGCCAATGGCCGTGCGGGATCGGAGCACGACAGCGACTGCCGCGCTTGGCGCGGCCGTAAAGGCGGGCCATTTTTGTCGAGGCGCCGGTCTCATCGATGAAGGGCGAGCTTGTCGCGGGCGTCGGCGGAACAAAGCTGGGATGCCTTGTTCACACCGCGCCGCCGTGGCGACTTACCTCTGCTTCCTGAGGGTGCTGATATAGGCGGCTGCATCGCTTGCTTGTTCGAATGTCAGCGCGAAATTCGGCATCGTTGGATGGTCTCCCCAAATCAATGCCGCGCCTTTTTCTCGAAAGCGCTTGCTCCGCGCAACGACTCGGAATGGCGGTGCGGCAGCATTCGGTGAGGCCTGAGAACCTGAAATCGCATGACAGAGGGAGCACACCCGTTCAGCAAACTGCTTTCCCCGGCCCGCGTCCGCCGCAAATGCGACGGTTGCAAACATAATACCAGTAGACGCGACGATCGAGACATACATCACGCAACATTTTAGCGATCCTGGCATTGCACTTCCCTCATTCCCAGTTTGGCGAAGATTAGTGCATGATTTAGATGATTTTGCGAGCATTGCCCGGAGACCCCCTTGAGATAGGTCAAGTCCTGCCCCGACACCCCGCCTATCGTTTCCCGCATTCGCCTTGGAAAGGATTAAGCATGAGGTTCTGGCCCCCGCGACCGGGTTCACCTGACATTGCCGCCACCAGAGCCGCTATGGTTTTGGCGTTCATCGCCTTCAATCCATCTCCCGTCATTGCCCAGCGTGCGGTTGATTCGCCATTCCCCGCCCTTCAAGGTTCGTGGTCCGGCAGCGGCACGATTGCCTTGTCCGACGGAACGAAGGAGCGTATTCGCTGCCGCGCCACATATCGCCTCGGTTCGAGCAGCGCAAATCTCCGGCTCGACTTGAGCTGCGAAGGCGACAGTTCCCGCTTCGTGCTCGAGAGCCAAATCAGCTATCGTGATGGTGCGCTTTCCGGCAATTGGGGAGAGTCGACCCGCGCAACCGGCGGCAGCATCGAAGGCCAAGCTACCGGCAACCGGATCCAGGTCAGAGCCAGCGGGCAGACCTTCACAGCGCTCTTGTCGATGACGACGCGCGGCGAGCGGCAATCGATCTCGATTGAATCGCCCGGCAGCCAGATGTCGGAAGTGGCGATCACGCTCACACGCAGTTCCCGCTGATCGCCGCCGGGTTGCTGGGGATACGGGCGACCTCGAAGAATTGAGCCATGTCAATGCTCTACCAGGTGAGCTAATCCCTGTTGGAACCTCAAACTGGACGAGAATGATCATGGCCGTCAGTCCCTCGCTGATCTGCAACGCCGCTGGCGAACGGTTAGAATTGGAGCCAACCGGCGCCTGGACGACCGCGCATTCCGAGGCGCTTGAAGCGCTGGTGACAGGGGTGGCGGAGCGGGTTGCGGCCGCACGCAAGCTTGCGATCAACATGGCGGGGGTGCGCGAACTCGATACGCTCGGTGCATGGCTGCTGGAAAAGCTGATCCGTAGCTGCGATGACCGCGGGATCGAAGCGCAGTTCCAGGCGCTGCCTGACCGTTATCGCGGACTGCTCGACGAGGTGCGCCGGGTGAACCGCGGCGTGGCAGAAAAGCCGCGCAGCCAGACCAAACTGATCGTCTGGCTTGAGATGGTCGGCCGCGCCGCTATCGATCTCAAAGCCGATTTCATCACCTTCCTGGAAATGCTGGCGGCATTGAGCTTTGCGATCGCACGCGTGGTCATGCGGCCGCAGACATTCCGGCTGACCTCCGCCGTACATCATCTCTATCGCGTAGGATGGCAAGCGATACCGATCATGTTCCTGATCACTTTTCTGATCGGAAGCATCATTGCGCAACAGGGCATTTTCCACTTTCGTAAATTCGGAGCAGACGCCTATGTGGTCGACATGGTGGGGATTCTGGTCCTGCGCGAGATTGGAGTCCTGATCGTCTCGATCATGGTGGCGGGCCGATCCGGCAGCGCCTATACGGCTGAACTCGGCTCGATGAAGATGCGCGAGGAGATCGATGCCTTGCGCACGATGGGATTCGATCCGGTCGAGGTTCTGATCCTGCCGCGGGTGCTCGCGCTCGTCATCGCGCTGCCGATCCTCGCCTTCCTCGGATCGATGGCGGCGCTCTACGGCGGAGGTCTGGTGGCTTGGCTCTATGGCGGGATGAGCCCCGAGATATTCATGGCCCGACTGCAGGAATCCGTCTCCATCACTCATTTCCAGGTCGGCATCATCAAGTCGCCTTTCATGGCGCTGGTGATCGGGATTGTGGCCTGCAGCGAGGGACTGCGCGTGAAGGGGAGCGCCGAATCGCTCGGCCTGCAGACCACGAATTCGGTGGTGAAGGCGATCTTCCTCGTCATCGTGCTGGATGGCGCATTCGCGATCTTCTTCGCTTCAATCGGAATGTGATGCAATGGCGAGCCCGGAAACCGATATCGTCATCCGCGTGCGCGACCTGGTCGTCGGTTTCGGCAGCCAGGTCGTTCTCGATCACCTGTCGCTCGATGTGCAGCGCGGAGAAATTCTGGGGCTGGTCGGCGCGTCGGGCGGCGGCAAGTCGGTCCTGCTGCGAACCATCATCGGTCTGATCCCGAAACGCGCGGGCAACATCGAAGTGATGGGGCTCGATCGTGATACCGCAGATCCCGAAGAGACGCGCGCCGTCGAGCGCCGCTGGGGCATCCTGTTCCAGCAGGGCGCGTTGTTCTCCTCGCTGACGGTTCGCCAAAACATCCAGTTCCCGATGCGGGAAGGCCATCATCTCTCACAAGGATTGATGGACGAACTCGCCAATGCCAAGCTTGAAATGGTCGGCTTGACCCTGAGCGACGGAAACAAATTTCCATCCGAACTCTCCGGCGGCATGGTCAAGCGCGCGGCGCTTGCCCGCGCGCTCGCACTCGATCCGGAAATCATGTTCCTCGACGAGCCGACATCCGGTCTCGATCCGATTTTGGCGGGCGATTTCGACACACTCATCCGGACCTTGCAGAAAACGCTCGGCTTCACCGTCTTCATGGTCACACACGATCTTCACAGCCTACATGCGGTGTGCGACCGGATTGCAGCTCTCGCGGACGGAAAGATCGTGGCGATCGGTCCGATCGCGGAGCTGCTCGCCTCAGATCACCCCTGGGTCAAATCATATTTCCAAGGCAAACGCGCACGTGTCATCACACGCGCCACGAATTGAGGTCGCTATCCATGGAAACCCGCGCACCCTATGCCCTGATCGGCCTTCTCGTGCTCACTGCGATCGGCGCCGTCTTCGGATTTGTCTACTGGCTCAACAACGCTGGCGGACTCGGCAGGCGGATCGTCTATGAAGTCAGGTTCGAAAATACCGTGTCAGGATTACTCAAAGGCGCCGGTGTCTTATTCAATGGCATCCGGGTCGGAGAGGTGATCGATCTCCAGCTCAACGCCGACAACCCACGACAGATAACCGCAAGGATCGCGGTGGCCGATAACACCCCGGTGCGCGCCGATACCCATGTGGGCCTGGAATTCCAGGGGCTCACCGGCGTTCCGGTGATCGCGCTGGAAGGGCGCAGCAATATGCCGCCGCCCTCCGCCTCCGCCGCAATGCCGGTGCTGACGGCCGATCCGGGCGCGGGCATCAGCATGACGCAGGCCGCGCGCGACGCGCTGCGGCGGCTTGAAGGCCTGCTGGCGGAAAATTCCGAGCCTCTACGCGACACGATTGCGAATTTCAAGACCTTCTCGGCGGCGCTCGCGCGCAATTCCGATCGGCTAGATGGAATCATAACCGGCGTCGAGCGACTGACCGGCGCCGGGCCCGCCGCCGCGCCTCAAGTCATTTACGACTTGAGCGCTCCGAGAATCTTCCCGGCCATCAATGCGGCGCCGTCTGGTCAGCTCAGCATTCTGGAGCCAACGGCCGTCCTGATGTTCGATACACAGAAAATCTTGGTTCGGCCGAGTGGCTCAGAGGGCCCGACCTTTTCGACTGCGCGATGGAGCGACAATCTCCCGAAGCTTCTTCAGGCTCGAATCATTCAGAGTTTCGAAAACGCCAATCTGTTGCGCTCGGTCGCGCGGCCGATGGAAAGCCTCACCGCCAGCCATCAGCTTCTGGTCGACGTCCGGAGCTTTCAGCTCTCGTTGTCCCCGACCCCAACGGCCGAAGTGGAATTTGCGGCGAAGATCCTCAGCGACAATGGACGAATTGTCGATGCACGAATCTTTCGAGCGGCCGTTCCATCGGCCACAGACGCGCGTGCGGCAGCCACCGCACTAGACGAAGCTTTTGGCAAGGTTGCGGTCGAGCTCGTTGTTTGGGCCGCAGGAGTGATTTGAGCGGCGAGCTGTCCGCTACAGATGGTTGCCTGCCAGAGCAGATTCCGATCAGATTGAACCATATCCTGCGGCGCGGAAGTAGTTTGTACATTCGTCTGGTATGAATGCGTTGAATGCGTCTGCGATTGCGGCTTCCAAGGCCTAGACGCTTCCGGTGGCGGCGCTCGTCACCCCGCTCTCGCGCCACTCCTTCACAAAGCGCACCGCGCTCGCCGGCGAGACCCCAAACCGCTCCGCCCCGCGCGCCGCGACATGCCGCCTTCAACCGCTCGGATGACTCTGATCCGTAGATCTTCAGACAAGGGATTCACCCTATGTGCTGGCCCCCTTGTCCAGCAGACAGGGTGAATCAGAATTCGCGGCTTATGGGACTCCCAAACGATTCAATGCTGTCAGGTTTTGCTCTAGCGCGCGCCCGGCCGGCGCTGCATGTGCTCCAGCACCGACACATGCGGCCAGCAATCGACCTTGAGACTGTTCGCCTTCTGGTAGACGCCGAGCGCCGATCGCGTGAGCATCCCGGCCTTGCCGTCGATCTTGTCCTTGTACAGCCCGCGCGCGGCCATGATGCGCTGCATCTCCTCGACCTGCGCGGTCTTGAGCTGTTCGGATTTGCCCCAGAGCTGCGCAAAGGCGCCGCCGCCGGCGATGCGGTCGGCGAGATTGCCGACAAACAGCACATAGAGATCCGAGAAATTGTAGTCCTTGATCACGAAGTAGTTCTTCGTGGTCAGGAAGGACGGGCCAAGACTTCCTTCCGGCTGCAGCACCGAGGCGCTTTCCAGCAAGTCTGCATTGCTCGGCTTCTGGTTCTGCACGGGGGTGAAGCCGAGCCGTATCCATTCATGCATCGGCCGTGTCGCCTCCGGCACCGCCTGCGTGCAATCGAAGCGCGCCGGCGCCTTCACCTCGTAAGCCCAGCGCACGCCGCGCTGCCACCCCTTGCTCGCAAGCTGCCTGGCCGCCGCCGCCAACGCATCCGGCACCGACCTGAAAATATCGGCGCGGCCGTCGCCGTCGAAATCGACGGCGTGCTTGTAGAACTCGGTCGGCAGGAATTGCGTGAGCCCCATCGCCCCGCCCCAGGAGCTTTTCATGTCGACGAGTTTGACATGACCATCCTGCAGCATCTTCAGCGCGGCGAGAAATTCGGCGCGGAACATGTCCTTGCGGCGGCCGGTATAAGCCTGCGTCGCCAGCACGCGGATCGCATTGTGCGGCAGCCGGGCCGCACCGAACGCCGTCTCGCGGCCCCAGATCGCCAGCACGACGGAAGGCGGCACACCGAATTGCTGTTCGATCTTCGCCAGCGTCGCGCGATGCTCGGCGGCGAGCTTGCGGCCCTGCTCGGCCAGCCGCGCCAGCGATGATTCCTTCAGATAGTCCGCCGGGGTCTGCACGAATTCGGCCTGCGCCGGCTGCTTGTCCGGGCGTCCCGGAATGACAAGATCGGGCAGCGACAGATCCGGCTCAAGCCCGCGCGTCGCCTCGTCAAAGACCTTGCGCGAGACCCCGAGCTTCTGCGCCTCGGGCCAGACACCCTGCAGCCATTGCTGGAAGGCGACATTGCCGGACTGCGCAACCGCTCCGGAATGAAAGGCCAGAAGGATGACGGCCGCCGCGACAATCCAGTGCACGCACGCGGCGGTCCGGATCATCGCCCGTGTCCCGTCAATGCGCGCCGTCTTTGTGAGGCTGCGGCTCGTGATAGCCCATGCGGTCGACCATCGAGATGCCGATCGCCGAGAGAATGAACACCACATGGATGATGGTCTGCCACATCACACCTTCGGCGGTGAAATTCGCCTTCGGCGTGCCGAGATTGCCGGCCTCGATGAAGGTGCGCAGCAGATGGATTGAGGAAATGCCGATGATCGCCATCGCCAGCTTGATCTTCAGCACGCTGGCATTGACGTGGCTGAGCCATTCCGGCTGGTCGGGATGGCCCTGCAATCCGAGCCGCGAGACGAAGGTCTCGTAGCCGCCGACAATCACCATCACCAGCAGGTTGGAAATCATCACCACGTCGATCAGGCCGAGCACCACCAGCATGATCTGCTGTTCGGTGAACTCGTAGGCATGGAGGACGAGGTGGTACAGTTCCTTGAGGAACAGGAAGACATAGACGCCCTGCGCCACGATCAGTCCGACATAAAGCGGCAATTGCAGCCAGCGCGAACCGAAGATGAGCTGCGGCAGCGGCCGCAGGCCGGGGGCATCGACGATGGGGGTTTCAGGGGTCATCGACATTGTGGGGTCACCGAAGAGAGGAAGATCCGACGCCTGTGCGAGATACCACGCTCAACGTGTCAATTTTTTGTACTTGATGCGATGCGGGATGGTCGCGTCCGTACCCAGCCGGCGCATCTTGTCGGCCTCGTAATCCTGGAAATTGCCTTCGAACCATTCGACATGGCTGTCGCCCTCGAAGGCCAGCATGTGGGTCGCGATGCGGTCGAGGAACCAGCGATCATGGCTGATGATCACGGCGCAGCCGGCAAAATCCTCCAGCGCCTCTTCCAAGGCCCGCAAGGTATCGACGTCGAGATCGTTGGTCGGTTCGTCGAGCAGCAGAACGTTGGCGCCCGATTTCAGCATCTTGGCAAGATGCACGCGGTTGCGCTCGCCGCCCGAGAGCTGGCCGACCTTCTTCTGCTGGTCGGCGCCCTTGAAATTGAACGCCGAGCAATAGGCGCGTGAATTGACCTCGCGCTTGCCGAGCTGCAGCACGTCGGCGCCGCCGGAGATTTCCTCCCAGATCGACTTGCTGCCGTCGAGCGAGTCGCGGGACTGGTCAACATAACCGAGATGCACCGACTCGCCGATCTTGATGCTGCCGCCGTCGGGCTTTTCCTGGCCGGTGATCATGCGGAACAAGGTGGTCTTGCCGGCGCCGTTCGGGCCGATCACGCCGACAATGCCGCCGGGCGGCAGCTTGAAGGTGAGATTGTCGATCAGCAGCAGGTCGCCGAAGCTCTTGGTGAGGCCTTCGAAGTCGATGACGTTCTGGCCGAGCCGTTCGGTGACGGGAATGACGATCTGCGCCGTGGTGGTCTGTTTCTCGCCCGCCTTCTTGAGCAGGTCCTCATAGCGCTGATAGCGCGCCTTCGACTTGGCCTGGCGGGCTTTGGGCGAGGCCGCGATCCATTCCTGTTCGGCCGCCAATGTACGCTGGCGCGACTCTTCCTCGCGGCCTTCCTGCTCCAGCCGCTTCTGCTTCTGGCCGAGCCAGGAAGTGTAGTTGCCCTGATAGGGAATGCCCTTGCCGCGATCGAGCTCCAGAATCCAGCCCGTCACGTTGTCGAGGAAGTAGCGGTCATGGGTGACGATCAGGATGGCGCCGGGATAGTTGCGCAGATGGCCTTCCAGCCAGGCCACCGATTCCGCGTCCAGATGGTTGGTCGGCTCGTCGAGCAGCAGCAGGTCGGGCGCATCCAGCAACAGCTTGCACAGCGCGACGCGACGGCGCTCGCCGCCTGACAGTTTCGTCACATCGGCATCGTCGGCCGGGCAGCGCAGCGCGTCCATCGCCTGATCGACCTTGGAATCGAGATCCCACAGCCCCTTGGCCTCGATCTCGTCCTGCAGCTTGGTCATCTCGTCGGCGGTCTCGTCGGAATAGTTCATGGCAAGCTCGTTGTAGCGATCGAGAATCGCCTTCTGCTTGCCGACGCCTTCCATGACGTTCTCGCGCACGGTCTTTTTCGGATCGAGCTGCGGTTCCTGCTCGAGATAGCCGACGCGGGCGCCCTCGGCGACCCAGGCCTCGCCGGAATAGTCCTTGTCGATGCCGGCCATGATCCGCAGCAGGGTGGACTTGCCGGACCCGTTGACGCCGAGCACGCCGATCTTGGCATCCGGATAGAATTGCAGGTGGATGTTCTCGAGCACCTTGCGGTTGCCCGGATAGGCCTTGGTCAGCCCCTGCATGAAATAGATGAATTGGCGGCCGTTCATTCTGGTCTCGTCCTGTCGGCGGGCAACACGCCGCCCGCCGCGCCCGGGGCGCTTGGCGACGCAATGTCAGGGAAAAGCAGCGCTGATGTAGCCATGCGGGGCTGAAAGGGCAAGACAGGGGTGAAAGGGCAAGCGGGGCGCGCGTCATCGCCCGTATTGTTGGAGGCGCCGGGTGCGCCTTTATTCCAGCTTCCGTCCCTTCTCCCCTTGCCGGAGGCAAGGGCGCGCGGAACGCCGGGCTCTCAGCCTGCCCGCGGCCCCGTGCGGCAATGTGAGTTGGCCACACGAGATTGCAGTCACCACGGAAAGCCGAAAATTCCGGCGTTCCGCGCGCGGCGTTTGAGGCTTGCTCCGCAAGACCCCCGGCGGACTTCGTTTCAGGACCGTCGCCGGTCCTATCCACCGCTGCGGGGCGCTGGCAAAGGCCCGGGCAGTATGACGCCGCCCACAGCCTCCGCCGTCATATCCCCAGCGACGCACGATGCGGCGCGTCGGGACCTTGCGGCTTGGGCCGCCGCGCTTGAAGTGTGCGTCTCACACCCCGGCGCGGCCACCGCACCCTGCCCCGCATCTCATGACGCTGATCAGACGCCCCTTGCGTGGAGCAGGATGTAAAGGGTTATAATCCTACTAGGAATAGAGTCAAGCACAACAACCCGAGTGACTAGAGGCGCCCAGGGCAAAATGGCGCAGATTGTGTAAAATAGCCTCCACAACCGATTATTGACCATTGTTTTATATGGTTGAATTGCCATATGATTGGGCGCGGATCGCAGTTCGAATGGGACCCGGCGAAGGACCGGCTGAACCGGGAGAAACACGGCGTTGCGTTCCGCACGGCGCAGCAGGCCTTCTTCGATCCGCGCCGCGTGATCGCCGAAGACCTCGACCACAGCGGCACGGAGCAACGCTATTTCTGCTTCGGCTGGGTGGAGGGCGGCGTGATGACGGTGCGCTTCACCTGGCGCGAGGGGCGCATTCGCATTTTTGGCGCGGGCTACTGGCGGAAGGGCAAGACGATCCATGAGCAGCAAGAGCGTTAAATACACCGCCGGCGAGATCGGCCGCGTGCGCGTGGTCGAGGATTTTCTGCCCTCGCCCGACGAGCTTGTCGCGCGCGACGACACCGTGAAGGTGACGCTGCAATTGTCCCGCCGCAGCGTGGACTATTTCAAGCGCGCGGCAAAAACGCGGCGCGTGCCCTATCAGCGCATGATCCGCGCATTGGTGGATCAGTATGCGGAGAGGCAGGGGAAGTGAACTCGGGCTGCTCGCAGCTACGGCTCGACCACGAGCACCTACTGGAAGTCCCACCCTCTCAAAGAGTTTGAAGTAGAAATAAACTTAGGATCAGGACGATCTCGACGATCAGGAGGCAAGATCAAAGCGGGGCGCAAAGCTTTCTTGAACTCTTCGAGACCGCCGTCGTGACCACTACGGCTAAATTCCTCCAACTGAGTATCATCAAGATGAATTCGATGCTCATCGTCAAATGTAACCAAAGCCCTGTCGAACGCTCTGTGGTGACGCGCGAACGCATCCGCCAGATCGAGGCCAAGGCGCTCAGGAAGCTGAAGCATCCGAGCCGGTCAAGTAAGCTGCGGAGCTTCCTATGCGCTCTTCACCGAGAATGTCCGGCCGACCTCTTCCCGCGTGGCCGGACCTAGCGCCGTCCTTTGCGAACCCGGCTCTCCGGCGCGCGGATCGCACCTGACGCGGCGGCGGCCAGAAGCTTGCGGAAAGTCGGGCACTCGAAATGGCTCGGCGCGCGGCAGACGGCGGCATGCCGCAATCCGTCCCGCATGGCGCCCATCCTGCGAATCGTCCGGTCCAGTTCGTCGGCCTTGGCCGCCAGCATCTGCCGGTCGATGCGCGGCCGTCCGCCCGGCGAGAACATCCGCGCAATCTCCTCAAGCGTGAATCCGGACGCCCGCGCCAGCGCGATCAGGGCCAGCCGTTCGAACACGGCGGGATCGAACAGCCGGCGCAGGCCGCGCCGGCCCGCTGAGGCGATCAACCCCTTCTCTTCATAGAACCGCAGCGTCGAGGCCGGGACGCCGGAACGCCGCGCCACCTCGGCAATATCGGGAAATTTCATGCTTGACCTCAAGTGAACTTGAAGTTGTAGCACAGGGGCCATCGCTTCGAAAGACGTGGAGGCAAAAATGATCGATGCAATCCTGATCGGCGCCGGCGCCACGGCCTTCCTCGACCTGTGGTCCGCCGCGCGTTCGCGGCTCTTCCAGAGCCCGCAGCCGGACTATGGCCTGGTCGGCCGCTGGATCGTGTACGTCGCGCGCGGGCAATTTTTCCACACCGCCATCGCGAAGTCCGCGCCGGTCACAGGCGAGCGAGCGATCGGCTGGATCGTGCATTACCTGACCGGCATCGCCTTTGCGGCCGTGCTGCTCATGGTCTGGGGCGACGCATGGGCGCGCGCGCCGACGCTGATCCCCGCCTTGGTCGTCGGCGTCGGCAGCGTCGCCGCGCCGTTCCTCATCATGCAGCCGGGGATGGGCGCTGGCATCGCCGCCAGCCGCACACCCGACCCTGCCGCCGCCCGGCGCCGCAGCCTCGTCACGCACGCCGTTTTCGGTGTCGGACTCTACGCAGCCGGCTGGGCGACGCACCTAATCGCGTTTTGACAATCCCTGGACGTAACCAACAAAGGAGTACCTATAATGTCCCGTTTCTCTTTCATTACGCGGCGCCTGCCGCCACGCTACGCGGCATTTGTGATGCCGCTCGTGCTTTCCATTCTGATGTCATTCATCGTTTCAGGAGTGTCCACGCTGAAGAGCCTCGGCATCAGCGCCGCGTTCCTGTCCACGTGGCCTGTTGCCTGGTTGCTGTCATGGGTTATCGCTTTCCCGACGCTGCTGCTGGTGCTGCCATTGGTGCGCCGGATTGTCAGCTTCGTGGTCGAACCCGCCGGGCGGTGAGCCTCGGAGCGTTCGGAGCAAATAAAAACCCCGGCGAAAGCCGGGGTTTTTGTTTGGATCAATTATCCAGGAAACTCCGCAGCTTCCTTGACCGGCTCGGATGCTTCAGCTTCCTGAGCGCCTTGGCCTCGATCTGGCGGATGCGTTCGCGCGTCACCGAGAATTGCTGGCCGACCTCTTCCAGCGTGTGGTCGGTGTTCATGCCGATGCCAAAACGCATGCGCAGCACGCGTTCCTCGCGCGGGGTGAGCGAGGCCAGCACGCGGGTCGTGGTCTCGCGCAGGTTGGACTGGATCGCGGCGTCGATGGGAAGAACCGCGTTCTTGTCCTCGATGAAATCGCCGAGATGCGAATCTTCTTCATCGCCGATGGGCGTCTCGAGCGACAGCGGCTCCTTGGCGATTTTGAGAACCTTGCGCACCTTCTCCAGCGGCATGCCGAGTTTCTCGGCCAGTTCCTCCGGCGTCGGCTCGCGGCCGATCTCGTTCAGCATCTGGCGCGAGGTGCGCACGATCTTGTTGATGGTCTCGATCATGTGCACCGGAATGCGGATGGTGCGCGCCTGGTCGGCGATGCTGCGCGTGATCGCCTGGCGGATCCACCACGTCGCGTAAGTGCTGAACTTGTAGCCGCGGCGGTATTCGAACTTGTCGACCGCCTTCATCAGGCCGATATTGCCTTCCTGGATCAGGTCGAGGAATTGCAGGCCGCGATTGGTGTATTTCTTGGCGATGGAGATGACGAGGCGCAAATTCGCCTCCACCATTTCCTTCTTGGCCTGGCGCGCCTCGCGCTCGCCCTTCTGCACCGAATGCACGATCTTGCGGTATTCGCCGATCTCGAGCCCGGTCTCGGTCGCCAGCGCATGGATTTCCGAGCGGATCGCCTTGACCTTGTCCTTGTCCTTGGCGATCAGGTTCTTCCAGCCCTTGGCCGACAGCTTGGACACGCGGTTGAGCCAGCGCGGATCGAGCTCCGAGCCGATATAGTTCTTCAAAAAGTCGTCGCGCGCGACGCCGTAGCTTTCCGACAGCCGCATCAGGCGGCCCTCGAAGCCGACGAGCCGCTTGTTGATGTCGTAGAGCTGCTCCACCAGCGCGTCGATGCGCTGCTGGTTGAGCCGCAGCGACTTCACCGCGGTGATGATCTCTTCCTTCAGCTTCTTGTATTTGCGCTCCTGCGCCGGCGACAGCGAGGTGTTCTTCAGGCGGAACTCGATATCCTGGTCCTGCAGGCGGCGCAGCCTTTTGTATTCGTTGGCGACGGTGTCAAAGGTTTCCAGCACCTTCGGCTTCAGTTCGGCCTCGATCGCCGCGAGCGAGAGCGAATTCTCGAACTCGTCGTCCTCCATGTCGGCTTCGGCGGCGGCCTCGGCGGGGTCCTTCTCCACGGTCTCGCCGGCCGGCGGCGGCGCGCCGGCGGGGCGGAACGGAGTCGGCTGCGGCGGCGCGCTCGGGGGCGAGGCCTGCTGCGGGGCGACAAAGCCGTTGCCCGGGTTGGCGCCTTCGGCCTGCGGCAAAGGCTGGCCGTCGGGACCGACCGGCGCCGGGATCTTGGCGTCGGGGCCGGCATAGGTGGCTTCGAGGTCGATGATGTCGCGCAGGAACACCTTGCCTTCGTTCAGCTCGTCGCGCCAGATGATGATGGCCTGGAAGGTGAGCGGGCTTTCGCACAGCCCCGCGATCATCGCCTCGCGGCCGGCCTCGATGCGCTTGGCGATCGCGATCTCGCCCTCGCGCGAGAGCAGCTCGACCGAACCCATCTCGCGCAGATACATGCGCACGGGATCGTCGGTGCGCTCGGAGGGTTCCTTCTTCTCGGTGGTCGCCAGCGGCTTGGCGGTGACTTCCACCAGCTCGCCGCCCTCGTCGTCGTCCTCTTCTTCCTTCTCGCCGTCCTCGCCTTCGGTGGCCTCGTCCTGTTCGACGACATTGATGCCCATCTCCGACAGCATCGAGAGCGTGTCCTCGATCTGCTCGGAGGTGACCTCTTCCGAAGGCATCACGGCATTGAGCTGTTCATAGGTGATGTAGCCGCGCTTCTTGGCCTGCTTGATCATCTTCTTGACGGCGGCGTCCGACAGATCGAGCAGCGGCAGCGGGGTGTCGGGCGTGGCCTCGCCGTCCTTGTCCTTCTCGGCCTCGTCCCTGGCCTGGCCGGCCTTGGCCTTGAGCGGAATGGCGGCGCGTTCGGCGGCGGCTTTCACGGCATTCTTCACGGTGGTCTTCACGTCCTTCGGTGCGTTTTTGGCAGTGTTCTTGATCGCGTTCCCGGCCGGCGTCTTGGCCGCGGGCTTGACCGGCGCGCGCGCCGCGGACGCCTTGGGCGCAGCCTTGGGCGCAGCAGCCTTGGGCGCAGCAGCCTTGGGGGCAGCAGGCTTGGGGGCAGCAGCCTTGGGCGCAGGCTTGACCGCAGCCTTGACGGCCACCTTGGGCGGCGCCTTGGCAGGGCTTTTGACCGCCGCCCGGCCGGTCTTGGCCTTGGCCGCCGTCTTCGCCTTGGCTGTGGTCTTGCTTGGCATTGACGTCTCTCCCGCGACGGGCTCCCCCCGCCGTAACAACCATCCCCTACCCTATGCGGAGAGAAGACGGTCCAAGGCTGAACCGCAGCCAGTAATGGCGGGTCGCCCGCCGACTCGAACTACATCGTTCTGACCGAGGCCCGTTAAGCCCCGATTAACCCTGTGATAATCCGGAAATCCGGTCGGAAATCCCGAAAAAACACCTCAAACGCCCCGAAACGACAATCGCCCCGAAGACGCCCCAAAGCCCTCGATCAGCGCCTCGGTTCCCTCGAGTGCTGCGAGTCTGCCCTGAACGTCCCGGAGCCACGCCAAATTGGCCTCGCTGAGTTCCTCGCCCAGCGCGCGTTCGGCGTCTTTGAGCTCCCTATTTAACGTCCGCTTCTTGCGATGCAAGGTAACAACGTGGCCCCACCACTGGGCCACATCGACCTCCGCCGCCCCCTCCAGAACCGGCCAGTCCGAGGAATGGGTGATGGCGGCCCGGACCCGGGCAATCAGACCCTCCAGCCCCCGCCGCGACAGGCTGTCCTGCAGCGCCTCCGGCGCCGGCGCCGCCTCATGCGAACCCGCCTCCAGGATGCCCCGGCGCAGGGCGTCGGCGTCCGGGTGCTGGAAATCGATCTCGGCGAATTCCTCGGCATGGCTTTCCAACAGCCAGGGATTGCGGATCACCGCCAGCAGGATCAGCGCCTCGCGCGGGGGCACCGCGCTCTTGTAGCCGCGCACCATGGCGCTCGCCCCAAGCCGCGCCGACATCGGCGCCAGCGCCTCGCGCACATTGCGCGCGGGCCGGCGACCGTCGCGCGGCTGGCCGCGCTCGAAGGCGCGGCCCTTGCCATAGGCCTGCTCGCGCGAGAATTGCGCCGGCGCGAACAGCGCGCGGATGCGCTGGTCGATATCCTGCTTGTAATAGCGCCGCACCGCCTCGTTGCCGACGGTCGCGATCACCTCGCTCATGCGCGCTTCCAGCGCGGCGCGGCGTTCCGGCGTGTCGAAGGAGGTGCTTTCGGTTTCCCGCATCCACAGCATGTCGACCAGCGGACGCGCGCTCGCCAGCACCTCCGCGATCGCCTCGCGGCCGCCCGAGCGCGCCAGATCGTCGGGGTCCTGGCCTTCCGGCAGCAATGCGAATTTCAGGCTCTTGTTCGGCTGCAGTCTCGGCAGCGCGAGATCGACCGCGCGATAGGCCGCGCGCCGCCCCGCCTTGTCGCCGTCGAAACACAGCACCGGCTCGTCGCTCATCTTCCAGAGATAGCCGAGCTGGTCTTCCGTCAGCGCGGTGCCGAGCGGCGCGACGGCGGCGTCATAGCCCGCGCTCACCATCGCGATCACATCGATATAGCCCTCCACCACCACGATCTGCGCGCCGTTATGCGCGGCCTGGCGCGCGGCGGCGCCGTTGTAAAGCGTGGCGCCCTTGTGGAAGAGCGGCGTTTCCGGCGAGTTCAGATATTTCGCCGGCACGTCCTTTTCCAGCGCGCGCCCGCCGAAGGCGATGACGCGCCCGCGCCAGTCGGTGATCGGAAACATCACGCGGTCGCGGAAGCGATCATAGGGCACCGGAATGTCGTCGCCGGCGATCAGCAGGCCGGCCTCGATCATGTCCTCGACCGGCACGCCCTGCGAGCCGAGATATTCCTTCAGCGCGTAGCGCTCGCCGGCGGCATAGCCGATGCGGAATTTCAGCTGCGTCGCCGGGTCGATGCCGCGGTCGGCGAGATAGCCGCGCGCCTTCGCGCCGGCGCGCGTGGCGAGCGTGGATTCGAAAAACTTCGCCGCAAGCTCCACCACATCGTGCAGCGTCTTGCGGCGCTCGTCGCGCTGGGTTTCTTCGCGCGAGACCTTTGGCATCGGAATGCCGGCGAGACCGGCAAGACGCTCGACCGCTTCCGGAAAGGTCACGCCTTCGGTTTCCATCACGAAGGCAAAAATGTCGCCGTGCTTGCCGGAGGAGAAGTCGTGATAGAATCCCTTCTGGTCGTTGACCGTGAAGGAGGGCGTGCGCTCCTTGTTGAAGGGCGACAGGCCGGAAAATTCGCGCCCGGTCTTCTTCAGCTTCACGCGCCGCCCCACCACCTCCGAGACCGGCAGGCGGGAACGCAATTCGTCAAGGAATTGGGGCGGAAAACGCATGGGTCTCGCTGGGCCGGGGCGAATCGGGGCGTAGCACAATCATAGCCAGTGATTCGGGCGGCTTTTGCGAATGACCCGGGAAGGCCGGAAATATCGGCCTTCCCTGTCGCTTTTCCCGGTTATCCACAGGGTGCGCCGAAATACGGGGAGCTGGACCGAGGGTGAATGCATGACATCGATATCTTGACATTTGTATATACATATTGTATATATAAATTAATTTGAAGGAGGGATTTTCATGAACGGACCGTAGTGAAATCTGAGCCGGCCAACTAGGTGGGTGCGTTGCCCTGCCGAAAGGCTATGGCCGATCTCTGAAATGAGTCGGCGCGTGAGGAGAGACATCAACATGGAACAAAATTACTCGGTACTTTTTGAAGGTCTAAACGATGAGCGAAGACCAACATCAAAAGCTGTTCGCGCATGTTCGCGCGTTCGAGTGGGACGAACAAAAACGTAAGTTGAACCTTTTGAGACATGGAATTGATTTCGTAGATGCAGCCCGAGTTATAAACGGCCCTTTGATCGCTCGACGATCAGACCGCCGCGGTGAGAGCCGTCACATGGTGTTCGGCTTTCTCGATAACCGAGAGGTTGTCGTTATCTGCACAATTCGAAATCGGAACTGCCGGCTGATATCAGCACGAAGAGCGAGACTTGATGAAAGAAAAAAATATCACGATCGTCTCTCGCCATAGCCGGAGACGAGGAAAAACAGATTGGAAAAGGGTTGACGCCCTCACCGACGCAAACATCGAATCCGCGATGGCGGATGACCCCGATTGGGCAGACTTCAAAGACACTGATTGGTCAGAGGCTGTTCTTGTCATTCCCAAGAAAAAAGCCATCTCCATCCGCGTCGATGAAGACGTGCTCGACTATTTCAAGAAGCAGGGTTCCGGCTATCAGCGGCGCATCAATGCGGTGCTGCGCACCTTCATGAACCAGAGGCGCAAGAGCGGAAAAGCCAGCAAAACCAAGAAGCGAGCGTAGAAGCTGCGCCTGCCGCTGCCCCCAACCCGGCGGCCTTCAGCCGCCGACCTCCCCCTTTGAGGGGGAGGTGATCCCTAACCGCCTCTCACCCCGCCCCCACCCGCTGATCCTGCGCGATCCCGCCATCCACCAGATGCACCCGGCGGTCCATGCGCGCCGCCAGTTCGAGATCGTGCGTGACCGCCACCACGGTCTTGCCGTGCTTGTCGACGAGGTCGCGCAGGATCTGGAACACCTGCTCGCTGGAGACGGAATCGAGCGAGCCGGTCGGCTCGTCCGCCAGCACCACCGGCGGATCGTTGGCGAGCGCGCGGGCCACCGCCACCCGCTGGCGCTGGCCGCCCGACATCTGGTCGGGCCGCTTGTGCATGTGATCGGCGAGCCCGAACGACGCCAGCAATTCGGCGGCGCGCTCCTGCATCTGCGTCTGCGACAGGCTGCGCAGCGCGCGCATCGGCAGCATCACATTGCCGAGCGCGGAGAATTCCGGCAGCAGGAAATGAAACTGGAATACGAAGCCCAGTTCGGCAAGCCGCGTGCGCGCGCGCTCGCTCTCCGCCATGCTGACGGTGGTCTGCCCGCGGATCAGCACTTCGCCCGAGGTCGGCATGTCGAGCAGGCCGAGCAGATACAAGAGCGACGACTTGCCGGAGCCGGACGGGCCGGTGATGGCGACGAATTCCTTCTCGCGCACGGCCAGATCGATGTCATGCACCAGCGTCACCGGCACGATGCCCGGCAGGATGCGGGTCACGTCGCGCGCCTCGATCAGGACGGTGCGGGCGTCGGTCATGTCGCACCCCGGATGATGTCGACCGGATGCACGCGCGCCGCCTTGCGGGCCGGCGCATAGCCGGCGGCGAAGGACGACACCAGCGCGACGCCGCCGGCGATCAGATAATGCAGCGGCGCATAGGCGAGCGGCAGGCGGTTGGAATCCATGAACGGGCTCTTGATCTCGACCGAGCCGAGCGCAAGGCAGAGCAGATAGCCCAGCACGAATCCGGCGAGCGCGCCCGCAAGCCCGATGATCAGCGCCTCGAGCACGAAGATCGTGCGCACCGTGCGCTCGCTCAGGCCCAGCGATTTCATGATCGCGATGTCGCGCGCCTTCTCGTGCGTGATGGTGGAGATGATGTTGTAGGTGCCAAAACTCGCCACCAGCAGGATCGCGCCGACCACCGTGTACATGATGATGTTGCGGATCACGAAGGAGCTGAGCAGGTCCTCGTGCGCCTCCTGCCAGGACACCGACTTGTAGCCGGTCTGGCGCTCGATGCGCTGGGCGACCTCGCCCGCCGCCATCGGATCGTTGACGCGCACGCGCAGTTCGTTGATCAGGGCCGTCTGCTTGGCCAGAATCTGCGCGGTCTTCAGCAGCACATAGGCCGAGGATTCGTCGACCGAGCGCACGCCGGAATGGAACAGGCCCACCACCTGCGCGCCGATGCTGACGCCTTCGGAGGTCTGCACGGTGATGTTGGAGCCGACGCGGGCGCCGAGCTTTTCCGCCAGCCGGTCGCCCAGAATGATCGCGTTGGTGGCGCGGTACAGGGCCGCGATGGTGGCGCCGCGCATGTGCTTGGGCAAAGCCGAGACCCGCGGTTCGCGGTGCGGGTCGATGCCGGTGATGCTGACGGCAACGTCGCGGCCGGCATAGCGGATGATGCCTTGCGTCTTGGTCGAGGGCGCGACCGCGCCGGGCACCCAGCCCTCCAGCGACGCCATGGTCGCGAGCGGATTCTTGATGCCTTTCCTTCGCTCCTCCGGCGTCAGACCGTAGATGCGGGCGGCAGCGAACTCGCTTTCGGCCGGCTGACGCGGCGGATTGCGGCGCTCGTCCGACACCGCGATATGCGGCAGGGCATCGATCAGCTGGCGCATGAAGTCGGCCTGCGAGCCCACCATCAGGGCCGCCATCATGATCGAAAAGCCGACGCCGGTCGCGACGCCGGCCACCGCCACGACGGTCTGCCGCGCGCGCGAGCGGACATGGGTGAAGGCGATGTCGACGATCAGATTCATGGCGCCGTCTTTTCGGGCCGCACGCGACGGCCGTCCGCGACGGCGGCGCTCACCGGCGAGACGACGCGTTCCTGTTCGGCGAGCCCCTCGAGAATTTCCACCGCGCGCGTGCCGCGGATGCCGACCTTCACCTCGCGCCGGCGCGCGACGTCGCCGGCCAGCACGAAGACATGCGAGCCCTGCAGCGCGTCGGCCGGGACCAGAAGCGCATTCTCCTTCTCGCGGGTGACGATATTGGCTTCCACGCTCATGCCGATCCGCAAAGGCGTGTCGTCGGGCAGATCGATGCGGATGCGGTAGGTCTTGCTGACGGGATCGCCCATCGGCGTGATCTCGCGCACCTTGCCTTCGATGCGGCGGTCGGGAAAGGCGTCGGTGCGGAACAGCACGACCTGCCCGACCTTCACGCGCGGAATGTCCTCTTCGTTGACTTCGGCCTCGACCTGCAGCGGCTTGGGCACGCCGACCCGGAACAGGACGGAGCCCGCTTCGGCGATCTCGCCGACCTCGCCGTCCTGTCGCAGCACGATGCCGTCCATCGGCGCGGTGATGGTGTATTGATCCAGACGCTCCATCAGCACCGAAATCAGGCCCTGCGCCTGCCGCAATTCGGTAGAGACGCGCTCATGCGCCTGCGCGGTGGCGGCGCCGCGCGCGATCAGTTCGGTGGCGCGCGAGACCTCGCGCTTGGCGAAGTCCTCGCGCGCCCTCAACTCGTGCAGTTGCGCGCGGATTTCCTTGTCGTCGAGTTTTGCGAGCACATCGCCGCGCTTCACCGCCTGGCCCTCGCAGTCGCAGATCTCGACGATGCGCTGGCGGACCAGGCTCGTGACCTTGGACCAGCGCACCGGCTCGACCGCGCCGGTGGCATAGACGATCTCGACCGCGGTGCCGCGCACGGGCGCAATCGCCGAGACCACCGGCCCGCGCCCATACATCCACCACCACAGGCCGCCGAGGAGCGCCACCAGCACGGCGACCATCGCAATATGTCTCGCGCGCACGTTTCAACTCTCCTGTCGCCGGATTTGGCGCCGCCGGCATGATACCCCGCGCCGGCCGGCCTGCGTCCTTATCTTCCGCCGCGGGGAGCGGTATTGATCTTGCGCAAGCGGCGGATTTGCGGCGATTCTACAGGTCGCGGGCGGCGATGCCGGAGGCCCGTTGCAGGGAGAGGCCAACATGGACATCCGCCAGATACCGGTCGGGGAAAACCCGCCCAGGGACGTCAACGCGGTGATCGAAATTCCGCTCGGCGGCGTGCCGGTGAAATACGAGATCGACAAGGCGTCGGGCGCGCTGTTCGTCGACCGCTTCCTGCACACGGCGATGTTCTATCCCGGCAATTACGGATTCATTCCGCACACCCTGTCGGCGGACGGCGATCCCTGCGACGTGCTGGTGGTGAGCCAGGTGCCGGTGGTGCCGGGCGCGGTGATCCGCTGCCGGCCGGTGGGCGCGCTGATGATGGAGGACGAGGCCGGCGGCGACGAGAAGATTCTCGCGGTGCCGGTGGACGCGCTGCATCCGTTCTACAAGGGCGTGCAGAGCTATCGCGACCTGCCGCCGATCATGTGCGAGCAGATGGCGCATTTCTTCCAGCACTACAAGGATCTGGAAAAGGGCAAATGGGTCACCATCGCGCGCTGGCTGGACGCCGACGGCGCCGAACAGCTGATCATCGACGCGATCGGGCGCGCAAAACAGGCGGACGGCAAAAGCTGACGCGGCGCTCTCAGCGCATCTCGATCCTGGCGTCCTTCACCAGCTGCTGCGCCGCGGCGCGGTCGCGGCGGATCAAGGCGGCAAACTCGTCCGGCGTGTCGGCGGCCGGCACCAGGCCGCGGCTGACGATATATTTGTCGCGGAAGGCGGGATCGCCCACGATGCGGCGGGTCTCGGCCGACAGCCGCTCGACGATCGCCTGCGGCGTGCCGGCGGGTGCGAACAGGCCGTACCAGTCGCGCGAGGGCGTGCCCTTGTAGCCGAGTTCCGCAATGGTCGGGACGCCGGGAAACAGCGGCGAGCGCATCTCGTTGCCGACCGCGAGCGCGGTCATCTCGCCGCTTGTCAACTGGCCGCTGACATTGCCGACGCCGATCAGCGCGATCGGCGTGGAGCCGTTCATCACCGCGTTGACGGCGTCGCCGCCGCCCTTGAACGGCACCCGCACCCAGTCGGCGCCCTTCTCCGCCTTCAGCGACTCCATGTAGAGCGCGAGCGCGGGCGAGGCGGTGAGATAGCTGAGCGTGCCGGCTTTCGCCTTCGAGGCGGCGACGAGATCGTCGACCGTCTTCACGTTCAGCTTCGAATTCACGATCAGCATCTGGGTGAGGAAGAACAGGTTGCTGACCGGCTGCAGCCCCTTGTCCGGATCGAAGCCGAGATTTCTGTAGACGAACTGGTTGAAGGTCACCGGCTCGTTGTGAATGATGCAGATGGTGTAGCCGTCGGGCGCGGCCTCGATGCAGGCGCGGGTGCCGACATTCATCGCCCCGCCCGGACGGTTCTCGACGACCACCGGCTGGCCGAGCCGCAGCCGCAACTCCTCGCCCAGCGCGCGCATGAACATGTCGCTTAAGCCGCCCGCGCTCGAGGTGGTGATCGCGCGGATCGGGCGCGACGGATAATCCTGCGCGGCCCCGGCTGCTGCGAAGAGCGGCCAGATCAGGACCGCCGCGAAAAGCGGCGCAAGGCCCCGGCGTGAACGCAATGTCGCCTCCCGAATTTCTTGTTTTGTTGCGGGATTGTCCGGCTTATTTCCGGTGACGTCAATTCGAACGCAATCAATCCACGCGGTCCGGCTGTGGAGCGCCCGCGTCCATCGTCATGCCCGCGCTTGTCGCAGGCAGGACGGAGAAAATTTCGACGCTCAGCCGAGCTTGCTCTTCACCATCCCGCTCGCCTTGCCGAAATCCATCTGGCCGGCATATCTGCCTTTCAGCGCGCCGATCACCTTGCCCATGTCCTTGATGCCGGCCGCGCCGGTCTCCTTGATGGCGGCGTCGATGGCGGCGCCGATCTCGGCGTCCGACATCTGCTTGGGCAGATAGGCGGTGATGATCGCGATCTCCTCGCCTTCCTGCTGCGCGAGTTCGGGACGTCCGCCCTTCTCGTAGAGTTCCTTCGATTCCTGGCGCTGCTTGATCATCTTCTGCAGCACCGACAGCAGATCGCCGTCGGACAAAGGCGGCTTGCCGGCCCCCCGCGCCTCGATATCGGCATTCTTGATGGTCGAGTTGACCAGGCGCAGCGTCGAGACCCGGCGCTCGTCCTTGGCCTTCATCGCGTCCTTCAGGGCGTTGTTGATGTCGTCTCGCAGCACGGTGACCTCATGAATTCACGGGTGAAACGGAAACGCGCGCCCTGAAGCGCCAGAATGCAACCAGCGCCCAGACCGCCTCGATGACCCCGAACGGCCAGGCCCCCTGCAGGAACCCGTAGGCCGAGCCCAGACCGCAGGCGGCGGCGAAGGCCAGAATGAACCAGGGGCTGCGGTCCTCGAAAGCGTAGCAAACCAGCATGGCCGTCACGGCAAAAAGCCCGAAAGCCGTGAGCAAATCCATGTTCTCAAAAAGCCTCATTGACGGCGCGGGACAGCGCGTTATTTAGGCCTCTCATGAACCCCAAACAAGACGATTCCGGCTGGTCCGAGCCCAAGGCCACGGCCCTCCTCGTGCTGGCCGACGGCACCGTTCTGGAAGGCACCGGCTTCGGCGCCGCCGGCTCCGCCGTCGGCGAGGTCTGCTTCAACACCGCGATGACGGGTTATGAGGAAATCCTCACCGATCCCTCCTATGCCGGGCAGATCATCACCTTCACCTTCCCGCACATCGGCAATGTCGGAACCAACGAAGACGACATCGAAACGGTGAACATGGCGGCGACGCCGGGCGCGCGCGGCGTGATCCTGAACGCGCCGATCACCGCGCCGTCGAATTACCGCGCCACCCGCCATCTCGACCAGTGGCTCAAAAGCCGTGGCATCATCGGCCTGTCGGGCCTCGACACCCGCGCATTGACCGCGCTCATCCGCGAGAAGGGCATGCCCAATGCCGTGATCGCGCACCAGCCCTCGGGCCAGTTCGATCTCGACGCGCTGAAGACAGAAGCGCGCGCATGGCCGGGCCTCGAAGGCATGGACCTGGTGCCGATGGTGACGTCGGGCCAGCGCTTCACCTGGGACGAAGGTCCGTGGGATCTGGAAACAGGTTACGCGCGGCAGGAGAATCCGGAATTCCATGTCGTCGCCATCGACTACGGCGTGAAGCGCAACATCCTGCGCCTGCTCGCGGGCAACGGGTGCAAGGTGACGGTGGTTCCCGCCACCACATCGGCGGAGGACATCCTGGCGCTGAAGCCGGACGGCGTGTTCCTGTCGAACGGTCCCGGCGATCCGGCGGAAACCGGCAAATACGCCGTGCCGGTGATCCGCGAAGTGATCGACAGGAATGTGCCGACCTTCGGCATCTGCCTCGGCCACCAGATGCTCGGCATCGCGCTCGGCGGCACCACCATGAAGATGCATCAGGGCCATCACGGCGCCAATCATCCGGTGAAGGACCTCACCACCGGCAAGGTCGAGATCACCTCGATGAATCACGGCTTCGCGGTCGACAAGGACTCGCTGCCGAAGAATGTCACGCAGACCCATGTTTCGCTGTTCGACGGTTCCAATGCCGGCATCGCGCTCAGCGACAAGCCGGTCTTCTCGGTGCAATACCACCCGGAAGCCTCGCCCGGTCCACGCGATTCTCATTATCTGTTCAGGCGCTTCGTCGACCTGATGCGCGAGCGCAAGCGGGCGTAAACATCACCGCGCTCACGCGCAGCACTGGCTGCCGGCTTGTATCGGCGGACACGGAACCGAACCGTAGGAACAGAAAACGCAGCAATCGCCCGGCTTGGTTTCAGTCGTGCGCCGCATTTCCGGCAATCATAGAACCAGACGCAGGCGTCGGCGGGCATGGTTTCCCTCGCGGAATGACCGCAGGCGGGACAGGTCAACGTCGATTGCATTATTGCTTCGGTCATCGCCATCCGCTGCTCTGCACCAGCCCGCATGAAGCCCGAGCCGGCTTTTTTTACCATGCCTGCTTATCGCATGGCTCAGATAACACTGCATTTTCGCGTGAAAATCGCGCAATGCCTCGTTTTTGATAAAGATGATGTTAAATGCCTTTGGGTAAGGCATGGGGGACCTGAAGAGGCCAATTGCGAAATGTCGTCCCGTAAACCCGAGCCGCGAACCTTCCTGTTTGAGGATGACGGCTCGATCCCCAATAATCCGGTTCTGCCGTTCGTCATCTTTCCGACGGCGATCAATCTGTCGGGCACCGCCTATCCCGAAGAGATCGTGGAGAAGATGTTCGAGCGCAACGGCTGGGGCGATATCTGGCGCAACGGCATCTACCCCTATGTCCATTACCATTCGCAGATTCACGAAGGCATGGCGATCGCGCGCGGCCGCGCCAAGGTCCGCTTCGGCGGCGACAATGGCGAGGACGTCGATCTCGGTCCCGGCGATGTCGCGATTCTGCCGGCCGGCACCGGGCATCAATGCCTGTGGGCTTCGCCCGACCTTGTGGTGGTCGGCGCCTATCCCAGGAGCGGGCGTTTCGACCTGTGCCGCGGCAGCAAGGCGGAACGCGAGAAGGCGCTCACCGTGATCCCGTCGGTGCCGCTGCCGGACACCGATCCGGTCTATGGCAAGAACGGCCCGCTGCTGAAGTTGTGGCGCGCCTGACAATTGGCCGTATGATCCCGTCATGGCCGACTGGATCTCCTTCTTCGATTCCGATCATTCGATCTATGTGAATGCGCGGCACCGCGAGGTGCATGCGCGCATCACCGGTGGCGGCATGCTCGCCTATGTCAACGCGGGCGACGCGGTGCTGGATTACGGCTGCGGCGAAGCGGCCTATGCCGAACGCATCGCCGAAAAAGCCGGCCGGCTGATGCTGTGCGAGGCGGCGCCGAAACTGCGCGAGGCCTTGTCTGCGCGCGTCACGTCCAATCCGAAAATTTCCGTGCTCACGCCGGAGGAGGCCGCCGCCCTGCCCGACGCCTCGCTCGAGGTGGTGATCCTGCATTCAGTGTCGCAATATCTGTCGCCGCAACTGACCGACACGCTGTTCCTGCTGTTCCGGCGATTGCTGCGGCCGGGCGGCCGCCTGATCGTCGGCGACGTGGTGCAGCCCGGCACCCCGGCCTGGAAGGACGCACTCGCCCTGCTGCGCTTCGGCGCGCGCGACGGATTTTTCGTCGCGTCGGTCTTCGGCCTGCTGCGCACGGCGCTGTCGGATTATTCGAAGCTGCGCAAGGATGCCGGGCTCACGCGCTACGGCGAAGCGCAGATGCTGGAGAAGCTGACGGCGACCGGCTTTTCCGCCACCCGCGCGCCGGTCAATATCGGCCATCTGCAGACCCGCATGACCTTCGTGGCAAAACCGGCCTGAGACGCGCGATTAGCGAAGCGGCAACCACGTTCCCTAACGCGGCTGCAAGTCCCCTCGTCCAATGTGTGCGCGGCCCGGTGGCGGAGCGGCGACGCAAAGGTCGTGCAAGACCTTTGAGCCTGGTTCGAATCCAGGCCGGGCCTCCAATCTTCGCGAATAGCCGTCCGGACGGGCTGTTTTCGCGGCATCCACAGCATATCCGCCGGCCGGAATTCGGCTCTTCCCACCCCCCCGATTCTGGTCTAAAGACCCGACCGCGCGGGGAAAACCCCGCCGCCGGGGGCCAAGGACGCGCGCAAAGCGCGCCCTTTTTTTATGCGCCGAAACGGAGCCGATGCCCAAACGCACAGATATCAAGTCGATCCTGATCATCGGAGCAGGCCCGATCGTCATCGGACAGGCCTGCGAGTTCGACTATTCCGGCACCCAGGCCTGCAAGGCGCTCAAGGAAGAGGGCTACCGGATCGTGCTGGTGAATTCGAACCCGGCCACGATCATGACCGACCCCGATCTCGCCGACGCCACCTATATCGAACCGATCACCCCGGACATCGTCGCCAAGATCATCGAGAAGGAGCGGCCCGACGCGCTGCTGCCCACCATGGGCGGGCAGACCGCGCTCAACTGCGCGCTGTCGCTCAAGAAGATGGGCGTGCTCGACAAGTTCAACGTGCAGATGATCGGCGCCACCGCGGAAGCCATCGACAAGGCCGAGGACCGCGAACTGTTTCGCGAGGCGATGACCAAGATCGGGCTGTCGACGCCGCGCTCGCATCACGTGAAGACGCTGGCCGGCGCGCTCAACGCGCTGGAAGATATCGGCCTGCCGGCGATCATCCGCCCAAGCTTCACCATGGGCGGCACCGGCGGCGGCATCGCCTATAACCGCGCCGAGTTCATCGACATCGTGGAAGGCGGCATCGACGCCTCGCCCACCAGCGAAGTGCTGATCGAGGAATCGGTGCTCGGCTGGAAGGAATACGAGATGGAGGTCGTCCGCGACAAGGCGGACAACTGCATCATCATCTGCTCGATCGAGAATCTCGATCCGATGGGCGTGCATACCGGCGACTCGATCACCATCGCGCCGGCGCTGACGCTGACCGACAAGGAATACCAGATCATGCGCGACGCCTCGCTGGCGGTTCTGCGCGAGATCGGCGTGGAGACCGGCGGCTCCAATGTGCAGTTCGCGGTCAATCCGGAAAACGGCCGGCTCATTGTCATTGAAATGAATCCGCGCGTGTCGCGCTCCTCCGCCTTGGCCTCGAAGGCGACCGGCTTTCCGATCGCCAAGGTCGCGGCCAAGCTCGCGGTCGGCTACACGCTCGACGAGATCGCCAACGACATCACCGGCGGCGCGACGCCGGCCTCGTTCGAGCCGACCATCGACTATGTGGTCACCAAGATTCCGCGCTTCGCGTTCGAGAAATTCCCCGGCGCCGAGCCGCTGCTCACGACCTCGATGAAGTCGGTCGGCGAGGCGATGGCGATCGGCCGCAGCTTCCAGGAAAGCCTGCAGAAGGCGCTGCGCTCGATGGAGACCGGCCTGACCGGGCTCGACGAGATCACGATCGAGGGCCTCGGCCAGGGCGACGACAAGAACGCCATCCGCGCCGCGCTCGGCACGCCGACGCCGGACCGGCTGCTGAAGGTCGCGCAGGCGATGCGGCTCGGCATCGACGACGAGCAGATTTATGCCAGTTGCAAGATCGATCCGTGGTTCCTCGCCCAGATCCGCGGCATCGTCGACATGGAAGCGCAGATCGCGGCCAGGGGCCTGCCGACCACGCCGGGGGCGCTGCGCCGCCTGAAGGCGATGGGCTTTTCCGACGCCCGCCTCGGCAAGCTGACCAACACGCCGGTCGAGACCGTGACCAGGAAACGGCACGCGCTCGACGTGCGGCCGGTGTTCAAGCGCATCGACACCTGCGCGGCGGAGTTCGCCTCGCCCACCGCCTATATGTATTCGAGCTACGAGGCGCCGTTCGCCGGCAAGCCGGTGAGCGAGGCCGCGCCCTCCGACCGCAAGAAGGTGGTCATTCTCGGCGGCGGCCCGAACCGCATCGGACAGGGCATCGAGTTCGACTATTGCTGCTGCCATGCCTGTTTCGCGCTGCGCGACGCCGGCTACGAGACCATCATGATCAACTGCAATCCGGAAACGGTGTCGACCGACTACGACACCTCGGACCGGCTGTATTTCGAGCCGCTGACCGCCGAGGACGTGCTGGAGATCATCGACGTCGAGCGCTCGCGCGGCACGCTGCATGGCGTGATCGTGCAGTTCGGCGGACAGACGCCGCTCAAGCTCGCGGAAGCGCTGGAGAAGGCGAATGTGCCGATCCTCGGCACCTCGCCCGACATGATCGATCTCGCCGAAGATCGCGACCGCTTCAAGACCCTGCTCGACAAGTTGAAGCTCAAGCAGCCGCAGAACGGCATCGCCACCTCGCCGAAGGAAGCGCGCGCCATCGCCGAGGAAATCGGATTCCCGGTCGTGATCCGCCCGTCCTATGTGCTGGGCGGACGCGCGATGGAAATCGTGCACGACAACGGCCAGCTCGACCGCTATCTGGCGCGGCTGACCGGCGATCTCGACCGCCCGTCGGAGCTCGTGGTGTCGAAGAAGCGGCCGCTGCTGATCGACCGCTATCTGTCGGACGCGATCGAAGTGGACGTCGATTGCCTGGCCGACGGCAAGGACGCCTTCATCGCCGGCATCATGGAACATATCGAGGAAGCCGGCATCCATTCCGGCGATTCCGCCTGCTCGCTGCCGCCGCATTCGCTCGACAAGAAGACGATCGCCGAACTCGAGCGCCAGACCAAGGCGCTGGCGCTCGCGCTCAATGTCGGCGGGCTGATGAACGTGCAATATGCGATCAAGGGCGAGGACGTTTACGTGCTGGAAGTGAATCCGCGCGCCTCACGCACGGTGCCGTTCGTCGCCAAGGTGGTGGGCTGGCCGGTCGCCAAGATCGCCTCGCGCATCATGGCCGGCGAGAAGATCAAGGACCTGAACCTGAAGCCGGCAAAAATCGATCATGTCGGCGTCAAGGAAGCGGTGTTCCCGTTCGCGCGTTTCCCCGGCGTGGACACCGTGCTCGGCCCGGAGATGAAATCCACCGGCGAAGTGATGGGGATCGACAAATCCTTCGCCATCGCCTTCGCCAAGAGCCAGCTCGGCGCCGGCTCCAAGCTGCCGCGCTCGGGCACCGTGTTCGTCTCGGTGCGCGACGCCGACAAGTCCCGGATCCTGGGCTCCCTGAAGCTGCTGGTCGATCTGGGCTTCAGAATCATCGCCACCTCGGGCACCCTGCGCTACCTGACCGAGCAGGGCGTCCCGGCCAGCAAGATCAACAAGGTGCTGGAAGGCCGCCCGCATATCGTCGACGCCATCAAAAACGGCGAAGTTCAGCTGGTTTTCAACACCACCGAGGGGGCGGAGGCGTTGAAGGATTCCAAATCGCTGCGGGCCGCCGCCCTCTTGCATAAAGTGCCCTACTACACCACTCTTTCAGGAGCCGTCGCGGCGGCGCAAGGAATAAAAGCCTTTCTCGGGGGCGACCTCGAGGTCAGAGCGCTGCAGAGCTATTTCGGCGGTCGGAACTGAAACCAAAGCCAGTTCCGGCAGTTGGTGACGGTTATTTTTGGACAAGGGTTGGATCGCGTGCCGCCGTTTCCCGTCGGCCTGCGATCAGAACTTTTGTCTCTTTCTCCCGGCGGAACGCGATCCAGGCGCCGCCGGGCTGGAGGTTAAGGACGATGGAAAAGATCCCGATGACCGCGGCCGGCTACACCGCGATCGAAACCGAATTGAAACACTGCCAGCAGGTGGAGCGTCCGCGCATCATCCAGCAGATCACCGATGCGCGCACGCACGGCGATCTCTCGGAGAATGCCGAATATCACGCCGCCAAGGAGCAGCAGTCGCTGAACGAGGGCCGCATCGCCGAGCTCGAGGACAAGCTCGCGCGCGCCGAAGTGATCGACGTGTCGAAACTGTCCGGCGAGACCATCAAGTTCGGCGCGACCGTGACGCTGGTCGACGAGGACACCGACGAGAAACGGGTCTGGCAGATCGTCGGCGAGCCGGAGGCCGACGCCAAGTCCGGCCGCATCTCGATCACCTCGCCGCTGGCGCGTGCGCTGATCGGCAAGGCCAAGGGCGCGAGCGTGGAAGTGGTCACGCCCGGCGGCGCCAAGGCCTATGAAGTGAAAAAGGTGGAATGGCGCTGAGGCCCGTTCCGCAGGACTGAACCAACATCGCCGGGCTCGCGCCCGGCGATGTCTTTTTTTTGCGGCTATCCGCGCAGGAAGAAGACCGCCGACAACACCGCGCCGACCGCGACCACGACGATCCGCACCCAGATTTCCGGCACCTTGCGCGCCACCACGATGCCGAAATAGCCGCCGAAGATCGCGCCGGCGATGGTGACCAGCGCCTGCGGCCAGTGCACCAGCCCGCCCCAGATGAACAGCACGACGGCGGTCGCCTGCGCCAGCATACAGAGAATGTTCTTGGTCGCATTGGCGCGATGAAAATCGCCTTCCTCGATCACCGCCAAAGTCGCCAGCACCATGATGCCGAGACCGGCGCCGAAGAAGCCGCCATAGATCGCGGCGATCCCCATCAGCACATAGGCGATGGTCTTGGCGTGGCGCGCGCCCTGCCGCGTGAAGCGCGCGATATAGCTTTTGATCCAGCCGCTGAGGGCGAAGATCAGCGTGGCGAGCGCCAGCAGCCACGGCACGGTCGGACGAAAGCCCTCGTCGCCGATCCCAATCAGCAGCAGCGCGCCGATCACGCCGCCGGCAATGCCGACCAATGCAAAGGGCAGGATCTCGCGCAGACGATGGCGTGTGTCCTGCCAATAGGCGGCGGTCGTCGCCAGGCTTCCCGGCACGAATCCCACCGCCGTGGTGGCATTGGCGTCGAGCGTCGACATGCCGAACGCCACCATGACCGGAAACGAAAAGAACGAACCGCCGCCCGCGACGGCGTTGGCCACGCCGCCGGCGAATCCCGCCAGCGCGAGCAGAATAATCTCAAGCCATGTCATTGCTGATGTCAGACGCCCCGGACTTCCATCGGCACCATCGCCGCGTCCTTGGCGTTACGCAAGGTCAGGGAGGTTTTCACATTGCGAACATGCGGCGCGCCGGTCAGTTCACTGACAAACGCCTGAAAGGTTTTCAGATCGGGCGCGACGCATTTCAGGATGAAGTCGATCTCGCCCGACAGCATCCAGCATTCGCGCACCAAGGGCTGATCACGCACGAACGCCTCGAACGCGGTGAGATCGGCATCGGCCTGGCTCGACAGATGCACCATGGCGAAGGCCACCACCTCGAAGCCGAGACGCTTCTCATCGAGCAGCGCGCGGTAGCCGCGGAGATAGCCGGCCTCCTCCAGCGCACGCACACGGCGCAGGCAGGGCGGCGCGGAAATCCCCACCCGGCGGGCCAGCTCCACATTGGTCATGCGGCCGTCGGCCTGCAGCTCGGTCAGGATTTTCAGATCGATGGCATCGAGTCGGGCAAGCATGGCGGCACGTCCTCGCTTCCCAGTGGTCAGGATCGCAACATTACCCGTTTGCGCGGTAACACGAAAGATTATTGCGCGCCTCTCCCAGTCTGGCGGAATTGTGAAATCCACAGGCTCTGGAAGATGGGTTGCATTACTTGCATAGCTCCGCCAGATGCCTAAATTCGTGGCCGCGACAGTTCCCCAAAATGTGAGACCCGCCCCGGCTGCCTCAGGTCAGTCCCCGGCGCGGCACGGAATCCGGAAATGAGCCAGTCCATCCACGCGAAGGTCGTCATCATCGGCTCCGGCCCGGCCGGCTATACCGCCGCGATCTATGCGGCCCGCGCGATGCTGGAACCGGTGCTGATCCAGGGCATCCAGCCGGGCGGCCAGCTCACCATCACCACCGACGTGGAAAACTATCCCGGCTTCGCCGACGTCATCCAGGGACCCTGGCTGATGGAGCAGATGCAGAAGCAGGCGGAGCATGTCGGCACCAAAATCGTCACCGATCATGTCAACGCCATCGACGTGTCGAGCCGGCCGTTCCGGCTCACGCTGGATTCCGGCGACGTGTATCTGGCCGATACCGTGATCCTCGCCACCGGCGCGCAGGCGCGCTGGCTCGGCCTGCCCTCGGAAGAAAAGTTCAAAGGCTACGGCGTGTCGGCCTGCGCCACCTGCGACGGCTTCTTCTACCGCAACAAGGAGGTCGTCCTGATTGGCGGCGGCAACACCGCGGTCGAGGAAGCGTTGTTCCTGACCAATTTCGCTTCCAAGGTTACCGTCGTGCATCGGCGCGACAGTTTCCGCGCCGAGAAGATCCTGCAGGACCGGCTGTTCAAGAATCCCAAGATCGAAGTGATCTGGGACACGGCGCTGGAGGAAATCGGCGGCACCGAAAATCCGTACAAGGTCACCAAGGTCCGGCTGAAGAACGTCAAGACCGGCGCCGTGACCGAACGCAATGTCGACGGCGTGTTCATCGCCATCGGCCATTCGCCGGCGACCGAACTGGTCGCGGGCAAGGTCGAGATGAAGCCGTCCGGCTATGTCGCGACCAAACCGTTTTCGACGGCGACCTCGGTTCCCGGCCTGTTCGCCGCGGGCGATGTCACCGACGATATCTACCGCCAGGCCGTCACCGCCGCCGGCATGGGCTGCATGGCCGCGCTCGAGGCCGAGCGTTTCATCGCCGCGCATGCGGAACAGCGCGCCGCGGCAGAATAGACGAGGCGCGCGCATGCCGCACCGGATCGGAACCACGATGGACTGGGACAAGCTGAAAGTATTTCACGCGGCTGCGGAAGCCGGCAGCTTCACCCATGCCGGTGAACAGCTGGGGCTGTCGCAATCGGCGGTGTCGCGGCAGGTCAGCGCGCTGGAACAGGCGCTGTCGGTGTCGCTGTTTCATCGCCATGCGCGCGGGCTGATCCTCACCGAGCAGGGGGAACTTCTCTACCGCACCGCGCATGATGTCTTCATGAAGCTGGAAGCCGCGCGGGCGAAACTGACCGACAGTCGCGAGCGGCCGAACGGCGACCTCAAGGTGACGACCACCGTCGGCCTCGGCACGCACTGGCTGACGCCCAAGCTCGGCGAATTCATCGACCTGTATCCCGATATCCGCATCTCGCTGCTCACCACCGACGAGGAGCTCGATCTCGCCATGCGCGAGGCCGATGTGGCGATCCGCCTGCGCCTGCCGACCCAGCCCGACCTGATCCAGCGCAAGCTGTTTTCGGTGCATTTCCATGCCTATGCCTCGCCGGAATACCTCAAGCGATTCGGCACGCCGCGCGAGGTGGGCGATCTCGACAACCACCGCATCCTGCAACTGGGCGGCAGCAACATTCCCACCTTCCTGCAGAACCGGAACTGGCTGCTGGAAGTGGGCCGCAACGGCAAAGGCGCGCGCACGCCGCTGCTGGTTCTCAACAACATTCTCGGCCTGTTGCGCGCCTGCCAGCAGGGCCTGGGCGTCGCATTGCTGCCGGATTACCTGATCGAGGAAAATCGCGGGCTGGTGCAATTACTTGCGCAGACCGACCCGATCGCGCTCGACGCCTATTTCGTCTATCCGGAAGAACTGAAATCGGTCGCGCGCGTGCAGGTATTCAGAGACTTTCTGGTCTCCAAGGCGCAGCGCTGGAATTTCTGATCCGCGCTAAAATTCTCGCAAGACTTGAACCAAGACTTGCGAGGACCGCATGGCTGACATTCGCGCCCTCGCGTTGTCAGCACCTGTCCCAAGCGACATAATCATTTCCGACATTGATAGTGAGCGGTCTTCGAATCCTCCCAGATCGCAGTCTTCTCACGGTCAGTGGTTCCCCTCTGGAAGGTGACTGCCGGCCTCCCGCGCCGGCGAAAACTACAACGCCGGGCCGCCCCCACGGCCCGGCATTTTCTTGTCTTTTACACTTTCCTGTCTTGCATCCGTCATCCATCGCGTGCCGTCATGCGATACCCAGCATGCGCTGTGACACGCAGCCGCGAACGGTATTGCGGAACCGGACGCCCTCCTCGAACATTCCATGGCAATGCCGTGATTCTCGGCTAATGGAATGTGATGCAGCAACGCTCCCGGCTCCCGATCGGCGAAGACATGCGCTTTCAGGAACGGGCATGGCTCGCTGTGCGGGTCGGGTGGGTTCTGCTCGCAGCTGTCATCCTGCTGGCGCTGCTTGGCATTTTCTCCGGCGGCATCATGAGCGCGGCGAAAGCCGAACGGGACGGCACGGCTTTGTCGGTCGATTACGAGCGCTTCCAGCGCCGCAGCACACAGACGCATTTCCGGCTGCATGTGCCGAAACAGACCGAAGACGAGATTTGGCTCAGATTCGGCCGCGCCTTCCAGGACACTTACGAAATCGAGGCGGTGCAGCCGCAGCCGCTGCGCAGCCATATCAGCAGCACGGGCATCAGCCTGTTCTTCGATGCCTATGACCAGGACGACCTCAACATCGTGGTCCGGGTGCGCCCCAGGCGTTTTGGCATGGTGAATATCGAGATCGCGCGCCAGCCCGGCCTGCTGCAGATGCCGGTGCTGATTTACCCGTGAGTGAAAGCGTCATATGGACAGCGTGATCAGTGCCGCCATCGTGTATGTATTCCTCCGGCTGGTCATCGGCCTGTTCGGACGCCGGAATCTCGGGCAACTGACCGCGTTCGAACTGGTCCTGCTCGTGGTGATCGGCGGCGCGGTCCAGCGCGCGCTGGTCGGCGACGATGCATCGCTGACCAACGCCTTTCTCATCGTGGCCACCCTGGCGGGGCTGGAACTGCTGGTGTCGCTGCTCGAACGCCGGTCGCGCCTGTTCAGCAGGATCACGCGCGGCGTTCCGCTGATCGTGGTCGAGAACGGACGGCCGCTCACACGGCGGCTGCATCATGCGCGCCTCAGCGAGGACGACGTGCTGGCGGCCGCGCGCCGCCATCACGGCCTGACTGCGATGGACGAGGTGAAATTCGCGATCCTGGAAACCAGCGGCGAGATTTCGATCGTGCCGGAGCGCAAGGCCGCCGCACGCGGCGGCAAGACCGAGAAGACGGAAAAGCCGGCGGGCTGACCGCCCGCGCTCAGCGCGAATGCGCGTCGATCAGCGCCTGGCCCGCGCGCACGAAATGCTCCGCCGGGCCGCTGCGGCCGGTGCTCTGGGTGCAGACCAGCGCACCCTCCAGCATCATGAAGAGCTGGTCGGCGAGCAGGTCCGGCTGCGTGATCCCGGCCTCGCGGCACACAGCGACCAGCCGGGCGCGGGAATCCTGCTTGCATTGCTCGATCACGCAGCGCGCCGGATGGTTCTTTTCCGGCAATTCGATCGCGGCATTGGCGATCGCGCAGCCGCGCGAGGTCGGGTCGGTGACATGCCGCGCCGCCTCCTCCAGCCAGCCCTGGAGCTGGCCCCTGGGGTCGGACGGATGCTCTGCGGCCAGCCGGGTCCAGACCGAGCTCTTTTCGTCCCAAAGCCGGCGCAGATATTCCGCCACCAGTTCGTCCTTGGAGACGAAGTGCCGGTAGAGCGTCATCTTGTTGGTGCCGGCCGCCTCGGCGATGGCGTCGACGCCCACGGCGCGAATCCCCTGCCGGTAAAACAGCTCGCAGGCCGCCGCCAGAATCCGCTCGCGCGGCGGCAGGCGCTGGATGCTGTCTCCGTCCGGGGCTGATTTTGCTGGGCTTGTGCTCATCGTCGTCATCAAAGCAGGTTTGGGCTTGACACGGGTGTTACCGGTCAGTACCTATATAATTATGTTACTGACCGGTAACACCCCATCTTGGGGATGTCACCCACAATCCACCGCCGGTCAGCCGGAGATCACCATGACCAAGATTCTGCCGGTGACAAGCGTCCACGAGGCGCAAGGCCCGGCGGAGAGACCCGGACCGCCTGCAGAGGCGGTGACGGCCAGAGGGCTGGGACGACCTCGGAACCAGAAGGATTTTGAACGATGAATTCATGCCGCAGCGATTTGACCCTGACCGAAGCCCTTTCCGATCCCGTCATCGGCATGGTGATGGACGCCGACGGCGTGGACCGCGACGAACTGAAGCAATCGCTCCTGTCGCTCGCACAACAGATCGGTCTCTCCCGCAAAGGCTCCCGCACCAGTCCCTGCTGCGAATAGCCGCCTGAATTTCGAATGACGTGGCGTGCATTTCGCCACGCCAACACCGGACGGCGCACCTCGATCCTGCCCCCTCAGGAGGGCGCCGTCCGGTGCAACGTCTTCCACCAGGCTGCCCTAACAGCCTGCGCGGTCCGGACGGTGTGCCGTCGTCGTCCCATCGCGCGGGACACCGTCCGGCCTTCATCCACGCACGGAGCAATGTCATGAACGTCCAGTTCTCGAACGCGGCCCGCGCCGGCGATCGGACGCCGCTTCTATCCGCCTACACGCTCGGCGATCTCACGCTCGGGAACCGCCTGGTAATGGCGCCGATGACGCGCAGCCGCGCGATCGAAGGCAATGTTCCGAACCCGCTGGCCGCCAAATATTATGTGCAGCGCGCCGGCGCCGGACTCATCGTCACCGAAGCCACGCAGGTCAGCCCGCAGGGCGTCGGCTATATCCGCACGCCCGGCATTCACTCCGCCGCGCAGGTCGCCGGCTGGAAAAAGATCACCGACGCGGTGCATGCCGCCGGCGGAACGATCTTCCTGCAGCTCTGGCATGTCGGCCGCATTTCGCATCCCGCTTTCCACGGCGGCGCGCTGCCGGTGGCGCCGTCTGCCGTCACACCCAAGGGCACGGTATTCACCGCGCAGGGACCGCAGGAGATGGTGACGCCGCGCGCGCTCGACCTGTCGGAAATTCCCGACATCGTGGAGCAGTTCCGCAAGGGCGCCGAGAATGCCAAGGCAGCCGGCTTCGACGGCGTCGAATTGCACGGCGCGAACGGCTATCTGCTCGACCAGTTCACCCGCGACGGCGCCAACATGCGCACCGACGCCTATGGCGGCGCGATCGAGAACCGCGCGCGGCTGCCGCTCGAGGTCACCGACGCCGTCGTGAAAGTGTGGGGCAAGGAGCGTGTCGGCTACCGCATTTCGCCGAAAAGTCCGTTCAACGATATGACGGATTCCGATCCGGTGGCGACCTTCTCGTATCTGAGCGCCGAATTGAGCAAGCGCGGCATCGGCTATCTGCATGTCGTCGATCCGGCCATTCCGGCCGAAGGCCGCGTGACGCCGATCCTGCGCAAGATTTTCAAGGGCACCTATGTCGTCAATGGCGGCTTCGATGCCGAGACCGGCAACGCCGCGATTGCCGGCGGCGAGGCGGATCTCGTCGCCTTCGGCGTGCCATTCCTGGCCAATCCGGATCTGCCGATCCGCTTCGCGCAGCACGCCGCGCTGAATGCGCCGGACCAGGCGACATTCTATGCCGGCGAGGAGAAGGGCTACATCGACTATCCGGCGCTCTGACCTGCAAGTTGCGTAAACCATCAGGCGGGGCCAAAAGCCCCGCCTGATTTCTTTTCGGCTGCTATTCCGCCGCCCGCCGCGCCGCCACGATCTGGTCGGCGGTGCGTCCGGTCAGTTCGGCCATGTGGTCGAACTTGAAGCTGAAGGTGCCGACGCCGGCGGTGCCGGACCTGATCTCGACGATGAGGTCGCCGATCTCCGATTCCGGCATCATCGCCCGCACGCAATCCCAGCCCGGCCATCCCTCGCGGGTGTCAAACCCGAGAATCTGCCCGCGCCGCCCCGACAGGATGGCATTCATGCGCGCGGTCGCTTCGGTCGGGCAGACAATCTCCACGATATGCACCGGCTCCAGCAGCACCGGCTGACATTGCGGCAGGGCTTCCACCACGCCGATGCGGCCGGCGGTGCGGAACGCCTGATCCGACGAATCCACCGTGTGGTAGGAGCCGTCGATCAGCGTGACCGCGACATCGACCACCGGGAAGCCAAGCGGACCTTCCTTCAGCCCGTCGACCACACCCTCCTCCACCGAGGGAATGTAATTGCGCGGCACCACGCCGCCGGTGATCTTGTCGGTGAAGGTGAAGCCCTCGCCGCGCGGCAGCGGCTTGATCTCCAGCACCACGTCGCCGAACTGGCCGTGCCCGCCCGACTGCTTCTTGTGCCGCCCGCGCTGCTGGATGGATTTGCGGATGGTCTCGCGATAGCCGACGCTGGGTCTGCGCTTCTCGATCGAGATGCCGAAACGGTCGGCGAGCTTTTCCGCCGCAACGCGCAGATGCATTTCGCCCTGCCCCCACAGCACCACTTCATGCGCGTCTGGATTGTGCGCCACCGTGATGGACGGATCCTCCTCCTGCATCTTGTTCAGTGCCAGCCCAAGCTTGACGTCATCCTTGCGCTCGGTGGCGGAGACCGCGATCGCCAGCACCGGCGGATAGGCTTTCACATCGGCGACCGGCTTGTGCGCCTCCTTGCCGGCGGTCAGCGTTTCTCCGGTTTTCGCATAATCGAGCTTGCCGAGACCGACGGTCTCGCCGGTGCCGGCGGGGCCGCGCTTGTCGGTGTGCTGGCCGGTCAGCCTGAACACGCCCGACACCCGGCCGACCTCGCGCTCCGGCGTGACGAAGGTGGTGCCGTCGCCGGCCTGGCCGGCAAGAACGCGCGCGACCGACAATTTGCCGCCATGCGCGGTGTGCCAGGTCTTCAGCACATAGGCGACGGTATCGCCGCTTTTAGCCTGCACGCCCAGGCGTTTTGCCGTGGCCTCCACATTCGGCGTCTCGTGCCGCAGCGCCTTCAGCAGCCGCAGCACCCCGTTGGTGCGGGTGGCGACGCCGATCAGCACCGGGCAGACCTGGCCCTGCCGCAACTCCTTCGACAGGTCGTCGAACACCTTGTCGCGCGGCGGCGGGATGTCGGCGAGCAACTGCTCCAGCAACTCGTCATCGTGATCGGCGAGCGTCTCCAGCATGGTGAAGCGCGCGGTCTTTTCGCGCTCCAGATCCTCGCCCGACAATTCGATCACTTCCGAGGCGGTATGCTCCTTGTAGACATGCGCGCGCTCGAGCGCGAGATCGACGAAGCCGGCGACGATGCCGTTCCGCCAGATCGGGATCTGCCGCAGCAGGAGCGGCACGCGCGAGGCCGGCTGCAGCATCTGCAAGGTCTCGCGGATGCGCTTGTCGGCCTTGTCGATCTTGTTGAGGAACAGGAAATGCGGAATTTTCAGCTCTTCGAGTTCGCGCATCACCAGCTGCAATTGCGGAATCTTCTTTTCGTCCGCCTCGCAGACCACGACCGCGGCATCCACCGCCGGCAGGGCCGCGCGCATGTCATGGATGAATTCGACCGAACCCGGACAATCGACGAAGGTGTAGCTGTCGCCCATGAAATTGGTGGTGGCGACCGAGAGTTCCACGCTCATGCTGTGGTGGCGCGCTTCCCTGGAGGCGTCGCCTACGCTCGTCCCAGCCTCGACGCTGCCCTGGCGCTGGATCGCGCCGGTGCGGGCAAGAATGGCTTCCAGCAGCGTCGTCTTGCCGCTCTGAAAGGGGCCCACCAGCGCGATGCACCGGGGACCCGATGGTCTTGTGCCGTTCGAATTTACGCCGTTCGAGTTCGCTGCCGTCATCGACGCCTCCTATGAAAGGCGCCTGACGCATGGGCCGGTTGTCTCCGGCCGCAGTCAGACGCCGGAAGCGGCTATCGTCCTCCCGCTTTGTGGCAATGGCAAGGGGAGCCGGCGCGGCGCCAACTAGAATCTTGGAATATCCGGAAACGCAACCTTACCGGCGCGCACATGCATGCGGCCAAGCTCGGCGCAGCGGTGCAGTTGCGGGAACACCTTGCCGGGATTGAGCAATCCTTCGGAATCGAAGGCGCATTTCAGGCGCTGCTGCTGGTTCAGGTCGATTTCCGAGAACATCGCCGGCATCAGGTCGCGCTTCTCGACGCCGACGCCATGTTCGCCGGTCAAGACGCCGCCGACCTCCACGCACAACCGCAGGACGTCGGAGCCGAAGGCTTCCGCGCGCTCGAGTTCGCCCGGATTGTTCGCGTCGTACAGGATCAGCGGATGCAGGTTGCCGTCGCCGGCGTGAAAGACATTGGCGACCTGCAGATCGTATTTCTTGCTCATCTCGCGCATGCGCGCCAGCACCAGCGGCAATTGCGCACGCGGGATGGTGCCGTCCATGCAGTAATAGTCCGGCGAGATGCGCCCGACCGCCGGGAACGCCGCCTTGCGGCCGGCCCAGAACAGCAGCCGCTCCTCCTCGTTGTTCGAGATCCGCAAGGTCGAAGCCCGGCATGCGCGCGCAATCGCCTCCACCCGCTCGATCAGATGATCGACCTCGGCCTTGCCGCCGTCGAGCTCCACGATCAGGAGCGCCTCGACATCGAGTGGATAGCCGGCATGGACGAATTCCTCCACGGCGTGGATCGCGGGCTTGTCCATCATCTCCATGCCGCCGGGAATGATGCCGGCGCCGATGATGCGGCCGACGCATTCGCCGGCGTCTTCCGAGGTCGGAAAGCCGACCAAAAGCGCGCGGGCGGTCTCCGGCTTTTTCAGGATGCGCACCGTGATCTCGGTCACCACGCCGAGCAGTCCTTCCGAGCCGGTGATGATTCCGAGCAGGTCGTAGCCGCCGGCATCCAGATGCTTGCCGCCGATGCGGAGAATTTCGCCGGTCATCAGCACGAGTTCGCAGCCGAGCACGTTGTTGGTGGTCATGCCGTATTTCAGGCAATGCACGCCGCCGGAATTTTCCGCGATATTGCCGCCGATGGTGCAGGCGATCTGCGAGGACGGATCGGGCGCATAATAGAAACCGTCGTCCTCCACCGCCTTGCTGACCCCGAGATTGGTGACGCCGGGCTCGGCCACCACCACGCGGTTGGCATAGTCGATCTCGCGGATGCGGCTGAACTTGCCCATGCCGAGCAGGACGCCGTCCTCCAGCGGCAGCGCGCCGCCCGACAGCGAGGTGCCGGCGCCGCGCGGCACCACCTTGATCCTGTTCTGGTGGCAATAGCGCAGGACCTCAGACACCTGCTGCGTGGTCGAGGGCAGCACCACCACCATCGGAAGCTGGCGATAGGCGGTCAGCCCGTCCGACTCGTAGGGCCGCATCTCGATGTCGCCCGAAATCACGCCCTCCCCCGGCACGATAGCGCGCAGCGCGCGCACGATCTCCTCGCGGCGCGAGAGCACGGCCTTATCGGCGGGCGGCATGCGGACGGACATCGGACACTCCTCCGGGACAGGATAGGGCAAGGCCGCCCGAATTGAAAATCGCTCCAAAGAGCGTTGACACCGGTGACCGCGGAGGCAAAGTCCGGACGCGGAACGTTCGGGCCGCAGCCGGGGCTCCGACATCAGGAGAAAAAGACGGACTGTTCGAACCCGGCATCTTGACCTTCCCCCGTTTGACATGAATCAAGTGGGCGGCGAAGCGCCGGGCTAAAATGTGTTCTATAAAGGCGGGCCACGGTCCGCCAACGGGAGCATTGTCATGATCAAGGACGTTATTGTGAACCTGTCCACCGGCGCGGCGCGCGACCCGGCCGGCGAATATGCGGTTTCGATCGCCGAAGCGTTCAGTGCGCATCTTGCCGGCATCGCCTTCGCCTATGATCCGGTTCTCCCGGCCAGTGTCATGGGTGGCGTCTCGGCCGACGTCTTCGACGTGCAACGGCAGGAGAATGAAAAGACGGCGAACGCCGCGATCCAGCAATTCGAGACCTCCAGCAAGCGCGCGGGCGTATCCGCGGAATCGCATATGCTGACGGCGACCATCGCGGGCGCCGCGAATGTCTTCGCCGGGATGGCCCGCCGCTTCGATCTCGCGGTCGTGTCGCAGGTCACGCCCGACACCATCGCGCCGGACGAACTGCTCATGGAAGCCGCCCTGTTCGAAGGCGGCCGCCCCGTGGTCATCGTGCCCTATATCCAGAAGGCCCCGATCAAGCTCGACCGCGTGCTCTGCTGCTGGGACGGCAGCCGCACCGCCGCGCGCGCCATCGGCGACGCCATGCCCTTCCTGAAAAAGGCGAAGGCGGTCGATCTCGTCATCGTGGGCAAGGGCAAGATGAACGAGAAGGAACTGACCGGCGCCGACATGGGCGGCCATCTGGCGCGTCATGGATTGAAGGTCGACGTCAAGCGCATCGCGGCGCCCGACGTGGATGTCGCCAATGTCGTGCTGTCCTACGCCGCCGACACCGACGCGGGGTTCATCGTGATGGGGGGCTACGGCCATTCCCGCCTGCGCGAATATATCCTCGGCGGCGCCACGCGCGGCATTCTCGGCTCCATGACCGTGCCGGTGCTGATGTCGCATTGAGCGCCACAGCACCGCTCCGTCCTTTATCTCGACACTTTTGACCGGGAACCTTTTCGCGCGTCACCGCGTTTTCTTGCGCCGTCCTATCGGGGATGGTCCGCGCCTGCGGACAGACGACGGCGCAATGCAAAGAGGTGTTCATGCCGGCTCCCTATTCGTTCGGGATCGAGGAGGAGTATTTTCTCGTCGACGCGCAGACGAAATTCGTCGCACGCGCGATGCCCGACGGATTCCTGAAAGCCGCGAAATCGGCGCTCGACGGCAAGGTCACCGGCGAGTTCCTGCAGTCGCAGATCGAAGTGGTGACGCCGCCGCAGACCGATATCGCGGCGGCGCGCGCGGAATTGCGCGATCTGCGCAAGACGCTGGCCGCCATCGCCGGCGAATACGGCCTGGCCATCATGGCGTCGGGTACCCATCCCACCGCGGTCTGGGAGCGCGCGCAGCAAAGCCAGGGCGCGCGCTATGACGCGGTGATGGACGACCTGCAGATGATCGGCCGCCGCAACCTGCTGTGCGGCCTGCATGTGCATGTGGAATTGCCGGACCCGGCGCAGCGCATCGACGTGATGATGCGGATGCTGCCGTATCTGCCGCTGTTCATCGCGCTGTCGACCTCCTCGCCGTTCTGGCGCTCGCAGCCGACCGGACTGAAGGGCTATCGGCTCGCCGCCTATGACGAGTTGCCGCGCACCGGCATTCCGGAACTGTTCCGCACCCAAGCCGAATTCGATTCCTATATCGATGCGCTGGTGCGGGCCGGGGTGATGCCGGATTCCAGCTATATCTGGTGGGCGATCCGGCCGTCCTTCAAGCACCCGACCCTCGAACTGCGCGCGCCGGATTGCTGCACCGATGTCGAGGACACGATCTCGATCGCGGCCCTGTACCGCTCGCTGGCGCGCTGGCTGGTGCGCCACCCCGAGCGCAACTGGGCGATGAACGCGGTTTCGCGCGCCATCATCGTCGAGAACAAGTGGCGGGCGCAGCGGTACGGCGTGAACGGCGATTTCGTGAAGGTCGAAGGCGACGGGCCGGTGACGGTGGCGCGCATGCTCGACCGGGTGATCGCCGACATCACGCCGGACGCGCGGGAGCTGGGCTGCCTCGACGAGGTGCTGCGCTGCCTGACCATCGTTGCGAACGGCACCTCGGCCGACCGGCAGCTCGCCATCTTCGCTCCGCATCAGGACAATCACGTGCCCGGTCTGCGCGCGGTGATCGACTGGATCGCCAAGACAACGCTGCAGTGAGCGCCGCTAGCGATTGAAGGCGCAGGTGAAGGCGCCGCCGTCAAAATCGCTGTCCTGGCCGGAAAAGCCGACGCAATCCGAAGAGGCGCGAGCATCCACGCAAAAGTCGCGGCCATCGCCAGCGCGCCACAATCGCTGTGCCGCGTTACCCGCCCTCGCCGATCGCCGGCAGCGCGACCTGCACCACGAGTCCGCGGGCGCGCGCGTCGATGACGCCGAGCGCGCGCAGCGAGAGCAGCGTGAGCGTCTGCACGGCCTCGCGGGTGCGGGCGGGATTCTCGCCGGCATCGGGCGCCAGCGGGCCGAGCAATCCTTCCAGCAAGGCGCCGACCAGCGCCGAGGACGACAGCACAATATCCTGTTGCGGCAGATGGCCGGCCTTCATGGCGGCGGCGATGCGCGACTGCAATTCGTCAGCCAGCGCCTTGCGGTAGGCGACGCGCACCGGCTCGATATCGGCGTCGACCGGCTCGGCGATCACCGCCCAGGCGAGACGGCGGTTGCGCAGGGCGCGCGCGGCAAAGGTCGCGATCGCGGCGGCGAGCGCCGAGACCGGACCGGGCGCCGTGCCGGCCGCTTGGCGAACGGCGGCGATTTCCTGCTCGGAGATGGCCGTGACCACGGCCGAGATCAGGTCTGTCTTGGAGGGGAAATAGCGATAGACCGTGCCGGTCGCGATGCCCGCCCGTTCGGCCACCGGCACGATCTGGACCGCGGCCATGCCGCCCTCGGCGGCGGCCTCGCGCGCCGCCGCGATGATCCTGGCGTGCCGGACGGCCTGCTTGCGGATCACATTGTCCGTACGGCGATAAGGCATAAAACAAGTGAATCACAATTCACTTGTTTTAGCAACTGAAACTCGCAGGACCGGTTACTACTTCTGCCCGGCCAGCGCCTTGCTGCGGATCGCCTCCAGGGTGGTGGCGGGCGAGATGGCGTTGCCATCGACCTTGAGATGGAGGATGGCGGGCTGGCCCGAGGCTTTCGCCGCCGCATAGGCGGCGGCAAAGTCCGCCGTTTTCTCCACCGTTGCGCCGAAGCCGCCAAAGGCGCGGGCGTAGGCGGCAAAGTCCGGGTTCTTCAGGGCGGTCGCGACCACCCGCCCCGGATATTCGCGTTCCTGATGCATGCGGATGGTGCCGTACATGCCGTTGTCCACCACCGCGATGATCACCGGCAGGTCGTATTGCACGGCCGTGGCGAATTCCTGGCCATGCATCAGGAAGTCGCCGTCGCCGGCGAGACAGAACACAGCCCGTTCCGGATAAAGCCGCTTGATGCCGATCGCCGCCGGCACACCATAGCCCATCGAGCCCGAAGTCGGCGCAACCTGGGTCGCGAATTTGCGGAAGCGGTAGAAGCGGTGAATCCAGGCGGCGAAATTTCCGGCGCCGTTGCAGACAAAGTCCTCCGGCGCGAGCTGGCTGCGCAGCCAGGTCATGATCTCCCCGACATTGACGGCGCCCGGCACCTCGGTCGCGGTCTCGCTGAAGGCGAGATAGTCGGCATGAGCGGTCTTTGTTTCCGCCCGCCATGGAATGTCGTTCGGCCCCTGCAATCCTTCAAGCGCGGCGGCGAACGCCGTCGGCGCGGCGTGGATCGCGAGCGTGGGACGATAGACGCGGCCGAGTTCCTCGATGCCGGGATGCACATGCACGAAGGTCTGCTTCGGCGCCGGAATCTCGAACAACGAATAGCTTTGCGAGGGCATCTCGCCCATGCGCCCGCCGACCAGGATCACGAGATCGGCGGCCTTCACGCGCGCCAGCAATTTCGGATTGGGGCCGATGCCGAGATCGCCCGCGTAACAGGGATGCAGCGCGTCGAACAGATGCGCCCGGCGGAAGGTGGTCATCACCGGCAGATCGAAACGCTCGGCGAAACGCATGACCGAGGCGCAGGCCTTTTCCGACCAGCGGCTGCCGCCCAGCAGCATCACCGGCTTTTTCGCCGCCCAGATCATCTTCTGCAGCCGCGACATGTCGGTGAGGCCGGGCCAGGTCTCGACCGGCTCGAAGGCCGGCGCGTCCGGCGCCACGACGCGATCCACCAGCATGTCTTCCGGCAGCGCGATCACCACCGGGCCGGGCCGGCCGTTGGTGGCTTCATAGAAGGCGCGCGAGACGAGTTCGGGAATGCGCGCGACATCGTCGATTTCGGTCGCCCATTTCACCATGGTGCCGAACACCGCGCGATAGTTCAGTTCCTGGAATGCCTCGCGCTCGCGCATATCGCGCGCCACCTGCCCGACGAACAGGATCATGGGCGTGGAATCCTGCATCGCGATGTGCAGGCCGGCCGACGCATTGGTGGCGCCGGGACCGCGCGTGACGAAACAGATGCCGGGCCGCCCGGTCGCCTTGCCGTGCGCCTCCGCCATCATCGCCGCGCCGCCTTCCTGGCGGCATACCGTCACCGTGACGGCGCGGTCATGGAACGCGTCGAGCGCGGCAAGATAGCTTTCGCCCGGCACGCAGAACACATGCTGCACGCCATGCACGACCAGCTGATCAACCAGAATTTCGCCGCCGGTGCGGGAGCCGTCATTGGCGCGCATCGCATTCGTCTCCGTTCAGACCGATGTTGCGACCTGGCCGACATTCGCCGGAACCATCAGCGAGGTCTTCTGGCTGACCAGATAGCCGGCTTCGCCGTTCTTCTTGAGATATTCCTTCCAGTCCGGGTCGGCCTGCATGGCGGCGCGGCGGGTCGCACGGTCGGCGGCATCCTTGTACATCCAGATATGCACGATGGTGTTCAGCTCGCCGCTCTCGGCGAACATGTAGGCCAGCGGCTTGCCGAGGTGACGCACCTGCGCCTGATAGCCGTATTTCTCGTAGATCTCGATATGGGCCTGCATCTTGCCCGGCTTGATCACGTAGGTGCGGTGGTCGATCAGCACGATCATGTCTCCCTGAAACTTGCACTTTTGGGTTCGAAAACCGGCGGGACTGTCCAACCGGCGACGTTCAGCGTCAAGCGTAAACCGTTACAGACCATAGATCCGACACAGGGTCGCCACCGCGACACCGATTCCGACCGCGAGGAACTCGTTGCGGCGGAGCAGCATGGAGACGATCACCGCACCGACCGCGAAATAGGCGGTGGGGCCGGTCTTCACCACCACCGGCAGGACCAGCGCGACGATGACCGAACCCGGCAGGGCCTCCAGCATCTTGCGCATGCGCGGCGTGATCGGGACATGACCCATCAGCCAATAGCCGCCGAGCCGCATGAGCTGGGTTGCCGCCGACATCGCGCAGATCGCAAGCACCGCAGCATAGGGCAGCACGTCATTTGCGGTCATCGACAAAGCCTCCGCTCACCGCGCCCGCGAGCGCGCCGCAGATGATGAACCACCAGCCCGGCACCACACGTTCCACGACCAGCGCCACCAGCCCCGCCACCGCCCAGGGAATGGCGCGGCGCGGGCCGGGCCAGATCGGCATCAGCATGGCGACGAAATAGATCGGCACGATCAGATCGAGTCCGAAGCGGCGCGGATCGGCGATCAGCGCGCCGCCCAGATAGCCGAATACGGTGACGGGAACCCAGACGATCCACACCGCCAGACTGGCGCCGAGCAGCACGCCGGCATCGGCCCCGCCCTGGCGGCGGTAGCGGATGGCGTTGATCCAGCTCATGTCGGTGATCACGGTCAACATCGGATAGACCTGCCACGGCGGCAGCGGACCGAGCCATGGCCGCAAGGACGCGCTCATCAGCAGCATGCGCATGTTCACGACCGCGGTGACCAGCGCGAGCGTGGTGATCAGGCCGAGCGTCATGTGACCGGACCAGATTTCCATCGCCACAAGCTGCGAGGCGCCCGCGAAGACGATGGTGCTCATCAGCACCGCTTCGGAGAACGACAGCCCTTTCTGCGCGGCGACCGCGCCAAAGGCGGCCCCGAACACCGCAACGCCCGGCAGCACCGGCAAGACCAGACGAAGTCCCTGGCTCAAGCCGGCCAAGGTCCAGTGCGGCTCGGGGCCGCGATCATCCGGTTCGGATTGCATGGTTGTCATGTCGGGATGGGGGTCGGAAGGCCTAGCAAAGGCCGGTTAGCTGAGCAATGTTGTTTGCGCATTCGTCCCATGTGCCACCCGTTTTCCGGCTTTCCCGCATGACATTCGACACGCGCCGCCTGGCGGTCGCACTCGCCGGCGGCGGCGCCTTTCTCAATCTGTATTCGCCGCAGGCGGTGCTGCCGCTGCTGTCGGCGGAATTCGGCGCGCGCGCCGCCGACATCAGCACGATCATGACCGCTTCCACGCTCGCCGTCGCGCTGACCGCGCCGTTCACCGGCGCGATCGCCGACGTGCTGGGACGCAAGCGCGTGATCACGGCGGCGATGGTGGCGCTTGTGGTTCCCACCGTGATGATCGCCTTTGCCCCCAGCCTCGACATGATCGTGTTCTGGCGCTTCGTGCAGGGCCTGCTGCTGCCGCCGATCTTCGCTGTGACGGTGGCCTATATCGGCGGCGAGTGGCCCGCCGACGAAGCGGTCGGCATGACCGGCATCTATACCTCGGGCGCGGCGGTGGGCGGCTTTCTCGGCCGGCTGCTGACCGGCCTGCTGGCGGAACCGGTCGGCTGGCGCGGCGCGTTTCTGGCCGATGCCGTGCTGACGGCGCTCTGCGCGCTGGGCGTGATCCTGCTGCTGCCGCGCGAAAAGAATTTTGTGCGCGCGGACAATATCGGCGCGTCGCTGCGGCAGATGCTCGATCATCTGCGCAAGCTGAAACTGCTGGCGACCTTCGCGGTCGGCTTCGGCGTACTGTTCAATTTCATCGCGGCCTTCACCTTCATCAATTTCGTGCTGGCGGCGCCGCCCTACAATCTGTCGCCCGCCGCGCTCGGGCTGATTTTCGTGGTCTATCTGATCGGTACGGTGACCACGCCGACCACCGGCATCTGGGTGGCACGATTCGGCCGTCGGCATTTCGTGATCGGCGTGCTTGTGGTCTGGGCCTGCGGCATCGCGCTGACGCTTGTGCCATCGCTGGCGGTGATCATCCTGGGACTGGCGATCGCGGCGGTATGCGGTTTCTTCGTGCAGGCGTCGTCGCAGAGTTTTGTCGCCACCTCCGCCAGGACCGGCACCTCCTCGGCCATCGGGCTGTATGTGACAGCCTTCTATGCCGGCGGCAGCGCCGGCGCATTCTTTCCCGGCCTGGCCTGGGAGAGCGGCGGATGGACCGCCGTGGTGGCGCTGCTGCTCGGCATGCTCGCCTTCATGGCGCTGGTGGTGGCTTTGGTCTGGCAGCGGGACACCAAGCCAATATAGATTTGCAGGATCAGAGCGAACAGGATTCCCCGGAATGCAGACGCCTTTCGCCGCCATCATGGCGATCCTTGCGGCGATGACACCCGCCCTCGCGCAGGAGGACAAGAAGCAAACGCCCCTGCCCTCGCATCTGCCGCTTGCGACCGAAGCCTGTTTCGGCCGGGTCTATGACGCGGCGCATCTTGCAAAGCATCCGAAGCAGCGCGTCACCAGCTTCCACCTGTCGCGCGAGTTCAACGCCGATCGCCATTCCGAAAACGAACCGTCGTCCGAGCAGGAACTGAGACGTTCCGACGGCGAATACGGCAACGTAAATGTCACCGCCTATGTCCGCTTCCGCGACCGCAAGGGCGTCTATGCCAACGGGCTGACCTGCCGCAAATCCGACAGCGGCAAGATCTTCTGCGGCGTCGATTGCGACGGCGGCAGCTTCAACCTGAAGCCCGGCGGCGCATCCCTGCTGCTGGAGAACAACGGCTTCGTGGTGGTGGGCGGCTGCGGCGCCAGCGAGGACGAGCAGGAGAACGAGGAACACGTCTCGCCCGGCCAGGACGACAAGGTGTTCCGGCTCGATCCCAGACCGGTTGCGGCCTGCCTGGCCGAGCGCGCGGCCATGGCACCGGCCTGGGCCAAGCTCGGCACGCCGCTGCGGACGCGCTTCAATGAGACCGACACCCTGTGCCTCAGCCGCAGCTACGACGCCGCGCATCTCAAATCCCATCCCCGGCAGACCGTGAAACGGATCGCGGTTCTGCGAACCAGGGATTCGAAATCCGAGCCCGGCGCGGTGTTCTACACGCTGACCTTCCGGATCGAGACCCGGGACGGCAAGACGTTCGAACAGAAGACCACCTGCGGACCCGACAACTATGCCTATGCCTGCACCCTCAACAGGCAGATGGACGTGCAGCGCGACTTCTACCTGACGCGCGCCGCCAACAACGACGTGCTGCTGCGCGACAGGCACGGCATGCTGCAGAAGCTGTTCGATGTCAGGCTCGGCAGCGACGATCGCGTGTTCCGGCTCAGGACCGAACCGGAAACGGCCTGCCGGTTCTGACACGCGGATTATTGCGGGTCGGTTTTCTTCAGGATCAGGATCGAGAGATTGCCCTCGGGCCGGTAATCCTTCCGGTGCAGCTCGAACTGCGTCGGCGCGATCTTTTTCACGCCCTGCCCGCAGAAACTAACCAGATTGTCGGGATGGCCCTTGTCCACCACCAGGCGGAAATCGCCGATCGGACCCGACCAGTTCGCCCCGGTGCGGAGGATGTAGTCGATGCGCTCTTCGGTGAAGGGCACACCAAAATCGCCCTTGGCGTCCCGTTTCGCGCGCGCGACGGCGGAGAAGAAGCCCTTGTCGAGGCAGTATTTGCGGCTGTACTCGGCGAACCAGGATTCCTTCTCGGCCTCCCGGTTGCCAAAGCCGGTGCCGGCGGTTTCGCCGACGCTCGGCCGGTAGCGATGCGCGATCACAGTCTCGGCGCCGGCCGGGAAAATCTGCTCCCAGTAGAAGGTGGTGCGCAGCGCCCAGCGCGCGGCGAGATGCTGCTGCATCCCCTTGCCGATATCGTATTCCTCGATCTCGGCGAGGCCGATGCGGATCAGATCGTCCCACTTGTCGCGCGGCAGACGGTCGAGCGCCTCGTTGGTGGTGCCGAGATGCGGCGCGAGCGGAAGACCGAGGTCCAGCAGATATCTGGTGCGGTCGATGCCGGCGGCGATCACCCGCTGCTCGACCTGGGTATTGACCGGCTTGCCGTTCACCTGGGTGGAGAAATCCAGCGCATTGACCGCATCGTCGCTCGGCAGCGCGAGCGCCACGTCCTGACCGGCCTTGATCTCCGGGATCGGAAACGCGACCAGCACCTTCACGTCGCGGGCGGTCTTGTTGAAGAAGCGGTAGCGGACCTTCACCTCGGCGGCGGAAATGAACAGGTCCTCGCTGCGCATCTCGACCTGATCGTTCTGAACGAAGATCAGGCCGCCGGTGGCCAGTTCGGCGCTGGAATCGTTGGCGGTGGCGCCCGGCGCCAGCAGCGCCAGGGCCGCAACGAAAACGGCGCGCCGCATGAGCCATGCGCGCGCGCCGTGAATGGAGACAGGTGACGTCACGGTCAGGCCTGCGGCTGGGGCTCCATGCCGCCGGCATCCGGCCGCGGGCGGGTCTTGCCCGCGCTCGGCACGGCGGAGGCGCGCGGCGTCGACGGCTCGCTTACCCCTTCCCGCACCGGCGGCTTGCCGTTCAGCAAATCCTTGATCTCGTCGCCCGACAGCGTCTCGAATTCCAGAAGACCCTTGGCCAGAAGCTCGAGATCGGTGCGCTTTTCCTCGAGAATCTTGCGCGCCTCCTCATGACCGTTTTCGACCAGCCGCCGCACTTCGGCGTCGATCTTCTGCGCGGTCGATTCCGAGATGTTCTGCTGACGCGACACGGAATGACCGAGGAACACCTCTTCCTGGTTCTCGCCATAGGCGACGGCGCCGAGCTCCTTGGAGAAGCCCCAGCGGGTGACCATCATGCGGGCCAGACGGGTGGCCTGCTCAATATCGGACTGCGCGCCGGAGGTGACCTTGTCGGCACCGAAGATCATCTCTTCGGCGACGCGGCCGCCCATCATGATGGCCAGACGCGAGGTCATCTGCTCGAAGCTCATCGACAGCTTGTCGCGTTCCGGGAGCTGCATGACCATGCCAAGCGCGCGGCCGCGCGGAATGATGGTGGCCTTGTGCACCGGATCAGTGGCCTTGACGTTGAGCGCGAGGATGGCGTGGCCGCCTTCGTGATAGGCGGTGAGGAGCTTTTCCTCCTCCGTCATCACCAGCGACTTGCGCTCGGCGCCCATCATGACCTTGTCCTTGGCGTCCTCGAACTCGGCCTGGGTGACCATGCGCTTGTTGCGCCGGGCCGCCATCAGCGCCGCCTCGTTGACAAGGTTCATCAGGTCCGCGCCGGAGAAGCCGGGGGTGCCGCGCGCGATGGTTTTCAGAACCACGTCAGGCGCCAGCGGAACTTTCCGCACATGCACCTTCAAAATCTGCTCGCGGCCGACCACGTCCGGATTCGGCACGATCACCTGACGATCGAAACGGCCCGGCCGCAGCAAGGCGGGGTCGAGCACGTCGGGCCGGTTGGTGGCGGCGATCAGGATGATGCCTTCATTGGCTTCGAAGCCGTCCATCTCGACCAGCAACTGGTTCAGCGTCTGTTCGCGTTCGTCGTTGCCGCCGCCGAGACCGGCGCCGCGATGACGGCCGACCGCGTCGATTTCGTCGATGAAGATGATGCAGGGCGCATTCTTCTTCGCCTGCTCGAACATGTCGCGCACGCGCGAGGCGCCGACGCCGACGAACATCTCGACGAAGTCGGAACCCGAAATGGTGAAGAACGGAACGTTGGCTTCGCCGGCGACCGCACGCGCGATCAGGGTCTTGCCCGTTCCGGGAGGGCCGACCAGCAGCACGCCGCGCGGAATGCGTCCGCCCAGGCGCTGGAATTTGGACGGATCGCGCAGGAACTCGACGATCTCCTGCAGGTCCTGCTTGGCTTCGTCGACGCCTGCGACGTCTTCAAAGGTGACGCGGCCATGCGCTTCGGTCAGCAGCTTGGCGCGCGACTTGCCGAAACCCATCGCCTTGCCGGCGCCGCCCTGCATCTGGCGCGACAGGAAGATCCACACGCCGATCAGCGCGATGAACGGCAGCCACGACACGAGCAGCGAGACGAACCACGGCACCTGCTCCTGCGGCGAGCGGGCGGTGATCTGGACGCCCTTGCCATACAGACGCTGGATCAGGCTCGGATCGTTCGGGGCATAGGTGTTGAACGGTCGGCCGTCGGTGAAGGTGCCGTGAATCTCCGGCCCCTGGATCAGCACGTCGCGGACGCGGCCCTGATCGACCTCGGTGAGAAGCTGGGAGAACGAGATATCCTGCGCCGCTTGGCGCTGGCTGGGGCTCTGGAACAGCGTGAACAGGGCAAGCAGCAACAGGACAATAATCACCCAGAGGGCGAAGTTGCGGAGATTGGTGTTCATCCGAAGTCCTTGTTCTGCCGCCGTGGCCCCAGGCGGACGTTTGTAACCGGAAAAAGCGGCGCTTCTCTTAAGTCATTTCCCCGAGGAATTGAATGTAGGACCGACCCTGCCCTCTGCCAAGGGAAGCGCCGGAAAGTCGGCCCTTTTCATCCTAGCCGCCGCGGCGGCCCCTCGCTTTTGCGAGTTTTGCGCGTGGTTAAGGCGGAAATTCGGCCTCCCGAACCCCGCCGGGGCGGCGCCCGCTCAATCACCAGCCGGCGGGCGGTCAGGGTGAGGACGGCGCCGGCCAAGGTGCGGCGAATCGGCGCTGAACCGGCCTGTTCGCCCAGTTCGGCAAAAAGCCGCTCCAGCTTGCCAAGTTCGACCGGGCCCTCATCACCCACCTGCGCGATTGCGCGGCCGAGCAGACGCAACGCGATCTCCTCCGGCAATTGGCGGAACTCGCCGGCGCCGAATTCGATCCGCAGACCGTCAGCCGCAGGCGACCAGGCCAGATGGTCGGCGGCCTGTCCGACGGCAGCCTGCAACGCGGTCTCCGCGCGCCGGATACGGCGGGCCAGAAGCGCCAGCCTTGCGGCGGTGAGTCCCTCCTCCGCGAGACCGGGCATCAGCATCCGCATTCGCGCGCGCGTGAAACGCGGATCGCGGTTGGAGGGGTCGTCGGCATACACGACGCCGAGCTGGCCCAGCGTCGCGACGAGCCGCGCCTTGGGCAGATCGAGCAAGGGACGCACAATGCGCGTTCCGAACATGTCGCTTTCGCGCGCCATCGCTGCGAGGCCGGATAATCCGCTGCCGCGCGCCAGCCGGATCAGCACGGTCTCGGCCTGATCGTCCAGCGTATGGGCGGTCAGCACCAGCCGCGCCCCGGCCTTGGCGGCCTCCGCACTCAGCAAACGGTAGCGCGCCGCGCGCGCGGCATCCTGCAAGCCGGTCTTCGGCTTGGGTCCGTTCCAGCGCAATGTGCGATGCTTCACGCCGGCGTCGCGCGCATGACGCTTGACGGCATTTGCCTCTTTCGCCGATTCCGGACGCATGCGGTGATCGATGGTCACGGCGATCAGTTCGGGACCGCGCTTGAGCGACGCGCGCCAACGCGCGGCGAGCGCCAGCAGCGCCATGGAATCCGGACCGCCGGACACCGCAAGAATGAGAACAGATTCGGACGACAGATCGGCGAACAGCGCCTTTGCTTCGCCCACAGAGACCGGCAACGTGACGTCAGCAGCCGGCACGCTTCTGTTCCCGCTCCACGCCCTGCTTCACGCCGAGCGACGCGCGCGGGTATTTGCGCCCGATCTCGCCAAATGTCGCACAGGCGGCGTCCTTCTCGCGCAACGCGGCGAGCGACTGACCGAGCCGCAGCAGCGAATCCGGCGCCTTGCCCGAGGTCTCATGCTTGGTCGACACCTGAAGGAACGACTCGGCCGCGTCGCGATAGCGCTGACGCTGGAACAGGCTTTCGCCCAGCCAGTATTGCGCGTCCGGCGCGAGCCGGTCGCGCGCATGGGTTTTCAGGAAGTCGCGGAAAACCTCTTCGGCCGCGGCGTAATCCTTGCGCTGGATATAGCCGTAGCCGAGATCGTACAATTCCTTCGGCGTCTGCGCCGACGGCGAGACCGACGCGAGGGTTCCGCCCGGAGCCGGGCCGCGCCGCCCGGGCGCCAGTGACGGATCGCTCGCAGCACCGCCGGCCATGGTCGAAATATCCAGCGGCGATCCGGCTTCCCGTCCGCCTTGCGCACCGACCGGTTCATCGGCGGCGATATCGGCCGGCGGCGCCGAGGGCTGGCCGGCGGGCAGCGACCCCAGCGCGCGCGGCGCACCGGGCGCGGCCGGATTGGCGCTGGGATCGAAGGCGTCGCCGCGGCGGCCGGCGGGATTGGGAGAGGCTACGAAATTGGGATTGTCGCGCGGATCGACATCGGAGCGGCGGCCCGGGATCGGCTGCGGCTGCACCGGCGGCTGCATTTGCGGCTGCACCGGCTGTTGCATGCGCGGCTGTTGCGGCTGCGCCTGCTGCGGTCCGCGCGGCGCCGTGCCTTTTCCTCCCAACTCCTGGAAGCGGAAGTCGTTGTCTTCCTGCGTCCGCCGCACCTGCTGCTCGAGCTGCTGATTGCGGAATTGCAGCTGCTCGATCTGGCCGGTGAGCTGGCGGATCTGGTTTTCCATCGCCTCCAGCCGCATCACGACGTCGGACGCCGACATCTGCGCGCGCGCGGGCGGCGCAGGGATCAGCGCGACTGCGGCCAGAGCCGCGAACAGGACAGAACGCATTGGAAAATGCTCGTTTTTACTTCAACCAGCCGGGTCATAGCATAGACAGCGGTACGACCAAATTGTGACTGGCCGCCCCCGAAACGCAACCGGCGCCTCACGGCGCCGGCGGAAAATCCTTAGATAACCTGCAGCCTTAGCGAGCCTCAGGAACTCGCATTGAGAACCGTGACCGCGCGGCGGTTCTGCGACCAGCAGGAGATGTCGTTGCAGACCGCGACCGGCCGCTCCTTGCCGTAGGAGATCGTGCGCATGCGCTGGGGATTGATCCCGCGCGAGGCGAGATATTCCCGCACCGCCTGGGCGCGGCGGTTGCCGAGGCCGATATTGTATTCGCGCGTGCCGCGCTCGTCGGCATGGCCCTCGATCGTGAACGTGTACTGGCTGTAGCGCTGCAGCCATTGCACCTGCTTGTCGAGGGTGGCGCGCGACTGCGACGTCAATTCGGTCTGATCCGACTCGAAGAACACGCGATCGCCGACATTCACAACGAAATCCTGCTGGCTGCCGGGCGTGGCGGCGCCTGCGCCCAGCTGATCGCCGGGCTTGTTGGCGCAAGCCGAAACGGCGAGCGATGCGGCAAGCATCGTCACAAGACCAAACGCGCGGAGCAATCGACTGGCACGAGTCATTCCGGTGCCTCCATTCTCGAAGTCTTACCGAAGCCTTTCTTCCGGTCTAACCCGCGTTCGTTAAACGAACGTTCCGTCAACCTTGACGAGGACTTGAAACCGAAAGGAAAAACGCCGGATGGCAATAAAGCTTTTGGAATGGTTACCTATGTCTTAACGCCGAAATTGGGGCGAGACACGAGAAAATCAGGACAAAAGCGGCGACCAGGCCGGATCGGACGCAAAAGACGGCGTCGGAACCCGCTGTTCGTTGCGGCCGGTGATGTCGACCGTATAGAGCGACGGACCGGAATTGCCCCCCGGATCGCGGAAAAACATGATGACCCGGCCGTTCGGCGCGAAGGTCGGCCCCTCGTTGTGGAACCCCTCGGTCAGCAGGCGTTCGCCGGAGCCGTCGGTGTTCATGATGCCGATGCCGAAGCGGCCGCCGCCCTGCTTGGTGAAGGCGATGGTGTCGCCGCGCGGCGACCAGACCGGCGTGGAATAGGAGCCTTCGCCGAAACTGATGCGTTGCGCGTTACCGCCGCTCGCGCTCATCACATAGATCTGCTGCGAGCCGCCGCGATCGGATTCGAAACAGATGCGGGTGCCGTCCGGCGAATAGGACGGCGCGGTGTCGATGGCCGGGGATTGCGTCAGGCGCGTGGTGGCCTTGGAGCGCAGATCCATCACGAACAGGTTCGAGTTGGACCCCTGCTGCAAACTCATGATCACGCGCTGACCGTCGGGCGAGAAGCGCGGCGAGAAAGTCATGCCGGGAAAATTGCCGACGATTTCCCGCTGGCCGGTTTCGATGTTGAGCAGGAAGACGCGCGGGTCGCCCTGGCCGAACGACATGTAGGTGATTTCCTGCGTCGACGGCGAGAAGCGCGGCGTGAGCACGAGATCGTCGCCGCGGGTGAGATAGCGCACATTGGCGCCGTCCTGGTCCATGATGGTCAGTCGCTTCACGCGGCGCTCCTTCGGACCGGATTCGTCGACGAAGACGATGCGGGTGTCGAAATAACCCTTTTCACCGGTCAGTCGCTCGTAGATCGCGTCCGAAATGATGTGGCCGATGCGGCGCCAGTTGTCCGGCGTCGTGAAATATTGCTGGCCGGCCTGCTGCGCGCCGGCGAACACATCCCACAGGCGGAATTCCGCCTTCAGGCGTCCGTCGTTCTGGCGGGTGACGCGGCCGGTGACGAGCGCCTGCGCGTTGATGGCACGCCAGTCCGGAAAGCGGGGTACGGTATCGGGGTTGCCGATCTTCTCGATGTAAGCGGCGGGATCGATCGGCGCGAACAATCCGGAGCGGCGCAGATTGCTGGTGATGATGCCGGTGACGTTGCGCGACACTTCGCCGTCGGCGGGACTGCCGGCGACGAAGTCCGGCAGCGCGATCGGCATCGGCTGCACGTTGCCTTGCGTGACGTCGAGCTTGAGGGCGGCGAAGACATTGTCGGATCGCAGTCCGGCCAAGGCCCCGGCGGTCATTCCAGCGCCCAGCGCCAGCATGCGCCGGCGTGTCAGCTTCGTGATCATGTTGTCGGAATCCCGCGCGGTCATCGGCTTCAATGGGTCATTCGGCATCAACCGCGGAACAGCATATCGCGCGGATCGAAGGTGACCTCGATATCCTTCCAGGTCTCGTAAGTCTGTGGCTTCAGCATATTGAACGGCTGGCCGCGGAAGATCGCGCGGATCGCGCTGTCGCGGGCGGATTCGTACATCGCTCCGCGCCCGCTGGTGAGGACCGAGGGCGGACCGGCCAGCGTGCCGTCGGGCCGCAGCAGCATGCGCACGCGGATGATCATGTCGCCGGCATTGCGGATGCCGATCGGCGGATTCCAGAGCTGGATCAGCCGCGCGCGCAAGGCATCGAGTTCGCTCTGCGACAATTCCGGCGCCTCGGCGCCCGGCGCACCGAGCGAAGCGGTGCGATTGATGGTTTCACCCGTCGCGGCATGACGCGCCGGATCGCGCTTGTCGAGCAGCGCTGCGACCTGAGAAGGATCGAATTTCGGCTGCTTGGGCTGCGGCGGCTTTTTCTGCGGCAGCGGAACCGGCTTGGCCTCGGCCTTGGCCTCGGTCGGCTTGTCCTCTTCCTTATTTTTCTTCTCTTCTTTCTTCAGCGCCTCGGCGATCGGATCGGCCTTGGGCTCCGGTTCTTTCTTCTCGACCTTTTCGGTCTTCTCGGGCGGCGTCGGCTCGGGCTTGGGCTTGGGCTCGGCCTTCTGCGGCTCCGGCGGCGGGGTATTGGTCGAGGCGGTGACGATTTCCTGCTTTTCGGTGATCTTGGGCGCCTGTTCGGTGACGGGCTTTCTCTCGGCCTGCTTCTCCACCAGCGGCTTCGGCGCTTCCTGCTTCTGGGCGTTCTTCACGCCCTCGGTCATCTTGGAGAAATCGGTGGCGGAGATGAAATCGACCGGGATCGATTCCGCGCCGGCATTCTCGAGCGGCTTCACATCGAACACCAGGACAGCCCACAACAGGACCCCGACATGGGCCGCCGCCGATATGGTCGTGCCGGTTTTCATGCCGCGATCAGGATCCCTGCTCCACCTCGGTGACCAGCGCCACACGCTTGAAACCGGCCGCCGACAGCCGTCCCATCACACGCATCACGGTGCCGTAATCGACCTTCCTGTCGCCCCGCACATAGATCCGCTCGTCGAACCCGCCGCGGGTCTCGGTCACCGCCTTGAGCTTGGTGACCAGATCCTCGACCGATATTTCTGTGTTTTGCAGGAAAACCTTGCCCTTGTCATCGACCGAAACCGCCAGCGGTTCCTTGTCCTGATCCATGCTCTTGGCCTGGGTCTGCGGCAAATCGATGGGCACCCCGACCGTCAGCAGCGGCGCCGACACCATGAAGATGATCAGCAGCACCAGCATGACGTCAACCATAGGGGTGACGTTGATTTCGGCCATGACCGGCTTGCGGTTGTGCCGCCGCCGCCCCCCCACGCCCGCGCTGCCCGAACTCATCCCCATGACCGGCCCTTATCCCCGCTCGTCGATCTGGCGCGACAGGATCGCCGAAAACTCGTCGGCAAAGCCTTCCAGCCGCTGCGACTGCTTGTTCACTTCGGCCACGAACTTGTTATAGAAAATGGTCGCCGGAATGGCGGCAACAAGGCCGATTGCCGTCGCAAACAGCGCTTCGGCGATGCCCGGCGCCACCACCGCCAGCGATGTATTCTTCGACGCGGCGATCGACTGGAAGCTGTTCATGATGCCCCAGACCGTGCCGAACAGGCCGATAAATGGGCCGGCCGATCCCACCGTCGCCAGCACCAGCAGCCGGCGTTCCAGCCGCTCGATCTCGCGCGCGATGGTGACATCCATCACCTTGTCGATGCGCATCTGAAGACCGGCGAAGGAGCGCGCCTGGCCTTCGAAGCTGCGCTTCCATTCCCGCATCGCGGCCACAAACAAAGCCGCCATGGAATGCGTCGGCCGCGAGGACAGGGAGCGATACAGCTCTTCCAGCGACTGGCCCGACCAGAAGGCCTGTTCGAAACGGTCCATCGCGCGCCGGGTGCGGTTGAACAGCAGCGTCTTGTCGATGGCGATCGCCCAGACCCATACCGAACAGACCAGCAGGCCAACCATGACCAGCTTGACGACCCAGTGCGCCTGCAGGAACAGGCCGAAAATGGAAAGGTCCGCGGAGACCGGCAAAGCCGACTGCGCAACGTCGGCAGGATTCATTGACTTGTCCTCATCGGAAACATCTCATTGGCACATCATTTCGGACCGGCTCGCCCGAGTCCGTGCGCCGCGCCTTGCTGGACCATGGGGGTCGCCGATGACGCTCGTTCAGGAGCGCTCCGACCCGACCCGGATTTCACGATGACTTCGCCGTCCACCACTGGCACCCCACGAAATCCCTATGAAACTTGGCCAAACTAGGGCGCGTACCGGCCTTATCGGACGGTAACCAGCGCCGATTGTGGTTAAGGAAGGGTTACAATTGCCGGCCCGCGAGGGAAAGCGGGAATGAACCTTTTTGGCCGCCGCAGCACAAAATAATGCAGTGAAACCGGGGGCTTATTTGAATCTTTCCAGTCTGATCGGGCTCATCGGCAACCTGATCCCGCTCGCCGGGGTCTTTCTACTGGCAATGAGACCCGTTCCAGCTCCTGATGCCGTACTGGCTGGAAACCGTGATCGTGGCCGGCTTCGCACTGGCCCGGATCGGAACGGTGCCAAAAGCGCTGCTTGGCACCATCAAGATCAACGGTGCCGTCCGCCCGGCCACCCACCGCAACCTGATCGAGCTGTTCGGCTGCGGCATTCATCTTCGTGCATTTCCTGTTTCAATGGCTGTTGTTCTCCGGCGACTTAACCGGCGGCCGCGTCCTGATCCGCCTTCATCGCAATGCGCAGCGGCTTGGGAATCGGCCTGGCGCGTCCGTTCGACACGAAGGCCACGCGCACCCTGGCCTCGACCAGCAGATCCTCGCCGCGCAGCACGCGCTGATGCAGCGTCACCGACGCGCCTTTCACATCCGACGGCTCGGTGACGATGTGCAGGATATCGTCCATCACCGCCGGCTTGTAGAAATCCAACGTCATTGCGCGCACCACGAAGGCGAAGCCCGGCGCTTCCCTCTCGGCTTCCTCGAACAGCTTGCGATGGTCGGCGCCGATCAGCCGCAGATAATTGGTGCGGCCGCGCTCCATGAAGCGCAGGTAATTGGCGTGATAGACGATGCCGGAAAAGTCGGTGTCCTCGTAATAGACGCGTATCGGCTGAACGTGGCGGCCATCGCGGATTTCACCGTCGAGCGAAACTGAATTCATGCGGGAGATCGAAAAGTGTGGCGGGTGAGATCGCGGGGCGATGCCTCAGAGCCGCCCCCCGCGGCCCTCGCGCGCCTGTTCCTGAACGGGATCAAGCCGGTAGAGCCCTCCTTCGGCATCGTCTGTCAGAACATATAATAGACCGTCGGGGCCTATCCGTACATCGCGGATGCGGCCGATCTCTTCATGCAGCAGCCGGGTTTCCCGAGTTACCCGGCCGTTTTCGGCTTCGAGGCGGAACAATGACTGGCCGGCCAGCGCGCCAACCCAGAAAACCGTAATGGGGCCGGACGATTCGACCGCCAGGCCGGATGGTGCGATCGCCTCATCGATCGGATGGAAGGGCTGTTCCATGCCTTCCTTGGCGGACCCGACACCGACCGGCTGGCCGTCGTAGCCCAGCCCATGCGTGATCACCGGCCATCCGTAATTGCGCTTCGGCAGGATCAGGTTCAGTTCGTCGCCGCCCATCGGCCCGTGTTCATGCGACCACAGCCGGCGAGCGGATTCCTCATAGGCCAGCCCCTGCGGGTTGCGGTGACCGTAGCTCCAGATTTCCGGGCGCGCCCCGGAGATGCCGACGAATGGATTGTCCTGCGGAATGGACCCATCGGTGCGGATGCGAAGGATCTTGCCGAGATGGGTCGACAAATCCTGCGCAGCCTCGGTCTGCCAGCGGTCGCCGAGGCTGAGGAACAGGAATCCGTCGGACGTGACCGCAAGCCGTCCGCCATGCTGCTCCGTCCGCTCCACCGCATCCGCTGTCTCGAACAGCACACGCCGCTGCGACAGCCGGTGGCGGGCAACGTCCAGCCGCGCGCGCATGACCCGCAGCGTCGTGGCCGCCGCGTCGCCATGCGTATATGAAAAGTAGATGTAACGATTGCGAGCGAAGTCCGGATCGATCGCGACGTCCAGCAATCCGCCCAGGCCCGCATTCTGGATCGGCGGCAGTCCTGCGATTTCTCGCGGGGATGCGCCTGGACCGATCACTTGCAGCCGGCCCGGACGTTCCGTCAGCAGGATGGCATTGTCGGGCAAGAAAGCGAGAGACCACGGAAACTCGAACGGACCCGCGATTCTGACCGCGTCCACTTCGGTAAAATGCGACTCTTCACCGCTGCCGCCCTCGGCTATGCGCGCGGAAGCGGGCACAATCGCGATGGCTACCGCGAGCAGACCCACCGTCAACTCGCATCGCAGGTATTCGACAATGCGCGCGATCTGCATTGCAACGTCCACAGTTCGCAACATTCTGAGAAGAGAACGCGGTCAATGCGGATTAATTCCAGCGATGGGGCGATACGTCACATCCGTAATGCAGTACCGCGAGAAAGTCGCGCTACTGCTCATGACGATGGTGCAGACCGGTGCGGTGATCGGGTCAACCGCGCGCGAGCGGCAGGACATGGTCCCGGGTCAATGGCGCCAGCGAATGACCGTCCGGCCGCGCGGGATCGACCCAGACGATCTCGTCGATTTCGGCCGCGGGCCGGATGGCGCCCGTGATCTCGACCGCATAGACCACCGCCTTCACGTCGCGGCCCGGTTCGTTGGCGGCGGCGCAGATGAATTCGCCGAGCCGGCGCGACGAACCTGCGACCACGCGGCAGCCGAGTTCCTCGTCGATTTCGCGCGCAAGCGCGGCATCGTCGTCCTCGCCGGCATCGCGCTTGCCGCCCGGCTGCATGAAGACGGCCGTGCCGCGCTTGCGCACCAGCAGGATTTTTCCGTCGGGATCGCGGATCAGCGCGGCGACGACTTCAATCGGACTGCCGCTCATGCGTCCTGGTCGTCCGGGAACAGGCCGAACTGCGAGGGATCGCGCGTCGGCTCGGCAAGGCCGAGATGGCGGAAAGCGTGCGAGGTCAGCAGCCGCCCGCGCGGCGTGCGCTGCACGAAGCCTTTCTGAATGAGATAGGGCTCGATGATGTCCTCGATGGCGTCGCGCGGCTCCGACAGGGCGGCCGCCATGGTCTCCACGCCGACCGGTCCGCCGCCGTAATTCATCGCGATGGTGGTGAGATAGCGCCGGTCCATGGCGTCGAGTCCCGCGCTGTCGACCTCCAGCGCGCCCAGAGCCTTGTCGGCGATCCTGCGGTCGATCGGCTTGTTGCCTTCGACATGCGCGAAGTCGCGCAGCCGTCGCAGCAGACGCCCGGCGATGCGCGGGGTGCCGCGCGCGCGCCGCGCGATCTCGTTAGCGCCGTCGGGCGTAATCTGCGCGCCGAGCACCCGCGCGCCACGCGTGACGATGTGTTCCAGTTCGGCTTCGGAATAGAAATTCAGCCGCACCGGAATGCCAAACCGGTCGCGCAGCGGATTGGTCAGCAGGCCCGCGCGCGTGGTGGCGCCGATCAGCGTGAATTTCGACAGTTCGATCTTCACCGAGCGCGCCGCAGGCCCCTCGCCGATGATCAGGTCGAGCTGGAAATCCTCCATCGCGGGATAGAGGATTTCCTCCACCGCCGGGTTGAGCCGGTGGATCTCGTCGATGAACAGAACGTCGCGCTCCTCAAGGTTGGTGAGCAGGGCGGCGAGATCGCCGGCTTTCGCGATCACAGGTCCCGAGGTGGAGCGGAAATTCACGCCCAGTTCGCGCGCCATGATCTGCGCCAGTGTCGTCTTGCCAAGACCGGGAGGACCGACGAACAGCACATGATCGAGCGCCTCCTTGCGCTCGCGCGCGGCGCGGATGAACACCTCGAGATTGGCGCGCGCCTGTTCCTGGCCGACGAATTCGGCGAGCTTCTGCGGACGCAAGCTGGCTTCGGCGGGATCGTCGTCCCGCTTGTCGGCTGACAGAAGCGTGCGTCCGCTGGCAGTCATGTCACCCCGCCTGCCCGCGCGTATACTTGTTCGGCAGCAGATCGGCGATCGATACCACCTGCTCGCCGTCGCCGTTCGGCACGATCACGCGCGCCCCGGAATCGTAATCGTGGATCACCTCGCGGCACATGCCGCAGGGCGACACCACCTTGATGGTCCGGTCATGGTCGTCGGGCTTGGGATGGCGCACCGCGACGATGGTCTCGATCCCCTTGTCGCCTGCTTCGGTGATGGCGCGGCCGATCGCGACCGGCTCGGCGCAGACCGCCATGCGGCCGAGATAGGCGTCGATATTCACGCCTGTCACCACGCGGCCGTCGCGCGTGCGCAAGGCGGCGCCGACCTCCTGCCAGTCGTTGCGGTAACGCTGCCGGATTGCCTCGCGCGCGGCCTCGATCAAATCCCTGTCCTTCTGGGTCAACATTCACGCGTCTCTTACTTCGACAGTTCTTTCAGACCAAAACGTATCAGCTTCGCGGTGTCGGCGCCCTCGCCCGCCTGCCGCGCGGCGGCCGCAATGGCGGCGGAGGCCTGCGGCTGAGCATAGCCGAGATTGACCAGCGCGGAGACCGCGTCGAGCACCGGCCGCGGCGCCCGGTTCTCCTCGACGGCACCGGCCAGAGCCACCAAAGCCGGATCGATATTGCTGAACGCCGGCACCTTGTCCTTCAATTCTGTCACGATGCGTTCGGCGACCTTGGCGCCGACGCCCGGCGCCCGCGACACCGACGCCTTGTCGCGCAGGGCGATGGCATCCGCCAGATCGGCCGGCCGCAGCGTGCTCAGCACGGCCAGCGCCACCTTGACGCCGACGCCCTGCACCGTCTGCAGCAGCCGGAACCATTCGCGCTCATGATCGCTGGTGAACCCGAACAGCCGGATCTGGTCCTCGCGCACATGGGTCTCGATCGACAGCGCCACCGCTTCGCCCTGCAGCGGCAGCGATTGCAGGGTGCGCGCCGAGCAATGCACCTGATAGCCGACGCCCTGGACGTCGAGGATCACATAATCCTCGCCGTAGGAATCGATCACCCCTTTGAGCTTGCCGATCATTTTGGCTTGTTACCACGAGTCGGCAGGGGGGCCATGGCGGGATCGAATCCCGGTCTGGGGCGTTAACGCCCCGTTTCAGCAGGTCTTTTCAGCAAAATATGGCAACCGACAGCAAGAATTTGCGCACCGGCCGCACGGTCTGGCAGAGCCGGCGCGCGCCCGTCATCCCGTACACGCCGCTGACGCGAGACGTCCGGACCGACGTGCTGGTCATCGGCGCGGGCATCACCGGAGCCTTGGTGGCGGAGGCGCTGTCCGGCGCCGGCCTGCAGGTTGTACTCGCGGATAAGCGCCGCCCGATGGCGGGCGCGACCTCGGCCAGCACCGCGCTGATCCAGTACGAGATCGACGTGCCGCTCACCGACCTGAGCCGAAAGATCGGCGCGGCGGATGCGGCGCGGGCCTGGCGGCGGTCGCGGCTGGCCGTGACGTCGCTCGCCGCGCAGATCGGCGAACGCGACATTCCCGGCGTGGTGAGCCGGGACTCGCTCTATCTCGCCGGCAACAAGATGAACGCCGCCGATCTGCAACAAGAAGCCGAGGCGCGCCGCGCGATCGGCCTCGAGACGCTGTATCTCGGGCGCGCGGCGCTGAAAGAGCGATTCGGCATATCGCGCGCCGCCGCCCTGCTCGGCTACGGCAATCTCGCCGCCGATCCGCGCAAGCTGACGGCCGCCTTTCTCAACGCCGCGCATGACCAGGGCGCGCGCATTCACGCACTGGTGGACATTGTTGACGTCGACGCCAGGAAAGCCATGGTGATCGCGACCACACGCGAAGGTCACCGCATTCGCTGCCGTCATCTGATCTTCGCCACCGGCTATGAATTTCCCGACACGGTGCCGGCCAAGGGTCACCGCATCGCCTCGACCTGGGCCATCGCCACCGTTCCGCAAAAGTCGAGATTGTGGCCGGAGCAATGCCTGATCTGGGAAGCCTCCGATCCGTATCTCTATCTGCGCACCGATTCCGACGGCCGCGTCATCTGCGGCGGCGAGGACGAGGAATTCTCCGACGCATGCGCGCGCGATGACCTGCTGGCGCGCAAGACCGACACGCTGCAGCGCAAGCTGGCGAAACTGTTTCCCGATCTGGACACCCGCGTGGACTTTGCCTGGGCTGCTTGTTTCGGCGAAAGACCGACGGGCTTGCCGATCATCGGCGAAATTCCGCGGATGAAAAACTGCTGGGCCGCGCTCGGCTATGGCGGCAACGGCATCACCTACAGCCGCATCGCTGCCGACATCCTGCGCACCGCGCTCACCGGCGGCCGGGATCCCGACGCCGATCTCTATTCCTTTCAACGCCGGCGCTAGCTTGTCATCCGGCCGATGCCGGCGCGCTCATTGCGCGGCCAGCTTGAGCAGCACGCTGGTGCGGTGATGGGCGTGGCACACCGCGATGGCGAGCGCGTCGGCGGCGTCTTCCGTCTGCGGATCGGCCTTCGGCAGCAATACGCCGATCATCATGCGGATCTGGGTCTTGTCGCCGTGGCCGGCGCCGACGATTGTCTTCTTCACCAGATTGGGTGCGTATTCGGCGACGGAAATGCCGGCACGGGCCGGGATCAGCATGGCGATTCCGCGCGCCTGGCCGAGCTTCAAGGCCGAACCGGCATCCTTGTTGACGAAGGTGTTCTCCACCGCCGCCTCGTCGGGGCGAAAATCCTCGACCACGCGCATCAGGCCGTCGTGAATGGCGAGCAGCCGCATCGCCAGATCCGCACGCTGGCTGGTCTCCACCGAGCCGCAGGCCAGATACGACAACCTGTTGCCTTCGCACGCAATCACGCCCCAGCCGGTGCGGCGGAGCCCCGGATCGATGCCGAGAATGCGAATCGGTGCCTTGCTCACACCCCGTTGATAGCCGCCCGGACTTGCGGCGGCTAGGCAGGCCTCTTTTCGAGTGCGCCACTGGCGAAGGCGACGCCGAATGACGTGGCCACGATCCCGACCAGCGCGAGGGATGTGGGGATTTCACCCAGGACAGGGATCGCCAGAATGGCGGCCAGCGCCGGGATGGCGGCCGCGAAGGCCGCCGCCCGCGACGGCCCCAGACGCAGGATGGCGCTGGCAAACAGTACGGTCGCGACGATGCCCGACAGGACACCTTGCACCAGAGCCTGCACGGCGATCTCGCCGCCGCGGTTCTGCTGAACGGCGTCGATCAGCGGCACGATTCCAAACGGCAGCAACATGATGGCCGACCAGACGGAAATCAGCGCCGTCGCCTCGAATGCCGAAAGTCCGCTGCGCCGCAGCGCGATGGTGTAGACGGCCCAGAGCAGCGCGCTGATCAGCACCAGCAAATGCCCCGGCGCCTCGGCCGGCGTGACCGACAGGAGTTCCGGACCCACGATCGTTGCAATGCCGGCCGCAATCAGGAGAAAACCGGATTTGCGCAACCAACTCGTGCGCTCGCGGTTGATGACACCCGCGAGAATGGCCACGAACAGCGTCATGGTTCCCGGCAATAGCGGCCCGACTTCCGCGGCGGGTGTGAAGCGCATGCCGAACGCCGCCGCAAGAAAGAACGGCGTGCCGGCACCGGCGATCAGCGCAATCAGGACCCGGTGCGAGACGCCACGCGGCACCAGTCCGATGCGCAGCCATAACGGTGCGAGCGCCAAGGCCGGAATGCCGTAGCGCAGCAATGCGACCACGGAAATATCGAGTGTTTGTGCGGCGTGTCGCGTTGCAACAATCCAGCCCGCCCAGATCAACACGGCGCCCAGCGCACACGCAGTGCCCGTGAGCACGACGTGGCGCGAGGATGGGAAAATGGATTGCGTCTTCACCGTATCCGACATGCGAACGCAATCTACTACAACCTCAATCCCTGTCGCTTTTTTTATGCACCATTGAATGACAGCCGATTCCATTTCGATTCAAAACGTTTCGATCTGAAAAGGCAGTTTAATGTCTGTATAAGCGGGGCTTGCCTGCGTGACATGCGCAAGCTCACGCTGATAAAGACCCGACTCTCGCCGGTGTTCATCGTGATCGACCTTCCCATCGCCGAAATTTTTGCCGCCGTCGTCGCCGATCCGCGCTTTCCATTCGCGGTGGCGATATCGATTGTCGCCGGCGCGGTGCGCGGCTTTTCCGGTTTCGGTTCGGCGCTGATTTTCATTCCGCTGATGAGCGCGGTTTATGGACCGCAGATCGCGGCCGCGACCTTCGTGACCATCGACCTTGCCGTGGGGCTGTTCTTCGTCCCGCGCGTCTGGCGCAATGCCGATTTCCGGCAGATCCTGCCGCTCGCCATCGCCGCGATCACCGCCGCGCAGTTCGGCACGCTGATCCTGCTGTACACGGACCCGTCCACGTTGCGCTGGGGCATTGCCGCCCTGGTCGCGATCGTGGTGGTCATCCTGGCCTCGGGCTGGCGCTATCACGGCCGGCCGGTGCTGCCGGTGACCATCTGTGTCGGCCTGCTGGCGGGCCTGATGGGCGGAGCGGTGCAGATGTCGGGGCCGCCGATCATCGTCTACTGGCTCGGCAGCGCCGCGGCCGCGGCGATCGTGCGCGCCAATTTCATCGTCTATTTCACGATCTTTTCCGCCGCCTCGGTGCTGACCTACGCGCTGCGCGGCTTGCTGCCGCTGCATATCCTGATGCTCGCGCTGCTGATCGGCCCGTTGCAGATCACGTCCATGGCGCTGGGCGGGCGGCTGTTCCATCTGGCGTCGGAAAGAACCTATCGCCGCGTCGCCTATCTGATCGTGGCGTTTTCCGCGATTGTCGCGATGCCGGTCTGGGACAAATTACTGCGCTGAATACCAATATGCGACGCACCGCGCATGGATGCCCCGCAAAGGCATCGGTCGCGGGACGCCACGCCGCCTGCTAAGGATGCGTCCATTCCCCGCTGGGTTCCCGTTCATGTTCGCGCTGCCGGCCACCGAGACCATCACAGCGCTCATCGCCGATCCGAGGTTCATCCTCGCAGTCGGCGTCTCGTTCCTGGCTGGGCTGGTGCGGGGATTTTCCGGTTTTGGCTCGGCGCTGATCTATATCCCCCTGGTCAGCGCGATCTACGAGCCGCGCATCGGCGTCGTCACCTTGCTGCTCATCGATTTTGTCTGCGGCACGCCGTTCGCGATCCGCGAAGCGCGGCGCTGCAACTGGGAGCAATTGCTGCCGGTGGCGCTGGCGGCGGTGCTCTGCATCCCGCTCGGCGCGCTCGCACTGCAATATGCCGACCCGGTGATGCTGCGCTGGGCGATGGCGGCGCTGGTGTTTTCGCTGCTGGCAGTCCTCGCCAGCGGTTGGCGCTATCGTGTCACCCCGCGGCTGCCGGTGTCGCTTGGCGTCGGCGCGCTATCCGGTCTTGGCGCCGGCGCGGTGCAGATCGCAGCGCCGCCGCTCCTGATCTACTGGCTCGGCGGCGCCAGCAGCTCGATCGTGATCCGCGCCAACCTGATGGTCTATTTCATCCTGCTCGAGATCGTCTCGATCGGAACCTATTGGTGGCGCGGCCTGTTCGCCAGCGACACCATCATCCTGTCGCTGCTGCTTGGTCCGGTTTTCATTCTGGCGATGGCGGGCGGCGCGTGGATGTTCCGCGGCTCGGCCGAACAGACCTACCGGCGCGTCGCCTATCTCATTACCGCGGTGTCGGCGCTGCTGGCGCTGCCGATCTTCGATGGACTGTTCCGCTGAGCGGCTAGGCGCTCATCTTCGACATCAGCGCGTCGGAAACTTCAAAATTGGCGTAGACGTTCTGCACGTCGTCGTTTTCTTCTAGCGCCTCGATCAGCCGCAGCAGCTTCTCGCCCTGCTCGTCGTCGACCGACAGCGAGTTCTGCGGCTTCCAGGTGAGCGCCGCCTTGCGCGGCTCGCCGAACTTGGCTTCCAGCGCCTTGGCGACTTCGGCCAGCGAATCCTGCGCGGTGTAGACGACATGACCATTCTCGTCGGAGAGCACGTCGTCGGCGCCGGCGTCGATGGCGGCTTCCAGCATGGCGTCGGCGCTCGCCACCTTGGGCTCGAATTCCACCACGCCGACGCGATCGAACATGAACGACACCGCGCCGGTCTCGGCCAGATTGCCGCCATTCTTGGTGAAGGTGGCGCGCACATCGCCGGCGGTGCGGTTGCGGTTGTCGGTCAGCGCCTCGATGATGACGGCGACGCCGCCAGGGCCATAGCCCTCGTAACGGACCTCGTCATAATTCTCGGAATCCCCGCCCTGGCTCTTCTTGATGGCGCGCTCGATATTGTCCTTGGGCATGTTCTCGGCGCGCGCGGCGATGATGGCGGCGCGCAGGCGCGGATTGAAATTGGGATCGGGCAGCCCGAGCTTGGCGGCCACGGTGATTTCCCGGCCCAGCTTGGAGAACAGCCGGGCGCGCACCTTATCCTGGCGCCCCTTGCGGTGCATGATGTTCTTGAACTGGGAGTGACCTGCCATGGGCTCGACCGCTGGGATGTGAGTGGGGCGGCGCGGTTATAGGATGGCTGGGGCAATTTCGACAACCCTCTGCCGGAGCCGGCCGGGCCGGATCAATCCCAGAAAACCGGCCGCGCCTCTTCCAGCCGCGCGCCGAGGCGCACCGCCGAAACGCTCCGGGCAAGACCGGTGGCGTCGTCGGTTTCCACCGCAATGCCGCACAATGTCGGCGCGCCGGTGGCCGCCTCGAACTTGCCGGACGGAATGCGGCGCAGGAAGCGCGACAGCGGCTCGTCTTTCACCATGCCGATGACGGAATCATAATCGCCGGTCATGCCGGCGTCCGACATAAAGGCGGTGCCGCCCGGCAGAATCTGATGATCGGCGGTCGGCGCATGCGTGTGGGTGCCGACGACGAGCGAGGCGCGGCCATCGGCGAAATGGCCCATCGCCTGCTTCTCGCTGGTCACTTCGGCATGGATGTCGATCACGATGGCGTCGGCGTCGCGCTTGAGCGCGCAGGCGGCGAGTTCGCGCTCCACGGCGGCAAACGGATCATCGAGCGGATCAAGGAAGATGCGTCCCATGGCGTTGATCACCAGCACCTGGGCGCCGTTCCTGGCTTCGACCATCGCCGCGCCGCGGCCGGGCGTGCCTTGCGGATAATTGATCGGGCGGATGAGTTTCGGCGCACGCTCGATGAACACCAAGGCCTCGCGCTGGTCCCAGGCGTGATTGCCGAGCGTCACCGCATCCACCCCGGCATCGAGAAATTCATTGAAGATCGCTTCGGTGATGCCAAAACCGCCGGCGGCGTTCTCGCCGTTGAGCACGACCAGATCGAGCTTCCAGTCACGCACCAGACCCGGCAGCCGGTCCTGGACAATGGCGCGGCCGGAGCGGCCGACAACGTCACCGATGAAAAGAATGCGCACCCGTCACCGCTCCCGCAGGTCGATCATCTCATGCTCCGTTAGCACGAGGTCGAGCCGGGCGTCGAACGGCGTCGCGGGGACCTGGTTAATTTCCTGATCCGCGAAAGCCAGACCGATGGCGGTGACAGGCTTCATTGTGCGCAGGCGGGTGATCGTCATGTCGTAATAGCCGGCACCATAGCCGATGCGGTGTCCCGCACGGTCAAAGGCCGCGAGCGGCACGAGGAGGATGTCGGGAAAGACTTCCGGCGCGTCAGGTTTTGGTTCGCGAATGCCCCAGACGCCCGAGCCAAGCTCTTCGCCGAACGACCATGCGCGCATGATCAGCGGCTTGCCGCGCCCGGCCACGACCGGCAGCGCGAGCTGCGCGCCGGCATCGGCGAGCTTGCGCATCAGCGGGACGGGATTGAGTTCGCTTTTCATCGGCGAATAGCCGGACACCACAGCGCCCGGCGCGATCTCAACCGGGAACCGCCGCGCGGCGACGGTTTGCGCCGCCGCCGCCCGCGCGTCGGCAGGCAAGGCATCGCGTCGCGCGAGCGCGGCGGCACGCAATTCGGCCTTGTAGGATTGAAGCGCAGCGAGGTCCGGCATCCGGCATCAGTATCGCCATTCGGCGGCGAGGCGAAGGGCCGGAACCGCAGAACAACAAGAGAAAGAGTGCGGAGCCACATGAGCCGTCGGAATTGCGACCCCGGGAACCTACAGAAGTAGGTGGGCGCCATATGTCCGGGCCCACGGGCCCGGTCAGGGACAGCTCCCTTCAGGATCGTAAGGCCCCGGGAGTATGAATATCCGTCGAACTCCGCAGCCCCGCAGACCCAATCTAGTCACGAACGGGCCGGACCGCCACCTTATCCGCCGACCGCGATCCCGCTGCCGTTGCTGACGGTCTGGTTCAGCTTGCGGGTGATGCCTTCAAGGCGTTCCGACGCCGCATTGAGCGCGGCGATGATCGCGGCCTGGGTCTGCTGCGCGCGATCCGCGGCCACCACCCGGGCATCCTGCAGGCCGGCCAGTTCCTCCTCCATCCGGCGGATCTTCTTGCCCGCCTCGACCAGTTCGTCGGCGACCGTCAGCGCCGCCATGACCGTCAGCCGCGAATCCCCGACCTCGCCAAAGTTGCCACGCAGTTGCTCGATGCGGTCGTCGATATCCTTGGCGAGCCGCATCAGATGGTCCTCCTGCCCGTCCTCGCAGGCCATCCGGTATTGCCGGCCGTTGATCGTGACATTCACCTGCGCCATGCGATCTGTCCCCGGCGGTCAGCGGTCATTGGCTTCGATGACGGAACGGATGGTGTCGATGGCAAGATCGAGCCGCCGTGCGATCTCGCGGTTGGTGGTCTCCAGTTGCCGCGCATGGGCCGCCGCCGCGTCGAGCTCGGCCGCCAGCCGCGAGCGGTCCCCGCCCAGAGCATGTAATTGCGCGACAAGCTGGTCTTCGCCGCGATCGGCCTCGCGGCGCCGCTCGACAGCCGCCTCCAGCGCGTCCAGCGCCAACGCCAGACGCCGCGTCGCATTCTCGATCGCACTCGGATCGGTCATGGACCCTGAACTCGCAAACGGGAACTCGCGTGACTCGAAAAGTCTTTTGCAGCAAGGCCTTAACTCAAAAAGCCTAAATTGCTGGTTCAACGCCGTCAACGCTGCCCATGCCGTCGTCCCCATATTCCCGCCGCGCCCTGTGCAAAGCGCCTGCGGCGGCGGCGGCAGCGCGTTGGACTCATGACGTTCGCGTGTTATGTCCCGCCACCACGGAACGGCCCTTAAACACAATGAACGCAAGACCTTCGGCGGCCGCGGCCGCTGCACAACCGGACATTTCCGCCATGTCACGCGCCGATCACGACCGCATGGCGAACGCCATTCGCGCGCTCTCGATGGATGCCGTCGAGCAAGCCAAATCAGGCCATCCCGGCCTGCCGATGGGCGCCGCCGACATCGCGACCGTGCTGTTCACACAGTTCCTGAAATTCGATCCGGCCGATCCGAAATGGCCGGACCGCGACCGCTTCGTGCTCTCCGCCGGTCACGGCTCGATGCTGATCTATTCGCTGCTGCATCTGCTCGGCTACGAGGCGATGACGATCGACCAGCTCAAGCGCTTCCGCCAGCTCGGTTCGATCACCGCCGGCCATCCCGAATACGGTCACACGCCCGGGATCGAGACCACGACCGGACCGCTCGGCCAGGGCATCGCAAACGCCGTCGGCATGGCGATTGCGGAACGGCACCTTGCCGCGGTGTTCGGCGACATCGTCGATCACAAGACCTATGTGCTCGCCTCCGACGGTGACCTGATGGAAGGCATCAGCCAGGAAGCCATCGCGCTCGCCGGCCATCTCAAGCTGAGCAGGCTGGTCGTGCTGTTCGACGACAACGGCATCACCATCGACGGCAAGCTCTCGCTGTCGGACTCGGTCGATCAGGTGAAGCGGTTCGAAGCCGCTGGCTGGCGCGCGGAACGCATCGACGGCCACGATCCGGAAGCCATTGCCGCCGCGCTCGCGCGCGCGCAGGAGGCGGAGCATCCCTCGCTGATCGCCTGCAAGACCACGATCGGCTTCGGCTCGCCCGCCAAGGCCGGCAGCGAGAAGGCGCATGGCTCGCCGCTCGGCGCCGACGAGATCGCGGCCACCCGCAAGAAGCTCGGCTGGGATTATCCGGCGTTTGAAATTCCCGGCGACATCCGCGCGCTCTGGAGCAAGGCCGGGCAGCGCTCGAAAGAGACGCACAGGGCCTGGGACAAGAAACTCGCCGCTCTGCCTGCCGGAACGCGCGCCGAATTCGAACGCCGCATCAAGGGCGAATTGCCGAAAGACAAGCTCGCCGCCACGGTGCGCGCGGTGAAAGAGACGCTGGCAAAGGCGCCAAAGGACATCGCCACCCGCTCGGCGTCGGAATTCGCGCTGGAATCGCTGTGCGACACCGTGCCGGAGATGATCGGCGGCTCCGCCGACCTCACCGGCTCCAACAACACCCGCACCAAGTCGATGAAGGCGATGAATGCGTCGGATTTCTCCGGCCGCTTCATCCATTACGGCATTCGCGAGCACGGCATGGCCGCCGCCATGAACGGCATGGCGCTGCATGGCGGCGTCATTCCCTATTCCGGCACGTTCCTGGTGTTCTCAGATTATTGCCGCCCGGCGATCCGGCTCGCGGCGCTGATGGGCGAGCGCGTCATTCATGTAATGACGCACGACTCGATCGGTCTCGGCGAAGACGGCCCGACCCATCAGCCGGTCGAGCACATGGCCGCCTTGCGCGCGATTCCGAACCTGCTGGTGTTCCGCCCCTGCGACGTGGTCGAAACGCTGGAATGCTGGGAACTCGCATTGAATGCGAAGGATCGCCCGAGCGTGCTGGCGCTCACGCGCCAGAACCTGCCGCAATTGCGGCCGGTCGCCGACGCCGACAATATCTGCGCGGCCGGTGCCTACGAAATCGCGGGCCCCGACGGCGCCGCCGACATCTCGATCTTCGCGTCGGGCTCGGAAGTCGCGATCGCGGTCGAGGCCGCCCGGCTGATCGCCGAAAAAGGTGTCGCGGCGCGCGTGGTCTCGGTGCCGTGCTTCGAATTGCTGCGCGAGGCGCCGGCCGAGAAGCGCCGCGCCATCATCGGCACCGCTAAGGTGAAGGTCGGCGTGGAAGCCGGCGTCCGCCAGGGCTGGGACGAGATCATCGGCTCCGACGGCATCTTCATCGGCATGAGCGGCTTCGGCGCCAGCGCGCCCTACAAGGAATTGTACAAACATTTCGGCATCACGCCGGAGGCGATCGCCCAAGCGGCGCTGGCCAGGCTGGGCCGCTAGCGAAGACTGGCCCGCGACCGGCACCATTGCGGGCATGTCCGGAACGGCTCCAGACAGGCACTCCTGCGGGCATGGCAGCCATTTACCGCGTGCCGCGCAAAAGGCCCGATAGCGATTGAGTTGCAGGCGAAAACCGCTATATCCAAGCCAAATTCGATCGAAAGCCACGCCAGCCGGGAGTTTCTGACATGACAGTCCGCGTCGCCATCAACGGGTTCGGCCGCATCGGCCGCAATGTCCTGCGCGCCATCGCCGAAAGCGGCCGCAAGGACATCGAAGTCGTGGCGATCAACGATCTCGGCCCGGTCGAGACCAACGCGCATCTGCTGCGCTTCGACTCGGTGCACGGCCGCTTTCCGGGCGAAGTGACGGTGGACGGCGACACGATCTCGGTCGGCAACGGCAAGATCAAGGTCACCGCGATCAAGGACCCCTCCACCCTGCCCTGGAAGGATCTCGGCGTCGACATCGCGATGGAATGCACCGGCATCTTCACCGCCAAGGACAAGGCGTCCGCGCATCTGACCGCGGGCGCCAAGCGCGTGCTGATTTCCGCACCCGGCGAGAATTCCGATCTCACCGTCGTCTATGGCGTGAACCACGACAAGCTGACCAAGGATCACAAGATCGTCTCGAATGCCTCCTGCACCACCAACTGCCTCGCGCCAGTGGCCAAGGTGCTGAACGACGCGGTCGGCATCGACAAGGGCTTCATGACCACGATCCACGCCTATACCGGCGATCAGCCCACGCTCGACACCATGCACAAGGATCTCTACCGCGCGCGCGCCGCGGCGCTCTCGATGATCCCGACCTCGACCGGCGCGGCCAAGGCGGTCGGTCTCGTGCTGCCGGAACTGAACGGCAAGCTCGACGGCGTCGCCATCCGCGTGCCGACGCCGAATGTCTCGGTCGTCGATTTCAAGTTCGTCGCCAAGAAGGCGACCAGCAAGGACGAGATCAACGGCGCGATCAAGCGCGCCGCCGAGCAGCAGCTCAAGGGCATTCTCGGTTATACCGACGCGCCGAACGTCTCGATCGACTTCAACCACGATCCGCATTCCTCGATCTTCCACATGGACCAGACCAAGGTGATGGACGGCACGCTTGTGCGCGTGATGTCGTGGTACGATAACGAATGGGGCTTCTCCAACCGCATGTCGGATACCGCGGTGGCGATGGGCAAGCTGATCTGATCGTCATTGCGGGTTTGTCATGAGCGCGTTCCGTACCCTCGATCAGGTTGACGTCAAGGGCAAACGCGTCCTTGTCCGCGTCGATCTCAACGTGCCGATGGACAGCGGCAAGGTGACGGACGCGACGCGCATCGAGCGCATCGCGCCGACCATCACCGAGATCGCCGACAAGGGCGGCAAGGTGATCCTGCTTGCGCATTTCGGCCGGCCCAAGGGACGCGATCCGAAGGACTCGCTCAAGCCCGTCGCCGCCGCCGTCGCTGACATCATCAAGCGACCGGTCGCCTTCGCCGAGGATTGCATCGGAGATGTCGCGAAAGCCGCGATCGACAAGATGCAGCCGGGCGAGATTCTCTGTCTGGAGAACACGCGCTTCTACAAGGAAGAAGAGAAGAGCGATCCCTCCTTCGTCGAGAAGCTCGCCGCGCTCGGCGACATCTACGTCAACGACGCCTTCTCCGCCGCGCACCGCGCGCATGCCTCGACGGAAGGCCTTGGCCACAAGCTGCCGGCCTATGCCGGCCGTACCATGCAGGCGGAAGTCGAAGCCCTGTCGAAGGCGCTGGAACATCCGCAGCGTCCGGTAGCGGCGGTGGCGGGCGGCGCGAAAGTGTCCACCAAGCTCGACCTGCTCGGCAACCTGCTCGACAAGGTGGATGTGCTGATCATCGGCGGCGCGATGGCCAATACCTTTCTGCTTGCGCAAGGCAAGAGCGTCGGTAAATCGCTGGTCGAACAGGACCTGCTGCCGACGGCCCGCGAGATCATGGCCAAGGCAAAGGCCAAGGGCCGCGAGATCGTGCTGCCGGTGGACGTCGTGGTGGCGAAGGAGTTCAGGGCGCACGCGCCCTCGCGCGTGGTCGATGTCGAGCATGTCGCCGCCGACGAGATGATCCTGGATATCGGCCCGCGCAGCGTCGAGCACGTGATCTCGGTGCTGGCCCGCAGCAAGACCCTGGTCTGGAACGGCCCGTTCGGCGCCTTCGAGATGGAGCCGTTCGACAACGGCACCGTGGCCGTGGCCGAAGCCGCCGCGGAACTGACACAAGCCGGAAAGATCATTTCGGTCGCGGGCGGTGGCGACACCGTGGCCGCCCTCAATGTGGCGGGCGCGGCCGGCCGGTTTTCCTATGTATCCACAGCCGGCGGGGCCTTCCTGGAATGGCTTGAGGGCAAAAGCCTGCCGGGCGTCGAGATATTAAGGGCAAAATGACGCCGCCCCTTCCCGCCCGGCGCGGGAAGGATGTAAACAATGCCGCAAAAGGCCGGCCTGCCCGGCGCCTGGCATGAGGAGACGCACGAATGAATCTCGCTGAACTGAACAAGGTCGCGGTCGCCATGGTCGCGCCGGGCAAGGGCATTCTGGCGGCCGACGAATCCTCGGGCACGATCAAGAAGCGGTTCGACGGCATCGGCGTAGAATCGACCGAGGACAATCGCCGCGACTATCGCGAAATGATGTTCCGCACCAATGAGGCGATGTCGAAATACATTTCCGGCGTCATCCTCTACGACGAGACCATCTGGCAGAAGGCCAAGGACGGCACGCCGCTGGTCGAGGTGATCAGGAAGTCCGGCGCGATCCCCGGCATCAAGGTGGACGAAGGCACCAAGCCGCTGCCGAACTGCCCGGGCGAACTCATCACCATCGGCCTCGACAAACTCGCCGACCGGCTGCCGAAATATTACGACCAGGGTGCGCGTTTCGCAAAATGGCGTGCAGTAATCGATATCGCCCCCGGCATCCCGAGCTACACCGCGATCCTCACCAATGCACATGCGCTGGCGCGCTACGCCGCGCTCTGCCAGCAGGCGCAGATCGTGCCGATCGTGGAGCCGGAAGTGCTGATGGACGGCGATCACGACATCGACCGCTGCGTCGAGGTCACCGAATTCGTGCTGAAGGAAACGTTCCAGCAGCTCTACTATCAGCGCGTGCCGCTGGAAGGCATCGTGCTGAAGCCGAACATGGCGGTCGCCGGCAAGAAGAGCGCAAAGAAAGCGTCCGTTCAGGAAGTCGCCGAGAAGACCGTGCGCATGCTCAAAAACTGCGTGCCGGGCGCGGTGCCGGGCATCGCCTTCCTGTCGGGCGGCCAGTCCGACGAAGAGGCGACGGCGCATCTCGACGCCATGAACAAGATCGGCAACCTGCCATGGAACCTGACTTTCTCCTATGGCCGCGCGCTGCAGGCGGCGCCGCAGAAAGCGTGGTCGGGCAAATCCGAGAATGTCGCCGCCGCGCAGCGCGCCTTCCTGCATCGCGCGCAGATGAACGGCCTCGCCTCCCTCGGCCAGTGGAAATCCGATCTGGAAAAGAAGGCGGCATGACCGCGCACCTCTCCCGTGTCCGCGGGAGAGGGTCAAATTGCCGCCCGATTACAGCCGCATCTGACTGGCGATGATATCTCGACGGCAAAGAAAAGAACCGGAACACCCCGCCCCGCGGCTTTACCTCGTCACGCCGGTGATCGGGGAGATCGGCGATTTTGCCGACAGGCTGCGCGAGGCGCTGTCCGCCGCCGATATCGCCGCCGTGCTGCTGCGGCTGGCGCCTGCCGACGAACGCACGCTGATCAATCGCGTCAAGGCGCTTGCGAAGATCGTGCAGGACAAGGATGCCGCGCTCATCCTTGACGGCCATGCCGACATCGTCGCGCGCAGCGGTGCCGACGGCGCACACCTGACCGGCATCGCCGCGTTTGAAGAAGCGGTCGGCAGCCTGAAGCCGGACCGCATCGCCGGCGCCGGCGGCTTCGAAACCCGCCACGACACGATGCTCGCCGCCGAACGCGGCGCCGACTACATCCTGTTCGGCGAACCGGACGAGACCGGGCACCGGCCCGCGCGCGAGGCCGTGCTGGAGCGCGTCGCCTGGTGGGCGGAAGTGTTTGAAATTCCCGGCGTCGCCTATGCCGCCAGTCTCGACGACATCCCGGAGCTGGTGCAGGCCGGCGCGGACTTTGTCGCCGTCGGCGATTTCATGTTCAGCGATCCGCGCGGACTGCGCGCGATGGCCGGCGCTGCGCAACAGGCGCTGCTGGCGGAGCCGGTGTCATGATCGCGCTTCGCCTCGTCCTCGTGACCACCATAACGCTCGCCATGACGGCAGGCGCCGGTGCGCAAGGCGCCAAGCCGCAGCCCAAACCCAGGCCCGACCCCGCGCCGGCCGCGGCACCGTCGCCCTCGGGCAACGTCGATATCGCCTACGGCGCCTATCAGCGCGGCTATTACATGACCGCCTTCGCCGCAGCGACCAAGCGCGTCGAGGACAAGAGCGATCCCGCAGCCATGACGCTGCTCGGTCTGCTCTATGCCGACGGCCTGGGCGTGCCGCAGAACGATGTGAAAGCCGCCGAATGGTACAAGCTCGCCGCCGATCGCGGCGACCGCGAAGCGATGTTCGCGCTCGCGATGTTCCGCATCGTCGGACGCGGCGGCCCGAAGAACCGCGACGAGAGTGCCAAGCTGTTCGCTGCCGCCGCCAAGCTGGGACATGCAGCTGCGGCCTACAATCTCGCTCTCCTCTATATGGAAGGGCAGCAGTTCCCGCAGGATTTCGTCCGCGCGTCGGAATTGCTGCGAACCGCCGCCAATGCCGGCAATCCGGAGGCGCAATACGCGCTGGCGACGCTCCACAAGGAAGGACGCGGCGTCAAGAAGGACGACCGCGAGGCCACGCGCCTGCTCGGCGCCGCCGCGCTCGCCAACAATCTCGACGCCCAGGTCGAATATGCCATCGCACTCTACAACGGCACCGGCGTCCCCAAGAACGAGGCTGCCGCGGCGGAGCTGCTGCGCAAGGCCGCCCGGCGCGGCGCACCGATCGCGCAGAACCGGCTGGCACGCATTCTGGCCACCGGCCGGGGGCTGAAGGCCGACCCGGTCGAGGCGGTGAAATGGCACATCGTCGCCAAGGCGGCGGGGGCCACCGACCTCTGGCTCGACGAATTCACGCAGAAACAGTCGCCGGAGACCCGCAGCGCGGCCGAAAAGGACGCCAAACCGTGGCTGGCGCTGATCGCGGCATCGCGCACCTAAGCGCGATCAGGAAAAGTGGAAACCGGTTTTCCGTCCGCTCGCGCGAAAACACACACTTGACGGCGGTTGCAGGACCGGGGCACACCACCCCGGAACCATCATTCCCCGAACACGACGGAACGCCTTATGGCCAAAATCAATGGCAACGAAATTCGTCCTGGCATGGTCATCGAGTACCAGGACACGCTCTGGGTGGCGGTGAAGACCATGGCGGTGAAGCCGGGCAAGGGCCCGGCCTATAACCAAGTCGAACTGAAAAACCTGATCGACGGCCGCAAGCTCAACAACCGCTTCGGCTCCGACGAACGCGTCGAACGCGCCCGGCTGGAACAGAAGGATTTCCAGTATCTCTACAAGCAGGGCAACGCGCTGGTGTTCATGAACAACGACACCTACGAGCAGCTCGAATTGCAGGAAGAGTTTGTCGGCGAACGCGCCGCCTTCCTGCAGGACGGCATGACCGTCACGCTGGAAATGCATGAAGAGCGCCCGATCGGCATCAAGTTGCCCGATTATGTCACGCTCGCCATCGTCGAGGCCGATCCGGTCGTGAAGGGTCAGACCGCGTCGTCATCCTACAAGCCGGCGCGCCTGGAAAACGGCCTGCGCGTCATGGTGCCGCCCTTCATCACCGCCGGGGAAAAGATCGTGGTCGACACCAACGAAGTCGCCTACGTCCGCCGCGCCGAATAATTCCGGATTTCCGCGAGGAGCGGACTTCAACATCATGCTTCGCTCCGCTCTCCTGAACGTCATGATCAAGGCTGCGCGCAAGGCCGCGCGCGGCCTCACACGCGATTTCGGCGAAGTCGAAAAGCTGCAGGTCTCGATGAAAGGGCCGGCGAATTTCGTCTCCGCCGCCGACCGAAAGGCCGAACAGATCCTGCGCGAGGAATTGCTGACCGCGCGTCCCGGCTATTCCTTCCTCGGCGAGGAAAGCGGCAAGACCGAGGGCACCGACCAGACCCATACCTGGATCGTCGATCCGCTCGACGGCACCACCAATTTCCTGCACGGCATTCCGCATTTCTCGATCGCCATCGCGCTGGAGCGCGAAGGCGTGATCGTCGCCGGACTGGTCTACAATCCGATCAGCGACGAGATGTTCACCGCCGAGCGCGGCAAGGGCGCCTTCGTCAACGACCAGCGCCTGCGCGTCGCCAACCGCCAGCGCATGTCGGACGCCGTGGTGGCCTGCGGCCTGCCGCATCAGGGCCGCGGCGACCTCACATTGTTCCGCCAGGAATTCGGCGTGGTGCAGGAACAGGTTGCGGGCTTGCGCCGCTTCGGTTCGGCGGCGCTCGATCTCGCCTTCGTTGCGGCCGGCCGCTTCGACATCTACTGGGAGCGCAACCTGTCGCCTTGGGACATGGCGCCGGGCATCCTGCTGGTGCGTGAGGCCGGCGGCTTTGTCACCGATTGCGATGGCCACGACGCCATGATGATCAAGGGCGACATCATGGCCGGCAACGACACCCTGCATCGCGCCTTGTTGAAGACGCTGAAGGACGCGCAAAACTCCTGATCAGCGTGCGGGCCTGAGCCGGTAATGACTCACGCCCCACTCTGTCCCGTGCGCATGGCCGAACATGCCGGCGGTTGCCAGAAAGAACAGCCGCCAGCGCCGATGCCACAACTTCGCATCGCGGCCATAAACCAGGTCGAGCAACGGCATGATCTCGCGGGTGCGTGAATCGTAGTTCGCCAGCCAGTCATCGGCCGTGCGCCGGTAATGCCGGCCGTTCCAGAACCAGTCCCGCTCCAGCGTGAAGAGATCGCCGAATTGCCGGATCAGGTTGTGGCTCGGCATGATCCCGCCAGTGAAGAAATGCTGCGCGATCCAGTCGGCCCTGTCGTTGACGTCGTAGCGATAGGGCGCCAGCCGATGCGTGAAAACGTGCAGGAACAGGCGCCCGTCCGGCTTCAGCCATGACCGCACCCGCTCCAGCAGCACGCGCCAGTTTGACATGTGCTCGAACATCTCCACCGACACCACGCGGTCGAACCGGCCCTGCGCCTGGAACGCATTCATGTCGGCGGTGATGACGGTCAGGTTGCGGATCTGCAGCAGGGCCGCCTCGCGCTCGATGAAGGCGCGCTGGGCGTGCGAATTGGATACCGCCGTGATGCGGGCATTGGGATAGTGCTGCGCTATCCACAGCGACAACGAGCCCCAGCCGCAGCCGAGTTCGAGAATGGCCTGCCCGTCCGCAAGCGCGGCGTGGCGCGCGGTCTCGGCCAAGGCGAAGTCCTCCGCCTGCGCGAGCGTGGTGTCGTCCGTCGGATAGAGGCAGCTGGAATATTTTCGGCGCGGCCCGAGGAACAGCGCAAAGAACTCCGGCGGCAGTTCGTAATGCTGCGCGTTGGCGTCGCGGGTGTTTTCCGCCACCGCATATGCGCTCATCTCGCGCGCGAAGGCGTCATTGCTGGCCTCTCCCATCCGCGCGAGATATCGCGCGGTACGCCCCACCAGGCAGCCAATGCCGAAGCGGGTCAGCGGATCGGGAATCGGCAGGCGCTCGGCGGCGTCGATGACGGTGGCGACGGCAGTCATGGCTCAGTTCCTGCGCGGTCCGGGGAAGAAGATATTGACGCGGGCCTGATGGGCGCGGAACGCATCGCCGCGCGTGCGCTCCATGTGGCGCTCCAGATGCGGCACGCCGGTGGCGTAACGCAGCACCCAGTACATGACGGCGGGCCCCAGCAGCGCCAGCCAGCCCCACGGATAGATACCGGTGACATCGATTGCGATCAGCGGATAGGCGAGCCAGCCGAACCACTGGAAAAAGTAATTCGGATGCCGCGACCAGCGCCACAATCCGAAATCGATGATCCGTCCCTTGTTGGCGGCATCGCGCCTGAAATCGCGCAACTGGCTGTCGGCGATCATCTCGCCCACGATCCCCGCCGCCAGAACGGCGAAGGCGAGAAAATCGCGCGGCCGCAGCGCCGTCGCTGGAAATTGGGCGGCGATGAAAATCGACAATGCGAGCGGCACCGATCCCAGCGCCTGCTGCTGCAGGAAGACGAACATCCGCCGCGGCGCCGACGCGCCCCAGTCCTGCGCCAGCTTGGCATAGCGCGGATCGTCGGAGATCGACGCGGTGCGGATCGCGATATGCAGACCCAGCCGCAAGCTCCAGACGGCAATGAGGCCCGCCAGCACGATCTGGCGCGTGTCGGGACCGAGCGCGGCGGGCACGGGGACCAAGGCCGCCGCGATCCCGACTGCGCCCAGACCGAAGGTCCAGGTGGTGTCGACCCACCCGGAATTGCCGGTGTGCCGCCAGATCAGCCAGGCCCCGGCCATGATGATGCAAAGCACCAGCGCGATGGCCAGAATGGCCTGAATCAGAAATACAATCGTCATGATCCTGCCGTCATTCACATGTGCTGGCAGATACGGGCCGCGACGATTTTCGTTTCAAACCACAGGCGCCGCGCCGGATATTGGCAACCCGGCCGTGATGCCCCCATATGTTTTCTTTCGCCGCTTCTGTGCCATAGTCTGGGCATGCTTTGGCGATGAACACGGGCCAAGGACGCGCAATGGCACGCGATAGCGACCCTTTCAAACTCTCCTCTCCGCGCATCTTTCTGGTGCGGATGCTGGTCTTTCTCATCCTGTGCGGATTGCTCGCCTTCATCCTGCAGAAGCAGATCTGGGACGCCTTCCTCGCCAATCCCGGCCTCAACGGGCTGATCGGCGGCGTGCTGGTGATCGGCATCCTGCTGTCGTTCCGGCAGGTCATCCGGCTGTTCCCGGAAGTGGCGTGGGTGAACAGCTTCCGGCTGGCCGATCCCGGCATCACGGTCGAGCGCCCGCCGGCCCTGCTCGCCCCGATGGCCACAATTCTCGGCGACCGGCTCGGCCGCATGGCGATGTCCTCGCAGATGATGCGCGGCATTCTGGACTCCATCGCCACCCGGCTCGACGAAGCGCGCGACCTGTCGCGCTACATGACCGGGCTGCTGATCTTCCTCGGCCTGCTCGGCACCTTCTGGGGCCTGATCGAAACTGTCGGCTCGGTGGGCAAGGTGGTGGAAAATCTCAAGCCCGGTGGCGAAGCCGCGGCGGTGTTCGAATCCCTGCGTGAAGGTCTCGCCGCCCCGCTCGGCGGCATGGGCATCGCGTTTTCGTCCTCGCTGTTCGGACTGGCCGGTTCGCTGGTACTGGGCTTTCTCGATCTGCAGACCAGCCAGGCGCAAAACCGTTTTTATACCGATCTGGAAGACTGGCTCTCCACCACGGTGCGCGATATTTCCGCCGACACCCAGGCGCCGGGCCCGTCGCAAGCGATCTCCAACGATCTGCGCGTCGCCATTGAGCGCCTGCGCGAATCCATCGCCGAAACCGGATCGAGCCGCGCCGCCACCAGCGCCATGGCCAATCTGGCGGAAGCGATCCAGGGCCTGGTGCATCACATGCGCACCGAGCAGCAGATGATCCGTGACTGGGCCGACGCGCAGGCCGAACAGAATGCGGAAATCCGCCGCGTGCTGGAGACGCTGGCGCGGGAGCGCACCTGATGGCGCTGGCGCGGGCCCGCCGCGACCGCGGCATCGATTACTGGCCGGGATTCGTGGACGCCTTGTCCACGCTGGTGCTGGCCGTGATCTTCATGATCTCGATCTTCTCGGTCGTGCAGTTCTACATGGCGCAGGAGGTGACCGGAAAGGATACGGCCCTCACCCGCCTGAACGCGCAGATCGCACAGCTCACCGAATTGCTGTCGCTGGAAAAGACCGGCCGCGCCAATCTGGAAGAACTGATGGCGACCTTCCGCTCCAATCTCGCCACCGCCGAATCCGAACGCGACCGCTTCCGCGGCATCGCCGAGGGCGCGGGCAAGGCGGTCTCCGAACAGGGGCGCGCCAACGAACTTGCCACCGCGCTCGACAACGAGAAGCAACTAACGGCGCGCGCGCTGTCGCAGGTGGAGCTGCTGAACCAGCAGATTCTCGCGTTGCGCCGCCAGCTCGGCGCGCTCGAAGCCGCGCTTGAGACATCCGAAAAGCGCGACCGTGAATCGCAGTCGCGCATCGCCGATCTCGGTCAGCGTCTCAATGTCGCGTTGGCCCAGCGCGTGCAGGAATTGTCGCGCTACCGGTCGGATTTCTTCGGACGGCTGCGCACCATCCTCGGCAATCGGCCGGACATCCGCATCGTCGGCGACCGGTTCGTGTTCCAGTCAGAAGTCTTCTTCGACGCCGGCCAGGCCGTGCTGAAACCGGAAGGTCGCGTGGAAATCGACAAGATCGCCGCCGCCCTGCTCGAACTGGAAAAGCAGATCCCGGCCGACATCGCCTGGGTGATGCGGGTGGACGGCCATACTGACATCCGCCCGATCGCCAGCGCGCAATTTCCCTCGAACTGGGAATTGTCGTCGGCGCGCGCGATCGCGGTGGTGCAATATATGATCAGCAAGGGCGTCTCGCCGCAGCGCCTCGTCGCCGCCGGCTTCGGGGAATTCCAGCCGCTCGACCCGGAAAAGACCGACGACGCCTTCCGGCGCAACCGCCGCATCGAGTTGAAGCTGACCGAACGGTGACCCCGACGCTTCGGCCATATGCGGCGGCGGACGAAGACGCCGCCATCGCCCTGTGGCAGCGCGCCTGGCAGGTTGCCTATCCCAGGATCGCGTTCGCCAGACGGGTTGAATGGTGGCAGGGGCGATGGCGCAACGATCTCGTGCCGGTGGCCACCATCGTCGTGATGGAGCGCGATGGCGAACTGATCGGGTTTGTCACCATCGACCGCAAGACCGGCTATCTCGACCAGCTTGTGGTGGCACCGGAGCATTGGGGTCAGGGGCTGGCGCGGGCGCTGATCGCGGAAGCCCAGCGGCTCTCGCCCGGCGGCATCGACCTGCATGTCAATCAGGACAATGCGCGCGCGCTGCGGCTTTACGGCAAATGCGGCTTCGCCGTCGCCGGAGAAGACGTCAACCCGCATTCCGGCGCGCCGGTGTACCTGATGCGGTGGCGGCCTCAGGTGCCCTGAAACTGCAGCCGGGCGAGGCGTGCATAAAGCCCGTCCGAGGCGGCGAGTTGCTCGTGCGTGCCCTGTTCGACGATACGGCCATGGTCCAGGACCAGAATGCGGTCGCAGGACAGCACGGTCGCCAGACGATGCGCGATCACGATCGTGGTCCGATCTCTCATCAGCCGCTCCAGCGCATTCTGCACCAGGGTTTCGCTTTCGGCGTCGAGCGATGACGTGGCCTCGTCCAGCAGCAGCAGCGGCGCGTTGCGCAGGATCGCGCGCGCGATGGCGATGCGCTGGCGCTGCCCGCCCGACAATGTGATGCCGCGCTCGCCTACCAGGGTGTCATAACCTTCCGGCAGGCGTCGGATGAACTCGGCCGCCGCCGCCATCTCCGCCACACGCTCGATCTCCGCGTCGGAGGCGTCGGGCTTGCCGAAACGAATATTCTCGCGCACCGACATCGCAAAGATCGCCGTCTCCTGCGGCACCAGCGCGATATGCCGGCGCAGGTCGAGCGGGTCGGCATCGCTCAGCCGCACGCCGTCGAACGTCACCTCGCCGGCGGAGGGATCGTAAAAGCGCAGCAGCAGGTAGAAGATGGTGCTCTTGCCGGCGCCGGACGGACCGACAATGGCCACCTTCTCACCCGGCCGCACATGGAACGACACACCCTGCAAAGCCGAGACATCGCGGCGCGAGGGGAAGGAGAAATGCACATCGCGGAACGCGACGTCGCCGCGCGCCGGCTCAGGCAGCCGCACCGGATGCGCCGGCGCTTTCACGTCGGACTTGATATGCAGGATCTCGAACAGACGCTCGGCCGCACCCGCGGCCTGCGAAATCTCGCCCCAGACCTGCGACAGCTCTCCCAGCCCGCCGGCCGCGAACACCGCATAGAGCACGAACTGGCCGAGACGCCCCGGCGTCATGTCCCCGCTCAGCACGTCCTGTGCGCCGACCCAGAGCACCAGCACCACGCTCGCGAAGACCAGAAAGATCGCGATTGCGGTGAGCACCGCGCGCGACAGCGTCGATTGCCGCGCCGCCTGGAATGCCGCCTCGACCGCAGCGCGGAACCGCGACGTCGCCATCGCCTCGTTGGTGAAGGCCTGCAGGGTGCGGACCGCGCCGATGGTTTCGGCCGCATAGGCGGAGGCGTCGGCGAGCGAATCCTGGGCAATGCGGGAGCGCTTGCGCACCGCGCGCCCGAAGGCGACGAGCGGCAGGACGATGACCGGGATCACGCCCAGCACATACAGCGACAGTTTTGGGCTGGTGACCACCATCATCGTGCTCGCGCCTAGAAACAGCACGAGATTGCGTAGCGCGACCGACACCGACGCGCCGACCGCCGCCTTGATCTGGGTGGTGTCGGCGGTGAGCCGCGACATCATCTCGCCGGTCTGCGAGCGATCGAAGAACGACGGCGACAACCGCGTCAGGTGTCCAAAAACTTCCGAGCGCAGATCGGAGACGATGCGTTCGCCGAGCGTCGTGACCAGATAGAAACGGAAGGCGCTCGCCAGCGACAGCACAAAGACGACGCCGATCATGACCGCGAAATAACTGTCGATCAGGCCGCGGTCGCCGGAGAAGCCGAAATCGATCATGCGGCGCACGGCGAGCGGCACCGCCAGCGTCGCCAGCGCCGCGGCCGTCAGGGCGGCCAGGGCCGCCAGCGCGCGCATCCGATAGCGCAGGACATAGGGAACCAGCAGCAGCAGCGGTTTCAGCGCCGCCCGTCCGGCCGCGGACTTGTCCGCCGCCGGGGTCCCCCCGGCAGCCTCCCGATCGGCCTTTTCGCGCCCGGCAATCAGCGCCATTCCCGGCTCCCCCCGTAACTGTAAAGGCTTGAATGCCGTGCGGAATCGGCGCGTGCAAGGACCAATTGCCGCCCCGCTTGTCTGGCGGAGCCGTGTGGGCTATAGACCCCGCCAATCCCCCTTTATCCGCACCAGCGAGCGCGGCCGTCCGCGCGGGAAGCACAGGCCATGAAGTCCGATATTCATCCCGATTACCACACCATCACGGTCAAGATGACCGATGGCACCGAATTCACCACCCGCACGACCTGGGGCAAGGCCGGCGACACGATGCATCTCGACATCGATCCGAAGTCGCATCCGGCCTGGACCGGCGGCTCGCAGCAATTGCTCGACCGCGGCGGCCGTTTGTCGCGCTTCCAGAAGAAATTCTCGGGCTTCATGAAGGACGGGAAGTAATCCCTCCGGACTCCGCTCCATACAGAAACCCCCGCCTTGCGCGGGGGTTTTGCTTTCTGGCGACGCGCTCGGCGGGCGTCAGCTGGTGCGTTCGAAGGCCGCTTTCAGCAGGCCGAGCTGGCTTTCCACGGGATTGTTCTTGAACACAATCGGCTCTTCCGGGCCGTGCATGGTGGCATCCAGACGGCGCACCTGCTCGGTCAGCCGGTGCGAGCGCTCGATCAGATCGTTGAGCGCGTCCGGCAATTGCTTCATCGATTCCGGATCGCTCGGATGGCCGGCCGACAATTTGACCTTGGTCTTTTCCTGATTGACCTGCGCGAGCGACATCTCGCCTTCCTTGACGGCGCGATGCAGCAGCAGCCAGGAGGCGAGCTGCATCAGCCGCGTGGTCAGCCGCATGCTTTCGGTCGCATAGACCAGGGCCGCCGCGCGGCCCAGTTGCTTGGATTCCTTGCGGCCTGGCCCGTCGAGATAGGCCGCGGTCTCCTCGACCAGCGCCATGCCGTCCTTGAACAGATTGGAGAATGCCTGCGAATTCGCCAGCCTCTCCTTGAACAGGACAGGACTGGAATCCTGAACGGATTTTTCCGACATTTTTTACGCCTCACCCAACTCCAACCAAACAATACGCACGAGGCGGCTGCAGGGTAAAGCGAATGCGTTGCTAATTTAATTTCATAGTTGCCGATGAAGGTGAACGACCTGCCCCGATTTGACACAAAAAAGAGCCGCCGTTTCCGGCGGCTCAAGTTAATAACAGGGAGGCGTCAAACAGAGTGGACAGGAGCCACTCAACGTCCAGAAGATGGACGAGGCTTAGTAATGCCTGAGAAAGCTTAACTTTAAGTTAAATGAGAAATATTCAGTGAATCCAACCTGTTGAATTCAATCGATCAATTGTTGCATTCGCTACTTTTTGAAGAACTGATCCGCGGTCTTGAGCGACGCCTGTTTCGACATCATCGCGGTTTCCAGCCGCGCGATTTCAGCCTGCAGAATTCCGATGCGCTCGCTCAGTTCCTGCACCGACAGCAGCGCGAGCTCCTGGCCGATCTCGTGCTGCAACTTTTTCTTCGGGCGGTCGTCGTCGATCGCGGTCATGGCGCACCTCTTTGCGCCCCAAATTTAACCCGCTGCCGCATGGTTGTCACATCGGGTTCCGGCGACTAAACAACCTGCATCGCAGGCGAATTTCCGCGCATCATCAGGACACGCTCATGGCTTCCGTTCCCTCACGCATGACGGCAATCGGCATCAGGTCTCCCGGCGGGCCGGAGACGCTCGTTCCGGAAGACCGGCCGGTGCCGCAGCCCGGCGCCGGCGAGATCCTGATCAAGGTCGCCGCCGCCGGCGTCAATCGTCCCGATGTCATGCAGCGCATGGGTCTTTATCCGCCGCCGAAAGGCGCGCCGGATATTCCGGGACTGGAGATCGCCGGCGAGGTCGCGGCACTCGGCGAAGGCGTCACGCGCTGGAAACTCGGCGACAAGGTCTGCGCGCTAGTGATCGGCGGCGGCTATGCCGAATATTGTCTCGCGCATGAAAGCCATGCGCTGCCGGTGCTGGCCGGCTATTCCATGACCGAGGCTGCCGCGATCCCGGAAACCTTCTTCACGGTGTGGCACAACGTGTTCGAGCGCGGCGGATTGAAGACCGGCGAAACCCTGCTGGTGCATGGCGGCTCGTCCGGCATCGGAACCACCGCCATCCAGCTCGCCAAGCAGTTCGGCGCACGCGTGATCGTCACCGCCGGCTCCGACGACAAATGCGAGGCCTGCCGCAAGCTCGGCGCCGATGTCGCCGTTAACTATAAGACGCAGGACTTCGTCGCCATGACCAAGGAGGCGACCGGCGGCAAGGGCGCCGACGTGATCCTGGACATGGTCGGCGGCGATTACATCGAGCGCAATTACGAAGCCGCCGCCGTCGAGGGCCGCATCGTGCAGATCGCGTTCCAGGGCAGCCCGAAGGCGACCGTCGATTTCCGCCGCATCATGCTCAAGCGCCTGCACCATACCGGTTCGACGCTGCGGTCGCGGTCGGTCGAAGACAAGGGGTTGATCGCTCAGGCGATCGCGCAGAGCGTGCTGCCCATGATCGCGTCCGGGAAGGTCAGACCGGTCATGGATTCCACTTTCCCGCTGGCCGAGGCGTCAAAGGCCCATGCCCGCATGGAATCCAGCGCTCATATCGGCAAAATCGTGCTGACCGCCTAAAATCCCGGGCAACTTGTGTCCGGTCCTTCACCTTGCCCGAGGTCTGTGCTGGCCCATGCCCGTGCTGATAGGCCATAATGTACCGAAGACGGCCTTTGCGCCCCGAAAACGGCGCAAAGCTGGTCCGTTGCTAGAATTTGCGGGGACTGGCGCCCGTTCGGGGACGCCGCGAACATTGATTGAATCTGCCTGAGACAGTCGGAGGGCGTCGTTTGCGTATACTGCGCTTTTCGGCAATTTGCGTCGCGCTCGCGGCGACTCTCGCGTGCGTCGGCACGCCCGCGCGTGCGGTCGATGCCATCAATGTCCGCATCGACGCCCCCGCCATCGACCTGACCGAAGCCACCGAGCGCCCCCGCACCGACGGCGACCGCGTCCAGGTTTCGACCGCACCCGGCCCCGACGGCATCGTCCGCCGCATCGAGGTGCGCGGCCGCGAAGCCGGCAATCACTGGGCGGTGTTCGCGCTCGCCAATAACAGCGACGAGCAGATCGACCGCCTGATCGTCATTCCGCATTACCGCATGGTCGGCTCCGGCATGTTCTGGCCGGACCTCGGTCTCTCGCGTGTGGTCGGCATCACGCCGAGTTCGGGCGAACGCCCCGAGCGCCAGGACAGCGCGACCGCCGACATTTTCCGCGTCACGCTCGATCCCGGATCGGTCATCACCTACGTGATGGAATTGCGCACCGACTACCTGCCGCAGCTCTATCTGTGGGAGCCGGACTCCTACAAGGACAAGATCAACTCCTTCACGCTCTATTATGGCATCGTGATCGGCATCTCCGGTCTGCTCGCGCTCTTTCTCACCATCCTGTTCGTGGTGAAAGGCAGCGTGATGTTCCCCGCCGCCGCCGCGCTTGGCTGGGCGGTGCTGGTATATATCGGCATCGATTTCGGATTCTGGGCGAAGGTGTTCGACATGTCGGCCGGCGCCGAGCGCGTATGGCGCGCCATCGGCGAAGCGATCCTTGCCGCAACCCTGCTCGTCTTCCTGTTCGCCTATCTCAATCTCAGCCGCTGGCATGTGCGCTATGCGCACATCACGCTCGCCTGGCTCGGCGGTCTCGGCGCGCTGGTGATGCTCGCCCTGTTCGATCCGCCGATCGCCTCGGGCATCGCGCGCTTCTCGCTCGGCGCGGTCGCCTTTCTCGGCTTCGCCCTTGTCATCTATCTGTCGACCCACGGCTACGACCGCGCGGTCCTGCTAATCCCGACATGGTTCCTGCTGGTGGTCTGGGCGATCGCCGCCGGACTGACCATCGGCGGCTTCGTCACTAACGACATTGTCGGACCCGCCCTGCTCGGCGGTCTGGTGCTGATCGTCATGCTGATCGGCTTCACCGTCATGCAGCACGCCTTCGCCGGCTCGATCACGCACGGCATCGTGTCGGATGTCGAACGCCGCGCGCTGGCGCTGACCGGCGCCGGCGACATGATCTGGGACTGGGACGTCTCCTCCGACAAGGTGTTCACCTCGCCGGAAACCGAGCACATGCTCGGCCTGAAGCGCGGCGCACTCGAAGGCTCCGCCGCCGGCTGGCTCGACTATCTGCATCCGCTCGACCGCGACAAGTTCCGCGCCTCGCTCGACGGCGTGGTCGAGCAGCGCCGCGGCCGTCTGGTGCAGGATTTCCGGCTGCGAACGCATGACGGGCATTATCTCTGGATGGCGCTGAAAGCGCGCCCGGTGGTGGGCTCCGACGGCGAGGTCGTGCGACTGGTCGGCACGCTGACCGACGTCACCGAATTCAAGACCGCGGAGGAACGCCTGCTGCACGACGCCGTGCATGACAATCTCACCGGCTTGCCGAACCGGCAATTGTTCCTCGACCGCTTCGAGGCGATCCTGGCCTTCGCGAAGAACGATCCTGCGATCCGCCCGACCGTGATGATGATCGATCTCGACCGCTTCAAGCAGGTCAACGATTCCGTCGGTATCGCGGTCGGCGATTCCATCCTGCTGACGCTGGCGCGGCGGCTCGGCCGCCTGCTGAAGCCGCAGGACACGCTGGCGCGGCTCTCCGGCGACCAATTCGCGCTTATCCTGCTGTCCGAACGCGATCCCGGCAAGATCATCGCCTTCGCGGAAACCATCCGCCGCACTTTGCGCGCGCCGATCACCTTCAACGACCGCGAGATCTTCCTGACCGCCTCGATCGGTCTCGCGCTCGCCGACGGCCAGACCGCGCGCACCGAGGAAATCCTGAAGGACGCCGAACTCGCGATGTATCACGCCAAGCGCATCGGCGGCGACCGCATCGAGGTGTTCAAGCAGGCGATGCGCGCGCGCAAGACCGACCGCCTGACGCTGGAATCCGAATTGCGCCGCGCGCTCGAGCGCGAGGAAATCACCCTGCTCTATCAGCCGATCATCCGGCTGGAGGATCGCACGGTGGCCGGCTTCGAGGCGCTGGCGCGCTGGGATCATCCGAAAATGGGGCGGATGTCACCGGCGGAATTCATCTCCATCGCCGAGGAGATCGGCCTGATCGTCGATCTCGGCATGTTCGCGCTCGAACGCACCGCCAAGCAGCTCAGCCTGTGGCAACGCAACATGCGGCCGCAGGATGCGATCTTCGCCAGCGTGAATGTATCCTCGCGGCAATTGCTGCGGCAGGACCTGATCCACGATCTGCGCACCGTGCTGTCGCGCTCCTCGGTCATGCGCGGCACGCTCAAGCTCGAACTCACCGAGTCGCTGGTGATGGAAAATCCGGAACATGCCGCGCAGATGCTGCTGCGCATCCGCGAGCTTGGCGCCGGGCTGGCGCTCGACGATTTCGGCACCGGACATTCCTCGCTCGCCTATCTGCAGCGCTTCCCGTTCGACACGATCAAGATCGACCAGTCTTTCGTGCGCACCACGGCGAAGGGCCGCCGCCCGGTCATCCTGCGCTCGATCATCGCTCTCGCGCACGATCTCGGTATGGAAGTGGTGGCGGAAGGCGCGGAGACGGATTCGGATGCGGTCGAGCTCTATCAGCTCGGCTGCGAATACGCGCAGGGCTTCGCCTTCGGCGAGCCGATGACCGTCGAGCAGGCCACCAAGCTCCTGGCCGCCGACCGCCTGGAAATGGCGCGCTAGTTTTCTGCAAATGCGGCAGGACGTTCAGGCGTGCCCGACGTCGCTCGACAGCATGCCAGGCTCGATCCCGAGCTTGCGCAGGGCCTTGTCGTATTTCTGGCCGGTATCGGCGCCGAAAATCAGTTCGGCGTCGGCCGGACAATGCAGCCAGCCGTTTTCCTGGATCTCGGATTCCAGTTGTCCGGGCGCCCAGCCGGCATAGCCGAGCGCAAGAATCGCATTGGCCGGACCGTCGCCCTTGGCCATCGCCTTGAGAATATCGAGCGTCGCCGTCAGGCAGATGCCCTCGTCGATCGGCAAGGTGGAATTCTCGATGAAGAAATCCGCCGAATGCAGAACGAAACCGCGCCCGGTTTCCACCGGTCCGCCCTTGAGAACCGTCACGTCTTCGCGCGAGGTGACGTCAACGGCTTCCTCTTCCGGAATCACATCGAGCTGCACCAGCAGGTCGGGGAAATTGATGTTCGACGCCGGCTGGTTGACGACGATGCCCATCGCCCCTTCCGACGAATGCGCGCAGACATAGATCACGCTGCGCGAGAAACGGTCGTCGTTCATGCTGGGGGTCGCGATCAGCATCTGGCCGTCGAGATAGCCCCGCCCCGCCTTTTTCTGCAGGGCTTTGCGAGACATTTTCATGCCGAAAGGTTACCCCCAACGGCGAAACTTTGGAAATGGAACTTGAACCGCATATTCACGACCATTTCAATGGCGCCGGCGGCCATCCAGGCCTAAACGGAGCCGATGTTTACGGCTGTAATTCGACCGATTTCATGGCCCGCCGTCCCACGGTTTAGTGGCCGGGCACAGGCTGCCCTGTGTTGCGGCCTCCTGCTGCTCGGCGCAACAGCGCAGCCGGGGCAGGCGGCCGACAGTTCCGAATGGGCAGGCGATTCGCGTTCGGCCGCGCGGCTGGTCGCAGGCGCAGCGCGCACCGACGGGGACAAGAAGATCTTCCGCGCCGGCGTTGAAATCCGGCTCGCGCCGGGGTGGAAAACCTATTGGCGCTATCCCGGCGATTCCGGCGTGCCGCCGCATTTCGACTTTGCCGGTTCCGACAATGTCAAAACCGTGACGGTCCTGTGGCCCGCGCCGCAGCGGCTCGCCGACAGCGAAGGCGTGACCATCGGCTATAAGGGCGGCGTGACATTTCCGGTCCGCATCGAACCCGTCGATCCCGCCAAGCCGGTCGCCCTGAAACTGAAACTCGATTACGCCGTGTGCGAAAAATTGTGCATCCCGGTCGATGCCAAGGCCGCGTTGAATCTGACCGGCATTGCCGGTGCGGGCGAGGCCGGCATCAATGCGGCCGAGGCGCGCGTGCCGAAGGCGATGGACGCGGGCCACGGCGGCGATATCGCCGTCACGTCCGTGCGCCGCGACGCCACAGCGCCAAAACGAATCCTGGTCGATGTGAAGGCGCCGGCGGGAACGACGGCCGAATTGTTCGCGGAAGGCCCGACGCCCGACTGGGCCTTGCCGGTGCCGGAGCCGGTGGCCGGCGCGGAGGCAGGTTCGCAACGCTTTGCCTTCCTGCTCGACGGCCTGCCCCCGGGCGCGAATGTAAAAGGCGCCCTGCTCAGGTTGACGGCGGCGGCCGGCGGGCGGGCGATCGAGGCCCGCTTTCGTCTCGACTAATCGGAACGTCCCGCCTATTTTGCCGCCCATTCCAATAACGGCGAAAGCCGAAACCCGCGGAGAGGATTGAAGCCATGTCCATCAAGGTCGGCGACCGCCTGCCTCATGCGACCTTCCATGTCATGACGCAAGAAGGACCGAAGCCGAAGACGACGGACGAAATTTTCAAGGGCAAAAAAATCGTACTGTTCGCAGTGCCGGGGGCTTTCACACCGACCTGCCACAAGAACCACCTGCCCGGTTTCATCACGCATGCCGACGCGATCAAGGCCAGGGGCGCGGACGCAATCGCCGTTACCGCGGTGAATGACGTATTCGTCATGGAGGCGTGGAGGCTGGCGTCGGACAATGACGGTAAAATCGATTTTTTCCTCGCAGACGGCAACGCCGAATTCGCCAAGGCGATAGGCCTTGATGTCGACGCCTCTTCAAGCGGACGCGGAATACGTTCCGATCGTTACTCAATGATCGTCGAGGACGGGGTGGTGAAGTCTCTCAACATCGAGAACGGACCCGGCAAGGCCGATATTTCAGGCGCGGAGAATCTGATGCGACAACTCTAGACCATACGGCAGCCGGCGCGCTGCATATCTGACACGCAACTTGGCCATTGGCACGGTCTCGACTCATGAAAGAAATGAGCTAACGTGCCAGCCGTCGGTGCAAACCTGCCTGACCGGTGACGCCGCAGAAATTCGAAACGAAAGGACTGGACCATGCCTATCAAGGTCGGCGACAAATTGCCCAATACCACATTCCGAGTGATGACCGCCGACGGTCCGAAGCCAAAAACCGCCGACGAGGTGTTCAAGGGCAAGAAAGTCGCCCTGTTCGGCATGCCGGGCGCATTCACAGGCGCTTGCCACGGAAAACATATGCCGACGGTTTTGCAGAATCTCGACGCGCTCAAGACCAAAGGCGTCGATGCCGTCGCGGTCACGACGGTCAACGATCCGTTCGTGCTCGGAATTTGGCAAAGAGAAATTGGCACAGACCAGATCCAACTGCTCGGTGACGGCAATGCCGAGTTCGCGAGCGCAATCGGGCTCACATTCGACGGGTCGCATATCGGATTTGGCACGCGCTCGCAGCGCTATTCGATGCTGGTCGAGGACGGCGTGGTGACGAAACTGAATGTGGAGCAGCCGGGTAAATTCGAGGTGGCTGGCGGCGACACTCTGCTGAAACAGATCTGATCATTCCTGCTTTCCGCGCGCCGCCGGAAATCCGCTGGCGGCGCGCATCTCCGCGATCGCGTCCCGCGCCAGCTGGTCGGCCCGCTCGTTCAGTTCATGCCCGACATGGCCCTTCACCCAGTGCCATTTCACATGATGGCGCGCGATCGCCTCGTCGAGCCGCTTCCACAGATCGACATTCTTCACCGGCTTCTTGTCGGCGGTCTTCCATCCGTTGCGCTTCCAGCCATGGATCCATTTCGAGATGCCATCCTGCACATATTTGCTGTCGGTGTGCAGATCGACGCGGCACGGTTTCTTTAGGGCGTCGAGCGCGGAAATCGCCGCCATCAGCTCCATGCGGTTGTTGGTGGTGTGGGCCTCGGAGCCCTTCAGTTCCTTCTCGGTGGCGCCAAAAGACAGGATCGCGCCCCAGCCGCCGGGGCCGGGATTGCCCGAGCACGCGCCGTCGGTGTGGATGATGACGTGAGGCTCGCTCACGCGGTCAGTTCCCTGGCTTCCACGCCGTAATCGCCGATGCTTTTGACCTGCTGGTGGAAGCGCAGCTTGCGGAAATATTCCTGCGGGCTTTTCGGCTTCACCAACGCGCCCGGCGGCACGTTCAGCCAGTCCACGAGGCGTGTCAGCAGGAAGCGCGTCGCGGCGCCGCGCGCCAGTACCGGCATCGCGTTCAGTTCGGCTTCCGACAGCGCCCGCACCTTGCGGTAGGACTGCAGCAACGCGCGGCCCTTGGTGATGTTGTACGAAAGGTCCTGCTCGAAGCACCAGGCGTTCAGGCAGATCGCGACGTCATAGGCCAGCGTATCGGTGCAGGCGAAATAGAAATCGATCAGGCCCGACAATTTATCGCCGAGAAAGAACACGTTGTCCGGGAACAGGTCGGCATGGATCACGCCCTGCGGCAGGTTGCGCGGCCATTTCGCTTCCAGAAAATCCAGTTCCTGCGCGACGGTTTCGGTCAGGCCGTGCTGCACGCCGTCGGCGCGGTCGGCGCAGGCGTCATAGATCGGACGCCAGCCTTCGACCGAGAGCGCATTGGCGCGGGTCATCGGAAAATCCGCGCCGGCGAGATGCAATTGCGCCAATGCTTCGCCGACGGCCGCGCAATGCCGGGCGTCGGTGCGGCGCATCCACATGCCTTCGAGGAAGGTGACGATGGCCGCGGGGCGGCCGGCCACCTTGCCGAGCGCCTCGCCCTTCCGGTTCTTGACCGGCTGCGGACAGTTCAGCCCGCGCGCGGCGAGATGCTCCATCAATCCGATGAAGAACGGCAGGTCGGCGGCGGCGACGCGCTTCTCGTACAGCGTGAGAATGAAATGTCCGGCCTCGGTGTGCAGGAGAAAATTGGAATTCTCCACGCCCTCGGCGATGCCCTTGTAGGAGAGCAGCTTGCCGATGTCGTAACCGGCGATGAAGACTTCCAGATCCTCGACCGCGACGTCGGTGTAAACGGCCACGGCCTACTCCGCGGCTTCGGTCTGGCGCAGCGGACGCGGCAGCGGGAAAAACACGCCCTCTTCCGCCGCCGACACGGTCTCGACCTTGACGTCGTAACGCGCGGCGAAAGCGTCGATGATTTCCTCCACCAGCACTTCCGGCGCCGAGGCGCCGGCGGTGATGCCGAGCGAGCCGATGGCGCCGAATTTCGTCCAGTCGATATCGGCGGCGCGCTGCACGAGCGCGGCATGGCGGCAACCCGCGCGTTCGGCGACTTCCTTCAGCCGCTGCGAATTCGACGAGTTCGGCGCACCCACCACAATCATGGCCGCGACCGAGGGCGCCACCCGCTTGACCGCTTCCTGGCGGTTGGTCGTGGCGTAGCAGATGTCTTCCTTGTGCGGGCCGACGATCGCGGGGAAACGCTTCTTCAGGAACGCCACGATCTCGGCGGTGTCGTCGAGCGACAACGTGGTCTGCGTGACATAGGCAAGTTGCGTCTCGTCCTGGGGCGCAAACGCTTCCGCGTCGGCCAGGGTCTCGACCAGCTTCACCGCGCCGCCCGGTAGTTGTCCCATGGTGCCGACGACTTCCGGATGCCCGGCATGTCCGATCAGCACGATCTCGCGCCCGCGGCGGAAATGGATCTCGGCCTCGCGATGCACCTTCGTCACCAGCGGACAGGTGGCGTCGAGCGCAAAGAAACTGCGCTTGCTGGCCTCTTCCGGCACCGCCTTGGCGACGCCATGGGCGGAGAAGATCACCGGCGCGGCGGTGTCGGGGATCTCGTCGAGTTCCTCGACAAAGACCGCGCCCTTGGCCTTCAGGCTGTCGACCACATAGCGGTTGTGGACGATCTCGTGCCGCACATAGACCGGCGGACCGTAAAGCGCGAGCGCGCGCTCCACCGAATCGATCGCCCGCACCACCCCGGCGCAGAACCCGCGCGGGGAGCACAGCACGACTTTCAGCGGCGGCTTCGGGGCGGCGGACACGGGCATTCCTGTTCGGGCGGCGGAATCTGCGACATCTCACGCGAATTGGGGCGCGTCCCCCTGAACTGTCAAGGCGAGCCAATCGACTTAAAGAAATGGGAAGGGTAATATGCTGCAATCGCGCCGGGAATTGACCGTTCTGGATTGGGGCCGGCAGATGCCGTCGACCAAATGTGTGGCTGTGATGGCCGGTCTGGCCAGCCTCGCGCTGGCCGGCTGCTCGTCGTCGTCCGGCCTCTCCCGCTACACCTATGACAGCCCGCAGGCGGCCCAGGCCGCCGGGGTCCAGTCGTCCGGCCTCTATGTGGATGGAACCGGCCCGAGCGCAGAGGCCGCCGAGCGGGCCGAAACCCGCCGTCCGGTCCGCCGGGCCGCTCCGCTCGCGGCCGCCCGGTCCGAGGACCTGTCCGCCCGCACCACCGGCGCCCGCGCGCCCGCCGAGCCGCTCAAGCCTTATTCGGACGAATGGTGGGAGAAGGAAAACCGCGAGGACGCCCGCCTGAAGCAAAAAATGAACATCTGCCGCGGCTGCTGAGCGGCGTTTTCCCCCAATTCACCGTTTTTGCCCCTGCCAGATCGCGGGCATTGCCCCCCACCCCGGCTGGGCCTATATTCCGGCGAATTCCCGTCATCCACGATGACCACCGGCTTCGACCCGCATGGGCGGGCGAAGCACAGAGGAGATTTTGCCATGCAGGAAGCGCCCCTGATGCCGAAAGCCACGGCGGTCTGGCTGGTCGAGAACACCGCCTTGTCGTTCGACCAGATCGCCGAATTCTGCAAACTGCACCCGCTCGAAGTAAAGGCGGTGGCCGACGGCGACGCCGCCCAGGGCATCAAGGGCATGGACCCGATCCAGACCGGCCAGCTCACCCGCGAGGAAATCGAGAAGGGCGAGAAGGACAACAGCCACAAGCTGCATCTCGCGGACCGCAAGGTGCGGGTGCCGGAACAGAAGTCGAAGCGCGGCCCGCGCTATACGCCGGTGTCGCGCCGCCAGGACCGCCCGAACGCGATCCTGTGGCTGCTGCGCAATCATCCCGAACTGAAGGACAGCCAGATCATGCGGCTGGTCGGCACCACCAAGTCGACCATCCAGGGCATCCGCGACCGCACGCACTGGAACGCGGCCTCGCTGTCGCCGCTCGATCCGGTGACGCTCGGCCTGTGCTCGCAGATCGATCTCGACATGGAAGTGCGCAAGGCGGCGAAGGAAAAGCCGGCGCCGGCGGAAGGCGATCGCATCACGCTCCTGCCCGCGTCGGTCACCACCGCGCCCGCGCAGGAGGAAGAGCAGGAGCTCACGCCGCAGGAAACCAAGACCAAGGACGACGCCGACGTCAGCGCGGTGTTCGCCAAGCTCAAGCAGATCGGTGGCGGACGCCGCGGCGAGGGCGACGACGAGGATTGATTTCCGACTCACGAATTCGGCCATCAATGCCCGGCGCAAGGCCGGGCATTTTTGTTTGGCGCATGCAGAGCGTACCGGCGCCACAGACGCGACACAGAGATGACCATCGATTCAGTTTTATGAACGCGATTTTTGGCAGCGTAACAAGGTTTAACGAGGGTTCCCGGAACGCATCCGCCGCGATGCACGTTCTCCCGCGGGGAGAGACCAGAGGAGAACCACGATGTTCCGCAAGTCATTGATCGCAACCGGCGTCACGCTCGGCCTCGTCCTGCCCGCCTTCGCGCAGGTCACCGAGTATTACGTCGTGCAGGATACCGCGACCAAAAAATGCACCATCGTCGACAGGAAGCCGACGACGAAGACCACGGTCGTGGTGGGTGACGGCGTGTTCAAGACCCGCACCGACGCCGAAGCCGGCCTGAAGAGGATCAAGGTCTGCACCAACTGACGCCGTGCAGTGACTGCGGGCGGAGCCGGCCCTGCCGCGCTCCGCCCGTTCTTATGCTCCGCAGACGCAATCTCCGTGGGACATGGAAGGACACGCCATGAGCGACACCATTGACGTGCGGATGGACAAGCCGTTTTGCCCGCAATGCCATTTGCCGATGCAGCTTTCGCATGTGGAGTCGGCGCGGCATGACGCGAGCACGAAGCTGGCGCATGACCGCTTCACCTGGCGCTGCGCCTGCGGAGAAGTGCTGGAGAAAACGGCGCTGCAGGACAGTCCGGCATAGCGTCGATCGCGCGCAGCAGTCTTGTGGCCGAAGATTTGTTCGCGCGTAGGTTGCCTGAAATTCCCGTGCCGCGATTCAATCCGAATTAACGTCCCGCCCCTAGCGTGCGCGCCGACGGGAGACGGGCGATAATGGATTGCAAACGCTGCCAGGTGGCGCACGGCGCGCAGGGCTGGACCGCGCAGACCGAAAAGGGCGAAGCGGGCCCCTATGCGACGCAGGACATGGCCATGCGCGTCGCGGTGTCGGAAGTCTTGCGGCTGCGGCGGGCCGGCCGCGCCGCCCGCCTCGCGCTGCGCAACGCGCGCGGCGACCTGCGCGACATCTGCCTGTGCGCCTTGGTCGACAAGCCGACCTTGATGGATGGCGAACGGCGCATGCAATGCCCGTTCCTGCCCGACATCATCGACATCGCGGACGTCTGACCGGAAACATCGCTGCCTCGGTCAGACGTCGCGAAGTGCCTGGCATGTAAACCCGGTCTTCTGGCCGGAACTTTCCCCAAAAGCTCGGCTTGATTGTTCTTCTAGCGCCGCCGCCGGCGCGTGCCTTGCGCTAGCGCAATATCCGGAAAGGAAGCCTGTCCGGCGGCCGCCTTTTACCCGGGTGGTATTGACTTTGTTTTACCCGGACATAAATACGGCGCCAACGCAGGAGGATTTCCCATGACCGCACACCTGTCCGGGCACCGCCACAGCCCCGTCACCGCCTTTGCCGGCACCCGCCGCGTCGCCTCCGGCGCGCTGGCCGAGGTCGCGCTCAAGGCGAAGAAATTCGTCGACCGCGACGAGACCGTGCTGATTTTCGACGACGCCACCGCCGAACCCGTGGAAGTGGATTTCCGCGGCTCCGCGCAGGACGTGCAGGCGCGCCTGAAGGCCGGCGCGCAGAAGGCCGCGCAGCCGGAAGCCGAGAGCAAAGGCCCCGGCCGGCCCAAGCTCGGCGTGGTGGCGCGCGAGGTCACGCTGCTGCCCCGACACTGGGACTGGCTCAACAGCCAGCCGGGCGGCGCGTCGGTCGCCTTGCGCAAGCTGGTGGACGAGGCGCGCCATCTGCGGAGCGGGCAGGACCGCGTGCGGCAGGCGCAGGAGCGCGCCTATCGCTTCATGCATGCGGTAGCCGGCAATCTCGCCGGCTTCAAGGACGCGACGCGCGCCTTGTTCGCGGGCGACGGCGCGCGCTTCCGCGGCGTGACGGCGAAATGGCCAAAAGACGTGCGCGAGCACGCGGCCAGGCTCGCCGACGGCGCGCTCGGCTGAACGAGACGGCGCCCGCATCGCAGGATGCGGGCGTATCGCTCGGCACGCGCGTTTCAAGCGCCCCTGCCCTTTCTTACGTCATCGCATGACGCCGGATAGACTGCGCAAATGACACCATCCATCTGGCGCCCGATGACGACAGCCGACATCGCCGCGGCGCATGCGCTGTCGGAGATCGTGCATCCCGGTTTTCCGGAAGACCGCGCCGTGTTCGAGGAACGTCTCGCACTCTATCCCGCGGGCTGTTTCGTGCTGGCATCAGGCGATGAACTGCACGGCTACGCGCTCTCGCATCCTTATGTGAAAGACTCCGCGCCCGCGCTGAACACGCGGCTCGGCGCGCTGCCGGACAGGTGCGACACTTATTACTTCCACGACATCGCGATCCTGCCTGACGCGCGCAACAGCGGCGCGGGCGACGCCATCGTGTCGATCCTGAAGGAGCACGCCCGCATAGCGGGCTTCGACACGATCGGCCTGATCGCGGTCAACAACTCCGCGCCGTTCTGGCAGCGGCACGGATTTGCGGCGCGGGATGTCGCGGGGATGCGGGAGAAGCTGGAGAGTTATGGGGATGGGGCGGTCTGTATGAGGAGCGCAGCCTGAGAGACAAGCCAGGCCGCCAGCCACCAGATACTCCCCCCACTGTGTCCTCCCTGCACTAGCCGCCCGATACCGCCGCCCCTAATTTGCGGCCCTTCACCGGCGGGGGCTCGTGGAGGGAAGTGTCTGAAATGCGCGTGTTTTCAACGTCGTTGATTGCCGTTCTGGCCGTGTCCGGCCTGCTTGTTGCTCCCCTTTCGGCCCAGACCCTGGCTGCGGCGACGGCGTCGGGGGGCGCCGGCCAGTCAGAGGCGCCGAAAGCCGAAGCTCCGAAAATCGACGCCGCCACGCCGGCCCAGAAGCCGAAGGCAAGGCGCGAGACCGCGAAGCCCGCGCCCGAGCCGAGTGCGGCCGAAAAGTTCATGAACATGTTCCGTGGCAACGACGCAGCCCCGGCGCCCGCCCGCGCGGCGTCGGCCTCGGCGCGGTCCTCTGCGCAGGGCGGCTCGACCGCCGACGTGATGATGCGGCGCGCGGTGTCGTCCTATTCCACCTCCTCGAACGCCATGGGCTTCGGGCTCTACCGCATCACGCCGCGCGAGACCGTGGAATTCCGCGAGAAGCACGCGCCCGGCACCATCCTGGTGCGCCAGCGCGAGAAGCGGCTCTATTACGTGCTCGGCGACGGCAAGGCGTTGCGCTATGCAATCGCGGTCGGGCGCGAGGGCGCGGCCTGGGCGGGCGTCTCCACCGTGTCCGACAAGCGCGAATGGCCGGCCTGGACGCCGACGCCGAACATCCTCCGCCACCAGCCCGACCTGCCGCGCCATGTCGAAGGCGGCGCGCACAATCCGCTCGGCGCACGCGCGCTCTATCTCGGCCAGACCATGTACCGCATCCACGGCACCAACGAACCGTGGCGGATCGGCGAAGAGGCGTCCTCGGGCTGCATCCGCATGACCAACGACGACGTGATCGATCTGTACAACCGCACGCGGCTGGGCGCGACGGTGATCGTCACGCGGTGAGCGCTTCCGAAATTCTGGAATCGAAACGGCCGGGCGAAAGTCCGGCCGTTTTTTTTTGGAAAGGTTGCGTCTTGCTCCGTGACCCTCTCCCCTTGCGGGAGAGGGTGGCGAGTTGCGAACGCAAGTGAGTAGCGAGCCGGGTGAGGGTTATAGTGCTGGTGGGTCTTCCGACGCGCGCTGATGCGCGTTAGCCCCTCACCCGCCTCGCTCGCAGCCGCTCGCTCGGCACCCTCCCACAAGGGGAGAGGTAACAGATTGCGCATTGAGCACAGAGTTCAGCCCCCCACACCCTTCCCCTTCAGCGCCGTCCCGATCTCATCCAGAATGACCGGATCATCGATGGTCGCCGGCATGGTCCATTGCTCGCCGTCGGCGATCTTCTTCATGGTGCCGCGCAGAATTTTTCCCGAGCGCGTCTTGGGCAGCCGCGGCACCGTGATCGCGAGCTTGAACGCGGCCACGGGTCCGATCTTTTCGCGCACCAAAGCCACGATCTCCTTCTCGATCTCGGCGTGGTCGCGCGTGACGCCGGCCTTCAGCACCACGAAGCCGCAGGGCACTTCGCCCTTCAGCGCGTCGTTGACGCCGATCACGGCGCATTCGGCAACATCGGAATGCGAGGCCAGCACTTCCTCCATGCCGCCGGTGGAAAGCCGGTGCCCGGCGACATTGATGATGTCGTCGGTGCGGCCCATGACGAAGACATAGCCGTCGGCGTCGCGATAACCGGCGTCGGCCGTCTTGTAATAGCCGGGGAATTCGGCGGTGTAGCTTTCGCGGAAGCGCTCGTCCTGCTGCCACAGGGTCGGAAAACATCCCGGCGGCAGCGGCAGCTTCACCACGATCGAGCCTATGGTGCCGGCCGGCAGCTTGTTGCAGGATTCGTCGACGATATCGATCTCGTAGCCCGGCATCGGCACCGTCGCCGAGCCGTGCTTGACCGGCAACATGCCAAGCCCGACGGGATTGCCGGCGATGCACCAGCCGGTCTCGGTTTGCCACCAGTGATCGACCACCGGCACGTTCAGCTTCTCCTCCGCCCATTGCACGGTCGGCGGGTCGGCGCGCTCGCCGGCAAGGAACAGCGTGCGGAATGTCGACAGGTCGTATTTCGACAGCAGCTTCGCGTCCGGGTCTTCCTTCTTGATGGCGCGGAAGGCGGTCGGCGCGGTGAACAGTGCGACCGCCTTGTGTTGGGACACGACGCGCCAGAACGCGCCGGCGTCGGGCGTGCCGACCGGCTTGCCCTCGTACATGACCGAGGTCGCGCCATGCAGCAGCGGCGCATAGACGATGTAGGAATGCCCGACCACCCAGCCGATATCGGAGGCGCACCACCAGATCTCGCCCGGCTTCACGCCGTAGAGATTTTCCATCGACCATTTCAGCGCGACCATGTGGCCGCCATTGTCGCGCACCACGCCTTTTGGCAATCCGGTCGTGCCGGAGGTATAGAGGATGTAGAGCGGGTCGGTGGCGAGCACCGGCACGCAATCGGCGAGCTTCCTGTCGGCCATGGCGGCGTCACGCAGGCCGGCCCAGTCGTGATCGCGGCCCTCGTTCATCGCGGCGCGTTCCTGCGGGCGTTGCAGGATCAGGCAGGCCTCCGGCTTGAAGTCCGACAGCGTGATCGCCTCGTCCAGCAGCGGCTTGTATTTGACGATGCGGCCGGGCTCGATGCCGCAGCTCGCCGACAGGATCAGCCTGGGCCTGGCGTCGTCGATGCGCTTGGCCAGTTCCTTGGCCGCGAAGCCGCCGAAGACCACCGAATGCACCGCGCCGATGCGCGCGCAGGCCAGCATCGCGAACACCGCTTCCGGCACCATCGGCATGTAGAGGATGACGCGATCGCCTTTCTTCACGCCGAAATCGGCCAGCACAGCGGCCAGCGTCGCCACCTCGTACAGCATTTCGGAATAGGAATAGGATGCGGTGATGCCGGTGACCGGAGAATCGTAGATCAGCGCGGCCTGGTCGCCGCGGTCCGCCGCCACATGGCGGTCGAGTGCATTCCAGCAGGTGTTGCAGAGCGCACCGGTGAACCAGCGGCCATAGATGCCCTGGCCCGGATCGAACACCTTGGCGGCCGGTTCGAACCAGTCGATCTCCTTCGCCGCCTCCGCCCAGAATCCCTCCGGGTCGCGCTGCCACTGCGCATAGATCTCGCGATAGCGGCTCGTGGTCTTGGCATCCATCGACGCCCCCTCCCTGATCTTCTTGTTTGCCTGCATTGTGGGCGGACCGCGCGCCATTGCAAGCGCGGCACGCAGCCGCCCCATACCCAAAAAGCACTAGTGGACGCCGGCCTGCCGGGCTTTGATCCGGCGCAAGTCCTCCAGCCCTTCCGGCGCATGCCCCTTCCCGCAGATCCGATCTTCTGGCTCGTCGCCGCGCTTTGCGTGTTGCTGCTTGGTCTTGCCAAGGGCGGCTTCACCGGCGTGGGCGCAGTCGCGACGCCGATCCTGGCGCTGCTGCTGCCGCCGCTGCAGGCGGCGGTGATCCTGCTGCCGATCATCCTGCTGCAGGACCTGATTTCCGTGATCGCCTACCGGCGCCACTGGGATGCCTGGAACCTGAAAATCGCGATCCCCGGCGGCCTGATCGGCGTGGGACTGGCCGGCGCGCTCGCGGCCCATGTCACCGACGCCCATATCCGGCTCGCCATCGGCCTGATCGGCATCTGCTTCGTGCTGTGGCGCTGGTTCGGCCCGAAGGGCGGGGATATCGGCCTGAAGCCCTCGGCGGCGAGCGGCGTATTCTGGTCCACGATCAGCGGCTTCACCTCCACGCTCTCGCATGCCGGCGGACCGCCCTGGCAGGTGCACATCCTGCCGCAGAACCTGCCCAAGCTGGTGCTGGCCGGCACCACCACGTTCTTCTTCGCCGCGATCAACTACGCCAAGATCATCCCGTTCGTCGCGCTCGGGCAATTCTCGTTCGACAATTTCGCGGTCTCAGCCGTGCTGATCCCGCTCGCCGTCGCGACCAATTATTTCGGCCTGTGGCTGGTGCGGGTCACGCCGCAGGACCTGTTCTACAGGATCGTGTATGTGTTCACCTTCCTGATTTCTCTCGAACTGATCCGCAACGGCGCGGTCGCGCTGTGGCACGGGTGACCATGTCCCTCATCACCGATCCGATCTTCTATGCCATCGCGCTGCCCGCCGTGCTCGCGCTCGGCCTGTCGAAAGGCGGCTTTGCCGGCATCGGGATCCTGGCGACGCCGCTGCTCGCGCTCTATCTGCCGCCGCTGGAGGCGGCGGCGCTGCTGCTGCCGATCCTGATCGTGCAGGACGCGATCTCGGTCTGGGTCTATCGCCGCGACTGGAGTGCCTGGAATCTGAAAGTGCTGCTGCCTGGCGCACTGATCGGCATGGGCGTGGCCTGGCTGTTCGCGGCGCAGGTGTCGGACACGGTGATCCGGCTCGCGGTCGGCTCCATCGGCGCCACCTTTGTGCTGCACACCTTCCTGAAGCGCGGCCCGGTCGAGCCGCAGAAAAAGACCGCCGCGAGCGGCGTGTTCTGGGGCGGCATCTCCGGCTTCACCTCGTTTCTGGTGCAGGGCGGCGCCCCGCCCTATCAGGTGCATGTGCTGCCGCAGCTGCTGCCGAAGATGACGCTGGTCGGCACCTCCACTATGTTCTTCGCGGTGGTGAATTTTCTCAAGATCGGGCCGTATTTCGCGCTCGGGCAATTCTCCCTGCCGAATTTCGCGACATCGCTCGCGCTGCTCCCGCTCGCTATCGCCGCCAATTTCCTCGGCATCTGGCTGGTGCGGGTGACGCCGGTCGAGACCTTCTACAGGATCGCCTATATCCTCGTGCTCTGCGTGTCGCTGCTGCTGCTCTGGCAGGGCTTTTCCGACCTGCGGCGCTGAACCGCCGGCGCGCGATTGATCGCGGCCTGTCTCCTCATTAGGTTGCCAGGACCTTTTGTTGCCAAGACCTGTTGACGTAATGCGTGATCCTTCGGATCCCGCGCCGGGGGAACAAGAAATGGCGAAATCGCCCTACGATACCGATCTCGACCGCACGCCCGCGAATTTCCAGCCGCTGACGCCGCTGCAGTTTCTGGAGCGCGCGGCCAGCGTCTTTCCGGACCACACCGCCATCGTCCACGGCCAACTGCGCCGCAGCTATCGCGACTTCTATGCGCGCGCGCGCCGCCTGGCTTCGGCCCTGACCAAGCGCGGGATCACGAAGAACGACACGGTCGCGGCGGTGCTGGCCAACACGCCGGCCATGCTGGAGGCGCATTACGGGGTGCCGATGGCCGGCGCGGTGCTGAATGCGATCAACACCCGGCTCGATGCGGCGACCGTCGGCTTCATCCTCGACCATGCCGACGCGAAAGTGCTGATCACCGATCGCGAATTTTCCAAAGCCGTGAAGGAAGCGCTCAGCCTCGCCAAGGTGAAACCGCTGGTGATCGACTATGACGATCCGGAATTTTCCGGCGGCGGCGAGCGGCTCGGCGGCCTCGAATACGAGGATTTTCTCAAGGACGGCGACCCCGAATTCGCCTGGCAGGTGCCGGGCGACGAATGGGACGCGATCTCGCTCAACTACACGTCGGGCACCACCGGCGATCCCAAAGGCGTGGTGTATCACCATCGCGGCGCCTATCTGCTGGCGATGGGCAACGTCATCACCACCGCCATGCCGGCGCATCCAGTCTATCTCTGGACGCTGCCGATGTTCCATTGCAACGGCTGGTGCTTTCCCTGGACGGTCTCGATCGTGGCCGGCACGCATGTCTGCCTGCGCGCGGTGCGGGCGGCGGCGATGTACGACGCCATCGCCGAACACAAGGTCACGCATCTGTGCGGCGCGCCGATCGTCATGTCGACGCTGCTCAACGCCAGGCCGGAGGAGAAAAAGCCGATTTCGCATCAGGTGAATTTCGCCACCGCCGCGGCGCCGCCGCCGGAAGCCGTGCTTGCCGGAATGAAGTCTGCGGGATTCAACGTCACGCATGTCTATGGCCTGACCGAAGTCTATGGCCCGGCCACCGTGAATGACTGGCACAGCGCATGGGATGAACTCCCGCCCGCCGAACAGGCGGCGAAGAAGGCGCGCCAGGGCGTGCGCTACCCGGTGCTGGAAGCGCTCGACGTGCGTGATCCCGACACCATGCAGCAGGTCGCCCACGACGGACAGACGCTCGGCGAAGTGATGTTCCGCGGCAATGTGGTGATGAAGGGCTATCTGAAGAATAAATCAGCGACCGAGAAGTCGCTGGCCGGCGGCTGGTTCCATTCCGGCGATCTGGGGGTGATCCATCCCGACGGCTATATCCAGCTCAAGGACCGCTCCAAGGACATCATCATTTCCGGCGGCGAGAACATCTCCTCCATCGAAGTGGAAGACGCGCTCTACAAGCATCCCGCCGTCCAGGCCGCCGCCGTGGTCGCAAAGGCCGACGAGAAATGGGGCGAGACGCCATGCGCCTTTGTCGAACTGAAACCCGGCCAGAGCGCGAGCGCGGACGAACTCGTGGCGTGGTGCCGGAAAAACCTCGCCGGCTACAAGGTGCCGAAATACGTGGTGTTCACGGAACTGCCGAAGACAAGCACCGGCAAGATCCAGAAATTCAAGCTGCGCGACATGACAAAGGACGTGTGAAGCCAATGCCGGGAGAAACGCCACATGAGACGATTGATGCGCTGCTGCCGCAGGACATCGCGCTGAAGGCCGAACAGGTCGGCATCGACAAGGCCCGTCGCGACACGGTCAGCCTGTTCGTGCTCGGCATTCTCGCCGGCGCATTCATTTCACTCGGCGCGATGTTCGCCACCACCGTGCTGGCCGGCTCGGAAGGCGTCGTACCATTCGGGCTGGCGCAACTCGCCGCCGGTCTCGCCTTCGGGCTCGGACTTGTTCTGGTGATCATCGGTGGCGCCGAATTGTTCACCGGCAATACGCTGATGGTGATGGCGCTGGCGGCGGGCAAATTGCCGCTCTCCGCCATGCTGCGCGCCTGGATCATCGTCTATCTCGGCAATTTTGTCGGCGCGGTCGGCACCGCCCTGCTTGTGTTCCTGTCCGGACAGTATCTCGCCGGCGACGGCACGGTCGCCGCCGTGGCGATGAAGATCGGCGCCAGCAAGGCGACGCTCGATTTCGTGCCGGCCTTCTTTCTCGGTATTCTGTGCAACGTGCTGGTCTGCCTTGCGGTGTGGCTGTCCTATGGCGCGCGCACCACCACCGACAAGATCGCAGCAATGATCCTGCCGGTCGCCGCATTCGTCGCCGCAGGTTTCGAGCACAGCGTCGCCAACATGTATTTCATTCCGCTGGCGCTGATGATCAAGGCGGGCGCGCCCGACGCCGTCCTCGCCAAACTGGCAAGCGTCAACCACGCCGGGCTCGACTGGACGGGACTGATCCACAACCTCGTGCCGGTCACCGCCGGCAACATCGTCGGCGGCGGCGTTCTGGTCGGTGCGGTGTACTGGTTCGTCTATCTGCGCGGCCGCCAGGAACCGGCCGCCAGCCGCGCGTCTGCGAAAACGAAGCGGGGGCGGTAAAGCGCCGGGCGCGGACCACCCATCGTCACCGCCCGTTCTTCACCTTCTGCAGATCGTCCATCTTCGCCTGCAATTTGGCGAACTCTTCCTTCAGCGTCGCGAGGTCCTTGCTGGCCGACGCAAGCTGGGCCTTCGCCGCCGCGATCTCCCGGTCCGCCGCCGCCTGTTTCTGCTGCGCATCCTGCGTCGTCCTGTTCAGCCGCTGCTGCAGGAATTCGATATTGGCCTGCAGGCAGCCGGTGCGGCGCTCCATCTGCTTTTCGGCGGTGCAGACCTCGAGGCCGCGCACGTCCTGCGCCGCGGCCGGCAGCAAGGCCACCAGCAATGCGAGGCCGGCAAGCGCGGCGCAATGGCCGGTGCATTTGGGAAACATTGTCCTCATTCGACCTTCAGCCCGAGCTGCCTGATCAGCGCCGACCATTTCTTCTCGTCGCGGTCGAGCAAGGCCGCGTGCTCCTGCGGCGTCGAGGACATCGGCACCGCCGCGTCCTGCGAGATGCGCTGCTTCACGTCGTCGGTCGCGAGCGCCTTGCGCAACTCGCCGCTGAGCCTGTCGACGATCTCGCGCGGCGTGCCGGCCGGCGCCAGCAGACCGTAATAAAGCTCCGTCTCGAAGCCGGGCAGCCCGGACTCATGGGCGGTCGGCACATCCGGCAACAGCGGCGAACGCTTCGACGACGTCACCGCCAGCGGCCGCAATGTCCCTGCCTTCAGATTGCCGAGAGCCGGCGGAATGATGTTGCACGCGGCCGAAACATGGCCGCCGACCAGATCGTTGATGCTCTGCGCCGTGCCCTTGTAGGGAATGAGATTCATCTTCGCACCCGACAGCGACATGAACAATTCGGCGCAGAGATGCGAGCCGGTGCCCTTCGGCGAGGAGCCGATATTGATCTTGCCCGGTTCCTTCTTCGCCGCCGCGATCAGGTCGGCCACCGTGCTGTAGGGCGTCGACGGATTTGCCATGATCGCCATCGGCATCACCGCCATCAGGCCGATCGGCGCAAAATCCCTGCGAATGTCGTAGCCGGTATTCGGCGCATGGAGTTCCGGATTGATGCCCAGCGTGCCGGTGTGCCCCATGAGCAGGGTGTAGCCGTCGGGCGCCGCCTTCGCGACCGCGCGCGTGCCGATCAGTCCGCCCGCGCCGCCGCGATTGTCGACCACCACCTGCTGGCCCAGCGCCGTCGACAATTTGTCGGCGATGATGCGCGCCATGGCGTCGTTGCCGCCGCCGGGCGGGAACGGCACCACCAGCGTGATCGGGCGCGACGGATAGGATTGCGCCTGCGCCACCCCGGACGCGGCCACAAGACCGGCCAGCAGCACACCCACGCAGCGAGCCAAAGACCACATCCGACGCTCCCCAAGTTGCAACTTTATGATCTGGTGCCTTCTTTATAGACACCTTTCAGAAAATCGAAACCGCCGCCCTCCCTTCGGAGAGCCGGCGGCTCGACCGTTCAAAAAACACCCCTCGTGCCGCGCAGCTAGTGAATGCTGGCGCTCACGCCATGCTGCAGGCGGGCGATCTCGTCTTTCACCTGCAGCTTGCGACGCTTCAACTCGGCAATCCTTGTGTCATCTGTGGACGGATGCGCGAGCGCATCCGAAATTTCATCCTCAAGCGCCCGGTGACGGGCCTCAAGTTCCGCAAGATGAACATCTGGGGACATACAGGTCTCCTTCCGGTTGGAGCCTAGGGCTGCAAATCTGACACGAGAAATATGGCAAGTCGATTGCCCGATCGCGATGCGGTGCAAAAAATCCCCGATATTCCTCAATGGAACCTTGCGTGCGGGACCGCGCCGGTGGAATGATCCGGCATTCGCGATGCTCACGCGAAGCAGGCAACCCTTTGACCCGGGTTGGTTTTCGTCGAAGCGATCCGGTCCCCGGCGGCGGGGCGGCCGGGGCCGATCCGGATCATGCCGTCTTCAAATTTTCGTGGCGGTGATGACACAAGAGGAAGAAAGCGAGCTTCGGGCGCAACTGGCCCGCCTGCAGCAGGAGCATCGCGACCTCGACGCCGCGATCGACGCGCTGGTGACCTCGCCCGCGTCCGATCTGATCCAGGTGCAACGCCTCAAGAAGCGCAAGCTGGTCCTGCGCGACCGTATTTCCTATATCGAAGACCAGCTTACGCCGGATATCATTGCCTGAAATGAGAGAGAAACGCCGGCTCATCTGCTGGATTCTTGATCACCGCGGCGGCCATCTGCGCAGCTTTGTCTTGCTCCACCCCCGCCCCTCCCTATAATCCGCCGCTTCTTTTCGGGGGGTCAGAAGCATGGCGGCAAAGTCCGCGAACAAGCCGGTCGCGATCATCATGGGCAGCCAGTCGGACTGGGAGACCATGAAACACGCGGCCGAAACGCTCGACGCCCTGAAGGTCGGCTATGAAGCCCTGATCGTGTCGGCGCATCGCACGCCCGACCGGCTCTACGACTTCGCCAAATCCGCCCGCAAGAAGGGCTTCAAGGTGGTGATCGCAGGCGCCGGCGGCGCCGCGCATCTGCCCGGCATGGCCGCGTCGATGACCTCGCTGCCGGTGTTCGGCGTGCCGATGAACGTCACCGCGCTGGAAGGCAAGGATTCGCTTCTCTCGATCGTGCAGATGCCGGCGGGCATTCCGGTCGGCACGCTGGCGATCGGCAAGCCGGGCGCCATCAACGCCGGTCTGCTGGCGGCGTCCGTTCTTGCCCTGTCGGACGCTGCGCTGGCCAGGCGCCTCGACGCGCGGCGCGCGCAGCAGACGAAGAACGTCGCGAAAAAACCGAAAGACTGAGAGCGCATGAGCAAGCCCGCCTTCCATGCGCTGAAGCCCGGCGCCACCATCGGCATTCTCGGCGGCGGCCAGCTCGGCCGCATGCTGGCGCAGGCCGCCGGACAGCTCGGCCTGCATTGCCACATCTTCGCGCCGGAAACGGATTCCTGCGCGTTCGAAGTGGTGCGGCGCGCGACCATCGCCGATTATGCCGACCGCGCCGCGCTCGACGCCTTCGCGCAGGATTGCGACGTCATCACCTATGAATTCGAGAATGTGCCGGCGGAGACCGCGGCCTTTCTCGCCGCGCGCAAGCCCGTGCTGCCCGATCCGCAGGTGCTGGCGCTGACGCAGGACCGGCTGGTCGAAAAGGATTTCGTCTCCAGGCTGAAAATTCCGACCGCGCCCTATGCCGCCGTCGGCAGCGCCGGCGAACTCGCCGCCGCCGTCAAAAAGATCGGCCTGCCCGCCGTGCTGAAGACACGACGGCTCGGCTATGACGGCAAGGGTCAGGCGATGATCCGCAAGGGTGACGATCCGCTCAAGGCCTGGCGGTCGCTCGGCGAGGCGCCGTGCATTCTGGAAGGCTTTGTCACATTCGCCTGCGAGGTGTCGGTGGTCGCGGCGCGGTCGCGCGACGGCAAGGTGGCGTCCTTCGACGTCGCCGAGAACGTGCATCGCGACCATATTTTGAAGACGACCGCTGTTCCCGCGCGAATTTCGGCTGCTGAAGCGAGCAAGGCCCGGAAGATCGCGGAGAAGATCGCAAAAGCGTTCAATTACGTCGGTGTGCTGGCGGTGGAGATGTTCGTGGTCAAGAACGGCCGCGAGCGCCACGTCCTGGTCAACGAGATCGCCCCGCGCGTGCACAATTCCGGCCACTGGACGCTGGATGGCTGTACTGTCTCGCAATTCGAGCAGCATATCCGGGCGGTGGCAGGCTGGACGCTGGCCAGACCGATGCGGCTCGGCCGGGTCGAGATGACCAACCTGATCGGCAAGGAGGCCAACGACTATGCCAAATGGCTGGCGATTCCCGGCGCCTGCGTCCATCTCTACGGCAAGGGAGACCCCCGTCCGGGCCGCAAAATGGGCCATGTGACGCGGGTTTTCACGAAATAGACCCGAAAACGGGGTCCTTATGGACTCTGAACCCCGTTTCTGTTACACGCGCGCGACTCGAAAGGCCTGAAAATAGGCTTTTCCGGCCCCCGACACCGAAAAACCGGCTCTGAAGAAGGAACACCCGTGCAGGTTCTTGTCCGCGATAACAATGTCGATCAGGCCCTCAAGGCGCTCAAAAAGAAGATGCAGCGCGAGGGTATTTTCCGCGAAATGAAGCTTCGCGGTCACTACGAAAAGCCCTCCGAGAAGAAGGCCCGGCAGAAGGCGGAAGCGGTGCGCCGCGCCCGCAAGCTCGCGCGCAAGAAGCTGCAGCGCGAAGGCCTGCTGCCGATGAAGCCGAAAGTGATTCCGGGTGCCGGCGGTCCGGGCGCTGGCCGCGGCGGACGCAGCGGCGGTGCGGGCTTCGGCGGCGGCCGCAGCTGATTCGTTCTCTCACGATTTTGTTTCCGGCGCGGAGCACGGCCAGGCCGGCTCCGCGTTGTCGTTTCTGCGGCGCGGCGTTATCGTTTCGCATCGCCTGAAGCGGATTCGACGCCGCCCGGACAGCCATCCTCGAGACTGCGCATGAAATACCGGCACGACTTCTTGCGCGCCGCCCGCCCCTGCGTAGTCCTGCTGTTTGCCTTGCTTGCCGGCGGCTGCTCCAGCAGCATGATCCATTCCAATACCGGACCGCTCACCGAGGAGGCCGCTTACGCCTCTTCGCCGGTCAACATCGCCTCGCTGACCGAGGTCATCCAGCGCAACCCGAACGACCCGCAAGCCTACAACATGCGCGGCACCGTGCTCGGCCAGGCCGGACGTCGGCCGGAAGCGCTCGCCGATTTCAACAAGGCGGTCAGCCTCGATCCGAACTATGCGCAGGCTTACGCCAATCGCGGCCTGCTCTATCGCCAGAACAACCAGCCCGATCTCGCGCTCGCCGACTACAACAGGGCGATTGCGATCGACGGAAATTACGCAGCCGCCTATCTCGGTCGCGGCATGGTGTACCGGCAGAAGCGGCAGCTGATTCTCGCGCTGAATGATTTCAACAAGGCGATTGCGACCCGTCCCGACAACGCGCAGGCCTATTACAATCGCGGCCTGCTCTATCAGAGCCAGAAGCAGCATCAATTCGCGATCGACGATCTCTCCAACGCCGTCACCTTGTCGCAGCGTGACAGCGAGCCTTATGTGGCGCGCGCGCTTAGCTATCTCGCTGTGGGCGACAACAAATCCGCGGCCGACGACCTCGACAGCGCGGTCGGACTCGATCCGCAAAGCGTCACCGCCTGGACCAGCCGCGGTCTCGCCTATGAACGACTCGGCGACCGCGAGAAATCCGCCGGCTCCTACGCCCGCGCGCTCAACATCAACCAGAATGACGAATCGGCCAATGCGGGGTTCAAGCGCGTCGGCGGACAACTCGGGAAGTCGTACCAGGCCTTCTAGTTGGCGGCGAAGGTGCCCGAGGCGAGAAATTCCCTCACCGCCGCTTGTGCGCCATGCGCGTCCAGATTCTCGTGCTCGCCCGCCGGGAACGGCACCAACTGCTTCGGTTCCGGCGCCAGCTCGAACAGGCGTTGGCCATAGGCGAACGGAATGATGTTGTCGCGCCGGCCATGCAGCACGAGGAGCGGCGCCGTGACCTTGCCGATGTGCTCGTCGGAACGAAACTGGTCCTTCATCAGCCATCGCACTGGGATAAACGGATAGGCGGCGAAGGCTATGTCCGCTGTCGAGGTAAAGGGCGCTTCCAGAATCAGCGCGGCGATCCTGTTCTCCGCCGCAACCACGACGGCCACGCCGGTGCCGAGCGATTCTCCCCAGACCACCAGTTCGGACGCGGGATATTGCGCGCGGGCAAATGCATAGGCCGCTCTTCCGTCCGCGAGCAGTCCCTCCTCGCTCGGTGCGCCGCTCGATCCGCCATAACCGCGATAGGACAAGGCCACCAGCCCGCTGCCGTCGGCGATGAGATTCCTGAAACGCGATACGCGATAGCGCAACGAGCCGCCATTGCCGTGAAAGTAGAGGAAAACCGGCTTGTTCTCCTTTGGCGGGACCGTCCACACGATGACGCGCGCGCCGCCGGCCGAATCGAGAACCACTTCCCGGGCCTGCGGAAAACCGGCATCGGCCGGCGCGGTGCGCACGGTCTCTGGAAAATACATCAGCGAGCGTTGCGCCAGATACATCAGCCCGACGATCCCGGCGTAACAGGCGAGTGCGGTCAGCAGAATAGATTTCACGGCGGCCATGCCCCTGCTTAGCAGCACGATTATGCAGACTTTACGACAGTCGTCAGCCGCCTTGGCGACGCGATCTTGCGGCTTTTGCTCCGCCGCCCGTCACCTGGGTGTCCGCATCAGCACGAAATCGTGCTTGGCGACATAGAAGGGATTGTCTACGCCCAAGCGCGTGGCTTCCCGTTCATTGTCGTGCTTGACGAAATCGATGATCAAACTGTCCTTCACGCCGAACACCGCATCGCTTTCGAGATAGGTGTCGCCGCGCACGAAGACGTGCGTCGTAACCGGGACATAGCCCCGCGCACCGACGATGAAGTGGATATGCGCCGGACGGTAGGGATGCCGTCCCATCATCATCAGCATCTTGCCGACCGGGCCATCGGTCGGGATCGGGTAATAGCGCGGCTTGACCGAACGGAACCAGTAGCGCCCGTCGGGTCCGGTCTGGAACAGGCCGCGCAGATTGAAGTCGGGCTGAATGCCGGGCTGCTGGACGTCGTAATAGCCGTCCTCGTTGCTGTGCCAGATATCGAGCAAGGCTCCGGAGACCGGCATCCCGTGGATGTCGACCACACGGCCGCTCATGTAGAGCGGCTCGCCCTTGCCGTCGAGGCAGATATTGTCGCCCATCTGCCGCTTCGGCGCCCCCGCGACATGGAACGGGCCGAGCACGGTATTCTCGGTCGCCCCGCTCGGCTTGCGGTGATTGATGGCGTCGACCAGCATCGAGACACCGAGCGTATCCGACATCAGGATGAATTCCTGCCGGCGCTCGTCGCAGATCTTTCCGGTCTCGGTGAGGAACTGGATGGCTTCCATCCATTCGTCAATGGTCGGCTCAACCTCCTTGACGACGGCGTGCAGGTGCGTGATCACAGACCTCATCACCTCCCTGAACCGTTCGTTCCTGCACTGATCCATGCGCGCAAGAACGCAAGCGACCGAGTTCTCCTCCGTGAAATATTCGATCGACACCACGTCCTCCTGCTGTTCCGAGAGCGAACCGGCCGGCAAGATGGATGCCCTCGGTCCCGGCCGCTTCGACATAGATCAAATCGATCCAGAGCGGGCCGTACACAATCGACGCTTTCTATGTGCGGTGCATCATGCCGGTTAAGACGCGCTGGGGCGCGGTGTTCGCCGTAATCCTGGGCGGCGTGATCGCCGCCTTCCAGATCGGCAAGGCCGCCATCGCCCTGCCCGTACTGCAGACCGAACTGTCGCTCTCGCTCTTTGCCGCCGCCTGGATCGTCGGCGCCTACAGCACGCTGGGGGCGCTCGCGGGCCTGCCGGGCGGCATCCTGGTGTCGATGCTCGATGCGCGCCGCACCATGCTGGCCGGCCTCGCGCTGGCAGGCGCGGCCAGCCTTCTGGGCGCCTTCGCTCCGTCCGGCTCCCTCCTGATCGCCACGCGCGTGCTGGAGGGCTGCGGCTTTCTGGCCGCCGCGATTGCCGGCCCGCGGCTCTTGCGGTCGCTGATCGCGCGGAAGGACAGCGAAACCGCCTATGCCTTCTGGGCGGTCTATCTGCCGGCTGGCGCCGCCATCATGATGCTGGCCGGGCCTTATCTGATGATCTTCGGCTGGCAGGCGCTCTGGATCGTCAACGGCGTGCTGGCCATCGGCTATGCCGGCTTCCTGGCCACGCTGGATCTCCATGAGCCGCCCCCCGCCACGACTACCGGCGGTGAGGTGGCCAGGAATGTCCGCGCTGTGCTGGGCTCGCCCGGGCCCATGCTGCTGGCGCTGACCTTCGGCATCTACACATTCCAGTATTCGGCGCTCACCGGCCTGATGCCGACCTTGCTGGTGCAGCAGCTCGGCCTGTCGATTCCCGCCGCAGGCTTTGTCAGCGCCCTCACCGTGGTCGCGAACGCGGCCGGCAATCTCTCGGCCGGCGCCCTGATGCGGATGGGTGTCCCGATCTGGACGGTGATCGGAGGCGCATTCGCCTTCCTCGGGCTCGCCGGCTTCGGCATTTTTTCGCAGGCGCTGCCGGTCATGGCCATCGCGATCCTCGCGTCCGTCAGCCTCGCACTGACTGGCATGATACCGGGCTCGATTTTCGCCGCCGCGCCGCGGCTGGCGCCGACATCGGCGGTGCTGGCCATCGCCATCGGGCTGATCAACCAGACCAGCAATATCGGAAATCTCGTGGGGCCGGCCGCGCTCGGCGCCTTCGTCCAGCATTTCGGCTGGACCAAGGCGCCTTTCGTCTTCGTCGGCGTGATGATCGCGGGCGTGACCGTGGCGCTGCTCCTGCGCCGCGTGCTGCAACGGAAGGCATCGACATGATCGCCGACAACGCACAGCCTTTTGTCATCCGCTCCGCGTCGGAGAACGACCGCAGCAACATCTGGCGCGTGCTCGAGCCGACCTTCCGCGCCGGCGCAACCTATCCGGTGCCGCGCGATATCTCCGAAGATGCGGCGCTGGCCTACTGGTTCTCGCCGGCGCACGACGTCCTTGTCGCGGTGGATGGCGGCGCCATCGTCGGCACCTATTATCTGCGCGCCAACAACCAGGGCGGCGGCGCGCATGTCGCCAATTGCGGCTATGTCGTCGCGCCCGCGGCCATGCGGCGCGGCGTGGCGCGCGCGATGTGCGCGCATTCGCTCGAGCGCGCCTGCCAGCGCGGCTTTCTCGCCATGCAGTTCAATTTCGTGATCAGCACCAATAGCCGCGCGGTCATGCTGTGGCAGCGCTGCGGCTTCGAGATTTGCGGGGTGCTGCCGGGCGCCTTCGACCATCCCGAACACGGAATGGTCGATGCGCTGGTGATGTATCAGCGACTGTAGCGCTTACTTGCGCTTCTTGGCCTTGCGCTTCTTTTTCTTCTTGGTGCCCATCAGATAGGCGCCGACCTTGCCAGACGAGCGCCCGGCCGCCTTGACGGCCGCCTTCAGCTTCGCCGCCGTGACCCGGAACTTCTTCGACCAGTATTTGACTTCGTAGGCCTCGCGCAACGAGATCAGCGTGCGGTCGCGATCCTTGCGCTTGTGCAGCTTGATATAGGCTTCGACCTTCCTGGAGGAGCGGCCGACCGCCTTGACCGCCGCCTTGAGCTTGGCGGGGGTGACCTTGAACTTCTTGCTCCAGTAGCGGACCTCGTAGGGCTCGCTCAGCGCAATCAACGCACGATCGGCACCGCCGCGTTTTTTCTTGTTGTCCGCCATGGGCAATCTCCTGCTGATGAAATTGATTCGGCAGGAACTATTCTACATGCCTTTGACGATACTCTCGGTCATTTTCTTGGCATCGCCCAGCAGCATCATCGTGTTGTCGCGATAGAATAGCGGGTTGTCGATGCCGGCATAGCCGGACGCCAGCGAGCGCTTGATGAACATCACGGTGCCGGCCTTCCAGACCTGCAGCACGGGCATACCGTAGATCGGCGAGGTCTTGTCGTCTTCGGCCGCGGGGTTGGTGACGTCATTGGCCCCGATCACGAAGGCGATGTCGGCCTGCGCGAATTCCGAGTTGATGTCCTCAAGCTCGAACACCTCGTCATAGGGCACGTTGGCTTCCGCCAGCAGCACGTTCATGTGGCCGGGCATGCGGCCCGCCACCGGATGGATGGCGTACTTGACCTCGACGCCTTCCTTCTTGAGATGGTCGGCCATCTCGCGTAGTGCGTGCTGCGCCTGCGCCACCGCCATGCCGTAGCCCGGCACGATGATGACCTTGGAGGCGTTCTTCATGATGTAGGCTGCGTCTTCCGCCGAACCGAGTTTGACCGGCCGCTGCTCCGCCGCCCCGCCTCCGGCCGCCACTTCGCCGCCGAAACCGCCGAGGATCACGGAGATGAAGGAGCGATTCATGCCCTTGCACATGATGTAGGACAGGATCGCTCCCGAGGAGCCGACCAGCGCGCCGGTGATGATCAGCGCCGAATTGCCGAGCGTGAAGCCGATGCCGGCGGCCGCCCAGCCGGAATAGGAATTCAGCATCGAGATCACGACCGGCATGTCGGCGCCGCCGATCGGAATGATGATGAGCACGCCAAGCAGCAAGGCGAGCCCGGTAACCAGCCAGAAATCAATCTGGCTCTGCGACACCACCAGCCCATAGATGAAGAAGATCAGCGCGGCGGCGATCGCGATATTGATGACGTGGCGGCCGGGCAAGGTAATCGGCGCGCCGCTCATGCGGCCAGAGAGTTTCAGGAAGGCGATGATCGAGCCGGTGAAGGTGACGGCGCCGATCGCGACGCCGAGCGCCATCTCGACGAGGCTCGCCTTGTGGATGTTGCCGCGGGTGCCGATGTCGAAGGCCGCCGGCGCGTAATAGGCGCCGGCCGCCACCAGCACCGCCGCCATGCCGACCAGCGAGTGGAAGGCCGCGACCAGTTCCGGCATCGAGGTCATCGGCACCTTGCGTGCGATCACTGCGCCCACACCGCCGCCGATCGCCAGTCCGCCGACCACCAGCGCCCAGCCGATCGCGTCGGAGGGCGGATGCGCGCCGAGCGTGGTCAGCATGGCGATGGCCATGCCGGCCATGCCGAAGAAATTGCCCTGCCGGCTGGTCTCCGGCGACGACAATCCGCGCAGCGCCAGGATGAACAGGACGCCGGCAACCAAATAAAGAAGCGCTACGATATTGGGGCTCATCGCGGTCTCACTTCTTTTTCTTCTGATACATCGCCAGCATGCGCTGGGTGACCAGGAAGCCGCCGAAAATATTCACCGCCGCAAAAACCAGCGCGATGAAGCCGAGCGCGCGCGCGATCAGCGGCCCCTGGCTGTCGGTCGCAAGCGGTACGCCGACCGCCAGCAATGCACCGACCACGATCACCGACGAGATCGCGTTGGTGACCGACATCAGCGGCGTGTGCAGGGCCGGCGTGACCGACCAGACGACGTAATAGCCGACGAACACCGCCATCACGAAGATCGACAGGCGGAACATGAAGGGATCGACGGCGGTGGCGATGTGATCCATGGCGCTGTCCTTGAGATGATCGCTGTGCTCAGGCTGCGGGCTTGGGCATGAAATTGGGATGGATGACGGCCCCGTCGCGGGTCAGCGCGGTGCCCTTCACGATCTCGTCGTCCCAGCTGATCGCGAGCTTCTTCTCCTTCTTGTCGATCATGGTCTCGAGGAAGGTCAGCAGGTTCTTGGCGTAGAGCGCCGAGGCCGAGGCCGCGAGACGTCCCGGTACGTTGAGGAAGCCGACGATCTTCACGCCGTTGACACTGGCCACCTCGCCTGGCTTGGCGCCCTCGACATTGCCGCCGCGCTCGACCGCGAGATCGACCAGCACCGAACCCGGCTTCATCGACGCCACCATCTCCTTGGTGACAAGGCGCGGTGCCGGACGGCCCGGGATCAGCGCGGTGGTGATGACGATATCCTGCTTCTGGATATGCTCGGCAACCAGCGCGGCCTGCTTGGCCTGATACTCTTTCGACATTTCCTTGGCGTAGCCGCCGGCCGTCTCGGCCTGCTTGAATTCGTCGTCCTCGACCGCGATGAATTTTGCGCCGAGAGACTGCACCTGCTCTTTCACCGCCGGCCGCACGTCGGTCGCGGTCACCATGCCGCCGAGCCGGCGCGCGGTGGCGATCGCCTGCAGACCGGCGACGCCGACACCCATGACGAACACTTTGGCGGCGGGCACGGTGCCGGCCGCGGTCATCATCATCGGCAGCGCGCGGCCATATTCGGCCGCGGCGTCGATCACGGCGCGATAGCCGGCGAGATTGGCCTGGCTGGAGAGCACGTCCATGGACTGAGCGCGCGTGATACGCGGCATCAATTCCATCGCGAAGGCGACAAGACCGGCGTCGGCCATCGCCTTCAGCGCGGCGTCGTTGCCGTAAGGATCCATGATGGCGACGACCAGCGCGCCCTTCCTGTAGGACTTGATCTCGTCGGCGGTCGGACGGCGCACCTTCAGAACGATGTCGGCATCCTTCGCCGCGCCCTTGGTCAGGGTGGCGCCCGCGGCCGTGTAGTCGGCGTCGAGAATGCCGGATTTCACGCCGGCGCCCGCGTCCACCGCCACCTCGGCGCCGAGCGCGATGAATTTCTTGACGGTCTCCGGCGTGCCGGCGACGCGCGGCTCGGCGGCGTCGGCTTCAGCTGCGATTGCGATTTTCATGCGCGCCCCCCCGACGTCCAGGTCTGGCTGATCAGACCAGGAAATAGGCCATCAGGATCAGCAGGATGATGAGGAAGCCGGAAGCCCATTTCGTCAGCGTGAGGAACATTTCATAGGTCGCCTCATGCGCCGGCAGGTCGTTGCCTTCAGCGGTGGAATATTGAATTTCGCCGTGGTCGGCCATCGTAAGAAGCCCCTTGTTGCCTTGATACCTTTCAAGTGAGGGGTAGCCCAACAAGCCCCCCCTTTGCAATGGCGGCGGCCGCGGAAATGCAAAAGACCCGCTTATCGCTTGATCGAATGGCTCAATCAGTCCCGCGCAAGCCCGGCTTGCGCAAGCGCGGCCTGCTGGCGGGCGGCGACTTTTGCGATGGAGAAATCCTCGATCGCTTCGTTGAACAGACGGAAAAAATTCAGCTCCGCTTTCAGGTGAAGAAACACACCGCCCAGCCCGATGGCGGCGCGATCCATGAACACGAATTCGCGCGGCACGGTGACAGGCCCCTTCTCCTTCAGAGCCTGATGCACGCGAAAGGCCTCGCGCCGGCCATATTCGGCGGGCTTCACGCCGTCGGCGATGGAGCGTACGCGATCGTCCAGCAGCGGACCGTAGATGAAGCGCGCCCAGATATTGAGCACGTCGATCAGATCGCGCGACAGTTTCTTGAAACCCCAGGTCTCATAGGCGTGCACGATCAGGGCGTCGTCGCCCCGTTCCAGCCCGCGATACAAGTCGACCACGCCGCCGACAAAGGCGGGCGGGAAAATCCGGATGCAGCCGTAATCGAGCAGATTGATTCCGCGCGGCTCACCGTCCTGTTCGAACACCGTGTAATTGCCGAGATGCGGGTCGCCGTGAATGACGCCGAAGCGGCTGAACGGAAACCACCACGCGGTGAACATCGCGGTGGCGAGACGGTTGCGGATGGCGAGCGAGGCGTCCTTGTGCGTCAGCAGCCGCTGTCCCTCCAGCCAGTCCAAGGTCAGCAGCCGCTTGGTCGACAGGTCCAGCCAGACGCCCGGCACGCGGATGCTGTCCGTGTCGGAGAGCATGTTGCGATAAAGCGCCGCATGCTTTGCCTCGCGCTCGTAATCCAGTTCCTCGCGGATGCGATCTGAAATCTCCCGACCGATCTCGCTCGGATCGATCGCCGGCTCCAGCCGCCGATAGAGCGCGAACAGCATTTGCAACTGCGAGAGATCGGCTTCCACCGCCGACTGCATGTCGGGATATTGCAGCTTGCAGGCCAGTTCGCTGCCGTCTAGCGCGCGCGCCTTGTGCACCTGGCCGAGCGAGGCGGCGGCGGCGGAATGATGCTCGAACGCGGAGAATTTTTTCTGCCAGTCCGCGCCCAGTTCCGCCACCATGCGGCGTTTGACGAAGGCCCACCCCATCGGCGGCGCCTCGCTCTGCAACTTGGCGAGTTCGATGGTGTATTCCGGTGGGATCGCCTCCGGGATGGTGGCGAGCAGCTGCGCCACCTTCATGATCGGGCCTTTCAGGCCGCCCAAAGCCGCCCCCAAAGCGGCGGCATTCTTGCCGCGATCGAGTCCCAGGCCCAGAAAGCGCGCACCGGCGATGCGCGCCGCCACGCCGCCGACATTGGTGCCGACACGGGCATAGCGCGCCGCGCGGGCGCTGAAACGGTTGGCTTCGCGGTCGTCGGTCATGCTCAGACGACAAGATAATGCCGGGCCGAAAAAAAACGAGTCCGGTCGTCGAAAGGCCGCAGCCATAGATTCGCCGCCGCCTGCCCCTAAGCGACATCATCGCCTGACGGAGACATTGTCATGAACAGGATATTCAAGGCATCGGCGGCCGTGCTGTTATTTCTCGCCAGCCCGGCATTTGCGCAGCCGGCTTTCGAGCGCGGACCGAGCATCACCGTGCGGGGCGACGGCCGGGCGGATGTGCCGCCGGATATGGCCCGTCTCTCGGCCGATGTCGTCACCAAGGCAAAAACGCTGGAAGCCGCCAGCGCCGCACACAAGGACCGCGCGACCAGGGCGGCCGCCGCCTTGCGCGCGATGGCCAAGGACGGCATCGAGATCGAGCAATCGAATTTCCGGCTCGATCAGGTGCGGCAGCCGGTGCCGCAGGCAGGGCCGCGCCCGGAGACCGAATATCAGGCGGTCACGTCGTTCGAGATCAAGTCGAGGAAACTCGACACCATCGACGCCGCGATCACCGCCATTGCGGCGACGGGGTTGTTCGAGATGCGCAACCTGCGCTTCGGTCTGGATGAAAAAAACAACGCGCTCGACATCGCGCGCCGCGATGCGGTAGCGGATGCACGCAATCGCGCGAAGGTCTATGCGCAAGCCGCCGGCGTGCAACTCGGCGAGATCACCGAGATCGCCGACACCGAGCCGCGCTTGCTGCGCGAGGCCGCCATGCCGCTGACCGCGCGCGGCATGCAGGTGTCCCCGCCCGAGAACATCTCGGTGACCGCCGGCATCACCATGACCTGGCGGATCAAGCCTTAGATTCAATACGTCCGATCCGATACCGCCGAATTGTCCGGTTTCTCCGCGAGCCAGCGCGCGATGACGGGCCAGTCTTCACCCAGCGTACGCGCGCCCATGAAGAGGCCAACATGTCCGCATGGCGCCACGGCCTTTTTGACCTGCCGCGGGGGCGTACCGATCAGGTCTGCCGCAGCAAAAATCTGTCCTGCCGCAACCACGTCGTCGTCCTGCGCAGCCAGGAGAAAGATCGGTACCGTCACCGCCTTCAGGTCAAGGCGCTTGCCGAGCGCAACGAAGTCGCCATTGGCTAAGCGGTTCTCCTTGTACAGGCGCTCGACCACTTCGAGGTAATAGGTCCCCGGCAGATCGACCGTCCAGGCGTCCCAATCGCGGAAACGGGCCAGCCGGGCTTGCCCCGCTTCCGACATGCCGATTTCTGCCTGCAGGGTCCGACAGACCGCGTCGTCCGACATGGCCTGCGCACGCCAGAGTTCAAGTGCCATCGAGCCCAGCACGCGGCCATCGCCGAGACGCAGCAACTCGTGCACCATAGCTATCGGCATGTTGGCGGCCAGCTGAGTAAGGCGCGATTGTCCGGCTGCGATGTCGACCGGCGCGCCGACCAGCACCAGGCGGCGCACCTTGGCCGGAAAGCGCGCAGCGTACATCAGCGCCAGCCAGCCGCCCTGGCACAAGCCGACCAGATTGACCGGCGGCGCCAATTCATCAACCGCAATATTGAGGTCGGCAAGATAGGTGTCGATGCAGAAGAAACGCATATCCGGCGTCGCCGAGCGCCATTCGGTGACCAGCACGTTGCCGGGCCCGTGCGCGCGCAACGCCTCGACCACGCTGTGCCCCGGCGCGAAATCCGCGATGCTGGCGTGATGCAAGGCGAAGGGCGCGCAGACCAGCGTCGCAGGCCCGCCCTCGCCCATCGAAAAATCACGCAACATCATGGTCGGGAGCCCGAGCCTGACACGATTGGCTGAGGTCCAAGCGGGCGGCGGCGTCGACCGCTCATCACCGCCCAAGGCGGCGGCAGCCATCCGATGCATCATTTCCGCGGTGAATTCGCTCGCGGTCGCTGCCGCCAGCATGGGCCACAGAAACGCCATCGCGGGATAGAGAGGCCGCGCCATGCAATGCCCTCTGTGCGGGCATCACGTTCGGTCCGGACTGACCGGCTGTCAATCGGGGAATCTACGCAAACGAACCGCTCAAGCCGGCGCGATTGCGGTCATGCCCTCCCATCGAGCGTTTCCAGCTCGGTGATCATCCGGTCGATCACACTCAGGCCACCCTGCCAGAAATTCGGGTCGCGGGCATCGAGACCGAAAGGCTTCAGCAATTCGGAATAATGCTTGGTGCCGCCGGCGGCGAGCATGTCGAGATAGCGCTCGGCGAAGCCGGCCTCCGCCTTTTCGTAGACCGCATAGAGCGAGTTCACCAGGCAGTCGCCGAAGGCATAGGCATAGACATAGAACGGCGAATGGATGAAGTGCGGGATGTAGGTCCAGAACACTTCATAGCCCGGCCGCAGGTCGATGGCCGGTCCGAGGCTTTCGCGCTGCACCTCCATCCAGAGTTCGTTGATGCGTTCGGCGGTCAGTTCGCCGTCCTTGCGCTCGATATGCACCTTGCGCTCGAAAGAGTAGAATGCGATCTGGCGCACCACCGTATTGATCATGTCCTCGACTTTGGCGGCGAGCATGGCCTTGCGCTCGACCGCGTTGGTGGTCGAGGCGAGCAGTTTCTTGAAGGTGAGCATCTCACCGAACACGCTGGCGGTTTCGGCGAGCGTCAGCGGAGTCGGTGCCATCAAGGGACCGTTGGGCGCCGCCAGTACCTGATGCACGCCGTGGCCGAGTTCGTGCGCCAGCGTCATCACGTCGCGCGGCTTGCCCTGATAATTGAGCAGCACATAAGGATGCGCCGACGGCACGGTCGGATGCGCGAAGGCGCCGGGCGCCTTGCCGGGGCGCACCGGCGCATCGATCCAACGATCGTTGAAGAATCGCTCGGCAATATCCTTCATCTTCGGCGAGAAGGCGCCATAGGCGGAGAGCACGGTGTCACGCGCCTCATCCCACTTGAACGAGCGCATCGGCACCTGCGGCAACGGCGCGTTGCGGTCCCAATGCGGCAGCTTGTCCTTGCCGAACCAACTCGCCTTCAGTTTGTAATAGCGGTGCGACAGCCGCGGATAGGCCGCGCGCACGGCGGAGACCAGCGCATTCACCACCTCCCGCTCGACACGATTGGACAGATGCCGCGCATCGGCAACGTCCTGGAAACCGCGCCAGCGATCGGAGATGTCCTTGTCCTTGGCCAGCGTGTTGGTGACCAGCGAGAACAGTCGCACATTGTCCCTGAAGGTGGCGGCCAGGGCTTCCGCCGCCGCCTTGCGCTTGGCCCCGTCCGAGTCCTGAAGAAAATTGAGCGTCGGCTCGATCGCAAGCTCCTGCCCGTCTACCTTGAAGCGCAGTCCGGCCATGGTTTCGTCGAACAGACGGTTCCATGCCGAATAGCCGCTCACCGACTTCTCGTGGAACAATTGCTCGATGCGGTCTTCGAGCTGATAGGGCTTTTCCTTGCGGACGTCCTCGATCCAGGGCCGGTAATGGCCGAGCGCGGGATCGGCCATGGCCTTTTCCATCGCGGCATCATCGATGCGGTTGAGCTCGAGCGCAAAGAACAGCAGATGCAGCGAGATCGAGGTGATGCGCTCCTGCACATCGCCATAGAATTTCGCCCGCACCGGGTCGGTCGTGTTTCCGGAATAGACCAGACCCGCATACGAAATCAGCCGGCCCAGGAGATCCTCGATCTTCTCGTAGCGGCGCACCGGCGCCGCCAACGCCGCGCCCGCATCGGGGCCGGTGGCGAGGTCGTTGAGCTTGCCCTTGTAGTCCTTCTCGAAAGCGAGGCACTCGGCCTCCGCCTGCTCCAGATCGCGCTTGATCTTCGGATCGTCGAGCGAGGCATAGAGATCGCTCAGGTTCCATTCCGGCAAGGCCCCCAGATCGGGGGCCGGAGCGGATTTGGCGGCAGTGCTGGTCTGGGGAGCCATCAGGGAATTCGCTGTCCAAAAAGTCGGCCAATTGAGAATAATGCGAATATCATGTGGCGACGCGATGACCGCCCGGTCAAGGGGAAGATCGCTCTCCCCTCCGGTCTTTAAGGCGGAATCCGTTCAAAAATGCCCGCGGGGCCGGCCGCTGAGCGGGCGTCCGCCGGAGAGACGCGTCGCGCGCTATCGCTTCCGGGACAGCCGTGCACACACCGAACGCGGCGCTTTGCCGGCTTCGACATAGCAATAGTCGAGCGTGTTGGCGTTGACGAGCGCGAACGAATAGATGCCCTCATCGTCGGAACCGACCATCAGCCGGCCGCCCGGCGTGAACGCGCCCCACAGGTCTTCCTTGACGTCGCCATCCTTGTTGGAGCGATTGAGATGGCCCTTGAACGTCCGCCCCTTCTGTTCGGTGATGACAAGCGTCGCCGTTCCATCGCGGTATCCTTCGATCTTCGCGATCCGTTCGCGCTGACCGGTCCATGTGCCAGCCAAAGAAACTTTCTCGGCAGCCATCGTCTGACCGGCAAACACCGATGCGAATATCGCGGCCGTCACAAGCTCATGTCAATTGTCCTTCCTGAGTCGCCTCATGGCAGTAAAGCCGAATGGCGCCGTACCGTCGACGGATCGGCGCTTCAGGTGGCTTAACATCTCGTTAAGCGAAAAAGCCCACAGTGCCCCGAAACGATACAGTTCAGTGTGGCTGGGGAGCCGCGCGCAAGGGGTCGAGTGATGGCTGAATGCGTTCTCATCGTCGATGACGATCCGGTCCAGCGGCGTCTGCTGGAAAACATGATCCGCAAATCCGGCTATGACGCGCTGGTCGCCTCCGGCGGCGACGAGGCGCTGGCGCTGCTCGCGGCCGATACGCCGCCGGTGGATTGCGTGGTGCTGGATCTGGTCATGCCGGAACTCGACGGCCTTGGCCTGCTGGCGCGCATGCGCGAGGATGGGATCACCGTCCCGGTGATCGTGCAGACTGCGCATGGTGGCATCGACAACGTGGTGTCGGCGATGCGCGCCGGCGCGGTGGATTTCGTGGTGAAGCCGGTGGGTCTGGAGCGGCTGCAGGTTTCGATCAAGAATGCGCTGACGACCAGGGCGCTGGCCGGCGAACTCGCGCGGATCAAGCGCAGCCGTAACGGCACCCTGACCTTCAATGACATCGTCACCCGGTCGCCGCTGATGCGCGCGGTGTTGCGCAATGCCGAAAAAACGGCAACGTCGAATATTCCGGTTCTGATCGAAGGCGAATCCGGTGTCGGCAAGGAACTGATCGCACGCGCCATCCACGGCTCAGGCGAGCGCAAGAGCAAACCGTTTGTCGCGGTGAATTGCGGCGCCATCCCCGACAATCTGGTGGAATCCATCCTGTTCGGTCACGAGAAGGGCGCCTTCACCGGCGCCACCGAGCGCCATACTGGCAAGTTCGTCGAAGCCGACGGCGGCACGCTGTTTCTCGACGAGGTCGGCGAACTGCCGCCGGCCGCGCAGGTGAAATTGCTGCGCGCCGTGCAGGAGGGCGAAGTGGAGCCGGTCGGCGGCCGCAAGCCGGTCAAGATCGACGTGCGCCTGATCTCCGCCACCAACCGCAACCTGACCGACGACGTGAAGGCGGGACGATTCCGCGAAGACCTGTTCTATCGCCTGCACGTGTTCCCGATCGCGGTGCCGCCCTTGCGCGAGCGCCCGGAAGACATCGCCGAACTCGTGCGGCATTTCCTGGTGCGGTTCTGCGCCGAGGAAGGCAAATCCATCCGCGCCGTCTCGGGCGAGGTGCTGTCGCTGCTGACGCATTATCGCTGGCCGGGCAATGTACGGCAGCTTGAGAATGCCGTGTTCCGCGCCGTGGTGCTGGCCGACGGCGATACCGTCGGGATCGGCGAATTCCCGCAGATCGCCGCGCAGATATCCGGCACGCATGCCGCAACTGACCGCGAATCGCCATCCGAACTGACGATGCTGGCGGATGCGCCGGCCATGATCGTGGAGCCGGACCATCCGGCCGGCCCGGCCTGGGTCCAGGGCGGGCTGTCCCTGCTCGATTCGCAGGGCCAGGTCCGCCCATTGGACGAGGTCGAGGCGGAACTTATCCGCTTTGCCATCACCCACTACCGTGGCCAGATGTCGGAAGTGGCGCGGCGGCTGCGGATTGGCCGATCGACCCTTTACCGCAAGCTGGAAAGCCTTGGTTATGCCGACCCCGATGGTAAAAAGAGCGCCGAATCCGTTGCGGTTGAGTGACGGCGGCTTCAAATCATGGGCAAGATATAGCCGGTCACGGGAATTTTGACGCAGCCGGCCGGGCCTGTCGTTTTTTTGAAGTGTTTTCCGGCCACCGAACGCTATAACGCTGCATGCGTTGTCCCGTAACGACCGGGGCCTAAGTCCGGGCAATCAGGAGAGAATTCGATGCGCGGCTGGAAATTCGACCGCCTTTTCGCGACCACCGCGATGGTGCTGGCCCTGAGCGTCACGGCTCAGGCACAGGTCATCACGGAAACGCCTTCGGCCGCCGCCGTCGACTCGAAAATCCCAATGCCGGCGCCTGCCAACGTGCCGCCAGGCGCCGCCGATATCGCGCAGCCTGCAACGGTTGGCAGCACGACCCCGCCCCAGGACACACCGGCAACGGCCGTCGCTCCGGCTCCTGCCGCAGCGCCTGTGGACACCGCTACGCCTTCTGCCGCGCCCGTCCCGGCGCCCGCGACTGCCACGGCTCCGGCCGCTGCGCCGGCCATCGCCGCAGCCGACAATCCGGTCAGCGAGAAACTGCGCGACCTGCTGCCGAAGGCCGACCGCTTCTTCAGCCGCCGCAACGAGCGCACCGCCGCCGAAGACTTTTACAAGGCGCGCAACTATGCGCCGCTCTGGATCGAGAACGGTGCGCTGTCGGCGCGCGCGAAATCCGCCGCCGCCTATCTCAAGGGCGTGGATGCCGACGGCCTGGAGCCGGCGGACTATCCGGACCCCGATCTGAAATCCGCAACCCCCGACGATCTGGCGCAGGCCGAGCTGCGCTACACCGGCGAAATTCTCGAATTCGCCCGCCATGCCCAGACCGGCCGCGTGCATTTCTCGCGCGTCAGCGGCGATATCGGCTTCGATCTGCAGATGCCCGAGCCGGCCGATATCCTGGCCAAGGTCGCAGGCGTGACCGATCTCGCGCCGGTGCTCGCCTCCTATCATCCGCAGCATCCGCAATACAAAGCGCTGAAGGCGAAGCTGGCCGAAGCCCGCGGCCAGAAGATCGAAGAAGTCGAAGTTGTGCGCGTGCCGGAAGGCCCCTCGCTGAAGCCCGGCATGAACGACCCGCGCGTTGCGGTTCTGCGCAAGCGCCTCAACCTGTCCGGCGACCAGAGCAACACGGCCTATGATGCGACCGTCACCGAGGCGGTGAAGGCGTTCCAGAAAGGCGCCGGCCTCACTGCCGACGGTCTGGTCGGTCCCGGCACCCTGCGCGCGCTCAATGGCGGCCCGAAGCAGGAACGCGCGGCCGACGTGATCGTCGCCAACATGGAACGCTGGCGCTGGATGCCGCGCGACCTCGGCAGCCGCTATGTGATGGTCAACATTCCCGACTTCTCGCTGAAGATCGTGAACAACAACGCGACCTACTGGACCACCCGCATCGTGGTCGGAAAGCCGTCGCAGCCGACGCCGATCACAATGGCGACGATGAAATTCATCACGGTCAATCCGACCTGGAACGTTCCGCCTTCGATCATCGCCAACGAATATCTGCCCGCCGTCCGCCAGGACCCCGAAGCACTGTCGCGCATGGGCCTGAAAATGGAGCAGAACCGCGACGGAACCGTTCGGATTTATCAGCCGCCGGGTGATCGCAACGCGCTCGGCCGCATCCGCTTCAACTTCCCGAACAAGTTCCTGGTCTACCAGCACGACACCCCGGACAAGCACCTGTTCGCGCATGACAAGCGCGCCTACAGCCACGGCTGCATGCGCGTGCAGGATCCGCTGATGTATGGCGAGAAGCTGCTGTCGCTCGTGCTGCCGAAGGAAGGCTACACGCAGGACAAGCTGCGCAAGATGTTCGGCAATTCGGAAATCAACATCGACTTCCCGAACCACCTGCCGGTCTATCTCACCTACCAGTCCGCCTATGTGGACGATGCCGGCAAGCTCGTGATCCGCGAGGACATCTACGGCCGCGACGCCGCGATCCTGGCGAACCTCAAGGGCGAAAGCCGCAAAGTCGCGGATATCGCGGTCCAGCGCGCCCATACGGGTAGCGGAGTGACCCGGGATTCCCTGCAGTTCCAAGTGCGCGAGGAATCGGCCTTCGCCGACTGGTTCTCCTCGTCACGCAACAACCAGCGCGGCGGTGCCCGCGTCTCCGGTCGGCAGGATCCGATCGGCGACTTTTTCGGACGCCTTTTCCGCTAATTCGGCGTCACATTTCGGCATCAGGCCGTTCGTTAACCACAGTGTTGACGAGCGGCCTTTTTGCATCAGGCAAGGCCCTTTTTTGCCACTTTCCACGGTTATCCAATCTCCGACGGTTTGGAGGGGGGCGATAATCTGCCGTTAACCCATCACGATAACAGTGCGTTAGCCATCAGCCGCGACGGACGGGTCGCGAACTCCTGCCTGAATGCCATTCCACACGGACGACCACGTGCGAGTTGAAAAGACGCGCCGAGCGAGATTCAAGGCTGCACTGCGCGTGTCGCGGCGCGTCGGCCTGTCTGCGGTCATCATCCTGATCGGCAGCAAGGGCCTGCAGAACGCGGTCGCCAATGGCGACACTCGCGCGATCTCCATGCATCACACCCATCGCGGCGACGACATCACCGTCACCTTCAAGCGCAACGGCCGCTACGACCCCGACGGCCTGAAAAAGCTCAATCACTTCCTGCGCGACTGGCGCACCGACGAAGAGACCCAGATGGACCCGCAATTGTTCGATGCGGTCTGGGAAGTCTCGCGTGAATTCGGCGCCGACAGGAAGATCCACATCATTTCATCCTATCGCTCGCCCAACACCAACGCGATGCTGCGCCGCCGCTCCGGCGGTGTCGCGCGCAACTCCCTGCACATGCAGGGCAAGGCGATGGACTTCTTCATTCCGGGCGCCCCGCTGGACGAGATCCGCGCCGCCGGGCTCCGGCTTCAGCGCGGCGGCGTCGGCTTCTATCCGACCTCCGGCTCGCCGTTTGTGCACATGGATGTCGGCAGCGTGCGGCACTGGCCGCGCATGACCCGCGATCAGCTCGTGCGCGTATTCCCGAACCAGCGCACCGTGCATGTGCCGACCGACGGCCAGCCGCTGGCCGGCTACGATCTGGCGCTCGCCGACATCGAGAAGCGCGGCGGATCGCCGTCAGCCGTCGCGCTCGCCGCGCGCGGAACCGCCGGACCCGGCAAGACCAACGTGTTCGCCAGGATGTTCGGCTTCGGCAAGCAGAAGGACGAGGAGGAGGAAGCCGACAAGGCGCCCGCCTCCGCTCCGGCGCAGGTCGCAGCGCACACGCCGAGCGTGCGCACCAATATCTACACCGCCGCCAACACCGCGAAACCGGAGCCGGCGGCCGCGCCCGCGCCCGCGCGAACGGCGGCGATTCCGCTGCCCAAGGGACGTCCGGCGAATATCCAGGTGGCGGCCGTGCAGCCGGTGTCGTCCGAGAAGCCGGCCGCGCCGGTCAAGCCGTCGGCCTTCCGCGCGCTGGTCGCGGTCACGCCCAACGACATCATCCGCGCCCGCGGCTACTGGCAGGGCCTGCCGGAAGCGCCGGTCGAGACTTCCGCCGCGCGCCGCCGGCCCGCCGATTCTGCGCCGTCCGATCCGGCCGCCTTTACAACGGCCAGCATCGGTCCGTTCGCCGCGCCTGAGGGTTACAAGGCCGCACACCCGACCGAATACACCCTCGCCTATGCCGCCTCGCAGCCGGACGCGGCGCCCCCGCGCGCCAAGCCGGCCGGCAGCATTCCGCGCCAGACCGCTGTAACAGCCAACACCACCATCGCCGCCAAGGCGACACCCGCCGGCCCCTCCGAAATCGTGTCGGCGCTCGCTCCCGTCGAGCCCGATCTGCCGCGCTCGCCCAAACATTTCGAAACGCCATGGCTGCGCGCGACCATGCTGACGCCAAGCGTCGAAAGCTTCATGAACACCACGCTGTTCGGCGCGCCCGATTTCGTCAGCCTGCGCACCTTCATGCTGAAGCCCGCCGCGCTTGTGGCGATGACCTTCTCGGCCGATCCGCATGCCGGCATGTCGCACAATGCGTTCAGCGGCAGCGCGGTGAATTTCCTCGCGACGACAACCTTCGGATCGCGCACCACGGCGGCGTTGCGCTGATCGGTGTCAGCCCCGCGGCAGCGGGCGGCGACAGTGCGTCAATTCTTCAGCATTCCCAGCGCGTGCATGTAGGTTTCCAGGATCGCATCCTGTTCCTCGCGCTCGGTCGGCTCCATCTTGCGCAGCCGCACGATGGTGCGCAGCGCCTTGACGTCAAAACCGTTGGCCTTGGACTCGGCATAGACGTCGCGGATGTCGTCTGAGATCGCCTTCTTTTCCTCTTCCAGCTTTTCCACGCGCTCGACGAACGCCTTCAATTGGTCCTTGGCGAAGCGGACGGCTGTTTCTTCATTGTTGGCGGCGGCGGTGGCGGGCATTGAACTCTTCTCCTCATGACGCGGTCTACAGGCCTCATCATGAGGTTTCGGGGCTTGGCCGGCTTCCGTCAAGGCAAGCCGGCAGGGCTGCACCCGTCATCCACAGGCGCAGCCGCGCATAGCGATTGCATGTTGCTATTTCGTCGCTTCGTCGGTCAGCGCCGCCAGCACTTTCGTCAATTGCTGAAAGACCCCGTCCTGACCCTTCACGGCGAATGTCGCCTGCAGATGTTCCGGTTTGGAATAGGCAAGCCAAACCTGTCCGCCCTCGTCTTCCCAGGCCAGAACCTTCATCGGCAATTCAAGCCCGACCTTGCGGTTTGCTTGCATCAGGGGCGTTCCGAGCTTGGGATTGCCGAAAATCAGGAGTTGCGTGGGCTTGAGCGACAGCCCGGCCTTTTCAGCCGCAGCGGCGTGATCGACACGCGCGACGATCGCGATGCCGCGACTCTTCAGTCCCTCGGACAGCCGATCGAGCGTTTGCGCGACGGAATGATCGCTCTTTTTGATCACCAGATGATCCTCGGCGGCGAATGCAGCCGTGACGGTAAACACGAGAATTGCGAAAAGAGTTGCAAGCCTGGTCATGTTTCGCTCCTGGAGTGCCGCTGCGATCGTGACCATACAGCAGGCGACAGCACGCAGACCGCGCATGAACGGATTGTGATGCGAACGTGATCTGCCCTCATGCGCGAATTCGCACGAAAAGTCGGCGAATCGGCTTCACGAAGCCGTTAAATTCCGCCGCTGCCTCGGCTAGACTGATGGTGCCGGTCAGAAGTCCGGTCCGCGCCGGCCTGGCGCGCAGAACAAGACCGGAGGAAATGCCATGCGGGTAATTGCGGTCGCGCTCGCTGCATTGGCAGCGCTGTCGTCTTTCACCAGTGCCGCGTTGTCGCAAACCTATCCCGAGCGAACGATCACCGTGATCGTGCCTTATCCGCCCGGCGGCAATACCGATGTCATCGCCCGGATCGTGCTGGAAGGCATGGGGCAGATCATCGGCCAGCGCTTTGTCATCGAAAATATCGGCGGGGCCGGCGGCACCACCGGTTCGGCGCGCGGCGCCCGCGCGGCGCCGGACGGCTACACCTTGCTCGTTGGCCAGATGGGAACCCACGCCGCCAGCGTCGGGCTGTATGGCAACAAGCTGCCCTATCATCCGCTCACCGATTTCGAGCATGTGACGCAATTCACCGACACGCCGATCGGCGTATTTGTGAAAAAGGATTTTCCCGCGCGCAATCTGCAGGACCTGATGGACATCCTGAAAAACGATGCCGCGAAACTCAGCAACGGCCACGGCGGCGTCGGCGCCACCTCGCATGTAAGCTGTCTGCTGTTCACCGCTCTGGTGGGCGCGCGCTCGCCAATGGTGGCCTATCGCGGGTCGGGACCGGCCCTGAACGACCTGATCACCGGACAATACGATTTCCTCTGCGACCAGATTCCACACACCATCGGCCATGTCGAGGCCGGCTCTATCCGCATCCTGGCGGTCGCACAGACCGAACGGGCCAGCGTGCTTCCTAATGTCCCGACCACGACCGAAGCCGGTTTGCCGCAGATGCAGGCATCGGGCTGGAACGCGCTGTTCGCGCCCAAAGGGACGCCCAAGGCCATGGTCGATATGCTGGCCGCCGCCGCCAGCAAGGCGCTCGACGATCCCAAGACGCGCAAGCGGCTGGAGGATATCGGCGCCATCGTGCCGCCGCCGGACCGGCGCGGACCGCAGGCGCTGCGGAATTTTGTAGCGGCGGAAATCGACAAGTGGACGCCGGTGATCAAGGCGGCGGGACTGGCGCTGAATTAAGGCGAGCGGGGCATCTCCATGGATATACGATCCGCAGGCGGTCTCGATGCCAGAGAAATTGCTGTTGAAGCACTGGCCGCAATCGACGCGCACAGGCAGATTTCCGTCTTCAGCGAATGCGATCCGGTCTTTGATCTCGCGCGGGCTTACGCGGTCACGGCCGAACTGCGGCGGCTGCGCACGCAGCGTGGCGAGCGGCAAATCGGACGCAAGATTGGTTTCACCAATCGCAATATCTGGGAGGAGTTTAACGTCCGCGCCCCGGTCTGGGGCGATATGTACGACACCACCGTGCAGGACCTGCTATCGCCTGGCACCCTGTCATTGTCGCGCTTTGTCGAACCGCGGATCGAGCCCGAAATCGTCTTCAAGCTGTCCGCCGATATCGGACCCGGACTTGACGATGCCAGTCTGCTCGATTCCATCGAATGGTTCGCGCACGGCTTCGAGATCGTCCAGTCGATCTATCCGGGCTGGCGGTTTCGCGGTGTCGACACTATTGCAGCCAACGGCGTGCATGGCGCACTGCTTGTTGGCCGCCCGCATGAGATTGCGCCACTGCGGAGAGGTAATGCGTCGGAGGCGCTTGCGCTCTTCGAGGTGACCCTGTCCTGCAACGGTGAGATCATTGATCGTGGCAAGGGAGCCAATGTGCTGGGAAGCCCGCTCCTGGCATTGCGCCATCTCGTGGACGTCCTTGCCGCGGATACGGTCAACCCTCCGCTGAGGGGTGGCGAGATCATCACCACCGGCACCCTGACCCGAGCGTTCCCGGTCGCTCCGGGACAAACGTGGACGAGCGACATCAAGGGTCTCCCGCTGGAGGGATTGACGCTGACCTTCATCTGACCTGCCCAAAAGAAGAAGGGCCGCCCTTGCGGACGGCCCTTCCATTGTCAGGCCGCAGTCCAGGAGAAGGACTGGCGGAACCTCGCCGACCTTACACGCGCTGGACCTCGATCGAGGGGGTCCAGCTCACGAAGGCCACCGTTTGGATCCGCACTTGCGGCGATAGACAATGAGACACTGGATCACCTCCTTTCGGTTGTTGACGACGCCCGAATCTAAGACGGATGTCCTTGATTCGGAAAGATAAAAACCCGCTCACCGGCTGCCTTTATCGGCGCCAGCCGGAAACGCCCGGAAACCGGCCCTTTAATGCCTGTGGCTCTTCTCGAAGGCCGCCTTCTGGTCCGGCGTTGCCTCTTTCTGGTGCTTGGCCCGCCATTCGTCATAGGGCATGCCGTAGACGATCTCCCGGCTCTCATCCTTGCTCATCGGGAGGCCCTTGGCGTCGGCCGCCTCCTTCATCCAGTTCGACAGGCAGTTGCGGCAGAAGCCGGCCAGATTCATGAGGTCGATATTCTGCACGTCGGTACGCTCGCGCAGATGCGCCACCAGGCGGCGGAAGGCGGCGGCCTCCAGTTCGGTGCGGGTCTTGTCGTCCATGAGAAAGTCCTTTCGTTGTCCCTTAGAATAATCCTCCCAGCCGCCTGCCGCCATGCCCCAAAGAAAAACCCGCCGCATGTCTGCGGCGGGGTCTGAATGGCCTCGATCGGCTCTGCCTACGCCAGCGCCGCCTTCACCCGCTCGGGCGTGAACGGCATGTGGCGCAGCCGCTTGCCGGTCATGGCGAACAGTGCGTTCGACACCGCCCCGCCGATCAGCGGCAGCGCGACTTCGCCGATGCCGGTCGGCCGGTGGGTCGAATGCACGATCTTGGTGACGATCTCCGGCGTCTCCGACATTCGCAGCACCTCGTAATCGGAGAAGTTCGATTGCTCCACTTCGCCTTTCGCCAGCGTCATGCGCTCCTTCAGCATCTGGCTGATGCCGTAGATCACGTTGCTCTCGGTCTGCGAGATCACGATGTCCGGGTTGATGACGATGCCGGGATCGACCGTGCTCCAGAACTTGTGCGCCCGGATCGCGCCGGACTTGCGGTCGAGCGAGATCTCGATCACCGCCGCCGACGGCGTTCCGACCACATAGGCGAACGAGAAGCCGTAAGCCCGGCCGTCGGCCGGCTTTGAGCCCCAGTTCGACAGCGCCAGACATTCCTCGATGATTTTCGTCGCCCGCGGATCGTCCTTGAGCAGACTCAGGCGAAGCTTCACCGGGTCCGTCCTGGTTTCGGCCGCGACCTCGTCGAGGAAGGCTTCCACGGCGAACTTGTTGTAGCCCGCGCCGATCGAACGCCAGGCCGCCAGCGGCGCACCGCGCCGCTCGCGGACATATTCGACCACCTTGTTCTCGATCGCATATTGATGCTCGGCGCCTTCCAGCGTGAGCGGATCGAGACCCTTGGCGGCTTCGAGCCGGGCCGGCGCGAGATAGCCGGTCACCGCCTCGCCCACGAGCTTGTGCTTCCAGGCGACGATGTTGCCCTTGTCGTCGAGGCCGGCCTGCATGTAATGCGCCGTCATCGGACGCATCTTGGCCGACTTCACGTCCTGCTCGCGGGTCCAGATCAGCTTGACCGGCTTCTTGGTTTCCTTCGCCAGTTGCAGCACATACGGCAGCAGATCGACCTGCGCGCGCCGCCCATATCCGCCGCCCAGATATTGCTGGTGGAAGCGGATCTTGTCGGGCTTGGTCTTGAGGATCGAGGCCGCCACATTGACCACGATGCTCGGTCCCTGTGTGCCGGTCCAGATTTCGGCTTCGTCGCCCGCCGCGTTCACCACGGCGGTCATGTTCATCGGCTCCATCTGCGCGTGATACACATAGTCCGCCTGGTACGTGGCGCTGATCACCTTGGCAGCTTTCGCCAATGCCGCGTCGGCATCGCCCTTGGGATGATAGGCGAGGCCCTTCTCGTCGGTCTTGCGCGCCCGCGCGGAATATTCGTCCAGCGCCTTCACGCTGTCGAAGCCGGCGGTGGCGCCGCCTTTCCAGGTGACTTTCACCGCATCGCGCATGGCAAAGACCGATTCCACGCTGGTGCCGACCAGAGCCACGGCATCCTTCATGCGGACGGTCTGCAAGGCGCCCGGGATCTTGAGCACGGCGGTCGCGTCGACCGTATCGACCTCGGCGCCCTCGATCGGCGTCTTGAGCAGTGTGGCGTAGACCATGCCCGGCACCTGCACGTCGATGCCGTAACTGGCCGACCCGTTGGTCTTGCTCGCAATATCGAGGCGCGGCTTGCTTTGACCGAGGATGCGATAATCCGCCGGTTTCTTGAGATCGGCTTCGGTGATGGCCGGCATCTCGGCCGGGACGGTCGCAAAACTTGCGATCTCGCCATAACCCATCTTGCGGCCGCTCGGCGCATGCACGACCGTGCTCGCCTCGGTCTTCAGCTCGGAGAGCGGAACGTTCCAGCGCGCCGCCGCCGCCTGCATCAGCACCCGGCGCGCCTGCGCGCCGGCGATGCGGGCCTTGTCCCAATAGCCTTCGGTGGTCTTGCTGGCGACGGTATAGACGATGCCGCCGAGCTTGGGATTGCCGAAGGTCTTGGCATCCGGCGGCGAGAATACCGCCGACACTTTCGACCAGTCGGCGTCCAGTTCTTCCGCGATCACCATCGGGATGCCGGTCATCACGCCCTGCCCCATTTCGGCGGCGGGCGCCTGGATCGTGATCGATCCGTCGGTCGCGATGGTGACCCAGCCGCCGATGGTCTGCGCCGTCTTGCCGGCCGCAGCCATGACGTCGTCGGATTTCGCGGTCATGAAGCCGCCGACCGCGAACGTGAAGGTCAGACCGGCGCTGCCGCCGACAAAGCCGCGGCGCGTCAGATTGAGATCGTGTTCGGTCATGGCTCAGGCCTCCTTCGCAGCGCGTTCGATGGCGCGAACGATGCGCGGATAGGTGCCGCAGCGACAGATATTGCCGTCCATATGCTCGACGATCTGATCGCGCGTCGGCGCCTTGGTTTTCGCCAGCAGTTCTGCCGCCTGCATGATCTGGCCGGACTGGCAATAGCCGCATTGCGGCACCTGCTCGGCGATCCAGGCTTTCTGCAAGGGATGATCGCCCTTGTCGGACAAGCCTTCGATCGTCGTGATCTTGCGTCCGGTCACTTGCGACAGGCGAATCTGGCACGAGCGGACGGCCTTGCCGTCCACATGCACCGTGCAGGCGCCGCACGCGGCGACGCCGCATCCATATTTCGTGCCGGTGAGTTTGAGATGCTCTCGTACCACCCAGAGCAACGGCGTATCCGGCTCAGCGTTGACGCTGACCGCCTTGCCGTTGACCGTTAACATGACCGCCGCCATGTGCGTCTCCCTGACAATCGGTTGATTTGTTTTCTCTATTGGCGGGCATGTCCCGCTTCTGGAACTATACCAAAGAAAAACGGCGGCGCATCATGCTTGCAGTTTGCCCACACCGGAACTTGTGACATGGCATGGGCATCGGATGAGGACGGGTTCCGTGGCTGAGTCTCCCCGCGAATTTCTGGACGATCTTTTTGGCGTCGCGATTGCTGCGGCGCACCCGGCGCAATGCCTGATTCCGCATCTGCCGGACCTGCCGTCGACGGGGCGCCTGATCATTCTTGCCGCCGGCAAGGCGGCCGGCTCGATGACGGAGATCGCCGAGCGATATTATGTCGTGACCTGCGGCGTGGCGGCGGACCGCGTCTCCGGCGTGGCGGTCGCACGGCATGGCTATGGTCGTCCCACGCGTTTTGTCCCGCTGATCGAAGCCGGTCATCCGGTACCGGACGGCGCGGGCCTGGCGGCAACAATCCGGACCCTGGATCTCGCCAGCGCCGCCAATGCCGACGATCTCGTGCTGGTGCTGATTTCCGGCGGTGCCTCCGCCAACTGGATCGCGCCGACGCCGCCGCTGTCGCTCAACGAAAAGCAGGCGGTGACACGCGCGCTGCTGCGCTCCGGCGCGGTGATCGAGGAGATCAATACCGTTCGCAAGCACCTGTCCCGGATCAAGGGCGGCCGGCTGGCCCGGACCGCCTATCCGGCGCGCGTCGTCACACTGGGAATTTCCGATGTGCCCGGCGACGATCCGGCGGTGATCGGTTCCGGTCCGACGGTGCCGGATCCGTCCACCCTGGCCGACGCGCGCGCCATCATCGAGCGCTATCGCCTCGACATGCCGCAAAGCGTGCATCGCGTGCTGTCAGATCCGGAGAACGAGTCGCCCAAACCGGGTGACGGCATTTTCCGGCGGACGGAATTCCATCTGGTGGCGAGGCCGGCCGAGTCGTTCCGCGCCGCGGAGGCCGCCGTCAAGGCGGCGGGATATGACTATGTCTTTCTCGGCGACCGGGTGGAAGGCGAAGCCCGCACGGTGGCGGCCGCGCATGCGAAACTGGCGCATGGCATCAGCGCAAAGGGGCGCCGGACCGTCATCGTGTCGGGCGGCGAATTGACGGTCACCATCCGCGGCCAGGGCCGCGGCGGCCCGAATCAGGAATACGCCCTGGCACTGGCGATCGCGCTCGAGGGCGCCGCCGGCATCGCCGCCCTGGCGGGCGACACCGACGGCACCGATGGCGGCAGCGGCGCCGCCGCCGACCCCGCCGGCGCCTTTGTCGACGGCACGACCCTGGCGCGTGCGCGCGCCCTTGGCCTCGATCCCGCCGCCTTTCTCGCCGACAATAATTCGACAGCGTTTTTCAGCGCCCTGGGCGACCTCGTGGCGCCCGGCCCGACCTTCACGAACGTCAATGATTTCCGCGCCATTGTCGTTGACACCCCCTGAAAAATCACGGCAAAACAGCAGCTTAGTCGGTGTTTGCGCGTGCCGGAACAGGACCCCCCAACGACCGTGAACTGGCTTCGATCTCACCTGCATCTGGGTTTTTTCAGCGCGGCGACCTGGCTGCGCTGCGCGATCGCGCTTGGGATCTGGATCGCCTTCGCCGAGCCGGCGGCGGCCGATTTCCGTCTCTGCAACAACACCTCCGGCCGGGTTGGCATTGCCATCGGATACAAGGACAATGATGGTTGGGTCACGGAAGGCTGGTGGAATTTGCCCTCGCGGTCGTGCGAAACCTTGTTGCGCGGAAATCTCGTCGCACGATTTTATTATATCTATGCCATCGACTATGACCGCGGCGGCGAGTGGTCCGGACAGGCGTTCATGTGTTCGCGCGACAAGGAATTCACCATTCGCGGCACCGAGGATTGCCTGGCGCGTGGCTATGACCGCACCGGCTTTTTCGAGGTCGATACTCACGAGCAGCGTTCCTGGACCGTTCAGTTGACTGAAACCAACGAGCAGGTTCCGGCGTCTCCGCTGCAACCGAACGCGCCGATGGTGACCATGCCGCCCTCCGGCACGCGCTCCCCGATCCCCATCCCTCCGACGACAGGAAATCCGCGGCGATGAGACGTCTGCGCCGCACCAAGATCGTCGCCACCCTCGGGCCCGCCTCATCCGAACGCGCCGTCATCGCGCGGCTGTTCGAAGCCGGTGTCGACGTGTTCCGCATCAACATGAGCCACACGCCGCATGACCGCATGCGCGACCTGATCGGCATGATCCGCGACATCGAAAAGGAATATGGCCGCCCGATCGGCATTCTGGTCGATCTGCAGGGGCCCAAGCTCCGGCTCGGCACCTTCACCGGCGGCTCCGCCATGGTGAAGAAAGGCGACACCTTCACCCTCGATTCCGATCCCACGCCGGGCGATGCCGCGCGCGTCTATCTTCCGCATCCGGAAATCCTGCAAGCGGCCGGGCCGAACCAGACGCTGCTGCTCGACGACGGCAAGGTCCGCCTGACCACCATCGAGACCAGCCGGCAAAAGCTCGTCACCCGGGTCGAGGTCGGCGGCAAATTGTCCGATCGCAAGGGCGTCAGCCTGCCGGAAACGATTCTGCCGTTGTCGGCGCTGGTGGAGAAGGACCGCTCCGATCTCGAAGCCGCGCTCAATGCCGGCATCGACTGGCTCGCCCTCTCCTTCATCCAGCGCCCGGAAGACATCGCGGAAGCCAAGAAGATCACGCGCGGCCGCGCCGCCATCATGGCCAAGATCGAAAAGCCGCAGGCGGTCACGCGGCTCGACGACATCATGGACGTGACCGATGCGCTGATGGTGGCGCGCGGCGATCTCGGCGTCGAATTGCCGCTCGAGAAAGTGCCCGGCATCCAGAAACAGATCACCCGCGCCGCGCGCCGCGCCGGCAAGCCGGTCGTGGTCGCGACCCAGATGCTGGAATCCATGATCTCGAGCCCGGTGCCGACGCGCGCAGAGGTCTCCGACGTCGCCACCGCGATCTTCGAAGGCGCCGATGCCGTGATGCTGTCGGCGGAATCGGCGGCCGGCCAGTATCCGGTGGAAGCGGTGATGACCATGAACCGGATCGCCGAGGAAGTGGAAGGCGACCCGACCTACCGCACCATTCTTGCGGCGCAACGCGCCGAACCCGAACCGACTGGCGCCGATGCCATTGCCGCCGCCACCCGGCAGATCGCCGAGACGCTCGATTTGTCGGCGATCATCTGCTGGACGTCGTCCGGGTCGACCGGCCTGCGCGTAGCGCGCGAACGCCCGGAGCCGCCGATCGTCGCGATTTCGCCCAATGTCGCCTCGGCCCGCAAATTGTCGCTGGTCTGGGGCGTGCATTGCGTGGTGGCGGAAGACGCGCATGACCAGGACGACATGGTGGAGCGCGCCTGCCGCATCGCCTTCACCGACGGATTTGCCAAGGCCGGCCGGCGCGTGATCATCGTCGCCGGCGTTCCGCTCGGCACGCCGGGCGCCACCAACATGCTGCGCATCGCCTTTGTCGGCGCCGATCAGGCCGCGGGTGAGGATTAGGCAGCCATAAACAGGCGCTGCGCTTCCTGTCCGTGAGGGTCTCTGACTGAGAGCTTATGAATCCGTGACCTGATCGGCCGGACTCTTTACGCTTTGCATAACCTCCCGCACCGCATCCGCCACGCGCTCCGGCCGGGCATGATGCGGCATGTGTCCGACACCGGGCAGGACTTCCAGGCGCGCCTGCGGCACGGCTTTCGCCAGCGCGCGGGCATGCACGTCGGGCGACACCGCCTCGTCGCGGTCACCGGTGAGGATGACGACCGGCGCGGCGATGGTCTCGTAGCGGGGCGACATGGCGATCAGATTGCTTTTCAGCTCGGCGACATCGCGCGCATTGGCGAGAAAGGCGGACGGCCGCAGCACCAGCGCCGAGGCCGAGCGCGTCACGTAATCGGGCGGCCCGGATTGCGGCAGGAACGCCGCGCTGCCGGCGGTGTTGATCAGCATCAGCCCGAGCGGCGCGGCGAGCGCATGCGCGAAGAGCGGGCCGACCACCGGCGTCGTGGCGAGCGAATAATACCAGGAAATGCCGCCCCTCCAGGGATGCGTGGTCGGCGCCAGCAGCACCAGGCCCGCTGTCCGGTCGGGATAATCGAGCGCGAAAGCCAGCGCCAGCGCGCCGCCCCAGGAATGCCCGACCAGGATCGCGCGGCGCACGCAGATTGTGTCGAGCGCCTCGCGCACGGACGCCGCCTGTTGTGTCGGCGATGCTGCATCTTTTCCGCCGACGCGCTCGCTCCAGCCGCGGCCGGGCCGGTCGATCAGGATCACGCGGCCCTGCGGCGCCAGATGGTCGCCGAGCGCGATGCGCATGTCCTCGAGATTGGCGCTGGCGCCATGGATCAGCACGATGGCCGGGTCGCCGGGCCGTTGCGCCGCGCCGAGTTCGACCAGATGCAGACGTCCGCCGGTCACGTCAACGAAGTGGCCTTGCGGGGAATGCACGCGCGAGATCAGCGCGGCCAGAACGGCCGACACGGCGGACAGCGCACTGAATACCAGCGCGAAAGAGAAAATGTAAAAGACCATGTTCCGGCGAAATAAGCTGGCGAGCCGAGCGGGCATAATTGAAATACGGGCCTGTTCCGGTGCGGTTTCAGTACCGGCCGGCCTCAGATATCGCGGCCCTCGACCTTCTCGGTCAGCGTCTTGATGAGATCGGGAATGCGCGGCAGATGCGGATGCACGTCCAGTGCGCGCCGGTAGATGTCCAGCGCCCGCTTGTCGTCGCCGAGATCCTGCATGATCAGGCCGAGACCCGAGAGCGCCCCGAAATGGCGCGGCTCGCGCGCCAGAATCTGCCGGATATCGGCCAGCGAGCGGTTATAATCCTTGCGCAAATAGAGCAGCGTCGCGCGCCGGTTCCAGGCTTCGACATAGTCCGGCTTGATCGCGATGATGGAGTCGAGCAGCCGGATCGCGAGATCGAGATCCTTGCTCTCGATCGCGGTCTTGACGCGGGTCATCAGCAGATTGGCGGTGTCGCTCGGCGACACGATCCAGACCGCCCAGATGCGCTCTTCGATCGCCTTGGCGCTGGCGGCATCCGGCGCCGCCTTCAGCGCCCCGAACAGGAAATCCAGATTGTGGAGACGGTCGGCCCGCGACAGGCGCGGCAACTTGTCGGGCGCCTCGACGAACCCGCCCTTCTGGGCAAAGGCGGGAGCTGTCGGGCCCAGAACCGCACTGCACAATACAATTATAGCCAGAACACGGAATCGCTGCGACATGCAGACCAGTCTAGACCTGCATCCCGCGACCGCAAGACAGGGGAAAGTCAAAGCCCCGTGACGGGGCCGATCGGGGCAGGCTCAGCCCTGGCGCGCCTTGAAGCGCTTCTGGGTCTTGTTGATCACATACACCCGGCCCTTGCGCCGCACCAGACGATTGTCCCGGTGGCGACCACGCAACGATTTCAATGAGTTACGGACTTTCATGGCAGACCTCTGAGGCCGCCAAGCGGCCGTTGTTCGGAATTTGCGCGGAAACTAAGGGCCGGGACGCCGCAAGTCAACGCGGGCCTGAAAACCAGTATTGTCCAAGACAGAGCCCCGGTCCCACGCGGCAAAGCGGGGACCGGGGCCTGCCAGGAGCTCTTGAACGATGACGGGCCGATCAGGCCTTCGGGCAGAACGGCGTCACGCACCACATCAGCGACGGGTACCATTTGCCGTCCACACCGCACCACGACATCCTGCAGACGTTATTGGCGCAGGTCGTGGCGGTGTATTTCGGCGCCACGCAGGCTGCGGCCGCCGCGGGCTTGGCCGCCTTCTTCTTCGCCGCGTGGGACAGACTGGTGGTTCCGGCCAGCGCGAACGACACGACGGCGGCAGCCAGCGCGCATTTTGACAGCAACTTGATCATGAGACAGCTCCCCGCTTCCTCGGATAAAAACCCGGTTTGTAAAGGATTGCATAAAGGAATTTTGCTCACAAGCAGCCTGCGCCCATTACGGGACTGTGTGACTTGCCAGTGACGCCGTGAGCGGCAGAGGCATCGGCGGCTCGAAGATGGTGGGCGCGACAGGGATCGAACCTGTGACCCCTTCCATGTCAAGGAAGTGCTCTTCCGCTGAGCTACGCGCCCATCTTCGTCCGAATGCGAGGCGAACCCTATATATTTTCCCCCTCCCAGTGGCAAGCGCAGGCCGGTGGCGCCAGCGGCCGGTCGCCTCAAAAACTTCCGGATTGGACAATGGAATAAGCGTCCTTCTAATGGTGTAGGAATGAGGCCCCCCGGAGCCAATCGGGGCTGATCTGGCCGGAAAAGACCGAAAAGGGAGTGTGTCGATGATCTCGGGTTTTGTCTCACTTCGTCCCGCTTTTTACGCTCTGACTGTCGCCGCCAGTGTTCTGGGCGCCGGCCCTGCCCAGGCCCAGGAGGAGCCCCGCCTCGACGTGATCTATGTCCCGACCCCGCAGGAAGTCGTGGACCGCATGCTCGACATGGCTAACGTGAAGCCCGGCGATTTCATGATCGATTTCGGCTGCGGCGACGGCCGCATGGTGGTAACCGCCGCCAAGCGTGGCGCGCGCGGCTATGGCGTGGACATCAACCCCGTCCGCATCCGGGAGGCCAACGAGAATGCCAAGAAGGCAGGTGTCACCGACAAGGTCGATTTCAAGATCGCCAACCTGTTCGAGGAAGATCTCAGCAAGGCCGACGTGATGGCCATGTATCTCCTCACCGACATCAATCTGCGTTTGCGGCCGAAAATTCTCAACGACATGAAGCCCGGCACCCGCATCGTCTCGCACGCCTTCGACATGGGTGACTGGGAACCGGACCAGAAGGACACCGTCGCCGGCAAGAACGTCTTCTACTGGATGGTGCCGGCTAAGGTGGAAGGCAAATGGACGGTCGACGGCGCGCAGAAGATGACGCTCAACCTGAAACAGCAATACCAGATGGTGGGCGGCCAGGCAGAAATCGACGGCAAGACTGTGAATGTCACCGGCGGCCGGCTCAAGGGCGCCGAACTCACCTTCACCGTCAACGGCCAGACCTATAACGGCAAGGTCAACGGCAACGCCATTGAGGGTGCCAACTGGAAGGCCAGCAAGACGTGACGGCCTGAGTCTTTATCCCTTAAACTGATAGCGCAATAACGACGCTTCCCCTCGGGGAAGCGTCCTCATATCGGGGAGCGCCTGCGGGCCGGACGGAAACATGGCAACACAACAATCCGGCGCTCCGCGCGCAAGCCTGTCGGTGTTCGACGGTGCCCTGATGATGGTCGGCATCATCATCGGCATCGGGATCTTCAAGACGCCGCAGCTCGTGGCGATGTTCAGTCCGAACGAGTGGACCTTCGTCGCCGTGTGGGTGCTGGGCGGCCTCGCTACGCTGATCGGCGCGCTGGTGTATGCCGAACTGGCGGCGGCCTATCCGAGCACCGGCGGCGAGTATCATTTCCTCACCCGCGCGCTCGGCCAGCCGGTCGGCTTCCTCTTCGCCTGGGCGCGCACCACCGTGATCCAGACCGGCGCCATCGCCGCGGTGGCCTTCGTATTTGGCGACTATGCGCAGCAACTCTATTCGCTCGGCAGCTATGGTCCCGCCATCTATGCGGCGATCGGCCTGCTCGTCCTCACCTTCATCAATATCGCCGGGACTTACCAGAGCAAGACTGCGCAGAACGCCCTCTCGCTCGCGCTCGTGGCGGCGATGCTGCTGATGGTGGTGATCGGCTTCATGAATGCGGGAACGCGCCCATCCGCTGCGGCCGCCGCGGTCGGCGGTCCGGGCTACAGCATGATCGGGCTGGCGATGGTCTTTATCCTGCTCACCTATGGCGGCTGGAACGAGGCGGCGTATCTGTCCGCCGACGTGCGCAATGTCGGCCGCGACATGGTCCGCATCCTGCTGACCGGCACCGCCATCGTCACGACGGTGTATGTACTGGTTAATGTCGGCTATCTGATGGTTCTCGGCCTCGAGGGGCTGCGCAAGAGCGACGCCATCGCCGCCGACGTCATGCGAACCGCCTTCGGCACCGGCGGCGCGGTGATCGTGAGTGTGATCGTGTGTGTCGCCGCGCTCTCCACCATGAATGCCAGCATCTTCACCGGTGCCAGGCTCTATCATGCCCTCGGACAGGATCTGTCGCTGTCGCGGCTGAAGGTCTGGGATTCGGTGCGCAACAATCCGCGCAACGCCATCATCCTGCAAAGCGTGATCGCGATGGTGCTGGTCTGCTTTGGTGCGCTGGCCCGTGACGGCTTCAAGGCGATGGTGGAATATACCGCGCCCGTCTTCTGGTTCTTCCTGCTGCTGGTCGGTATCTCCTTCTTCGTGCTTCGGCGGCGCGACAAGAACCAGCCACGACCGTTCCGGACGCCGTTCTATCCCGTGACCCCCGCCTTGTTCTGCGCGATCTGCGCCTACCTGCTTTATTCCAGCCTGGTCTATACCGGCCGCGGCGCCCTGTTCGGCGTGGCGGTGCTGCTGGCGGGCATTCCGCTCTTGGGCTTCCTGCGCAGGAAACGACGGGTTGCAGCGGCGTAACAACGCTGTTTAACTTTTCTTCTCGCCGCCGTCACGGCGGGAAGGCAGGCATTCAACGTGACCGAAAACTTCGATGTCGTGATCATCGGCGCCGGCCATAACGGGCTTGTCTGCGCGGCCTATCTCGGCATGGCGGGGCTGAAGGTGAAGGTGCTGGAGCGCCGCGACGTGGTCGGCGGCGCGGCGGTGACCGAGGAATTCCATCCCGGCTTCCGCAACTCGGTCGCGGCCTACACCGTCAGCTTGCTCAATCCGAAGGTCATCCGCGATCTCGATCTGCACGGGCACGGCCTGAAGATCGTGGAGCGGCGCGCACTCAACTTCCTGCCGACCGAAGACAACCGCTATGTCCTCACCGGCGAAGGCCGCACCAAATATGAGATCGCGAAATTCAGCGCCAGAGACGCCGAACGCTACGACGCCTTCAGCGACGAGCTCTCCGCCATCGCCGATGTGCTGCGCGACCTGGTGCTGCAGGCGCCGCCAAATGTCGTCCAGGGTTTCAACCGGAGATCCGTGCGCGAATTGCTGAGGCTGGCCGGCATCGGCCGCCGGCTCGGCACGCTCCCGATCGAACGCCAGCGCGCCTTGCTTGACCTGTTCGCCAAATCGGCTGGCGATTATCTCGACGGCTGGTTCGAGTCGGACGCGGTGAAGGCGGTGTTCGGCTTCGATGGAATCGTCGGCAATTATGCCAGCCCCTACACCCCAGGCTCGGCTTATGTGCTGCTGCACCATTGCTTCGGCGAGGTGAATGGCAAGAAAGGCGTCTGGGGTCACGCCATCGGCGGCATGGGCGCGATCACGCAGGCGATGGCGAAGTCCGCGCGCGCCCACGGCGTCGAGATCGAGATCTCTGCCGATGTGCGCGAGATCATCGTCGAAAAGGACCGTGCCATCGGCGTTGCGCTTGGCGATGGCCGCGTCATTCGCGGCCGTTCGGTGACCGCGAACGTAAATCCCAGGCTTCTTTACGAGAAGCTGGTGCCGCACGCGGCGCTACCGCCCGAATTCCTCGCCCGCATGAAGCGCTGGGTCTGCGGCTCCGGCACCTTCCGGATGAATGTCGCGCTCTCCAGGCTGCCGAGCTTCACCGCCCTGCCCGGCGATCAATTGTCCGATCACCACACCGCCGGCATCATCATGGCCCCCTCGCTCGCCTATATGGACCGCGCCTATCACGATGCGCGCGAAACCGGCTGGAGCCGGCAGCCGATCGTGGAGATGCTGATCCCCTCGACGCTCGACGACACGCTGGCGCCAAAGGGCGCGCATGTCGCCAGCCTGTTCTGCCAGCATGTCGCGCCCGTGCTTTCGGGCGGCCGCTCGTGGGACGATCACCGCGAGGAAGTCGCCGACCTGATGATCGCGACCGTCGACCGTTTTGCGCCGGGCTTCAGGCAAAGCGTGATCGCGCGGCAGGCGCTCACCCCGCTCGATCTGGAACGCACCTTCGGCATGATCGGCGGCGACATCTTCCACGGCGCCATGACGCTCGACCAGATTTTCTCAGCGCGGCCGATGCTCGGCTATGCCGACTACAGAAGTCCGGTGACGGGGCTTTATCTCTGCGGCTCCGGGACGCATCCGGGCGGCGGCGTCACCGGCGCTCCGGGACATAACGCGGCGAAGGCGATCATCTCGGATCTGAAGGGTTTCTGGCGCAACTGACGACGCATTAATCACCAAGATTCAGGCGATCGCCTCGCGCGCGGACGGCTGGGCCTGCAGCCGTTCGAATTGGAGTGCGGCGGCCGGGACAGGGCGCCCGAACAGATAGCCTTGCGCCTGACGGCAGCCGGCTGCACGCAAAAGCCTGAACTGTTCCTCGGTTTCGACGCCTTCGGCCGTCGTCGTCACATCGAGGCTTCTGGCGAGACCGGTCACCGCGCATACGATGGCGGCGCAGTCCGAGCGATGCGACATGTCGGCGATAAAGGACTTGTCGATCTTGATCTTGTCGAACGGAAACATCTGCAGGTAGCTCAGCGAGGAATAGCCGGTTCCGAAATCGTCGAGCGCGATCGAGACGCCGAGACCTCGCAACTGATGCAACTTCAGAAGATTGAATTCGTTCTTCTGCAACAGGACGGATTCTGTGATCTCCAGTTCGAGCCGTTCCGGCGGCAGGCCCGTCTCCTGCAACACCGATGCGACGGCCTCGACAATGTCGCCCTTCTTGAATTCGATCGGAGACAGATTGACCGCGACCTTGATACTGGCTGGCCAGTACAGCGCCTCGCTGCAGGCCTTGCGCAGAACCAGCCTTCCGAGCGGAATGATCAGCCCGGTGCTCTCCGCCAGCGGAATGAAGGCATCAGGCATAACGATCCCGCGCCGCGGGTGATTCCAGCGCACCAGAGCTTCGACGCCATTGACCTCCTGGCGCTCGATATCGACCTGCGGCTGATAATGGAGTTCGAACTCGCCGCGCATAATCGAATTGCGCAAATCCCGTTCAAGGTCGAAACGTGCGCGTGCTTCGTCGCCCATTTCCGGATCGAAGAACCGGAACGTGTTCCGGCCATCCGCTTTTGCCTTGTACAGCGCGAGATCGGCGTTCTTGAGCAATTGAACGGTGTTGTCGCCATCGGCCGGTGCCAGCACGATACCGATGCTGGTCTGCACGATCGCCTGATGTCCATCCAGATTGTACGGACTGGCGATTTCCTCAAGAATTCGGTCCGCCAGCACTTCCGCCGCCCGCCGCTGATCGCCCGACACGGCCTGCAGGATCGCGAATTCATCGCCGCCAATTCTGGCGACCAAGTCGTTTTCCGGCAGGCATGTCTTCAAACGCTCGGCCACCTGCCTGACGAGATCATCGCCGGCGGCATGACCGAGCGTATCGTTCACGTCCTTGAAATGATCGAGATCGATCGTGAGGATATTGAACGCGGCTCCGATCAACTTCAGCCGGTCCAGCGCCTTCCCAACATGCTGCTGAAACAAAGCACGATTGGCCAGATCGGTCAGCCCGTCATGATGCGCGAGATACAGAATCTCCGATTCGTTACGCTTCTGCAGCGTGATGTCCTGATGGACTGCAACCGAACCACCATCCGGCATGGCCTTGCGGCTGATCGACAGGACGCGTCCGTCGCGCAGCTCGTTGATGATCTCGTCGCCTTCCCAGCTGAACGCCTCGGCCAGCCGCGTAACAACATATTCGTCGGCATCCTTGGTGCAGGCACCAGCCGCGACCCGCGCCTTGAGAATGTCGTGCAAATTCGTGCCGGGCCGGACCTGGTCGGGAGTCAGGCCGTACATTTCACCGTAGCGCGTATTGCAGACTATCAGCCGCTGATCCGAATCGAACATGCACAGACCATGCGACATGTTCTCAAGCGCGGTTTCCAGCCACATGTTCGTGCGCGCGAGCGACGACGAGGTGGCCGAGAGCTTGCGCGCACGCGCGGCGCCGAACCCGATCGCAATCAGAATGCCAGCGGTCAGAAGACCGGCGATGGCCCAGTAGATGCGGGCATTTTTTTGCGCTTGGCTGAAAATCTGGTCTTCGGCCAGTCCGACAACGGCAACCAGCGGAAAACCGTCGACTTTCCGGTATGACAGCAGCCGCCTCAGATCTTCGACTCCGGTGGGCCGCGTGCCTGCATCGGTCCAATAGGTCCCACGATCGGAATGCGCGACTGCGCGAAGCACGCCGGCATTTGGGAAGCTCTTGCCGATCAGATCCCATCGCGATTGCCCATTGGCTCCGCGCGCGCGGATGACTCCATCGAGCCCCATCAACGACACGAAGCCGTCACGGCCAAGATCGATGGACTGGTAGTATTTTTCCAGTTCGGCAATGCCGATCATGACCGAGAGAATGCCGTTGAACGATCCATCCGGCCGGTGGAGGCGGCGGCTCAATATGACGGCTTGACGTCCGGATGTTCGCAGCGTGATGGGCCTGCTGATGAAGAGACGGTCGTCTAACGTGCCGACGTGAACCTGAAAGTGTTCCAGATTCCTGATGTCGATGCCCACCGCGGCGGAGCCGTAACTTGATGCGATGATTTTTCCGTCTTCATCCGTGATCGAAATCTGGAAGGCCAGATCGTTCTTCAATTCGGGATCTGAGACCCATGCATTGAGATCGACGCTTTCGGGACTGCTCTGATAGGCGCGCCGCAATTGCAGGATCGAATTGTCGGCACTTCTGAACGAACGCGAGATCGATTGTTCGAAAATGCGGACAAGATTTTCGCCCTCGCGCCTGGCGTCGCGGGTTGCATTTTCTTTGTCCTGGATGAGAAGATAGGTCAGTCCGCAGAAGATCGCCGCCAGCATGACGACGCCGAGATACGTGACCGGCTGCGCCAACGAGCGCAGCCAGCTTTCTCCCCCCACGATATTGGCGCGGAATGCGTTCCCACCCGTCGTCATGGGTAATACAAATCATCGATGTGTTATTTTATGGTTCCATCCGGTTGCTGGCCGACGCCCGCGACGCTAGACGGTCACCGGAATTGGGACGAAGATGAAGCACTGGTTAACTTTATCTTACCGTGGCGCGTCAAAGCGGATACCCGTCCGGCGTGATGCCACAGGTCTCGAAAAACTTGCGAATCTGAACGACCTCTTCCTTGGGAAGATCGTGCTGACCGTGCGCAAACACGGCGGAATGGCCATTGAGCTTTATATGCACGCGATTTCCCGACCTGTTCTCCACTTCGGCGCCCAGATCCTCGAAGAGATGAACGACTTTCCTGAAATCGATATTGGCGCTGATCGGATGGGAGAAAAGGGCGTGCAGGACCTTGCGGTGATGATGATTCATTTTATGCCCGGTGTTCGTCGCTTCTGACATTTGCAGGCGCAAACATCACAATCGTGTCCCGACGGGCATTGATTTGGGTCAAGACGCCGGCCAACCTACGGCCAGCTCGGGACATCGGCACATCGATCTCGGATGCCCGGCTCAGGATCTCTTGCTTTTCCGCTTCGCCGCGACGGTCCGGACGTGCGTGTGTGTCAATTCGTAGATGCGATTCATCACGAAGGCCTGCAACTGCGGCGCCTCGTCGATATTAGTATGGCTGAGATTTGTATCCGCGCTCAGATTCAAATTGCTGAACTCGCCCTGGAAGCCGGCTTCCGCCGTCACGGCCCGGCCAAAACCGTTCTGTTGATAGAAATTGATGAAGCGCGCGACGTTGTTGGGGACCACCAGATTTTCGGTGACGTCGAAGGTGACCAGAAGGTCGACCGGGATATTCTCGGCCTTCAGCTTGTCGGCAATCTGGATGACCGCATTCGATCCCAGCGAATGTCCGATGAGCACGAGATGCGCGGTGTCGCCGCGGCGATGATTGGCGATGATCCGGTCCGCGACGGTTTGCGCGCTGTCCCACATCGTGACCGTGGGAGAATAGCCTTGCGCCTTCAGCTTTTCCGCAAGCGAGTCCATGCCGAGCGAATAGATGCCGAACAGGCCGCGCAGCAGATAGATTTCGGCATCTTGCGGCATCCCGGAGGCGGACGGCGCGGTCTGCGAATGACCGTATTGCGCGGGCACAGCAAGCAGCAGGCCGCACAACATAATGACGGCAAACAGGGGACGCAGGACAATCATCGGTTCACTCCGGACCACGCGAGACAAGAACGCAGTCTAGAGACCGTCGAAGATCACCTCAAGCACAGCAACACTGAGTGGATGGTATCCCGCGCCGTCAGGCCGCGAGCATCTTGTGCACTTCGTTGACCAGATCGCGCAAATGCACGGGCTTGGACAGCACCTTGGCGTGTTTGGGCGCGGCCGAATCCGCGTTCAGCGCGACCGCCGCAAATCCGGTGATGAACATGATCTTGATGTCGGGATCGAGTTCGGAGGCGCGCCGCGCCAGCTCGATGCCGTCCATTTCCGGCATGACGATATCTGTGAGGAGAAGCTCAAAGGGCTCCTCGCGCAACCGGTGATAGGCCGACAGCCCGTTGTCATACGAGACGACGTTGAAGCCGGCATTCTGCAACGCCTTCACCAGAAAGCGGCGCATGTCGGTGTCGTCTTCAGCAAGGAGGATTTTGGCGCTCTCTTCTGTCATCGGACGATCATCTCACTTGCGCGCTAATGTCTGGTTACAGCACCTTAGGATGCCGGCGCGCGTTTTCGTCGGAAAAACGTGCATCCGGCAGGCATTGCAGTCGCGGGAAGCCCTGCCCCCGCCTATTAGCCTGAACGCGGGTAAATATCGGGTGAAAAGCAGGCGCTGCCCCGTAAACATCCCCGGCATGGACAAATCCAAGCCATAAACGGATAGTTGTTCAAGTCTTCATTCGCCGGAAACCTTGCCTGATGGCATCCCACGACGAACTCGACCCGCCTTTTGACATTCTGGAGCCGGAGCACTGGCGCGGGCCGGTCGTCTTCAACTCGCCCCATAGCGGAACCGTCTATCCGCCGGACTTCCTCGCCACGTCGCGCCTGGATATGACCGCCCTGCGCCGGTCCGAGGATTGCTTTGTGGATGAACTGGTGGCGGGCGTGGTGGCGCGCGGCTATCCGCTGATGCGGGCACATTTCCCGCGCTGCTATGTGGACGTGAACCGCGAACCCTACGAACTCGATCCGCGCATGTTCGACGGCCGCCTGCCGTCATTCGCCAATACCCGCTCCATGCGGGTGGCGGGCGGCTTGGGAACCGTCGCCCGCGTTGTCGGCGATGCGCAGGAAATCTACGACCAGCGCATTTCGGTGGACGACGCCCTGCAACGCATCGAGAGCCTGTACAAACCCTATCATCGCATGTTGCGAAAGCTGTTTACGCGCGTGCACCGAGATTTCGGCACCGCCATCTTGGTCGATTGCCATTCCATGCCATCGGCGACCGGCCGCGACGACCGGCCGCGCGCCGATATCGTGCTGGGTGACCGCTATGGGACGAGTTGCGTCGGCGCGGTTGCGGAGATTGTGGAAACAACCCTGCGACAGCAGGGCTACACGGTCAGCCGCAACAAGCCGTATGCCGGCGGCTTCATCACCGAGCATTACGGTAATCCGAGCGCCGGGCTGCACGCCATCCAGCTCGAACTGAACCGGGCGCTCTACATGGATGAGCGCCATTTCACCCGCAGTTCCTCGTTCGACCGGGTGGCCGGCGACCTGGAAATGCTGTCTGATCGGCTGGCGGACATTCCGCTGGAAGAGCTGAGGCCCTATCGATCCGCGGCGGAATGAGCAGTTCTGCGATTGTGCATAGCAGCATTACGCCACATGCATTGCCGAAAATTAAGAATTTTGCGACGCCTAGAAGGCTGGGGCTTTTGCTGAGTTGGCATTAGCTGGCGGAGCGAGAATTCCCTGAAACAGAGCGATCTCGCAAATAAGCCCAAGAAAAAAGGGCCGCTTGAGTAAACAAGCGGCCCAAGTCTAGGGAGGAAACGCCCAAGGAGGGCGGCGGGAACGTGCAGAGCACGTTGCCGCGCTGCAGCAATATTGCACCGCGACGCACAAAACGCAAGTCATTACGTCAGAATTACTGACCTATCTACCATGCACTTTTGCATGGTGTGACTTTCCGGCCACCAACCTCGGATCAGACCTCATGGAGCGTCCGGCGCGGGTCGCGGGCCCGCAGATAGCCGACACATCCCGCCACGACACACAGCGCCTGCAGGGCGAATACCGCCCGATAGGCCGCCAGCGAATACACGCCGTCGTTGACCGGAAACATGTCGATCACAAAACCGCTGAGGGTCTGGAAAATGAAAACCCCGCCCATGGTGCCCATATTGAGCAGGGTCATGCCGCGGCCAACCAGATGCGGCGGAAACAGCGTCTTGCCGTGCGCGATCAGCACTGGCGTATAGGCTGTGAAGACGCCCACCGCCACAATCCACAGGACAAGACCGAGCGGCGAAAGCGTGCCGAAGATGGCGACATAAGCCATCGCCGCAGCCGTCAGCAGCGCACCGGTCAGAACGGGAATCTTGTAGCTGTTGAACAGGCGGTCGGTCGTGCCCCAGAGAATCGCACCGACGATTTGCGCCACCACCGCCAGAAACAGCATGTCGCCGCGTTCGATCAGGCTGTAACCGTAGATATGCGTCAGATACGGGCCGCCCCACAGCCCGACCACGATCACGAAGCTCGAATAGGCGGTCAGATGCATCAGGAACAGCCGCCCAACCGACGGTGCGCGCAACGCCTCGAGCGTGCCGGCGAGGCTCTCGCGCAAAGACTCGCGAGGCGCCCCGCCTTGCTGGCCGTCATCCTTGATGATCACGGCGACCAGCAGACCGGCCAGCACCATCACGCCGCCGACCGCCAGGAATGTCTGCTGCCAGCCAATCGCCGCCACGGCCCAGGCGAAGGGCGCAGTCGCCGCCAGCGTCCCGAGGGTGCCAACGCCCATCTGGATGCCGACCAGCGTCGCAAACCGGTGTGCATCAAAGCGGCGCGCATAGAGCGCCAGCGGCGCCATCAGATAGCAGGACGAACCGAGCCCCATCAGGATCCGCGCGATCACCAGCAGGACCGGATTGTTACCGAGCGCGAACAGAACGGCCCCAGCGGTCGCAATGATCGCGCAGACCAGCATGCAGTTCTTCGGCCCGTAGCGATCGAGCGCGACCCCGAGCGGAATCTGCGCGCTGGCGAAGGCGAAGAAGAACGCGCTCGACAACACACCGATCTCGCCCGCCGAAAGCTGAAGCTCGGAGGCCAGATTGGGCGCGATGACGCCGATGGAATTGCGCAGGAACTGGCTGACCACGTAGATCGAGGCCAGCGTCCCGACCAGGATCACCGCTTCGCGCCGCGATATCGCGGCCGGTTTTCCGCCCTCGTCATTTGTCGTCATAGCCGGCCTTCCGCCGCTTCTTTTTGAGGCGCCATGTCGTTGCACGTGACCCGGCGGCCCGCAAGGCGCGTGCGTGGTTGCCCGATATGCAACTCTTCGATAGGTGTGAGACCCGCCATGGAACGGCCGTCATGACAGCCATCGACTTTGCAACTTTCGTCGACGAACTCGCCACTGTGTCCGGCGAGACGATCCTGCCGTTTTTTCGCACCGCACTCACGGTCGACGACAAGAACGCCAGCGGCCGTTTCGATCCCGTGACCGCCGCCGACCGCGCCGCCGAACAGGCCATGCGCACGCTGATCCGGCGGAACTTTCCCGATCACGGCATTATCGGCGAGGAATTCGGCGACGATCGCGGCGACGCGGAATATGTGTGGGTGCTGGACCCGATCGACGGCACCAAATCCTTCATCGCGGGGATGCCGGTCTGGGGCACCCTGATCGCCCTGATGCGGCTCGGTGAGCCGGTCTTCGGCATGGTGCACCAGCCCTTCATGCGTGAGCGTTTCACCGGCGATGGCGTGGCCGCATATTATCGCGGACCGGCCGGAAAACGCGATCTGCGCGTGCGACCGTGCGAAAAACTGTCCGATACCGTCTTGTTCACCACCAGTCCGCTGCTCATGAACGAGACCGACCGCGCCATCTTCCGCCGTGTCGAAGATGGCGCGCGGCTGTCACGCTATGGCGGTGATTGTTATGCCTATTGCATGCTGGCGGCGGGCCATGTCGACCTGGTGATCGAGACCGAATTGAAACCGCATGACATCGTGCCGCTGATCCCGATCATCCGCGGCGCCGGCGGTCTCGTGACGACCTGGGAGGGCGGCGCGCCGGAAGGCGGCGGTCGTATTATCGCCGCCGCCGACAAGCGCGTGCATGAAGCGGCGATGAAGTTGCTGAATCAGTAAAGCGGAGTACCGGGCACGAAGGCGTCGAAGGCAGCCCAGAGCTGCGCGCGGTAGCGATCCTGCTCCATCATGATTTCGTGTTTCGCGCCCGCGATGATCAGATGCGCGCCCGCGCGCAGGCGGGTCGCATAGGACTCGATTTTCGGCGTCGACACGATGGCGTCGCGGCCGGCTGCGATCATCAGGATCGGCTGATGGATTTTCGCCGCGTAGGACGGATCGTCGAATTGTCGCATCGCCTCGAACGCCGCATAGGCCCAGCCGACCGTCGGGGAGCCGATACCAAGCGCGGGTTCGGCTTCCAGCACCGCGACCGTGCGCGCATGCCGCACCGGATCGGAGGTCAGGTTGTTGCCGATGAAGGAACGCGACGCGATCACCGTGTCATTGCCACCCGGGATATAGGAATGACCCAAGCCGAAGATTTTCATGGTGCGGATGACCGGCTCGGCAAAACGCGGGAAGGCACCCGGCGCAAGAGCCAGCAGCGGTGTCGACAGCACCATGCGGTCGAACCAGCGATGGCCCTTGGCTCCGATCCGCAGCAACACGGCAGATCCGGTCGAATGCCCGAGCGCATAATAGGGCGGCGGACAATCCGGCAGCACGATCTCCTTCATGAAGGTTTCGAGATCGGTTTCGTAATCGCCGAAATGATCGACATGGCCCTTGCGCGGGTTTGCCAGTTCGCGCTGCGACAATCCCTGCCCGCGGAAATCGATGGTCGCCACCGCAAAACCGCGGCTGCGGAGTTCGCGCACCGTCTCGAAATACTTTTCGATGAATTCGGTGCGGCCATGGAAGATGCACACCGTGCCCTTGCGGCCCGGCGGCGGCGCCCAGCGCGCAAACCGCAATTCCACCTTGTCCGGCGTCTTGAGGAGACCGGTCACGACGTCGTCGGGTACCGGATTGGCGGGGATGGAAATGAGTTTCATGAATGGCCGCAGGCGGCAGGGGTGCCGCGCTTATAGCAGGCTATCGCGCCGGCTCAATCGCGGTCTGGCCGGCCCATCGCGCCAGAAGAACGATATAAACCATTGATTTTTATATATTTTACTGCCCTTGACGAAGCCGGAGGGCTTCCTAAATGATAATTGCGCAGACCCAAAGGTTGCGCATAACCCGGTCCGGCCCCCTGCGGGCGGACCCGATTCCGTTGTCGCTCAAAGGAGGACACACCATGCGTACATTCGATCTCACTCCCTTCTATCGTTCCACCGTCGGCTTCGACCGCCTGTTCAACCTGCTCGATCAGGGCGGATTTGACAGCGCGCCGACCTATCCGCCCTACAACATCGAGCGGACCGGCGAGAACGACTACCGCGTCACCGTCGCGGTCGCGGGTTTCGGCGAGAACGAGCTCCATATCGAGCTGAAGGAAAACACGCTTACCATCAAGGGCGAGAAGCAGAGCAAGTCGGAACAGAAAACCGGCGAGACTCTCTATCAGGGCATCGCGGCTCGCGCCTTCGAACGCGTGTTCCAGTTGGCCGACTTCGTCCAGGTCAAGGGCGCGACGCTTGAGAACGGGCTCCTGCATGTCGATCTCGTGCGCGAGATCCCGGAAGCCAAGAAGCCGCGCCAGATCGCGATCAATGGCGGCAAGGCCATTGAAGGCAAGATCGTCGAGACCAAGCAAGCCGCGTAACGCGATTTGCATCGAGCGAAGGGAGCGCCCCGGATGATCCGGGGCGCTTTTTATTTTGGAAGGCCCTTTGATTTTGCGTGCCATCCTCCGCGACATGAGCAAACGAACTGCGCGCATTGCAAATGCTGCGTTGCAGTCCCGCAACGTCACCTGACACTCACACGATGCGTGAGATTTCTGCATCACTGTGTCTACGCGGTCGTGACTCATCTTCATCACGCCCTCACGAAAGTGTGTCGCAGATCTCCAACTAAAGTATTCCTTGGCGCACGTGTATCTTCCGCAACGCACCATACGTCTCCGCCACCGGCGGTCATTCATCGCCGTCAATAAAAAGGAGATGGTTATGTTGAAAACTTCCAAAGCGGTTGTTGCCGCTCTTCTGATCGCCGGTTCGGCCTCAACGGCCTTTGCCGGCGAAACCTTCGACGTCGATCTCTATCGCGCGAACCCGAACCTCGACCCGGCTTACGCGATCCAGGATGCACGCGGTGCGTATGCCTATGCGCCGCGCGCGCAACTGCGCCAGACGCCGGCCGCTGTTTACGAGAGCGGCCAGCATGTCGGCCAGGACCCCGACATCAACGTGCGTCTGCAGTTGCAGAGAGAAACGCCGGCTCAGTAATCCAGGATGAACAGTGAAAACGCCCCGGCTGTGGCCGGGGCGTTCTCGCGTTTCTTGTTATTGATACGGCTCAATCAAACCATCGTCCGGCAGCAACGACCGCTACGGAATGCTCAGATTCTCGGCTCCGGCTTCTTGATCTCGATGATCCGGATCTCGGATTTCGGTGTGGCGGGCTTTGTCTCGGCCGGCTTTGGCAGATCGATTTTCGCCTCCGGTATAGCCGCTGGGGGGTGCTGCGGTTCAGCCGCAACTGACGGCGCGGCGCTGGCCTGTTGTTCGGGCCGCGGACGCGGCAAGGGCGTCTGCTGCGGCGGCACGCCGGCACTGCGCGTGGCCGGTGCCGACACGGCCGGCATGCGCGGCACCGCAGCGGAACGGGCATTGCCACGCGGCGGCAGCGAACCGGTTTCGTCTTCCTGATCGGCGTCGAATTCATCCGGCCCCTCGGCCGGATCATCCTCATCCTCGTCGGAGAGATCTTGCGGGGACGAATAACGCGGATCGGACGGAGCCACACGCGGCGGCACATAGCGCGGATCGGATTCGATCACGCGCGGACCCGGCAAGGGCGGACCCGAATCGTAGCGCCGACGATAGGGCGGCTCGTCATACCCGGCCGCCGCTTGTCGATCGACCGGCGTCACCGACACCACGCGGGCCGCATAGGCATCGACCACAACCCGCACTTCCTCGCCGCGCCGGTCGATGGCGCGCAGGACGTAGCTGCCCCCGCGAAAATGCGGGCGACCGAGCGGATTGAGCCCTATCGAGCGGATAATGGTGAAGACCTCATAGGGCGGAATGACATCGGCAGTCTGCGCCAGACGCAATGGCTCGGAGGCGGCAGGCACCGCGCCGGTGAAACTCAGCAAGACAGCGACAGCAATGGATGATGACTTCACGACGCGCCCTCCCGCGCAAGCCGCCCATCCCGACAAATCACCGGCGGCGACGCACAAGGTCGGCCGGGATTGGGGCGGCGCTACGGCGGAATTTCAGCCGTTTTGAATCAGCCGGAGGAAATTTTCGATGTCATCCTCGGTGGTCGCAAATGACGTGACGAAGCGCGCGAGCAAGCCGCCGCCACTGATACGCGCATTCCCCGCCAGCATCTCGGCGCGCCGCACATAATAAGCCGCTCCCGCCGCCTTCAGTCTTTGATCAAGCTGCTCCGGCAACAGCGCGAATACCAGATTGGCCTCCACCGGCCAGACGACCTGCAACCCGGCCTTGCGCAAGCCATCCGACAATCGGTCGGCCATGCCATTGGCGTGCCGCGCCAGCGTCAGCCAGTAGTTGTCAGCCAGAAATGCGTCGAACTGGGCGGCAAGATAACGGTGCTTGGAAATCAGATGTCCGCCGCGTTTACGCCGCTCCGGCATCGCCTCCGCCCGTTTCGGGTCGAAGAACACCACGGCCTCCGCCGCCATGGCGCCGCCCTTGGTGGCGCCGAAGGACAGCACATCGACGCCGGCCTTCCAGGTCGCCTCGGCCGGCGAGACATTCATCCGCGCCAGCGCGTTGCCGAAGCGGGCGCCGTCCATATGCACCGCAAGGCCGTGCGCATGCGCCAGATCGGCCAGCGCCCGAACCTCGTCCACCCGGTAGATGGTTCCGCCTTCGGTCGCCTGGGTCAGCGACAGACTGAAAGCATTCACCTGATGCGGAACATGGCCGGAATAGCGGGCGATGGCCGCCTGCACCGCATCCGGCCTCAGCTTGCAGTCCTCGCCGTCCAGGCCGATCAGTTTCAGGCCGCCGCCGAAGAATTCGGGTGCGCCGCATTCGTCGGTCACGATATGCGCGTTGGCATGACAGAGGACGCCGCCCCAGGGCGGGGTGACATGCGCCAGGCTGAGCGCGTTCGCCGCCGTCCCGGTCGGGACCAGAAACACCGCCACCTCGCGCTCGAACAGCGCGCTGAACCGCTGCTGAACCTGTCGTGTCAGGTCGTCGTTGCCATAGCCAAGGGCATAGCCGCGCGAAGCCTGGGCGATCGCTTCAAGAATCCCCGGCGCGATGCCGGCGGTATTGTCACTCGCGAAATTCATGGGAATTCAAAGACCCGCTTCCGGCCGCTCTGGCAAGAGCGAGGACAAGGACGGCCCCCAAACGAGATTCTGCTTGTTTCGCCCCTGCCCCGGCGCGACAAATAACCGTCAGACCTCGCGGCCTGCCATTCTGGTCTTGTGCGCTGGGATGAAATTTGGCAAGTTCGTGATAGGACAGCAATGCTGTCCCAGTTTGCAGGTCACGGCGACGGTGGACGAGCCACCTCCGTCAGCCAGGGGCGAAGCGGTGCGGCTCGGCATCGGACAGCCCGGACCCTTGCAGCCCAGCAATGGCGCGCGTGCGCGCCAGTGACGGCTGCCCGTTCCGAGCAGGGTTCTTGGCAACACGCGGCGCCGCTCCGACGCTGCGAACGCGGCAGGTACGCCGCCGGGTGAATGAGATGAGTGCTGGGTTGGACAGGACAGGCAAGACGCGACCGCTGACCGCAGCGGACTTCGTCGATTCCGCCGATCCCGGTCTGCCCGCCGCCACCGGGCTTTACGATCCGGCGCTCGACAAGGATTCCTGCGGCGTCGGATTCATCGCCGACATCAAGGGGCGCAAGTCGCACAAGATCGTCCAGGACGCGCTCACCATCCTGCTGAATCTGGAGCATCGCGGCGCCACCGGCGCCGATCCGCGCATGGGCGATGGCGCCGGCATTCTGGTGCAGATCCCGCACAAGTTTTTCGCGCGCAAGGCGAAAGACAACGGCATCACGCTGCCCGCGCCCGGCGAATACGCCGTCGGGTATCTGTTCCTGCCGCGCGACAAGGAATGGCGCGACGCCATTCGCACGCTCTACGAAGAGGTTGCCGCCAAGGAAGGCATGAAGGTGCTCGGCTGGCGCGACGTGCCGACCGACAACGCCTCGCTCGGCGAATCCGTGAAGCCGACCGAACCCGTGCACATGCAGGTGTTCGTGGCGCGCGGCGCCGGCATCAAGACGGAAGATGAATTCGAGCGCCGCCTCTACATCATGCGCAAGGCGATCTCGAATGCCGTGTATCAGCGCCGTGAGCGCCGCCTCTCCGGCTATTACCCGGTGTCTCTGTCGTGCCGCACCGTGATCTACAAGGGCATGTTCCTCGCCGACCAGCTCGGCGCCTATTATCCCGATCTGCACGAAGCGGATTTCGAATCCGCGCTCGCGCTGGTGCATCAGCGGTTCTCGACCAACACCTTCCCGGCCTGGTCGCTCGCGCATCCCTACCGAATGATCGCGCATAACGGCGAAATCAACACCCTGCGCGGCAACGTCAACTGGATGGCGGCGCGGCAGGCCTCGGTCTCCTCGCCGCTCTATGGCGACGACATCAACAAGCTCTGGCCGATCTCCTATGAAGGCCAGTCCGACACCGCCTGTTTCGACAACGCGCTCGAATTCCTCGTGCAGGGCGGCTATTCGCTCTCGCACGCGATGATGATGATGATTCCGGAAGCCTGGGCGGGCAATCCGCTCATGGATGAGGAACGCCGCGCCTTCTACGAGTACAACGCCGCCTTGATGGAGCCGTGGGACGGCCCGGCGGCGATCGTGTTCACCGACGGCCATCAGATCGGCGCCACACTCGACCGCAACGGCCTGCGCCCGGCACGCTACATGCTGACCCGCGACGGTCGAATCATCATGGCGTCCGAAATGGGCGTGCTGACGATTCCGGAAAAGGACATCGTCAAGAAATGGCGCCTGCAGCCGGGCAAGATGCTGCTGGTCGATCTCGAAAAGGGCCGCCTGATTCCGGACGAGGAACTGAAGACCGAGATCGCCAAGAGCCATCCCTACAAGCAGTGGCTTGAACGCACCCAGCTTGTCCTTGAAGAGCTGCCGGCCGTCGGTAACCACCCGCCGCTGTCGAATCTGGCGCTGCTCGATCGCCAGCAGGCCTTCGGTTACACCCAGGAAGACCTGAAAATCCTGATGGCGCCGATGGGCACGACCGGCGAGGAAGCCGTCGGCTCCATGGGCAACGATACGCCGATCTCGGCGCTGTCGAGCAAGGCCAAGCTGCTCTTCACCTATTTCAAGCAGAACTTCGCGCAGGTGACGAACCCGCCGATCGACCCGATCCGCGAAGAGATCGTCATGAGCCTGGTGTCCATCATCGGACCGCGGCCGAACCTGTTCGATCTCGAGGGTGTCTCCAGGACCAAGCGCCTGGAAGTGCGCCAGCCAATCCTGACCGACGCCGATCTGGAGAAGATCCGCGCGATTTCGGACATGGATGACAACCAGTTCAAGTCCTGCACGCTCGACGCCACCTTCCCGGCCGAACAGGGCGCGGCCGGCCTTGAGCCGACGCTGAAGCAATTGAAGGCGGGCGCCGAAAAAGCCGTGCGCGACGGCTACAACATCATCATCCTGTCCGACCGCAAGACCAGCGCGGAACGCATTCCGATTCCGTCCCTGCTGGCCTGTGCCGCCGTGCATCATCACCTGATCCGCGAAGGTCTGCGCACCTCGGTCGGCCTTGTGGTGGAATCGGGCGAGCCGCGTGAAGTGCATCACTTCGCCTGTCTTGCCGGCTACGGCGCGGAGGCGATCAATCCCTATCTCGCCTTCGAAACGCTGGTTGCAATGAAGGACGACCTGCCGCAGAAGCTCGACGAGAAGGAAGTCGTCAAGCGCTACATCAAGTCGGTCGGCAAGGGCCTGCTCAAGGTGATGTCGAAGATGGGCATTTCCACCTACCAGTCCTATTGCGGCGCGCAGATTTTCGACGCCGTGGGCCTGAAGGCGGACTTTGTCGCCACCTATTTCACCGGCACCGCCACTCGTATTGAAGGCGTTGGCTTGAAAGAAATCGCCGAAGAAGCCGTGCGCCGCCATCGCGACGCCTTCGGCGACGCATTGATCTACCGGAACGCGCTCGATGTCGGCGGCGAATACCAGTTCCGCACCCGCGGCGAGGATCATGCCTGGACGGCACAGACCGTCGCGTCCTTGCAGCACGCGGTGCGCGGCAATTCTTACGACAAGTATCGCGCCTTCGCGAAGGTGCTGAACGAGCAGGCCGAAAGACTGGTCACCATCCGCGGCCTGTTCCGCATCAAGACCGCGGCGGAAGACGGCCGCAAGTCCGTTCCGCTGGACGAAGTCGAGCCGGCCAAAAACATCGTGAAACGCTTCGCGACCGGCGCCATGTCCTATGGCTCGATCTCGCGCGAGGCGCATACCACGCTCGCGCTCGCCATGAACCGCATCGGCGGCAAGTCCAATACCGGCGAAGGCGGCGAGGAATCCGACCGCTACAAGCCGCTGCCGAACGGCGATTCGCTGCGCTCCGCGATCAAGCAGGTGGCCTCCGGGCGCTTCGGCGTGACAACCGAGTATCTCGTCAATTCCGACATGATGCAGATCAAGATGGCGCAGGGCGCCAAGCCCGGCGAGGGCGGTCAGTTGCCCGGCCACAAGGTCGACAAGACCATCGCCAAGGTGCGCCATTCGACGCCGGGCGTCGGCCTGATCTCGCCGCCGCCGCATCACGACATCTATTCGATCGAGGATCTGGCGCAGCTCATCTACGACCTGAAGAACGTCAACCCCGCCGGCGACGTGTCGGTGAAGCTGGTCTCCGAAGTCGGCGTCGGCACGGTCGCTGCCGGCGTCTCGAAGGCGCGCTCCGACCATGTGACAATCTCGGGCTTCGAGGGCGGCACCGGCGCGAGCCCCCTCACCTCGCTGAAACATGCCGGCTCGCCATGGGAAATCGGCCTCGCCGAAACCCATCAGACGCTGGTCGCCAACCGCCTGCGCGGACGTATCGCGGTCCAGGTCGATGGCGGCCTGCGCACCGGACGCGACGTCGTGGTCGGCGCGCTACTGGGCGCCGACGAATTCGGCTTCGCCACCGCACCGCTCATCGCCGCCGGCTGCATCATGATGCGCAAGTGTCACCTCAACACCTGCCCGGTCGGCATCGCCACCCAGGATCCTGTGCTGCGCAAGCGCTTCACCGGCCAGGCCGAGCACGTCATCAACTATTTCTTCTTCGTCGCCGAAGAGGTGCGCGAACTGATGGCCGAAATGGGCTTCCGCACCGTCAACGAGATGATCGGACAGATGCAGATGCTCGACCAGCGCGCGGTGATCGAGCACTGGAAGGCCAAGGGCCTGGATTTCTCAAAACTCTTCACCAAGCCGGTCGCTCCCGACGAGGTCGCGATCTACCATTGCGAAAAGCAGGACCACAAAATTCACGACATTCTCGATCGCAAGCTGATCAAGGAGGCGACGCCAGCGCTCGACCGCGGCGCGCCGGTCAGGATCAAGGCCGCAATCCGCAATATCGACCGTTCGGCGGGCGCGATGCTCTCGGGTGAAGTTGCCAAGCGCTACGGCCACGAAGGGCTGCCCGACGACACCATCCATGTGTCGCTGACGGGAACCTCCGGCCAGAGCTTCGGTGCCTGGCTCGCCAAGGGCGTCACCTTCGAACTCGAAGGCGAAGGCAACGACTATGTCGGCAAAGGCCTGTCCGGCGGACGTATCGTGGTCAAGCCTGCTGCGGACACGGGGATCGTGCCAGAAGAGTCGATCATCGTCGGCAACACTGTCCTGTATGGCGCGATTTCCGGCGAATGCTATTTCCGCGGCGTGGCCGGCGAGCGCTTTGCGGTCCGCAATTCGGGTGCGACCGCCGTGGTCGAAGGGACCGGCGATCATGCCTGCGAATACATGACCGGCGGCATCGTGGTTGTGCTTGGACAGACCGGACGCAATTTCGGCGCCGGCATGTCGGGCGGCATCGCCTATGTGCTGGACGAGGAAGGCTCTTTCAAGGAACGCTGCAATCTGGCGATGATCGAGCTTGAGCCGGTGCCGGCCGAGGAAGAGATCAACGACCGGGTCTATCACCACCGCAACGATCTTGAGACCAGCGGCCGGATCGATATCCTTACCGACATGACGCAGTTCGACGCCGAGCGCCTGCGCTATCTCATCGGGCAGCATGTCCGCTTCACCGGTTCGACCCGCGCGCAGGCCATCCTCGCCGACTGGACGAATTACCGTGGGAAGTTCCGCAAGGTCATGCCGGTCGAATATCGCCGCGCGCTCAGGGAACTTGCAGCGCTGCAACAAGAAAAACCAAAACTGGCCGTCGGTGCCTGAGTATCATTATGGGTAAGGTCACCGGCTTTCTCGAAATCGAACGCGAGGATCGCGACTACGCTCCGGTGGAGGAACGGGTCAAGACCTGGCGTGAGTTTGTGCTGCCACTTCCCGAGAAGGAACTGCGCGACCAGGCCGCGCGCTGCATGGATTGCGGTATCCCCTATTGCCACGGCACCGGCGCGGTCGCGCCCGGCACGCCCGGCTGCCCGGTCAACAACCAGATCCCGGACTGGAACGATCTCGTTTACAAGGGCGAATGGGAAGAAGCCGCGCGCAACCTGCATTCGACCAACAATTTTCCGGAAGTGACCGGCCGCGTCTGCCCGGCGCCGTGCGAGGCGTCCTGCACGCTCAACATCGACGACAACCCGGTCGCCATCAAGACCATCGAATGCGCGATTGCCGACAGGGCGATCGAAAGCGGCTGGATCAAGCCGGTGCTGGCGCCCGCCAAAACCGGCAAGAAGATCGCCGTCGTCGGCTCCGGACCGGCAGGCCTTGCCTGCGCGCAACAGCTCGCGCGCGCCGGCCATGACGTGCATGTCTACGAGAAATTCGCCAAGGCCGGCGGCCTGCTGCGCTACGGCATCCCCGACTTCAAGATGGAGAAGGGCATCATCGACATCCGCATCGACCAGATGCAGGCCGAGGGCGTCACCTTCCATTACAACGCGCATGTCGGCGTCAACCTGCCGGCGGAAAAGCTGCTGAAGGACTACGATGCGGTGGCGCTGACCGGCGGCGCGGAAGCCCCGCGCGATCTGCCGATCCCCGGCCGCGAGCTGAGTGGCATCCATTTCGCCATGGATTTCCTGCCGCAGCAGAACCGCCGCGTCAGCGGCGAAGTGCAACTCGAGGGCATTCCGCCGATTGTCGCCAAGAGCAAGAAGGTCGTGGTTATCGGCGGCGGCGATACCGGCTCCGACTGCATCGGGACCTCGATCCGCCAGGGCGCGGTCTCGGTGATGAATTTCGAGATCATGCCGGAACCGCCGGTGAAGGAAAACAAGTTGCTGACCTGGCCGGACTGGCCGCTGAAGCTGCGCACCTCATCCAGCCACGAGGAAGGCGCCACGCGCGAATTCTCGGTGCTGACGCAGAAATTCACCGGCGACAACGGCCAAGTGAAGAAGCTGAATTGCGTCCATATCGACGAGAAATTCAAGCCGATCCCCGGGACCGAATTCGAGATCGAAGCCGATCTGGTCCTGCTCGCGATGGGCTTCGTGCATCCGGTCCATGACGGCCTGCTGAAGTCGCTCAACGTCGAACTTGATGCGCGCGGCAACGCCAGGGCCTCGACCGACAACTACAAGACGTCGGTCGCCAAGGTGTTCAGCGCCGGCGACATGCGGCGCGGACAATCGCTGGTGGTCTGGGCGATCCGCGAAGGCCGCCAATGCGCGCAGTCGATCGACACGTTCCTGATGGGATCGAGCACGCTGCCGCGCTGAAGCGGGATCAGCGGCCGCCGAACAATCCGAAAAATCCGCCGCGCGGACGGTCGTAGGTCGGGGGCGGCTGCTGGCGCCAGAATGGCGGCGGCGCACCCTGCGGGCGTTGCGGCTGGATCTGCCCCTGCAGTACCGGCTGGCCGGCAATGCGGGTTCCGCCGGGACCCGTCGCGGCGGTTTGCGGCTGCGCCGGTTTCGGCAGCGGACGCGAGGCATAGATCGGCGCGCCGCTCGGCGGCAGCGGTTCGCTCAGCGCCAGATTCGGGGCACGCGGCGGCCAGGAAAAATCGTCGGCGCGGCCGGCGGCGGCGGGCAGCGCTTCCCCCTTAACCAGCACCCGCATGGCGTTGTCATCGGTCTTCGGACGCGTCGTCGCGCTTCCGAGCAGCTCTTCTTCATGCGGCGGCGAGGCCAGGAACAGCACCGGTCCGGCCAGCGGCCGTGCGGCCGGCGCCGCCGGCGCGCCCGGAACGGGCTTTTGCAGCGGCTGCGGATCGGCCGGGCTGGTCAACGCCACGGGCATCGGCGCGGTGAGCACACGGCGCAGATCGCGCTCGACATAATGCGCGATCTTGCGCGCACCGAACTTCGTGAAGTGCACGCCATCTGCCGTGCGCAGCGGACGGATCTGGCCTTCGAAGTCCGGGCCGCGCGTGGTGAAGCGTCCCTGCTCGTCGACGAACCCGTCCCAGACATCGACATAGATGATGCCGGCACGGTCGGCCGCCGAGCGATAGAGCTCATTCAGATATTGCGCATCGCTGGTCGAGCGCGCGCCACGGATCGACGGCAAGCTGACCCACAGCACCGGCACGTTCGCGCTTTTCAACGCCGCGATCGTGTCGTCGATCTTCTTGCTGTAGAGCTGCTCCCAGCGTTCGGAGCGGTATTCATGCGCGCCCGCGGTGCGGCCGCGCTGCAATTCGGGTGCGGCGATGGTGGGCGTCTGTTCGGAATCCTGCGGATCGGCATTGGGCGCAGCGCCGGCCTGCGGCTGGCCGGGCTTCGCCGGCGTGGCGGCCTTTTCACGGATGGCCTGCCGGTCCTGCACGCCCAGCAGCATGACGATGGCCTGCGGCTTTTCGGCCGCGATGGCCTCGCGCGCGACCTGCGCCCATTCGATGTCGCTGCGGGTCTCGTAGCGGATCAGACCCGAGAAAGCGCGGTGCTTGCGGATGATTCCGATTTCCGGCGTTTCCGCCAGCGCATCTTCCAGACCATAGGCCAGCCAGTCGGCCAGCGAATCGCCGAGCACCAGAATTTTCGTGGTCGGCTGTATGTCGGTCTTTTTCGCCGCCGGCGCTCGCGAAAAATCGGCCGGGCGATCGTCGGGCTGGAAATCGAGAAACCGGCGCTGCTGGAAAGGATAACGGTCGTCGAAAAACTGCGCGGCGGCGGGCGCAGCCAGCGTCACGGCGGCCACCAGCACGGCCAAAGCCTGGATGCAGGCGGCCTTTCTGGACTTGTGCGACATGTGGCGTTGTACCAGCATAGCAAACCCTGCCTTCAGGCTCTGACATGCGCCTTCCGGCCCATTCTGGTCAAGTAACGCCCAAAAATGGCGGAAAAAGGCAGGCTCAGACCCGCGACCCGCGCTTCACGATCCGCGCAACCGCGCCAAAACCGTCTGGGTGGCGAATCCGTCCGGCACGAGGCCAGCGGCGGCCTGGTAATCCCGAATGGCGGCGCGGGTCTTGGCGCCGAAGCGACCGTCCGCCCCGCCCGCATCATAGCCGCGGCGCGCGAGCAATTGCTGCATCTCGGCGCGCTCGCTGAGCGACAGAACGCGCTCATGGCGCGGCCAGGCCTGCACGAAGGCGTCGCCGCCGCGCAGTCGGTCGGCGAGATGCCCGATCGCCAGTGCGTAAGCTTCCGCCGGATTGTAGCGCATAATGACGCGGAAATTGTGCAGCATCAGAAAGCCCGGCCCCTGCGACCCAGCCGGCACGAACAGATAGGCACGGTCGCCAGGGCGCGGAAACGGCTTGTCGCTGGCGCGGCGGATGCCGAGCCGCTCCCATTCGGCGATCGTCATCTGACGCAAGCGATCGGCCAACAAATAGTTGAAATTCTTCGGGACCACGACCTCGTAGCCCCAGCTTTGTCCGCTTTCCCAGCCGTTCCGCCGGAAGAAGTTCGACGTCGAGGCCAGCATGTCCGGCACGGAATTGATCATGTCGCGATGGCCGTCGCCGTCGGCATCGACGGCGTGATTTTTGTAAACCGTCGGCATGAATTGCGTCGGACCGAACGCGCCGGCCCAGGAACCCTTGAGTTGTTCCGGCCTTACATCGCGACGTTCCAGCAATTCCAGCGCGGCGATGAACTCGTTGCGGAAATAATCCTGGCGTCTTCCGACACAGGCGAGCGTGGCGGTGGAACGCACCACAGGACGCTCCCCGCCCATGGTGGAATATTTCGACTCAATACCCCAGATCGCCGTAAGGATGTGGCGGTCGACACCATAGGTGCGCTCGACCACATCGAAGGCAGCGCGATGCTCGGCGAGAATCTCGCGCCCGCGCCGGATGCGATCCTCGCTCACCAGAAGATCGACATACTCCCACACCGATTTGGTGAATTCCGGCTGGGCATCGACCAGATCCATGATCTTGAGTTCGGGCGTGAGGCCCCGCGTCTGCTCGTCGAAGGTCGCACGCGACACACCGCGCCTGGCCGCCGCCGGATAAAGTCCCTCGATGCAGCGCTGAAAATTCGCCGCGGCATTCTGGATCGCGTCCGCCGTCATCTGCGGATGGCCGGAGGCGCCCGATTGACCGCTCCAGCCGGAGGTGTCCTGCGCAAACGCAGTGCGGCCGACCGAGGCGGTCGGGATCGAATCGCTCGCTATCTGCGTGCAGCCGGCATTCAGCGCGGCTGCAATCACCGCGGCTGCCGCCGGCACACCCCAGGAAATAGATCGACGCGACACGCTCATGCCCTCACCCATCCAGACATTTGGCCATGATCTGGCCCTATGGGGAACGGATATGGTTGCGGGACTGTTAATGGGGCTCACAATCCCGTGGACGCAAGGGAGACGGCATGGTTTTTACCCGCGTTGCTGCATTATCGCACCTCCCGTACTCCCGATCGGACCGGCCATTTTCCTCATGAAACCCATTCGCAAAGCCATTTTTCCCGTCGCCGGTCTGGGCACCCGGTTCCTCCCGGCCACCAAGGCGATGCCGAAGGAAATGCTGACCGTCGTGGACCGGCCGCTGATCCAGCATGTGGTGGACGAGGCACGCGAGGCGGGGATCGAGCACCTGATTTTTGTGACCGGCCGCAACAAGTCGGTGATCGAGGACCATTTCGACCGGCAATTCGAGCTTGAGGTCACGCTCAAGGAGCGCGGCAAGAAGAAAGAGCTCAAGCTGCTCGACGACAACATGCCCGGCGCGGGACAGACCAGCTTCACCCGCCAGCAATCCCCGCTCGGGCTCGGACACGCCGTCTGGTGCGCGCGCGAGATCGTCGGCGACGAGCCGTTCGCGGTCGTGCTGCCGGACGTGCTGGTGCAGAACAAGCGCGGCTGCCTCGCGCAGATGATCGATGCCTATTCGAAGCTGAAATCGAAAGCCAACATCATCGCGGTCGAGGAAGTGCCGATGGACCGCGTGCACATGTACGGCATTGTCGGCGTCGGCAAAGGCTCAGGCAATTCCCTGCCGATCACCAGGATGGTCGAGAAGCCGAAGCGCGAGGACGCACCATCCAATCTCAGCATCACCGGCCGCTATATCCTGCAGCCGGAGATTTTCGACATCCTGGAGAACCAGCAGACCGGCGCCGGCGGCGAGATCCAGCTCACCGACGCCATGATCACCTTGGCGAAGAAGCAGCCCTTCCACGCGCTGAAGTTCAAAGGCCGCTCGCACGATTGCGGATCGAAGATCGGATTTCTCACCGCCAATGTCGCCTATGCGCTGGAACGCGACGACATCGCGCCGGACCTTCGTGCGGAATTGAAGGCGCTGCTCAGCGGGGCCTAACGGCTATCGTTGGAACCGCAGCCCGACCATCGCAATATTGGCGGTGTAATCCGCTCCCTCGACATTGGATCTCAGCCACTCGCGGCGAAACTCGCCCTTGAGATGCACCTCGCGCGTGATCTTGTAGGTCAGTGCGGCTGACGCGGTATAACGATCGTCCACGCGCGTCGAGCCTTCGTAATCGTCCTGGCCGAAACCGAATTTCAGCGTGCCGATGAGCCAGCGGCGGAAGCCGTGATCGACCTGCAGTCCGACATCGCGGATCAGCGCGCCGGACACGCCCGGCAGCACCGATTCATCGACCCGCGACTTGGCGTCCAGCTTCAGCGTGGTCAGCGGCGTGGCGTAATAGGTCAATGCGGCGTCGTAGATCACACCGTGCAGCTTGCCGAGGGTCGGGTCCTTGTAATCGCGCTGCAGATAACCGATCGAGGCTTCGCCGGTGAGATGCCGCGTGAATTCGAAGGTTGAACCGCCACGGATAACCTTGCCGTCGGAATCCCGCTGCAGGCCGGAGAAATCGTATTGCAGGTCGTGGATGCGGCGGTCGATGCCGCCTTCCACGAATGGCGTAAGGCCGGGATAGATCTCATAGCCGACGCGGAGCAGGCCGGCATACTGGTCAAAATTGCGGTCCTTGAGGCTCTGCGTCGTGCCGTCATTCAATTCGGCCTGGTCATACGCAGTGCGGTCGAACAGCCCCTTGGCGGAAATTTCCAGCCGGTTGAACCGGTGTGCGAGCCCCGCGGTCGCACCGCTCTGATAATAGAGCGGCGGCTTGGCGATGCCCTGCGGCAGATTGGGATCGCTCGGGGAATCGGCCAGCAGCTTGTAGCGGCCTTCCAGTTCCGCGCGGGTCTGCCGGGTGATGTCGATACGCGCCTTGGCGTTGAGATCGACCTCCGGCTTGTTGAAATTCTCCAGCTTGTTGTACCAGGTATATTTGCTCTTCAGATCGGCGCTGAATTCATGCCGCGACCAGTCCGACCTGATCTGCAATTCCGGCGCCACGGTTTCAAAACTCGATCCCACCGGATTTTCCGCCCGCGGCGGATTGCTGTCGCGTCCGGCAAACACCTCGATCGCCGGGCGCAGGATCAGCGAGCCGGCGCGAATGCCGAGCGGGCTGAAGGGATCTTCCTCGACAAAATTCTTGCGCACCGGGCGCGGCGTCTCACCGGTGATCTCCGGCGAGGCGGCGTTCCGGTTCAGCGCGCGTGTGGCCGCGACACTTGGCGGCGGCGGCTGAAACACCGGCGCGACCGTGCGATCGGGCACCGGCGCGACGACGGGCTGCGCGCGTTGCGTCTCGATGGTCTTGCGCCGCTGCCGGTCCTGCTGAACCCGGCGTTTCACGCGCGCATTCGTGGAATCGAAACCGGTGGTGCCGGCGCCGAAGGCGGGCGAATAGCCGTATTGGGGTTTGCGAAAGCGCTGGGGATTGCGCGGGTCGCCGTCGATCAGCGGGCGGAACAGGCGGGAGTCTGTGGGATCCTGCTGGGAGCCCTGTTCCTGCGGCAAGGTCTGCTGGGCGCCGGCATCCGCCATGCCGCCGGCGAGCGCCGCGCACGCAACGCCGACCCTCAATGGCACAGACAGACAGCGTCGGCGCAATCCCGCCACCTTCGAACTCCCGAGGCCCGCTCCGGTCCTCGCGGACCAAACGGCAACAGCCGGCCTCGCGGCCGGCGGAAATGGTTAATGGAGTTAAAAGGCTTATGGTTAACGGGAGGTTGATTGTAGCCCGAAGGCCCTCACAACCAGCCCTGCAGCTCGCGCCGGACCAGGTTTCGGATGACCGCCATGCCCGGCTCGCTGTCGTTGAGGCAGGGAATCGCCGCGAAGTTCTGCCCGCCATGCTCCTTGAAGATGTCGCCGTTCTCGACCGCGATTTCCTCCAGGGTTTCCAGGCAATCGGCGGAAAAGCCGGGCGTGATGATGGCGAGGCTCTTCACCCCCCTCTTCGCCAGCGCCTCCACAGTCTTGTCGGTGTAGGGCTGCAGCCATTCGGCGCGACCGAACCGCGACTGGAAGGTCATCATCAGCTTGCGCGCGTCATAGCCGAGCGCCTCGCGCAGCAGCCGCGCGGTCTTGGCGCAGTGGCAATGATAGGGATCGCCCTTGTCGAAATATTCTTTCGGGATGCCATGGAACGACGCGACGATCACCTCGGGCTCGAACGGCAGCTTGGCCAGTTCCGCACGCAGCGACGACGACAGCGCCTCGATATAGACCGGATCGTCGTGATAGGGCGCCGCAACACGCAGGGTCGGCTGCCACCGCATGGTCATCAGCTTGCGGAACGCCTCGTCGCAGACCGTCGCGGTCGTCGCCGCGGCATATTGCGGATAGAGCGGCACGATCAACAGCTTCTCGCAGCCTTGCGCCGCCAGCGCCTCGATCCGCGAGGCGATGGACGGATTGCCGTAACGCATCGCCCAGTCCACCACGACACGCTTGTCGTTCATCGTGGCGGCGAGCTTGTCCGACTGCGAGCGGGTGATGGTCTTGAGCGGAGACTCGTTTCTTTCGCGATTCCAGATCGTGTCATAGTCGCGGCCCTTGGCGCGCGGCCGGGTGGTCAGGATGATGCCGTTGAAAACCAGCTTCCAGAGCAGCGAATTTTCCTCGATCACCCGTTTGTCGGACAGGAATTCCCTGAGGTAACGGCGCATCGACCAGAAATCGGTGGCGTCAGGCGTGCCGAGATTGACCAACAGCACGCCGATGCATCCCCATGCGACCGGCGGGTGGCCCTCGGGAAGATGGCGCGTGTCTGGCTGAAAGCGTGTTTCGGGTTTATTCATGATCCGCACATTCTGCGACAAAGGCGGTTGCCGCCCCGGTCGTCGACCATGCTAAGCCACACAAGATATATGCGAATCAACCGATAAATGACCCTGACCCGCCGCCTTTTCCTGTTCGGATCGTCCTGTCTGGCGCTGATCTCCGGTTTGCCGCGTCTGGCCCATGCGCAGACGGCCCGGATCACGTTTATTTTAGTCAACGACATCTACCTGATGAACGAGGAGGAAGGCCCCGACGGGAAGAAGCGTGGCGGCTTTCCGCGCCTGGCCGCCGTGGTCAAGGCGGAACGCGAAAAAGCCGAAAAATCCGGCGGACGCGCCGTCTTCGTGCATGCCGGCGACACGCTTTCGCCCTCGCTGCTATCGGGCATCGACCGCGGCTATCACATCATTCAGCTTCTCAACATGATCCCGCCCGACATCTTCGTGCCCGGCAATCACGAATTCGATTTCGGCAAGGACGTCTTCCTGCAACGCATGAAGGAGGCGAAATTTCCGCTCTTCGCCGCCAATATGCGCAACGCCGACGGCACGCCGCTGCCGGGCTATCAGGACCGCGCCCTGCTTGACGTCGATGGCGTCCGTATCGGCCTGACCGGTCAGGCGCTCACCGAGACGCCGCAGGTGTCGAATTCCGGCGATGTCCGGTTTTCGCCGCTGGTTGCCTCGGTGCGGGAGCAGACCGAGACGCTGCGCTCCGAAGGCGCCGATTTCACCGTCGCGGTCGTGCATGCGCCGCGCGTCCAGGACGTCGAATTGTTCACCGGCCGCGCCGCCGACCTGATCCTGACCGGCCACGACCACGACCTGTTTCTCGATTACGACGGGCGCACTGCGATCGTGGAATCGAGCCATGACGCGCATTACGTGACCATGATCGACCTCACCATCCGCGTCGGCATGAGCGAAGGCCGGCGCGTGACGTCGTGGTTCCCGAAATTCCGCGTGGTCGACACTGCCGATGTCGAACCCGACCCGGCCGTGCTCGCGGTCGTGCGCGGCTACGAAGCCGAATTGTCGAAGGAACTCGACGTGGCGATCGCGACCACTGCCGTGCAACTCGACAGCCGTACCGCCACCATGCGCACGAGCGAGGCCGCCATCGGCAACCTGTTCTCGGACGCCATCCGCGCCACGACGGAATCCGATGTTGCCATCACCAATGGCGGCGGCATCCGCGGCGAGAAGGTCTATCCGCCCGGCACCGCGATCACGCGGCGCGACGTGCTGGCGGAATTCCCCTTCGGCAATCACGTCGTGGTGCTGGACGTCAGCGGCGAGGCGTTGCGCGCGGCACTGGAAAACGGCATCAGCCTGCTGCCGAACACCGCCGGCCGCTTCCCGCAGATTTCCGGCATGAGGTTCGAGGCCGACCTCTCGAAGCCGGCCGGACAGCGCGTGCTGTCGGTGCGCGTCGGCGACGCGCCGCTCGACGAGAACAGGATCTACAAGCTGGCGACCAACGATTTCCTCGCCCGCGGCAGCGACGGATATACGATGTTCCGCGACGCCAAGCGTCTCATCCCCGATGCCGACGGCCCGCTGATGGCAAACGAAGTGATGGTCTATCTCAAGAAGGTCGGCACGGTGAAAACCGGCGTCGAAGGGCGGATCGTGTTCAAATAAAATCGGCGCGCCGCGAAGCGCGCCGAGATGGCATGCGAGGCGGACCGGTCAGCGGCCAAATCGCAACTCAAGCCCCGCGATTCCGGCGAACACATTCAACCCGACCTGACCGCTGACGCTGAGCGGCTGCAGGGCGATGGAATTGTTGGACCCGCCATATAGCACATTGGCGCCGAGGCCCGCGCCGATGGTCGCGCCGGCGGTGACGCCGCCGTAATTTCCGGAGAGGTCGCCCAAGCCGATCTGCTGGGTTGGCGCGAACACACCCCACACCAGGCTCGACACCGGCGTCACGCCGACATCCACGCCGGCGCGCCGGATGACGGCGCGATAGGCCTGGCGAGGCCCAAAATCCGGACGGTAGATGCAGTTCAGGTCGGTGACCGAGCCGATGACAAATCCAATCGTTTCTCCGCCGGTACATTCCAGCACGCCGGCCTGCACCTGCTGCGCAGATGCGGGAGCGGGTGAGACAGCGAGACATGCCAGTCCGGCGATTGCAAACAGGAGGCGCATGAGGATGACCCGTTGGTTGTGAGCGGTCTCGCACCGCCACGGCGGCGCGCAAAACCCCGGTAAAGCTACACCCCGATCGTCACCGAGGCGATAAGGCTTTACTTCAAATTTCCGCAAAACCGCTGAATGCGGCGGCACGCTTCCTCGAGATCTTCCGTCTTGGTCGCGTAGGAGATGCGAAAGGCCGGACCAAGGCCGAAGGCCGACCCCTGCACCACCGCCACACCCTCTGATTCCAGAAGCTCGGTCACGAAATCCTGATCGTTCTCCAGCTTCTTCCCGGTCGCGGCGGTCTTGCCGATGGTGCCGGCGCAGGACGGATAGACATAGAAAGCGCCTTCCGGCGTCGGGCATTTGATCCCGTTCGCCTGATTCAGCATCGACACCACGAGGTCGCGGCGCTCCTTGAAGATCTTGTTGTGCTTCGGGATGAAATCCTTCGGTCCGTTCAGCGCCTCGACCGAGGCCCATTGCGACACTGCAGACGGGTTCGATGTCGATTGCGACTGCAGCATCGCCATTGCCTTGATCAGCGGTTCCGGGCCGCCGGCGTAACCGATACGCCAGCCGGTCATGCAGAACGCCTTCGACACGCCGTTCAGCGTCAACGTGCGATCATAAAGCGACGGCTCGACCTGCGCCGGCGTCGTGAAAACGAAATCGTCATAGACCAGATGCTCGTACATGTCGTCGGTCAGCACATGCACATGTGGATGCTTCACCAGCACGTCTGTGAGCCCCTTGATTTCAGCGCGCGTGTAAGCGCCGCCGGTCGGGTTCGACGGCGAGTTGAAGATCAGCCACTTGGTCTTGGGCGTGATCGCCTTTTCAAGCTGCTCGGGCTTCAGCTTGAAGCCCGCCTGCATCGTGGTCTCGACCGCCACCGGCGTGCCGCCGAGCAGCGCCACCATTTCCGGATAACTCACCCAGTACGGCGCCGGGATGATCACCTCGTCGCCGGGATTGAGCGTTGCCATCAGCGCGTTGAACAGCACCTGCTTGCCGCCGGTGCCGACGCTGATCTGCGAGGTCTTGTAGTCGAGACCGTTCTCGCGCTTGAACTTCGCGACAATGGCGTCCTTCAGTTCCGGAATGCCGTCGACGGCGGTGTATTTCGCCGCCTTGCCGGTCTCGATCGCCTTGATCGCAGCCTTCTTGATGTTGTCGGGCGTATCGAAATCCGGCTCCCCGGCGCCCAGCCCGATCACGTCGCGGCCCGCCGCTTTCAAGGCGCGCGCTTTATCGGTCACCGCGATGGTGGCCGAGGGCTTGATGCGCTTGAGCGAGTCCGCGAGGAAGGCCATTTTCAAGTGTCTCCGGGGCTGGAGCGCGTCCAGGCGAAGTGGATCCGGGTGCCCGTCCGGACGCGCTACATGGCTAAAAGAGCGTCGCGTTGGTAAAACGCCTAGGCCTCCGGGGCAAGCCACAATCAGTGATGATTTCATGATCCCGGTTGATGGCGGGCGGCGGCGCGGATTCAGCACCGGCGGACTTGGCCCCGCGGGCCCGAAGCTGGAAATGAGGGGCATGCCCTTGGGCCGTCCTGCCCGGTGAGCCGGCCGATCCTTCTTGACCGTGCGAACCGCCTCATCCACCGACCCTCGCATCATGCCCTCGGATGACGAGCGCATGACGGTTTCGTTGAATTTGAAGCAACAAGAATTGAGCCGCGAAAAACAAACCGGATTCCGCGGCAAAAGGAGAAGACTTTGGCGATTCAATAAGATGTGACGCCCAAAACGTTCTTTATTATCGGCCGCCGCATCCTCGCCATGTAATTGCCGGCCTTTCTTTCTCATCTCCGCCGCGCCACAATCACTTCATTCGGACCCGCAACGCCGAATCCCGCAAGGAGATGCGCATGCACAAGCTTTATTCCATGCAGCGCTCGGGCAATTGCTACAAAGTGCGGCTCGCGCTCGCGCAGCTCGGCATCCCTTACGAGAATGTCGAAATCGACATTCTCAAGGGTGAAACCCATACGCCCGATTTTCTTGCGAAGAACCCGAGCGGACAAATTCCGTTGCTGGAAGTCGCGCCGGATCGCCATCTCGCTGAATCGAATGCGATCCTGTGGTTTCTGGCCGAGCGCAGCCCGCTCCTGAGCGACGATCACTTGCAGCGCGCCGCCGTGCTGCAATGGCTGTTCTTCGAACAGCACGCCATTGTGCCGAATATCGGCGCCGCCTATTTCTGGCTCTGCCTGGTGAAGGGCGGGCGCGAATTGCAGCAGCACGCCCTCGACGACTGGATGGAGGAAGGCCAGCGTTCGCTCAACGTGCTGGACAAGCACGCCTCGAGACATCGCTATTTTGCCGGCGACACCTATTCCATCGCCGACATTGCGCTCTATGCGTATACGCATCTGGCGGAGCAATGCGATTTCGATCTCTCCCCGTTCCCGGCCCTGCGCGAATGGCTGAATCGTATCTCGCGGGAGCCCCGTCACATCGCCATGGACTGGTCCCCGGCGGCGCTGAGCGCGGCGGAATGAGGATTTAACCCTTTATTAACCATTCGCCGCCAAATCGCCGCGATCCCTCAAAAGCTTTGCCGCTTTCCGGCCGGACCCCGGCCTGCATCCCCTACGATAATGCCTTCAAGCTGATTCGCTTTTTGTTGGAGCTTGAAGATCATGACCAGGGATCGGATCACCGGGATCGGATTCCAGCATCCTGTTCGCAACATTCGCCGCCTAATGGCGCGCCGGATTGCGTTCACCGAATTGCTGATGACCGTTGCGTTGGTGGTGTGCATCGCCGTCGCCTTGACCGCGGTGTCGTTGGGAATGGCGCGCGCCGACACGCTCGGCGCGATCGTGGATGGCCGGGACGGCGCGCTGGCGCTGGCGGCCTTTCTCGGGCTGCTGATCGCGGGCATGGGCGGCATCACCGCCGCCGTGACGCGCGGCCAGCGCGGCGGCAAAGCCGACTAGATCGTCCGGGCCGAGCGCGAGCGGATGGCGGCTGCGTCATCGCGCCTCCGGCTGCGGACTTTCGGAACCGCCTGGGCGTTCTTACCGTTAGGCACCACAGTCCCCGACGGAGAGATTGCATGCACGCGCGTCTGATCGCCGCCCTGGCCGGCGCTATTCTTGTCAGCGGTCCGGCCTTCCCCCAGGCGCCCGTTTTCAAGAGTTCGGCTGGAAACCTGCAGGTCGAAACCGTCGCGACCGGGCTGGTGAATCCCTGGGCGCTGGCCTTCCTGCCGGACGGCCGCATGCTCGTGACCGAGCGGCCAGGCCGGATGCGCGTTCTCACCCGCGACGGCAAGCTGTCGGCGCCCATCGAGGGCCTGCCGAAAGTTGCGGCCTCCGGCCAGGGCGGCCTGCTGGATGTCATCACCGACCGCAATTTCGCGCAGAACCGCACGATCTACTTCTGCTATTCCGATCCCGTCAGCGGCGGCGCGCAGACCGCGCTCGCCCGCGCGGTGCTCGATGCCGGCGCTGCGCCAAGGCTTGCCGACGTCAAACGCATCTTCCAGCAGGAAGGCCCACCCTCGAGCGGAAACCATTTCGGCTGCCGCATCGTGCAGACGCCGGACGGAAATCTCTTTCTCACCATGGGCGATCACTACGCCCCGCGCGACCAGGCGCAGAATCTCGGCAACCATATCGGCAAGATCGTGCGCATTGCACCGGACGGCTCGGTGCCCAGGGACAATCCCTTTGTCGGCAAGCAGGGCGCGAAGCCGGAAATCTGGAGCTATGGCCATCGTAATTCGCAGGGCGCCGCACTCAATCCCGCGTCCGGCAAACTGTGGATGCATGAACACGGTCCGCGCGGCGGCGACGAGATCAACGTTCCGCAAGCCGGCAAGAATTACGGCTGGCCGGTGATCGGCTACGGCATCGACTATTCCGGCCTCAAGATTCACGAGGGCACGCAGAAAGCCGGGATGGAGCAGCCCATCATCCAATGGACGCCGGTGATCGCGCCTTCCGGCATGGCCTTCTATCAGGGCGATTTGTTTCCGGCGTGGAGGGGCAATGTCTTTATCGGCGGGCTGGTGACGCGCATCCTGGTTCGGCTGGACGTCAACGGCGAGAAGATCGTGAGCGAGGAACGTTTGCTGCGCGACCTGAACGAGCGCATCCGCGACGTGCGGACCGGGCCGGACGGCGCGCTGTGGCTCGTCACCGACAATTCGGCAGGACGCGTCCTGCGTGTGACGCCGGCGAAATGACGCTCACCATTTCTGGAACACGAAGAACGCGCCCAACGCGATCAGCGAAAAGCCGAGGGCATGGTTCCAGCCCAGCGGCTCCTTGAGATACAGGAAAGAAAAAGCCGCAAAGACCAGCAGCGTGATCACCTCCTGCATGGTCTTGAGTTCGGCAGTCGTATAAACCGCGCTGCCCCAGCGATTGGCGGGAACCGCCATGCAATATTCGACGAAGGCAATACCCCAGCTCACCAGAATGACCAGCAGCAACGGCTGTTCCTTGAACCGCAGATGCCCGTACCAGGCGAAGGTCATGAAAATGTTGGAGCCGAACAGCAGCAGGATGGGGGCGAGATAGGGCGAGGAGAACATCGCGGTCATGGATCGAGCCAGTCCGGTTTCGGGTTGCCGATTTTTTGAACGGGATGATGGCCGGAAGCGACAAACGACAAGTGCCCTCATCCCCCTGAGGATGCTAGCGTTCATATTCATTCATCGCCGCTGCTTGTCCAGCGCCGCAACGCCGTCGCAATCTTCGGCTAAAGGCAGGACGCAGTTCGATTCCGGAGGCCCGCATGCGCTCTCTTTTGTCCATCACGATTGCGATCACGCTGTTCACGCCCATTGCGGCGTCCGCCCAGTCCCAGCGACTGGTCCAGGCGAAACCACAGCAGCAACAGCAGGCGCCGAAAGTCGCGCCGGCCAGAGCCTATACGGCGGTGGCGGTGAAGCTGCCGACGCCGCTGGACGATCCCAGTTTCGAGGCCTTCCGCAAACAGCTCGGCGAGATCGCGCAAAAGAAGGACCGCGCCGCCTTGGCCAAGCTGGTCGTGGCGCAGGGCTTCTTCTGGGAAGCCGAGAACGGCGACAAGGCCGACAAGAAGAAATCCGGGATCGACAATCTCTCCACCACCATCGGCCTGACCGGCAAGGAAGCGATCGGCTGGGACATGCTGGCCGGCTATTCGGGCGACCCCACGGCGACTCCGTTTCCCGGAAAGCAGGGGGTCGTCTGCGCGCCGGCCGATCCCACTTTCGATGAGAAGGCGCTGGAAGAACTCTCCAAGGCGACCCAAACCGACCCCGGCGAATGGGGCTATCCGCTCGCCGATGGCGTCGAAGTGCGGTCCGGCAACAACGCCAAAGCGCCGGTATCCGAAAAACTCGGCCTGCATTTCGTCCGCATCCTGCCCGACGAGAGCAGCGCGCCGCCGGCCGGAAACCAGATTCCGCTGATCAAGATCGTGACCCCGTCCGGCAAGACCGGCTTCGTCTCCGGCGACGCCATCGCGCCACTCGGCAACGATCAGATCTGTTATGTGAAGGACGGCGCGGGCTGGAAGATTGCGGGTTTTGTCGGCGCCGGCGATCAGTAAGCCGCGCACCCGGAATAATCAGCTATCTGGAACGTTTATACCGGCGGGGCGAAAGCTCCGCCGGATTTTTATGCGCAGAACGTTACATCATAACAATTGGGGGAGACGCCATGCAGGCTTTACACGCCATCCTTGCCGCCGCCATTCTGATAGGCGGCGCGCAAATCGCCGCCGCCCAACAGCAACGCCCACAGATCGAGACCACCAAGGTCGAGGGCACCGACAATGTCTACATTTTCCGCAACGGCAATCATCAGGCGATGTTCGTTGTCACCAAGGACGGTGTCATCGCCACCGACCCCGTCGCCTATGGACGCCCCACCGGGGGACAGACCTATGTCGACGAAATCCGCAAGATCACCAAAGCCCCGATCAAATATCTGATCTACAGCCACCACCATTTCGATCACATCGCCGGCGGCCAGGCGTTCAAGGATGCCGGCGCCCGAATCCTCGCGCATCAGCGTGCAACGCAGCGCCTCAAGGTGCTGAAAGATCCGCATACGCCGCTGCCGGACGAATCCGTGAGCAACAGCGGCAAGACCATCAAGCTCGGCGGCACCATCCTCGAACTGAAATATGTCGGCCTCAACCATTCCGATTCGACACTGGTGATGCGGCTGCCGAAGGAAAAGCTGGTCTTCGTGGTCGATCTGCTGCCGGTCGCCCGGATGCCGGCACGCGGCATGATCGACTTCTATCCGCTGGAGGCGGAGGACTCGATCAAGAAAATCCTGGCGATGGACTGGGAGCGGCTGATTCCGGGCCATCCTGACGGGCGCCTTGGCACCAAGAAGGATGTCCAGCAGCAGCTCGAATTGCTGCAGGACGCCTCCGCCGAGATGAAGAAGCTTGGACAGGGCGGAAAATGCTGGGACACCGCAGAGAAGGAATTCCAGCTGCCGAAATACGCCACCCTGCCGGGCTACGCGAACGGACTGCCATTCATGGCGCGTCGCTATTGCGGGCTCTGGGGCCGGGGCACATGATCGGGCCGTTATGGCCCATACACCCGAACCGTATCCGGTCGCGACGCCGCGCCGTCTGACCTGCGAACGCTGCGGCCGAGCCTTTGAATGCAGGCTCGGCGGCGATTGCTGGTGCGCCGCCGAGACTTTCCGGCTGCCTTTGCCCGCTACCGGAGACTGCCTGTGTCCGGATTGCCTGCGAAAGACGGCGGTGGCCTGACACCGCGGCGGGTGTGACCCACGCACCTCACATTGCGGTTATGTGGGCCGAACATATTGAATCCGGTGATGAATTCTTGGCAGAATCCAGCTAACTGCTTTGCACCGAGCCGGGGATTTACATGAACACTCGCAGATGGCTGTCAATCGCGGCGGCAGCAATGCTGTGCTCCGTTCCTGTCGTCGGAAATGCCCAGTTGCGTCCGCCGGGATTTATTCCCGAGCCCACCATTCAGGAGCCGGCGCCCGGCATCGACAACACCGGACGCGCCGCCGCCGTGGAATATGAATACCGTCCGCAGCCGGTCTTCTATCGGACGCACGAGGCGCCCGGCACCATCATCGTCAACACCCAGGACCGGTTTCTCTATCTCGTGCTCGGCAACAACCGCGCCATCCGCTATGGTGTCGGCGTCGGCCGCGACGGTTTCCAATGGGGCGGAACACATCGCATCTCGCGCAAGGCGGAATGGCCGGACTGGACACCGCCGGAAGAGATGATTGCGCGCCAGCCCTATCTGCCGCGCTGGATGGCGGGCGGCCCTGGCAATCCGATGGGCGCACGCGCGATGTATATCGGCAGCACGGTCTATCGCATCCACGGCACCAACGCGCCGGAAACCATCGGTCATGCCGTGTCGTCGGGCTGCTTCCGTCTGGTCAACGACGACGTGACCGATCTCTACGAGCGCGTGCCGGTGGGCACCAAGATCGTCGTGCAGCACCGCTGACGCGACCACTGCTCGCTTCTTGCAACCTTCACATGAAACTGGCGGTTCGCGATGCGGACCGCCAGTTTTCACATATAGAAATGCCCACCGCTGCCCGCGTCACATAAAGAGGTCACAAAAAGAGAGTCGCACAACGGCACACGTCCCTATTAAATGCCCCGCGGCATGGCTCCGCCAGAGAGCCGCACGGGAGGACACGTCGATGCTTTCAAGGATTCTCAAATCGCTGGCCCTGCTGTCGCCGCTCGCTGCGATCGCTTTGACCGCCACAACGCCTGCGGCAAGCCAGGAGACATATCCCTCGCGTCCGGTTCGCGTGATCGTCGGCTTCGGCGCCGGTGCGTCGGCGGATGTCACGGCCCGCGTCGTGGCCCAGAAACTGGGTGATCTGCTCGGCCAGCAATTCGTGGTCGAGAACAAGCCGGGCGCCGGCAGCAATATCGCGACCGATTTTGTCTCGAAGGCGCCGAAGGACGGCTACACGCTACTGATGGGCACGGTGGCCAACACCATCAACGCCGCGATCCGGCCGGACACCACCTTCTCCTTTACGAAAGATTTCGCGCCGATCGCACCGCTGGTGACGCTGCCGAATATCTTGGTGGTGCATCCCGACACCGGCGTGAATAGCGTCGCCGAGTTGATCAAGCTGGCCAAGGCCAACCCCGACAAGGTGCTGTTCGCATCGTCGGGCGTCGGCACCTCACCGCATCTGTCCGGCGAGTTGTTCAACCAGATGGCCGGCGTGAAGATCGCGCATGTTCCTTATCAGGGCAGTGGCCAGGCGGTCACCGACCTGCTCGCCAACCGGGTGCAAATCATGTTCTCGCCGGCGGCCACCGTTCTGGAACATGTGAAGAAGGGAAGCCTGAAGGCACTGGCTTCCACGCAATTGCAGCGCGCCGGTGCCGCTCCTGATCTCCCGACCATGTCGGAATCCGGCCTGAAAGGCTTTGACACCGGCCTCTGGTTCGGCCTGATGGCCCCGGCCGGCACGCCGAAGGACGTGATCGACAAACTCAACAAGGCGACCAACGAGGCGCTGAAATCGCCGGACGTCGCCGAGACTTTGAAGAAGCAGGGCATGGATATCCTCGGCGGCAGCGCGGACAATTTCGCCCGCTACATCCAGTCGGAAACGGAAAAATGGGGTTCCGTCGCGAAAGCGGCCGGACTGCAAAAAACCAACTAGAGGTGACGATGACGCTGCGTGCCAAGGATTGCCGTGTATTTTTCGACGCGGTAGATGAGAAAGCCCGCGAGATGGGTGTGGATGTCTCGATCGCCGTGGTTGGACCGGAGGGCCATCTGATCGCGCTCGAACGCATGGACAATGCCGGCTTCATTACCCCGGACCTTGCCCATGCCAAGGCCTACACGGTCGCGGCTTTCCGTTCCATGAGCCCGCGTTTTCCGGACGGACTCGTGATCCAGCAATGGTTCAAGGAGCGCAATCCGCAGATGCTGGTCAATGCCGCCATCCTGTCCAATGGTAAGGTGACGGCCTCGGGCGGTTCGGCGCCGATCTTTCACGGCAACGTCATGGTCGGCGCCTACGCCGTCAGCGGCGCGACCGGGGATCAGGATGAAGTGATTTCCGAATATGCCCGCGAGAAAGCCGGCTGGTCCAAGACCTCGAGCGATCCGGTACCCGACGACGTGAAGAAACATATCAACGACATCTATTCCAAGGTCGGTCTCGGCCATCGTAAGCTTTGAGACCGGGACGAAGAATTCATTCAGGAGGCTTCAATGGCTTTTCGCCGCGGCGGGTTTGCACTGACCCCGCCCACCATGATCGTGTTCGCCGTTTCCGTCATTCTCGCCATTCTGGCGCTGCTGGCCGCCTATGCCCGCGTTCGCATTCCGTGGGTCAGCGCCGGCCATACGTTCGATACGCTGGCCATTGCCTATCTGCTGCTGGTGGCAGGCGTCGTGTTCCGCCGGATGTGACCGGCGGCGGCGCCGGAAAATCGACGCTGGTCAATTCGCGGTTCCTCGTCTTCGACCTCGAATCCCTGCGCCGCAGATTTCGGTCGTTACTCGGGAACGTGGCTGCTGCATTATGCGATCCGCGACAATATCCGCCACGGCCTGCAGGCAGCGGAATGACAAGCGCCGCGCATCTGCCTTGCGTGCAAGAAGGTTAATATCGCTCGCTTCACCGCAGGCGGCGTGTCACAGATAACGCGATGGCACTCCCCTACACCCAGCATTTCGACGCCTATCTGCCGAATCTGGCCGATCCCGTGCGGATTGCCTCGTTCGACGATGCCAAGGTTTTTGCCCGCCGCTGGGTGATCCGGGACAAGGATCGGGACCTTAAGGCCTTGATTCGGCGGATGGAAAAGGCCAACAGCTCGGAAACCACCGAAACCGCAATCCGCGACTTCAAACAGGCGCTCAGGACGCGCGGCCTGCTCTCCGCCCCCGCGGCCGAGGCCGAACGGTTGCAATCCGGGGCCTGAAGGCCCATATACACGACGTTCGAGATTATAGCTGTCCTGCTTTCTGCCCGTTCGAGGGCGCTTCCAAGACAACGTTGAGTTCGGACGCAGGGCTGCGCGATGTCGCGCAGCCGCACACGCCGATCGGCGTTTTTCAAAGGAGCCATATCATGGCAACAGGTACAGTGAAGTTTTTCAATGCCCAAAAGGGTTTCGGTTTCATTCAGCCGACCGATGGCGGCCAGGACGTGTTCGTTCACATTTCCGCCGTCGAGCGCGCGGGCATGAGCAACCTCAATGAAGGTCAGAAGCTCAGCTACGAAGTCGTGAGCGAGCGCGGCAAGCTGGCCGCTTCGAATCTCGCGAACGTCTGATCTCGCGTCATTTAAGACTACGGGCCCGGCGCGTGAGCGCCGGGCCTTTTCAATTGTGACGTAGGACCCATATCCGCGATGCCGCGCCGGACATCCGGGCCCGCAACCGCAAACAACGAAAGGAGAGCGGCCATGGCGCGCAAACCGACCAAACGAACCGAATTCGTGCTCTTCGATGTGTTCTACGAAGACGGCAGCCAGCGCTCCAACCGTCGTGTGCCCGGCGAAGCGCTCGGGGGCCTTGACGGCGATGAGCCCGCACAGCGGATCATCGAGGAGCAAGACCGCGAGATCGCCGAAAAATCCGGACAGATACCCCTGCCGATCAAGAGCGTGCGCCGCGCCGGCACCAAGGAGCCGGAAAAGGCCTGGAAGCGCCGCTGAGCGCCCGGCTCACGCCATGGTGATATGTGCGGACGGCATGACCGCACACGAGGCGCACAGTGGACACGGGCGCGCAGTTGACGGACAGTTCCGCCGGGCAATGCGAACTTGCCCATCATCCAGCCGTCAGCGAGTCACCCATGATCGACCTTTACGCCCTCACCAGCCCGAACGTTCAGAAGATCTTCATCGTCCTTGAAGAACTCGGACTACCCTACAACACCAGACTGGTGGACGTGTGGAAGGGCGAGCATTACACGCCGGAATTCACCAGGCTCAATCCGAACCAGAAAATTCCCGCGATCGTCGATCACGAGGGACCGGGCGGCAAGCCCTATACCGTGATCGAGTCGGGCGCGATCCTGATGTATCTCGCCGAAAAGACCGGCAGGCTGATGCCCACCGACACGGCGCAACGCTATGAAGTCATCCAGTGGCTGATGCTGCAGATGAGCACGCTCGGTCCGATGTGCGGCCAGAATGTGCATTTCAGCAAGTTCAATCCGGCCGGAAACGAATACTCAGTCAGCCGCTACCGCACCGAAGTGAACCGACTGTTCGATCTGTATGACAAGCGGCTGGCGGATCGCCCCTATGTCGCCGCCGGCGACTACACCATCGCCGATATCGCCGCCTTTCCGTGGTTGCGCAATTACGAGTTCATGGGGATCTCGGTGGCGCAGCGCCCGCATCTGACCAAATGGATCGAGAAGATCTCGGCCCGCCCGGCGGTGAAGCGCGCAATGGAGATCGTCGCCGGCATCAAGTCGGCGCGCGACACCGCCACCGATGACGCCAAGGACCGGCTCTGGGGCCGCGGGAAATACGCGCGGGCGTAACGCGCAATGTCTCCAGCTTTTTGAGGTTGGGTAATCGACGCCTGTCTCAGGCGGCGGCGACTTCATCGAGGAAACGGTTCACCGCCTGGCGCAGCTCGGCGGTCCGCGCCACGACGTCGACCGAGGCCCGCTCCACCAGTGCGACCGACTCCATGGTTTCGCCGACCGCGGACGTCACCTCGATCATGTTGACCACGACTTTCTGCGTTTCCGACGCGGCCTGCTGAACATTGGTGGAAATCTTGGCGGTCGCGGCGCCCTGCTGTTCCACCGACGCCGCGATCGCTGCCGTGTAGGAATTGACCTCTTCCATCGTCGTCGCCAGCGCCCCGATCGCATCGACAGAATGCTGCGTCGATTGCTGGATTGCGGCGATCTGCGCTGCAATCTCTTCCGTGGCCTTGGCGGTCTGGCCAGCCAGACCCTTTACTTCCGCCGCAACCACGGCGAAACCGCGCCCCGCTTCGCCGGCACGCGCGGATTCGATCGTCGCATTCAGCGCCAGCAGGTTGGTCTGTCCGGCAATCGCGTGAATCAGGCTGACGACTTCACCGATCTTCTGCGCCGCCGCTGCAAGACCGGCCACGGTTTCGTTGGTCGCCCGCGCGCCGTCCGTCGCCCCCTTGACGACGTTGGTGGCGTCGCAGACTTGGCGGTTGATCTCGGCGATCGAGGCGGCGAGTTCCTCGGCGGCAGCGGCCACCGACCGCACATTGGACGACGCCTGCTCGGAGGCTCCGGCGGCACCGCCCGCACGGCCTGATGTCTGTTCCGCCGAACGGGCCAGTTGCCGGGCGGTCTCCTGCATCTGATCCATGTGTGCGCCGACGGCGGTCAGCAGATCCTGGACCTGGCCGCGAAATTCGGTGATGCGGGCCTCGATCCGCTGCTGGCGCATGCTCCGCGCTGCGGTGTCATTCTTGGCCGCCAGTTCCAGGCGCACCCGCTCGGCCGACAGATCGCGATAGGTCCGCAACGCAGCGTAAATTTTCCCCGTTTCCGAGCGCGAGTCGACGGCAGGGATATCGACATCGAACAGTCCGTTGGCGATCGCGGCATTGATGCGCAGCACATCGCGCAACACGCGCTTGATAATGAAGGCCGCAAGATAGCCGAACGCCCCTACCAGCACGGCACCCATGCACAGGAGCGCAATCAGCGCCGCAAAATTGGTCTCGCTGCCGGAGGTGAGATTCTCCCACTCGGCCTTGCGGCCCTCTCCGGCTATCAGCGTCAACAATTCGAGCGGTCCCTCTGCCGCCAGCAGGCCAGCTTTCAGCAGCGCCGCGTCGACCGGATGCCCCGCCAGGGACTTTTCAACAGTGCCGACGGCCTCGTTCAGCGCTGCGAAGCGGTCGTCCAGTGCGGCGACCGTGTTGGCTGCGGCCGCAGCGCGGGCCGCGTCGATGAAAGCACGGGCGGTGTCGCCGACCTCTTCTGGCGGCAGCAGATCGGCGTAACCGGCGGCGCGGCGCGCGATTCTGTAGCTCGCCTGCGCCGCGAGCACATTCTGCTCCATTTCGATATAGGTCGAATTGTTCTTCAGCAGTTCGCGGTGTTCGTTCTCGACCGCATAATATTTCAGGCCGAAAATCGCATAACCGGCCAGCGCCGCCACAACCAGCAGCAGCATCCAGGCCGACAACGGCACGCGAAGCATCCATGCGCGCGTTTTGATCACCAGCCCCGTCCGTCCATGAAAACAGCCCGCCTGCCGGCAATCGGAAAAATGGGCGGTCCCCGACCAGCAGAGTCGCTTGGGCCCGGTTACCATCCATTTAAAATCCTTGGCGGCACGGCAAGGCGCCCGCATAAACTCTGCGTGAATCACGCGGACACAGCCGAACGGCTGGAGCGGTCTGACCCGCCGCATGACCGCGATGCTGCAAGAGGCCGGATTTTCAGCCGGCGAAAAGCCGCGCTTTCATCTTCGGACCCACAACTCGTCAAGATCGCAGCCCGTTTCCGGCCGAACTGGGTCATCACCGCACCCTGATCAGGACAGAGCGCTTCGGTTACACCGGCTAAGTTCCGCCCGATCGCGATTGCGCCTTGCGGGCCGACTGACTAGGGTTCGCCCTGACGAAAAACGGCCTCGCCGCCGTATCACGACAAAAAATCCGGAGGAAGAGCAATGGCTTACAAAATCATGATCATGGGCGCGTCATACGGCTCGCTCCTGGCCTCCAAGATCCTGTTCGGCGGCCATTCGGTTCATCTGATCTGCCTTCCCGCCGAGGCCGACCTGATCAACGTCGAGGGCTTCCGGGTCCGCATGCCGGTCAAGGGCCGCAAGGACCAGATCGAAATCGATTCCCGCAAGCTGCCCGGCAAGGTCACGGCCGGCGGCGCGGAAGGGGTCGAGCCGAAAAATTACGACCTGATCGGCCTCGCCATGCAGGAGCCGCAATATCGCTCCGCCGGCGTGCGCGAATTGCTCGACGCGGTGGCGAAGTCGCGCGTGCCCTGCATGTCGATCATGAACATGCCGCCGCTGCCGTATGTAAAGCGCATTCCGGGCCTCGATTACGATGCACTGAAGCCCGCATACACCGATCCGACGGTGTGGGACAATTTCGATCCCGGCTGCCTGACGCTGTGCAGCCCGGATCCGCAGGCGATCCGCCCGCCGGAAGAAAAGGTCAACGTGCTGCAAGTGACGCTGCCGACCAATTTCAAGGTCGCGCGCTTCAGCAGCGACAAGAGCACCGACATCCTGCGTCAACTCGAAAAGGATATCGATGCCGTGCGTTTCGACACGCCGGAAGGTAAGATCGAATTGCCGGTCAAGCTGCGCGTGCACGACTCGATCTTCGTGCCGCTGGCCAAATGGGCGATGCTGCTCGCCGGCAATTACCGCTGCGTGACCAGGGACGGCATGCGCACAGCGCAGGAAGCCGTGCACAGCGACATCGAGACTTCGCGCTCGGTCTATAATTTCGTCAACGATCTGGTCGTGAAGCTCGGCGCCTTGCCGAGCGATCTCGTGCCGTTCGAGAAGTATGCCGCCGCCGCGCAGAGCCTGTCGCGACCGGCCTCGGCCGCCCGCGCGCTGCAGAACGGTGCGCCTAATATCGAACGCGCCGACAAGCTGGTGCAGCTCATCGCCAAGCAGAAGGGCCTGAGCCATCCGGCGATCGACGCACAGGTCACGCTGGTCGATGCCCGGCTCGATGCCAACCGCAAGAAGGCGGCGGCCTGATCGGCATCTTCAACAATTCATCTCGCAAAGCCCGGACGGCAACGTCCGGGCTTTTGCATGTGCGGATCGGCGTTGACGCATTCGGGCATTGCCGCATAACGAAGCAGCCGGGGCCTTTTCGGCCGCAAGTTGATGCAGCTCAGCGCTTGAGATCGCAAGTCTGGCTTCACAATCCAAACGGATAGGTGTCCGGCATGTCTTCCAGTTCGTGCGTCTCGAACGGCGCAACCGGCCCGGTCTGGTTGAACCAGATATATTCGTCGAACTGGTCGGGCAGCACGGCTTGGAAATAATGGCTCGCCCGTTCTGTCTGCGGCCGGTAGATCACCCCGATCGCGCGTTCCAGCCGCGGCATGCGCAAGGCCTGAGCGAGATCGGGGGCCGCCTGCCGGAGATTGAGCAGGAACGACGGGATTTCCGTTTCGTGGCAGACATGCTCGTAGCTGTCCGCGAGCGACGGCACGATCGCTTTCACCTCCATTGGCCCGTCCCAGTCCGACGCCGCCGCCACTTGGCCGCCATGCGTGCCGAAGCCGATCAGATAGGCCTTGTCGCCATATTCCCGGCGGCAGAGATGGCCGAGATTGTGCTCGCCGCGCGAATGCATCTCGGTCGCCGCCGCGTCGCCGATATGCGAATTATGCGCCCAGACCACGGCCTTGCTGTCAGGCCCATAGAATCCGAACAGCGTCTTCAGGGTTTCAAACATGTGAGTGTCGCGCAGGTTCCAGGAGGCGCGAGAGCCATAATACATGATGCGGTAATAGCGCTCGGCATTGGTGATCAATCGCGCATTCTGCATCGCGTCCATGAAACGCTCGCCGTCCCGTTCAGCATAAGCGTTGCGCTTCTTCATCAGGTCGGTCAGCACCTCGGTCACCGCCGGCTCGCAATTGTGATAGGTGCCGGTCAGCGCCGCATGCCCATAGGTGGCAGGATCGGATTGCCACGGCGTGAGACAGCCATAGCGTTCACGCGCCACCCTCGCGGTCTGCGGATCGACATCGTCGAGATATTTCAGCACCGCACGGATCGAGTCGTAGAGTGAATAGAGATCGAGCCCGTGAAAGGCGGCGCGGGCGCCGGGCTTCTTCAGCGCATTATGCGAGCGCAACCAGTCCACAAAGGCGCGCACTTCATTGTTGCGCCACATCCAGGTCGGGAAGCGCGCAAAGGCAGTCCATTCCGACGGCGGATATTCCAGATGTCGGACATAATGGTCGATCCGGGCTGCGTCGGGCCAATCGCCCTCAATGGCGACGAAGCGGAAGCCCCGCTTTTGGATCAGTTCGCGCGTGATGCGCTCGCGCATCCGGTAGAATTCGGAGGTGCCGTGCGTAGCCTCGCCCAGCAGCACCACCTTGGAATCCCCGATCCGCGCCAGCAGCCGATCCAGCGGTGCCGATTCGATCTCATCGAATGGATCGCAGGCGGCGGCAACCTTCTGCGCCAACGTCTGCTCGCGCGGCCGGGCGGACGGCATGGTTCGCGCCGGCGGCTCCTTCAGGCTCGGCGCCCAGCCCTCTTCGCCGACCAGCGGAACGAACCGCACATCCGCCAGGTCTTCGCGCTTGAAGTCCTGTTCGGAGATGCGCGTGATCCGCACCAGTTCTTGCACGCTGCGGTCCTTGCCGACCGGAATCACCAGCCGCCCGCCAATCCTGAGCTGCAGCTTGAGGGCGTCGGGGACCTTGGGACCGCCGGCCGCGACCACAATGCCGTCATAAGGCATGTGCTCGGGCCATCCCTTGGTGCCGTCGCCGTGCAGGACATGCACATTGTCGTAGCCGAGATCGGCCAGCGTGGACGCGGCCTTCTCGGCCAGCTGCCCGATGCGCTCCACCGTGTAGACTTCGCCCGCGATCTTCGACAGAACCGCGGCCGCATAGCCTGATCCTGCGCCGATCTCGAGCACATGTTCCCCGCCCTCCAGCGCCAGCGCCTCGATCATGAAGGCGACAATGTAAGGCTGGGAAATGGTCTGTTCCTGCTCGATCGGAAGCGGCGAATCCTCGTAGGCGAATTCGCGCAGATGCGCCGGCAGGAATGCTTCGCGCGGCACGCTGCGCATCGCGTCGAGCACCAGCGGCGAGCGCACGCCGCGGGCAAAGATGGCCTTCTCGACCATCTCGTTGCGCTGCTTGACGAAATCTTCGGGCGACGGGGCCATAATACACTCCCGCATAATTTATCAAACTAACACCCACAATCGATAGCGGCTTGACCAGGATCAATGTTCGGCGGGCTGTATCGGCGCCTGATACAATAAATTTTACAGAATGCGGCCGGCCTCTCCACTCTGGAGCCCAGTATGCGTGTCGGCGTACCGAAGGAAATCAAGAACAACGAATATCGAGTCGGCGTCGTCCCCTCGACGGTGGCCGAACTGGTGACGCGCGGTCATGAGGTCTTGGTCGAAACGCAGGCCGGCGCCGGCGCGGGGCTGCCCGACGCGGATTACCTCAGCGCGGGCGCCGCCATCGCCGCCGATTCAAATATGATTTTCGCGCGGGCAGACCTGATCGTGAAAGTGAAGGAACCGCTCGCTGCGGAGCGCAAGCGCCTGCGACCGGGACAGATGCTGTTTACCTACCTGCATCTGGCGCCCGACCGCCTGCAAACGGAAGAGCTGATGGCGTCAGGAGTCACGGCCATCGCCTATGAAACCGTCACCGATGCCGAGGGCCGGCTCCCCTTGCTGATGCCGATGTCGGAAGTGGCGGGCCGCCTGGCGCCGCAGATCGGCGCGCATTATCTGGAACGTACGCAAGGCGGGCGCGGCATCTTGCTCGGCGGCGTGTCCGGCGTGGCACCCGCGAAGGTGCTGGTGATCGGCGCCGGAACAGTCGGCGGCAACGCGGCGCTGATCGCAACCGGCATGGCCGCCGACGTGACCGTGACCGCGCGCAATCCGGACTCGCTGCAGCGCATCGCTGTCCAGTGCGGCTCGCGGCTGCGCACGGTCACATCCACGCCGGCTGCAATCGCCGCGCTCTGTGAAGAATCCGATCTCGTCATCTGCACAGCCCTGGTGCCCGGCGCCGCCGCGCCAAAACTTGTGTCGGCCGCCACTGTCAAGGTCATGAAGCCGGGCGCGGTGATCGTCGATGTCTCAATCGACCAGGGCGGCAATGCCGAGACGTCGCGCCCGACCACGCATTCCGATCCGATCTTCGTCGTGGACGGCGTGACGCATTATTGCGTGACCAATATGCCGGGCGCGGTGCCGCGCACATCGACCTTTGCACTCAACAATGCGACCAGGCGGTTCGTGCTGGCGCTGGCCGACAAGGGCTTTCCCCGCGCCCTCGCGGAGGATGAGCACCTGCGCAACGGCCTGAACATCCAGGACGGCCGCATCACCTGCAGGGCGGTGGCCGATGCCTTGAATCTGCCCTTTTCGCCGCCCCGGCTCTAGGCGCCTGCATTCACGAAGACGCGGCACCGGCCGGTTGATTCAGGTCAAGGCCGGTTGTGCAGATGAGGTCAATCTGTGATCGTTTAAATCGTGGAGATGGATCATGAGCGGACTCGAAAGTCTCGATCACACTGTCCAGCTCACACATGTCTGGATCAACGATCTGGATGCGCGGCTGGAATGGGACAACAAGGCCCGCAGTTATCGCCTGCTGAAGGCGGTGCTGCACGCCATCCGGGACTGGTTGTCGGTGAACGAAGCCGCCAATCTCGGCGCACAATTACCGGGATTGCTGCGCGGCGCCTATTACGAGCAATGGCATCCGGCGAAAACGCCGGTGAAAAGCCGCTCCATGGACGATTTCCTGGCGCAGGTGAACGAACATTTCCGGCGTGATCCGCTGCCCAACACGGCGCAGGCGGTGATGGAAGTGTGCCATCTGCTGAACAAGAAGATCACGGCCGGCGAAATCGAGGATGTGCGCAATTCGATGCCGAAAGAGATCCGCAATTTCTGGCCGGAACCCTATCGCGAGCCGGGCGCGCCGCGCACGTAAACAGGCCCGAATTCCGGCCCGCTCGGCTGAGCGTCCGGTGCGAGCGGTCTACTGCCTCGCCGCGGCCCGTTCGCGGCGCCGGTCGTGCGACGATTTCGAATAGAATTCGCGTTTGGCGTCCAGCATCAGCAGATCGGCGCGCTTCACGACGGCTTCCAGCCGTTCGCCCGGTCGGCTGGTGGCGATTCCCATCGACAGGCTGAGCGTCAGGTCGGGATAGAAGTGGTTGTTGACCTCCACCAGGTCGTGCAGCGATTCCAGCACCATTTCGCCGCCGGCGGCGTCGGTGGCCGACAGCAAAACGGCAAACTCGTCGCCGCCGATGCGTGCGGCGCAATGCGGCTTGTCGACCAGGGAATTCAGCACCTCGCCCGCCCGCCGCAGCAGCGCGTCGCCGGCGGCGTGGCCCAATTCGTCGTTCACCACTTTCAGGCCATTGAGGTCGGCCATCACGATGGTGATCGGCTGCGGGCCCTTGCGCTCCAGCCGGTTCAGTTCGTCGACATAGTAGGAGCGGTTATACAGCTTGGTCAGCACGTCGTGGGTGCCGAGATATTCCAGATAGGCTTCGGCCTTCTTGCGCGCGGTGATGTCGGTGAGCGCCACCTGCACCAGCGACCAGTCCTGCTCGCGTCCCGGCAGCACCGAGAATTGCAGCAGCAGATTGAGCTTGCTGCCGTCGAGCGCGTAATTGACCACCTCGCGCTGCTGGAACAGCTTGCCGTCCCACAGGTCGATCAGCTGCTCGCGAAAATGCTGCTCCATGTCGCCGCGGAATATGTCGGGAAGATGCCGCAGCAGGGTATCCTTGTCGGGCGCGCCGAACAGTTCCAGCGTGCGGGTGTTGACGTCGAGCACGCGGATTTCGCTCATGCAACGCGCCACGAATTCCTCATGCACGTCGGTGAAGACGCGGAAATCCTCAATGCCGCGCTCGCGCACCTCGTCGATCAGCCGCTTCACCGCGCTGAAATCTTCGACCCAGAGCGAGACCGGTGAATACGAGAATAGGCCGCGCGCGTAATTCTCGCTGTCGGACAGGCTGCGGCGCGCATTCTCGCGCTCGGTGACGTCCTCGATCGCGATCAGCACGCGGTCCCAGTTTGCCTCATGCCCCGGCACGATCGCGCCGTTGAGCTGGATGTCGAGCCGCTCGCCGGTCAGCGAGTAGTTGACGGTGTTGCTGACGAACTGCGACCTGCCGTCCCAGAGCTGCGCCAGTTCCTCGATGAAGGTCGTCAGCATGTCGTCGCGGAAGATACGGCCGAGATTCTCCACCAGATGCGGCAGGTCGCGGGCGCCGAACAGCGTGAGCGTCTTGCGATTCACCTTCAGCACGCGCAGGCGGCTGGAACACTCCTTCACGCGCGCCGGATCCTCGCGCAAATGGGCGCGCAGATCGACGACGCCCTTGGCCCGCCACTCGTGGAACAGCGCCTTCAGCTCGCTGTAATCCTCGAGCCAGAGCGACACCGGCGCGAGATCGAACATCTCGGCGTCGTCGCCGCCATGCGACGAATGAGTGTGTGAGGAGCGGTTGGACTGGGGGAACATGAAAGGCCTGTGCGCTGAAGGCAAGCTGGCTGACGCCGCGCTTACAAGAATACCCGATACGTTCTTGTGATATGTCGGCGGAAAGTTTTCAACCGGAACCTGCGACGTTTCAACATTCAACGGCATAAATGTGCCGCATGACGGCCATTCGTTACGACGCGGCTGTGATCGCATGCCTGATCCGGCGCAACGGCGGAACCCGCCCTTCCCTCGCCGCACGACTCCCCCCATATTCTCGGCATAATGGCGAAATCTCCTCCGAAAAAGCCCAAGGATTACGCGAAACCGACGCGCGCCAAGGCGCACCGGCCGGACGCGCCGGCGCACGATCCGGCGCTCGACGACTTGCTGAATCCGGGGATTTCCCGGGGTCGCGCCGGCGTCGGCTCGGGAACCGGCCTGCAGCCGCCGCCCGACAATTCCTTCACCCGCCGCGCCGACCGGGCGGCGGAGCACACCGCCCGCAGCTCTGCGCCCAGGGAATTCAAGGAGAAACCGCAATCCGGCTATGTCGCGCGCGCGCCCTATGAGGGGCCGCCGATCAGCGGACTGGATCCCGCGCTGGCCGAACAGCTCGGGCTGGGCGATATCGACAATGCGCCGGTGGAACTCGCCCGCGGCGTCACCGGCGCCTCTGCCAGCAATGCCGCGCTGGAAAAGCTGCTGCGCGAGGGCCGCGCGGAATTCGCCCCCGACACCGCCTGGGTGCCGCACCGGCCGCCGCGGCCGGAGAAGTCGGAGGGCGGGCAGCGCTTCGTCATCAGGTCCGATTTTGAGCCGATGGGAGACCAGCCCACCGCGATTGCAACGCTCGTAGAAGGCGTGAAGCTCGGCGATCGTACACAGGTTCTTCTCGGCGTCACCGGATCGGGCAAGACCTTCACCATGGCCAAGGTGATCGAGGCCACCCAGCGCCCGGCGCTGGTGCTCGCTCCCAACAAGACGCTGGCGGCGCAGCTTTACGGGGAATTCAAGACCTTCTTCCCCGACAACGCGGTCGAATATTTCGTCAGTTACTACGACTATTACCAGCCGGAAGCCTATGTCCCGCGCACCGACACCTATATCGAGAAGGATTCCTCGATCAACGAGCAGATCGACCGCATGCGCCATTCGGCCACGCGCGCCCTGCTCGAACGCGACGACGTGATCATCGTCGCCTCGGTCTCCTGCATCTACGGTATCGGCTCGGTCGAGACCTATTCGGCCATGACCTTCTCGGTCAAGAAGGGCGACCGCATCAACCAGCGCCAGCTCATCGCCGACCTGGTGGCGCTGCAATACAAGCGCACGCCGGACTTCTCGCGCGGCACCTTCCGGGTGCGCGGCGACACCATCGACGTCTTTCCGGCGCATTATGAGGACCGCGCCTGGCGCATCTCGCTGTTCGGAGATGAAGTCGAGAAGATCGTGGAATTCGATCCGCTCACCGGCCGCGACACCGACGAGCTGCAATTCGTCAAGATCTACGCCAATTCGCACTATGTGACGCCGCGCCCGACCCTGATCCAGGCGATGCAGAGCATCAAGGCCGAGCTGAAATGGCGGCTGGCGCAGCTCATCGACGCCGGGCGGCTGCTGGAAGCGCAACGCCTTGAGCAGCGCACGCTGTTCGACCTCGAAATGATGGAAGCCACCGGCTCCTGCGCCGGCATCGAGAACTATTCGCGCTATCTCACCGGCCGCAAGCCGGGCGAGCCGCCGCCGACTTTGTTCGAATATGTGCCGGACAACGCCATCGTCTTCGCCGACGAGAGCCACGTCACCATCCCGCAGATCGGCGGCATGTATCGCGGCGACTTCCGCCGCAAGGCGACGCTGGCGGAATACGGTTTCCGCCTGCCCTCCTGCATGGACAACCGGCCTTTGCGCTTCGAGGAATGGGACGCCATGCGCCCGCAGAGCGTGGCGGTGTCGGCGACGCCGGGCCACTGGGAACTGGAACAGTCGGGCGGCGTGTTCGCCGAACAGGTGATCCGCCCCACCGGGCTGATCGACCCGCCGGTCGATATCCGCCCCGCCCGCACGCAGGTGGACGATCTCGTGGGCGAGGTGCGCGCCGTCGCGCAAAAGGGCTATCGCTCGCTGGTCACGGTGCTGACCAAGCGCATGGCGGAAGACCTCACCGAATACCTGCACGAGCAGGGCATTCGCGTGCGCTACATGCACAGCGACATCGACACCATCGAGCGCATCGAGATCATCCGCGACCTGCGGCTGGGCGCCTTCGACGCGCTGGTCGGCATTAACCTGCTGCGCGAGGGCCTCGACATTCCCGAATGCGCGCTGGTCGCGATCCTCGACGCCGACAAGGAAGGCTTTCTGCGCAGCGAGACCTCGCTGATCCAGACCATCGGCCGCGCCGCCCGCAACGTGGACGGCCGCGTCATCCTCTATGCCGACAAGGTGACAGGGTCCATGGAAAGAGCCATGGCGGAGACCGGCCGCCGCCGCGAGAAGCAGGAGGCCTACAACACCGAACACGGCATCACGCCGGAATCGATCAAGAAGAATATCGGCGACATTCTCGGCAGCGTGTACGAGCGCGACCACGTGCTGGTGGACACGGGTGACGGCGGCGGCGACTTCGGCGACGCCGCAACCATCGGCCACAATTTCGAGGCGGTGCTGGCCGATCTCGAGGCGCGCATGCGCGCCGCCGCCGCCGATCTCGATTTCGAGGAGGCCGCGCGGCTGCGCGACGAACTCAAGCGCCTGCGCGCCACCGAGATGGCGGTGAGCGACAATCCCGGCGCGAAGCGCCTACCCTCTCCCCCTGTGGGAGAGGGTGGCCGCGCGCAGCGCGGCCGGGTGAGGGGGCAGGCCTCACACACACGCCCGCACAAGCCCTCGCTCGACGAAATGGGCATCGCCACCTATCACGAGGTGCTGCCGGACCGGACCGGCACCAAAGGCCGCAAGGGCCCTCACCTGCCCGATCTGGATTCCATGGGGCCGGGCGTTGAATCCGTTCCGGCGCGCAAATCCGAAGGCCCGCGCTCAAGCGCCGGCAAGCCGGGGCAACGGGGCGGGTTCAAGAAGCGGGGACGTTAAGGCGTTTTCGACGCGCCCTCACCTCTCCACCGTCATGCCGGGGCTTGACCCGGGCATCCA